>DASYBU010000017.1:0-58216 GCA_036500605.1 Burkholderiaceae bacterium
CGGATCAGCAGGCGCTTGCCCTTGAGATCCAGGTCCGCCATGCGCAGCACAGCCATGGCTCGAGCTCCTACTTCGCCACCACGCGGACCATTTCCAGGCACTTGTTCGAGTAGCCCCATTCGTTGTCGTACCAAGAAACCAGCTTGACGAACGTGCCGTCCAGCGCGATGCCTGCGTCGGCGTCGAAGATCGAGGTGCGCGCATCGCCGCGGAAGTCGGTAGCCACGACCTTGTCCTCGGTGTAGCCGAGGATGCCTTTCAGTGCGCCTTCGCTCTGCGCCTTCATCTCCGCGCAGATTTCCGCATAGGAGGCGGGTTTTTCCAGTTCCGCGGTGAGATCGACCACAGACACATCCGACGTCGGTACGCGGAATGACATGCCGGTGAGTTTCTTGTTGAGCTCCGGAATCACCACGCCCACTGCCTTGGCGGCACCCGTGCTCGACGGAATGATGTTCTCGAGAATGCCGCGGCCGCCGCGCCAGTCCTTGTTGCTCGGGCCGTCGACCGTCTTCTGGGTGGCGGTGGTGGCGTGCACGGTGGTCATCAGGCCGCGCTTGATGCCCCACTTGTCGTTCATCACCTTGGCGATCGGGGCCAGGCAGTTGGTCGTGCACGAAGCGTTCGAGATGATGGTCTGGCCAGCGTAGCTCTTGTGGTTGACGCCGTAGACGAACATCGGCGTGTCGTCCTTCGACGGCGCGCTCATGATGACCTTCTTGGCGCCCGCGGTCAGGTGCTTCTCGCCACCGGCCTTGTCGAGGAAGAGGCCCGTGCTTTCGACGACGATGTCGGCGCCGACCTCGCCCCACTTCAGCTCGGCCGGGTCCCTCACCGCCGTCAGGCGGATCTTCTTGCCGTTGACCACGAGCGTGTTGCCGTCCACGGCCACATCGCCTTCAAAGCGGCCATGCACGCTGTCGTACTTGAGCATGTAGGCGAGGTAGTCGGGCTCGAGCAGGTCGTTGATGCCAACGATCTCGATGTCCTTGAAGTTCTGGACGGCGGCACGGAACACCATGCGTCCGATGCGACCGAAGCCGTTGATGCCGATTTTGATGGTCATGGGTATGTCTCCAGCGAGGATAGAAAAAACTGCTGCTGCGGGCCGCCCGCCTGCTGAACTGAGCCCAGCGCCGGGCGGCAAAACCTCAAGGATAACTGCTGGGCGTTACAGGGCAGGATCAACCGGCAAGCCCGGCGCTGGTTCTCAGAGCTCGATGCTGCCGCAGGGCACGGTGATCACCATGCTCTGACCGAGCAACTGCTCGAAGGTTTCCTTGCCCAGGTTCAGGCTCAAGCCCTCAAGCCAGTTCAGGAATGCGGCCCGGTTCGGATTGGGTCGGCCCACTTCGCGCACATCGTTGGGCATCGCCGGCATGTACATCTTCCAGACCACCTTGAAAGGGCAAGCCATCGTGTCGAGCTGGAAATTGACATGCTTGGCATCGACGTTCTTCACAGCTTTGAGGAAACTGACCAGACCGGCGTCGTTGAAAGCGTGGTCGGTCTGGTTGCCGTCGTTGAGCGAGAACTGCTGCTGGAATTCGTACGGCTCATCGCCCTCGTGCATGCAGGGAATGCGGTACTCCGACAGCGTTTCGAGCACGTCATTCGTGAACGAATGCGGGCCCGAATCATAGAGAACCCTGACCTCCGGAGGCCCGTCGCCACGCATGAAGCGAACCTGGACCAGCACATTGCCGGACTGCTTCTTCTTGATCATGCTGCCCGTCTGCTGATCGATCATCGGCGAAATTCTCCGCGGCGCAGTGCGCAGGCAACTGGCCAATTCGCTGTGCCGGCTGGAGTTGTTCCGCAGGGCGACGGCTTCACCGACCTCGGCCTCCGCGATCTTGGTCTTGAAGCTGTAGTCCTGGACGATGGAGATCGTTCGCCCCGGCGGCAGACAAGGCAGGCGCAGCCCCGCCGCATAGGCTTCGACCTCGTCCTGCATGGCCTGCGAGCCGCTCAGGAACAGGAAATTGACCTCGGGCGCCCGGTCGGGTCGGGTGAAGTTCATCTGCACGCGGAAGGTCGCGCTCAGGCCCTTTTCCTGATCGCGCTGCGGGTACTTGGGCAGCTTCTCCGGGCGGGTCATGCAGCGCAGGTCGGTCGCCTCCTGGGCCTGAGCCGCTCCGGCGTAGGTCAATGCGGCCAGACACAGTGCCAAGCCCGCTTTCCAATTGCAATTCATGGTCTTCCTGCTCTTCCTTAAGAGGCGGTATCGGGTATCGAGACCGAGCGCGCCGCGAGACATCCCAGACACCCGCACTTTATCGACGATGCCCCTCGCAGGCTCCGCGCAGACATGTCAGAGCGACGCCACAGTGCAGATTCACTTGCGGTGCCTCAACCGGCCGGCGAATAGCGGGAGAGCTGCTGATGCCAGGTATTCGAGGCCCGACCTCCCGAGCAGGGCTTCCAAGCGGAAATAGGCCAGGACTTTGGAGGCGTCTCCCGACGGCTGGGACATGGCAAGCGGCGTATCGGGCCCGTCATGGCAAGACGACCGAGCCGAACCCGGCTTGAAGGTCAGGCGCAGGCTCTCAGCAAGCGCGCCCCGTCGGTGTCCAGCGCCGCGGCCTTCAGCGAGGTCAGCTTCGACGATTGACGGCAGGCCAGATGCCGCAACGGGAGTTCGGCCGGGCGATCGGGCACGGGTTCCATCGCGTAAGCCAGGCCGGCCCAGCTCGTCAGCAAGACCGCCAGCGCCAGCGCCACCCCGCAACGCGAAACGAGACTCATGATTGCTCCCTCTGAAAGGCGGCCGATTATGGCCGCCCCTCAGAAGGCACATGAGCCGGGAGTCAGCGCTTGGACTTCTTCAAACGCGCCGCGCCCACCGCCACGCGCACCGTGTCGGCCACGTTCTCGGGCGTCAGGCCGAAGTGCTTGAACAGCTCCGGCGCCGGGGCCGATTCGCCGTAGGTGTCGATGCCCACGACCGCGGCGCAGCGGTACTTCCACCAGAAATCGCTGACGCCGGCTTCAACCGCAATGCGCGGCACGCCTTCGGGCAGCACCGAGGCCTTGTAGGCCGTGTCCTGGCGGTCGAACACATTGGTCGAGGGCATGGAGACCACGCGCACGCCGATGCCGTCGAGCGCCAGCATTTCCTGCGCGCGCATCGCCAGGTGCACTTCGGAGCCGGTGGCCATGATGACGGCTTGCGCCTTCTTGGTCTTCACGCCGACGTTGCTCGGCTCGCTCAGCACATAGCCGCCCTTGGTGATCTCGTCGAGCGCGATCTTGGGCAGGTAGGGCAGGTTCTGGCGCGACAGGGCCAGCGCGCTCGGGCGCTGCGCATTGCCGATGGCCATCGTCCACGCGACCACAGTTTCGGTCGTGTCGGCCGGACGCCAGACGTCGAGGCCGGGGATCAGGCGCAGGCTGGAGACATGCTCGATCGACTGGTGCGTCGGGCCGTCTTCGCCGAGGCCGATGGAATCGTGCGTGAAGACGTGGATGACACGCAGCTTCATCAGCGCGGCCATGCGGATCGCGTTGCGGCTGTAGTCGCTGAAGGTCAGGAAAGTGCCGCCGTAGGGGATGAAACCGCCATGCAGCGCGACGCCGTTCATCACGCCGGCCATGCCGAATTCGCGCACGCCGTAGTTGATGTGGCGGCCGTCGTTCGGCGTCGTGCCGTCAAAGCGCAGCGGCGGCGTGCTCTTGGTGTTGGTCAGGTTCGAGCCGGTCAGGTCGGCGCTGCCGGCCAGCAGTTCGGGCAGCGCGGCGGTGAAGTCTTCCAGCGCCAGTTGGCTGGCCTTGCGGCTGGCCACGGTCTGGGCTTCGGTCTGCGCCTTGATGACGGCATCGACCGCGATCTGCGCGTAGTTGGCGGGCAGCACGCCGGCCATGCGGCGGGCGAACTCGGCGGCCAGTTCCGGGTGGGCTTCCGAGTAGGCGTCGAAACGCTCTTCCCACGCGGCTTCGCGCTCGGCGCCCTTGGCCTTGGCGTCCCAGGCGCTGTAGACCTCGGCCGGCACTTCAAACGGCGCATAGGCCCAGCCCAGCGCTTCGCGGGTCAGCTTGATTTCGTCGTTACCGAGCGCTTCGCCGTGGGCCTTCGAGGTGCCGGCGCGGTTGGGCGAGCCCTTGCCGATGGTGGTCTTGGCGATGATGAAACTGGGCTTGTCGGTGCTTTGCTTGGCCTTGGCGATGGCCGCGTCCATCGCTTCGACGTCATGGCCGTCGACCGGGCCGATCACGTTCCAGCCGTAGGCCTCGAAGCGCTTGGCGCTGTCGTCCACGAACCAGGGCGCGACCTTGCCGTCGATCGAGATACCGTTGTCGTCGTAGATGCCGATCAGCTTGTTGAGCTTCCAGGCGCCAGCCAGCGCGCAGGCTTCGTGGCTGATGCCTTCCATCAGGCAGCCGTCGCCGAAGAACACATAGGTGTGGTGGTCAACGATGTTGTGCTTGTCGCGGTTGAAGTCGCGCGCCAACAGGCGCTCCGCCAGCGCCATGCCGACGGCATTGCTGATGCCCTGGCCGAGCGGGCCGGTGGTGGTTTCGATGCCGGGGGTGATGCCCACTTCGGGGTGGCCCGGGGTCTTGCTGTGCATCTGGCGGAAGTTCTTCAGCTCTTCGATCGGCAGCGCGTAGCCGGTCAGGTGCAGCAGCGCGTAGATCAGCATCGAGCCGTGGCCGTTCGAGAGCACGAAGCGGTCGCGGTTGGCCCACAGCGGGTTGACCGGGTTGTGGCTCAGGTGGCGGCCCCACAGCGCCACGGCGATATCGGCCATGCCCATCGGCGCGCCCGGATGGCCCGAATTGGCCTGCTGGACAGCATCCATCGCGAGAGCGCGAATGGCGTTGGCCATCAGGGAGGTAGAGGCGGGAGCGGCGGCGGGCAATGCGGACATGGCGCGGGATCCTGTTCTGCGGCGGTGGTGGGAGGGGACGGGTTAGGCGTAACGGCTGATTTTAGCGGGTACTGGTATTTGCCCGGATAGGCGGGTGGGTGGGTTCCGCAAGAATCCGCCCACCCCGCCGATCGCACCGCAGATCTTCCCCATGCTCGCCACTTTGCTGGCCCTTCTCACCGCCGCTGTGGCCGCCTTGGTGGCTGCCGCCGTCGCCGTGCTCATGGCGCGCCGCGCCCGCCATTGCCGCGCCGAGGCCGAGCGGCTGCGCGAGAGCATCGAATCGCTCGAGGAAGGCTTTGCGCTGTTCGACGCCGAGGACCGCCTGGTGCTGATCAACGAGGCCTATCGCAGCAGCTTTCCCGGCAGCGGCGCCGCTTGGCAGCCCGGCATGGGCTACGAGCCGCTGCTGCGCCTGGCCGCCAGCAAGGGCGACATCCCGATGGCGCTGGGCCGCGAGGACGACTGGGTGCGCGAGCGGCTCGCCCACCGCGCTGCGCCCGGCCAGCCCTGGCTGCAGAGCCGTCTCGACGGGCGCTGGGTGCGCATCCACGAGCGCCGCACGCCGACCGGCGCGATGGTGAGCATGCGCACCGACGTGAGCGAGCTGGTCTCGAAGGAGCGCGCGCTGGCCGCCAGCCAGGCCCAGCTGCAAGCCATCATCGGCACGGCCGGCGTGTCCATCCTCACGCTCGACGCCCACAACCGGATCCGCAGTGCCAACCTCGCCACCGAGCGAATGCTCGGTTATGCCGAGCACGAACTGCTCGACCAGGATGTGGTGATGCTGGTCGACTTCGACATGCGCACCGCCATCACCAGCTTCCTGCGCCTGTATCTGGCGCGCGAGGACCGCGAGATGCTGGGCCAGCAGCGCGAGTTCCCCGTGCTGCACAAGAGCGGCCGCGAGCTGACCGTGCAGCTGGCGCTGGCCGAAGTCATGAGCATGGAAGGCCGCATGATGGTGGTGGTGCTGACCGACATCACCGAGCGCAAGCGCTACGAGATCGAGCTCAAGCACGCCAACGAGCAGCTGATGCGCCTCTCGACCACCGACGCGCTGACCGAGCTGGGCAACCGCCGCCTGCTGATGCAGCGCCTCGAAGACGAATGGCGCCGCGCGTTGCGTTCCAAGGAGCCGATGAGCCTGCTGATCGTCGACGTCGATCACTTCAAGCTGTTCAACGACCACTACGGCCACCCCGCTGGCGACACCTGCCTGCAGGCCATCGCCGGCGTCCTGCGCCAGTGCGCCGCGCGCCCCAGCGATCTGGCGGCCCGCTACGGCGGCGAAGAGTTCGTGCTGCTGCTGCCGGGCACCGACCAGGAAGGCGCGATGGCCGTGGCCCAGCGCCTGGCCCAGGGCATGCGCAACGCGGCGCTGGCGCACCCGAAATCGCCGCTCGCGGATCACGTCACGCTGTCGATGGGCCTGGTCTGCGTGCAGGCCACGCAGGGCGGCTCGCCGGCACAGTGGCTGGCGCAGGCCGATCTGGCGTTGTATCAGGCGAAGGCGCAGGGGCGGAATCGGGTGGTGCTGGCGAGCGAGTATTGAAGCTAAGCCAGGCCCTTGAACGGCCCCGACACCAACCACTGCTCGATCTGTGCCTGCCGGTCATTGCCCCAGAAGGGTTCGCCGTCGACGATGAAATAGGGCGCGCCGAACACGCCGGCGAGCAGGGCGTCGTCGTTGGCGCGCTTGAGGCGGTTCTTCCAGTGCGGGTCGCTCCAGATCGCTTCGGCGGCCGCGCCGTTGAGGCCGCATTCTTCGGCCAAGCCCTTGAGCTGGGCCGGGTCCGAGAGGTTGACGTTGCGCGTGAAGTAGGCGCGCATGCTGGCGCGAGCCCAGGCCACGGCTTGGGCCTGGTCCTTCTCGTCGTTGAGCCACCAGAACACGCGCGCCGCGTTCTGTGTGGCAATGGGGAAGGCATCGGGTTGGCGGAAGGGCAGACCGGCGAAGCGCGACGAGCGCTCGAAATCGCGCAAGGCGTACTCGCGCTTGACCGGGTGCGAGGTCAGCGGCTTGAGCTCGGCCGTCTGGAACAGCACGCCCAGCAGCACGGCGTGCCATTGCACGCGCCGGCCGTGGCGAGCCGCGACGGCCTCGATCCACTCGGAAGCGATGTAGGAATACGGCGACGAGAAGTCGAAGTAGAACTGGATCGGCGCGCGCATCAGGGAAGAAGCGGGCGCCGCGCGGTCGGGGAAGGCGGACTCAAGCATCTGCGCACGGTAACGCCAACACCGGGGACGATGCAATCGTGTTTATGCGAGGATCAGGCGAGGATGAAGCGAGCTTGATCAAGGAGGTGCCCCGATGACCGCAAGTCGAGTCGAAAAAGACAGCATGGGCGAGATGACGCTGCCCGCCGATGCGCTCTACGCCGCGCAGACCCAGCGCGCGCTGCTCAATTTCGACGGCATCGGCGGCCCGATGCCCGAGCGCTTCATCCGCGCCCTGCTGCTCGTCAAGGCGGCTGCGGCCCGCGCGAATGTCGCGTTAGGTCAGTTGGCGCCCGAGTTCGGCGTGGCCATCGGCGATGCCTGCGTGCAGCTTGAAACCGATGCGTCACTGATGCGCCATTTCCCGGTCGACGTGTTCCAGACCGGCTCGGGCACGAGCAGCAATATGAACGCCAACGAAGTGTTGGCCACGCTTGCTTCGCGTCAGCTGAATCAGCCCGTTAGCGCGAACGATCACGTGAACGCCGGCCAGAGCAGCAACGATTCGATCCCTTCCGCGCTGCACATCGGCGCGGCGCTGGCCCTGCATCGCGAACTGCTGCCGGCGCTGCAATCGCTGGTGGCCGCGATCCACGCCAAGTCGGCCAGCGACGGCCATCATGTGAAGACCGGCCGCACGCATCTGATGGACGCGATGCCGGTGCGCCTTTCGCAAACACTGGGCGGCTGGGCCGCGCAGATCGAGGCGCAGATCGCGCAGCTGCAAGGCTTGCAGCCGCGCATCCAGGCGCTGGCGCAAGGCGGCACGGCGGTGGGCACGGGCATCAACGCGCATCCGCAGTTCGCGGCGCGCTTCTGCGAGGAGCTTTCCACGCTGACCGGCCTGCGCTTCACGCCCGCGCCGAACTTCTTCGCGGCGATGGGCTCGCAGGACGCGGCGGTGGCTTTGTCCGGCGCGCTCAAGGGCCTGGCGGTGAGCCTGATGAAGATCGCCAACGATCTGCGCTGGATGAACTCGGGGCCGCTGGCCGGCCTGGCCGAGATCGAGCTGGAAGCCTTGCAGCCGGGCTCGAGCATCATGCCGGGCAAGGTCAACCCCGTGATCCCCGAGGCCGTGACGATGGCGGCGGCGCAGGTGATCGGGCATGACGCGGCAATCACGATTGCCGGGCAGAGCGGCAATTTCGAGCTCAACGTGATGCTGCCGCTGGTGGCGCGCAACCTGCTGGACAGCCTGCATCTGCTGGCGCGCGTGAGCACGCTGCTGGGTGAGCGCGCGATCGCCACGTTCACCGTCAACGAAGCCGGTCTGCAGAAGGCACTGGCTCGCAATCCGATCCTGGTGACTGCGCTCAATTCGCGCATCGGTTATCTGAAGGCCGCGGCGATTGCGAAGCGCGCTTACAAGGAAGGTCTGCCGATCATTGATGTGGCCGAGCAGGACAGCGGCTTGTCGCGGGCTGAACTGGAGAAGTTGCTCGATCCGGCGAAGCTGACCGAGGGCGGGCTTTGAAGAAATTCAGAAGACGTTTTTTACATGGATGAACAGGATGTACAGGATGTACAGGATGTACAGGATAAATACCAAAACGTGTTGGTCTTATCCTGTACATCCTGTTCATCCTGTTCAAAACTGAATTGGATTTTGTTCAGATGATCTCGGCCACGAAGCGTCCGAAGCGCGGTTGCCAATGCTCGAGGATGTCGGCAGAAACGAGCACATGGTGCGCTCGGCCGATCAGCTTGTCGCGCGGCACGAAGCCGATGTAGCGCGAGTCTTCGCTGTTGTCGCGGTTGTCGCCCAGCATGAAGTACTGGCCCGCAGGCACGGTCAGCGGCTTGAAGGTGCGCCGCGCATTGACGGCGGGCAGCACCTGCACGCGATGGTCGCGGCCGGCGATCAGATGCTCGGTCGCGCTCAGGCCCTCGACCTGCTGGCCAAAGATCAGCTGCTCGCGGATGCTTTGCGCGCCGCTGTACTGCTGCGCCTGGCCGTTGATGTAGAGCCGCTCATCGCGCATCTCGACCACATCGCCGGGCAGGCCGACCACGCGCTTGATCAGCCGCGTGCCGTCGCGCGGTGAGAAGAAGGTGACCACATCGCCGCGCTGCGGATCACCGAGGCGCGCCAGGATCACGTCCGTCAGCGGCAGCTTGAGGTCGTAGGCCACGCGGTTGACCAGCACCACATCGCCTTCCAGCAGCGTGGGACGCATCGAGCCGGAGGGAATCGGGTTCCAGTCCGCGACCGCGCCGCGCATCAGGCCGAAGCAGACCAGGAAGATGAGGAAGCCGCGGTTGTCCTTGACCCAGCGTTTCACAGCAATCATGGTGACGATCCAAAGCGCGGGCGGGACCTCTCCTTGGCTTTCGCGGCCTCGACCTCGCGGTCCTTCGGAACCGCGGTGGTCTGCATGCTGCGCATCAACACACGCGCCGCAGCGGCTACATCTTCGACGGCTTGGTTGAAGGCGGCTTCGTTGCCCTTGGAAGGCACGGCGAAACCGCTCAGCTTGCGCACGAACTGCAGCGAGGCATCACGAATCTCAAGCTCGGTGGCCGGCGGCTCGAAGTTGAACAAGGTCTTGATGTTTCGGCACATGGCTTAACTCATCCTGAAATGCGATGAGACGGATTGTGCTCAAGTCCTTCGACGGGCCGCCCCTAGGAGGACTTGAGCCGATGTCCATGACGGGCATTCCCGGCATGGATCGGCGTCCCCTCGGGGGACCGCTCACGTACCCGTGAGCGAGGGGCCAACAATCAAGCGGCGCAGACGACTTGGTTTCTGCCTTGGTGTTTGGCGAGGTACAGAGCCTCATCGGCATGCCGGATCAACTCGGCAGCGAGTTCAGCCGAGCCGCGGCCATCGGCATCGCCGGGCAGCATCGACAAGCCGATCGAGATCGTCGCGCTCACGCCGCTGGCCAAGGGCTGCGCGGCGACCGCGGCGCGGATGCGCTCCGCGATCTCGCGGACATGGCTGCGGCTGGCGCGCGGCAGCAGCGCGATGAACTCCTCGCCGCCGTAACGCGCGATCGTGTCGCCCGTGCGCAGGCAAGCCTGGATCGTGTTGCCCACGGCGCGCAGCACTTCGTCGCCGAGCTGGTGGCCGAAGGTGTCGTTGATGCGCTTGAAGCCGTCGATGTCGAGGAACATGCAGGCCAGCGCGTGCTGGTGGCGGCGGGCCTGCGCGACCTCGATCTGGCAGCGGTGATCGAAGTAGCGGCGGTTGTGCACGCCGGTCAGCGCGTCGGTCAGGCCGGCCATCTTGAGCCGCTCCTGGTTGAGCGCGTTGTCCAGGCACACGCCGACGATGCCGCCGAGCCGCTCGAGCAGATCGGTCGCCGTGCCGGGCTCATAACGCTGAGGATCGGCGCTGCCGAAATGCAGGCTGCCGATCAGCTCGTCATGGCGGCGCAAGGGCAGCAGCGCCACCGAAGTGATCAGGCCGGCGCGCGGGCCGAAGAACTGGCCGTGCGCCTGCGCATCAAAAGGCCCGAGCCAGGGGCGGCGCGCCTCGCCGTGCAGCGCTTCCAGCGAGGAAGCGCCGGGGATCAGTTGCAGCGATTGCAGCAGCCCGTCTTCGTTGAGTTCATCGGCCAGTACCTGCGCGGCTTCGTTGTCGCGGTCGACCAGGGTCAGGCCCAGCGCTTCAAGACCGAACTCCTGCTTGTAGTCGCCGAGCAGCAGATGCAGCAGTTCGACAAAGGAACGCGCGCCGATCAGCCGATGTTCGAGCCGCTCGAAGCGGCGCATCTTGCCCTCGTTCGACCGGGCCTCGCGCAGCAATTCGTCGAGCTGGCGGCGCAGTTCGGCGTTTTCCTGTTCGAGGTCGGTGGCACTTGTCATGGGCAAGCACCTTAGCAGACCTTGCCTCAGCGCTTCAAGCCAGGGCTCGCCCGATCAAAATTCTTTGCACTTCCGAGGTTCCTTCGTAGATTTGACACACTCTCACATCGCGGTAAATCCGTTCGACCGGAAAATCGCTCAAATAGCCGTAGCCACCGTGAATCTGTATCGCTTCGGAACACACGCGCTCGGCCATCTCGGTCGCGAAGAGCTTCGCCATCGCGGCCTCTTTCAAGCAGGGTTGACCCGCATCCTTCAAGCTCGCGGCGTGATGGATCAGCTGGCGCGCCGCCTCGATCTGGGTCGCCATGTCGGCCAGCTTGAACTGCACGGCCTGGTGCTTGAAGATGGTCTGGCCGAAGGTCTCGCGCTCATGGCTGTACTTGAGCGCCGCCTCGAAGGCCGCCCGCGCCATGCCCACCGCCTGTGAGGCGATGCCGATGCGCCCGCCTTCCAGGCCCGACAGCGCGATCTTGAGACCCTGGCCTTCCGCGCCGATCAGGCTCTCGGCCGGTATGCGGCAGTTCTCGAACAGGATCTGGGCCGTGTCGCTGCTGTGCTGGCCCATCTTCTCTTCGATGCGAGCCACCACATAGCCAGGCGTGCTGGTCGGCACGATGAAGGCGCTGATGCCCTTCTTGCCCGCCGCCTTGTCGGTCACGGCCATCACGATGGCCACATCGCCGTACTTGCCGCTGGTGATGAACTGCTTGACGCCGTTCAGGACATAACTGTCACCTTCCCTGACAGCTGTTGTGCGCAGGCCGCCCGCCTCCGAGCCCACATGCGGCTCGGTCAGGCAGAAGGCGCCGAGCATGTCGCCGCGCGCGAGAGGTTTGAGATAACGCTCTTTCTGAGCGTCATTGGCAAAGCTCATCAGGATCGAGCAGACGGGGCAGTTGTTGACGCTGACGACCGTCGACGTGCCGCCGTCGCCCGCGCCGATCTCTTCAAGAATCAGCGACAGCGCCAGATAGTCCAGGCCCGCGCCGTCCCATTCGGGCGGCACGGCCACGCCGTAGCAGCCGAGCTGGGCCAGGCCCTTCAGTTGCTCGGCGGGAAAGTGATGGGTCTTGTCCCAGGTGGCGGCATGCGGGGCGATCTCGGCCTGGACGAAAGCGCGGACGGCGTCCTGGACGGCGCGGTGGTCTTCGTTGAGAAGCATGGTGTTTGCTCAGATTCTTGGATCAGTTGCCGGATGAGTTTTGCATTCATCCTGTGCATCCTGTTCATCCATGTAAAAACAGAATTCAGGTTTGAACATGGATAGACAGGATGCACAGGATAAGAACTCGTTGCTTTGCTTGAGTCAGCGGCGCTTGATCACCACGGCAATTTCTGCCCGTCGTAATTGAAGTACCCGCCGTTGTGCTCCGGCTTCAAGCTCGCCAGCACGCTGCGCATGCCGGCCACGCTGGTCTTCACGTCGATGTCGGCGCCGCTGCCGCCCATGTCGGTGCGGACCCAGCCGGGGTGGAAGCTCACGCAGACCGCGCGGCCTTCGAGGGCGAGCGAGACATCTTTCAAGACGGAATTGACCGCCGCCTTGGAGGCGCGATAAAGCCAATCGTTAGGCGCCGTGCGAGCGCCGATGCTGCCCATGCGCGAGCTGATCACGGCGAGCCGCGCGCTCGGTGCCAAGGCATCTGCCAACTGCGGAATCACGCGCATCGGGCCCAGTACATTCGTGCGCATGACCCAGTCGAAATCAGCTTCCGTCGGCGGCTCGAGCCCGTTGCTGCGGCTGTTGACGCCGGCGTTGATCACGACGACGTCAAAAGCCCAGCCGTCGACCTGCCAGGCCAGACCGGAGACGCTCGCGGCATCGCCAACGTCGAGCTTCAGCGCCGTGGCGCCGAGCTCGCGCAGGCGGGCCAGATCTTCATCCTTGCGCGCCGTGGCCAAGACCTTGGCGCCGGCCTCGCGGTACTGGCGCACATATTCAAGGCCGATGCCGCGTGAGGCGCCGAGGACGAAGACGGCGCTCATCCGAGGATTTCCACGCCCATCGCGGTCGCTTCACCACCGCCGATGCAAAGCGCAGCCACGCCGCGCTTCAGGCCGCGATGGCGCAGCGCGCCCAGCAGCGTGACGATGATGCGCGCGCCGGAAGCGCCGATCGGGTGGCCCAGCGCGACCGCGCCGCCGTTGACGTTGACGATCTCGTGCGGCAGCTTGAACTCGGCCATCGCAGCCATCGTGACGGCGGCAAAGGCTTCGTTGACTTCCCACAGGTCGACGCTCTTGGCGTCCCAGCCGTTCTTGGCCAGCAGCTTGTTGATGGCGCCGACCGGAGCCGTGGTGAACCACTCCGGCGCGTTGGCGTGCACAGCCGTGCCGACGATACGAGCGATCGGCTGCAGGCCCATTTTCTTTGCGGTCGATTCACGCATCAGCACCAGCGCGGCAGCGCCATCGCTGATCGACGAGGACGTGGCAGCAGTGATGGTGCCGTCCTTCTTGAACGCGGGCTTGAGACCGGCGATCTTGTCGAGCTTGGCCTTGAAGGGCTGCTCGTCCTTGTCGAAAAGGGTGTCGCCACCACGGCCGCTGACCGTGACCGGCGCGATCTCCCAGTGGAAGCTGCCGTCTTCATTGGCACGCTTGGCGCGCTGCGTGGAGGCGATCGCGAAGGCGTCCTGCGCTTCACGCGTGAACTCGTACTTGCTCACGCATTGTTCGGCAAAAACACCCATCGCCTTGCCGCGTTCGTAGGCGTCTTCGAGGCCGTCCAGCGCCATGTGGTCGTACATCTGCGCGGCGCCGTATTTCACGCCCTTGCGAGCGAACATCAGGTGCGGGGCGTTGGTCATCGACTCCATGCCGCCGGCAATCAGGATGTCGGCGCTTTCGGCCTTCAAGGCGTCGTGCGCAAACATGGTGGCACGCATGCCGGCGCCGCACATCTTCGAGAGCGTGACCGCACCGACCGACTGCGGCAAGCCCGCCTTCAGCACGGCCTGGCGCGCCGGGGCCTGGCCCTGGCCCGCCATCAGGCAGTTGCCGATCAGCGCTTCTTCGATGGAATCGGCCGGCACGCCCGAGCGTTCGACGGCTGCCTTGATGGCCACGGCGCCAAGCTCCCAGGCCGAGAGGCCGGCGAAGTCGCCGAGCAGGCCGCCGATGGGCGTGCGAGCGGCGGAAACGATGACGATGGAATCACTCATATCAAACTCCTTTTTGCTTACTGAACAGGAAGGTCGTCGCGTTCGGAATCGACGACGGGAAGATGGGGTTCAGACGCAGCGTGCGCGCCAAAGCGTTTGTGCTCCTCGTACGGGAACACATCATGCACATGTCCGGCTTGTATGCGCGCTTTGTGGGCTTGCCAGAAGGCCGGATCGAGCAGATCGGCATGGCGGCGCATAAAGGGCTCGCGCACGCCGGGATGGCCGAGCAGGAAAGGCCCGAAGGTCTCGGGGAAGACGTCGCGCGGGCCGACCCTGTACCAGATCTCGCCGGACATTTCCTCTTCCTCGTTGCGCGCTGCGGGCACGACGCGGAAGTTGCAGTCGGTCATGTATTCGATCTCGTCGTAGTCGTAGAACACGACCTTGCCGTGGCGCGTCACGCCGAAGTTCTTCCACAGCATGTCGCCGGGGAAGATATTGGCCGAGACCAGATCCTTGATCGCGTTGCCGTACTCGACCACCGCATGCTCGATCTGCTCGGGCGTGGCCTCTTGCAGGAAGATGTTGAGCGGCACCATGCGGCGCTCGATGTAGGCATGGCGCAGCACGATGTCCTCGCCGCGTTCTTCGAGCAGGCTCGGGCAGAAATGCTTGATCTCGGCGATCAGCTCATCCTCGAAGCGGTGGCGCGGGAAAGCGACCATCGTGTACTCGAGCGTGTCGGCCATGCGGCCCACGCGGTCATGCTGCTTCACCAGCAGGTACTTGCTCTGGATGAGCTCGCGCGAGGTGTCTTTCTGTGGCGGATAGAAATCCTTGATCAGCTTGAACACAAACGGGAACGAGGGCAGGTCGAACACCAGCATCACCATGCCCTTGATGCCCGGCGCGATGCGGAACTTGTCCGATGAATGCCGCAGGTGATAGAGGAAATCGCGGTAGAACAGGTTCTTGCCCTGCTTCTGCAGGCCGATGGCCGAGTAGATCTCGCTGCGCGGCTTGCGCGGCATCATCGAGCGCAGGAAGGCCACGCAGGCGCTGGGCACTTCGGTGTCGACCATGAAGTAGGCGCGTGCAAAGCTGAACAGGATCAGCAAGTCGTCTTCGCCGAACAGGGCGGCATCGATGTGGAGCAGCTCGCCGTCGACCTTGTGCAGAATCGGCAGCGCGAAAGGCGTCTCGGTGAAGCCGTTGATGATCTTGCCCACCACATACGCGCCCTTGTTGCGGAAGAACAGCGAGCTCAGCACCTGGATCTGGAAGTTGGTGCGCCAGCGGTAGTCGCCCATCTGCGCGAGCAGCGCGGCCAGCCACCAGTCGACATCGCGGCCCAGGTCTTCGAACTCAAGCTCGAGCTGGAAGTTGGTGATCACGCGGCTCAGCGTCTCGCGAAGGTTCTCGCGCGTCGGGTAGTAGGCGCGGTAGGTCGGGGTGGCGGCGGGCTCCTCGTTCTCGATGTATTCGGTCGAGACGGCCGGCCGCACAAAGATGAAATCGTTGTGGAAGTAGCTGTGGTGCAGGATGCGCGTGCAGACCGAGTTGAAGAAAGTCTCGGCCAGCTCGGGCTGGTGGTGATCGACCAGGAGCCCGATGTAGTGCAGCTTGACCTGCTGCCACACCTCCATCGGCAGGCTGCTGGTCTGGAAGCGCTCTTCGAGCAGGATCACGGCCTCGTCAACGCGCGTGTCGTAGAACTCGATGCGCTCGCGCTGGGCGCGCTGCTGGCCATGCCAATCGGCCCGTTCGAAGCGCTTCTTGGCCTCGGCGCTGGTGGCGCGGAAGAGCCGGTAATGCCGGTTGAAGCCGCCGAGCAGGGCCTGCGCGATCTCGAAGGCGCGCGGATCGGTCAGCTTCTGCGGGAACATGGCTGGACCTTGCCGGCTCAGTAACGCGATTTCAATGCGGACAAGGCGCGGGAGTAGGCCGGTGCGACCTCATCGGCGCTGCCCGCCGTGATTTGCAGATCCTGCAAGAGACCGTTGTGCAGGCCGTAGACCCAGCCGTGCACGACGATGGTCTGCTCGCGCGCCCAGGCGTCCTGCACGACCGTGGTCTGGCAGGCGTTGCGCGCCTGCTCCAGCACGTTCAGTTCGCACAGCGCGTTGACGCGCTTTTCGGCGGGCAGGCTGTCGAGCCATTCCTGATGGGCGTTGCGCACGTCCTGCACATGGCGCAGCCAGTTGTCGGCGAGGCCGACGCGCCGGTCATGCAGCGCCGCGATCACGCCGCCGCAATTGCTGTGGCCGACGATGATGATGTGGCGCACCTTGAGCATGTCGACCGCGAACTGCATGACCGACAGGGCGTTCAGATCCGAATGGACGACCACGTTCGCCACATTGCGATGGACGAACAGCTCGCCCGGCAGCAGATCGACCAGCTCATTGGCCGGCACGCGGCTGTCGGCACAGCCGATCCACAGGTATTGCGGCGTCTGCTGCTTGAGCAGGCGCGAGAAGAAGCCGGGTTCCGCGGCTTCGGTCTTGTCCGCCCAGCGGCGGTTGTTGTCGAGCAGGTCTTGCAGTTCGGTGTTCATCAAAATCCAGTTTCAAGAGATCAGCTTCAGGAACGCAGAGGCCGCAGAGGGACGCAGAGTCCGCAAAGCCCTCAATGACGTACCCATATTCTCCGCGCCCTTTGCGTCCCTTCGCGATCTCTGCGTTCCGGAAATTGCTTACATCGTCTCCGCAAACAGCTCCCGGCCGATCAGCATGCGGCGGATTTCGCTCGTGCCGGCGCCGATTTCGTACAGCTTGGCGTCGCGCCACAGGCGGCCCAGCGGGTACTCGTTGATGTAGCCGTTGCCGCCGAAGATCTGCACGCCTTCGCCGGCCATCCAGGTGGCTTTCTCGGCGGTCCAGAGGATCACCGAGGCGCAGTCCTTGCGGACCTGGCGCACGTGGCCGACGCCAAGGAGGTCAAGATTCTTGGCTACCGTGTATGCGAAGGAGCGCGCGGCCTGCAGCACGGTGTACATGTCGGCCACCTTGCCCTGGATGAGCTGGAACTCGCCGATGCTCAGGCCGAACTGCTTGCGGTCATGGATGTACGGGATCACGTTGTCCATCACCGATTGCATGATGCCCAGCGGGCCGCCGGTCAGCACGGCGCGCTCGTAGTCGAGCCCGCTCATCAGCACCTTGGCGCCGTTGTTGAGGCCGCCCAGCACGTTCTCGGCCGGCACCTCCACGTTCTGGAACACCAGCTCGCCGGTGTGCGAGCCGCGCATGCCGAGCTTGTCGAGCTTTTGCGCAATGCTGAAGCCGGGCATGCCCTTCTCGATCAGGAAGGCCGTGACACCGCGCGCGCCGAGCTCGGGTTCGCTCTTGGCGTAGACCACCAGGGTGTCGGCATCGGGGCCGTTGGTGATCCACATCTTGGTGCCGTTGAGCAGGTAGTAGCCGCCTTTGTCTTCGGCCTTCAGCTTCATGCTGATCACGTCGGAGCCGGCGCCCGGCTCGCTCATCGCCAGCGCGCCCACATGCTCGCCGCTGATCAGCTTGGGCAGATACTTCTTCTTCTGAGCCTCGTTGCCGTTGCGGTTGATCTGGTTGACGCAGAGATTGCTGTGCGCGCCGTAGGACAGGCCGACCGAAGCGCTGGCGCGGCTGACTTCTTCCATCGCCACCATATGGGCCAGATAGCCCATGTTCGCGCCGCCGAATTCCTCGGCCACGGTCACGCCCAGGATGCCCAGATCGCCCATCTTGCGCCACAGGTCCATCGGGAACTGATCACTGCGATCGATCTCGGCGGCACGTGGCGCGATCTCGGCCTGGGCGAAGGCGTTGACGGCATCTCGCAGGGCGTCGATGTCTTCGCCGAGTTGGAAATTCAGACCGGGCAGGTTCATGGCGCGTCTCCTTTTTTGATTTACGTTTACGTAAACGTCAATTGTAGCCAACACAAACCATAAGAATCTCTAGCGAGTGCCCGATGGCATTGCCACGCATCGTCTGCTAAGCAAGCTAATCAAGCAAGCGACTGATTTATATGGTGTTTTCCTCCAGCACACCCAAATTAAGCAAGCCGCTAAGTATCTTGCTTCAGACGGTAGCGTCGCAGTTTCCCACTCCCCTCGGGGACCAAGAACCCATCTACGCCAGACCAGCGCGCCAGCAACTTGGACGCGCCGACCATGGCGGATGCCGACTCGCCCAGACGAAGCAGATCACGCAGTTCGGAGTTGGCGATGCTGCCATGATCACGCAGGTACTCGCGAGCCATCTCTGCGTAGCGCACGGGATCAAGGCCTCGGGTGCGGGTATAGGAAGCTCTCCCCTTGAGTTGAGTTCCGACTTCCTTGGCCAAGTGGTAGGTCGCCGTATTTGTGTGGCCGCGCCGCTCCAGCAATCGAATCTGCGCTGATGCCATTATTTCCAATACACGGCGCGCTTCTTCTCGCGAGAGCTGTAGCGCCAATGCAGCGGTTGCCACATCGACATAGTCGGTGGCAAGCAAATGATCCAAAACCAGAAGGTGATCTAACGTCACGGGAGCTCCTCGAGCGTCCAATTCCGAGACCAGTCGCGCCAGCGCCGGATGCGCACCCCGATTGAAGATGCGCAGCGTGACCGATTCAGCTGACGCGCTATAGGTCGGCCGTTGTTTGCCATAGACAAGCGCCGAGCGATAGATGCGGCGACGCCCCACTCCCGAAGATTCGACCAGACGCAACTTCACGAATGCATTCGCCAGCGTGCGATTGCGCGCCCTCGGTTCGTGCCGAAGGATGTTGTCGGCGGTGATGCCGCCAATAAACCCGCCCGGACTGGTGACACCCAACTCATCGGCCGAGTGTCGCAACAGGACCTCGCCGGGGTCGGTGTAGTCACGATGAGTCAGCGCATTCAGGACGCTTTCCCGCACTGCCTCCAGCGGAAACTGGGGAATCCTCATCTTGAACAAGCCCAATGAGAGCTCTTCTTCCGGGTTGAGCGGCCCCTGGAATATCTGATCCACGCGCTCCACGATTTCGAGCAGCGGCATGCGATCGATGTCGTTGCGAGCCACTGTGGTTTCGTCACGCAGCAACACGTAATGGAACTGCGCTTGCGGGCACTTCGCAGCCAGCACTTCACGCCGGGCAAATAGCAGCAGGCCCGTGTGAGTAACGCGCCCGTCACGGACGGCTTCAAGTCCAGCCAGGAAATCCGCCTCCGGCAGTTCCAGCAAACCAGAACTGGGGTCGCGTGCGCGCAGCACATTGCGCGCACGCTCAATCTGCACCAGGTCCAGATCGTTGAAAGAGACGCCCTCAGCCGCAGCACCACTCCAGTCCACGGCGCCCGCACGAATGCGAGTTAGATTGAACGCCTGCGGATCCAAGGGCATGCAGTTCTTGCCCTCTCTCTGTTTGAACAAACCCGCAGACGTTCCATAGGGCTTATGGACACCTTCTCGCACCCGTAACACCAGCAGTTGCCCTGTGCCTTCAGGCACCCCAAGCAACGACACTTCGACACTCAGCGCGGGTGAAGTGCCATCGTAGAGTCCGCGCCGCAGCACGTCCAAGTCGATGGCACCCACACCATGTATTGCCGCGCTGCGCCCGCATACCCTATCGGCCACGCCAAACACCACGACACCACCCTGTGCGTTTGCAAAACACACGGCGTACTCCACGGCTGTCTTCATTGCCTCCTTGGCCCCCTCCCAGGGCTTGAAGTCCAGCCACTGCGACTCCAAGGCATCCGCGATTTCATGTTCCAGACGTGACAGCAGATTCAGCAGCTCGACATCACCGGGAACGCTCATGCTTAGGCCCCGCTCTGCGCCAAACTATCGACGGCGCGAGTGATCAGCGCCAATGCGCGTTCGAACCCAGCGATCGGACCGTAATAGGGATCCGGTACATCCTGGCCCTCGCAACCAGGCGCAAAATCCAGCAGCAGGCGCAGCTCGGCTTTTGCGCCGGGCGGGCGCAGCTCTACAAGATCGGCGAAGTTGCGGCTGTCCATCGCCACGATCAGGTCATACCGCTCGAAATCAGCGGCTTCAACCTGGCGTGAGCGGAACTTCCGGTCGGCCTTGATGCCGGCTCGCTCAAGCGTGGCGGCGGCGCGCGCATCCATCGAGCCGCCAACCGCACTGGTGCCGGCCGAGCGGATCAGCGTGAATTCGGGCCGGCGCGCCTTGAGCACCATCTCGGCCATCGGGGAGCGGCAGATGTTGCCGAGGCAGACGAAGAGGACCGAAGGCATTACTTGGCGAGCTCAGCGCGCATCGCGTCGATCACCGCCTTGTAGTCGGGCTTGCCGAAGATGGCCGAGCCCGCGACGAAGGTGTCGGCGCCCGCATCGGCGATCTGGCGGATGTTGTCGACCTTGACGCCGCCGTCGATCTCCAGGCGGATGTCGCGGCCGCTCTTGTCGATGATCTTGCGCGCCGCTTCGAGCTTGCGCAGTGCCGACGGAATGAAGCTCTGCCCGCCGAAGCCGGGATTCACGCTCATGATCAGCACGAGGTCGACCTTGTCGATCACCCACTCGAGCACATCAAGCGGCATCGCCGGGTTGAACACGAGGCCGGCCTGCTTGCCCTCGGCCTTGATCAGTTGCAGCGTGCGGTCCACATGCTGCGAGGCATCGGGGTGGAAGCTCACCAGGTCGGCGCCGGCCTTGGCAAAGGCCACCGCGAGCGCATCAACCGGCTGCACCATCAGGTGAACGTCGATCGACGCCGGCGTGCCGTCGGGCTTGACGGCGTGCTTGCGCAGCGCCTCGCAGATCATCGGGCCGAAGGTCAGGTTCGGCACGTAATGGTTGTCCATCACGTCGAAGTGGATCCAGTCGGCGCCGTCGGCCAGCACCTGGCGCACTTCCTCGCCCAGGCGGGCGAAGTCGGCCGAGAGGATGCTGGGGGCGATGCGGTAGGTGGGCTTGGTGCTCATGCCTAAATTTTACTTGGGGCGCTTGAAAGCCCCGAGCGCGTCTGCCACTGAATTGCGCGTTATGCAGCCGATTGAGTGATCGTTGACCATGCCCATTGACTGCATGAAGGCATGCATGGTTGTCGGCCCGACGAACTTCCAGCCGCGTTTTTTCAGGTCCTTGGAGAGCGCCTTGGAAGCCTCGGTTTCGGCCGCGTACTCGGGCACTTTCAGCGCCTTGGGCTCGAAGCGCCAGACGTAGGCGGCCAGCGAGCCTTCTTCCTTGATCAGCTCCACGCAGGCTTTCGCATTGTTGATCGCCGCCTCGATCTTGCCGCGATGGCGGACGATGCCGGCGTCCTGCAACAGCCGCTCCACGTCGCTTTCATCGAAGCGCGCGACCTTCCTGAAATCAAAGCCCGCGAAGGCCGCGCGAAACGCCGGCCGCTTGTTCAGGATCGTGCGCCACGACAGGCCCGACTGAAAGCCTTCGAGGCAGAGCTTCTCGAACAGACGCTTGTCGTCCATCACGGGAAAGCCCCATTCCTCATCGTGATAACGCAGATATTCAGCGTCACCCGCCGCTGCGCCGACCCACTTGCAGCGTGGGCAGCCATCTTCTGGAATGTGTAGCGTAGACATCCAGGAAGCATAATCTCGCCATGGCCAAGCCCGAACTGACTTGCCGCGTGAGCGTGCAACCCCTGCCGGAAGAAACGCGCCCCGAGCGCGGACTCTGGGCCTATCGCTACACGCTGACGATTGCCAATACGGGCGACGTCACCGCGCAGCTGATCGGCCGCCATTGGCGCATCTTCGATGCACGCGGCAAGATGCAATCGGTCGACGGCCTGGCCGTGGTGGGCCACCAGCCCTTGCTGGCGCCGGGCCAGCAGTTCGAGTACAGCTCCTGGGCGCAGATCGAGACGCCGCAAGGCAGCATGCGCGGGCGCTTCCTGTGCGTGACCGAGGATGCCGAAGTCTTCTACGCCGAAGTGCCCGAGTTCGCTCTCTCGGACAGCAGCGCGCTCCATTGATCATTCATCGTCGCGGCGCTCGCCGCCTCGTTCTCCGCGCTTCCTGCCGGAGAACATCGTCCACCAGATGATGAACAAGAACAGCCCGAGGGCCGACAGGGCTTCCAGCACCAGCAACAGCATGAGGTTCCTCCAACTTGCGCTGATTCTAGGTTTGCTCGGCGGGTGCGCGACACAGCTGGCGCCGCCCGAGCCGGCACCGGTGACTGCACCGGTCAGGACGCCGAGCCCCGATGCCCTTAACGCCGAAACCCCACGCAAGGTGATCCAGCGCGACGGCGCCCGTTGGATCGAGGCCGATTGGCGCGAACTGCCCGGCTGGGGCGAGGACCGCGCCACCGAAATCTGGCCCGTGCTGCTGCGCTCCTGCGCCCGCCCCGCCCCCGGCTGGACGCTGCTGTGCGCGCAGGCCGCCCTGCAATCACCGGTCAGCGACACCGAAGCCACGCTCTGGCTGATGCAGCATCTGCGCCCCTATCGCGTGGAGAGCAACGACGGCAACGCGACCGGCCTGGCGACCGGCTATTTCGAGCCGCAACTCGAGGGCTCGCGCGCTCCGCAAGGGCCGTATCAGGTGCCCGTGCTGGCGGCGCCCGGCGACCTGGCCCAGCGCAAACCGTATTTCACACGCCAGCAGATCGCCACCGAGCAGGCCGCGCGGCAGAAGCCGATTGCCTACGTGAGCGATCCGATCGAACTGGCCGTCATGCAGGTCCAGGGCTCGGGCCGGCTCAGCCTGACCGAGCGCAATGGCAGCACGCGCCTGGTGCGCCTGGCCTTTGCCGGCCACAACGACCAGCCCTACCAATCGATCGGCAAACTGCTGGTTGAACGCGGCGAGCTGCGCGAGGCCTCGTGGATCTCGATCCGCGAATGGGCGCGGCTCAACCCAGGCCGCTTGAATGAGCTGTTATGGGCCAACCCGCGCTATGTGTTCTTCCGCGAGGAGCCGCTGCCCGACACCGAACTGGGCCCGCGCGGCGGCCAGGGCGTGCCGCTGACGCCGATGCGATCGGTGGCCGTCGACAAGGCCAGCATCCCCTTCGGCACGCCGGTCTGGCTCGACACCACCTTGCCGCGCACCGACACGCCGCTGCGCCGACTCGCCATGGCCCAGGACACCGGCAGCGCCATCACCGGCGCGGTACGCATCGACTATTTCTGGGGCTGGGGCCGCGAGGCCGAGGAGCAGGCGGGCAAGATGAAGCAGCCGCTGCGCCTGTGGGCGCTATGGCCGCGTTAGCGAGCGCATAGCCGGCGCATTAGCCAACGCATTAACCAGCGCATCAGCCAGCGTGTCTAGCCACCGATCACTCAACGACCTGCACGCCCTTCCAGAACGCCACCCGCCCCTTGATCTCGGCCGCGGCCGGCAGCGGATCGGGGTAGTACCAGACCGCGTCGGGATTCATCTCGCCATTGACCAGCAGGCTAAAGTAGCTCGCCTGGCCTTTCCACGCGCAGCTGCTGCGGTGGTTGCTGAAGCTGGTGTACTCGCGCTTCAGGCTCGCCTCGGGGAAGTAGTGGTTCCCTTCCACGACCACGGTGTCATCGCTCTCGGCGATCACCACGCCGTTCCAGATTGCTTTCATTTCCAGAGTCCCCTCTTCATCAAAACGTGAAACGGTATCACTCCCACCTGGGGAAAGACATTTTCGTCACCAGCGGCTCGACGCGCGAGCTGGCGCCGGGCAGCTTCGGCATCTGCGCCATCGACGGCGGGGCCCAGGGCTGGAGCGTCGTGCATGTCGGGCCCGAAGGCGACTCGGCCGATCTCGGCGGCGAGTATTACTTTGCCACGCCGGAGGAGGCGCTCGAGTTCCTGAAGGAGCTGATCGAGATGATGCAGGGCTGAGACGTCGCAGGCCCGTGCCTGCCGCTATGCTTGGCTCAGGCACTGCCGAATCACCTCTGTCATGCACGCACTCCTCCGCCCGAGCCTTGCCGCCGCCTTGCTGCTTGCGGCCTGCGCGTCCGTGGCGCAGGCGCCTCAGGCCGGCGTGACCGTCGAGTCCATCACCTGGCTCTCGGCCCATGAGCCCGCCGTCGACGAGCGCCAGCGCAATGAGCGTCTGAACGACATGATGGTGGCCTTCATGCGCACGCAGTGGCCCGAGGTCCAGCACCATCTTGTGCAGGCCAATCCGCGGCGCGGCATGCAGTTGCTGATGGCCGGCGAAACCGTCTGCCTGCCCACGGCCGTGCGCACGCCGGAGCGCGAGGAGCAGGCTTACTTCACCAACTCGGTCCTGTCGCCGCCGCCGCAGCTGATCGTGCGCCGCGACAAGCTCTCGGCCCTGCCCCGCAATGCGGCCGGCGAGGTTGATCTGGCGCGCCTGCTCGCCGATCCGACGCTGCACGGCGGGCTGATCGAAGGGCGCAGCTACGGGCCGACGCTCGACGCGATGCTGGCCCGCAAGCCCGCGAACCAGCCGGCGCCGGTGCTGTACTCAGGTGGCGACTTCGGCAGCAAGCTGCTGCCGATGATGGCGCTGGGACGCGTGGATTACACGATCGAGTATGAGCTGGTGCTGAACACCACCGACTTCGACCGCAAGCTCACCGGCGCGCTGCAAAGCGTGCCGATCCAGGGCGCTGGCGATCTGGTGGTGGCCGGTGTGGCCTGCCCGCGCAACCCCTGGGGCCTGGCCGCGATCACCGAGATCGACAAGCGCCTGGGCACGCCGGCCGGTGCCGCCATGCTGCGCCAGGCGCAGGAGCATCTGATGTCGCTCGAATCACGCCAGCGCTACGCGGCGCGGCTGGACGCCTTCTTCCGCGAACGGGCGCACCCTTCGCTGATCCGCTGAGGGGTCAGGCCTGGCTGACCTGGCCGCCCAGCAGCGAGCGCGCCAGCGCCTCGGCCACCTCGATGCCGTCCACGCCGGCCGACATGATGCCGCCTGCATAACCCGCACCTTCACCGGCAGGGTAGAGGCCGCGCACATTGAGGCTTTGGTAGTCGCGGCCCCGCGTGATGCGCAGCGGCGAAGAGGTGCGCGTCTCGACGCCGGTCAGCACCGCGTCGGGCATCGAGAAGCCGCGAATCTGCCGCTCGAAGGCCGGCAACGCTTCGCGGATCGCCTCCAGGCAGTAGTCGGGCAGGCTGCCGCGGCCCTTCTGCTGCAAATCGGTCAGCGTCACGCCAGGCTTGTACGAAGGTTCGACATTCCCTAACGCCGTGCTGCGTTGACGCTTGATGAAATCGCCGACCAGCGCACCGGGCGCCAGATAGCCGCCCTCGCCGAGCTCATAAGCGCGGCTTTCCCAGATGCGCTGGAAGGCCATGCCGTCGAGCGGATTGACGGGGCTGCCATCGGTCTTGCCGTCCTGGCGGTAGTCCTCAGGCGTCAGGCCCACGACGATACCGGCATTGGCATTGCGCTCGTTGCGCGAATACTGGCTCATGCCATTGGTCACCACGCGGTTCGGCTCGCTGGTGGCCGCCACCACCGTGCCGCCGGGGCACATGCAGAAGCTGTAGACCGAGCGGCCATTCTTCGCGTGGTGCACGAGCTTGTAATCGGCGGCGCCGAGGATCTCGTTGCCCGCATTGGGGCCGAAGCGCGCGGCATCGATCAGCGACTGCGGATGCTCGATCCGGTAGCCGATCGAGAAGGGCTTGGCCTCCATGTGGACGCCGCGTTCATGCAGCATCGTGAAGGTGTCGCGCGCGCTGTGGCCCAGCGCAATGACGACGTGATCGGCGGCGAGCTGCTCGCCCGATTCGAGCGTCAATCCGCGCACCGCACCGTCTTCGATCAGCATGTCGGACACCTTCTGCTCGAAGCGGATCTCGCCGCCCAGCGCCTCGATGTCGGCACGCATCTTGATGATCATCGAGACCAGCCGGAAGGTGCCGATATGCGGCTTGCTCACATAGAGGATCTCCTCGGGCGCGCCGGCCTTGACGAACTCGGTCAGCACCTTGCGCGTCAGGAAGCGCGGATCGGAGATCTGGCTGTAGAGCTTGCCGTCCGAGAAGGTGCCCGCCCCGCCCTCACCGAACTGCACGTTCGACTCGGGGTTCAACTCGCTCTGCCGCCACAGGCCCCAGGTGTCCTTGGTCCGCTCGCGCACCGGCTTGCCACGCTCGAGCACGATCGGCCGCAGGCCCATCTGCGCCAGGATCAGCGCGGCGAAAAGGCCGCAGGGGCCGAAGCCCACGACGACAGGGCGCGGGCGCTGAGCCGCATAAAAATCCGCCGGCGCATGGCCGACGAACTTGTAGTCGGTGTCCGGCGTGGGCTTGATGTGGTGGTCGCCCGCATAACGCTTCAACACAGCGTCATCGAGACCGGCGGCCAGCTCGCAATCGAGCGTGTAGATCAGTTGGATCGCCGTCCGCTTGCGCGCGTCATAGCTGCGCTTGAAGACGCTGAGGGACAGCAGTTCGGCGTCCTTCAGTCCCAAGCGGGCCAGCACGGCGGGCCGCAACTCATGCTCGGCATGGTTGAGCGGCAATTTGAGTTCAGTGATGCGGATCATGGTGATTGATCAGGCAAGGGGAGAAACGACAACAGGCTCCGGCCGCGAAGCAGGAGCCTGTTTGCAGGGTTCGCAGGGCTTGAAAGCCCCGAGCTCAACCCGAGTGAGGACGCTTGCCGGCGTTCTTCTTCGAACGGGTATGCGAGCCGCGCTCCAGGCTGCTCTTTTGGCCGCCGCCAGTGCGCGCCGGGGTGCCGGCGAGGCGGGGAGTGGCCTTGCGATCGGCCTCGGTAATGATCTTGTTGCCCATGATGGCTCCGTTAAGTATGCAAAAGAAACAGCCGTCTTCAGGGGGCTGAACCGCGCATTTTACTGGGTTCTTGGGTGTTTGGGTACGGCTCGCTCGCTCGCCCCCGCCTTGCATTCATCCTGTGCATCCTGTCTATCCATGTTCAAAACCTGAATTCGTTTTCTACATGGATAGACAGGATGCACAGGATAAGACACGAATTTCAAGGCCGAACAGGCTGTTTGTATCCATCCCGTTCATCCCGTTCATCCATGTAAAAAACAGAATTCAGGTTTAAACATGGATGAACGGGACGAACGGGATAAAACCTAGTTGTCCTGGCTTTGTGCGAGCCTCTCCAGCAAAAGGCGGGCGCTGGAAACATTGGTGGCGCAGGGCACGTCGTGCACGTCGCAGGCCCGAACCAGGGCATTGATGTCGGGCTCATGCGGCTGCGGCGTCATCGGGTCACGCAGGAAGATCACCACGTCGACCTGGCCCTCGGCGAGCCTGGCGCCGATCTGCAGGTCGCCGCCGAGCGGGCCGCTGAGAAAGCGCTCGACCTCGAGCCCTAACTCCGAAATCAAGCGGCCTCCGGTCGTGCCCGTGGCGATCAGCTTGCACTGCGCCAGATAAGGCCGATGCGCGGTGGCCAGGCGCAGCATGGCGTCCTTCTTATGGTCGTGAGCGATCAAGGCAATGGTCAGGGGCTTGTTCATGCCTGCATCGTAAGGGTCAACAGTTACTGCGCTGCCTCACATTGCGTCCCGGCAGGCCTTGGCCACGCCTCAAAAGGCCGCTGGCGCAGCCTCCACGCTGCCAATGATCTCTTGTCCCAGAGCACCTTAGGTGAGACGACAGATCGTCAGGCTGGTTCAAGGTCGCGTCGTTGGCACGGAACACGTCCGGGCCGGCCTTTATCACGCGCAATCAGGTCTTCGCAGGCGAAGAACTTCCCCCAGAAAACAATCAAGCATGCAAGTCATTGATTTATAAAGATTATTTTATGAATCGACATTTATTTTCCAAGCCGGCGGATAACAACGCTGTGTTCCCCCACGCCTGTCAATGCGCCAGCAGCCGGACGTGGCCCAAGGCCATCGAAGAAAACAAGGTTTCGCGCAAGCCTTTGTCGCGAAAGGACTTTCACTCCGATCTGGGTTTGTTTTCCGGCGTCCGGGATAACAAATCCAGACTTTGAGAGGCCGTCGCGTCGGCTGGCTTGCGGTACACCATGTTGCGCCGGCCACGGTTTGGGTCAGCCACCAACAAGCCTTGATCGACCCAGCGTTTGAGTTGCTTCGATGCCTTCAAGGTGTCGAGCCCAGCGACCTTGCAAAGATCACCATTGGCGATTGGGCCATTGCGATCCATCCAATCGCTCACCTGCTCCCAAACGGGAGGCCGCTCCTCGTTCAAGAGCATCACCGAAATTGCCTCTTGAGCCTGCTCGCGCAGTTCTCGGTATTGCGGCGGGTAGAGGTTGCCGACGCGCATCAGGCTGAACATCATCTTCACCCCTTCGCCTGCATCCACATTCGGTGGCTCGGGAAATTCTCGAAGATTGCTCGCGATCAGCGAATTGCGTGCGCACGACCCGCTGCTATGAACCGTCGCCGGCGTGATTCGTCCCGGAAATAGCCCAGGACTCAAAACCTCGATTCGACTATCAAATACACGAACCTGCACGTCGCGATTCATGCGGTAGTCCCGATGGATCAGCGCATTCGTCACCGCCTCTCTGATCACACGCTCGGGATAGCGATGCACGGTCCGGAATCCCGATGCGGCCAAGGTCAGGCCGTCAGCCAATTCGGACAGTAGGTGTTCGCATGTCTGCTCGATCAGCCGGTACAGCGGGCCGGTCAGCGTCTTGGGCGGCTTGCGTAGATTGGGCACCTCGCCCGGAACGATTTGATCTCCGATGTAATGGAAGATGCGCACGTCCGCACGCGTGCCGGTGGCTGCCAGCAAGGCTCCCGGCTGATCGGCGAACAGCAGCACGGCTGCGCGCACAGGTTGCAGCTCGCCACCAACCTTCTTGGCCAAGCCGATCCGGTAGAGCTGATCGGCAATGCCGGTGGAAGCCAAACCCCCGCACGAACAAGCGCCAGACCTCGGTATCGAGCAGATCAAAATCCACATCGACAGGCTCGGACTCTGCACTGCGAACGCCGCGGCGATAAGACAGCTCAGTGATTTCGGAGGCGGACATTTCCCGGTTGCTGGCCTGCCCCCGCGTCCAAGTGCCATCGTCAAGAATCGAATGGACCTTGGCACTTCCCGGTACGTACAGGGCGACCAGCTCGACTCCGCGAGCGTCCGGCAGCACGCAAGGAATCAGATGTGGCCGAATGCCTTCCACGGCGGGCAGCAGATGCGTAACCAGCTTGCGCATCAACTCGTCCACCGCCTCGGGGTTCTCCGCGATGCCCACACAGCGCGCCAAACCGCTCGCCTTGGCGACGTCCTCCAGCCCCAGCACCAACCAGCCGCCTGAGGTGTTGGCAAAGGCGCATACCGTCTCCAGAGGCTTGCCCACCATCTTGCCAGACACACGCTTGGTCTCCAGTAGGGACGATTCCGCCGCCGGGAGTACCCAGGCCAGGAAATTGTCGATCCAGGTTTGGTCAGAGATGCGAATCATCCAGTTGCCCCAAAGGCTGTCCACCGGCGCAGTCCCGCCCTGCAATAGGCACGAGCCCGCGCCAGCACATCCTCTTGAATGCGCCGTTCCACCAGCCAATAAAGCATCGTTAGGTCCCTGTTGACCGCCTGCGTCGTGATGTCTTGCGCCCGCTCGATCAACGATTTCGGGTCTGACAGCAAAGCGGCGGCGCCGGCCTGAGCAGGCCCCGCATCAATCAGCCGCTGGGCCTGGGCTTCGTGTGTCATGAGTGCAAGGGGAGAGGCATGCAACTATCCTACGTGATCCAATCCAATCCAATTCAAAGGCCAACCTTGCTCCACGTACCTCCCGCCGTCCGGTTGGGCGAACCGATCAGCGCCGTCGACACACCCGCCCTGTTGATCGAGTTGAACGCCTTCGAGCACAACGTGGCGCGCATGCAAAGCGCCGTGAACGCCGCCGGCGTGGCCTTGCGCCCGCATGCCAAGGCGCACAAGACGCCGGCAATCTCGCTGGCGCAGATCCAGGCCGGCGCCGTCGGCGTGTGTTGCCAGAAGGTCAGCGAGGCTTTGCCTTTTGTCGAGGCCGGCGTGCGCAACATCCACATCAGCAACGAAATCGGATCGCCGGCCAAGGCGGCGCTGCTGGCCGAACTGGCGCGTCACGCCTCGACGAGCGTCTGCGTGGACCATCCGACGCAGATCGGCTGGCTGGCCGATGCCGTTGACGCGCCGCTGGACGTCTTCGTCGAACTCAACACCGGCCAGGACCGCTGCGGCGTCAATGACGCCGACGCCGTGCTGCGCCTCGTTGAAAAACTGCAAACGCACAGGCAGCTGCGCTTCAAGGGTTTGCAGGCCTATCACGGCAAGGTCCAGCATGTGCGCAGCCAGCAAGAGCGCGGAGACATTGCCAAGCGCGCCGCCGAGCGAGCGGCTGCCGTCGTGGTGGCGCTCGATGCGCGCGGCGTGCGGTGCGAAGTGGTGACCGGCGGCGGCACCGGCAGCCTCGAGTTTGATCTGCAGGGCGGCATCTATACCGAGGTGCAAGCCGGCTCCTATGTCTTCATGGACGCCGACTACGCCCGCAACGATTACGCGGACGAGTGGCGCTTCGAGCAGTCCTTGTTCCTGGCCAGCAGCGTGATGAGCCTGGGCGACGGCTCGCGCATCGTGCTCGATGCCGGCCTCAAGTCGCTGGCGGTGGACACGGGCCTGCCCGACATCTGGGGCCGCCCGCTCGACTACATCTCGGCCAACGACGAGCACGGCATCGTCACCGCCCGCGATGGCGCGCCACACCCGGCGCTCGGCGAGCAACTGCTGCTGGTGCCCGGCCATTGCGACCCGACGCTGAACCTGCATGACGAGCTGATCGCCTTCCGCGACGGCGTCGTTGAAGCCATCTGGCCCATCGCCGCACGTGGACTCAGTCGCTGAATACGTCTCTACATGGATAAACAGGATGCACAGGATAAGGAGACAAGGGGATTTTGGTTTCATCCTGTTCATCCTGTTCATCCATGTTCAAACCTGAATTCAAAATTGCCGACATGAAACGCCTGCAACCGATCAGCCAGACCGCGCAGAGTATCAAGCTCGCGGTGCTGAATGTCTGGGACCTGCTCGTCTCGCTCGGCCCGGTGCTGCTGATCATCGCAGCGCTGGTGGTGGGCGCCTACTGGTGGCTGGACCCGCAACCGCCCAAGCATGTGCGCCTGGCCACCGGGCCGGCCGACAGCGCCTACGCCACCTTCGGTGAGCGCTACAAGAAGGCGCTGGCCGTCAATGGCATCACCGTCGACCTGGTGCCCACCGCGGGCGCACTGGCCAATCTCGACCTGCTGCGCAACGGCGGCGCCGATGTGGGCTTTGTGCGCGGCGGCGCGGCCGATTCGGAGAGCGACGGCGAGGCCGGCATCACCTCGCTGGGCAGCCTGTTCTATGAGCCGATCTGGGTGTTCTATCGCAAGGACGTGGCGCACAAGATCGATCCCAAGACCGGCACGCTCCTGCGCATTCCGCAGCTCAAGGGCTTGCGCGTCAACGTCGACCAGCCGGGCAGCGGCGTGCCGCAGATCGTCGAGAAGCTGGTCACGGCCAACCACATGAAGCTTGACGAGATCAAGCTCGCGCGAATGGAGCAGACGGCGGCCGCCGAGGCCTTGCGACGCGGCGAACTCGACGCGATCGTGATGGCCTCGGCCCCGCAATCGAAGCTGGTGCGTGATCTGCTGCGCGATCCCAAGTTCGGCCTGATGCCCTTCGACCAGAACGAGGCGTATGCGCGCCGCCTGCCTTTCCTGTCCACGGTCACGCTGCCGCGCGGCGTGGTGAATCTCGAGATCGACCTGCCGCCCCAGGACGTGTCATTGCTGGCCACCACCACCTCGCTGCTTTCACGCGAAGAAACGCACCCCGCCCTGCGCCAGCTGTTTGCGCAGGCCGCGCAAAGCCTGCACAGCGGCGCCGGCTGGTTCAACGGCGCGCGCGATTTCCCCAACACCAGGACCAGCGAACTGCCGGTCAGCCCCGAGGGAGACCGCGCCATCAACGGCACGCCAGCCGTCTGGCAGCGCTACCTGCCTTTCTGGGCCAGCAATCTGGTCGAGCGCATGTGGCTGGTGCTGGGCGGCTTGCTCGTGCTGATGCTGCCGCTCTCGCGCCTGGTGCCGCCGATCTACACCTTCCGCGTGCGCTCGCGCGTGTTCCGCTGGTATGCGCGGCTGCGCGATGTGGAGATGCAGCTCGCCGCGCATCAAGGCGACAACCCAGGCGATCGCGAGGCGCTGCTCAATGAGCTCGATGAGCTGGACCGCGTGACGCATGGCATCGCGGTGCCGCTGTCTTATGCAGACGAGCTGTTCGCGCTGCGGAACAATATTCAGGCGGTGAGGAAGCGCTTGTTGGCGCAGTGGCCGAAGGGCGGCGAAAAGCCTTAGCCGGCCGACGCGCTCCAGGGGTTCAGCAACTCCACACCGGCGCCCTTGAAATCCCGCACATTGCGAGTGGCCAGCATGAAGCCGTGCACGCTGGCCATCGAGGCGATGGCCGCGTCTGCGAAGCTGATGGGGTTGCCCGCCTTCTGCGCTCGCGCATGCACACCCGCAAAGGCCTCCGCTGCTTCTGCATCGAAGGACAGGATGCGACCCTCGAAAAGTGGAAAGACCTGCTCGACCAGCATCTTCCTCAGCTTGTCGCGCCGCTTGCCGGCGGGCATGACTGCAATACCGGAAAGCAGCTCCGCCACGGTGACTGCAGTCAAATACAGCGACTCCGGCGCCTGGTCATCGAGCCAATCGAGCACCGCCTGATCGGGTTCGGGCTTGATCGGTTCCGACACCACATTCGTATCGAGAACAATCATTCGAAACTCGCCGGCTCAACAGGCCGGCGGTCACGCGGCACGGCCAGCTCGACGCCACCCAAAGCCTTGCCTATCGCGGCAAGCGCGGACCCCAGTCCGACTTTCGGCTGAACGGCTTCTTCAAGAATGCTTCGGATCTCCGCCTCGGTGCTGCGGCCATGCTTGGCCGCGCGCAACTTGAGCGCTCGATGCGTCTTCTCGGGAAGGTTTCTGACGGTGACGGCGGCCATGCGGGTGTTTCTCCAAAACTGCTGGAGACACGATGATATCAAATTAGAAATTTGATATCAGTCAACTTGTCACGAAACCCTTCGCCGCTTCCATCAAGGCTCGTGTGTAAGGCTGCGTCACCTCGCCGCGCGCCAGCTTCTCGGCGTCAAGCGTTTCCACCTCGCGGCCTGACTGCATCACCATCACGCGGCTGCACAGATGCGTGACCACGGCGAGGTCGTGGCTGACCATCAGGTAGCTCAAGCCCCGTTCATGCCGCAGCGCATCGAGCAGGTTGAGCACTTCGGCTTGCACGGAGGCATCGAGCGCCGAGGTGGGTTCATCCAACAGCAGCAGTTGCGGCTCCAGCATCAGCGCGCGAGCGATCGCTACGCGCTGGCGCTGGCCGCCTGAGAGCTCGTGCGGATAACGGTGGCGGAAGCCCTGGCCCAGCGCGACCGCGTCGAGCATCTGCGTGATGCGGCGCTCGGCATCGCCGATGCCGTGGATCGCCAGCGGTTCGCGCAGCATGCGGTCGATCGTATGGCGCGGGTGCAGCGAGCCGTAGGGATCCTGGAAGACCATCTGCACGCGACGCGACAGCGGCAGGCTCGCTTCGCCGCCGACCATCACGTGGCCGGTCGAAGGCGCGATCAAGCCGCAGATCGCGCGCAGCACCGTTGACTTTCCCGAACCCGATTCGCCGACCAGGCCGAAACTCTGGCCGGGGCTGACTTCAAGGTTCAGCGCATGCAGCGCGGTGAACGCGCCAAAGCGCACTTGCAGGTTTTCGACCTTGAGCATTGACATCGTCATGTTCGCCACGCCTCCTCGCGCTGCAGCGTCGGCAGCGGATGGCGCGGCTCCTCAAGACGCGGCAGGCAGTTGAGCAGCCCTTGCGTGTACGGATGCCGCGCCTCGTGCAGACGGCCCGAAGCCAGCGTCTCGACCACGCGGCCGGCGTACATGATCAGGATGCGATCGCAAAATGTGGAGACCAGGCGCAGGTCATGCGAGACGAAGATCAGGCCCATGCCGCGGCTGCGCACGAGCTTGTCGAGCACGGCCAGCACTTGCAGCTGCACGGTCACGTCGAGCGCCGAGGTGGGCTCATCCGCGATCAGCAGCTCCGGCTCGGCAATCGTCATCATCGCGATCATCACGCGCTGGCCCATGCCGCCCGAAACCTCGTGCGGGTAGAGCCCGGCCACGCGCTTCGGATCCTCGATGCCGACCTCGGCGAGTGACGCCAGCATGCGTTGATGTGCGTCGTCAGCACCGACACGGCGATGCGTGCGCAGCGTCTCGATGATCTGCGCACCAATCCGCATCACCGGGTTCAGCGAGTACTTCGGGTCCTGCAGGATCATGGCGATGCGGCTGCCGCGCAAGGTGCGCCGCGTGGCCTCGGAGATCGTCAACAGATCGCTGCCCGCGAAGTTCAGCGCATCGGCCGTGACCTGCGCGCCGCTGGCCGACAGGCCCATGATGGCGCGGCCGGTTTGCGATTTGCCGCTGCCCGACTCGCCGACGATGCCAAGCCGTTCGCGGCCCAGCGAGAAGCTGACGCCGCGCACGGCCTCGATCACGCGGCCATCGCGCTGCGGATAGCTGACCTTGAGGTTTTGGACTTCAAGCATCAGGGCTCCTGCCGGGCCGCCCCAAAGGAGCCCTGCGCCCCCTCGGGGGGCAGCAAACGAAGTTTGCGTGGGGGTTGTCAGTCATTTTTCGGATCGAGAACGTCGCGCAGGCCGTCGCCGAGCAGGTTGAACGCCAGGCTCACCACGAAGATCGCCAGGCCCGGCCCGGCGGCTACCCACCACTGGTCGAGCACATAGGCGCGGCCTCCGGCAATCATCGCGCCCCACTCGGGGCTCGGTGGCTGCGCGCCGAGGCCCAGGAAGCCCAGGCCCGCCGCCGTCAGGATGATGCCGGCCATGTCCAGCGTCACGCGCACGATCAGCGAGGGCAGGCACAGCGGCATGATGTGGAGCAGCAGCAGGCGCGTGTTGGAGGCGCCGGCCAGGCGCACGGCGGCAATGTAGTCGGCCTGCCGGATCGAGAGCGTCTCGGCCCTCGCGATGCGTGCGTAAGGCGGCCATGAGGTGATGGCGATTGCCAACACCGCGTTCTCGATGCCCGGGCCGAGGGCAGCCGCCAGGGCCAGCGCGAGGATCAGGCGCGGGAAGGCCAGAAAGATGTCGGTCAGGCGCATCAGCGTCTTGTCGACCCAGCCGCCGAAAAAACCCGCCGCCGTGCCGACGAGCAAGCCAAGCGGCGCGGCCAGCACGGCCACCAGCGTGACGATGAAGAGCGTGATGCGCGAGCCCCAGATCAGGCGCGAAAGAATGTCTCGGCCTTGGTCGTCGGTGCCGAACCAGTTCACGCTTGAGGGCGGCAGCAGCCGCGTCGTCTGCAGATCGCCGTGCGTGGGATCGAAAGGCGCGAGCCACGGCGCCAGCAGCGCGATCAGCACCAGCAGGCCGATCATCACGAGGCCTGCCAGCGCCAGGCGATTGCGGGCGAACAGCTGCCAGGATTCTTGCAATCTCATTTTGTTCGCGGGTCCAGGGTTCGGTACAGCACGTCGGTCAGCAGGTTCAGCGCGATGAACACCGCGCCCACCACCAGCGTGCCGCCGAGCACCGCGTTCATGTCGGCGCTCTGCAAGGCATTGGTGATGTACTGGCCCAGGCCCGGCCAGGCGAAGACGGTTTCGGTCAGCACCGAGCCTTCGAGCAAGCCCGCATAACTGAGTGCCACGACGGTGAGCAGCGGCACGGCCGCGTTGCGCAGCGCATGGCGCCAGATGATGCGCGCCTCGCTCAAGCCCTTGGCGCGCGCCGCCACGATGTACTCGGCCGACATCTCCTTGAGCATGAAGCTGCGCGTCATGCGGCTGATGTAGGCCAGCGAGAAATAGCCGAGCAGCGCGGCCGGCAAGAGCAGGTGCGAGAGCGCGCTCTTGAAGGCTTCCCAGTCGCCAGCCAGCAGGCAATCGACGAGCATCAGCCCGGTGCGCGGTTCCACGCTGTAGAGAAAGCCGACGTTGATGCGCCCCGGCCCGCCGACCCAGCCGAGCTTGGCGTAGAACAGCGCGAGCGCCATCAGCCCGAGCCAGAAGATCGGCACGGAGTAGCCGACCAGCCCCATCAAGCGCACCAGTTGATCGGCCGCGCGCCCGCGCCGCACCGCCGCCCAAACACCGAGCGGGATGCCCAGGCCCGCGCCGATCACAATGCCGGCCGTGGCCAGTTCCAGTGTGGCCGGGAAGACGCGCGCGATGTCGCGCCGCACCGGATTGGCGGTCAGCAAGGACATGCCCAAGTCACCCTGCGCGACGTTCAGCACATAACGCCCGAACTGCACGTACAGCGGCCGGTTCAGACCCAGTTCCTCACGCACCTGCTCCAGCTGCGCGGCCGTGGCGCGATCGCCGGCCACCGAAAGCGCGGGGTCGGTCGGCACGACGCGGCCGATGAAGAAGGTGACCGCCAGCAGGCCCAGCGCCGTGAGCAGCAGGCTCCCCAAATTGGAGGCAAGACGGCTCATGAACTTGCTCATGATCGCTTCACCACCGGCGCAAGAAAGGTCGTGTCCGAGGTCGGCCCGAGGCGGAAGCCTTCGACGTTCGCTCGCACGCCGGCCACCTGCAGCTGCTGGTACATCATGATGAAGGGACTGCTTGCGCGGAAGCGCGCTTGAATGACGCGATAGGCTTCGGCGCGCTTGGCGGTGTCGCGCTCGAGCAGGGCGGCATCAGTCAAGCGCGTGAGTTCGCCGGGATCCCATGCATTGCGCCAGGCCAGCGGCTGCTGCTGCGCACGGTCGCTGTTGTCGACGTTGCGCGCGAAGGTGTCGGCGTTGGTGTGCGGGTCCCAGTAGTCGGCGCCCCATTCGCCGATGTAGATGTCGTGCTTGCGGGCGCGATAGCGGGTCAGCGTCTGCTTGCCATCGCCGGGCAGGATCTCGATCTGGATGCCGGCGCGGCCTGCCCATTGCTGGAAAGCCTCGGCAATGCCCTGCACCGGCTGCGCGCTGCGCACGTCCATCGTGACCTTGAAACCCTCGGGTACGCCGGCCTTGGCCAGCAGCGCCTTGGCGCGCGCCACATCGAGCTTGTAGGGCATCTCGTCGCTCGCGCCGAGCAAGCCGTGCGGCAGGAAGTTCTGGTGCGGCGTGCCGATGCCCTTGATCAGCGTGGCGGCCAGCGCCTGGTAGTCGACCAGCCATTTGAAAGCCTCGCGCACCTCCGGCTTGGCCAGGACCCTGTTCTTCTGGTTGAGGCTGATGTAGTAGACCGTGCCCTTGGGAACGCTGGTCAGCCGGACTTGCGAGTTGGTCTTCAAAGCGTCGATGTCCTGCGGCGCGAGGTTGCGCGCCACGTCCACGTCGCCGCGCAGCAGCATCAGGCGCTGCATGCTCGATTCCTTGACATGGCTGTAGATGGCGCGCTGGATCGCCGGCTTGGCGCCGTGGAAGTTCTCGTTGCGATCGAGCACGAGGATTTCGGCAGCGCGCCAGTCGCGCAGGCGCCAGGGCGCGGAGCCGGCACTCTGCTGGCGCAGCCAGCCTTCGGGACGCTGCGCCAGTTCGCGCTTGTCCACCACTGAGGCCACAGTCGAGCTCAGGCAGTTGAGCACGAAGCTCGGCGCGAAAGGCTTGGACACGCTCAAGGAGAGCGTTAGCGGCCCTGTCTGGCGAACCCGCTCCTGCACGTTCGAGGCGCTCCAGCCGAGCTGCGTGAGGATGAAGGCCGGCGTCTTGTTGAGCCGCACCGCGCGCTGCAAGGAGAACACCACGTCCTCGGCTGTCAGCGGGTTGCCCGAGGCGAAGCGCAGCCCCTCGCGCAGGCGGAAGTCGTAGCTCTGGCCGTCAGTGCCGACCGTCCAATCCTGCGCCAGCATGCCGCGCAGACGGCTCGGGTCGTCGAGATCGAAGTCGACCAGCCGCTCGTAGAGATTGCCGATCACCTCGCCGCTGCTGATCTCGAAGCTCTCGGCCGGGTCGAGCGAGATGATGTCGTCGATGCCCATCGCCTGCACGAGCGTGCTGCGCGGGGTCTGGGCGCGCGCCGCGAAGGGCAGTGCCAAAGTCGAGGCCAGCAGAAGAGAACGTCGGGTAAAAGTCATCGAGGGCGATTGTGATGCCACTACGATGCCCTGCATGTTGAGGTTGCTCCTGATTGCCATGCCGCTGCTGCTCGTGGGTTGTCACGAAGCGCCCGCGCCCGAAGCGCCGAAACCCGCGGTCAAGCCAGCGCCACCGCCGGCGCTGCCCAACGCGCCGGCCGCCCTGCAATTGCTGGCCGGTGACGGCACGGTGAACGGCCTCGCCGACCCGTATGGTCTGGCCTTCGCGGCCGACGGCACGCTTTACGTCGCGGACGGCAGCCGTATCCGCCGCATCACACCGCAAGGCCAGGAATCCATCTGGATCGCCGAGGGCTTCGACAGCGCCTCGGGCCTGGCCTTCGACGCGCAAGGCCAGCTGATCGTGGCCGACACCGGCCATCACCGCATCGTGCGCATCGCGCCCGATGGCACGTTCAGCCTCCTCGCCGGCAACGGCAAGCCGGGCTTCAAGGATGGGCCCGGCGCGCAGGCGCAGTTCGACACGCCGATGGCCGTGGCCGTTGATGGCGACGGCAATGTGCTGGTGGCCGACACCTTCAATGACCGCATCCGCCGCATCGCGCCCGATGGCCGCGTCATGACGCTGGCCGGTGGCGCCACGCCCGGCGATGCCGACGGCCCCGGCGAGCAGGCGCGTTTTGACACGCCCTGCGGCATTGCGGTCGACCGGCAGGGCCGCATCTGGGTGGCCGATACACGCAATGACGCCTTACGTGAGCTGACCGCGCAGGGCGAGGTGCGCACCGTGCTGAAGCCCGACCCCAAGGATGACGAGGCCGATCTGCGCCGGCCGCTGGCGCTGGCTGCTGCGCCGGATGGCCGCCTTTACATCGCCGTGCAGAACCGCGGCCGCGTGCTGGTGATGGCAGCGGATGGTGCGCCCGTGCGGCTGATCGAAGGCACGAGCACGCGGCTTTCGCGCCCCGCCGCGCTGGCGGTGGACCCGACGCGCATGCGGCTCGCGGTCAGCGATGCCGCCGCGCGTCGCGTCCACGAGATCGTCGATATCGCCAAAGTGACCCGCCCCGCCATCGGCCCCGCGCCGGATGCCCCGCTGCCCGAGACCAAGGGCCGCTGGCCCGTCGTGCCACAAGGCAGCTGGCACGAAGTGGTGGGCACGCTGGGCGAGGTGCGCGGCACGCACAAGCACCCGCTCGACCATCTGCATGCCGGACTCGACATCAAGGGCGAGGTCGGCGAGCCGGTGCTGGCGATTGCCGATGGCACGGTCACCAGCCCGCTGGCGGCGAGCGGCTTTGGTGGCCTCGGCGAGGCACTCTCGATAGACGATCTGACTTATGTCCATATGCGGGTGGGCCGCAAGGCGGGCGGCCGCGTGTGGAACGATCCGCGCTTCCTGCCAGTACGCAACGTACGCGGCGAGCAGATCGGCATGCGGGTGCGGCGCGGCACGCATTTCAAGGCCGGCGAGTTGCTCGGCACCATCAATCCGATGGCGCATGTGCATCTGCAACTGGGCCCGCCCGGTGCGCAGCGCAATGCGCTGGTGCTGGGCTTCAAGGGCTTTGTGGACAAGCTGCCGCCCACGCTCGAAGCCGTCACGCTCGACGGCGACCAGATCATCGCGGAGGGTTGGGATCAGGTCGATGGCGACGAGGCGCGCCGCCGCCTCGGACTCTATGCGCTGGCCTACCAGATCCTCGACGAAGCGGGGCAGCCGCTGAAGGGTTTCGAGCAGCCGCATCCGGCGGTGCGCTTCGATCAACTCCCGCCGGACGAAAACGCGGTCGAAGCACTCTACTCAGCCGCCAGCGGCATCACCGTCCAGGGCAGCAAGGCCACGCGCTTCATCTACCGGCTCGGCGCGCTGCCCTCGCTGCCCGTGGGGCACTACCGGCTGCGTGTGATTGCCGCCGATTTCTCGGGCAACCAGACGCAGCGCGAAACTTCACTCGAAATAACGAATTAGTTCCTCAGTTCCTCAGTTCGCCAGCGGCGCGCAGATCCCGTCGATGCGCTTGACGACTTCGTCAGTGAGCTTGGGCGTCACCGCCAGCGCGCCGAGGTTGTCGGTCAATTGCGAGAGCTTGCTGGCGCCGAGGATCACGGTCGAGACATGCGGGTTCTTGTTGGCCCAGGCGATCGCCAGCTGCGCCACATTGCAGCCGAGGTCGGCAGCCACGGCTTCGAGCTTGCTCACCGCCTCGTTGCGCGTCTTGTCGAGCAGTTGGTCCTTGATCCACGCGATCGATTCCATCGAGCCACGCGAGCCCGCCGGGATGCCATCTCTGTACTTGCCGGTCAAGAGGCCTGAGGCGAGCGGGCTCCAGGTGGTCAGGCCCAGGCCCAGGTCTTCATAGAGGCGTGCGTATTCCTTCTCCACGCGCTGGCGGTGGAAGAGGTTGTACTGCGGCTGCTCCATCACGGGCTTGTGCAGGTGGTGGCGCTCGGCGATTTCATAGGCGGCGCGGATCTCCTCAGCGCTCCACTCACTGGTGCCCCAGTACAGCGCCTTGCCGCTGCTGACGATGTCGCTCATCGCCCGGACGGTTTCCTCGATCGGCGTGTGCGGATCGGGGCGGTGGCAGAAGATCAGGTCGAGGTGATCAAAGCCGAAGCGCTCGAGCGAACCATCGATCGCATGCATCAGGTACTTGCGGTTGAGCGTGTTCTTGAAATTGACGGTCGGCTCTTTCGTGTCGATGCCCCAATAGAACTTGCTCGACACGACGAAGCGGTGGCGGCCCCAGCCCAGTTGCTTGATCGCGGCGCCCATCACCTCTTCGCTCTTGCCCAGCGCATAGCCTTCGGCGTTGTCGAAGAAATTGATGCCGGCGTCGTAAGCGGCGGCCAGCATCTCGGCGGCGGCACCCACATCGACCTGGTTGTGATACGTGACCCAGGAGCCCAGCGAGAGTTCGGACACTTGCAGGCCGGAGCGGCCCAGACGGCGGTATTGCATGGAGAAGTCCCAGATTGTTTTTGGCGGGCGAACTATAGTTGTCCGCCATGAATCCGTCTCAAGCCTTGCCGATGACCCTGAAGCTGGCCATCGTCGGCGCCGGGCCCGCCGGCCTCTCGCTGGCGCTGCTCGCTGCGCGTGCCCTGCCGCAGGCGCAGATCCACCTGTTCGACGCGCGCCCGCTGGAGCGCGATGTGTCGGGCGATCCGCGCACCTTGGCGCTCTCGCTGGGCAGCGTGCAGTTGCTCGAACGCCTGGGCGCGTGGAACGCGACCGCGCAGCCGATCCTGGCCGTGCATGTCAGCCAGGCGCCGCCGACGCTGAGCAGCCCGCTGTTCGGCGCCAGCGGCGAGCCCGAGGTCCGTATCACCGCCGCCGAGCAGGGCGTGGACAAGCTCGGTGCGGTGCTCAGCTACGGTCATCTGGTCGCGCCTTTGCAGGCGGCCTGGCTCAGGCGCCAGGAGTCAGGCGAAGAGCCGCGCCTCGTGTCGCGCTTCGGCACGCCGGTCACGGCGATCAAGCCCGTGCCGGGTGGCGTCGAGATCGACGCCGGCATCGTCGAGAGCTTCGACCTGGCCGTGGTCGCCGAGGGCGGCGTGTTTGCCGAGCAGGCACGCAAGGCGCTGACGCATGACTACAAGCAGAACGCCTGGGTCGGCACCGTAACGCTCGATTCAAGCGCACCCGCCGGCATGGCTTTCGAACGCTTCACGCGCAACGGGCCGCTGGCGCTGTTGCCCTTGCCCTCGCCACCGGGAACACCGCGTCGCGCCGCGCTGATCTGGTGCATGCCGCAGGACGAGGACGACATCGCCGGCCTCAGCGACGCGCAGCGCCTGACCGTGATTCAGACCCTGCTGCCGGCCGCTGCGGGCCGGCTCACCAGCATCAGCCCGCTCAAGTGTTTCCCACTCGGCCTCAACGCCGAGAAGACGCTGGTGGACGGCCGCGTCGTGCGCATCGGCAATGCCGCGCAGACGCTGCATCCGGTCGCCGGCCAGGGCTTGAACCTGGGTCTGCGCGATGCCTGGTCGCTGGTCGAGGCGCTGAAGAAATCCACCGACGTGGACAGCGCGCTGCGCAGCGTCGAGTGGCAGCGCGGCCCCGACCGCTGGGCCATGATCGCCGCCACCGATTTCCTCGCCCGCAGCTTCGCCTGGCGCTGGCCCGGCCTGCCCGCCGCGCGCGGCCTGGGCCTGGCGGCGGTGCAGGCCCTGCCGATCGTCCGCAAGGTCTTGGCCAAGCGGATGATGTTCGGGTTGCGCTGATTTACTTGGTTAGCAGCGACTTCACGGCCGCTTCCAGCTGCTGATCGGTGCCCTTGTCGAGCTTGGCCTTGTCGTTGGGCACCACGATGTCCGGCGTGATCAGCGTGCGTTCCATGATGTCGCCATTGGCAGCGCGATAGCCGACCTCCGGGATGCCGAACACGGTGGCGCCGTCCTGCATGGTTTCCCACCAGACCGAGGTGCCGGTGCCGGCCACGGGCATGCCGATCAGCTTGCCGATGCCGAGGTATTTGTAGGTCCACGGAAACAGATGCGCGTCGGAGTAGTTGCTCTCGCTCATCAGTACGGCCGAGGGCTTGACCCACTTGCCGGCCGGCTCCCAGCCCAGGCTCTGCCCGCGCGGCAGGAACTCGAGATAGCGCTTGCCCGAGAGCAGCGTGGCGAGCTCGTCATGCAGATTGCCGCCGCCGTTGAAGCGCGTGTCGACGATCAGCGCTTCCTTGCCGCTGTCACGGCCCAGCGCCTCGGCATAGGTCTGGCGGTAGCTGGCGTCGTTCATGCCGCGCACATGGACATAACCGAGACGTCCGCCGGAGAGCTTGTCCACCAGCGCACGCTCGGCACGCACCCAGCGCTTGTAGAGCAGCTCGCGCTCGGCGCCCTGGCTGATCGGCTTGACCGTCTGCTCGAAGCGCTTGCCCGTGACCGGGTCCAGCACCTCCAGCACGATCTGCTTGCCGGCCTTGAGGTTGAGCAGCGAGTCGAACTCGGCACCGGCGGCGATGGCCGTGCCGTCGATCGATTCGATCACCATGCCGGCCCTGATCTGCGCGGCCGCCTTGTCGAGCGGACCGCCTTCGATGATCTCGCCGACCTTGACACCCGCACCCTTGTGAGCCGGGTCGTAGAAGACGCCCAGCGTCGCGGTCGCATCGCCCGTGGGCGCGGGGCGATAGCTGGCGCCGGTGTGCGAGACGTTGAGCTCGCCGAGCATCTCGCTGAGCAGCTCCGCGAAGTCAACGCCATCGGCCACGAAGGGCAGCTGGCGCTCGTAGACCTTGCGGTAGCCGGCCCAATCCACGCCGCCCATGTCCTGCACGTAGAGCTTCTCCTGCGTCTGGCGCCAGGCGTGATCGAACATCTGCGCGCGCTCGGCCGCGTGGTCGATACGCAGGTCGGCCGTGAACTTCACGGGCTCGGTCTTCACATCGCCCTTGCCGTCATCGCCAGGCACTTTGAACTTCAGCACCTTGCCGCCGGCCATCACATAGCCGTTCGCGTTCTTGGCATCGAGCGAAAGGCTGACGTTCTCGTTGCGGCCCGCGCCGGGCATTGAAGCCACGCGGCGGCCTTCTTTGTCGCGCAGGCGCATCTGCCAGAGCTCGAAGCCTTCGCCGGCCTTGAGCACGTAGAACAGCTGCTCGCCGTCGTTGGTCAGGGCCAGATCGCGGATGTCGCCGGAGACCTGGGAGAGCCGCGCGATGCGGTTCTCGATGTCGTCCATCTCGATGATGACGGGCTTGGGTGGCTCGTCCTTGGCGTCATCCTTCTTGTCGTCGTCTTTCTTGTCTTCGCCCTTCGCGTCTTTTTTCTCGTCCTTTTTGTCGTCCTTCTTGTCGTCCTTCTTCTCGTCTTTCTTCCCAGCTTTCTTCGCCGCGTCCTTCTTCTCATCCTCCTCGCGCTTGAGCAGTTGCGCGTACTCGGCCTTGTCGAGCTTGGAACGGTCGAACGCTGCGCGCGTCAGGTACATGCCGAACACATCGGCATCGTTGCGAGCACCGCCGCCGCTGCCGTGCAGGCCCTGGCGATCGGTCAGCCAGATCATCATCTGGCCCTGGCGCGCGAACAGCGGATGCAGATCGTCATAGCCGCTGTGGGTCAGGTTCACGACCTTGCCGCTGCCATCGGCCTGCACCACGCCGACCTCCTGGCCCCAGCGGTTGCGATCGACAAACTGCACGAGCAGGCTCTTGCCATCGGGTGCCCAGTCGAACCACTGGTCGCCGTCCTCGTAGGAGTAACTCCATTCGGCGGACATCACCTCGCGCGTCTTGCCTGTCGCGATGTCGAGCACATGGACGGCGGCGCGATCCTGCAGATAAGCGACCTGCTTGCCGTCGGGCGAGTAGCGCGGCTGGAAGTTCTGGTGGGCATCGGACAGCAGCACCTTGGTGCTGACCCGCGGCGCGTTGAAGAAGCTTGGCACGGCCTTCTTGTCGCCGACGATGGCGGTCTCGCACAAGCTCCAATGGCCGTCCTGCTCGCACGCATAAAGCAGCTTGCGGCCATCGGGGCTGAAGCTGACCGAGCGCTTCTGGCCCGGGCCTTCGGTGATGCGGCGCGTGTTGCCGAATTCGCTCGACGCGACGAAGACCTGGCCGCGCACGACCAGGGCCACCTCGCTGCCATCGGGGTTGACGGCCATGTCGGTGGCGCTGTCGGAGAGCTTGAGGTTTTCGACGGCAGGCACGAGCGCATCGGCCGCGATGCTGACCTCGAGCTTGCGCGGCGTGGCGGTGTCGCCGGCCAGCGTGTAGAGCTCGCCCTCATAGCCGAAGGACAGCGTGCCGTCGGCCGCCTTCGAGAGGAAGCGCACCGGGTTCTTGCTGAAATGCGTGATCTGCTGCGTGGCTTCGGGCTTGTCGAGCGGCATCTTCCAGACGTTGAAGGAGCCGCTCTTCTCGCTCAGGTAGTAGACCGATTTTTCGTCGGCCGACCAGACCGGGTTGCGGTTCTCGCCGCCGGTGCTGCTCAGCTTGCGCTGCTGGCCGGTCTTGGCGTCCCACAGCCAGATGTCGCGCGCCACGGGCGAAACATGGTGCTTGCGCATCGCGTTCTCATAACCCTTCCAGTCCTCGTAGACGAGCTGGGTGCCGGCCGTGTTGTACTGGCCGGCCAGCGCCGGCTCGCTGAAGATCTGCTCGGGCCGGCGCCCGCCTTCGATGCCGACCTTGTAAAGCTCGCTCATGGCCGCCAGCGGGAAGGCCATGTTCGCGCGCGCGTCCTGCAGCTGGGCCGAGAACAGCACCGCCTTGCCGTCGGGCGTGAAGGCGATCGGCGTTTCAGGCGCCGAATTGCTGGTCAGGCGGCGCGAAGGCCCGCCCTCGGCCGAGACCAGGAAGACATCGTTGTTGCCGTAGACATCGGCGGCAAAGGCCAGCAGCCTGCCATCGGGCGACCAGACGGGCGCGCTCGTGTGATGGCCGTTCGAGACCAGCAGCCGCGCCGTGCCGCCGCTCGCCGGCACCAGGTAGAGATTGCCCTCGAAGGTGAAGGCGACCTGCTGGCCGTCGGGCGAGATGCTCGACTGGCGCAGCCACAGCGGATGCGTGAGCGGGCCAAGCGCATCGGCTTGAACGGCAGAGGAAGACGAGAAAGCCAGGGTCAGCGCCAGGGCGACGCCCGCGAGTTTGAATCTCATGACAGTGAACGGCAAGTTTGAAAGTCGGCCAGTCTAGAGCTTGGTCTGGAACTGCGCCGGTAAAGCCCGCCTGATCGGGAAAATACGGAGGGCCGGCGGGCGTACGCTTCTGAAACTATGCTCAAGTCGTTCGCCCTCGCGCTCCTTTTGCCCCTCGTGCTACTGACCGGTTGCGGCACGCCCACGCAGTCGCTGACCATGACCGTGCCGCAGGCCGATCTGCTGCAGCTGCGCACCTGGGTGCCCGATGCGCTGAAGTTCAATGTGGAGCTGGACCGCGTGCAGGGCGGCGAGACCACCAGCACCTGGTGGGGCTCGCACGTCAGCGCGATGGCCTACCAGAGCGCGCTGGAGGATTCGCTGCGCGGCGTGGGCATGCTGCCCTTGTCGAGCGCCACGTCAGCGCGCTACCAGCTCAAGGTGACGCTCGTGGCGCAGGTGCAGCCGATGGTCTCCGCGCACACGGAAGTGGCCGTGTCGATCCGCTACCAGTTGGTCGACAAGACCGATGGCAAGCTGCTCTACGAGCGCTACCTGCGCACGCCAGGCAATGCCGATTTCACCGATGCAATGGTCTCGCAGCCCGAGCGCCTGCGCCTGGCCAATGAAGATGCGGTGCGCAAGAACATCATCGCGGCGCTGCGCGATCTGATGGCGGTGCGGTACTGACGCTGACTGATGCTGACGACCTGACTACTTGATCACGCGGTGCTGCAGCGCCGGCAACTGCTCGCGCACCTGCTTCAAGCGCGCCGGATCAAATTCGGCCAGCGCCACGCCTTCGCCCTCGGCCACGCACGCCAGCACCTCGCCCCAGGGGTCGACGATCATCGAGTGGCCCCAGGTGCGGCGGCCGTTCTCATGCAGGCCGCCTTGCGCGGCCGCGATCACATAACTCTGGTTCTCGACGGCACGCGCGCGCAGCAGCAACTCCCAGTGCTTCTCGCCGGTGGTGTAGGTGAAGGCGGAGGGCACGCTGAGCAGATCGCACGGTGACATGGCACGGTAGAGCTCGGGGAAGCGCAGGTCATAGCAGATCGACAGGCCCACGCGCAGGCCCGCGGCCTCGGCCACCACGGGCGCGCGGCCGGCTTCGAGCACGCGGGCTTCGTCATAACGCTCGCGGCCGTTGTCGTAGTGGAAGAGGTGGATCTTGTCGTAGCGAGCCACCAGTTGCCCTTTGGGGCCGAACACGCAGCAGCTGTTGCGCACGCGCTGCGGGTCGGGCGTGCGCATCGGCAGCGTGCCGCCGATGACCCAGAGCTTCAGCTCGCGCGCCGCTTCGGCCAGCATGGACTGGATCAGTCCGCTGCCTTCGTCCTCGGCAAAGGCGAGCTTGTCGGTGTCCTTCTGGCCCATCAGGCAAAAGTATTCGGGCAGCGCCACGAGGCTGGCGCCGGCCTGTGCGGCCTGCTCCATCAGCCGGCGGGCGCTCGCCAGGTTGCGCGCCAGGTCGGGCGTGGAGACCATTTGCAGGGCGGCGATCTTCATGGTGTGACTCCTGAAGCGGGCAGCTCAACATGCTCGATGCGCTCAAGCCTGTCGACCTTGGGATCATCCCAGGTGCCGCCGATATGGAACTCGCGCGTGCCGGCCTCGGCAATCGGCTTGGACAGCAGCAGTTGCGCGAGGAAGGTGCCCAGGCCGATGGCGGGGTTGATCGCAGCATAGGCCAGCGAGGCCCCGCCGGCATTGATGACCGGAACCACGGTCACGTGCAGGTCCTGCGTCTCGGCGGCCAGGTCGGTGACACCCTCAATCTGCACCGAAGCCTGCGCGCCCTTGACGCTCAGGTTGCGGCTGCCGGCCACGCCATGCGCGATCGAGACATCGCCGAGGACGTTGTCAAAGGCAAAACCTTCGGAAAACACATCGCGAAAATCGAAGGTGAGACGACGCGTCAGCGATTGCAGGCTCAGTACACCGAGCAAGCGCGCCGCGCCGGGTTCAGCCTTGAGGAACTGGCCAGCATCGAGCGAGAGCTTCAGATCGCCGCTCATCGAGGGGTAGTCGAGCGAGAGCGGCGAGCCGGCCCAGCCGATGCGGCCTTCAAGCTGGCCCTTGCCGTTGCGCAGGACCTGGCCCATGCCGAGGCGTTCGAGCAGCTTGCCGGCGTCGACCACATCGAGCTTCCAGTCGAGCAGCGTGCGGCGCGGGCCGACGCGCGAGGCGGCCCAGTCGCCACTGGCGGTCAGCGTGGCGTCGGGGTTCTTGATCACCAGGTGCGAGAGATGCCAGTCGCGCAGCGGGCCGCTGGCCTGCGCGTCGATCTCGAGCCGGCCGAGCTTCTTGCCGCGCAGGTCGAAATCCTCGGCCACGATGTCGAGCGCGGGCACGCTGCCGGGCTCGTTGTTGTCGAGGCCTCGGTCGAGCAGTTGCGTGACCGGATCGATCTCCTGCTTAGGGATCGACAGGTGCGAGAGGCGCGACACGATCCGGCTGATCTGGCCGTTAGGCGTGAGGCGCGCGTCGACGGTGCCGGCAATCTGCTCGGCGTCGAGCACCGCGTGCCATTGGCTGTGACCATCGGGCAGCGAGGCGCGGCTGACGGTCGCGGTCAGCTTGTCGAGCGGTCGGCCGGCCACTTGGAGGCTTTGCGCATGGAGGCTGATCTGATTCGGGATGTAGCCGGCGTCCATCGCGTTGCCTGAACCATTGCCCGCGCTGCCTTCACCGGCAAGGCCCTTGACGGCCGCCACCCAGGCATCACCACTGACCGCGCCGAGGCGCGCCTGCGCCACCACGCCGGCCTGCGGCAGGGCCGGCAAAACATCCTGCATGGCCACGGCACCGCGCAGCACGCGGCTGGTTTCGCCGCTGGTGTCGCGCTGGTATTGCATGAGCAGCGCAGAGCCGGCTTCAACGCGCAGCTCGTCGCGGTCGGGGGCCGTGGGCGTGATCTGCACGAGCAGCGGCAGCACCGGCTCGGCGTCCTTGTGCAGCGGCGCGGGCAGGTTCAGGCCCATGCCCGCCAAGGTGCTGTTCAGCGTCATTTCCATCTGCCCGCCGGGCGGGAAAGCGAGCTGCAGCTTGTAGCTCGCCTGACCCGTGGCGGCCTCGCCGATGCGCGCGGCAATGCCGAGCTCGGGCGAGTGCTTGAGCGCCTCGGCCGTGGCCACGCCTTGCGCGCTGAAGCGGATCACGCCGTCCTTCTGCGTGCCGCCTTCAAAGGTGGCATCGCCGCCGAGCACGCGCGCCTGGCCGGCGCTGATCGTCACGCCCTTGCGATCGAAGTCGATCCGCGCGCGCGCATTGCCGAGCAGCGGCACGTCGGGCCGCAGGCGCACATCGTTGCCCGTCAGCAGCACGCTGCCCTTGACCTGCGAATGGATCGTGTCGGACAGCGGAAGTTGCAGCGAGAGGCGCAGCGCGGCAGTGCCGGTGGTCTGCGCCTGCGTCATCGCGTGGCCGGTCCATTCGTCGAGCGGCGAGGCGCGCATGAAGCGCAAGAGCTCCTGCATCGCGCCGCGGCCGCTGCCATCGAGATCGAGCTCGCCATGCCCCAGATCCTTGATACCGCCGTTGACGTTGTAGAGCTCGTAGCCAAGCGCCAGAGCGCGGCCATTGCGGATCTGCATGCTGTTGCGGTCGAAGACGAGCTCGGCATCGACCTGGTCGAAAGGCGGCCAGCCGATATGCCCGGCCGGCGCGGTCGGGTCGGGCGGCACATAGGCCAGTCGCACGCCTTGGGCTTGGGTCGAAATGCGGAAGACGCCGCCGGCGCGCACCGCGGCCGGCGTGGCGAACGGAAAGTCGCTCAGCTCACCGCGCAGGCGCACCGTCACGTCATGCGCCTCGCCCGCGAGGATCGCCTCCTGCACATAGCTGCGGGCATGCACGAGGAAGGCCGGCAGGTAACGCTGCACTCGCACGGCATCGATCTTGTCGATGCGACCGTTCAGCTCCAGATAGCCGGCCGGGTGAGTGCTGCTGTGCCACAGCCCATCGAAATGGCCGCGCAGATCCTCGTTCTCGATCTGCAGATCGCTGACGCGGACCTCAACGTGCGACGGTTGCGGCACGTTCTGCTTGGAAGGCTGCGGATCGATGCGCCAAGCCAGCTTGGCGTTCAGCTTGGCGAGCGGCACCTCGGGTTCTTCAAACAGGCCGGGCACGTCCACGCCGCCCTGGGCGACGCTGATCTGCGCTGTGCCGCCGCGCTCGCTCGCGTCGAGCTCGACGCTGGCGCCGGACAGGCCGGGGCGGCCCAGCACCTGCTCCAGGCCCGACTCCTTGGCGTTGACACGCAGACCGTCGAGCTTGGCCTTGACCTGATAGCTGGCCGGCGCCTCGAGCGGGCCATCCCAGCGCGCCGACAGGCCGCTGAGAACGCCCTGCGGCGCCAGCTGATCGAGAAATTCTCGCGGCTGGGAGCCGATCGGCAGACGTTCGGCAATCTGCGCCATCAATGCGAAGTCGAGGCGTTCGGCATTGAGCTCGCCGCCCGTGAGCTTGGCCGTGCCGAGGTCGAGCGCTCTGATGTTCTTGGCCTCGCTGAAGCGCAGTTCCACGCCCCAGCTGCTGCGCGGCCAGAGCACATGGCGGTTCTCGGCCTCCACGCTTTCGAAGCCGAGCTGAGTGGCTTGCAGGGCCAGCTTGCCGGGCTGGCGATGGACCTGCAGGCGGCCCTCGATCTGCGCCAGATTGAGCGGCTCGGCCTGCGGCTGCAGGCGCAGGCGCACCGAACGCAGGCCCATGTCGACCGTGGCGCCTTGCGGCTGGCCGTTCTTGATGTCGACCCAGGCGCGCAGCGCGCCGTCGCCTTCGCTCAGCTCGAAAGGCAGATCGACATGGCTGCGCAGGCCGCGCAGGTCGACGCGCGGCAGGTCGGCGTAGAGCTGGCCGGTCCAGAAGCGCAAGTCGCCCGGGTGCTTGAGAAGGTTCTGGTTGAAGACGCCGCGCAAGGTGAAACGCTCGCCCCAGGCCGGCGGCGGGGTGGCGTCCAGCCGCAGCGCGTGCTGGCGCAGGCCGTTACGGACGACGAGATTCAGGTGGTCGAGCTGCAGCGGCTCGGCCTGGCGCATCTCGTCGACCCAGCGGATGCTGCCGTCGCGGATCACGAACTCGTGCTGCGAGAAGAACCAGTCGGCGATGTCGTCCAGGCGGCCGGCGGCTTCAGCGTGGGCGTTGGATTCGACCGACAGGCCGGCCACGTAGAGGTGGCCCAGGCTGTCGCGGCGGATCTCGACCTGCGGGGCGTCGATCAGCAATTGCTCGAAGCGCAGCTGCATCGTCAGCAGCGAGCTGGCCGACAGCGCCGCCTCGATGCGCGGCAGGCGCAGGGCCTCGCGCCCTTGCGGATCGAGCAGGCGAACCTCGCTCAGCTGGAGCAGCGGCATCCAGGTTCCGCTGGGCACCGTGATGGCGCCGATCCGCACCGGCAGCCCCAGGCTGCGCGAGGCTTCTTGTTCGATACGCGGACGCCAATCGTCGATGTGCGGCAGAATCGCCCACTGCAAGATCAGCCAGGCCAGCAGCATCAAGGCCCAGAGCAATGCCACCAAGGCTAGCGCCCAGCGCAGCAGCCGCCAAAGGATACGGGCAGGGCGACGGAGCCAGAACGCGGCGGCGGCTGAAGGCGTGGAAAGCAAATTGAAATGTCCGTCTCGGAAAGACCGGGCCGCAGCGGCGGTATCCAAATTCTATGACCTCGGTCCCTGATTCTGCGGTGACGGTGCCGTCGAGCGCTCAAGCCGACCATAGCCGTTTTGTTCAGCGTATCCGCCGGCGTTATGCCGCGGAGCTCACTTTATTGCCTCCCGGCCTGCCCGATCGCGACGCGGTGTATCAGTTGGTCACCACTCTGCAAAGCAGCGGCCGCCCCCTGGCGACGGCCCTGCGCGTGGCCCGCCACCTGGTGATCGAAAGGCTGGCCGTGCTCGATATCGAGCAGGGCGCGCCGGTCGAGGACATCACCCTGGCCATGACCCATCTGGCCGAGGCCACGCTCAATCTGGCGCTGGCCGAGGCCCGCCGCGAGCAGGATGCGATCAATGGCGCCCCCATCGACGAGCAAGGCCGCGTGATCGAGTTCTGGGTGCTGGGCATGGGCAAGCTCGGTGCGCGTGAGCTCAATGTCTCCTCGGACATCGACCTGATCTACGTTTACGAGGAAGACGGGCAGACGCAAGGTCCGGCCAGGATCAGCGCCCACGAGTATTTCTGCCGAGTCGCCAAGAAGCTCTATGCGCTGATCGGCGACGTGACCGAGGACGGCCAGGTCTTCCGTGTGGATCTGGCGTTACGCCCCAATGGCAATTCGGGGCCACCGGCGGTCAGCCTGGCGATGCTGGAAGAGTATTTCCTCGTCCAGGGCCGCGAGTGGGAGCGCTTTGCCTGGCTCAAGAGCCGCGTGGTGGCGCCGCTCGCCAGTGTCGCCAATGCGGCCATCGACGGCCGGGCGCTGGCGCTGCGCTCGCTGGTCACGCCCTTCGTCTATCGCAAGTACCTCGACTACGGCGTGTTCGAGGGCCTGCGCCAGTTGCACCGCAAGATCCGCGACGAGGCCCAGCGCCGCGCAGCCGGCCGGCCCGAGCGCGCCAACGATGTGAAGCTCTCGCGCGGCGGCATCCGCGAGATCGAGTTCACCGTGCAGTTGATGCAGGTGGTGCGCGGCGGCCAGTACCCCGAGATCCGCACCCGCTCGACGTTGAAGGCACTCGGCGTGCTGGCCTCGCGCGGGCTGATGAAGGCCGAGACGGCGGCCGAGCTCGCCAGCGGTTATGAGTTCCTGCGCCGCGTCGAGCACCGCATCCAATACCTCGACGACCAGCAGACGCATTGCCTGCCGGGCTCCGATGAAGACCTCGGCTGGATCGCCCGCAGTCTGGGCCTGGCTTGCAGGGCCGATGCCTGCGAGCTGCTCGACCGCCTGCTGCAGGTGCGCGAGGCTGTGGCGACCGAGTTCGACGCCCTGTTGCATGACGGTCAGGCGCCGTCGACTTCGGGCAATGGCGGCTGCAAGGGTTGCAGCAGCCCTGCGCGCCCAGTCGACAGCGAAGAATTCCTGGAGCGCCTGCAACCCGAGCTCGGCGGAGCCGTACGCCGCTGGGCGCAGCAGCCGCGTGTCCAGGCCCTTCGCGAGGAATCGCGGCTGCGCCTGGCCAAGCTGGTCGGCCGCGCCGCCAAGGCCGTCCACGAGAACGAAATCCCGCTCGACGCCGCCCTGCGCTTCGTTGACTGGCTCGAGCCCCTGCTGCGCCGCGAGAGCTATCTGGCCCTGATGGTCGAACGCCCCGCCGTGCAGGCGCGCCTCTTGCGCCTGCTGGGCCTGGCGCGCTGGCCGATGCGTTACCTGATGCAGCACCCGGGCGTGATCGACGAGCTGGCCAACAACCATCTGATGCACGAGCGCTTCGATGGCCCCGCCTTCATCCATGAGCTTGAACAGCGCCACGAGGCCTGGGAGCGCTCGGGCGAGGCCAACGAAGAAGCGCTGCTCGACACCTTGCGCCGCGCGCATCACGCCGAAGTCTTCCGCACGCTGGTGCGTGATGTGGAAGGTTCGATCACGGTCGAGCAAGTCGCCGATGATCTGTCGGCGCTGGCCGATGCGGTGCTGCACTGCGCGATTCAATGGGCCTGGGCGCTGCACACCAAGAAGCACCGGCCCGACCCGCAGATCGCCGTGATCGCCTACGGCAAGCTCGGCGGCAAGGAGCTCGGCTACGGCAGCGACCTGGACGTGGTGTTCCTGTTCGACGATGAAGACGAGAACGCGACCGAGATCTACGGCGGCTTCGTCCGCAAGCTGATCACCTGGCTGACCGTGCGCACGCCGGCCGGCGAGCTGTTCGACATCGACACCGCGCTGCGGCCCAATGGCAACTCGGGCCTGCTGGTGACCTCGCTGGCCTCCTTCGAGAACTACCAGACCGGCCGCGGCAGCAACACCGCCTGGACCTGGGAACACCAGGCCATCACACGGGCGCGCTTCTGCGCCGGCATGCCGAGCCTGGCTTCGCGTTTCGAGACCGTGCGGCGCCATGTGCTGACTGCCGAGCGCGATCACGCGGCGCTGCGCGAAGAGATCAAGGCCATGCGCGAGAAGGTGCGTGCCGCCCACAAGCCGCGCGAAGGCCGCTTCGAGCTCAAGCAGGATCGTGGCGGCATGATGGATGCCGAGTTTGCCGTGCAATATCTGGTGCTCGCTCATGGCGGCCAGCATGCCGAGCTGCTCGACAACGCCGGCGTGATCGCGCTGCTGCAACGCGCCGAGGCTGCGGGCCTGCTACCGGCGAGTGTGGGCCACGCGGCGGCGGATGCCTACCGCGAGCTGCGCCGCGTGCAACACCGGGCGCGCCTCGACGAGCAGCCGACGAACGTGCCCGACACCGAACTGATGGCACAGCGCGACGCCGTGCTGGCCCTGTGGCGCGCGGTCTTCGACTGAATTCCTGGGCGCTGCTGGCCGCCCTGTTCGCCCTGGGTGCCGCGTGCGCCTGGTTTGTGCCGCCGACGCGGCTCGACTGGCAAGGTGTGGTGAGCTGGCGCGCCTTCAGCGCCGCTTTTGTTCACTGGACGCCGCTGCATCTGGGCGCCAATCTGCTCGGCTGCGTCGCCCTGGCCTGGCTCGGGATCGAGGCGCGCCTGCCAACTCGCAGCACGATCGCCTGGCTGATCGCATGGCCGCTGACGCAGCTTGGTCTGCTGCTGCGGCCCGAGCTGACTTCGTTTGGCGGGCTCTCCGGCGTGCTGCATGCCGGCGTGGCGATCGCCGCGATCGAGCTGATGTTCCGCCAGAAACGCGAACGCCTGATCGGCGCGGCCATCATGGCCGGCCTCTGCTTCAAAATCGCCAGCGAAAACCCGCTCGGCCCCGCTCTGCAGCAGGTCTCCGGCTGGGACATGCCGGTGGTGCCGCTGGCGCATCTGAGCGGCGCCATAGCGGGCGCACTGACCGCCTTGGCTATCATCGCGACCACTTCGGGCGGCCGCTCACCGCGCGCCGAACCCCGTTCCTGATCGGAGATTCCATGTCCACCACGGCAGACCCTGCCTCTTCCGCCTCGGCCCCGGCCGACACCGTCCCCGGCGCCGGCGTCCTCTTCTTCATCCAGACCTTCTCGACCCTCGGCTTCGCCGTCCTGCAATCGACGCTGGTGCTCTACGCCACCAAGCACCTGGGCTTCAGCGACAAGCTGGCCACCTCGTTGATGGGCGTGTTCGGCGCCTTCAACTACGGGCTGCATCTGTTCGGCGGCTACCTGGGCGGACGCTTCCTCAGCAACCGCAACCTGTTCGTCGGCGGCATGCTGCTGCAAGTGCTCGGCTGTGCGTGCATTGCGGGCGGCACGGCGGCGCTGATGTATTGGGGGCTGGCGCTGTTCCTGACCGGCAGCGGGCTCAATGTCACCTGCATCAACATGATGCTGACGCAGCGCTTCGCGCCGCATGATGAGCGCCGCGAGAGCGCCTTCCTGTGGAATTACGCGGGCATGAACATCGGCTTCTTCGTCGGGTTCACGGTGGCCGGCTACTACCAGCTGACCGAGAGCTATTCGAGCCTCTTCACCTTCGCCACGCTGGGCAATCTGGGCGCGATCATTCTGGCCGCCTGGTACTGGCGCGTGATCAAGGATCTGAACACGCCGCTGCTCGATGCGCCGCCGGCCGCCTTCCGCTGGCGCTTCGTGGTGGGCGCGGCGATCCTGGTCGGGCTGGTGCCGCTGGTCTGGTTCCTGCTGCAGATCCCGGATGAGACCGAGTGGATCGTCAAGGCGATCTGCGCCGTCGTCTTCATCTCTCTGCTGACGCTGACGCTGCGCCATCCCGACCGCCAGGAGCGCCGCCAGATGACGGCCTACCTGATCCTGGCCGTGGGCTCGCTGGTGTTCTGGTCGCTCTACCAGTTGCAGCCAAGCGGCTTGCAGCTGTTCTTCGACCGCAATGTCGATCCGATGGTGATGGGCTTCCGCATCTCGCCGCAGTGGGTGCAGAACATCAACACCTTCGTGATCGCCGTCGGCGGGCCGCTGCTGGCGATCCTGTTCGCGCACCTGCGCAAGCGGGGCTGGAACATCGACGTGCCCAAGCAGTTCGCCACCGCCGTGGTGCTGATGGGCCTGGGCTTCCTCGCGCTGCCGGTGGGCATCATGTTCGCGGACCCGTCGACCGGCCGCTCGGCCTTCTTCTGGATCTTCCTCAGCTATCTGCTGCAAAGCCTGGGCGAGTTGCTGATCTCACCGGTCGGCTACGCCATGATCGGGCGGCTGGCGCCGCGCCAATACCAGGGCGTGATGATGGGCGCGTGGATGCTGTTGACCGGCCTGGCCTCGCTGTTCGCGAACGACTTCTCGGGCTCGATCCCGACGGCGCAGGACGCGGCGCCGCAGATCACCAACGGCTTCTACTCAATGCTGTTCGGCCGCCTGGGCTGGGTCACGGTGGCGGTGGGCGTGGTGCTCGCACTCCTGATTCCCTTCCTGCGTCGACTGATCAACGTGAAGGAAGCGCCCGCCGCAACCTAGGCTTGCGATGTCGGGCGACGATCAATCTCGATCGACGGCACGCACGAGCTGGTAATAGCCCGGCGAAGTTCCTTCAAGAAGCGGAAGCAACTTGTCGCGGTGTTGCAGGAAAGCCGGTGACGCGCGGAACCGTGCGTGCGCTTCCTCGCTTTCGAAGAAGGCCAACTGGATCGCGGCCTTGTCATCGCTGGCTCGGTAGAGCCGAGAGCCTTTCAAACCGGGAACGTCTCCGAGGCCGGGCAGGCCCTCGATCTGGGTTTGAATGAAGGCCTCCATCATCCCGGGCTTGGGCGTGAAGATGTTGATGTGAGCGAATTCGTGCTGATCGGTGGACATTGGTATTTCCTCAGTCTTGAAGATTGAACGGGGTGGAAAACAAGAGAGCCGCGACGATAAAACCTCAAGCAAGGTTGAGGTCAAGCCCTGATTGCAGTCCTGATTGCGTTAGGCTCGGGCATGCCTGTTGACAACGAAGCGCCGGCGCGCGAACTGAGTGTGGGAGAGGTGGCGAGCCGCTCGGGCATCGCGGTGTCTGCCGTGCATTTCTATGAGGCGGAGGGCCTGATCCGGAGTTGGCGAAATGCCGGCAACCAAAGGCGCTATCCGCGCGGCGTGCTGCGACGCATCGCCGTCATCAAGGTCGCGCAGAGGGCCGGCGTTCCCCTGCGGGAGATTGCCGAAGCCCTGGCCGATCTGCCCGATGGCCGCCCGCCCTCCGCGACGGATTGGGCACGCATGTCCAAGCGCTGGCGGGATGAGCTTCAGACGCGGATCGACCGGCTGACCTCGCTGCGCGACCAATTGGGCGACTGCATCGGCTGCGGCTGCCTGTCGTTGACGGTCTGCCCACTGAGGAACCCCGACGATCAGCTGGGCAAGAGCGGTCCGGGCGCTAGGCTGCTGCGCACGGAAGTTGGCGATTGAGCCCGCCCGTCCGCGGCGAGGACCGAGCCGATTGTTGGTTCTCATTGAGTCCTGAATTCTGATCCCGAAGGATCAACGACGTAGCGCGCTTCATCTCAACGGGGTTTGAACCGACTTCTCATTGAGTTTTGAATTTGACCGAATCCATTTCACTTAGTTCTGAATTCTTGGCAAGTCTCAGGGGCAGGTGTCCGCATGGGGGCGCTTACGGTGACCGTGTCGATGATGCAGGCGCTCAGCAATCGGCTTGCTGATCATATTCAGCAGTCGGTCTTCCCAGTAATCGTGCGGATTGGAAACTCCCAGACCTCCTCTATAGGTTCCCCGAACGACCTAACGTAAAGGCTGGGCGGGGGCAACTTTGCCTCGAGGAGTCGGTCGGTTGTCACTTTGAAGAACCGATTGAATCCCTCTACGAGCTCGCCCAGATCCGTCGAGAGAGTCTCAAGCTCGTTGTCGAGGTCGTTTCGTTTCAGGCCAATAGCTAGAACAAGACCTTGCCGCGCGCCAAAGGGTCTGACTTGCGCTGCAAAAAAGGAATGCTTGTGCGCATTCGAAATGTCGTTCAGGCATCGCAAGAACTCGCGACTATCTGCAAATGGCGCAAGCGCTGCCTCGTTGCCCAGAAGTTGCCCAATGCAATCAGGGTTGACCGAGTTCGGCCAGCGGCCACTTTTACTCCATGCATTTACAACACTGTCCAGCCCGATGACCTCGTCGGCAGCTCTGCGAAGCCAGTAGACGATCTCCTCTTGCATCAGGTCTACTCTCGCGACAGACGGCGTCGTGAAATCAGACGGCCCATTATTTCCGCTGCGCACCTCTTCCAGCTGACAGAGTCGCACATTGACATGCGCAAGGAGCTCCATAAGCCTCAGGTGTTTCACAGCCAAATTGCCAAGGTCCGTCTCGGTCGGTAGCCAGATCCCATCATTCGGATCCCAGCCTTCGACAGGTCTGCCGAGACATTCAATCAATTTCATGGCGGCGTCGGCTCGTGGCCCAATCTGTCAACGCTCTGACCGAATGTCGAGTGCTCCGGCGCTCGACACCGCGATCAAGGCTTGCGCCACTTGTCTGGTGACCCTTCAGTCGTGTGCCTCACCCTGTGCTGGTCTAATTTCCCCGGACACCTCGATAGGTGGAAACCACCTGGACGGGAAACATGAGCAAGAGAGAACGAAGGACATTCAGCGCGGAATTCAAGCTGCAGGTCGTGCAGATGATTCGCGAGCAGGGCTTGAGCG
>DASYBU010000018.1:0-48385 GCA_036500605.1 Burkholderiaceae bacterium
CCACGCCGCTGCTGCCCTGGCTCATCTGGGCCAAGCGTCCCTCCAGGCTGTAGGTGCCGGTGTAGTTGGCGCCGCTGCCGGCTGCGATGTCCGATGCGATGTTGCCGGCGTTGTCGTAGCTCAGCGTCCGGTTCGGGTTGCTGACGCTGGTGACCCGGTTGCTGGCCTTGTCGGTGGCGTAGGTCTGTACCGTGGTGCCGATGGTCGCTGTCGTGCGGTTGCCATTGGCGTCATAGACATAGGTGCGCGTGGCGCTGGTGCCCGTGCTACTGGTCAGGCGGCCGAGGACATCGTACGTAAAGCCTTGGTTGAACGCGGATTGCGCCTTGCCAGCGGTGTCGTAGTGGGTGAAGCTCGTGATGCGATCGGCAGCGTCGTAGACCAGGTCGCGCACCAAGGGCCCAAGTGGATAGCGCACCATGCGGCCGCTCAAGTCGAAGACGCGGTCATCGGCCTTCAAGCCTGCGTCCATGTTCCAGTCCCAGCGGCGTGGACCCGCAAACGGGTTGAAATCGATATTGCTCAGCAGCGGAGCAGCCACGCCGGAGGCCGTGGGGGCCGAGGTGATGCTGCTGGGCAAGCCGCCGGTATGGACGGTGTTGACGACGCGGCCCGAGGGGTAGGTGATGCGGGTGATGTGCCCGGCGAGGTCGTAGGTGTACGACGTGGTGAGCGTGGGGCCCTGAGCGATGGCTTGAATGACGGTGACCACATGGCCCCAAGCGTCATAACCGTACTTCGTGGTGACCTCGGGAGAAGCGACCGTGGTCAGTCGTCCGATGCCATAACCGAAGCTGCCGCCGCTCTGGTCATAGGTCCACTGGATCGTGCGCGAAGAGGTTGAGGCGGTGTAGGTGACGCTCTTGGGCCGGTTCAGCGGGTCGTAGGTGTAGGTGGCGACGACACCGCGCGCATCGGTGCTCTTGGTGACGTGGCCCATGGCGTCATAAGACGATGTCGTGGTGCCGGTGTCGGGGCTGACCAACGCGGTCTGATCACCCAGGCCGTTGAAGGCGTACTGCGTGCTGAGGCTTCGAGGATCAATGACGAGGGTGAGGCGGTCCTGGCCGTCGTGGCCGAACTGCACCAAGCCGTTCTTGGCATCCAGGGCAGTAACGCGCCGGTTCAGCGTGTCGTAGGTGCTGGCGGTGGTGAAGGCCATGCCCGCGGCATCAGGCGCCACGACGGCCTTGGTGGGGTTGCCTTCGGCGTCGTACTCGTAATGGGTGACGGGTGGCGGTGAGACCCGTGGTGGTGGGAGCTGCGCTTGAGCGCTGAGTGGCGTCAGCAGCGCTGACAGCACGAGTCGTGAGACCGTTGCGAGCACTGGGTTCTTGAGCGTGGGGTACTTCATGCGCTTCACTCCTGGCCGGTTGTCTGCTGAACGCGGCCCAGGGCATCGGGGACGCGGCCGAGCTGTCGCTTCAGCATGCCCCTCGGATCGTTGACCTGTTCTGCAGTCACGAGGTCCGTCCCGTCCAACGTGTAGCTGATCTGATTGCCCAGGTTGTTGCTGACCGAAGTGAGCCGGTGCGCATCGTCATAGCCGTACCTCACCACGCTGGCATCCGGCAGCGTGACCTGCTTCAAGAGGCCGGTGGGCCAGTAGTCGAAGGCCGTTGTGGCGCCTGCCGTACTCACCGTCTTCAAGCGCTGGCGCAGGTCGTAGATGTAGCTCGTGGTGATCTGGTTCTGATCGATCGACTCCAGCACCTGACCGAGCGCGTTGTATTTGGTGAATCGCGTTGTCTGCTGCAAGGCGTTGCTCAGGCTTTGCAGATCGCCCGTGGCGTGATCAGAGGTGGGGCTCGTGTAGTACGCGTAGCTCGAGTTGTTGTTCAACGGATCCGTGGTCGTGAGAACCTGACCGTTCTGGTCGTAGGTGTACTGCCAAACACGGTTGGGCACGCCGCTCTGCAGCTTGGCGCTGAACCCGAGATGGCCATCCGAGTCCGTTGTCGCCTGCTCGACGCGCTTGCACAGCACGACGATGGGGCTGCCATCCGCCAGCGTGGCATTGCCTGGCGCGCAGTACATGAGGGCGCCGCCGTTGAGCGGGTCGGGTTGACCGTTGTAGACATAGGTGGCGATTCGCCCAGGCTCGGCAATCCTGGATTGCTTGCGCCACACCGGGTGCCATTGCGTGCTGATCTTGCGACTGCCGGCCGGCAATGCGGCACCATCGGTGTGCGCGGCTGTGCAGGCATCCCGAGGCGTCGATCCTTCGAGGCGGCTGGTCTCCAGATTGCGACTCAGGTCGTAGGCGTAGCAGGTCTGCTGGCCATTGAAGTTCACCGTCCGATTCGGATTGCCGTGTTCGTCGTATTCCTGCTGCTGAACGCTGGCGGCGCACCCGGAGCCTGCGGGCTGTGATTGCGAGCTCAGCCGCGGCATGCCGTTGACCATGGTGGTCTCAATCGTGCTCGCCGAGCCCGTGGGCGTTTGCAGCTCGACCTGCCCCGGGTCTTTCCAGGTGGTCTCACGCCAAATGACGCCCGCGCTTGCGTCGTACCAACGCTTGACGATGGGACCGGGCTTGCTCTGCCAGCGCGTGACAGCGTGATGATCGACGCTGCCGCTCAACTGCGTCGACTGCGCGTGACCTTCATCGTCGTACGAATATTCAGCGGTCAGGACGTGGTTCTCGTCTCGCACACCGGTGAGCAGCCACGGCTTGTCCGCCTGGCCGGCCTCGTACAAGAACTCTTGGTACGTGCCATCGGGCCATGTGATGCGGCTCAGCATGCCCTGGTCGTTGTAGGCAAAGGCAATGGCCCCGTTCGCGTCGACGATGGCCTTCAGGCGCGTGAGTATCGAGGGCGACGGGGTTTCATACTCGAACTTGACGGACCTTCCAAAGGCATCCGTCAGCTGATTGAGCTGTGTCGTCAGCCGCCACGCGGTCGGGCCGCCGGGAGTCTCCTGCAACAGATCGAAGCGGGCGCCGTCGGGGCGCTGAAAATACTGCAAGGGGAGGACGAAGGGCGCCCAGCCCGAGGCGTTCGGCGAAAAATGATAGACAAGATCGGCCATCTTGTCGGCCACGGTCCAGTCGTAGTCGCGATTGAGGACTTGGATATCGGGGCCGATGCTTTGGCCAATCAAGACGCCGTCGCTCCCGGGCGTGAGGACCTCCCATTTGTAGTTGCCAAGATAGACCTCGTAGGGATTTCCTCGGACCAGATGCTTCTGGATGTTGAGCGTCCAAAGCGGCCCGGCGCCTGCGGGTGGTGCAAGGACTTCTCCGGGACCGAAATACCCGTCTCCGATCAGGGCGCTTCGGGTTGAATAGTTCAACTCAATGTTGACGCCTGACAGCCGGGTCAGCGCGACGGTGCGGGATTTGGCTCCCGTCAGCGGGTAGATGGGGTGCCCGAGGCACAGGTCCTGGTCGGGCCGATCACTGCTCTTGTCGTAGATCCTTGCGCAAGCCTGGATCGAGGGCTCCCAATCGCTGCCCATGGGGCACAGGCATTGCTGATTGGCTTCGGAGAATTGAGTGCCAGTCGGGCAGTCGCCATATGCCGGATTGCGGATGCTCTCCGTTACCTCAGCATGAAGACAAACAAATGGATCTGTTGAATAGTGATCGCAGACTGTTCGAGTGCCGCTGCAGAACACCAAAAGCCTCGAACTGCCCTCAAAGCTGAACTTGAATCCAGATTGCGTGGAGAGCTCGTTGAATCCGAGCCAGTGGGTGTTGGAAAAGACGTCTACAGGCCCGGTTTCGTTCCACTTCCTTTCAAACATGGGGCAGACCACAGCGGGGTCTTGAACTGTGATCCCACCATTGATATTGACCTCGTAGACGCTTGGCATGAGGGCATTGGCCGCGCTCATCTCCACCAAGCAAAAGACAGTGACCAAGGCCAAAAAAACCAACGCCCGAAACTTCTGCATCTGATCTTCATTGCATTCCCCATTCAACATCAACGGTTCACGCCACATGGATTTCAGCCGCGCCGACACCGTCGTATTGCGGGGCGAGGCTGCTTGACCGCTCGACTTTGCGGCGCCAGGTGATACCCGTCTGTCCCACCAAAGGGTGAGAAGCAACTAGGGATTTACTTTTCGCGATGCCGCGAATATGTGGGGCGACTAGATGCAAGCGTGCCGCTCAGGCCGCAGCACCCGCCGTCCCGTGCAACAGCCCCGCGAACTGCACCTCGAAGTTCGCCACCACCTGCGGCCGCCCCAACGCAAACCCCTGCCCCTGATCGCAGCCGAGCTCGACCAGACAAGCCCGGGTCTTCTCATCCTCGATGCCTTCGCCCGTCGTGGCGAGGTTCAGGCTCTTGGCCATCTGGATGATGGCGCGCACGATGGCGCGATCCTGCTCGCGTTCGGTCAGGCGGCGCACGAAGGACTGGTCGATCTTGAGCTTGTCGATCTTGAAGCGTTGCAGGTAGGAGAGGTTCGAATAGCCGGTGCCGAAATCATCGATGGACAGGCGCAGGCCCAGGCGCTTGAGACCGTGCAGCGTCTGGACGAAAGCCTCGGGGTCATGGATCAGCGCAGACTCGGTCACCTCGAGCTCGATGCTGCCCGGCGGTACGCCATGGCGCTCCAGCGCCGTGGAAACGACCGACTCCAAGGTGCCGCGCTTGAACTGCACCGTCGAGACATTGATCGACACCACCAAGCCCTCGAACGGCGTGCCCTGCCAGGCGCGGACCTGCGCGCAGGCCTCGTTCAGCACCCATTGCCCGATCTCGATGATCTGACCTGAGCGCTCGGCCACCGGGATGAAACGCGAGGGCGGGATGTTGCCGCGCTCGGGGTGCTGCCAGCGCAGGAGCGCTTCAGCGCCTTGCGCAGATCGCCGGCCAGCATCGTCATCATGGACGCGCAAGCGCTCAGGATCACGCACAGATGGACCAGCTGCGACCAGCCCGTCGGGTTGACCTCGAACACGTGCCACCCCGACACCGCAGCCCAGGCCATGAAGCTCATCGCGACCAGCATGAAGGCCAGCAGCATCAGAAAATGCCGCAGCCGCGTGAGCATGTTGGCGATCACGAGGATGCAGGGATAGACCAGCACCGCCGGGCTGTAGAGGCCCTGGTTGAACCACATCGTCGCGCTGACCAGCGCGGTCAGCGACCAGAGGATGCACAGCGCGGCCAGTTCGGTGGCGCCGGCGCTGTTGAGCCAGGCGCTGCCGGCAATGAAGACAAAAGCGCCGAGCAGAAACCCGCTCGTGATCCCGTCGTGGCTGAGGACTGTCGTGATGCCGGAGAGCACCAGGCCCACCATCACGATGCGCGCCAGCTGCAGCAGGCGGCGCGAGCGCAGTTCGCGCTCCGCCTGGGCCGAGAGATCGAGGCTGTCTTCAACTTCCAGTGTGGAGATGGGACTGAGGCTCTCGTCGGCAACGCTGCTCATGCGCCTGGTTTCCTAGTGGGCTGAGCGGTGCTCTAGCCAGTGGTACAGCGTCTTGAAGAGTTGTTCGGCGATCACGGGCTTGGCCACATGGTCGTTCATGCCGGCGTCGAGGCAGCGCTGCCGCTCCTCGGCGAAGGCGTTGGCCGTCATGGCCAGGATCGGGATCTTGCGGCCCCAGTCGCTCTGGCGGATCGCGCGCGTGGCGTCGAGCCCGTCGAGCACCGGCATCTGCACATCCATCAGGATCAGCGCGTAGTCATGCGCGGCGGCCATCTCGAGCGCCTGCTGGCCATCGACGGCGACGTCGACCTCCAGCCCCGCGCTGCCGAGCAAGGCCACGGCCACTTCCTGGTTGACCGCGTTGTCCTCGGCCAGCAGCACGCGCGTGCCGCGGTAGCGGGTCGCCAGCATTTCGCGGGCGGCAGCGCCGCGCGCCTGCGGCGTGCCGGTCGGGATCTCGACCTCGATCGGTGCCGCGCTCGGCTGCGCCGTGCCTTTTTCCAGGCGCAGGCGGAACCAGAAGCGGCTGCCCATGCCGGGGCTGCTCTGCACGCCGACCTCGCCGCCCATCAGCGCGGCCAGGCGGCGGCAGATGGCCAGGCCCAGGCCCGTGCCGCCGTGGCGTCGCGTGGTGGAGCTGTCAGCCTGCTCGAAATCCTGGAACAGGCGCGACTGCGCCTCCTGCGCAATGCCGATGCCGCTGTCCTGCACCTCGAAGCGCAGCAGCAACGAGCTGCCGAAGTCGCGCTCGACATCGGCGCGCAAACGCACAAAACCGGCGTCGGTGAACTTGACCGCATTGGCCGCGAAATTGAGCAGCACCTCGCTGATGTGCGGCGCGTCACCGAGCAGCAGGCGGTTGGCCAGCTTGTTGTCGAGCTCCACGCGCACCTGCAAGGCCTTCGCGGCCGCGCTCTGCTGGAGCGAAGTCGCGACGGTCTCGATCACCTGCGATACCGAGAAGGGCAGATGTTCGAGCTTGATCTTGCCGGCCTCGATCTCGGAGAGGTCGAGCACGTTGTTGATCACGCCGAGCAGTTGTTCAGCGGCTTCGCCGACCTTGACCAGTCGCTCCTGCTGCGCTGCATCGGCCGCTTCCGATTGCGCCAGATAGCTCATGCCGATGATGGCATTCAGCGGCGTGCGCAGCTCATGGCTGATGTTGGCCAGGAAGGCGCTCTTGGCCAGGCTGGCCGCCTCGGCCGCGCGCGTGGCCTCGGCCAGTTCGGCGGTGCGGGCCTGGACGCGTTCTTCCAGATGGTGGCGGTGGCGGTCGAGCTCCAGCGCGTCGAGGCGCTGGCGCGTGATGTCGGTCAGGAAGCCGTTCCAAAGCACGGTGCCACCGTCTTCGGCCACGGCGATCGCATTGCCGTAGAGCCAGCGCTCGGCGCCGTCTTCGCTGCGGGCGCGGAATTCCTTCTGCCACGGTGCCAGATCGCGTGCCGATTTCAGCAGCGACTCGCGGGTCGATTCGCGGTCCTGGTAGTCGATGCGCTCGAACCACGGCTCGGCGCTGCTGAGCAGGCTGTTCGGGCTGAGCCCGAAATAGTCGCGCACAGCTTCCGAGACGTAGGCAAACGAGAAATGCCCATCCTGGTGCAGCCGCAATTGATAGACCACGCCGGGCACGGTCGCGGCCATGCCGCGCAGGCGTTCGATCAGGGCCTGCTGGTCGTCGAACTGCTGCTGCAGCGCGTGCCGCATTTCATCGAGGTGGGTGCCCAGGAAGCCGATCTCGTCAGCGCGTGAGGGCGGCAGTTCCGCGCCAAAGCGGCCCGCCGCCAGATCATTGGCAAAGGTGCGCAAGGCATGCAACGGACGCAGCAAGCGCGAGTTCACGAGCCACAGCACCAGTGCGAGCGAAACCAGCAACTGGCCGCCCACGGTGATGCCATAAAGGCGGCGCTGGCGCGCCAGCGCCTCGGTGGCGAAGTGATCGTCAAGCTCGACCTGGATGCGGCCGATCAGCTGCGAACCGCGGAACACCTCGCGCTCGCCGCGGCTCAGATGCCCCAGGCGCCGCTCGGGGTAGCTGAGCTCGACAAAGGTATTGCCCTGCGCCGCATCGGTGACCTTGATGCGCACCACGTCGGGCGACTTCATCACCGAGGCCGCCACATCGCGCGCGGCCACGAAGTCGAGGTTCCAGAGCAGCTCGGGCAGGCTCGAAGCCAGCACGTCGAGCTTGCCTTCAAGCTCGCGCTGCTGCGCCTCGGCGGCTTGCTGGGGCTCGCGCACGCCAATCAGCGCGCCGCCCACGATCAGCGCGGGCAGCAAAAGGCCGATGCATGCGCCCAGCGCAATGACGACAAACAGCGAGCCGGAAGGCTTCCTCTTCATGGGTGTGCCGAAGTCTCGAGAGGGCCGGCCAGGACCGGAACTTGATGTACAGCGTAAGGCGCTCGATTGTGACCCAGCGCAAGCTTGCCAAGGCACGGACTTGGTGCAGAACTGCACGCTCAGCGCCGTCAAAAACCCTTCAGATCTTTGCGCTCGAATGTCTGGACGGTCCAACAAGTCCTGGATTCATGCCCTTGCCTGGTTCGCAACTTGCTATAGGCTAGGGACAGCTTCCCCAGGAGACAGGAAGGATCCCATGAGACCCATGTTCGACGAGATGCGGGCTGGCACAGTCACCCGCGAGCACTACCTGAGCTATGAGCGCTGGCTGGCCCAGCAACCGGGCGAGACCATGCAGGCCCGCCGTGAGGAAGCCGAGCTGATCTTTCGCCGCGTCGGCATCACCTTCGCTGTTTATGGCGACAAGGACAGCGGGGAGGGCACCGAGCGCCTGATCCCCTTCGACCTGATCCCGCGCGTGATCCCGGCGCACGAATGGCGCGAGATGGAAAAAGGCCTGCGCCAGCGGGTCAGCGCCCTGAACCGCTTCATCGAGGACGTCTATCACGGCCAGGAAATCCTCAAGGCCGGCATCGTCCCGGCCGAGCAGATCCTCAAGAACGCGCAGTTCCGGCCCGAGATGATGGGCGTGAAGGTGCCCGGCGGCCTGTACTCGCATATCGCCGGCGTTGACATCGTGCGTGCCGCCAATGCCGATGGTTCTGGCAGTTACTACGTGCTGGAGGACAACCTGCGCGTGCCCTCGGGCGTGAGCTACATGCTCGAGAACCGCAAGATGATGATGCGGCTCTTCCCCGAGTTGTTCGCCCAGCACCGCATCGCGCCGGTCGCGCATTACCCCGACCTCTTGCTGGAGACGCTGCGCAGCCTCGCGCCCAACGGCCTCAACAGCGAACCGACCGTCGTGGTGCTCACGCCGGGCATGTACAACTCGGCCTATTTCGAGCATGCCTTCCTGGCGCAACAGATGGGCGTGGAACTGGTCGAAGGGAAGGATCTCTTCGTCAAGGACCGCGTGGTCTACATGCGCACCACGCGCGGGCCGAAGCGAGTCGACGTGATCTACCGCCGCCTCGACGATGACTTCCTCGATCCGCAGGTCTTCCGCGCCGATTCGACGCTCGGCTGCGCGGGTCTTGTCGAGGCCTACAAGGCCGGCAACGTCACGCTGTCCAACGCGATCGGCACCGGCATTGCGGACGACAAGTCGATCTATCCGTACGTGCCCAAGATGATCGAGTTCTACCTGGACGAGAAGCCGATCCTCAACAACGTGCCGACCTGGCAATGCCGCGAGAAGGAAGAGCTCGCCCATGTGCTCGACAACCTCAAGGACCTCGTCGTCAAGGAAGTGCACGGCGCTGGCGGCTACGGCATGCTGGTGGGTCCGGCGGCCACCAAGGCCGAGATCGAGGACTTCCGCAAGGTGCTGATCGATCGGCCCGACAACTACATCGCGCAGCCCACGCTGAGCCTCTCCACCTGCCCGACCTTTGTGGAGAGCGGCATCGCGCCGCGTCATATCGATCTGCGGCCCTTCGTGCTCTCGGGCACGCAGGGCGTGCAACTGGTGCCGGGCGGGCTGACCCGCGTGGCCTTGAAGGAAGGTTCCCTGGTGGTCAACAGCAGCCAGGGCGGCGGCACCAAGGACACCTGGGTTCTGGAGGACTGACGAGATGCTTTCAAGAACCGCTGATCATTTGTTCTGGCAGTCGCGCTATATCGAACGGGCCGAAAACACGGCTCGCATGCTGGACGTGAACTATCAAGCCACGCTGCTCCCGCAATCGCCCGAGCTGGCCTTGCAGGGCTGGCGCAGCCTGCTGTCGATTTCTGAACTGCTGCCCGCTTACACAGAGCGTTATGGCGAGATCGACCCGGGCCGCGTGCAGCAGTTTGTCGTCAGCGATGAAGACAATCCCTCGTCGATCATCAGCTGCCTGCGCGCTGCCCGCGAGAACGCACGGGCCGTGCGCGGCACGCTGACCACCGAGGTCTGGGAGACCACCAACCAGACCTGGCTTGAGTTCAGCCGCATGGTCCGCGCCGGCGCGGTGGAACGCGAGCCGGCCAAGCTGTTCGAGTGGATCAAGATGCGCGCTCACCAGGTGCGCGGCGTGACGCTGGGCACGATGCTGCAGGACGAGGCGCTCGACTTCCTGCGCATCGGCTCCTTCCTCGAACGCGCGGACAACACGGCCCGCATGCTCGACGTGAAGTTCCACGCGGTGGCGACCGAATCGGAAGAGCCGCGCGACAACGCGAGCGAGTTCTATCACTGGTCCGCCGTGCTGCTGTCGGTCTCGGCCTTCGAGATCTACCGCAAGGTCTACAGCAATGTGATCGTGCCCGAGAAGGTGGCCGAGCTGCTGATCCTGCGCCAGGCCATGCCGCGTTCGCTCGCGCATTGCATGGGCCGGCTGGTCAGTAACCTGAACCGCGTGGCCAATTCGCAGTCCGCTGAAACACGGCGTCAGGCCGGGCGTCTCAAGTCGGAGCTCGATTACGGCCGCATTGACGAGATCCTGGCCACGGGCCTGCACGCTTATCTGACCGGTTTCCTGGAGCGGGTCAACGAGCTCGGCCAGGGCATCAGCCGCGACTTCCTGATCCCGTCCTGAACAGCAACTAGGAGAGTCTGTGTCCATTCACGTTGCGCTCAAGCATGTCACGCGCTACCGCTATGACCGCCCGGTCACGCTCTCTCCGCAAGTCGTGCGGCTGCGCCCCGCGCCGCATTGCCGAACCAAGATCCTGAGCTATTCGCTCAAGGTTGAGCCGGCCGAGCACTTCGTCAATTGGCAGCAGGACCCGTTCGCCAACTACCTGGCGCGGCTGGTCTTCCTCGAGAAGACGCAGGAGTTCACGGTCACCGTCGATCTGGTGGCCGAGATGGCGGTCTACAACGCCTTTGACTTCTTCCTCGAACCGCAGGCGCAGAAGTTCCCCTTCGTTTACGACGAGGCGCAGCGTGCCGAGTTGGCGCCCTATCTGATGACCGAGAAGGCCGGGCCGCTGCTCAAGAAGTACATGAAGGGCGTCTCGCGCCGGCCCGTTCCCACCATTGACTTCCTGGTCGCGCTCAACCAACGCATCCAGAAGGATGTGTCCTACCTGATCCGCATGGAACCCGGCGTGCAGACCGCCGAGGAGACGCTCGAGAAGGCCTCCGGCTCCTGCCGCGATTCGGGCTGGCTGCTGGTGCAGGTGCTGCGCCAGCTCGGCCTGGCCGCGCGTTTCGCCTCGGGTTATCTGATCCAGCTGACACCGGACGAAAAAGCGCTCGACGGCCCCAGCGGCACCGAGGTTGACTTCACCGATCTGCACGCCTGGTGCGAGGTCTATCTGCCGGGCGCGGGCTGGATCGGCCTCGATCCCACCTCGGGCCTCTTCGCCGGTGAAGGCCACATCCCGCTGGCCTGTACGCCGCAGCCTTCGAGCGCCGCGCCGATCAGCGGCGCCGTGGACAAGGCCGAGGTCGAGTTCGAGCACGAGATGGCGATCACCCGCATCTGGGAATCGCCGCGCGTCACGCAGCCCTACACCGATGAGCAATGGCAAGCCGCGCTGAGCATCGGCGAGCAGGTCGATCGCGAACTGGCGCAGGGCGATGTGCGTCTGACAATGGGCGGCGAGCCGACCTTTGTCTCGATCGATGACCGCGATGCCGGCGAATGGAACACCGAAGCGCTGGGCCCGACCAAGCGCCTGCGCGCGCAGGATCTCGTGCACCGCCTGCGCAAGGAATACGGCCTCGGCGGCTTCCTGCATTTCGGCCAGGGCAAGTGGTATCCGGGCGAGCAATTGCCGCGCTGGGCCTTGTCGATCCATTGGCGCGCCGATGGCGAGCCTTGCTGGCAAGACCCGAGCTGGTTTGCCGACGAGCGGGAAGGGCTCCAGTACACGAGCGATGACGCGCGTCGTTTCCTCGGCACCCTGGCACATAAGCTGGGCGTGACGGCCAACCATGTGCAACCCGGCTACGAGGATGTTTTCTACTACCTCTGGCGCGAACGCCGCTTGCCCGTCAACGTCGATCCGTTCGACTCGCGTGTCGATGACGAGATGGAGCGCATCCGCTTGCGCCGGATCTTCGAGCAGGGCTTGTCCTCGGTGGTCGGCTATGTGCTGCCGCTGCGCCGGGCTGAAGGGCCTGAGCTGCTGGACGAGACGCTCGGGCCCTGGATCACCGGCCCCTGGTTCTTCCGCGACGAGCGCATGTATCTGTTCCCGGGCGATTCGCCGATGGGCTACCGCCTGCCGCTCGATTCGCTGCCCTGGGTCGGCGAGACCGACTTTCCCTATCTGATCGAGCAAGACCCGCTGGCGCCGCGTGATGCCTTGCCTTCGGCGGCGCAGTTGCGCATGCAGTCGGTGATCCCGCCGGACGCGGTGAATCCGGCTGCGGCCGACGCGAGCACCACGGCCAAGTCGGCAAGCTCGGCGCCTTCTTCAACGGCTTCGGCAGCTTCGGCGGCATCCAAGTCTGCGGCCAGCACCAGCACGCGCACACCCTCACGCTACGAAAGCGCCAGCTGGATCACTCGCACCGCCTTGTGCGTGGAAGCGCGCGACCCGCGCCGCGCCAACGGCCCCAAGGCCGAACAGCAAGGCGAGCCCAGCGGCGTGCTCTACATCTTCATGCCGCCGCTGCAAAAGCTCGAGGACTATCTCGAGCTGCTCGCCGCCATCGAAGCGACCTGCGTGGAGACCGGCTGCAAGATCGTGCTTGAAGGCTACGGCCCGCCGCGCGATCCGCGCCTGAAGGTCCTGCAGGTCACGCCCGATCCCGGCGTCATCGAGGTCAACATCCATCCGGCCCACAGCTTCAAGGAGCTGGTTCACAACACCGAATTTCTCTACGAAGCGGCGCGGCTCTCGCGTCTGTCGAGCGAGAAATTCATGATCGATGGCCGCCACACCGGCACCGGCGGTGGCAATCACCTCGTGCTCGGCGGCGCCACGCCGGCCGATTCGCCCTTCCTGCGCCGGCCCGACCTGCTCGCTTCGCTGCTGACCTATTGGCACAACCATCCTTCCTTGAGCTATCTGTTCTCGGGCCTCTTCATCGGCCCGACCAGCCAGGCTCCGCGTGTGGACGAAGCCCGCAACGATCAGCTGCGCGAGCTGGAGATCGCGCTCGCCGAGATCGAGCGCAGCAAGAGCGTCTACGGCGAGCAGATCCCGCCGTGGCTGGTCGATCGCTCGCTGCGCAACATCCTCGTCGATGTGAGCGGCAACACGCACCGCAGCGAGTTCTGCATCGACAAGCTCTACTCGCCCGATTCGAGCACCGGTCGCCTGGGCCTGCTGGAGTTGCGCGCCTTCGAGATGCCGCCGCATGCGCGCATGAGCGTGGTCCAGCAACTGCTCTTGCGTGCGCTGGTCTCGCGTTTCTGGCGCGAGCCTTACCGCGCGCCGCTGGTGCGCTGGGGCACCGCGCTGCACGATCGTTTCCTGCTGCCGACCTTCGTCGGCATGGATCTGGACGACGTGATCGAGGACATGCGCCGCGCCGGCTATGCCTTTGATTCGAACTGGTTCGCGCCGCACGTCGAATTCCGCTTCCCCAAGGTCGGCGAGCTCTCGGCCAGCGGCGTGCACATCACCCTGCGCAATGCGCTGGAGCCCTGGCATGTGATGGGTGAGGAGGGCACGGCCGGCGGCACGGTGCGCCATGTCGATGCTTCGCTGGAGCGCATCGAGGTCAAGGTCACCGGCCTGATCGATCCGCGCCACCGTGTCTGTGTCAACGGCATCACCTTGCCCTTGCAGCCCACCGGCCGCGCGGGCGAGTTCGTGGCCGGCGTGCGCTACAAGGCCTGGTCGCTGCCTTCGGCCTTGCATCCGAGCATCGGCGTGCATGCGCCGCTGACGGTCGATCTGGTCGACACCTGGATGCAGCGTTCGCTCGGCGGCTGCCAATACCATGTGGCGCACCCGGGCGGCCGCAACTACGTGACGTTGCCGGTCAACGCCTACGAGGCCGAGAGCCGGCGCCTGTCGCGCTTCTTCGCGATGGGCCACACGCCCGGCAAGATTGAAACCGCGCCGCCCAAGCCGGGCTGGGAGTTCCCGTTCACGCTTGATTTGCGCAACAGCGGCGGCAGTACCGTGTCATGAGCGGGCCTGGAAAAAGCGGGCATCATGTCGGGATGTCCCCGCATTCCACGCCCCGCCAATCCAGTCTTTTGGGCGAAGAGACCCTCGATCCCGTCGCCCTCGCTACCGCCGCCGCCTTGCGCGGCCATGACGGCCACTACAGCGAACTCCATGACCAGTTGATGCGCGCCGGCGTGAGCCCGCAGCAGTTGGCGCCCGTGTGGCGCCGCTTTTTCGCCGCCACCGGCGCCAACGGCTGGCAGGACATGCCGGCCCGCGCCGCGCGCACCCAGCGCCGCGTGCGCGAAGACGGCGCCACCTACAACGTCTACGACGCCGACGGGCAATCCTCGCGCACCTGGCCGCTCGAGCTGCTGCCGATGATCATCGGCGCCGACGAGTGGCGCGGCATCGAGCGCGGCGTCATCCAGCGTGCCAAGCTGCTCGACACCGCGATGGCCGACATCTACGGCCCGCGCCGCCTGCTCGATGAAGGCCTGTTGCCCGCCTCGCTGGTGTTCGCGCACCCGCAATACCTGCGCCCCATGCACGGATGCGTCCCGTTAGGCGGAACGCATCTGCATGTCGTGGCGTTCGAACTGGTGCGCGGCGCCGACGGTTTGTGGTGGGTGATCGCCCAACGCACGCAATCGCCTTCGGGCCTGGGTTACTTGCTGGAAAACCGGCTGATCATTGGCGAGCAGTTCCCCGATGCCTTCCGCGATCTGGCCGTGCAGCGTCTCGCGGCGGCCTTCCAGTCGGCCATGCAGGGGCTGATGCGCCTTTCGCCCCACGGCGCGAAGGCGCGCGTCGCTCTGCTCACGCCAGGACCGCGCAATGAAACCTATTTCGAGCACGCCTTCCTGGCGCGCTACCTCGGCGTCACGCTGGTGGAGGGCGGCGACCTGACCGTGCGCGGCGACAAGCTCTACCTGAAGACCTCGCTGGGCCTGGAGCGCGTGCATGTGCTGATGCGCCGTGTCGATGACGAATATCTGGACCCGCTTGAACTGCGCTCGGATTCCGCGTTAGGCGTGCCGGGTCTCCTGCAAGCCATGCGGGCCGGTGAAGTGGTCGTCTCCAACGCGCCCGGTGCGGGCTGGCTTGAAAGCCCCGGCCTGTCGGCCTTCTGGCCCGGCGTCTCGCGCGCCTTGCTCGGCGAAGAACTGCTGCTCCCCGGCAGCACCGCCTGGTGGTGCGGCGAAGATGCGGCCTGGCGCGCGCACCGCGAACGACTGGCCGACTATGTGGTGGCGCCCACCTTCCCGAACGGCGAGGCCACGCGCGGCTTCAAGCCCGAACTGGTGTCGGCCTTGTCGCCGCAAGCCCGCTCCGAACTGCTGGCCCGCATCCAGAACGAACCCGCCGCGCACACGCTGCAAGCGCGGCTCAAGCCCTCCGAAACCCCGGTCTGGCGCGATGGCCTGTTGGAGCCACGCCCGGCCGTGCTGCGCGTCTTTGCGGTGACCGACGGTGCCGGCGGCTACACCGTGCTGCCCGGCGGCATGACCCGCGTGGCGCAGCGCCGCGATGGGCCGACCGACCCCTGGCTGTCGATGCAGCAGGGCAGCGCCAGCGCCGACACCTGGGTGCTGACCGATGGCCAGGTCGACACCACGAGCCTCCTGCCCAAGCCCTTGCAGGCCAGCGATCTGGAGCAGGTGCACTGGACCGTCACCAGCCGCTCGGCCGAGAACCTCTTCTGGCTCGGTCGCTATTCCGAACGGGCCGAGAACTGCGTGCGCCTGGCGCGGATCACGCTCGAAGCGCTGGCCGGCTACCAGCGCGGCGGCACCTCGCCCGAAGTGTTGCGCGTGCTCGATGCGCTGGCGCGCCGCGGCGGCCTGGTCGGCGAGAGCGTGCCGCCAGCCGAAAAATCGCTGCGCCTGTTCGAGCGTTCGCTCGTGCACGCGCTGATGGACACGCAGGAATCGACCAGCGTGGCCTGGAACTTCCGCGCGCTGCAAAGCTGCTCGCAGTCCTTGCGTGAACGGCTCTCGACCGAGCACTGGAAGCTGATCCACGATGCCGGCGACCGCTTCACGCATGACCTCGGCGCCTTGTTGACCGGCAACCACGCGCCGCCGCTCTCGGCCGTGCTGGCCGTGCTCAACCGCGCGGACACGCATCTGGCCGCCATCACCGGCGCGCAGACTGACCGCATGACGCGCGACGACGGCTGGCGCCTGCTCAGCGTCGGCCGCCAGATCGAGCGGCTCGATTTCCTCTGCAACACGCTGATCGAAGGCTTTGCCCACGGGCTGCACGAGAGCGAGACCGGCTTCAATCTCCTGCTTGGCCTGTTCGATTCGACGATCACCTACCGCGCCCAGTTCCAGGGCCGGCGCGAGGCGCTGCCGCTGCTGCACTTGCTGGTGCATGACACCGACAACCCACGCTCGCTCGGCTGGGTGGCGCGCACGATGCGCGAGCGCTTCGTCAAGCTCTCGCGCCAGGATCAGGACTGGGCCGCTGACGTGATGCGCTCCTTGCCGCGCCCCGAGGACTGGCCGCTCGACGAGATCAGCGCGCCCGACGCTAACGGCCAATTCGCACGGCTCAATGCCTTGCTTGAAGACGCCAGCGAGCAGGCGCTGACGCTCTCGGTGCACATCGGCCGGCACTTCTTCAGTCATGTCGGCCGCGTCGACCGGATGGTGTGGCAATGATGGACACGAGCGAAGAACAACGCCCCCGTCGTTGGCTGCGCGTGCAGCACGACACGACGTATGCGTACGACTCACCGGTGGAGCTCGCACACCATCTGGCCTGCCTCTCGCCGCGCAGCACGCCCGACCAGGATGTGCGCGGCTGGCGCCTGAGCATCGACCCGGCGCCCGATGGCTGGATCACCCAGGCCGACGGCAGCGATGCCTCGGTGAACGAGCGCCTGAGCCTCGACCCCTGGGGCAACGGCCGGCTCGTGTTCAGCCATGCTTTCGTGCATGAGCGCCTGAACGTCTCCAGCATTTTCGAAGCCGGCATCAGCGCCGCGCCACCGCCGAACATCGACGTTAGCCCACCCTGGGAGCAGGTGGCCGAATCGCTGCGCTATCGCTCCGGCGTGGTGGCCACCGAGGCGGTTGAGTTCACGCTCGCGTCGAGCTTTGTGCCGCACGAGGCCAGCCTCGCCGCCTTCGGCCGCCGCGCCTTCAAGCCCGGCACGCCGATCGCGGCCGGCGCGCTCGCGCTGATGAGCCTGATCCATGAAGAGTTTCGCTACGAGACCGAGAGCACCTCGGTCGGCACGCGCGCGCCCGAGGCGTTGGCGCTGAAGCGTGGCGTCTGCCAGGACTTCGCCCACGTCATGATCGGCGCCTGCCGCTCGCTGGGCCTGGCCGCTCGCTATGTGAGCGGCTATCTGCTCACGCAGCCGCCGCCGGGCAAGCCCCGCCTGATCGGCGCCGATGCCTCGCACGCCTGGGCGCAAGTCTGGTGCCCCGGTTATGGCTGGCTGGCGCTCGATCCGACCAACGACACGCAAGCCGGCCAGGACCATGTGACGCTGGCCTGGGGCCGCGACTACGCCGACGTCGCCCCGCTGCGCGGCGTGATCCGCGGCGGCGGATCGTCGGAACCGCATGTGGCGGTGACGGTGGCGCCGATGGAAGAGCTGGGCGGGGCGCCGACCGCGGCTCCGGAACCAACGTCATCCCAGAGCCAGAGCCAGTCCCAAGGCTGATCCTCAGAACTTCGCGCTGCGGCGCGTCACGAAATCAGACTCATGCCTGCAGTCTTGGAGGCGGCGACATCAAAAGTCATGACCTGCGTACAGCCCGCCGCGTTGGCGATGCGTTCAATCAGGCAATCGGCGAAGTCCGCCTTCCCCGCGTCAAAGACGCGAAGTGCACGCACAACATGCTCAGCCCGATCCACGATCAGCGGCTTCGCTCGAAGCAAGATCGTCAACGCCTGCGAGATCTGCACCCGGTTCAAATCGAAACAGGAACCGAGAACCCAGACCAGTTCGATGATCGAGACCAAAGCAATGAAGCCCGGCGACTCCGCCGACAGACTTTCGATCAGGCGCGTCGCTTTGGCCGCCTGTTTGACGTCGTCCTGCATGATGTAGCGGACCAGCACATTGGTATCAAGGCCGATCATTTGGCAGATGCGCCCTTGGCGGCGATGGCGCGGTTCATCTGCTCAAGGGTGACGGTCTTGGTCGGTTTGCCGAACATGCCCTTGAGTTCCGTGACCGAGCGATTGGCCGCCACGAACATGAACTGCCCGGGTTCGATCTGCACGAACTCCACTCGGTCACCCGCCCCCACCGACAATGCATTGCGCACATCAACTGGAATAGTGATCTGGCCCTTGGTCGTGATGGTGGCGGTGGTCATCGTGATTTCCTCCTTAATTCCTTACTTTAACGTAAGGAGTTGCGTGTCGCAATTGCGGCAGAGCAAACCCCGTGTCTTGCCTAGGATCCGGCCATCGACATGACGGAGACAAACCATGAACATCCCCTCCCTCCAAGGCAAAGTCAGCCCCGAAGAATGGCAGCTGCGCTGCGACCTCGCCGCCTGCTATCGCCTCGTGGCGCTCTACGGCTGGACCGACCTCGTCTTCACGCATATCAGCGCGCGCCTGCCGGGCGACGAGCATCGCTTCCTGATCAACCCCTACGGCCTGATGTTCGAGGAGATCACGGCCTCATCGCTGGTGGCGGTCGATCAAGAGGGCAACAAGCTGCACGACACGCCGTTCCCGGTCAACCGCGCCGGCTTCGTGATCCACAGCGCCGTGCATGTGGCGCGCGAGGATGCGGCTTGCGTGTTGCACACGCACACCCGCGCGGGCGTGGCGGTCAGCGCGCAGAAGGCTGGCGTGCTGCCGATCTCACAGCAGTCGACCTTTGTGCTGGCCTCGCTGGCGTATCACGACTATGAAGGCGTGGCCTTGCACGATGAAGAGAAGCCGCGCCTGCAGGCCGACCTCGGCAAAGCCAACTTCCTGATGCTGCGCAATCACGGCCTGCTGACGGTGGGTTGTTCGATCGCCGATGCGTTTCTCTCGATGTACATCTTCGAGACCACCTGTCAGATCCAGCTGGCCGCACAGTCGGGCGGCTCGGCGCTGAACACGGTTGATCCGCGCATCGTCGCGGGCGTGGCCGAATCGATGGCCAAGCAGACGCAAGGGCAGGGCGGCGCCTTCGTCTGGCCCGCGCTGCTGCGCAAGCTCGACCGGGCGGACGCGAGCTATCGGACCTGAGCTTCGTTTGTAAAGCCGGGAATAAATCGAAAGCGAGGTCGGTATAGCAGGGGTAATCCTTCCCTCAGGAGACCTCATGGACCTCGAGAACCGCCATCGTCCGGATCGCCGCAAGGCGCTGAGCTGCCTCTCCGCCTGGAGCGGCGCCGCCATCGTCTGGACCGTCAGCGGCGGCGTGCCGCGCGCCCTGGCGGCCGGCACCAGCACGGGCGACTTCAGCTTCGTGCAGATCAGCGATACGCACATCGGCTTCAAGCGCGACGCCAATCCCGACGTGGTCGGCAGCCTGCGCCATGCGATGGCCGACATCAACGGCCTGGCCCAGCGGCCGTCGTTTGTGGTGCACACCGGCGATATCAGCCACCTCTCGAAGACCGAGGAATTCGGCGCCGCCAAGGAGCTGTTCAAGGAGATGCGCGTGGACCGCATCCACACCGTGCCCGGCGAACACGATGCGCTGGACGACGGCGTCAGCGGCTACCTCAAGCATTTCGACCACGACGGCAAGGGCCGCGCCTGGTACAGCTTCGACCAGGGCGGCATCCACTTCATCGGCCTGAACAATGTGCTCAATTTCAAGCTGGGCACGCTGGCCGCTTTTGGCGACGAGCAGTTGGCTTGGCTGAAGGCCGATCTGGCAGGCGTGTCGCGTTCCACGCCGATCGTCGTGCTCGCGCATATCCCGATGTGGACCGTCTGGGCCGCCTGGGGCTGGGGCACGGCCGATGCCAACGAGGCGATGGCGCTGCTGCGCCCTTACGGCTCGGTCACGGTGCTCAACGGCCACATCCACCAGGTGTTGCAGAAGGTCGAGGGCACGGTGGCGCTGCACACGGCGATGTCGCTCGCCTACCCGCTGCCCACGCCGGGCCAGGAGGGTATCGGCGAGCCGGGGCCGATGAAGGTGCCGGCCGGCGAGCTGGGCAAGCTGCTGGGCATCCGGCAGTTGAACCTCGTACGCGGCACGACTGAGCTCGCGATGATCGACAAGCCGCTTGAACGCTGAACGCTGAGACCGAATTGAGGAAGACGCTGAAATGAAGAGTTATGTTTTTGGAGTGCTCCTGGCCCTCTGCGGCTCGCTGAGCCTGGCGGCAACGCCGCCCGAGGTGACGGTCGAGATCACCAAGTTCACCTTCAAGCCGCAGGAGCTGACCGTGGCGCCCGGCACCAGGATCCGCTGGGTCAACCACGACGAGACGCCGCACACGGTGGTGAGCGCGCCGGGCCAGAAGCCAGGCATCGCTTCCAAGGCGATGGACACCGACGACAAGTACGAAGTCGTCCTCAAGGCCGAGGGCGACTACGGCTACCTGTGCGGCGTTCACCCTTTCATGACCGGCGTGATTCATGTTCGCAAACCCTGAGGGCTGTGCTAACTTGAGCGTCAATGAGCAGCGCACGATCGTTTGAGGCCCTGGTGCTGCCGCATCTCGATGCGGCGTACAACCTCGCGCGCTGGCTGGTGCGGGACGAGCACGCGGCGCGCGACATCGTGCAGGATTCCTGCGTCCGGGCTTTGCGTTACTTCGCCTCGTTCCGCGGCGAGCAGGCGCGGCCCTGGCTGCTGGCGATCGTGCGCAACAACTGCCTGAGCTGGCTTGAGGCGCAGCGCAGCCAGCCCGAGCAGGTGGAGCTTGAAGTGCTGGAGGCGGCCGCCGCGCCGCCGGTGCACGCGACGGGCAACGATCCGCTGGCCCTGCTGGAAGGCCGGCGCCAGCGCGTGCGCGTGGACACGGCCATCGCCGCGCTGGCCCCGCCGTTCCGCGAGGTGATCGTGCTGCGCGAGATCGAAGGCCTGGCCTACGCCGAGATCGCGACGATTGCCGACATCCCGGTCGGCACCGTGATGTCGCGCCTCGCGCGGGCCCGGGCCGAGTTGAAGGCCGCGCTCACCGAGTTCAGGAAGCAGGATTGATGCATATGGAAGACGACGACCTCAGCGCCCTGATCCGCCGCAACGCGACGCGGCATCGCGCCGACGCGCTGCTCAAGTCGAGCGTGCTGGCCGAGATCGCGCTTCAGAACGCCTCGGGTGAAAACGCCTCGGGCGAGAAAAGGCCGCGCGCAACGCCGCCCGTGTCGAAGTTCGCCTGGCGCGGCTGGTTCGGCCTGGGATCGAGCTTTGCCTCGGGCGCCGTCGCCACCTTGGCGGTCGTGCTGATGTTTGGCCAGCCGACAGCGCCGCCCAAGCAAGGAACCGAAGTGGTGAACAGCCACATCCGTGCGCTGATGGCCGAGCACCTGACCGATGTGGCCTCAACGGATCAGCACACCGTGAAACCCTGGTTCCAGGGCAAGCTCAGCTACTCGCCGCCGGTGCGCGACTTCACGGCGCAAGGCTTCCCGCTCGTCGGTGGGCGGCTCGACTATCTGGATGGCCGCCCGGTCGCAGCGCTCGTCTACCGGCATGGCAAGCATGCGATCAATGTGTTCGTGTGGCCGGGCGATGCAGCCAGCAGTTCCTCACAAGAGCAACAAGGCTTTCATGTGCGGCACTGGGCGCAGGACGGCATGCAGTTCTGGGCCGTGTCCGATGTGAACGCCGCCGATCTGGGCAGTCTGGAAAGACTTTGGACCCAGCCCTGAAGCACAAAAGCACAAAAGCCCCGCGAGCGGGGCTTTCTGCAGTCAGCTGAACTGACGAATTACTTCTTCGCAGCGTCCTTGGCATCCTTGGCCGCGGGCTTGCCGGCGGCGGTCGGGTAGGCCGACATCGCACGGGCGGGGTCGACGGTTTCCAGGTACGCGACGTACTGCTTCTCGGTGCAGGGCAGGGCCTTGCCGGATTGGGCTTCGCCCTTGTACTCGCCCTTGGCGTAGACGAACTGGTATTCGTTCGAGGCGGCCGGCTTGACGTCGAGCTTGGCGGCGTACTTGGCGGCACATTCACTCTTCAGCGAGGCGACGGCGTTGTTCTCATCAGCGTGAGCGAACGAGCAGGCGGCCAGTGCCAGCGTAGCAAACAGGAATCGGTTCATGGCTGGATCTACCTTTGAATGATGTTGGGGTGACGATGATGAGAACGTGGCCGCAGCGTATCAAAGCTGCTGGCCGATGCCCACCCATAACTGAGGGGTTCAGCGGAGTGTGCGCTCTGCGATCGATGCCCTTTCGGGGTCATGGTCTCTACCCATTCACCTCGCACTTCGGCGTCGCGCTGATCTTGTGAATGCTCAGGTCTGCACCGTCGAACGCTTCCCCCGGCTCAGCCGCAGGTCCACGGTCCGCTTGGGCAAGCCGTAAATCGCGGCCGCGATACCGCCGACCGCGAAAGGGGCGCACTGCTCATCGTTGTGGGGTCGAACCGCACAGATGCCGCTCCAGCAAGCCGCTCATGAACTCGAAGCTCTGCTGGTGCATGCCGCGCTGGTTGTAGTGGGTGCGGGTCACCACCGCCACCGCGTCGAGCTCGGGGATGATGAGCACGTGGTTGCCGCCGTTGCCTGACATCATCCAGGCGCTCACGCGGCCGCAGCGCAGCTCGTAGTCGCGGCGCCAGAAGAGCTCGCCGTACGCCATGCCGAAGGGCGTGGGACGGCGCACGGTCAGCAGTGAGGCGACCTGCTCGGGCGCCAGCAACGCTCCGTTCGGGCCGATGCCTCGTTGCAACAGCATCTGTGCCAGCGCGGCCCAGTCGCGGGTGCGCAGGCGCAGGCCGCCGCCGGTCATGACCTCGCCGCTTGGCGAACGGGACCATTGCCATTGGGTGATGCCCATTGGCGCGAAAAGCCGGCGCTGTGTGTAGGCTTCGAGTCCGCCGGGCACGCGGCGTTCGAGCAACTGGCCCAGCAAGAACACGCCGGCCGTGCAATAGGCGAAGGGGCCGCGGCCTTGCGCGTCGCGCGTGATCGAGCGCGTGGGCAGGTCGGCGGCCCAGCGCAGCCAGCGCTGCTGTGGGTACATGCCTTCCTCATTGCCGGGGCTGGCGTCCTGGTTGTCGTCGCAGTCCAGCGCCGAGGACATGGTGAGCAGGTCTTCCACCACGATGCTGCGTTTGACGGGCCCGTCGTTGGCGATGGGCTCCGCATCCTTGAAGGCTGCGAACACCGGCGTGTCGCGCCGCAGAAAGCCATCCTGCTCGGCCGCAGCGACCAGCAGGCCGGTGATCGATTTGCCGGCGGAGCGCGTGTCGTGCAGCGTCTGCGCGTCGGCGCCGCGAGCGTAGAGCTCGGCGACCACCTTGCCGTGGCGCTGCAGCAGCGCGCTGGTGGCATCGGGGAGCGCCTCGAGCGCGGCGCGATCGGGGTCGGCCAGATCGGGCGCTGCCTGGGCGCCGAATGACGCGAGAAGCAGGGCAGTCCAGACCCGGCGGCGCAGCGCGGCGCCGAAGGGACCGGAGCGAGAGCGTTTGTGGGCGTTGTTCATGCCGCCATGTTCATGCGGCAGCCCGGCGGCGTCTAGAACGTTTTGAACCCGGCGCGCCAGGCCGCGGGCGTGCAGCGATATTCCGCCCGGAACAGCCGCGTGAAATGACTCTGATCCGCGAAGCCCAGCTGCGCGGCCACCTCGGCGATGGGCTCGCCGCCGCGTAGGAGCTGCGCAGCCCGGTTGAGCAGCGCACGCCGCTGCAACTGGCCCGGCGAGATGCCGTAGTGCCGCCGGAAGGTCCGCGCCAGGGAAACCGGATGCACGCCTGCCGCCCCGGCCAGCGCGGCCAGCCGCAGAGGTTGCTCGCACTCATCCACCAGGCGTTCCATGCAGCGTCGCAGCCACGCCGGCTCGCGGGGTTCTTGCTTCCGATGCGCAGCAGGAGCCGCGCTCGTGACCGAGCACAACTGCCTGCAGGCCTCCTCCATGTCCAGCAATCCGCCGAGATCGAGCGTTAGCGGTTGCGTTGCCAGGCGCAGCGCGCCTTGCTGCGGCAGACCCACCAGTCGCCGCGCGCCGCCGTCATTGAGGCCCAGCGCTTGGGCCTGGCCGGCACCGATGCTCAATGCGAGGAAGAGTCCGCCCACGCCGGTGAAGGTGTCGACGTGTCGCGTGCCGGGCGGGTTCCACAGCACATCGCCCGGGCCCAGCAAGGTGGCCGCGCCGCGCGCGCTGCTGCGGTAATGGCCCTCCAGCACCACGATGAAGTGCCCGTCCACATGCTCGTGCGGTGCCACCAGGTGCTCGGGCGTGTGCGCACGCAAGCGAGCCAGGCCGAAGCCGGCCACATCGCAGCGCGCGTCAAAACGGCCGTAGAACTGCATGTGCTTCAAGCGCATGGCGGGGCCGTGTGGGTGAAAGGCAGATCGCCGCCGGGATTCGAGAGAAAACGATCAGACCAGCGTCCGCTCATAAAGCGCGAGCAGAGCGCTCCAGGCGCGTTCGGCATCGGCTTCGTCGTAGGCCGGCTTGTCGGAGAGGCACCAACCGGACTCTTGCGGGAACACTTCGAGGGTGACGGGCACCTGGGCGGCGGCGAACGAATGCTGCAACTTCTCTTTGGCGTCGGGTTCTTTGTCGTCGTCGCTGCGGGCGATGGCGAAGAGCATGGGGGCTTTGACGCGTCCTGACAAGAGGTAGGGCGCATCGGGCCGGTCGGTGACGAGGCCGCTGCCGTGGAAGGAGGCGCAGGCGCCGATGCGCTTGCCGAGAGCGGCCGCAGTTCGCACGGCCAGCGCACCGCCTGCGCCATAGCCGTGGGTGCCAAATTTCAGCTTGCGATTGACAGCGGGCTGCGAGTCGAGGAAGTTGATGAGGGCGAAAGCGTCGACCACCATCGCGGCCTGCGCGTAGGTCGAGCCGAAGGAATTGTTGAAGGCGAGATCGACGTCCGCCTCAAAAGAGGGGGTCTTGGCAACTCGGTAAAAGGGGTTGGGCATCAACACCGCATAACCCTTCTCGGCCAAGCGGCGGCCCAGGGCGCGCATCACGGGTCTCAGCCCGGCCGAGTCGGCCCACAGGATCACGCCCGGATATCGCCCGACAGGGGGGTGAAGGAACACGGCGTCGCACACGCCGTCGACTGTCCGGATCTCCACATCTTTCTCGACAAGGGTGCTGCTTTTGGCAACCCAGCCGGTGCTGGGCGACTGCTGAGAGGGCACTGCAAGACTCCTGGAAAGAGATGCGAGCCAGGACGGGCGACGGAACTCTCCAGGAGAGGCCTCAGTCGGATGAAGTTTCAGATGCGCGCCGAAATATATCACCACAGATGTTCTCAGTGAGAATCTCAGTGAAAGTTGTAATGTAGTTATTGTTACCATTTACCTCGACGGCGGCCGGCATCGGTTATCCTGATATCAAGCTGTTGCTCCGCAATGCGCCCAAATACGCCTCCCTGCGAAACACCAGCCAAGTTTCTGACAACGCGCCTCCGACACTGCTCCCCTTGACCGCCGCTCCTCATTTCTCGACCGACCTCGACCATGTCGCGCGTCATCTGCGCGCAGCGCTTTCTTCCATGTTGCTGGCCGCGGGCCTGGACCCGACCGATCCGCAATCACTGGCGCGCCAGTGGGGCGTGAACCGGCAGCTGTCCTGGAAGGTCGCCAAGATCATCCAGATCCGCGATGCCTATATCGCCTTGCAGCATCTGCCGGGCAGCGAAGGTCTCGCCATCATCCTGAAGAAGGCCGAGCAGGCCGGCGTCGAGGCGCCCATTCTGGACAAGGTGCGGCACGCGGCCGATGCGTTCGAGCACCTGATCGACAAGCATTGCGGCGACCGCGCTGTCTTCGACATCATGGGCAGCGAGCTCTCGCAAGTGGAGCAGGCGCGCCAGCATCAGGAGAACCTGCGCAAGCAGTTCTTCCTCGGTGCAAGCTCGATCTGGGGCGCGCAGACCAAGGTCAATCTCGTGTCCTGGTTCATCTGCCCCTCCGCCGAGCCCGGCAAGGAGGCGAGCCATCTCGATCTCGTCAACCTCAAGGCCTGGGTCGGCTTCCGACGCCTGCGCGAGAACCTGCCATGGGCGATGTCACGCCAGATGAGCCGGCACGACAGCGGCGCCGTGATGAGCGTCCCCACCACCGAAGCGCTTGATCCGCGCTCCTCCTCCACGGTGCCGGCCCTGCATGACTTCTGCTCCAAGCCCGTGCCCGAATTCAATGTGCGCGAAGAAGGCGGCCGTACCACTGTCTCGTTGGCGCCGGGCCCGGTGGGCAATGCGGGCCTGCTGACCTGCGCCTTCGGCAAGATTCAGCGGGGCCTGCCGCGCTTTCGCAGCGAGAACGATCAGTTCTCAAGGCTCATGTGCTACCTCCATGTGCCGTCCGAGGTGACGATCTTCGACCTGTTCGTACACGAATCGCTGACCGAAGCGATGTCGCCCGCCATCAGCCTCTCCAGCCTGATGGAGCCCCACGAGCCGCACCAGCCCGATGCGGAGCGCAACCGCCTGCCGCTGCACGAGCCTCTGATCAGGCTCGGCGTGCCGTCGCCCGCGCCGCTGACGCTGGAGGTGCCGCGCTACGCAGAGATGATCGACCTCGCGGTGACGCGCATGAAGCGCACGCCACAGGAGTTCGTCGGCTTTCGCTTGCGGATGAACTACCCGCCGCTGCCGGCGGCCTTGGTGATGAAGTACGAGTTGCCGGAACCGCGCTGAGGCTGCTTGCGGCTGTCGATTCGACGCTCACGAAATAATCACCAGTGACAGAGCGGCGGCACGACCGTGCGATTTCGCGCGAGGTGCCAGCGGCTCCGGCCTCTAGATGCAAACTACAGCGGCCGCGCCACCACGATGCCGGTGTTGCGCGGCGACCAGGCGATGGCCTGGTGGATCGGGCCTTCAAGCGAGACCTTCATGCGCGAGGGCGCCGACGAAGCATCCATGAAATGCGCGACGCCCTGCTCGTCCTTGAAGCACAGGCCGGTGTGCGCAATGTCGATGCCCGGCGTGGTGGTGGCCACGCCGATGATGTCGCCCGTCTGCAGCAGCGGCTCGATGGCCGCGATGCGCGCCAGCGGCACGAACATCCTGGGCCGCGCGTTGATCGCCTCCTCGAAACGACGGATCACCGGCACCCATTCGGGATGCGCGTGCAACTGCCGATAGGCCTCGGGATGCGCGGACATGAACCCGACCTTCTGCGTGAAGGGCTCGGCGCCGGGCAGCTCCGGCGCGAGATCCCGGATATGGCCGCGACGCGCGTTATCCCAGATCCAGTCGTTCGTGTAGTGCAGGCGCGTGGTGTAGTCGCCCTGCACACCGTCGCGATACCGCGTGGACCGCACGGCGTCGATCATGGCGGCAGCGGTCGGCTCACCGGCGCGCACGATGCGTGCGAGGTTCAGCGTGTTCTCGAAGAAGGTCACGCAGTCGAGCCCCGTGAAATCGACGACGCAAGACTCGACCGTATCGTCCAGCTCCAGCGTGTGGGCCACATAAGGCGTGCCCAGCAGTTCCTGCGCGAAGCGGCCCATCATCTCGCCCAAAGGCAGCTGACGCCATCCTTCCGCGGAGGCCTTGGCGATCAGGCGGTCGAAGATGGGGCGGCCGGTGAAGACGGAAGGCGCGGCGGACGCCTCGGCACGGGCGCTAACGGTCCATGCCAGCGGCAGTGCGGCAGCGCCGCCAATGAGGTGTCGACGGGAGATCATGGGTCATCCTAACCGGCCAACGGTGCAAGGGCATGATTCCGGCCAGCCCTTAGCAGGCGTATAAGCTGACATTCGGGTGGCGAGTACCATCTCTCACAAGCTTCTGCCGGGTGCCTGCATGAACGACGTTGAAGAGTTTCTGAACAGCATCACGACGGCGCTGGATGCCCACGACATCGACGTCGTCGAGGCGGCCCAGCGGACCGCTCAGTACATCCAGTCGGACATCGGCTGCGACGTGGTGGGCTTCTGGATTCTGCAAGGCGCGTCCGGCGCACGCTGCGCTCGGCGCATGGCCTGCGTCGATGTCGACAATCCCGAGGCGCACCTCGTGCCGATGGAACTGGGCCAGGCTGAATGCGCCGACTATTTCGAGCTGATCGCCAACGGCGGCCTGCTCGTCTCGGCCGATGCGCAGAACGATCCCCACCTGGCGGCGATGCGCGAGGGCTACCTGATCCCTGAGGGCATCAAGGCGACCCTGTGCGTGACGATCGCCGTCAACGGTGAATCCATCTCCGTGATCAATTGCGCCCAGCGCTCGACCCGCGCCTGGACCGCGGCCGAGGTGGCCAGGATGCAGCGACTGGCGGCGCAGATTTCGCTTCGCCGCGCTCGTCGCCGCGCGCGCGAACTGGCTTCGACGACGCTGTCCGAGGCGGACAAGCTGAAGCTCAAGCAGTCGGCCTGACCTTCCAGCCATCTACCGTGCGCCGCTGCGGTGACGGTTCGACATCAGACGCGCTGAGCTGTCGAGCATCGAGCTTGTCAATCACTGTATTTATAATCAGTGCCACATGGCCGCGCCACCGACCCTCACCCGCCAGCACCGCACCCGCCTGAGCACGCTCTGGCGTTCGGCCGGCTGGCCGTGCAAGGACGGCATCGAGATCGACCTGCTTGCCGCGGGCCTGCTGCTCACGCAGTTCGACGAAGCGGGCCGCGAGCAGCTGCGGCTCAGCGAAGCCGGCATCGCATGGCTTGCGCAGGCGCGCCAGCAAGGGCAGCGGGCCTTGAGCAAGCATGACCGATTGGCGCTGCGCTTTGCCGAGCAACAGATGAGCGGCGGGCGCATCGTCTGGCGTGAACTCTCGCTGCGCGCCATGATCGCCGAGGCGGAAGCCGCGGCCGCGCAAGACTTGCCGCTCAGCCCGCTCTGGCCCGAGGAAGCACCAGCGCTGGAAGGCGCAGCGCCGCACAGCTGGCGCATTGCGCGTCCCGATCTGTTCTCGGTGCGCAACACCAGCGTCGAGGCCTATCTGCAGCCGCAGGTGCATGAGGTCAAGGTCAGCCGCGCCGACCTGCAATCGGACCTGCGCCACGCGGCCAAGCGCCAGGCCTACGAATGGCTCAGCTGCGAAACGTACTACCTGTTCCCGGCCGGCATGGCCGAGCCCGAGGAGATTCCCGAGCCCTATGGCGTTTGGGTGCTGCATGGCGAGATCGACGCCGGTCGTTTCGAGCAACTGCGGCCTGCGCGGCATCAGCCGTGCACGCTGCCTTTCGCCGTGTGGCTTGCGCTTGCGAAGGCCACGCCCTTGCAGCCCGAGGGCGAGAGCCCGCAAGCGCCGCTGAACGAGAGCGCCGCGTGAGTGGCGTAAGCGGCGCAAGCGGAGTCAGCGGAGTCAGTGAAGCGGCCGGCACCTACCGCGTGGCGGTGCGCGAGCTCTGCGAGTTCAGCGCCAAGAGCGGTGATCTTGACCTGCGCTTCACGCCCGCGCCCACCGCGCTCGAAGGCATCGAGGGCCATGCCCGCGTGGCCGCGCGTCGTGGCGATGACTACGAGAGCGAAGTCACGCTCAGCGCTCGCTTCGAGGAACTGCTGGTGCGCGGCCGTGCCGACGGCTTCGACGCCGCGCGCGGCCGGCTCGAAGAGATCAAGACGCACAAGGGCCGGCTCGAACGCCAGCCGGCCTCGCATCGCGCGCTGCATTGGGCGCAGTTGAAGGTCTATGGCGCGCTGCTGTGTGCCGAGCGCGGCTTGGCCGAGATCGAGTTGGCACTCGTCTACTTCAACATCGGCAACGAGCAGGAGACGCTGTTCACCGAGCGCTGCACGGTCGCGCACTTGCAGGCCTTCTTCGAGGAGCAATGCGCGCGTTTCCTGGCCTGGGCGCGGCAGGAGCTGGTGCACCGTGCTGAACGTGATGCGGCGCTGCAGGCGATGCAGTTTCCGTTCGGCGATTTCCGCGCCGGGCAGCGCGTGCTGGCCACGGCCGTCTACAACGCCGCGCGCAGCGGCCGCGTGCTGCTGGCGCAGGCGCCCACCGGCATCGGCAAGACGCTGGGCACGCTGTTCCCGCTGCTGAAGGCCGCGCCGGGTCAGCAGCTCGACAAGGTCTTCTTCCTTGCCGCCAAGACCTCGGGGCGACAGCTCGCGCTCGATGCGCTTCAGCGCCTGCCCGCACCGTCGCTGCGCGTGCTCGAACTGGTGGCGCGCGACAAAGCCTGCGAGCACCCCGACAAGGCCTGCCACGGCGAGAGCTGCCCGCTCGCCACCGGTTTCTACGATCGCCTGCCGCAGGCCCGCGCGGCTGCGATGGCTGAAGTTGAGGTGCAAGCGGTGCCGCTGACCCAACCCCGCGTGCGCGAGCTCGCGCGGCAACACGAGGTCTGCCCTTACTACCTGAGCCAGGAGCTGGTGCGCTGGGCCGATGTCGTCGTGGGCGACTACAACTACTTCTTCGACAGCAGCGCGCTGCTCCACAGTCTGAGCCAGGTGAACGGCTGGCGCGTGGGCCTGCTGGTCGACGAGGCGCACAACCTCGTGGACCGCGGCCGCGGCATGTACAGCGCCGAGCTGAATCCGCAAAGCCTCGCCGATGCACGCCGCTCCGCCACGGCGCGCAAGAACGCGGCCATGAAGCGCGCGCTCGACAAGCTGCGCAAGAGCTGGCGCGAGCTGGGCGATGAACTGAAGGATGAAGGAGAGGAGGGCTACAAGGTCTGCGCGCAGCCCCCGGCCGACTGGCTCGAAGCCTTGCAGAACGCGAGCGGCGCGATCAGCGAGCATCTCGCTGAAAACCCGGCCGATGCGCCCGACCTCGCACTGCAAGGCTTCTATCTCGACGCGCTGCAATTCCTGCGGCTTTGCGAAACCCTCGATGCGACGCACTCGATCGTCGATCTCAGCCGCAATGACAGCCGCAACAGTGCGCCGAACGCGTCTGCCAGCAAAGACGCAGCCTGGCTCGCCGAAGCGCCGATCGTCTGCCTGCGCAATATCGTGCCGGCACCGCATTTGAAGCCTCGGCTCGAAGCCGCCCACATGGCCGCGCTGTTCTCGGCCACGCTGCAGCCCGCGCCTTGCTATGCCGATCTGCTCGGCCTGCCCGACGACCACGGCTGGGTCGATGTGGAGACCCCGTTCCGCGCCGAGCAACTGCAGGTGCGCATCGCGCGCGAAGTGTCGACGCGCTGGCGTGATCGACGCGCTTCGCTGGACCGCATCGTCGAGCGCATGGCCGATCAATACGCTGAGCGACCGGGCAACTACCTCGCCTTCTTCAGCAGCTACGACTATCTTCACCAGGTGGCCGAACGCCTCGCCGAGCTGCACCCCGCGCTGCCGCAATGGCGCCAGCAGCGCCACATGGGTGAGACTGCGCAGAAAGCCTTCGTGGCGCGTTTCACGCCGGAGAGCCGTGGCGTGGCCTTCGCCGTGCTCGGCGGTGCGTTCGCCGAAGGCATCGACCTGCCCGGCCAGCGCCTGATCGGCGCCTTCATCGCCACGCTGGGCCTGCCGCAGGTGAACCCGGTGATGGAGCAGTTCCGCGAACGGCTCGGCTACGACACCGCCTATCTCGTGCCCGGCCTGCAGAAGGTCGTGCAGGCCGCGGGCCGCGTGATCCGCACGACGGAAGATGAAGGCGTGGTGCAGCTGCTCGACGAACGCTTCGCGCAGCCCGAGGTGCGGCGGCTGCTGCCGTCGTGGTGGCAGATCGCTGGCTCCAGCCATTTCTCCTGAAGGCTTGTCACAAAACGCGCTGCTCGCACGTCTTGCAAGGTAAGAAGGATCCATCGCGGGTCCACCTCAAGCTCAACCTACCTTGCAAAGGACTGCGACATGAACGTGACCCTCATCGGAGGCAGTGGCCTCATCGGAAGAAACCTCGCCCCTCTGCTGGAGCGTGCCGGCCACCGCGTGACGCTGGCGTCGCCCTCGCAAGGCGTCAACACACTGACCGGCGAAGGCCTGGCCCAGGCGCTGGCAGGCGCCGACGTGGTCGTCGACGTCAGCAACTCGCCCTCGTTCGAGGCGCAGGCGGTGCTGCAGTTCTTCCGCACCTCGACGACGAACCTGCTCGCGGCTGAAGAGGCGGCCGGTGTTCGCCACCACATCGCCTTGTCGGTGGTTGGCGCCGACCGGCTCGCGGACAACGGCTATATGCGCGCCAAGGTCGCCCAGGAGGCGCTGATCCAGAGCGGCACGGTGCCCTACACGATCGTGCGGGCCACGCAGTTCCTGGAGTTCCTGGTCGCCATTGCGGGAGAGGGCAATGAGCCGCGCGTGTCGGCGGCGCTGTTCCAGCCGATGGCCGCCGCCGATGTCGCGCAATGTCTGGCCGAAGTGGTGCCTCAGGCGCCGCGCAACAGCATTGTTGAAGTGGGCGGGCCGGAGCGGCTGCCGATGAGCCAGGCGGTGCAGCGTGCGCTTGAGGCTCATGGCGATGCGCGCCGCGTCGTCGCCGACGCGCAGGCGCCGTACTTCGGCTCGGTGCTGGACGACGGCTCGCTCGTCACGGGCGCCGGCGCCCGCCTCGCCGCGACCACGCTCGAAGCCTGGCTCGCCCGCGCTCGCTGATTCGTCAAAGGACAGGAAGAAGGACCAAGCATGAAAACCGTTTTGAGCACCTCGTTCGCAGCCCTCGTTTGCAGCCTGCTGATCGTCTCTTTCGCCCATGCCGCCGACGTGAAGCCCTTGATGAGCAAGCCGCTGGCGGACATCCCCGGCAAGGAGGCCGTGATGCTCGAGGTGTCCTACCCGCCGGGCGCGAAGGACATGGTGCACCGGCATGACGCGCATGCTTTTGTCTACGTGCTCGAAGGCACCGTGCAGATGCAGCTCGAAGGCCAGCCGCTGGTCACGCTGAAGGCGGGCGACACCTTCTATGAAGGCCCGAACGATGTCCATGTCGTGGGCCGCAATGCCAGCGACACCGTGCCGGCGCGCTTCGTCGTCGTGCTGCTCAAGCGCCAGGGCGCGCCGGTGCTGACGCCGGTGGTTTCAGCGCATTGAAGCCGCCTGCTGGATGATCATGTGCAGGCCCAGCGCGACGAGGCCGCCGAGAAAGCATCGACGAAACACGAGTGGGGAAAGCCGATGCCGCAAGGACCGTCCGACGGACATGCCGAGCAGCGCCGGCAGCAGCATCAGCGCCGATGCCGAGGCGTCGGCGCTTGAGTAGTGGCCGTTCAGGAACAGGCTCAAACCCAGCGCCACGGTCGACACCGTGAACGAGATGCCCATCGCCTGGATCAGCTCGTCACGGTTCAGGCTCAGCGCCTGCAGATAGGGCACGGCCGGCACGGTGAACACGCCGGTGACCGCCGCGATCAGGCCCGTCATGGCCCCCATCGGCAGGCCAAGCTCGGTCTCCATGTCTTGAGCGATCGACAGCCGTGCGCCCGAGAGAGCCCACAAGGCATAGACGATGAGCATCGCGCCGAGCGCGGCCATCGCCCATGAGCTCGACGGCGCACCCAGCACCCACGCGCCCGCCAGCGTTCCCGTGCAGATGCCGAACTGCAAGGGCCACAACCTTCGCGCCATGCGCCCCAGCGAGGCCCACGGCCTGAGCTGCCAGAGATTGGTCACCAGCGACGGAACAATCAGCAAGGCCGCCGCACGCGCGGGCGACATCAGCAAGGCAAGCAAGGCCATCGCGAGGGTCGGCAGGCCAAGACCGACCACGCCCTTGACCACGCCGGCCAGCAGAAACACCAGCGCCATGGCCGCGAAGAGCGTTGCGGAAAGTTCATCGGGGGTGGTCGTCATGGCGGCCATTGTGTTGGGGCCGATGCCGCCGTGGATGCGGAATTGGCTGACGCTGGCTCAGGCACAGCCTGAGGATTAGCATCCGCTTCCATGCGCTTCGATCTCACCGACCTCCGCCTGTTCGTGAACGTCCACGAGGGCGGCACCATCACCGCGGGCGCCGACAGCAGCTGCATGACGCTGGCCTCGGCCAGCGAGCGCATCCGCGCGATGGAGGATTCGCTCGGCGCGGCCTTGCTGTTGCGCAGTCGGCGCGGTGTCACGCTGACCTCGGCCGGGCGCACGCTCTTGCATCACGCGCGGCTCGTGCTGCAGAAGATGGACCATCTGCAGAGCGAGCTCGGCGACTTCGGCTCGGGCCTGAAGGGCCATGTGCACATGCTCTGCAACACGGCGGCGATCAGCGAATACCTGCCGGAGCTGCTGTCCTCGTTTCTGGCTGAACACGCCGGGATTTCGGTCGATCTTGAGGAGCGGCCGAGTGACGAGATCGTCGATGCCTTGCGCAACCAGCTCTGCGATCTGGGCGTCGTCTCCGATTCAGCGGATCTCTTCGGCTTGCAGGCATTTCCGTTTCGTCCCGATCCGCTGGTCCTGGTCGTGCCCAAAGGCCATCCGCTGGCGGCCTTCACCGCCATCGGCCTGGCCGATGTGCTGGACCAGCCCTTCGTCGGGCTCGTGAAGGGCAGCGCCCTGCAGGACCTGCTGGCCCAGCAGGCGCGGCGGCTCGGCCGGCACCTGCACTACCGGATCCGCTTGCGCAGCTTCGAGGCCGTCTGCCGGATGGTGGGGCAGGGCGTGGGTGCGGGCATCGTGCCGCAGACCGTCGCGCTGCGGCACGGCCGTTCGGCGGGCATCCAGAGGATCCGCTTGACGGACGCGTGGGCGCTGCGCCGGCTCGTGCTCTGTGTGCGTGACGTCGACGCGCTATCGCCGCATTCAAGGCTGCTGATGCAGCACATGCAGGCGCGGATTCAGTCTGGCAAATGACGCAGCGCCGCCAGCGGCAGCCGCAGGCTCAACTCGCTGCCGATCTCGGGCAAGGCCGCTTCGTGCGGCGCCCACAGCACGAGGCTCTCGCCTTCGGCGGTTTGCAGCTCCAGCACGAGGCGGTGCTGGTGCGTGTAGCAAGCCAGCAGCCGGGCCTTCAGACCCAGGGCGCCGCTCAGAGCCTCGCCGAGTTCCAGGGCTGCGATCGGCGCGACCCAGTGGCCGCCCTGGCTGCGCAGCGGCTCAGGAATATGGCGCGCATCCATGCGGTTGAAAGCGCCGAGGAAATCCGCCACCTGCCGCGAGGCCGGGGCGCGCCACAGCTCCAGCGGCGGCGCGCATTGCGCGATGCGGCCCTCGAACATCACGGCCACCTGATCAGCCAGCTCGAGCGCCTCCTCGCGGTCATGGGTGACCAGAAGACAGGTCTGGCCCAGCTCGCGTTGAAGACGACGGAACGAGCGGCGCAGCGGCAGGCGCAGGGATTCATCGAGCGCGGAGAAGGGCTCGTCCAGCAGCAGCAATGAGGGCTTGCGAGCGAGCGCTCGAGCGAGTGCCACGCGTTGTCGCTGCCCACCCGAAAGCTGCGCCGGCAGCTTGTCGGCATGGGCCTGCAGCTCGACCAGCTCCAGCAGCTCGCGCGAACGCGCCGTCGCCTGCGCTTGCGGTTGGCCATCGGCCAGCAAGCCGAACTTGATGTTCTCCAGCACCGACAGATTCGGGAACAGCGCGTAATGCTGGAACACCACGCCGACGCCGCGCTGCTGCACGCTCAACGTCGTCACATCGCGGCCCGCGATCAGGATGCGGCCGCCATCGAGCGTTGCCAACCCCGCAATCGCACGCAGCAGGCTCGTCTTGCCGCAGCCCGAAGCGCCGAGCAGGGCCAGCAGCTGGCCCTTGGCGATCGCGAGGTCGACCTGGCGCAGCACCTGGCGGTCGCCCAGCGTCAGCTGCGCGCCGTGGATCACGAGTTCTTGAGGGTCTTCTTTGTTCTGAGTTTCCATGGCGTCTTTGTCGACAAGCCTTGCACCGCCAGCCCCAGCAGGGCGAGCAGCGCGAAAGTCAGCACGATCAGCGCCGCGGCCTGGTGGCCGTTGACGCCGCGCAGGCTGTTCATCAGCGGCTGCAGTAATTCCACCGAACCGCCGAGCAGCAGGTTGGCGATGGCGAACTCCATCGCTGCGGTGATCCAGCACAGCATCAGCGCGGCCAGCAGCGCCGGCGCGAGCAAGGGCAGCAGCACGCGACGCAGCAGATAGGCGTCGCTGGCGCCGAGCGTGCGGCTCGCTTCAAGCAGCGCGTGCGCATCGAGCTGTTGCAGCGCCGCGCCGAGGCTCTTGTGCACGAGCGGGAAAAGCAGCGGCACGATCAGCAGCACATAGACTGTCTGCAGATCGAGCCAGGCGCCCCATTGGCCGACGAACAGCTCCAGCGCATTGATGGCCAGCACCACGGGCGGAATCGCGTAGGGCAGCAGCGCTAACGCATCAAGCAAGCGCAACAACCGCGGCGAGTGCAGGTTCGCGGCGAGGGTGGCCGCACCGCCGGCGGTCAAGGCGAGCAAGGCACTCAACAGCGCCAGCCACAAGGTGTGCGCGGCGGCCGCTTGAGCGCGCGATTGCTGCAGCAGCTCGACCAGCCAATGCAGCGTGAAGCCTTGCGGCAGCAGGCCGTCCCAGCGCTCGCTGAGCGCATAGACCAGCACCGCGAGCGGCGGCAGCACGGTCAGCACCAGCAGCAGGCCGAGGCAGACGAGGGGCACGCGGCCGAGCTTCCTCATGCGGACGCCTTTCGTTGCAAACGAGCGGCCAGCCAGCGCCCGCCGCCGATCACCACGAGCAACATGACGAACATCACCAGCGCGAGCAAGGCCGACAACTCGGGCTGCGCAAAGATGTCGCCGCTGACCAGCGACGCGATGCGCACCGCCAGCACATTGGCATCGGTGCCGGCCAGCGCGAACGGCGTGGCGTAGGCCGCCGCCGCATTGGCGAACAGCAGGCTGCCGACCTCGATGAAGCTCGGCAGCAGCAAGGGCAGGCCGACGCGGCGCCAGAACAGCAGTGGCTGCGCGCCGAGCGTTGCCGCCGCTTCTTCAAGCCCGCCGGCCAGCATCATCTGCACGGGCGCGAGCAGCAGCAGCGTGGCCAGCGGCAGCTGAAAACACAGATAGGCGAGCAGCAGGCCGGCGCCGCTGTTCAGCACGAACGGCAAGCCCAGGCCCGCGCTCAACACGCCTTGCGTGCCGAGCAGCAAGGTCAGCGCCACGGCCAGCGGAACGCCCGCGAAATTGGCGCCGAGCCCCGCGAGCGCCGAGACCACGCCGCGCCAGCGCGAATGCTGCGACAAGCGCGCCATCGCCACGGCCGCACCGAGCCCGAAGGCCAATGCGAGCACGGTCGACGACAAGGCCAGGCCGATCGTGTTGAGCACCGCCCGCAGGTAGTAATCATCGGCGAACAGGTCCTTGGCCGCGCACTCACCGCCGCTCATGCAATGCCACAGCAGGCCGCCATTGCGCCACGCAAAGGGCAGCAGCACGGCCAGCGCGACCAGCACCAAGAGCGGCGCCGCAGCGGCCCATCCGGCAAGACGTGAACGCGGCGACATCGGGACTCAGCCGGGCAGCAGACGCCGCGTGACAAAGGCGCGCAGCGCGAGCTGGCTTTCCGGCAAGGCGACATCCACATCCGCGGCATCGCTCGGCAGCCAGACCAGCGGCACTTCGCGCTCAACAGCGAGCGGGCCGCCATGCATGTGGTCGGCGTGCATGCCGTGGTCGCTCGTCACGAGCAGGTCGTAGCCGGCCGCATGCCAGGTAGGCAGCAACTGGGCCAGCGTCATGTCGAGCTTGCGCGCGCTCATCGCATAGGGCGTGCTCTCGCCGCCGTGGACATGGCCGGCGAGGTCGGGGCCCATCGGATGGATCCACAGCAGATCGGGCGCATGCGCCTGGCGCAGCGCCTCGGCGTCGGCCAGCAGGTGCGAGTCGGGATACTCGTCCTCGAAGTACCAGCGGCCCGCCACCACGCCGCGCGCAGGCAGCGCCGCCTCGCGGTGGTGCTGCGGCCGGAAGACCTCGCCGGCCAGCAGCTCGTAGAACCAGTGGTACGCGGCCAGCGCGCTGCGCCGGCCGCCGGCATGCAGATCGTCGAACAGCGTCGGGCCCGCGTCGACGCCAGCCTGCACATTGCCGAGGATGCCGTGGTCCAGCGGCGTGCGGCCGTTGATCAGCGTCGCGTAGAGCGGCCGCGACAGACTCGGCAGCTCGCACTGCAGGCTGCGCCATTGCGCGCGGCCCGCGCTGTTGAGCGCTTGTAGATAGCCCATGTAGTCGCGTGCCGTGTCGGCACGCAGACCGTCGGCCAGCAGCACGATCAGCTTGTTTTGACGGTTAGCACTCATCGCGCGGCTCCGCCGGCCATCACCTCGCGCTGCCAGGTGCGCGGCAGCTTCTTGACCTCTTCCATCCACACCGCCGGCTGCACCGCGCGGGCCTTCTTGTATTGCGCGTTGTCCAGCAGCTTGCCCTGCAATTCGGGCGTCAGCTTGAGGCTGTCGATGCGCACCGGCCGCGCATGGCCACGCGCCAGATTGGCCTGGCCGGCGTCGCTGAAGATGTACTCGCGCGCCAGCATCGCGGCGTTCGGATGCGGCGCGTTCTTGTTGATGATCGTCGTGTAGCCGCTGGTGAGCGAACCGTCCGACGGGATCAGCACGACATAGTCGGCCGCGTTGGGGATCTTGTCGCGGTACGACAGCGCATTGAAGTCCCACAGCAGGAAGACATCCGCCTCGCCGCGCTCCATCAGCGCCGGCGCCGCATTGACGGTGGACAGGCGCTGCGCCTTCGCGAGCTTGGCAAACTGCACGAGCGCGGCTTGCAACTGCGTCTCGCCCCCACCGAGCGCAATCGCCGCCGCCAGCACCGCCGCGTTCGATTGCGCCGCACGGCCGACCTCGCCGATCGACACGCGATAGGGCCCTTGAGGCCCGCCGGCAAACAGCTCCTGCCAGCTGTGCGGCGGCTTGGGAGCGCGCTTGGTGTTGACCGCGAAGGCGATCGTGCCCGTGTACGCCACGGCCCAGTGTCCATCGGCATCCTTGGCCCACGCAGGAATCTGCGCCCACGTCGACGGCTTGTACGGCTGCGTGATGCCGCGCGCCTTGGCGATGGCGCCGAACTCGAAGCCGACATCGCCGATGTCGACCGTGCCGTTGCCGCGCTCGGCCTCGATCTTGGCGATCTCCTCGGCGCTGCTCATGTCGGTGTCGACATGCGCGAGGCCGTAGAGCTTCTGCAGATCGGCCCAGGTGCCGCGCCAGTTGGCCCAGTCGTCGGGCATGCCGACGCTGGTGACGCGGCCCTCGGCGCGGGCCTTGGCTTCCAGCTCTTTCAGCGGCGGCTGGGCCAGCGCCAACAAGCTGGCCGAAGCCAGCAGCAGCGCGACGGGGAAACTCTTCATGTTGCAGCGAACCTCAGGCTGTCCAGGGCAACGCGTTGGCTCAGGCGCTCGCGGCCCTCGACGTTGACGATGGAGAAATTGACGCTGCCGGCGCCACGCCAGTCGATATCGAGCAAGCCAAAATTGGGCTCGGCAAAGACGGGCGAGACGCGCCGGCTGTTGGGCGTCGGAATGTCCCAGACCTCGGTCAGGCCGCTGGAGGTCAGGTCCCACAGCGGATAGCCCGCGGCCACCGGCCACTTCGACAGCTCAGCGTAATGCATATCGCCGCTGACGATCACCGCATGTTCGGCGCGGTGCTTCGCCAGCAAGGCGACCAGCCGCTCGCGCTCGCGCGGGAAGTTGGCCCAGCATTCCCAACCGGTGCCATCGGCGGCGAACTGCACGCTCGAGCCGATGATGCGCAGGTCGGCCGGTTCGGCCAGGCGCTCGGCCAGCCAAGCCCATTGCTCCTCGCCCAGCAGGCTGGCCTGCGGATCGGGATTGGGCACATACCAGCCGATCATCGGCTTGCCGCTGAGCTTGGCCTGCATGACCATGCTGCGGTAGCCCTGCTGCAACTTCGGATCGGCGACCAGCGGCGTGCGGTTGAAGCGCAGGTCGAGCATCAGGATCTGCACGCTGCGGCCGGCCGATTCGACGCGATAGGCCTCGTACACGCCGCTGCGCGTGCGCCGCGGCGAGTCGGGCTTCTCGCCCCATTCATCGCAGAACAGTTGCTGCGAAAGCTGCTTCAGCTCATAGTCGCCGCCCACGTCGTCATCGCCGAAGTCGTGGTCATCCCAGATCGCGAGGTGCGGCGTGTTGCGGCGGAAAGCCTGCAGCGCCTCGACCTGGCGGAACTCCGCGTAGCGCTGGCGCAGCGTGGCCGCGTCGCGCGCATCGGCGTAGAGGTTGTCGCCCATGAACAGGAACAGATCGGGCCGGGCCGCCGTGATGGCGGCCCAGATCGGCTGCGGCTTGCTCTGCTTGGCGCAGGAGCCGAAGGCCACGCGCAGGCGCGGGCCGTCGAGTTTCAGGAAGGGCTTTGCCGAGCCTGCAGCCGAAGTTGCGGCCTGCGCGAGCGGCGCAGCCGCCAGGCCGCCGGCCGCCGCCATCAACAGGCGGCGGCGGCTCGAATCCAGTGGATTCTTGTCGGCCATGGCGCTCAGAGCTTGCCGGACAGCGTGACGAAGAACTGGCGCGGTGCACCGACCAGCAAGGTCTGTGCGGTGCCGTTCGGGTCGCTGTTGGTGAAGCCGTTGGAACCGACCGTCGAGATATACGTCTTGTTGGTCAGGTTGTTCACGCCGAACTGCAGCGTGCCTTCGGAGATGAAGCCCAGGCTCTTGCTGCGCAGGCCGCCGCTCAGGTTCAGCAGCGTGCGGTTCGGCACCGAGGCGTCGTTCAGGTAGGTGTAGTAGCGCTTGGACATGTAGTCGGCGCCGACCGAACCGAAGATCTGGCCGTTGTCGTAGCCCAGGCTGGTCTTGTACATGGTGTCGGGAGCATCGACGACATGCTTGCCCTTGGTGTTCACCGTCACGCCGTTGTTGGTCACGTTGTCCTGGTAGGTCGAGCGGCTTTCGCTGAGGCTGTTGTACCAGTTGACCGTGCTGGCCAGACGCAGCGAGAGCGCTGCTTCCACACCCGCCGAGCGCACGCCGCCGACGTTCGACAACACCGACGGATTGCCCTGGATACCCGAACCCTGTTGCACCGCGAGCTGGCGGTCATGGAAGTTCACGAGGTAGGCGGTCAGCGAGCCTTGGTAGAACTTGGTCTGGCTGCGCCAGCCGGCTTCGAAGCTGTCCGAGGTTTCGGGCTTCAGCGAACCCTTGATCGCGTCGAAGCCGACGGCCGTCGTCGAGTACGGACCGCCGGTGGCGGCGGCCTGGTAGGCGCGCATATTGCGGGCGGCGCCGGCGAACAGCTCGTCGCTGCTGGAGAGCTGGTAGTTCACGCCGAGCTGCGGCAGGAAGCCCTTGCTGGCGGTGATGTCGCCGTTCGGCAGGCCGGTGCCGACTTGCAGATCACCTTCCGTCTTGGCGCGCAGCGACTTGAAGCCGAAGCCCACCGTCAAGTCCTTGGCGACCGACCAGGTGTCGGCCAGCGAGAACTGCGTGGTCTTGGTGTTGAAGCCGTACTGCCATTGCGTGAAATACGGGTTGCTCGGGAACTCGTAGACCGAAGGCACCGTCGAGGTGGCGTCGTAGAAGCGGCGTGCCTGGTCGAAGTTGTTGTTCTCGAACCAGAAGCCGGCCTTGATCAGGTGCGCGCCCAGCTCGTATTCCAGCGTGGAGACCACGCCTTCGCGGTGGATGCCGTACTCGGTGGTGCGCACCGACAGGATGGGCGCGGTCGGGGCCGGCGGGTAGGGCGTGAACCACAGGCCCATGCCCTTGTCGTGGTGGTAGTAGGCGGTGGTCTTGAGGCGCAGGCCTTCGCTGAGTTTGGCGTCGAGCGTGATGCCGGCCAGTTGGTCATCGCGCAGGCCGGCGCCGGCGTAGTAGGCGTCATCGCACTGCGCGACGTAGGTCGTGCCGTTGTTGCCGCACAGGGTCTTGGCGGCGTTCAGCGCGGCCGCGTAATCGGGGTAGAAGTTGTCCCAGTCCTTGCCCAGGCGCTTGATCATCTCGAGCGACATGTCCTGGTAGTCGACCTCGCGGCGCTTCGAGGTATTGACGAAGGCGGAGAGCTTGCTGTCGCCGAAGTTCTTGACGTATTTGAGGTTCCACTGCTCGAGGCGCTGCTCGCCCTCGCCCTTCCACTTGTCGGCGTTCTGGTTGGTGTAGCTGACGTAGAACGAGCCGAGATCGCTCTCGCCGCTGTCCACGCGCAGGAAGGTGCGGCGGTTCGAATCGCTGCCCAGCGTCTGCGCCACTTGCACGCCGAACTTCTTGGTCGGGTCGGACGAGTAGAACTGCAGCGTGCCGCCGAGGTTGCTGCTCGATGCGGTTTCGAGTGCGCCCGTGCCTTGCGACAGGTAGGCGCGGTTGACGTTCTCCGACGAGATCGCGCGGCTGATGTGCAGGCCGTTGGCATTGCCGTAGGACATATCGCCGAGCGGCACGTCATCGAGCGTGAAGCCGAGCTGGTTCTGCGAGAACGAGCGCACCGTGATGCGTGTGGACCACTCGTAGTTGCCGAGCGAATCGGCCGACTGGAAGTTCACGCCGGGCAGGCGCGAGACGGTCAGCAGCGGGCTGGTGCCGGGCACGGCCGCTTCGAAATCCGAAGAGGTCAGGCCCTGGACCGAGCGCAGCTGGCCGCGGCCCTGCGTGATGGTGACGCGCTCGAGTTCGGTGGTGGGCGCGCCGTTGTCGTCGGTCTCGGCCGAGGCCGGCGTGGCGGCCAGGCTGGCGAACACCGCGAGCAAAGCGGCAGAGAGTGTGGAGAGAGCGGAAGGCTTGAACGAGGTAGACATCATGAAGACTCGCTGGTGAGAAGAAGGTGGGGCACCTTTCGGGTCGGATGACCCAACAGGTGCGGCGGCCGCAGTCTCACAAAAGTCCACAAAAAAACAGTGACAGGTCCGAGTCACATGACCTGATCGAGCCAAATCCACAACATCACACAACAATCCCCAAATTGTCACGAGCAGGTCATGGGCCGGCGTCTTAATGACGGCGCTCTTTTGCAGATTCCGCGCCCTCAACTGCACCCTGACGCAATCACCCGCCATGTGGTCTCAAGAACGCCATACCCGCATCCTTTCCCTGCTCAGCGAACGCCAGCGCCTGACCACCGAGATGTTCGCCGCCGAGCTGGGCGTGTCGAAGGAAACCGTGCGGCGCGATCTGATCGAGCTCGAACAGCATGGCAAGCTCAATCGCGTGCACGGCGGCGCGATCCCGAGCGAGCAGAGCAATGTGCCGCCCGAGGCCAGCTACCCCGAACGCACGCGGCTGCAACGCAGCGAGAAGCAGGCGATTGCGCGCGCCGCGGCGGCCCTGATCGAGAGCGGTCTGTCCTGCTTCATCGATGCCGGCTCGACCACGCATGCGCTGGCGCAGGAGCTGGCTCAAAGTGCGCCACGCAGCCTGCGCGTGATCACCAATTCCTTCGACGTGGCGATGTGCCTGAGCGCAAGGTCTGACATCGAAGTGCACCAACTGGGCGGCCAGCTCGGCAGCGAGGTGCCCGCCACCTACGGCGAGTTCACCATCGCCGAGATCGCGCGCTTTCATGTCGACCTGGCGATCATCTCGCCGACCGCCTTGTGCGCGCAGCGTGGCGCGATGGACTACGTCTGGCACGAAGCCAGCGTCGCCCGCGCGATGATCGACCACGCTCGCAGCTGCCTGCTGCTGGCCGACGCGAGCAAGCTCGGCGCGAGCAGCCGCGTGCAGATCTGTGCGCCGGCGGCGGTGGGGACCTTGGTGACTGATTCGAGGGCGGATGTGCAAGCCTTGCAGGCGCTGCGCGAGGCCGGGATCGGGCAGGTCGTCGTGGCTTGAGGGAAGCGAACAGCCCGCCGGGGCGGTGATATGTCCTGATTCTCAGGGTTATGGACGGCAGAACGGCTGCTGCTGCTTATCATCGACAGTCTGGTTACCGCTCGGTTCGGCAGTTAGCGGTTCCCCAAACTGAGTTCAGAGGTGGCTTGATGACTGAAGCAAACAACAGCAAGAAATTCCGGCTGGTCACGCGCAGCGATTTTGATGGTCTGGTCTGCGCCGTCCTGTTGAAGGAGCTGGACCTGATCGACGACATCCTGTTCGTCCATCCGAAGGACATGCAGGACGGCAAGATCGCGATCACCGATCGCGACATCACGACGAATCTGCCCTATGTGCCCGGCGCGCATCTGTCGTTCGACCACCATGCCTCCGAGCTGATCCGCAACAAGGGCGAACACAGCAACTACATCATTGATGCCGAGGCCCCTTCGGCTGCGCGCGTCGTCTACAAGCACTACGGCGGCGCCGCGACTTTTCCGCGCGTGTCAGACGAGATGATGGAAGCCGTCGACAAGGCGGATGCCGCCCAATTCAGCCGCAGCGAGATCCTCGACGCCGACGGCTGGCCGCTGCTGAACTACCTGATGGATTCGCGCACCGGGCTGGGCCGTTTCCGCAACTTCCGCGTCAGCAACTACCAACTGATGATGGATCTGATCGACTACTGCGCCACCCACAGCATCGATGACATCCTGGACCTCCCGGACGTCAAGGAACGCGTGGACGTCTACTACGAGCACGGCCCCAAGGCCCGCGAGCAACTCCTGCGTTGCGGCAAGTACCACGGCAATCTGGTCGTCCTGGACCTCCGCGAAGAGGAAACCATCTGGGCCACCAACCGCTTCATGGTCTATGCGCTGTTCCCGGCCGCGAATATTTCGATCCACGAGATGTGGGGCATGCAAAAGCAGAACACCGTGTTCGCCTGCGGCAAGTCCATCCTGGACCGCAGCAGCAAGACCAATATCGGTGAGTTGATGCTGGGCTACGGGGGCGGCGGACACCACGCGGCCGGCACCTGCCAGATCGCCAATGACAAGGCCGATGAAGTGCTGAAGGAGTTGATCGCGAAGATCAACAAGGACGGCTGAAGTCCTCGCGCCAGCGCCGCGCCAAGCGCTGCTTCGTTCTCACGCAGTCGCTGTGATACCTTCGCCGGCATGAGTACCGATATCCCCGACGCAGAAGAATCCACCATCATCCAGGAACCGCGCCTGTGGCGCGACGAGCGCTGGACGGCGCAGGTGATCAAGAACGAAGACGACGAAGGCTGGGCCGTGGCCATGACGCTGGCCGGTGAGGCCGAGCCGGCCTTGGTCGGGCCGTGGACGATGGGCCGCGACAAGAAGAACCCCAAGCCGCTCGATGCGGCGGCCTTTCACACGCTGGTGAAGACGGCCTCCGAGGTCTTGCGCCGCCATGAGCAGCAGCTCCATGCGCAGTTGCACAAGAGCCTCAAGCTGGACACGCCGGCCGGGCGCATCCAGATCCTGCTGGACATCGTGCCCGATGAAGATAACCCCTACGCTCTGCTGACAGCGCGCAACGAGCAGGGCGAGCAAGTCGCCCAGGTGCGCGTGCCCGCCGGCTTCCGCTTCACCGAGACGAGCGCGGCGGCCTGGGTCGAGAACGAGTTCAGGCGGCCCTGAAGTCAGCGCTCAGGCGCCGCGCCAATTCGTCCGCTCAGATCAGATCACCAGTTAGCCTCACGCTCCGGCGTGGCGCTGATCTTGTGGATGCTGAGGTCGGCGCCGTCAAACTCTTCCTCCTGGCTCAGCCGCAGGCCCACCAGCCGGCGCAGCACGCCGTAGACCACGACGCCGCCGATCAAGGCCCACAGGACGCCGCCGAGCGTGCCGATCAGCTGCGCCCAGAAGCTCACGCCGCCCAGGCCGCCCAGCGCCTTCCTGCCGAAGATGCCGGCCGCGATGCCTCCCCAGGTGCCGCACAGGCCGTGCAGCGGCCAGACGCCGAGCACGTCGTCCACGCGCCACTTGTTCTGCGTCAGCGTGAACATGAAGACGAAGATGCCGGCGGCCACGCCACCGACGACGAGCGCTCCCAGCGGGTGCATCAGGTCGGAGCCCGCGCAGACGGCCACCAGGCCGGCCAAAGGCCCGTTGTGCACGAAGCCCGGGTCGTTCTTGCCGGCAACCAGGGCGACCAGCGTGCCGCCCACCATCGCCATCAGCGAGTTGACCGCGACGAGGCCCGAGACGCGGTCCATCGTCTGCGCGCTCATCACGTTGAAGCCGAACCAGCCCACGCACAACACCCACGCGCCGAGTGCCAGGAAGGGAATGCTTGAGGGCGGGTGTGCCGACATCCCGCCGTCCTTGCGATAGCGGTTGTAGCGCGCGCCCAGCAGCAGCACGGCGGGCAGGGCGATCCAGCCGCCCATCGCATGCACCACCACGCTGCCGGCGAAGTCATGGAACTCGGCGCCGGTCAGCGCCTTCAGCCAGGCCTGCACGCCGAAGTGCTGGTTCCAGGCGATGCCTTCGAAGAACGGATAGACAAAGCCGACGATCACGCCCGTGGCCAGCAACTGCGGCCAGAACTTGGCGCGCTCGGCAATGCCGCCCGAGATGATGGCGGGAATGGCCGCCGCGAAGGTCAGCAGGAAGAAGAAGCGGACCAGCTCGAAGCCGCCTTTCCGGGCCAGTTCATCGGCGCCGACCAGGAAGTGCGTCCCGTAGGCCACGCCGTAGCCGAGCAGGAAGTACGCGACCGTCGACACCGAGAAGTCGACCAGGATCTTGACCAGCGCGTTGACGTGGTTCTTCTTGCGCACGGTGCCGAGCTCCAGGAACGCGAATCCGGCATGCATCGCCAGCACCATTACCGCGCCTAGAAGAATGAACAGCGTGTCGCTCGCCGCCTTCAGCGATTCCATAAAATCCTCCTCGAGTGGTTCTTGTTTTCCGGCAGAGGCGGTCGATGCCGCGCTGCGCACCACTATGCAGCAAAAGGGTCGCGCGGTGGCGGCCCTCGCGGCGGGAAGCGAAACGCCATCGGGCGGCCCGTTATCCATACGAGCCGTGAGTTCAGCACGCTTCCATAGTGAAGCTGCGCGGCGCAATCGGCCCGCTATGCGATTCCATGTCGTCCCAGAAAGCGTCTTTCAGAAGTTTTGTCGCGTGACCCTGCGACCCTTGCGTAAGACAAACACCGCGACAGATCGCGCACGCGTCTGATTATCTCCGCTGGGCGAACCGCGCGAGACTACGCAGACTTATTGGAGCTGGCGCTTGAGCGGCACTGGTCTGGAGCATGCGGCAGATGATGATTATTCACCGTTCAAGGACGGCTTTCTTTATCGCCAAAGGGAATCCATGAACAACATAATTTACATCGTGGGCCTCGTCGTCATTGTCATTGCGGTCTTGTCGTTCTTCGGATTGCACTGACCCGGCGCGGCTGCCACAAAACCGACGGCAATCGCGTAAACGATTGCGCGGTGCGGCTATAGGCCGATCGCCGTCGGAACGTGACGCCGCCTGTTCTTTCGGCGTTGTCGTCCCTCGCCGACTGTCCGAGCATGAAGGGTGCGGTGATGATCGCGGTGGCCTTCCATGTCGGTCTATCGGATCGCCCAAAAGCAGAGAGCAAGACTTGGAAAAGTACTCTCTGATCCACGCACGAGACAAGCTCCATGGCGGCAGCGGAAGGGGCATTGCCGGAGCCGAACAGAAGCACTAACGACTTGCATCGTGGAACCGACAACGGCGATCCGACGGTACCGGAGTTATTCGCTCAGCCGCCGGCCGTCGGGCGGACGTCCCAACGGCACTTTCCCTCCGCGGGCGAAGCTCGCCAAAATGGCCGAACGCGCCTCGAAAGCGCGGCCCACTCACCGCAGCTGACGGGTAGCGCGCTGCCCGCTTTTTCGGAATAGAATCGCGAGCTACTCCGCGAGGGCTCCGTGGTAGCTAAAGCATTCCTCGAATCGTCTCGCACACCTAGCGGTTGTACTGTTCGCCGCCGGCGCTGGACCATAGGCAGCGCAAACGCTCGCCGCGTGCGGGGCCTCGGCCCTTCGAATCCGAATTCGTGCCGATCGAGGAAGTGACGTCGAAGTCCAATCCGTGACGGCGTGCCAAGATCCCGTCAATCCAAGTTGCATTGCAAGGGGAGCCAGCCAATGAAGCATGCACGATTCGCGGCCGTCATCTTCTGGGCGGGGCTGTGGTTCGTGGCCTCTCCGGCCGCTGCGCAGAAGATCGCCAAGGTCGACGATCCCATGCAGCGCTACTTCCTGTTCTACAACGAGCTCCCCACGACAATCTATCCCGTCATCCAGGCGCCGCAGGCGAGCAACTGCGGCAACTTGAGCGACACCACGCTGATACGAATCTACGTCAACGACAGGAAAAAGGGCGCCGGCGTCCCTTCGGGCGGCGTGGTGAGAGTCAACGTCCCCAAGGATCAGCCTTGCCCGAAAGGCGGCTTCTACGACGCGGCGCGGATCCTGATTTTCATCGCCGACGTCACCAAGTTCGAAGCGCTGTTGGCCGACGGTGCGCAAAAGGGCAACGACTTGAAGGTGCCCTGGGCGAAGGAGATCTGCGCCAACGACAACGACGCCGATCCGGCGTGCTGGGTCGCGCTGGCGGGCGGTGCCTACCTGCCCGATGCGCCCGCCCAATTACTCGAATACACGATCATTTCGCAGGTCGGGAATGCCAAGTCGATCAAGGATCAGAACGATCCCGATGGCATATCAGTGCTCGATTTCGACGTCTCGTATGTAGACGACGCCTATCTTCCTGCAACGATGGCGGTCGACGGCGGCATCACCGCCTACATGGGCAGCAAGCTGGCGCTCGGCACGTCGGCGACCACCGGTACGTTCGCCGAACGCCTCACGAGCTTTCTCAACAATCCAG
>DASYBU010000019.1:0-127322 GCA_036500605.1 Burkholderiaceae bacterium
CCGGTCGAGTCGATGACTCGCGGATCCTTGGGCATGAAGGGCAGGCTGACGGCTTGCGAACCGGCGGCGATGATCAGGCGCTTGAAATGCAAGGTCTGCGTCTTGCCGGTCTTTTCCTGGCCGTCGCCGATCGTTTCTTCAACGCTCAAATGCGTGGCGTCGAGCAGCGTGCCCGTGCCGCGCAGCACCGTCACCTTGCGCATCTTGGCCATCATGGCCAGGCCGCCGGTCAGCTTGCCGACGACCTTCTGCTTGTGCGTCAGCAGCTTGCCCATGTCGACGGTGGGCTCGGCAAAGCTCACGCCGAGATCGGCGAAGTGCTTGACCTCGTCCATCACCGAAGCCACATGCAGCAGCGCCTTGGACGGGATGCAGCCAACGTTCAGGCAGACGCCGCCAAGCGTGGTGTAGCGCTCGACAAGGGCGACCTTGAGTCCGAGGTCGGCCGCACGGAACGCCGCGGAATAGCCGCCGGGGCCGCCGCCGAGGACGACGAGGTCGTATTCGCCATCCGAAGCGCCGGCATAGCTGGCGGCTGCGGGAGCGGCCACCGGTGCAGCGGCAGGCGCTGCGGCCGGAGCAGAGGCCGGTGCGGGCGCAGATGCAGCCGCAGGAGCCGCGGCAGCGCCTTCGCTCTCCAGCGTCAAAATCACGCTGCCTTGCTTGACCTGGTCGCCGACCTTGACGTTCAGCGCCTTGACGACGCCAGCCGCGCTCGACGGAATCTCCATCGAAGCCTTGTCGCTCTCGACAGTGATCAGGCTTTGCTCGACCTTGACGGTGTCGCCGGGTTTGACCAGCAGTTCGATCACGCCGACGGTGTCGAAGTCGCCGATATCGGGAACCTTGATTTCAATCGTTGCCATCTCATCGATCCTTTTTTCTTAAAGAGCGATGCGGCGGAAGTCCGCCAGCAACGAGCCGAAATACGTATTGAAGCGAGCCGCGCCGGCGCCGTCGACCACGCGGTGGTCCCAGCTCAGGCTCAGCGGCAGGATCAGGCGCGGCACGAAGGCGCTGCCGTTCCAGACCGGCTCCATCGTGCTCTTGCCCACGCCCATGATGGCCACCTCAGGCGCATTGATGATGGGCGTGAAATGCCCGCCGCCGATGCCGCCCAGCGACGAGATCGAGAAGCAGCCGCCGCTCATCTCGGCCGGTGCGAGCTTGCCGTCGCGGGCCTTCTTGGCCAGCTCGTTCATCTCCTGGCTGATCTGGACGATGCCCTTCTTGTCGGCATCCTTGAGCACCGGCACGACGAGGCCGTTCGGCGTGTCCGCGGCGAAACCAATGTTGAAGTAGTTCTTCAACACCAGGGTGTCGCCGTCCAGCGAGCTGTTGAACTCGGGGAACTTCTTGAGCGCGGCGACGCTCGCCTTGATCATGAAGGCGAGCATGGTGACCTTGATGCCGGCCTTCTCGTTTTCCTTGTTCAGCGCAACGCGGAACGCTTCGAGCTCGGTGATGTCGGCCGTGTCGTTGTTGGTGACATGCGGAATCACGACCCAGTTGCGATGCAGGTTCGCGCCCGAGATCTTCTTGATGCGCGAGAGTTCCTTGCGCTCGACGGGTCCGAACTTCTCGAAGTCGACCTTGGGCCAGGGCAGCAGGCCCGGGAAGGCGCCACCGCCGGAAGCGGCGGGCGCCGCAGCCTTTTGTGCGGAGGTCTGTGCCGTACCGGCCATCACGGCCTTGACGAAGCCCTGGATGTCGGCTTCTGTGATGCGGCCCTTGGGACCGTTGCCCTTGACTTCGGCCAGCGGCACGCCGAGCTCGCGGGCGAGCTTGCGGATGCTGGGCGAAGCGTGCGGCAGCGAGCCGGTGGGCGAGGTGGGTTGGTGGGCGGGCATGGCTGCAGCAGGCGCGGCGGCAGATGCCGCCACGGCCGGGCCCGCAGCCACAGGCGCCGGTGCGGGGGCGGGTGCAGATGCCGCAGCGGCCGGAGCCGGCGCAGCAGCAGCGGGTGCACCGCCAGTCGCTTCCACCAGCGCCAGCAGCGAGCCCTTCTTGACCTTGTCGCCGACCTTGACCTTCAAGTCCTTGATGACGCCGGCATGGCTCGACGGAATCTCCATCGAAGCCTTGTCGCTCTCGACGGTGATCAGGCTCTGCTCGACCTTGACCGTGTCTCCGTTCTTGACGAAGACCTCGATCACGGAGACTTCATCGAAATCGCCGATATCGGGAACGACCACGTTCACGACGCCGCCGCTGGCGGCGGGCGCAGCCGCTTGTGCGGGAGCAGCGGCAACAGGTGCAGGGGCCGCCGCAGGCGCCGGTGCCGGAGCAGCAGCCGCAGGCGCCGCAGCGCCCTCAGCTTCAACCAGCAGCACAACGCTGCCTTGCTTGACCGAGTCGCCCACCTTGACCTTGAGTTCCTTGACCACGCCCGCAACGCTCGACGGAATCTCCATCGAAGCCTTGTCGCTTTCCACCGTGATCAGGCTTTGCTCGACCTTGACCGTGTCGCCGGGTTTCACCAGCAGCTCGATCACGCCCACGCTTTCGAAGTCACCGATGTCCGGGACCTTCACTTCAACCAATGCCATGTTCTTGTCTCCGTCGATGCTGCGCGTTAGGCGTACAGGGGATTGATCTTGTCAACGTTGATGCCGTACTTGGCAATCGCCTCGGCCACCTTGGTGCCGGGCAGCTTGCCTTCGTCGGCCAGGCTCTTGAGCGCAGCCACAACAATGTAATGGCGGTTGATCTCGAAGTGCTCACGCAGCTTGCTGCGGAAGTCGCTGCGGCCGAAGCCGTCGGTGCCGAGCACCTTGTACGAACGGCCGGCCGGGATGAAGGCGCGGATCTGCTCGGCGTAGTTCTTCATGTAATCGGTCGAGGCGATCACCGGGCCTTGCACGCGGCTCAGCTGCTGCGTCACGAAAGGCACGCAGGCCAGTTCGGTTGGGTGCAGCAGGTTCCAGCGCTCGGCGTTCTGGCCGTCGCGGGCCAGTTCGTTGAAGCTCGGGCAGCTCCACACGTTCGCGCCGATGCCCCACTCTTCTTCCAGCAGCTTCTTGGCGGCCTGGCTTTCGCGCAGGATGGTGCCGGAGCCGAGCAGGTTGACGGTCAAGGGTTGCGGTGCGGCTTCATCGAGCAAATACATGCCCTTCAGGATCTGCTCTTCGGTGCCGGCCTTGAGGCCCGGCATCGGGTAGTTCTCGTTCAGGAGCGTGATGTAGAAGTACACGTTCTCCTGGTTCTCGACCATGCGCTTCAGGCCGTTGTGCAGGATCACGGCGACTTCGTGCGCGAAGGTCGGGTCGTAGCTGATGCAGTTCGGGATCGTGCTGGCCAGGATGTGGCTGTGGCCGTCTTCGTGCTGCAGGCCTTCGCCGTTCAGCGTGGTGCGCCCCGAGGTGCCACCCAGCAGGAAGCCGCGTGCCTGCATGTCGCCGGCCGCCCAGGCCAGGTCGCCGATGCGCTGGAAGCCGAACATCGAGTAGTAGACGAAGAACGGGATCATCACGCGGTTGTTCGTCGAGTACGACGTGGCCGCCGCAATCCACGAGGCCATGCCGCCCGCTTCGTTGATGCCTTCCTGCAGGATCTGGCCGTCGACCGCCTCGCGGTAGTACATCACCTGGTCCTTGTCGACCGGGGTGTAGTTCTGACCTGCGGGGTTGTAGATGCCGATCTGGCGGAACAGGCCTTCCATGCCGAAGGTGCGTGCTTCGTCAACGAGGATCGGCACCGTGCGCGGGCCAAGATCCTTGTCGCGCAGCAGCTGCGTCAGGAAGCGCACATAGGCTTGCGTGGTCGAGATCTCGCGGCCTTCGGCGGTCGGATCGATCACGGCCTGGAAGTGCGAGATGTCGGGCACCTTGAGCGCTTCTTCGGCTTGCGGACGGCGCTTGGGCAGATAGCCGCCCAGCTCCTTGCGACGCGCCTGCAGGTATTGCATTTCCGGCGTGTCGTCGGCCGGCTTGTAGAAGGGCAGGCTGGCCAGCTCGTGATCCGGGATGGGGATGTTGAAGCGGTCGCGGAAGGTCTTGATGTCGTCGTCCTGCAGCTTCTTGGTCTGGTGCGCGGTGTTCTTGCCTTCACCGATCTTGCCCATGCCAAAGCCCTTGACGGTCTTGATCAGCAGGACGGTCGGCTGGTCTTTCGTATTGACCGCGCGGTGGTAGGCCGCGTAGACCTTCTGCGGATCATGGCCGCCGCGTTGGAGGCGCCAGATGTCCTCGTCGCTCATGTTCTCGACCATCTTCAGCAGCTCGGGATGGCGGCCGAAGAAGTTCTTGCGCACGAAGGCGCCGTCGTTGGCCTTGAAGGCTTGATAGTCGCCGTCGAGCGTTTCCATCATGACCTTGCGCAGCAGCTCGTCCTTGTCGCGGGCCAGCAGCGGATCCCACTTGTCGCCCCACAGCAGCTTGATGACGTTCCAGCCCGCGCCGCGGAACTCGCCTTCGAGCTCCTGCACGATCTTGAAGTTGCCGCGCACCGGGCCGTCCAGCCGCTGCAGATTGCAGTTGACGACGAAGATCAGGTTGTCGAGCTTCTCGCGGGCGGCCAGGCCGATCGCGCCCAGCGATTCCGGTTCGTCCATCTCGCCGTCGCCGAGGAAGACCCAGACCTTGCGCTTAGCTGTATCGGCAATGCCGCGCGCGTGCAGGTACTTGAGGAAGCGGGCCTGATAAATGGCCATCAAGGGGCCGAGGCCCATCGAGACGGTCGGGAACTGCCAGAACTCGGGCATCAGCTTCGGATGCGGATAGCTCGACAGGCCCTTGCCTTCCACCTCTTGGCGGAAGTTGATCATCTGGTCTTCGGTGATGCGGCCTTCAAGGTAGGCGCGGGCATAGATGCCGGGCGCGCTGTGACCCTGGATATAGAGCAGGTCGCCGCCGTGCACGCCGCCGGATTGCGTATCGTCGGCATGCCAGAAATGGTTGAAGCCCGCGCCGAGCATGGTGGCCAGCGAGGCAAAGCTCGAAATATGGCCGCCCAGATCGCCGCCGTCTTCAGGATGCAGGCGGTTGGCGCGCACCACCATCGCCATCGCATTCCAGCGCATGTAGTTGCGCAGGCGCTCCTCGATGTCGATGTTGCCGGGCATGCGTTCTTCCTGCTCCGGACGGATCGTGTTCACGTACGCGGTCTTGGCCGAGAACGGCACGTCGACGCCGGCCTGGCGGGCGTGATCGATCAGGGTTTCAAGCAGGAAGTGGGCACGGTCGCCGCCTTCAGCGCCGATGACGGCGGAAAGGGCATCGAGCCATTCACGGGTTTCGAGGGAGTCGGTGTCATTGGCGCTCGCGCCCAAAAAGCTGTTCGGCTGTGCGGACATGGTTTGTCTCCAAATGGGAGGGACGCTCATGGGCGAGCGTCCCGGAATCTGTTGTCTGGCAAGTGTCTCACAAGGTTTTCAAATTTCCAAATGGTGCGAGTGCATTTCGCATTATGAATTTTTCATGACTCGCCAAGCCTGCCGTGGGTTTGCCTTGGGATGGTCAGCCCAAGCCAACCCTGATAATTAGCGCTATGCCTTTTTCCTCTGATCTGGTTGCCAACACGCGCCAATTGCTTCGGCCGATGCGCCGCGTCGTCGCCGGCTGGTGGCGCCGTCAATCGCCGGCGCGCCAGGACCGCTTCGCCACGCTGGGCCCGCTGATCTCGGTGCTGCTGTTCCTGGCGGCCATCATCACGGCCTTCTGGTACCTGCGCAACGAGGAGATTCAACGCGAGACCGAGGCCGTCAAACACGACACCGAGATCGCCCAGCAGCAGATCCGCCTGCGCCTGATCGAGAACCAGGAACAACTGGCCCGCATCGCCCGCGAGCTGGTCACGCATGTGATCGATGCGCGCGACTTCGGCGCCCAGGCCATGGCCCTGGCCCGTGAAAGGCCGGAGCTGGCACAGATCATCTGGGTCGGCGCGCGGCGTGATCGCCGTGCCAGCGTGAGCGTCGGCGGCTACCAGGATGAGGCGCTGCTGATCACCGATCAGCGCGACCCTTCGCTGCCTCACGCCAACCAGTCGAGCGCCGCCGAGATGGCCTTCGAGGCGGTGCGCGAGAAGCACCAGCCCGCCTACTCCCAGGCTTTCACCAACAACAGCGGCTCGCTGGTGTTCCAGGTGCATGTGCCGCTGCTCGATCGCGGCGCCTTCTCGGGCGCGCTGATCGCCGAGTATTCGGTCGACGAGCTGCTGCGCCATGGCGTGCCGCCCGAGATCGCCAGCCACCACCCGATCGCCGTGCTGGACGAGAACGAGCAGATCGTCTCCAGCACGATCACGCCGATGCCGGGCAAGAAGCTGCCGCGCGTGGCCATCGTCAGTGAGGCGCCACTCGCTCCGGCGCTCAATGGCCTGATCCTGCGCGGCCAGGGCTACCGCACCTCGGCCGGCCTGATCTCCAACACGCTGTTCTGGATGGTCGTGGCGCTGTCGGTGCTGACCGTCTGGATGCTGCTCGGCACCTGGCGCCACATGCGCCGGCGCCTGCAGATCCAGAACACGCTGACCAGCGAGATGAACTTCCGCCGCGCGATGGAGAACTCCATGCTGACCGGCATGCGCGCGATGGACATGGACTCGCGCATCTCCTACGTGAACCCGGCCTTCTGCGCGATGACCGGCTTCAGCGAAGCCGAGCTGATCGGCCGCAAGCCGCCCTTCCCCTACTGGCCGCCCGATCGCTACGAAGAGAACGCGCGCCTGCAACAGCAGGAGGTGCAGGGCCGCAGTCCGGCCGGCGGCGCTGAAGTGAAGGTGATGCGCAAGGACGGCACGGTCTTCGACGCGCGCATGTATGTTTCGCCGCTGGTCGACACCAAGGGCAAGCAGAGCGGCTGGATGGCCTCGATCACCAACATCACCGAAGCCAAGCGCGTGCGCGACCAGCTCTCGGCCTCGCATGAACGCTTCACGACCGTGCTCGAAGGTCTCGATGCGGCCGTGTCGGTGCTGTCGGTCCAGCAAGGTGAATTGCTGTTCGCCAACCGCAGCTACCGGCTCTGGTTCGGCGCCGATCCGGCCGGCCATTCGGTGCTGGCCGGCGGCTCGCTGACGCGCACACCAGAAGGCCGCGAAGAACTGCCTGAAGTGGACGAGGACGGCGAGCTCAGCGTGCAACCGCTGGCCGATGCCAGCGGCTCCGACCCGCGCGAGGTTTACGTCGAATCGCTCGACATGTGGTTCGACGTGCGCTCGCGCTATCTGCAATGGACCGACGGGCGGCTGGCCCAGATGCTGATCGCGACCGACATCACCGTACGCCGTCAAGCCGAGGCCTTAGCCGCGCAACAGGCCGAGAAGGCGCAGGTCACGAGCCGACTCATGACGATGGGCGAAATGGCTTCCAGCGTGGCGCACGAGCTGAACCAGCCGCTGACCGCGATCACCAACTACTGCAACGGCATGGTCTCGCGCGTGCGCAACGACGCGATCCAGAAGGACGACCTGCTGGCCGCACTCGAGAAGACCGCCAAGCAGGCGCAGCGCGCCGGGCAGATCATCCACCGCATCCGCAACTTCGTGAAGCGCAGCGAGCCGCAGCGCCAGGCCGCCAACGCCTCCGACATCGTCGAAGACGCGGTCGACCTGGCCGGCATCGAGCTGCGCCGCCGCAGCGTGGCCCTGCACACCTATGTGGCGCAGCGCCTGCCGCAGATGATGGTCGACCCGATCCTGATCGAGCAGGTCGTGCTCAATCTGCTCAAGAACGCGGCCGAGGCGATCGACAACGCCTCGTTGCCGGCCTCCCGTCGGCATATCGAGTTACGTGTGGTGCCCAAGCACTCCCCGGAGCTCGGCGGCCATATCGAGTTCAGCGTGACCGACATGGGCCCCGGCCTGCCCGAGGAGGTTCTGGCCCGGATGTACGAGGCCTTCTTCTCCACGAAGGCCGATGGATTGGGCATCGGACTAGGGTTATGCCGGTCTATCGTCGAGTCCCACCAGGGCCGGATGAGGGCTGAGAACCTCTACAATGCGTCGGCTGTAGTAGGGTGCAGGTTCGCCTTCACCATCCCCGTAGAACATACCCGGCCCGAGCCCCTGCCGGGCAACACCGCTAATCTGACTGCGACACCATGAGCTTGATTCCGAAAAAGGGCAATGTCTACGTTGTCGATGATGACGAAGCCGTCCGCGACTCTTTGCAATGGCTTCTTGAAGGCAAGGACTACCGCGTCAAGTGCTTTGACTCGGCCGAATCCTTCCTCTCCCGCTACGACCCGCGCGAAGTCGCCTGCCTGATTGCGGACATCCGCATGGAAGGCATGAGCGGCCTCGAACTGCAGGACCGCCTGCTCGAACGTCGCAGCCCCCTGCCCGTGGTCTTCATCACCGGCCATGGCGACGTGCCGATGGCGGTGCAGACCATGAAGAAGGGCGCGATGGACTTCATCGAGAAGCCCTTCAAGGAAGACGAGCTGCTGGCCCTGGTGGAGCGCATGCTCGACCAGGCCCGCCAGGCTTTCTCCACGCACCAGGAAGCCGCCAGCCGCGACGCCTTGCTCTCGCGCCTCACCACGCGTGAAGCGCAAGTGCTCGAGCGCATCGTCGCCGGCCGCCTGAACAAGCAGATCGCCGATGATCTGGGCATCAGCATCAAGACGGTGGAGGCGCACCGCGCCAACATCATGGAAAAGCTCAACGCCAACACCGTGGCCGATCTGCTCAAGATTGCCCTCGGCGCCAGCAGCGCGACCAGCAAGGCATAAGTTTTCACCCTTCCCAAAGGCCGCTTCACGAAGCGGCCTTTGTCATTCTGAGGAGTCAGAGTCCCCATGAGTGCTCAAATCATTGACGGCGTGGCCCTGTCCGCCAAGCTCCGCGGCGAAGTCGCTAACCGTGCCGCTGCACTGACAGCCAAGGGCAAACAGCCTGGCCTCGCCGTCGTCCTTGTCGGCGACAACCCGGCCAGCCAGGTCTATGTGCGCAACAAGGTCAAGGCCTGCGCCGATGCCGGCATCCATTCGGTGCTCGAAAAGTACGACGCCTCCATGACTGAGGCCGAACTGCTGGCCCGTGTAGAGGCGCTCAACAACGACCCGACGATCCACGGCATCCTGGTGCAGCTGCCGCTGCCCAAGCACATCGACGACCACAAGGTCATCGAGGCGATCTCGCCGGCCAAGGATGTCGACGGTTTCCACGTGTCGAGCGCTGGCGCCTTGATGGTTGGCGAGCCTGGCTTCAAGGCCTGCACGCCCTACGGCTGCATGAAGATGCTCGAATCGATCGGCATGCAGGATCTGCGCGGCAAGCATGCCGTCGTGATCGGCCGCTCCAACATCGTCGGCAAGCCGATGGCCATGATGCTGCTGGCCGCGAACGCGACAGTCACGGTCTGCCACAGCGGCACGGCCGACCTCGGCGCCATGACGCGCCAGGCCGACGTGGTCGTGGCGGCGGTCGGCAAACGCAATGTGTTGACCGCCGACATGGTCAAGCCGGGTGCCGTCGTGATCGACGTCGGCATGAACCGCGATGATGCCGGCAAGCTCTGCGGCGATGTGGATTTCGCGGGCGTCAGCCAGGTCGCTGGATGGATCACCCCGGTGCCCGGCGGCGTCGGCCCGATGACGATCACGATGCTGCTGGTCAATACCCTGGAATCTGCTGAAAGCGTTTGAACGATGGACATCCGGCTTGATGACCTGAACGGCCCCGAGATCCAAGCCCTGCTTGAAGAACATCTGGCGAACATGCGCGCCAACTCGCCGCCCGAGAGCGTTCACGCGCTCGACCTCGACAAACTGCGCCAACCCGAAATCAGCTTCTGGACGGCCTGGCAGGACGGTGCACTGGTCGGCTGCGGCGCGCTCAAGCAGCTCGATGCCACGCACGGCGAGATCAAGTCGATGCGCACGCCCGATGCACACCGCCGCAGCGGCGCCGGCCGCGCCATGCTGGCGCACCTCGTGGCCGAGGCGCGTACACGCGGCTACACGCGCCTGAGCCTGGAGACCGGCCCGCAAGAGTCTTTCGCTGCGGCACGCACGCTCTACGCCAGCTTCGGCTTCGAGGAAACCGGCCCGTTCGCTGACTATCAGCCCGACCCCTTCAGCACCTTCATGACCCTGGTACTCTGAGCTCATGGCGGTTGAGCAGTTCACGGTTTCCTTCGACGGCCGAACGCTGCACGGCGACCACTGGCAGCCTGCTTCGGCGCGTGGCGCTGCCTTGCTCCTGCACGGCGGTGGCCGCTCCAGCAGCGCGGGCCTGGCGCCGGTGCGCCAGTTCATGTTCGAGCGCGGCGTCTCCTCGACGGCCTTCGATTTCATCGGCCACGGTCGCACCGGCGGCGAGTTGCTGGGCTCCTCGCTGGCCGAGCGTCTGGCCCAGCTTTACAAAGTCATCGAGGCCCGCCGGCTGGAACCGCGCCAGCTCGCGCTGATCGGCTTCAGCATGGGCGGCCATGTGGCGGCAGTGGCCTCGACGGCCTCGGCGGCATCACAGCAAGGTTTTGCCGCGCTGGGCCTGGTCATTCCGGCCGCCTACAGCGCGCAGGCGGCTGAGCTCCGATTCGGCCCGGCGTTCTCGGCCGCGATCCGCCTGCCGCGCAGTTGGGAAGATTCCAACGCTTTTCACGCGGTGTCGCAATTCAAGGGCCGCTTGCAGATCATTTCGGGTCAATATGACGCCGTGGTTCCAGCCGAGATTCCTCAGCGCTATTTCAACGTCGCCGTCCATTGCGCCGAGCGTCACCACCACGTCGTCGCCGATTCGGGCCATGACCTCAGCGCGCAGTTCGCCTTGCAGCCCGAGGCCGAACATCGCGCCCATGATCTGCTGACCCGACTGGCAGCCCCCGTGAACCACCCGTCCCCGCATTCATCCGTCCAGTGAGAGCGTTAGACCATGAGCAGCAACCCCCTTCTCTCCACCGACGCCCTGCCGCACTTCGGGCAGATCCAGCCCCAGCACATCGCGCCGGCCATCACCGAGCTGCTCGAAGCCGCCAATCAGGCGCTGGAGCTTGCCACCTCCGCCGCCACACCGGCCGATTACGACGCCTTGCTGGCCACGCTCGATGTGCCTTGCGAGCGCCTGGGCACGGCCTGGGGCGCCGTCGGCCACCTGAACGCCGTGGCCAACACGCCCGAGCTGCGTGAGGCGTACAACGCCATGCTGCCGGCCGTGACCGAGTTCTACACGCGACTCGGCGCCAACGAGGCGCTCTACGCCAAGTACAAGGCGATTGCGCAGAGCGCGGCCGCGGCCAGCTTCAGCCCGGCGCGCCAACAAGTGCTCAAGCACGCGATGCGCGACTTCGTGCTCGGCGGCGCCGAACTGCACGGCGCGGCCAAGGAGCGCTTTGCCGCCATCCAGGAACGCAGCGCTGATATCGGCCAGCAGTTCTCCGAACACGTGATGGACGCGACGGATGGCTTCGCCTATTACGCCAGCAGCGATGAACTGCGCGGCGTGCCCGCCGATGTGGTGACTGCAGCGCGCAGCGCAGCCGAGGCCGAAGGCAAGGAAGGCCACAAGCTGACGTTGCATTTCCCGAGCTACATGCCGGTGATGCAGTACGCCGAGGACGGCGCGCTGCACGAGCGGCTCTACCGCGCCTATGTCACTCGCGCGAGCGAGTTCGGCAAGCCCGAGCTCGACAACACCGCGCTCGTGCAGGAGCTGCTGATGCTGCGCCAGGAAGAAGCGCTGCTGCTCGATTTCAAGAACTTCGCCGAGGCCTCGCTGGTCGCCAAGATGGCGCATTCGCCGGCCCAGGTGCTCGATTTCCTGCGCGATCTGGCGCGCCGTGCGCGGCCCTTCGCCGAGAAGGACCTGGCCGAACTGCGCGCCTTTGCCGCCGCTGAACTCGGCATGCCTGAGCTGCAGGCTTGGGACACGGCCTTTGCTTCCGAAAAGCTCAAGCTCGCCCGCTACGCCTTCAGCGATGAAGAGGTGCGGCCCTACTTCACCGCGCCGCGTGTGCTGGCCGGCCTGTTCGAGATCATCGAGCGCCTGTTCGACGTGAAGATCGTGGAGGAGCCGGCCGAGGTCTGGCATGAGAGCGTCAAGTTCTACCGCCTTGATCGAGCCGGCCGCACGATCGGCCAGTTCTACCTCGACCTCTACGCCCGCACCGGCAAGCGGCCCGGCGCGTGGATGGACGAAGTGCGCGGCCGCTGGCTGCGCCCCGGCGGCACGACGCAGACGCCGGTTGCGCAGCTGGTGTGCAACTTCATGGCGCCCGTCGGCAATAAGCCGGCGCTGCTCACGCATGACGACGTGACCACGCTGTTCCATGAGTTCGGCCACGGCCTGCACCATCTGCTCACGCAGGTCGATGAACGCGGCGTGTCGGGCATCTCGGGCGTCGAGTGGGATGCGGTCGAGCTGCCCAGCCAGTTCATGGAGAACTTCTGCTGGGAATGGGAGGTGCTGCAGCAGCTGACCTCGCATGTGGACACGGGCCAGCCGCTGCCGCGCGAGCTTTATGAAAAGATGCTCGCCGCCAAGAACTTCCAGAGCGGCATGCAGACGCTGCGCCAGATCGAGTTCGCGCTGTTCGACATGCGCCTGCACGCCGAGCCCGGCACCGAATCGCGCGTGCAAAGCGTGCTCGACGAGGTGCGCGGCGAGGTGGCGGTGCTGATCCCGCCGGCCTTCAACCGCATGCAGCACAGCTTCTCGCACATCTTTGCGGGCGGCTACGCGGCCGGCTACTACAGCTACAAATGGGCCGAGCTGCTGAGCGCCGACGCCTGGAGCGCCTTCGAGGAAGAAGGCGTCTTCAACGCCGAGACCGGCCTGCGCTACCTGAAGAACATCCTTGAGATGGGCGGCTCGCGCGACGCGATGGACAACTTCAAGGCCTTCCGCGGCCGCGAGCCCACGATCGACGCGCTGCTGCGGCACCAGGGCATGGCCTGAGGTTTTTCCGGGCACCTTCAGGTATCGCCCCGCCACTTCCCGAGCTTCGCGCCAGTCCGGTAGTATTCCGACCGGTTCGTCAGGGAGCGGCTTGTCAAAAATGACCCCGACACACGGCCTCAGGTCCAAGCGTCAGCACGGGGCATGAGCCCGCGATTCTTCACAGACTGGAAGGTCCGGAGGGCAGCCTTCGCGGCCTCGGCCCTGCTGTTGTCCCTCGCCTCCTGGGCGCAAGCGCCCGCAGCCGCCAGCGCGCCCGCGCCCGCGCCCATGCGCATCACCTACCCGTCGAGCGAACTGTCGAACGACAGCCGCGGCGACTTCTACGTCAGCCTCCTCAAGCTCTCCCTGAGCAAGGCCGACATCCCCTTCGATGTGCAACCTGCGCTCAACACCAGCGGCATCATGCGCGCCTTCGTGAGAATGGCCGCGGGCCAGGGTGTCGACGTGATGTGGGCGCCGGCCACGCCGCAGCTCGATCAGGGTTTTCTGCGCATCCACGTGCCGCTCGACAAGGGCATCCTCGGCTGGCGCATTTTCCTGATCAACCGGAAAGACCTCAACAGCTTCGCCGCCGTCCATACGCTGGAGCAACTGAAGGCCTTCCCCGCGGGCCAGGTGACGGAATGGGCCGACACGGACATCCTGCGCAGCAACGGCCTGAGCGTGGTCGAGTCCATGCAGTACAAGGACCTGTTCAAGATGCTGGCCGTCCAGCGTTTTCAGTATCTGCCGCGCGGCATCGGCGAGATCCAGGCCGAGGCCCGCATCTACGCCGATCTGGGCCTGACCATCGAGCCTCGGCTGGCCGTGCATTACCCGATGTGTGCCTATTTCTTCGTGGCGCGCGATAAGGTCGATCTTGCACGGCATCTGGAAACCGGCCTGCGCCGCGCGCTCAAGGATGGCTCCTACGAGAAACTGTTCCAGCAATTCAACGGCCAGGCGATCCAGGCCGCGCGGCTGGACAGGCGCACGGTCTTCGAGCTCGACAACCCCATCGCGCCGCAGGGGCCGGATTCCGGCCAGAGCGAATGCCGCGATTCGAGCGCAACGCTGCGCCGCGCCAAATAAGGCTTGCCCTCACTCCGGAGACCCCGAGACATGACGATGAACAACCGCCTCAAGTTCCTTCGCCTCGCGCTGGTCGTGACCGGCCTCACCGGCCTGGCGCTCTATCCGCTGATGCTCTTCTGGCCCTCGGGCTGGAGCTGGCATGTCGGCCATTCGGACTACCCGCTGATGATGGTCGGCATCTACGCGACGCTGGGCGTCTTCCTGCTCCGCGCCGCACGCGACCCGCTGGCGCACCTGAGCCTGATCTGGTTCACCGTCTGGTCCAGCCTCGTGCATGGCGGCATCATGGCCTTCCAGGCGCTGAGCGGGGAGCACCAGATGGGCCATCTGATGGGCGACGTGCCCGCGCTGCTGGTGGCCGCGCTCGTGCTGGCCGTGTTGACACCGCGCGGCGGCGCCGCTCGGCCGGCGACCTGAAACCGGCTCAGAACGAGCCGAGGCGATCGCGCAGCTTCTTCAGTTCCGCCGCCGAACTGCTGACGGCCGCCTGGCAGCCGTCACTCTGACCGCAGCGCGTGCTGGCGCCGCTGGCGTCCAGCAGCACCGAAGCCGGCGGATGGATGCCGCGCGTCTTGACGCCTTTGCTCTGATAGGCCTCGCCGGCCGAGGCCTCAACGCTTTCCTGCGCCTCGACGGCCACCACGCCGCTGAGGACATGCACCTGCGTGCTCTTGTCGCGCGCCACCTCGACCATGAACTCGGTGCCGCGCACCGCCGTCACCGCGCTGGGCGTGCGCACCTGCCAGCGGCTCTCGCTCGGCTGCTCGGCCGGCTGCACCTTCTGGCCCAGCAGGCCCATGTTCAGCAGGAAGCTGGCGCGCCGCGCGGGGCCGGGCTCGAACAGCTCGATCTGGAGCTGGCTGTTGTCGGCCAGCACGAGGCTCGATCCGTCAACGCAGCGCAGCCGCACGCGCGACTGCGCGCCGGTGCGCAAGCTGGCGCCCACCGCCAGGCCCTGCCCCTTCTTGAGCGGCCCGGTGCCCACCAGCTCGGCCTTGCCTTGCACGGCCGCGACCTCGCAGACAGATGCGACTGAGGCCACCGCAGTGGCCGAAACAGTTGCCGAAACAACACCAAGGAAAACGAGCAGGGCGCGATGCATCATGGCTCTAGTCTAGCGATCTGAAGCCGCAGAGAATAGCCGTTAGGAGGTGTGATTCGATGAAGCTCTGCAGCATTGCCAATCTGACCGTCTCGGGCCTTTGCGCTCTGCTGTGCAGCGGGCCCGTCTGCGCCCAGACGGCCATGCAAAGGCATCTGGACGATTGCATCAGCGTGGCACAGAAGAGCGACGCGGCGGCAGGCGGCGTGCTGGGTTTTCTCAGTCACTTCAGCGTCAGCGTCAGCCACACCTCGTCAACCGGCCCGGCGCCCCCACCTCCTCCGCCTCCACCGCCCGACAACCAGCGCTCCTCCGGCATGAGCCCGCTGGCGTCCACCGCAGCCGGCGCCACCATCGGCCTGGCGACGGCCTATTTCAACGCGATGGGCGACTGCCTGGAAGAGCATCCCGACTGGATGCCCGAGTCCCAGCTCAAGCGCTCGGCCGACTACAAGGCTGCGATGGCTCGCGCCGGCTACGAGAGCTCGCAAGGCATCGTGATCAAGCCCGAGTCCGTCGACATGCCCGCCGAGGCGCGGCCCGAGACGAGGTTCGAGGTGCACAGCCGCTTCCTCGTGCTCACCCCCGATGGCGGCGAGGCCAAGGTGCAGATCGAGCGCAAGCTCTTCGCGATGGTCAATGGCGTCGAGCAGGAGATCACCATTCCCGCGCCGGCCCAGGAGCGCCGCACGATGCAGGCCGGCGAGCATGAGGACGTCGTCAAGCTCCTGATTCCCAAGGAAGCGCCGCTCGGCACGATCTACCGCGTCGAGTTCAGCATCGGCGGGTCGGCTCGCAATGCCGCTGCCACCAGCGTCAGCGGCAGCATCAAGGTCCTATGAGCCTGAGCCGGCGCGCCTGCCTGCTCGCGCCCATCGCCCTGACCGGCTGTGCTCATGCCGTGATGGGCTATCAGCCTGTCTTTCAGGCGCATGAGGTGCCTGATTCGCTGATCGATACCGTGCGCCAGCGCCTGCATGCTGAGGGCCTGCGCGAGGCCGACGCCGGCCGCGACATGGTCGGCCGGGTGAGTCTGACCGGCCGCTTCCGCGACGAGGACGAAGCCGACAAGGGCCTGCTGATCGTGCGCTCGATCGTCGGCCTGAATTCCAGTTCGCCCTTCTATCCCGAGAACATCGCCGAGCGCCGCTGGGAGAAAGCCGCGCAGGCTGCGCTCTCGCAGCATGCGAAGGCGCAGGCCGTTCAAGTGCCGCCTTCGCGCAAGCGCGCGCTGGTGATCGGCATCAACCGCTTCATGGACGAAGCGCACCTGCGCCCGCTGCAAGGCGAGGACGATGCGCGCCTCGTGGCTACACGCCTGCGCGCTGCCGGCTACGCCGTCACGGCGCTGTTCGGCCCGCAAGCCAGCCGCGCCGCGATCGAAGCGGCCATCGCGCAGATGCGCAAGGATCTCGGCGCCGATGATGTGCTGTTCATCTACATCTCCAGCCACGGCGCATTGCCGCTGCCCTTGCCCGAAGGCGGTGAATCGAGGCGCATGTCCATCGTCGCCTACGACTCGGGCGATGTGCTGGGCGAACACAGCCCCGATGCCACGGCCTATCTGCTCAAGCTGGAGCGCAGCAGCGTGCGCGACAGTCTTGTGCAGGATCTCGCCAACGCCCCGACCCGCCAGACCCGCGTGCTGATCGACACCTGCTACAGCGGCGACATGCTCGACCCGCTGCCCAGCGCTAATCTTGAGTTCACACGCAATGCAAACGGCGGCCGCGTCGAGCGCGAAAGCATCTCGATGTCCACCTGGGCCGCAATCGCAGAACGCACCCGCTCGCGCTACACCTTGCTCACCGCGACCAGTCCCGGCGAACTCGCCCTCGGCCCGCCTTCAGATCGCGGCGTGTTCGCAAGCCCGCTGAATCCGGCCCGCCAACTGCGCGGCTCGTTCTTCACGCAGACGCTGTTCGAATATCTCGATCGGCATCAGGGCCTGTTGCACCCCGCCTTCGCCGAGGCCAAGGCTTACACGGCCAACCTCGCCCAAATCGTGACGCGCGGCCAGCAGACACAGACGCCGCGGATGTTGAGCACGATGGAGGATGCACAAGATCGACTTTGACTCGTATTCATCCTGTGCATCCTGTCCATCCATGTTCAATTGAATTCAGGTTTTTACATGGATAGACAGGATGCACAGGATAAATGCGAAGACGCGCCGGAGGCCCCGCGCTGACTTGTACTCATCACGTGCATCACGTCAATCCATGTCAATGCGAATTCAGGTATTCAACATGGATTGACGTGATTGACGTGGTGAATGCGAACGGCCCTGGGTCGACTACAAAGGCATCGCCACCGTCGGCTCATAGTCCGATTCATCGCTGCTCACCGCCGGTTTTCGCCACGGCGACTTCTTGATCAGCGCCTCGGCTTGCGGCGCAGGCAAAGCTTTCGCGAAGAGCCAGCCTTGCGCCACCTGCACGCCGAGCTGTTCCAGCAGCTGTGCCTGTTTCTCGTCCTCGACACCCTCGGCCAGTGCCTGCTTGTCGAGTGCGATCGTCAGGCCGACGATGGTGCGGACAATCTCCTGGGCCTCGCGGCCGGCGTTCAGGCGCATCACGAAGCTGCGGTCGATCTTGAGCGTGTCGAACGGGAAGCGGTGCAGATAGGCGAGCGAGGAGTAGCCGGTGCCGAAGTCGTCGATCGAGATCTTGAAGCCCAGGCGCGCCAGCTCCTGCAGCGTCTCGGCGCTGCGCTGCGGGTTGCTCATCGCCATGCTTTCCGTCACCTCCAGCTTCAGCTGATGCGCGGGCACCGGGCCCAATGCAGCCAGCACGGCGCGGGCATCACTGAGCAGCTCAACCTCGCGTTCGAGCTGCACGCCGGACACGTTGACCGCGATCTCGCCGGTGAAGCCGAGGCCGTGCCAATGGCGCAGTTGCGCGGCCGCTTCCATCAGCGTCCAGCGTCCGATCTGCGCAATCTGGCCGCTGGACTCGGCGACCGGGATGAAGTCGCCCGGCATCACCAGGCCCTTGGTCGGATGGGTCCAGCGGATCAGCGCCTCGAAGCCGAGCAATTGCCGGTCGGCGAGCCTGACAAAGGGTTGGTAGTGCAGCGCGAACTGCTTGCCATCGCGCAGCGCAAGATCGATCTGCTCGACCATCCAGCGGCGCGATTGCTCCACCAGTTGCTCGGCCGCGTCGAAGCGGTGCGACTGCCCGGGGCCCTGCTGCTTGGCTCGTGCCAGCGCGTCTTCGGCGGCCACCATCATTTCGCCCGCGCTGCCCAGGCCTTCGCTGGCATGCGCGAGGCCGATGCCGGCCGTGAGCCGCAGGGGCTCGCCCGCGCCGATCGTCACGGGCTCGGCAAAGCACGAACGCGCCCAGGCCACGAGCTCGGAGCTGCCGGCGCGCATCGGCGCAGCGATCGCGAATTCATCGGGGCCGATCCGCGCAAGCGGCAGGCCTTCGCGCTGACGCAGGCGCCGTGCCACCTCGACGAGGGCCGCGTCGCCGACGATCAGGCCATGCTTTTCGTTGAAGGCACGGAAGCCGTCAAGCCCGACCAGCAGCATGGCCATCGAACCGGCCGGATTGCTGGCCAGCAATTGCTCAAGCTGCGCCTGGAACAGGTTGCGATTGGGCAGCCCCGTCAGGCGGTCATGCAGCGCGTCGTGACTGAGCTGGTGTTGCAGGCGATGCAGCTCGCTCACGTCGGTCAAGGAGCCGGCCATGCGCACGGGCTTGCCGTTCTCTCGCGTGGCCACAGCGCGCGCCAGCAGCCAGCGCGTCTGGCCACCCTGCACAAATTCCAGCAGGTGGTGCAACTGCTGGCTGCGCCCATCCAGATGCTCTTGCAGCGCGGCCTTGAAGGCCGAGGCCTGCGCCGGCGGCAGTGGCTTGACCCAGGCGCCGATGCCCTTGGCTTCCTCTTCGGCCAAGCCCATCAAGGCCCGCCAGCGCGGCGAGAAATGCACTTCGCGCGTGACCAGGTCCCAGTCCCACAAGCCGTCATTGGCGCCTTGAGCGGCCAGCGCGTAGCGTCGCTCGCTCGCTTGCAACTGCTCCAGCGCAGCGAGGCGGCGCATGCGCTCAATCCCGCCGCGCAGGATCAGCGCGCCACCCGTGGCCAGCAGCAGCGCCAGGGCCGGGAACACCGGCGCCAGGAACTCGTTGTACGAGACGAAGCGCCATTGCAGCAGCGCGACGATCAGCACCGCGACCCCGGCCAGGACCGGCAGCGCGCGGCGCAGCGAGAGGCCGCCGATCAAGCTCACGGCCAGCAGCGGCAGCAGGACCATCGCCGCCAGCTCGGCCGGCGCGGCCCACACGGGGCGGATCAACGTGCGGCCGCTCAGCAGGTTGTCGACCGAGGTGGCCAGGCGCTCCACACCCGGCAGGCTCGCGTCGAATGGCGTCGGCACCTGATCGCCGCTGCCGACCGCCGTCACGCCGGCAATCACGATGCGGCCGGCGAGCCTGGATTTGTCGACCCGGCCGGCTAACAGATCACTCAAGCGCACATGCTCGAAGGTGCCGGCCTCGCCGTAGTAATTGAGCCATTGGCGCGACAGCGCATCGAGCTGCGCCGTGAGCGGCCCGGCTTGCACGCTGTTGCCGAAGTTCATTCGCGCCTGGGACCAGGGCACGTTGCGCGCCGCCGCCGCGATGCGCAACGCCAGCGAAGGATAGGTCTCGCCGTCGAGCACCAGGCCCGGCAGGTCATAGCGCAGGGCGCCATCGGCACCGCGCAAGGCCGTCACATGGCCGAGGCCCAGCGCCACGTTGGCGAAAGCCGGCACCGGCGCCAACAGCCTGGCCGGCTGGACGGGGACATGCGTCTGCCCAGCCTCGTTCGAGGTCGCGGTAAAAGCATTGTTGAGCAGCACGCGCGAAGGTTCGGTCGCGGGGCCGGCCTCGGGCGGCAAGGCAAACGGGATCAGCACGCGGCCCGACTTGGCCATCGCGCGCGCGAGATCCTGGTCGCCCTGCGGATCGCCGGGCTCGACCAGCAAAAGGTCGAAGGCCACCAGCTTGGCGTCACCGAGCTTGGCCAGCGCCTGCGCGATCCAACGCCGGTCGGCCGTTCCCAGCGCTTGCAGGCTGTGATCGTCCACCAGCAGCAGCGTGATCGGCGCCTCAGGCTTGAGCGGACCGCGCCACTGCATCTGCGCATCAAGCGTGAGCCGGTCGATCCGGTCGAGCAGGCCGACGTCAGCCCGCCGCCACCAGGGCATGACCGCCAACGCGAGGCTCAGCAGCGCGATCAGGACATAGCCCAGGCGCAGGCGCAGGCGCATCAGAGGCCCCCGAGCCGCGACTGCACCGCCTGCACGCGCGCCGCCGACCACGCCGAGGCTGCCGTGCAAGCGCCGGCGGTCGAGCATTGCGTGCCGTTGACCTGCACATTGAGCTTGGTGGGCGGACGCGGCACGAGGCCGCGCGTCTTGACCGTGCTTTCCACGGCGACCTCGCCCTTTTCCACATGCACGGCCGTGCCTTGTTCGGCCGAGACCTCGACGATGAATTCAGTGCCGCGCACGGCCGTCACGGCGCTGGGGGTGCGCACCTCCCAGCTGCTGCCGGGGCCACCCGGAGAAACCGTCTGGCCCAGCACGCCGACCTCCAGCCACAGCGAGGCGGCACGCGGGTGAGCGCCGGAGGCCGCCTTGTAGCTGGTCAGCTGAAGATGGCTGTTATCGCCGAGCACCAGGCTGGAGCCGTCGACGCAGCGCAGGCGCACGCGGCCGTCTCCTCCGGTGCGGATTTCGGCGCCGGCTTCAAGCCCGTCGCCGACCTTGAGCAGCCTGGCGCCGCTGTGCACCTCGCCGGCCAGGCCGGCCACCTTGCAGACGCTCTGCGCCCACGCCGGTGCAACGGCCAGCCCCATGCCCAGCCCCATCGTCAAGCCCAACAAGATTCGGCGCATTGCAGACTCCCCCACCCTGGTTGATCGGATGCTAGCCCAACGCATGCCGCTTCAGTAACCGCTTATTTCAGCGGATCCCCGAACAGGGCATACCCGGCCCAGTAGTACGGATGCGTCCAGCGGCCCTGCCCGACCCGTCCCTCGATCATCGCCAACTGGGCTTGCCGCAGGCTTTCCGCACGCGCCTTCGAAGGTTGCAGCGCCGCCGGCACCAGCTGTGACGAGGCGGCCGAATCGACCGACCAATGCGTGGCCAGCACCGAACGCGCACCGGCAAAGAAGAAGCCGCGCACCAGGCCCGACATCGCCGCGCCGCCCTGTTCGCCGGCGGCGGTGTTACAGGCTGAGAGCAAGACCCACTCCGCGTTGAGGCGCAGGCCCAACACATCGTCGAGTTCCAGCAGCGGCGACTCGCCTTCGCGCCCGGTGGCGGCCATCGCCAGCGCGGGCTTGGAGACACCGGGCAGCTCGCCGGGCATCAGGCCGTGCGTGGCGAAGGCCGCCACGCGGTAGTCGGCCAGAGGCGCCTTCAGCACGGCCTCGCGCGTGGCGGCGGGGCCCAGCAGCAGGTCGGCCGGCTTGGCACCCAGGGCCTGGGCCAGCGCCATCAGCTCGGTGCGCGTGTCGGGCAGCGGCGGGATGTCGGCATAACGGAATCCCCAGGCGGCGTCATAGCGGGTCGAGGTGACGCTCAAGCCCTTGGAGGCGGCGGCGCTGCGGAAGGCCGGATCACCGAAGCCGATCAGGGGCTTGGCACCGATATGGGCGGCGCCACGACGCAGGCTTTGCAGGGCGCTGGCGGCCGGCAGCTGTGTGACAGCCACGCTCCTGGCGAGGTAGTGTGCGCCTTCCTTGCCCGTTGCGGGCTCGGTCACCAGCGCCGCCAGCGGCAGGCTCGCCAGCGCACCGCTGCTCGCCACGATCAGCGAATGGAGCTGGCTGTAGTCAGGCTTGAGCGGCGCGATCAACTCGCGGTACAGGCCCAGCAACAGCGCCTCGTTGAGCTTGGGCGCACCGGGCTGGCTCAGGTCGAGCATGCGACGCGTCTGGCTCACGCGCTTGGCGAGATCGGCGGCGCCGAGCTTGCTGACGTACAGCGCGGCCTGCTGCTGGCCGGGCGTGATCAGCCAGAGCAGCGTCGCGTGATCGAGGCTGTGCACCAGCAGCAAGCCCTCATCGGGCGCGAGCAGGCTGCGCAACTGCGCCGGCGTTGGCGTGGGTGGCATCAGCAGATCGCCGTAGGCCGGGAAGGCTTGCGCGATGCGCTCGCGTGCCGCGGTCAACGCCGAGCGAGCATTGCCGACCTGCTCCTGGCCAGACTTGATCTTTTCACGCAGGGCCTTCAGCGCGGCCCTGGCCGCGTCACGCTCCTTGGGCGGCAGCGCCTTGAACGCGTCGCTGCCCATCTCGCGGCGTTGACGGTCTTCTTCGTTGAGCAGCGACGACAACTCGCTCGCACGCTCGCCCTGCTGGCGACGCAGTTGCTGCTCGTTGGCCAGCAGCTCGGCCAGCGCGGGCGTGGCGGCGAGCAGGCGCGCCGTGCTGTCGGCCAAAGCGCGCTGCGTGCTCGATACGTTCAGGCGGTCAGCCAGTTGCAGCGCCCGGTCCGCCATGCGCGGGTCGACGGGCTGGCCGGCCAGCGAACGCTCGGCCAGCGTGTCCATGAACTGCTGCAAGGCCAGGCCCAGCACGAAGCCGCGCACGCCGCGCAGATCGAGATCGAGCCAGCCGCCGGGGCTGTCGAGCAAGGCCTTGAAGAGCTGCTCGTAGTCGCTCATCGCGCCGCTGATGTCGTTGCGCATCAGGCGCACAAAGCCGCGCACACCGGCGGCTTCCTGCGTCTGCGGATGATTCGCGCCGTAGAGACGCAGGCGGAAGCGGTGGATGCGCTCGACGGTTTCCAGCGCCTCGTCCACGCGCCCGTTCTTCGCCGCCAGCAAGGCGCGCAAGCGCCAGTCGGACGCACGCTCGCGCGCCAGCGAGTCGTCCTGCACGGCGGCCAACGTCTGCTGGTAGAGCGCGTCGGCCTCGGCCCATTGGTGCAGGCCGAGCAAGGCGTTGAGCATCTGCTGGCGGGCCAGCCAGCGCGTGTGGCTGGTGAGGCTGGCGCCCGAGCGTTCCAGCATCTCATCGGATTCGCGCGCGGCCTTCAGCCCTTCGTCAAACGCCTGCGTGGCCACCAGCCCGGTAGCCAGGCGGTACTGCCAGCGCGCGCCGACGGCGTCGCTCAGTTGCCCCGAACGCCACAGCGCAATATTGCTTTGCGCAATCGCCACCGCTTCGGGCGAACGGCCCTGGCGCACCAGCGCGTAGCAGAGCATGCCGAGCGAACCGTCGAGCAGTTTTTGCGCGTAGAACTTTTCGTCATTGCCCTTGGCGCCAGCCAGCAGGCGTTCGGACACGCGCACGCTCTCGCGCAGCAGCGCCACCGAGTTGGCCTGCGCACCGCCCCAGCGCTCGACTTCGGATTGCACCTGCAAGCGCTCGATCTGCAGGCGCAGGCCGGCCACGCTGTCCGCCCCAAGCTGCTTGATCTGCTCACGTGACAGCCGATCGGCGCGTGACCAATGGCCCTGCATCAGCGCGCGGTCGCTGCCGAGCGCGGCGAAATAGGTCTGGCGCAGCGCAATGGTCGCGCGCATTGGCGCTGAAATGCGTTTGTCGGCCAGCAGCGTTTCGCAGGCGGCCAAGGCCTTGCCCTGGCTGCCCCAGGTGAACTCAGCGCTCAAGTAAGACCGCACCCAGGTCTCGCCGCCGGGCATGCCGAGCCCGAGGCGAGCCAGCTCGGTCAGGACGGCGATCTGGCGCTCCCGCTGGTCGAGCGCTTCGGCAGCGCGCACCTGCTGCTGCAAGAGGGCGTAGCGTTCAGGCAGGGCATCGGGCAGCGGCTGCGCCAGCAAGGCGCGGGCTTGCTCCGCTTTCATGCCGACGGCATCAGGCTCGTCAGCATCCATCGCCGAGTCGTCGGCCGATTGCGCATGCGCCGGCAGGCCCGGCAGCGCAAGCAAGGCCAGCAGGAGCAGGAGCGACAGCAGTCGGCGCATCGGGCGATGCTACCGTGCAGGCGAGGCGTTAGGGTGACGTCGGCGTCGCCGTTGCTCAGGCGCCTCGGGGCGCGGCCTTGAACGGGTTGAACACCTCAATGAGCGCCCATCTGTCGGGCCGGGATCTTCAGTGACTACCGCCCAGATACGCCGCCTTCACCGCCGGATCGTTGCGCAGCTTTTCAGCCGGACCATGCAGCGAGATGCGGCCGTTCTCGAGCACATAACCGTAATCTGCCACGGCGAGCGCGGCGGCGGCGAACTGCTCGACCAGCAGCATCGTCACGCCGCGTGACTTGAGCTCGCCGATGATGCGAAACACTTCTTCCACCAGGATTGGCGCGAGGCCCATCGACGGTTCGTCGAGCAGCACCACCTCGGGGTTCAGCATCACGGCGCGGGCCATCGCCAACATCTGCTGCTCGCCGCCCGAGAGCGTGCCGGCCAGTTGCATGCGGCGCTCCTTCAAGCGCGGGAACAGCTCCAGCGCCTTTTCCAGATCGCCGTCCACGTCGCCGCGCGGACGAGCGCCCGTGTAGCGCGGAAAGGCGCCGAGGCGCAGGTTGTCGGTCACCGTCATGGTGGCGAAGACGCGGCGACCTTCGGGCGAGTGGGCCAGGCCCAGGCGTGCGATGTGGTAGCTCTCGAGGCCATCGACGCGCTTCTCGTTGAGCGTGATCTCGCCCGAGCTGGGTTTGATCATGCCGCAGATGGCGCGCATGGTCGTGGTCTTGCCGGCACCGTTGGAGCCGATCAGGGTCACGACCTTGCCCTTGGGCACTTCGATGTCGATACCGTGCAGGACCTGGACCTTGCCGTAGCCTGCGCTGAGATTCTTGATGGTCAACATAAGGCGATCCTCAAGCGGCCTGGCCGCCGAGATAGGCTTCGATCACCTTCTCGTCGGATTGAACTTCTGCCGGCGTGCCTTCGGCGATCTTCTGGCCGAAGTCGAGCACCGAGACGGTGTCGCACAAGCTCATCACCACGTCCATGTGGTGCTCGATCAGAATCACGGTGACGCCGCGCTCGCGGATCTTCTTGATGATGCGCAGCAGCTCTTCGATGTCGGGCGCGGTGAGGCCGGCGGCGGGCTCGTCGAGCAGCAGCAGCTCAGGGTCCAAGGCCAGCGCGCGGGCGATCTCGAGCACGCGCTGCTTGCCGTAAGGGAGGTTGCGCGCTTCCTCGCCGGCCAGATCGGCCAGCCCGACGAAATCGAGCAGCGCCAGCGCGCGCGCCGCGTTGTCGCGCCGCTCACGGCGCATGCGCGGCAGCGTCAGCGCCACTTCGATCAGGTTGCTGTTGTAGGCATGGTGCAGGCCGACCTGCACGTTCTGCAGCGCGGTCATCTCGCCGAACAGCTGCACGTTCTGGAAGGTGCGCGCAATGCCCGAGAGCGCGATCTGCGCGGAGCTGCGGCCGTTGACCTCGCGCTGCTTGAAAGTGACCGTGCCGGCCGTGGGCAGGTAGATGCCGGTCAGTACGTTCATCATCGTGCTCTTGCCGGAACCGTTGGGGCCGATCAGGCCGTGGATGCTGCCGCGCCGGATCTGCAGATCGACCAGGTTGAGCGCCTTGAGCCCGCCGAACTGCATCAGCACCTGCTTCACGTCGAGGAGGATCTCGCCCTTCTCGCCCTTCTCGCCCTTCTCACCCTGCTCGCCGCTGCGGTCCATCAGCGCCGTGGCCTGCACACCGGACGCCGATGCGGCCTTGGCCTCATCAGCCGCAGCCGCGCCGCCGCTGCGCAGATTGAAGGCTTCGCGCAGGAAACCCACGATGCCGTCCTGCAGGTAGTAGACGATGAACAGCGTGATCAGGCCGTAGATGGTCAGGCGCCAATCGGACAGTGCATCGAGCTTGTACGAGACACCGGCCAGCACCGCGCTGCCGATCACCGGCACCAGCGCGGCCTGCACGCTCATCCTGCCGCGCTTGACCGCCACGCCGACCGACACCAGCACGAGCAGCGCCAGCGCCGTGGCGACGACGCGGAACTGGCCGATGTCGTCGAGCAGGTTGGGCAGCATCACGAGGATCGTCGCGCCGATCAGCGCTCCGGCGCGCGACTTGCGCCCGCCCATGATGATCGCGAGCAGGAACAGCACAGTCAGCTCGAAGTTGTAGGTATTGGGCGAGATGTATTGCTCCGAATACGAATACAAGCCGCCTGCCAGACCGGCCAGGCCCGCGCTGATCACGAAGGCGTAGACCTTGTAGCGGTAGACCGAAACGCCCATGCAATCGGAAGCGACCGGGCTGCCGCGCAGCGCTTCAAACGTGCGGCCCAGATGCGAGCGCAAGACGCGATGCACGAAGACCAGGGAGGCCAGCATCAGCACGCCGACAAGCCAGTAGTACTCGGTGTCGTCGAGCTGATGGCCGAACAGCGTGGGCTTGGTCAGCGCGATGCCCAGCGGGCCGGCGGTGAAGAAGTCCATCTCGTTGATCAGGATCTGAATGATGGTGCCGAAGGCCAGCGTCACCATCGCCAGATACGGCCCGGTCACGCGCAAGGCCGGCAGCGCCAGCAGCGCGCCGAAGGCTGCGGTCACGACGATGGCCGCAGGCAGCGTCGCGTAGACCGGCATGTCCAGGTGCATGACCAGCGTGCCGACCGCATAGGCGCCGACGCCGAACAGGCCCGCATGGCCCAGCGAGACAAGGCCGGTGTAGCCCACCACGATGTCGAGGCCGAACAGCACGATCGCGTAGATCATGATCGTGACGACGAGGTGGATGTAGTACGGGTTCGTGAAGACCAGGGGAAACGCCGCCACGGCCGCGATGCCGGCGATGGCGGCGGCGATATTCAATGCTTTCATGTCCGGCTCAGACCTTCTTGATCGCGGTTTTTCCGAACAGACCGGCGGGCTTCACGGCCAGCACGATCAGCAGCAGCACGAGGCCGGGCACATCGGCGTAGCCGGTCGAGATGTAGAAGCCCGAGAGCTTCTCGACCACGCCCAGGATGATGCCGCCGACGATAATGCCCATGCCGCTGGTCAGCCCGCCAATGATGGCGACCGCAAAAGCCTTGAGGCCCAGCGTGCCGCCCATCTGTGCGCCCGCCAGCGTGATCGGCGCGACGAGCACGCCGGCCACCGCCGCCGTCATGGAAGACAGCGCGTACGAGAAGGTGATCACCAGGCCCGTGTTGATGCCCATCAGCTTGGCCGCGTCGCGATCATTGAAGGTGGCGACCACGGCCTTGCCGTAGATCGAGCGGCGGTTGAAGAACTCGACCGCCAGCATCATCACCAGCGCGCCCACGACGATCAACAGCTCGCGCGGCAGCACATTGGCGCCGAGGAAATGGATCGGCGCATCAGGCAGCGGCGAAGGGAAAGGCATCTGGTCGCGGCCCCAGGTGTTCTCGGCCACGTTCTTGAAGATGATGCCCAGCGCGATGGTGGACATGATCCAGCCGAACTCGCTCTTGATCTTGATGGCCGGCCGCACGCCGATCCATTCGACCAGCGCGCCTTGCAGCGCCCCGAAGATGCAGACGAGCGGCAGCACCAGCCAGTAGTTGACGCCCGCGTTGGTCAGCGAAAGCCCCACCAGTGCACCCAGCATCAACGCCTCGCCCTGGCCGAAGTTCAGCGTATCGGACGTGGCGAAGGTGAGCTGGTAGCCGAAGCTGATGACGGCGTAGATCATCCCCAGCGCGATGCCGCTGAAGATCAGTTGGGTCAGGATCTGGAGGTCCATGAGGCTCCCGTATTCAAAGCAAATCCCGCCAAGCGGTCAAGCCCACTTGGCGGGACGGAGTACAACACGGCAAGGCTTACTTCTTGCCTTCGCCGGATGCCTTCTTCTGATCCGCCTCGTAGGCATAGATCACGCGGCCATTCTTGACCTCGCCGAACACCGGGATGCTGATGTCGATGGCGTCATGGTTGGCCTTGCTGAACGGGCGCTTGTAGGTGGTCACCACGCCCTCGACCGGCGTCTTCAGGTCTTCGAGCGCAGCCTTGACCTTGGGGCCATCGGTCGAGCCGGCTTGCTTGATGGCCGCGGCCAGCAGGTAGACCGAGTCATAGCCTTGCGCCGCCGAAACCGGCGAATCCATGCGGCCGTTCTTCGGGTTGAAGTTCTTCAGGAAGGAGATGATGAAGCTCTGGCGCTTGGCATTCGTCGGTTCCTGGATGAAGGTCTCGGGCATGCGCGCGCCTTCACCGCCAGGGCCGGCGTTGTCGATGAAGTTGGCCATCGAGAGCGTCCACGAGCCGACCATCGGCACCTTCCAGCCGAGCTTGGTCATGCTGTTGGCGATCTGCGCCAGCTCGGGGCCGATGCCGTAGGTCAGCACCGCATCGGCACCGGCAGCCTTGGCCTTGAGCAACTGCGCGGTCATGTCGACATCGCCGATATTGAACTTCTCGTTCGCCACCGGGGTCAGGCCCTTCTTCTCGAGCGCGGCAACCAGGTCCTTCTGGCCGAGCTGGCCGTAGTTGGTCGAGTCGGCCAGGATGGCGACCTTCTTGAAGCCGCGGCGGATGGCCTCCGCCACGATCATCGGCGCCTGGATGCTGTCGTTCGCCGAGTTGCGGAAGACGTAGCTTTCGGGTTCCTTGTCGAACTGGTGCGTGATCAGCGAGCCCGTGGCCACGTTGTTCATCACGGGAATCTTGGCCTGCTGGTAGAAGCGCTGCGAGGCCAGGGCCACGCCGGTGTTGATGTAGCCGACCGTGGCCACGACCTTCTCACGGTTGATCAACTCCTGGGCGATCTGCACGCCGCGCTCGTTCTTGGCTTCGTCGTCGCGCTCGATGCCTTGCAGCTGGCGACCCAGCACGCCGCCGGACTCGTTGATCTCCTTGATCGCGAGGCGCACGCCGTCACGCATGGAAACGCCCATCGACGAGGAGCCGCCGGTGTAGGGGCCGGCTACGCCGATCTTGATCGGCTCGGCCGCCTGGGCGGACGAGAGTGCGGTCAGTACCGCCACGGCCAGCAGTGATTTGGTGGAAATCTTCATGGCTTGTCTCCGTTGATTTATCGCGTTATTGCGTATGCGTTATTGCGTATGAGATCGCCTCTTCGTGAGAGGGCGACGGACGACACGCTGCGCGCCGCGGCTTACATCATCTTGACTAGCCTGCCACTTTGCGGTGCATGGCCCCGGCCGCCTCGCGCCAGGGCCCGTCAGCATCGCATGTTTGCCCGCGGATGTGGACCCTACTTACAGGAAAACACCGAGCCCGCGGCGCCACAAACTGCCGGGGTTTGTGGGCTTCCCGCGGGCTGGTCATGGCGCCTTACTGCGCCTGTTCCTTGCCCTTGAAGTCGCCGGCCGTGCTGACCACGAAGCCGTCCACCTTGATGAACTTGCGCCAGGCGGCGTTGACCTGCTCCAGCGTGACCGCGCTCAGCCTGTCTTCCTGGGCGGCCTCATAGCGCCAATCCTGCTTGATTTCGGTGAGCCAGTTCAAGGTGCCGGCCAGGTGCCCTTCGCTGGCGCGGCCCTGCTTCCAGCCTTCCAGCACATCGTGCTTGGCGCGGGCCAGTTCGTCGGCGGTGATGCCGTCCCTGTCCATGCGCTGGATCTCATCCTTGACCAGCGCGATCACCTTGTCGCGGTTCTGCGGGGCAAAGCTGCCACGGATGATCAGGCCGGCATCATGGCCGTAGTAAGGCGCTTGCAGACTGGCGCCGATGCCGTAGGTCAGCCCTTCCTGGCGACGCACGCGGGTGGAGAGGCGGGTCTCCATGCCACCGGAGCCAAAGGCCTGCACGGCCAGCATCAGCGGGAAGTAATCCGGGTCGAGGCTGTTGAGGCTGAAGCGCTCGCCCATGTGCAGCTCGGCATTGGTCTTGTCATTGGCCTGCACGTCCACGCGTGTGGCGGGGATGTTGACCTGCGGAGAGATCCAGCGGACGAAGCGCGGTGCATCGGGCTTCTTCCAGCCGCCGAAGTCCTTTTCGAGCGCGGCTTCCAGGCCCTCGGGCAAGGCGCCGACGACCGAGACGCGGGCTTCATCGGCGGACCAGTAGTGCTCGTAGAAACTGCGCACATCGGACAGTTCGGTGCGGCGCACTTCGTCAATGCGCTCGTCGAGGCTCATGATGTAGTCGGGGTCGCCGACGCTGACGCCACGGGTCTTGTTGTAGAGACCCCGCACGGCTTCCAGGCGCAGGTTGCCGAGCTGTTCGCGCGAGGCCTCGAGGCCCGCCAGCTGCGCCTTCTTGACGCGATCAAAAGCGTCCTGGGGCAGCAGCGGGTGCTGCATCACGTCGGCGGCGACCTTGAGCGCTTCAAGCAAGGTGTCCCGCTCGGCGCTGATCGAGAGCGTCGCGCCCTGGTTGCCGCCGTTCAGGTTCACGTCGGCCTTGAGGCGCACGAGTTCGTCGCGCAGCTTCTGCTTGTCCCAGGTCGGCGTGCCTTCAAACGACAGGTCGTCAATCATGTTGGTGCCCAGCGCCGCCGTGGTGACGCGCGGCTCACCCCAGCGCAACTGCAATTGCAGGACCACGGTGTTGCCGCGCGTCTGCTTCTTCAGCGTTTCGAGCTGCATGCCGCTCGGCAGCGTCTTGAACTGCGTGCGTTCCTGAAGGTGGCCGGGCGTGGGATCGAAACGCTCGCCCTCCTCCACCTTCGGCGGCGCCTTCAGGCCGGCCAGGCGCTCGGCCAGCGGCGGCGCGGCGGGAATCTCGACGCGCTCGACCTCGGTGACGGGCAGGTAGCGGCCCAGCGTGCGGTTGGCGGAGCGGAAGTAGGCCTTGCGCACGCGTTCCACATCGGCCAGCGTGACCTTGGGCAGGTCCTCCATCAGCTGGAAGATCAGTCGCCAATCGCCGGCACCAAGCAGCGAGGAGATCTGGCCGATCAGGGCCTCGGGCTGCTTCATGGTCTGGCGGTACGAGAGCACGGCGATGTCGCGCACGCGCTTGAGCTCGTCTTCGGTGAAAGGCTTGTCATCACGACCCTCGACCATGTCGAGCAGCTTCTTCTCGACGGCCGGCACATCGGCGCCGGCCGGAAGCACCGCGATCGCCGTAGCCGTGCCAGGATCATGCTGGCCGAGGCCACCCACGCCCGCGTAGACCGCCAGCTTGCTCTCGACGAGTTCCTTGTAGAGATGGCCGCTCGGCTGCATCGACATCAGCAGACCGAAGACCAGCAGCGGCGCCGAATCGGCATGCGCAATGGCGGGGATGTGGTACTGCGCCATCAACATCGGTTGACCGCCCACGCGCCGCACGGTGACGCTGCGTTCACCGTCCTGCGCGGGCTCGACCGTGTAGGGCTGCGGGATCTCGGCGGCCGGCTTGGCGACGGGGCCGAAGGCGGCTGCGATGCGCTTGAGCGTGCTGGCCGGATCGAAGCGGCCGGCCACCAGCACGGTTGCGTTGTCGGGCCGGTAGTAGCGGTGATAGAAGGCTTGCAGCTTCTCGATCGGCACGTTCTCGATATCGCTCTTCGGGCCGATCGTGGCGTGGCCGTAGTTGTGCCAGCCGTAGGCCGCCGCCTGCACGCGCTTGGAAAGCACGGCGCCGGGCTCGTTCTCGCCGCGCTCGTATTCGTTGCGCACGACGCTCATCTCCTTGTCGAGATCGGCCTTGGCGATGAAGCTGTGGACCATGCGATCGGCTTCCATGTCGATCGCGTAGCTCAGCGTCTTGTCGTCGGCATTGAAGGACGAGTAGTAGTTCGTGCGATCGGCCGTCGTGGTGCCGTTGAAGCGCATCGCGTGCTGGGCAAATTCGGCCGGAATGTCCTTGTGCGCCGGCGTGCCCTTGAACAGCATGTGCTCCAGCAGATGCGCCATGCCGTATTCGCCCAGCGACTCGTAGCGGCTGCCCACGCGGTAGGTGATGTTGACCGTCGTGGTGCTCTGCGCGTCGTCCGGGAAGAGCAGGATCTGCAGGCCATTGGGCAGCTTGTACTCGCTGATGCCGCCGAGCTCACGGACCAGTTCGGGCTGGGGCGCGGTCACGGGCGCCGCGGCCTTGGTGGGTTTGGCCGGTTTCGCCGGCTTGGCCCAGGCGGGGCCAGTGCCGAGCAGAAGAGTCAGCGCGAACGCTTGCCAGGTGAGGTGTTGCATATTGAATGTCGCCTGCAATGAGATAGGCGCATTCTGAGGCCAAGATCGGCCAGCTTTGCCGTGCCGAAAGTCGGGTCAGCTCATTTCAAGGCTTGACGCACCGCACGCGCCGGCCACTGCGCGGCAATCACGAGGCTGGCCATCAGCCACAGCGGCGCAAACGCCACCGTGCTGCTGGCCAGCAGGCCGAAGCCCATCGGCATGGTCATGCTCATGCCGCTCGACACCAGCATGCGCAGGCCGAGCGCCTGGCCATGACGTTCGGGCGGCGTGACCTGGTGCAGCGCCGAGAGGATCATCGGCTGGTAGGAGCCAAGGGCCAGGCCCAGCATGCTGGAGCCGAACATCAGGCCCGCTGTGCCCGGCAACCAGGCATAGACCAGCAGCGTGACGGTGACCACGCCCATCGCGGTGCGCAGCACGACCATCTCGTCCAGGCCCGCGGCCCAGCGCACGATCACCAGCCGCACGACCGTGGCCGCCGCGGCAAACGAGCCCAGCACCAGGCCGATGCTCGAAGCCGACAAGCCCCGGGCATGACCCACCACCGGGACGACGAAGCTGTGGGCATCCCAGCAGGCGCTCAGCACGACGTTGAGGATCAGCAGATTGCGCAGGCCCGACTCGCGCAGCAGCGCCCAGGCCGGCCGCTTCTTCGCGGCCATCGCCACCTCGCGCGGTGGATGGCGCGGCACGCGGCGACCCAACAGCCACGAAAGCAAAGGCAGCAGCGCGGCAAATGCAAAGGCAGCACGCTCGCCGGCCGCATCGATCAACAGCCCGGCGATCACCGGTGCCAGCGCATTCGACATGGCCGGCCCGAGCGCCACCCAGCCGAACACGCGCTTGAGCTCGCCCGCCTCCTCGCCGATCAGCCCCGCTTCGCGCTGGATCGCCACGGCCATCACGCCGACCGCGCTGCCGCACAGGAACGCCGCGGGCGCCAAGGTCCACGGCGCCGGATAGATCAGTGCGGCCAGCGCGCCGGCCGCCCCCGTCGCGGCACCGATCCACAGCGGCCGATGCAGGCCATGCACATCGGACTGGCGGCCCGCCCACATCGACAGCAGCACGGGGCCGGCTGCGGTCAGGCTGATCATCGCGCCGACGGTCCATTGACCATAGCCGTGATGCAGCAGCCAGAGCGCCGCCGTCACCCGCGTCACGGCCATGCAGGCATGCACCGCCACCAGGCTGCCCAGCAACCAATGGAAGCCGCGCTCCAGCAGCGCGGCCGAGGGTTTCTCAGCGTTCAAGCCTCGTCGTCCTCGGGCTCGCTGACCGCGCTAACGCCCAATTTCAGCAGCGCCTCGCCCTCGGGCAGCGACTCCACGCTCTTGAGCCGGCGCGTCATCGCGCGCGTGCGCACCTCGGCGGCGTCGATCGTGTTGCTGGCTTCCTCGAGCTTCTTCTTGGTCTTGGCCAGGATCTCGCCGAACTTGCCGAACTCGGTCTTGACCGCACCCAGCACCTCCCAGACCTCGGCCGAGCGCTTCTCCAGCGCCAGCGTGCGAAAGCCCATCTGCAGGCTGTTCAGCGTGGCGAGCAAGGTGGTCGGGCCGCACAGCATGACCTTGTGTTCACGCTGCAAGGATTCGACCAAGCCGGGACGGCGAAGCGCTTCGGCATACAGGCCCTCGGTCGGCACGAAGAGGATGCCGAAATCGGTCGTGTGCGGCGGTGCGACGTACTTTTCGCGGATGGTCCTGGCCTCCAGCCGCAGGCGTGATTCGATGGCCTTGCCCGAGGTTTCGACGCCGACCGCATCGGCACGTTCCTGCGCGTCAAGCAGCCGTTCGTAATCGTCGCGCGGAAATTTGGCATCGATCGGCAGCCACAAGGGCGCGCCGTCACTGCGCTGGCCCGGAAGGCGAATGGCGAACTCAACACGTTCGGCCGAGTTGGGCACCGTGCTCACATTGGACGCGTACTGCTCGGGCGTGAAGACCTGCTCCAGCAGGCCGGCCAGTTGCACTTCGCCAAAGATGCCGCGTGTCTTCACATTGGTCAGCACGCGATTCAGCGATCCGACATCGCGCGCCAGGCCCTGCATCTCGCCCAGGCCCTTGTGCACCTGCTCCAGCCGCTCGGCCACCTGCTTGAAGCTCTCGCCGAGGCGTTGCTCAAGCGTCGCGTGGAGTTTTTCGTCCACGGTAGCGCGCATTTGCTCGAGCTTCTTCTCGTTGTCCTGCTGCATCGCGTTCAAACGCTCGCGCATCGCGTCGGTCAGGCGGTGCATGGCCTGGTCCTGCGCCTCGCGTGCGGCCAGGGCCTGTGCGGCCAGTGACTGCTGCAAGCCGGCGAGCTGCACGCGGAAGCTGTCGATCTGCTCGTTTTGCGTGCGCGCCACATCGCCGCTCTGGGCCAGCAGCGTCTGTTGGAACTGCGCCAGCGTGGCCAGAAGCTCCTGCCGCATGCCACCTGAATTGCGCGTTATCTCATCGCGCAGGCTGCGCTCCAGGCGCTCGCTGCTTTGCTCGACGACGGGGCCCAACTCGATGCTGCGTGGACGCAGCACCAGCACCAGCAACAGGACGATGACCAGGGCCAAGGCGGCCAGCAGAAGAATGTCGATCAAGCTCATGCGGGCATTGTCTCAGGCGCTACCCGTCGAAAAATCGGCGTCGAAAAATCGCCGCCGCAAAATCACCGGCGCGGAATCAATTGAGCGGCGTGAGCATCGCACCGCCTGTCAGCGCGGCAATCAGGTTATCCACCGCCAGATTGCTCATGGCACGACGCGTCGGGATCGAGCTGCTGGCGATGTGCGGAGTCAGCACGACGTTGCTCAGCGCCAGAAAGGCCGGATCGAACCTGGGCTCGCCCTCGAACACGTCGAGACCGGCCGCAGCGATCTGCTTGCGGGTCAGGGCGCGGATCAAGGCCGCGTCATCAACGATGCCGCCGCGCGCGATATTGGTCAGTGTTGCGGTCGGCTTCATCAAGGCCAGTTCGCGCTCGCCGATGTTGTGGTGCGCGGCCGGGCTGTAAGGCAGTACCAGCACGAGATGGTCGGCGCGCTTCAGCAGCTCATCCTTCTCGACCCATTGCGCCTTGAGTGGCGCTTCCAGCTCCGGCGCGAGGCGACTGCGGTTGTGATAGATCACCGGCATGCCGAAACCGAGCGCCCCGCGCCTGGCAATTGCCTGGCCGATGCGGCCCATGCCGAGGATGCCGAGCGTGGCGCCATGGATGTCGCTGCCGGCGAACAGATCGACGCTCCAGTTCTGCCAGTCGCCGCGACGCAGGAAATGCTCGCTCTCGGTGATGCGTCGCGCGGTGGCCATCATCAGCGCGAAACCGAAGTCGGCGGTGGTTTCAGTCAGTACGTCTGGCGCGTTACTGACACGCACACCGCGTGCGGTGCAGGCCGGCACGTCGATGTTGTTGTAGCCGACGGCCATCGTGCAGACCGCCTTCAGCTCGGGGCAGGCATCGAGCAGCTTCGCGTCGATCTTTTCCGAGCCGGTGATGAAGACGCCGGCCTTGCCTTGCAGGCGGCGGATCAACTCGTCCTGCGGCCAGACCGTATCGGCTTCGTTGATCTCGACCTCGAAGTGCTCGGCCAGGCGAGCGCTGATGTCGGCGAATGTCTTGCGGGCGACGAGTACTTTCTTCTTCATTTCAGGCATCCATGAACTTCGTGAATCCGGCCACCGGTTCGCGCTCGGTGACCAAGGTGTTTTCAATCGCGGCCGGGTCGGCGTGGCCCAGCGCCATGCCGCAGACGATCATCTGCTGCGGGCCCAGGCCCAGTTCGTCAGTGATCAGCCGGTGGAACTGCGTCCAGGCCGCCTGCGGGCACGTGTGCAGGCCGCGCGCGCGGGCGGCGACCATGATGTTCTGCAGGAACATGCCGTAATCGAGCCAGGAGCCCTGCTGCATGATGCGGTCGATGCTGAAGATCAGCCCGACCGGCGCATCGAAGAAGCTGAAGTTGCGGGCGTGCTGAGCGTGCATGCCGGCCTTGTCGGTCTTGGTGAGGCCCAGCAAACCGTACAGATCCCAGCCCACCTTGCGGCGGCGATCGATATAGGGCGAGATCCATTCGGTCGGGTAGTAGGCGTATTCCTCGCTGTGCAGGGCACGCTCTTCAGCCTGGTTGTAGGCGGCTTGCACTCGGGTCTTCATCCGCTCCAGCGCAGCGCCGGTCAGCACATGGACCTGCCAGGGCTGGGTGTTGGTGCCCGAAGGCGCCCGCGCGGCCACGTGCAGGATGTCTTCGATCACCTGGCGCGGCACGGTCTGCGGCAGGAAGGCTCGCATGGAGTGGCGGGTCTCGATGGCGGTGTCGACCGCGGCTGTCTGTTCCGGCGTCGGGGAGCTGAAGGCATTTCTCATGGGGCCAGACCATAGCAAAAGCCGGCGAGCGCCGTGGAAGCGTCGGGAATTAGAGTTTTACCTCTAATTTGCTGCGTCGCACCAAAATCCGCTTGCAATGCTCCGGGACATCCCTATACTTCAGTTTGTGCAGTGCAACAAAACACTGTTTCCGGCGATAGAAGTCTTGCCGCCGGACCATCAACCACGGGGCGAGGCCCCGAACCAGGAGCTCACATTATGCTGACCGCTGAACAAGTCTTCGCCGCCCAAAAAGCCAATATGGAAACCCTGTTCGGTCTGACGAACAAGGCCTTCGAAGGCGTCGAAAAGCTCGTCGAACTGAACCTGCAAGTGGCCAAGGCCGCTCTGAGCGAAGCCGCCGAGAACACCAAGGCCGCTCTGTCGGTCAAGGATGCACAAGAACTGCTGAGCCTGCAAGCCAATCTGCTGCAACCGAGCGCCGACAAGGCCGCTTCGTACAGCCGTCATCTGTACGAAATCGCTTCCAGCACCAATGCTGAAGTGGTCAAGGTTGCTGAAGCCCAACTGGCCGACGTGCAAACCAAGTTCGCCAGCGTGATCGACAGCGCCGCCAAGAACGCCCCGGCCGGCACCGAAAACGCCGTCGCCCTGGTGAAGTCGGCTGTTGCTGCCGCCACCAACGCTTTCGAGTCGGTGCAAAAGGCTGCCAAGCAAGCCGCCGATGTGGCCGAAGCCAACTTCCAAGCCGCCACGACCGCGACCACCAAGGCCGCTGCCAAGGCGACCAAGCGCGCTTAAATCGCGACGCTCGTAACGATTGTCTCCTCGGTGCCCTCCGGAGCTCACGGCTCCAAGCACTGATTCAGAGCCCGGCTTATGCCGGGCTTTTTTTCGTCTGGCTTCGGCTGGCTTCGTCCTGCTTCGTCTGGCCTCATCTGACTCTCAACGCTCTTGCTGCTTGATGCCGAGTTTCTCCAACTGATCCGCCACCAGCTCCAACCGCAGCAGCGGGTTGTCCAGCGCCATCAGATGCTGCCGCTCATGCTCCGCCAAGGGCAGCAACTCACTCCAGCGATTGGCGAGCCAGCCGCAATCACCCCAGGCATACGGCGGCTGCAAGGGCATGTCCCCGGCTTCGCAACCTTGTTGCAGCGTCTGGAGAAATCCTTGCAGCAGCGTCGACAGCGGCCGCAGATCCTCGGGCACGAGGATGGCGGCGTCGTCTTTCATCAGTTCCGCCTGCCCTGTCCACAAGCCATGCTTGAGGCATTCGCTCTCACGCAGATGAAAGCGCTGGCCGCCACGTGCGCGCACCAGCATCAGGCCAGCTTGCGGGCGCTCCCAGTGGTTCAGATGGGCCAGCGTACCGGTGGCGTGGAACAGCTCCTTGCCGAACGCTTCGCTGCCGGGCAGGCGCTCACGCACCTCGCTCCCGGCGGTCAGACCCACCACGCCAAAAGGCTCGCCGCTTTCGATGCAGCGGCCGATCATGTCCAGGTAGCGCGGCTCGAAAATCCGTAAGGCCAGCCGCCCACCGGGAAAGAGCACCTGATGGAGCGGAAAGAGCGCGAGCGGCTGAGGCAGCATCAGGCGCGATTGTGCGCCTGGAGGGGCCAGCAACGGAAGTGGTCACTTCCTTGCTGGCACCTGTCACCCGCTCAGATCAGGCCTCAGGTCGGCTTGACGAAGCCGGCTTCCTTGTACGCCGCCTCGACGGTGGCCTTGCCCAGTCGGCCGACCATTTCCTGGTGGACCGGCATCAGCGCCCTCTTCCACTCGTTCACCTCAGCAGGCGTGAGCGTGTAGATGGTGACCTTGCCACTGGCCTTGATCTTGTCCATCGCGGACGCATTCTCGGTGGCCGCAATCGCATTGGCGTAGGTGGTGGCGTCCTTCATCGCGCCATCAAGGATGGTGCGGATGTCGGGCGGCAGGCCGTCCCAGAATTTCTTGTTGGCGATCGCCGCATAGGCCAGGTGGCCGTGGTTGGAGATCGTCATGTGCTTTTGCACTTCGTAAATGCGCTGGGTGTAGAAGTTGGAAGGCACGCCTTCGGTGCCATCGACCACGCCCGTCTGCAAGCCCTGGTAGAGCTCGCTGAAAGCCATCACCTGCGGGATCGCGCCGAGCGCGCGCATCTGCGCATCGAGCACCTTCGAGCTCTGGATGCGCATCTTGAGGCCCTTGAAGTCGGCCACGTGGTGCAGCGGCTTGTTGGCGCTCATGATGTGGAAGCCGTTGTCCCAATAGGCCAAGCCCTTGACGCCCTTGGCTTCGAGCTTCTTGAACAGCCCCTGTCCGACCGCGCCTTCGGTCAGCGCATGGAAGGCGTCACTGTCCTTGAACAGATAGGGCAGGTCGAAGACCTCGAATTCCTTCACGCCCAGCGGCGCAAATTTGGCCAACGAAGGCGCGAGCATCTGCACGGAACCCAGTTGCAGCGCCTCCATCTCTTCCTTGTCCTTGTAGAGCTGGCTGTTCGGGTAGACCTCGACCTTGACGCGGCCCTTGGTCCTCTCTTCGGCCAGTTCCTTGAAGCGCTGCGCGCCCTTGCCCTTGGGCGTGTCGGCGGCCACCACGTGGCTGAACTTGATCACGATGGGCGCTTGCGCCTTGGCGTCGAACGCAGCCAGGGGCAAGGTGCTGGCCAGGGCGGCGCCCAGGATTTCACGGCGACGTAGGGAGTGGGTCATTGATGTCTCCTTGTGTTTTGGAATCAGCCCGTCGCGCCCAGCAGGTGCGGCAAAGCCAGGGACAGCGTGGGCCAGTAGGTGACCAGCGCCAGGAAAATCAGCATGGTCAGCAGCCACGGCCAGACGGCGATGGTCAGCTCGGTGATGCCCATCTTGGCGATGCCCGAGGCCACGTACAGGTTCAGCCCCACGGGCGGGTGGCACATGCCGACTTCCATGTTGACCACGATGAGGATGCCGAAGTGCACCGGGTCGATGCCCAGCTTCATCGCCACCGGGTACAGGATGGGCGCCATGATCAGGATGATCGAAGACGGCTCCATGAAGTTGCCGGCCATCAGCAGCAGGATGTTGACCACGAGCAGGAAGGCCACATGCCCGAGCCCGAAGCTGACCAGCCAGTCGGCCAGATGCTGCGGGATCTGCTCATTGGCCAGCACGAAGCTGAACAGCACCGCGTTGGTGATGATGTAGAGCAGCATCGCGCTCATATTGGCCGAAGCCAGCAGCACCCGAGGCACGTCCTTGAGCTTCAGATCCTTGTAGACGAAGACCGCGATGAAGAAGGCATAGACCGCCGCCATGGCCGCCGCTTCGGTGGGCGTGAACAGGCCGGAGTAGATACCGCCCATCACGATCACGACCAGCATCAGGCCCCAGATCGACTCGCGGAAGGTCTGCCAACGGTACGCCCAGGTGGCCTTGACTAGGCGCGGGTAGTTGTTCTTGCGGGCCCGGTACCAGGTGGTGATGCCCAACATCGTGGCCAGTACAGCGCCGGGCACCACGCCCGCAATGAACATCGCACCGAGCGAGGTATTGGTGGAGACCGAATACATCACCATCGCGATCGAGGGCGGAATCAGGATGCCCAGGCCGCCCGAGGTGGTGATCACGCCCGCGCCAAAGCGCGGCGGAAAACCGGCCTTGACCATCGCTGGCATCAGGATGGAGCCGATGGCCACCACCGTCGCTGGCGATGAACCCGACAGCGCCGCGAACAACGCACAGGCCAGCACGGCTGTCAGCCCCAGGCCGCCATGCCAATGCCCCACCAGGGCGCCGGCAAAATTGATCATCCGCCGTGCAACCCCTCCGTGAGTCAGGAAATTGCCGGCCAGGATGAAGAAGGGGATCGCCATGATCTCGAAATGTTCGAGACCGGTGAACAGCTTGTGCGCCACCTCCATCGTGGGCACGTCGGTGAAGCCGAAGACGAAGGTCAGCACGGTCAGGCCGAGCGCGATCGAGATCGGCATGCCCGTGAGCATGAGCGCGATCAGCAGACCGAAGATGATGAGGCCGTTCATGCTGCCGCTCCTTGTTTTTCTTCTTCGACGCCTTCCACATGCCCGTGGTCATGGTGGGGCAGTGTCCCCGTATGCCAGAAGTTCCACGCCACCTGCAGGAAGCGGAAGCACATCAGCGAGGAGCCGAGCGGGATCGCCATGTAGATGATCCAGGTCGGCCACTCCAGGTCGGGCGTGGTCGGGCCCTCGGTGAGATCGCTCAGGTCCATGCCGAACAAGTCCCAGAAGTAGTAGTGGGCCCCGTTTCTCCAGACAAACGCCGCACCCAGCGTCGCGATGACGCCGGTGAACAGCGCGCCCGCCAGCAGGCCGAACATCACGAAGAAGCCGCGCTTCCTCGGCTCCAGCCGATTGATCGCGACGTCCACCCCCACGTGGATGCCGGTGCGCACCCCATAGGCCGCGCCGAACTTGGCCATCCAGACAAACAGGTAGATCGTGGCCTCCTGCGCCCAGGAAAAATTGAGCGAGAGCAGCCAGTCCTGCAGGCCCGGGATGGCAAAGCCGGAGGCATAGCGGTGGACGACCGCAGCAAAGGTGATGAGCGTGGCCAAGGCCATGAGGAGGGCGATGAAGCTCTCCTCCAGCCGATCCAGGATGCGCATGAACATGAGGATTACCTCAGCAAGGGTGGATCAGTTCGGCTTATCAGTTGGGCTTGACGAAGCCGGCTTCCTTGTAGGCAGCCTCGACCGTGGCCTTGCCCACACGGCCTTCCATTTCCTTGTGGACCGGCATCAGCGCTTTCTTCAGCTCGTTGATCTCGCCTGCAGTCGGCGTGTAGATATTGACCTTGCCGCTGGCCTTGATCTTGTCCATGGCGTTGGCGTTTTCACTGGCCGCCAGGGCGTTGGCATAGGTGGTGGCCTCTTTCAGCGCGCCTTCGAGCTCCGTGCGGATATCCGCCGGCAGGCCGTCCCAGAACTTCTTGTTGACGATCACCGCGTAGGCCAGATGGCCGTGGTTGGTCACCGTCATGTCCTTCTGCACCTCATACACGCGCTGCGTGTAGTAGTTGGACGGCGTGCTTTCGGTGCCATCGACCACGCCGGTCTGCAGGCTCTGGTAGAGCTCGCTGAAGGCAATCACTTGCGGGATCGCGCCCAGGGCGCGCATCTGCGCGTCGAGCACCTTGGAGCTCTGGATGCGCATCTTCAGGCCCTTGAAATCGGCCACATGATGCAGCGGCCGGTTGGCGCTCATCAGGGTGAAGCCGTTGTCCCAGTAGGCGAGGCCCTTGACGCCCTTGGCTTCGAGCTTTTGCAGCAGCTGCTTGCCCAGCGCACCTTCCGTCAGCGCGCGGAAAGCCTCGGCGTCCTTGAACAGGAAGGGCAGATCGAAGACCTCGAATTCCTTGACACCCAGCGGCGCAAACTTGGACAGCGAAGGGGCCAGCATCTGCACCGAACCGAGTTGCAACGCCTCGATCTCTTCCTTGTCCTTGTAGAGCTGGCTGTTCGGATAGACCTCGACCTTGACGCGACCATGCGTGGCGGCTTCCGCCAATTCCTTGAACCGCACCGCGCCCTTGCCCTTGGGCGTGTCGGGCGCCACCACATGGCTGAACTTGATGACGATCGGTTCCTGTGCCCAGGCTCCGCTCGAGGAGAACGTTAGGCCAAGTGTCAGGGCGGTGCCGAGAGCGGCGCTCAACAGGCTACGGCGTGCGAGGGTATGCAGCATGGTCTTGTCTCCTAGGGTTTTGTGGGTATCGGTCTTGTATGCTCGTCAAAACAGAGCGTTAGGGCCAGTGTGGTTTTCCGCAGCATCGGTCTGATTCTGGAACCCAGAGCGGCGCTGCGCATAGACTGCCGCGCATGTCTTCCGCGCCGCCCTCGCCCCGCCTGCTCGCCTCGCCGCCCACTGCGGTGGACATGGGCTTGTGGTGGCTGCCGATGGTGCTGGGCCTGCTGTTCGTCGCCGTGGTCGCGGCGTGGCTTCAGCACGACGACCAGATCGAGCAGGAAAACCTCCAGACCACCCTGATCACGGATTCGCTGTCGCTTGAATCCACCTTGCGCACCGTGGTCTTGACCGAGCAGGCACGGCTGGACCAGATGGCCGCCGATCTCGGTCGCCTGCGGCCTGGACAGGAGTTCCCGCACCTGCAGGAGAATGAGCAGTTGCTGCAGGCACTGCGTCGAGGCTGGGTCAGCGTGACCTGGCTGGGCCCCGACCATCGCGTGGTGCAAGAGGCCCCCGAGGCCGCCACCGTGGCCGCTGCAGACCGCACACATGGCCAATCCATCCACCTGCACGCCCGCATCAACGATGGCCAGGGCCAGGCTCGAGGAGAGCTGATCGCCCGGTTGCAGGCGGGTGAGTTGCTGCGCAAATATGTGCCCTGGTGGCTGGCGCGGCGCTACGAAGTGCGCATGGTCGATGCGCTGGACCAGGAGATTTCAGGCGCTGCGGATCAGCCCCAGGGCTTGCCGCAGGGACTCTCGCACCGCATCTCTTTCGATCCGCCGCTGCCCGGCATCTCGCTCGAGCTGACCGCGCGCGACAAGGTCAAGCGCTGGCACCAGCGTCTGCCGGTGCTGCTGATCGTCGGCTTCCTCGTGCTGATCACCTGGGCCAGCCTGGCGCTGCGCCGGCAGATGCAGCGTGCGGTGCAAGCCAGCGAGGCCTGGCGCACCGAGGCCGGCTGGCGCCGCGCGATGGAGGACTCCATGCAGGTCGGCCTGCGCGCCCGCGATCTCGACGGCACGCTGCTCTACGTGAACCGCACCTTCGAGCATCTGGTGGGCCGCCCCGCCGAAACATTGGTCGGCACGGGCGTGCCCTACCCCTACTGGCTGCCCGACGATATCGAGGGCGCCATGATTCGCCATCGCCGCAACCTGGCTGGCGGTGCGCCGCCCGATGGCTACGAGGCCACCTGGCTGCGGGCCGACGGCCGCGAGGTGCGCGTGATGGTGCTGGACGCGCCCCTGATCGACGCCGCCGGTCACCACGTGGGCTGGATGGGCTCGGTGCTCGACATCACCGAACGCCGCGCCGCCGAGGAGCGCGAACGCCGTCAATTTGAGCAGTTAGCCCACCACGCGCGCCTGACCACCTTCGGCGAGATTGCCTCCACGTTGGCGCACGAGCTGAACCAGCCGCTGACGGTGATCAGCAGCTACAGCGCGGGCCTGCAAAATGCCTTGAAAGCGCGCGGGCTGACCGATGCCGACATCCTCGCCGCCCTGCAAACGCTCGGTGATCACGCCGCCCAGGCCGGGCGCATCGTGGCGCGCATCCGCGAGTTCCTGTCCCGCCATGAACCGCGCGACGAGCCCGTGGTGCTCGAAGACGTCGCCCGCCAGGCCGGCGAACTGCTGGCTCAGGAACTGCGCAAGCGCGGCATCGAAACCCTGCTGCGGGTGGAGCCCGGCCTGCGCCCGGTGCGCGGTGATCCGGTCCTGCTCGAGCAGGTGCTGGTCAACCTGATCCGCAATGCGGCCGATGCGATGAACGACAGCGAAAGACGCAGGCTCGACATCAGCCTCCAGTCTGCGGGCAAGAGCGAGGCTCGCATCGAGGTGCGCGACAGCGGCCCCGGGCTCAAGGGCCTCACCATCCGCGAACTCTGCCAGCCCTTCTTCTCGACCAAACGCGAAGGCATGGGGCTGGGCCTGGCGATCTGCCGCAGTCTGATCGAGTCGCACAAGGGCGAATTCGATGCCGTTGACATGCCCGAAGGCGGCGCCTGCTTCAGCGTCACCTTGCCCTGCTGGGAGGAATGAAGAAGTGCAAGCGACGACAGTTTTCCTCGTGGACGATGAGCCTGCAGTACGCGCGGCGCTCTGCTTCCTGCTGCGCTCGCGCGGCTTGAGCGTGTTGGACTTCGGCAGCGCCGAAGCCCTGCTCGAACAGATCGAAGCCTGGGGCGGGACTGTGCCGCCGGGCTGCTTTGTGCTTGACGTGCGCATGCAGCAGATGAGCGGCCTGGCGCTGCACGACGTCCTGCTCGCACGCGGCCTGCGCCAGCCGGTGCTGTTCCTGAGCGGCCATGGCGACATCCCGATGGTGGTCGAAGCGCTCAAGAAAGGCGCTTTCGATTTTCTGGAGAAGCCTTACAGCGACAACACGCTGGTCGATCGCATCGAGAAGGCACTCAGCGTGGCCAGCGCGATGCACCAGGATGCCGCCCGCGACACGGAGGTGCGCGCGCGCCTGGCCTGCCTCACACCGCGCGAACGTGACGTGATGCGCCTGGTGGCGGCGGGCCGGCTCAACAAGCAGATCGCGGCCGACCTGAACCTGGCGATGCGCACGGTCGAGGTCTATCGCGCACGCGTTTTTGCGAAGCTGGAACTGCGCTCAAGCGCGGAGTTAGGGGCTCTGCTCGCTCAGTATCCCGAGGCTTGAACAGGTAACGCGGATACAGGTTTTGAACATGGATACACAGGATGAACAGGATGAATACCCGGGGCCATCCTGTGCATCCTGTTCATCCATGTTCAAGATGTATTGATTCCTTGCCGGTCAGCGCGTCTTCGCGGCGATCGCCTGCCGGATCTGCGGCAGCATGGCCTTGGCCACCTCGCGCCCCGCCAGGATCGAGCGCGAGCGCGCCGTGAAGTCTGCGCTGCCAATGCCGGTCAGGACCGGGCGCAGCACCACGTCGGCGTCACGCAGCTCGTAGTTGTTGATGCTGCGGCCCATGATGGCAATGGTCTGCAGCAGCATGTGGATCGCATCGCTTTCGGGCTTGTCGCTCGGTGGCGAGGAGATGTCCACCGCAATGATCAGCTCCGCCCCCATCTCGCGGGCAAAGCGCACCGGCACTGGAGCGACCAGGCCCCCGTCCACGTATTCGCGCGTGCCGATCTTCACCGACTGGAAGACCGTTGGCACGCTGCTTGAGGCACGCACTGCGGCGCCCGTGTCACCGCGCCGAAAGCAGACCGCCGAGCCAGTGGCCAGATCAGTCGCGACGATGCCCAGCGGGATGTTCATCTGCTCGATCAGCTTGCCCCCGGTCTTCTCGCGCACGTAGCGCGCCAGCGCCTCACCGCGGATCAGACCGCGCGTGGGGAAGGCCCAATCGGTGATCGAGCCTTCGTCCATCGTCTCGGCCACTTGGGCCAGTTCCTTGCCGCTCTTGCCCGAGGCATAGAGCGCCGCCACGAGACTGCCGGCCGAAGTGCCGGCCACCAGATCCACCTTGATGCCCGCTTCTTCCAGCACCTGGATCACGCCGATGTGCGCAAAACCGCGCGCCGCGCCACCACCGAGCGCCAGGCCAATACGGGGTGGCTTCGGCGGCGGCGGTGGGGGTGGCGACTCGACCGGAGGCTGTTCAACAATCGGCGCAGGCGCTGGAGCCGGCGTGAAGGTGGTGCAGGCCGTCAAGGCCAAGGTGGCGCCCAGCAGGGCGCGACGGGAGAGCGAGGACATGGGCGCGATTGTCTCAGCACCGGAGCCTGGCTTGACCGGGCTCCGGTGCCGCGACGCGCCGGCGATTCAGACCGTGGTGCTGCGCTGCTTTCGACGCCGCATCAGCAGGCCGGCCAGACCCACGCCCATCAGCAGCCAAGTGCCAGGTTCCGGCACAGGCACCGTGGCGCCGGTGATCAGGTAGCTGCCCGCAAAGCCCTGGCCGGACACGGCAGACGTCATGTCCATCGTCACGGTCAGGTCGACATTGCCGCTGAAAGTCCCGAGCAGCAGCGACTGATCATTGAAGAAGGCCAGCGCATCGGCCTGCGAGCTGAAGCTGCGGCTCAGCAGCGTCTCGCCACCCAGCAGCACCGAGAAGCTCAGCGCACCATAGCTGTCGGCCCCGAGCGCCAGACCATCCAGCAGATTCAGACTCAGCACCGTGCTGTCCGCCACATTGAAGAGGTATTCAGCCGAGCTGCTGAAGGAACCGCTGCTGTCGCTGCCCGATTTCACGCCCAGGGAGCCCATCCCCAAGGCGGTGTCGCCGGCCACATGCGCCGCCACATTGGCGTGGCTGGCCAGCATGGTCGCGACGTCGGCCGCCACAGGCATGGCCGTGCCCTTCGAATAGGACAACACCGGCGCCGCCGCGCTGCCGAAATTGCCGCTGAGGTCGGTCAGGCCCGCAATGGTGCCGCCGATCGTGGCGCTGGAGCTGGCGGTGTTCAGGGTCGTTGTGCTCAGCACGTCGGCATGCGCGCTCGTCAGCACGCTTTGCGAGCCGGCGCCAATGGCAGCGCTGTTGGCCAACGCCAAGCCGCTGCTGCCCTTGCCGCCTGCGGTGGCCGTGGCGACACCCGTCAGCCCGACTTGCGCGTTAGCCGTGGCCTTGGCCGTGCCGAAGCTGCCGTCCGGAACCTGGGATGCGATCGACGCGCCCTTCAGGCCGGCCTTGCCTCCGATGGCATTGACGGTGGCGTTGGCATCGCCGTTGGTCGCCGTGGCAAAGCCGTTGACGACGGCCGCGCCGCCGTTGCCGCCCGAGATCGTGCCCGCGCTGGCATTGCCGCCAGTGGCTGTGGCGATGAGCGTCGCCGTGGTTCCGGTGATATGTGCGTTGGCACTGGCGTTCGCGCCACCCACGCCCGCAACACCGGGCCCGAAATTGCTGGATCCGGAATTGCCGCCGACCGAGGTCAGCGTCGCGCTGGCCGCGCCGATGCTGCTCAAGTCGAGCGAGGTCTGCGCCGTTCCGCCTGCACCGACGGTGCCCGTGGAGTCGCTGTCGAAATGCGCGAGGGTGGTGCCGCCCGTGGCCGCCAGATTGACAGAGACCGAGCTGGCCAGGCTGTCAGTCACGGAGAGGCTCGAATTTGCGCTGCCGCCGGCGCCGGCATGCCCGCTTGTCGTGCCGCCGCCGGTTCCCCCGGTGACTTTCTGCGTCAGGCTGAGCGCACCGCTGGTGCCGCCGCCCACGGCATTCGTGAGCGAGCCGCTGGCCCCGTCACTGCCGTTGCCACCATGAAAACCGTTGTTGCCGTTGCCCCCGGTCAGTGTGGCCGATACGCTGACCTTGCTGCCGTCGCCGGTCGCGCCATACGCGGAGACGCTGGCGCCGCCGGCCGCCGCACCGTCGCTGAAGGAGGAGAAGCCGCCATTACCCCCCTTGGCCGAGGCGTTCACCGTGACAGCGCCTCGCGTGGTGACAGCCCGCAAGGTGGCATTGCCGTTGCCCCCGGCTCCGCCCGCGCCCGCCACGCCCGAGGCGCTGCCCGCACTGCCTCCGTTGGCCCCCGTGGCGGTTGAGCTCAAGGTGATCGGGCCGACACCCGCAATGTCGAGGAAGCTGGTGGCACTGCCGCCGGCACCGCCATGGGCGCCGTTACCGCCCACGCCGCCCGCGCCACCCGAGGCGTTCTCGGTCAGCGTGATGCTGCCGGCCCTCGTATCGCTCAGCACATGCCGTACCGAGGCGTCACCGCCCATGCCCGCGTCGGAGCCAAGGCCGTCACCCGAGCCACCAGCACCCGCGAAAGTCGTGGAGCTGCCGGTGACGCTGCCCGTCGTCGCGAAAGCGAAAGGCGCATCAAGGCTCAGGGCATGGCCGTTCCCGCCGCTGGCCCCATTGGCACCGGCACCACCGGCGCCGCCATTCGAGCTGAATGTCATGGCGAGATCGCCGCCGCCGGTCGAGGCCGCGAGCAGCGAGCCCGTGGCCGCGCCGCCGTCACCGCCACGCATGCCGGCGCCGTTGGCGGACCCGCCTCGGCCGCCCGTGATCGCGAGCTTGGCCGTGCCCAGAGCGGAACTGGCTGTCGACAATTGTGTCGTCGCGCTGGCGTCGCCGCCGCGCCCACCGTTGGCTCCCAGGCCGGCGCCCGCGCCGCCATCCTTGCCGAAAGTGCCGGCATTGCCGCCCACGCCGGCAGTTGCCGTGGTCTGGGCCAGGGTGCCGCCTGCGGAGGTGGTGATGGCGCTTGCATCGGCATTGCCGCCATTGGCGCCTGCCCCTGATGCGCCACCCGCCGTGGTGCCAGTGCCGGCGAAGCCGTTGCCGCCGTTGCCGCCCGCACCGCCCTTGGTGGCAGCGATGTTCGAGGCATCAGCCGCAGCATTGGCCAGTGCGCTGTTGTTGCCCCCCGCCGTGCCGTTGCCACCCGCCGGGCTGAACGCAGTGCCGGCGGTGCCTGCCGTGCCATTGGGCGGTGAAGTGGAGGTGTCCACCGTGCCCGCATAAGCCTGGCTCACGGCCACGGCCAGCAGGACGGGCGCCAGATATCGGGCCTGGCGGGCCGGGGTCCAGCTGGTTTTTCGGTTCGACAAGCGGTTCAACTTCTGCATGCTCGGTCCAATTCCGTAAACGGTTTGAAGGGCTGTTCGTTTCTATTGAAAATATTTACAGAAACGAAACGGAGCACGGAAATTACCATCGCAGCGCCGGAAACGGCATCGTGGCTAGCCCTCTCCCACGTTTCAAGTCGACCGCCACCGACCCAATGAATTAGGGCCCCGATCGGGGCCCTTGAACGTCATTCAACGGATCACCAGATACGCACCCGGTCCTTCGGCGCCAGGTAGTACTTGTCGCCCGGCTTCACATCGAAAGCCTCGTACCAGGCGTCGATATTGCGCACCGGGCCAATGGCACGGAACTGGTCGGGCGCGTGCGGGTCGCTGACCGCCAGGCGCTTCAGCATGTCCTCGCGGTACTTGGAACGCCAGACCTGGGCGAAGCCCATGAACACGCGCTGATCGCCGGTGAAGCCGTCGATCACCGGAGCCGCCGCGCCCTTCAGCGAGCGGTGATAGGCCCCCAGCGCGAGCAAGTTCCCGCCGAGGTCGGCGATGTTCTCCCCCATCGTCAGGCCGCCCTGCACATGCACGCCGGGCAGCACCTCGAACTGGTCGAACTGCTTGCCGTAGATCTTGGTCTGCGCGTCGAATTTGGCCGAGTCGGCCTTGGTCCACCAATCGCTGAGCTTGCCGCCGCCGTCGTAATGGCGGCCCTCATCGTCGAAGCCGTGGGTGATCTCGTGGCCGATCACGCCGCCGATGCCGCCGTAGTTGACGGCCATGTCGGCCTTGGGATCGAAGAACGGCGCTTGCAGGATCGCGGCCGGGAAGACGATCTCATTGCGCGTCGGCTCGTAGTACGCGTTGACGGTCTGCGGCGTCATCAGCCATTCGGTCGGGTCGATCGGCTTGTCCAGCTTCGAGAGCGCGAAGGCCCACTCGAACGCGCTGGAGCGCTGCATATTGCCGAACAGATCGCCGCGCTTGACCTCCAGATTGCTGAAGTCGCGCCACTTGTCGGGGTAGCCGATCTTGACGCCGAACTTCGAGAGCTTGTCGAGCGCACGCGTCTTGGTCACGTCCGACATCCAGGTCAGGTGCTCGATGCGGTCCTTCAGCGCGGCACGCAGATCGGCCACCAGCGCTTCCATCTTGGCCTTCGATTCAGCCGGGAAATAAACGCCGACATAGTCGCGGCCCAGCGCATCGCCAAGCGTGGCTTCCACCGCGCCCACGGCACGCTTCCAGCGCGGGCGCTGCTCCTGCGCGCCACCGAGCTCATGCGAGCGGAACTGCCAGCTCGCGGTCACGAAGTTGCTCGACAGATACGGCGCGGCCTGATCGGCGGCGTGGAAGGTCTCCCAGGCCTTGAGCGTCTCCAGATGCGTGCCGGCAAAGATCCGGGCGATCTTCGGGAAGGCCGACTTCTCGGTGACGATCACCTTCTTGGCATCAGCCAGGCTGGCGGCCTGCAGGAAGGGCAGCCAGTCGAAGCCCGGCGCCAGCTTGGACAGGCCGGCCACGGTGGTGGCGTTGTAGGTCTTGTCGGTGTCGCGCCGCTCGATGCGCGTCCAGCTGACCTTGGCGATCGCGGTCTCGAGATCGACGATACGCTTGGCCTCCTGCTCGGCATTGGCATAGCCGACCAGGTTCAGCATCGTGGCCACATAGGCTTGGTACTTGGCCTTCTTGTCGGCGAAGCTCTTCTGAAGGTAGTAGTCGCGATCGGGCAGCCCGAGCCCGGCCTGGGTCAGGCGCAGTGCGTTCAGGCTGGGGTTCTTGTCGTCCGAGCCGATCGAGGCGGCAAAGAAGCCGATGCCGAAATCGCCGCTCGTGCGGCCCATGAAGGCGGCCATCTCGGCCTTGTTCTTGATCGCGGCAATCGCGGCCAGCTCAGGCTTGAGCGGCTCGGCGCCCAACTGCTCGACGGCCTTCTCATCCATCATGCTGCGGTAGACGTCGGCGATCTTGGCGTCGTTGCCCGTCAGGCCGTGCTTGGCCGCAAGGCCTTCGACCAGCGCGCGCGAGCGCGCTTCCGACAACACCTCCAGCAGATCGAAACTGCCGATGCCGCTGCGGTCGGCCGGGATGACCATGTTCTTGGTCGCCGTACCGTTGACGAAGTCATAGAAGTTGTCGCCGGGCTTGACCGTGCGGTCCATGCCGGCGAGGTCGATGCCCCAGGTGCCGTAGTGCGGCGACTCGGTGCTCGTGGCCTCGCCGCCCGAGCCGGCCTTCATGCCGTCGAAGCTGGCGAGCGAGCGCATCGAGCAAAGCTCGTTCAGGCAGCGATCGGGTCCGCCCGGCGATGCAGCTAACGCATTGCTCGCGAGCACAAAGACGCCGAGCGCCGCGCCGGCTGCGCGCGCAATGGCGCTCGATTTCAAATGGAACTTGTTCATGGCAGTGCCTTGGAAGATCACAGTGGGTGAGCTTCTATCACGACCCAACATCGGTTCCATTGGTCACGCTGCAGCGCGTTACCAATTCAACCCAGCTTGTAGCTCTGCAAATGAATGCTGGTCTCGGTCGTCCCGATGCCCTTGATCAGCCGCACGCGCTCCAGTACGTTGGCCAGTTCATTGAGGCTGGTCGCTCGCAACTCGGCCAGCAGATCCCAGCGGCCATTGGTATCGAACAAGCCCGTCACGCCAGGCTCGCCCAGCAGGATGGCGACGACCTCGCGCGTGCGATTGCCCTCCACGGTGATGCTCATCCAGGCCACGATCTCGTCGCTGACCGTGTCGGGCCGCAGTTTGACCGTGTAGCCGGTGATCACGCCACCGTCTTCGAGCTTGGCGATGCGGTTGCTGACCGTGCCGCGCGAGACCTTGAGCCGCGCGGCCAAGGTGGCCACGCTGGCGCGGGCGTCCTGCCTCAGGGCGGCGAGCAGATGCTGATCCAGAGTATCCATTTCGCCAATCTACCCTGCCAAAACGGCAGAAACAAGACATTTTTGAGCAGGAGTTGAGCTTCTGATTGACGCAGGGCCGGAGAACAATGGCTTCATATCGCCTTACGAAGCAGTTCTGAAGTCCATCATGACCACCTTTCTGAGCCCCCAAGATGTCGCCCGCATCGTCCAGACCCTGGGCCTTCCCGAAGTGTTCCGCCGCCTGGTGGCCAACCTCGAAGCCGACTTCCTGCGTTGGCCCGATTTCGACAAATCGCCACGCAGCGCCGCCCACTCCAAGGACGGTGTGATCGAGCTGATGCCCGTGGCCGACGGGCGGCTCTACAGCTTCAAGTATGTGAACGGCCACCCCAGGAATTTTGCCCAGGGCCTGCCCACCGTGATGGCTTTTGGCGTGCTGGCCGATGTGGCCACCGGCATGCCGGAGCTGCTCTCCGAGCTGACCGTGACCACCGCACTGCGCACCGCTGCCACCTCGGTGATGGTGGCCAAGCGGCTGGCCCGGCCCGGCTCCCGCGTGATGGCGCTGATCGGCAACGGCGCGCAGAGCGAGTTCCAGGCCCTGGCCTTCCACCACCTGCTCGGCATCGACGAACTGCGCCTCTACGACGTGGATCCGAAGGCGACGGCCCGGCTCGCCCGCCATCTCGCCCTGACGCCGAAGCTGAAAGTTAGCGTCCAGTCAAGCATCGCCGAGGCCGTGCGCGGCGCAGACATCGTCACCACTGTCACCGCTGACAAGCGCAACGCGACCATCATCACGCCCGAGATGATCGAGCCCGGCATGCACATCAACGGCGTCGGCGGCGATTGCCCCGGCAAGACCGAGTTGCACCGCGGCGTGCTGGAAGCGGCCCAGGTGTTCGTGGAGTACGAACCGCAATCGCGCATCGAGGGCGATGTGCAGCAGATGCCGGCTGATTTCCCGGTCACCGAATTCTGGCGCGTGCTGGCCGGCCAAGCTGCCGGCCGCGAGCATGCGGCGCAGGTGACCGTCTTCGATTCCGTCGGCTTCGCTCTAGAAGATTATTCGGCGCTGCGCTTCCTGCGCGATTGCGCCCGCGAGCTGCGGCTGGGCGTGGCCCTGCCCCTGATTCCGCAGATGGACGATCCCAAGAACCTGTTCGGTCAGTTGCTGCCCGCCCACGCTCCCTCAAAAAACGAACTTATATATACGTGAATGCATATAAGCATTCAATAACTAGATAGTTCACACATAAGAGGGTTCTCCCTAAAGTTCGGGTCCTGGGGCAGTCTGTCCCGACAACAGGGGCAGGACTTTGGACTGGACGGCGATTGCAAGCGGATTTCTGGTGGGCGCCATCATCGGGGTGACCGGTGTGGGTGGTGGCTCGCTGATGACGCCCTTGCTGCTGTCCGTCTTCCGCCTGAGCCCGGCAGTCGCCATCGGCACCGATCTCTGGTTTGCCGCACTGACCAAGGTGTCCGGCTCCGTGGCCCACGCGCGCATCGGCAACGTCAAATGGCGCATCACCGGCTTCCTGCTGGCCGGGTCGATCCCCGCTTCCATCGCCACCGTGGCGGTCATGCATGCCACCGGCCTGAGCAAGTCGGCCACCAGCACGCTGACCTTCTCGCTGGGCATTGCGCTGCTGCTGACGGCCATGGTCGTCGCCTTCAAGAAGAGCTGGCAAGCACTGGGCCTGCGCCTGGAGCGCCACATCCCGGAATCGCGCAAGCCGCTGCTGACGGTGCTCTCGGGCGTGGTGCTCGGCGTGCTCGTCTCCTTGTCGAGCATCGGCGCAGGGGCCATCGGCGCCACGCTGATCCTCTTGATCTACCCGCGCCTGGAAGCGCGCTACATCGTCGGCAGCGACATCGCCCACGCGGTGCCGCTGACGCTCGTGGCCGGCATCGGCCACGCCACGCTGGGCAATGTCGCCTGGCTGCTGCTGGTCTCGCTGCTGATCGGTTCCCTCCCCGGCATCTGGCTGGGCGCCCAGCTGACCCGTCGCCTGCCTGAAAGCGCCGTGCGCGCCCTGCTCTGCGGCTCGCTGCTGCTGGCCGGCTGGAAAGTCATTCACTGAATCTGACCGTTATGTACCAATACACCGACTTCGACCGCCAGTTCGTGCGCGCCCGCGCCGCGCAGTTCCGTGACCAGCTCGAGCGCAATATCGCCGGCACGCTGACCGACGACGAGTTCCGCCCGCTGCGCCTGCAGAACGGCTGGTACGTGCAACGCCATGCGCCGATGCTGCGCGTGGCCGTGCCTTACGGCGCGATCTCGGCCCGCCAACTGCGCCAACTGGCCCTGATCGCCCGCAAGCATGACCGCGGCTACGGCCACTTCACCACGCGCCAGAACCTGCAATACAACTGGATCCCGCTCGATCAATCGGCCGACGTGATGGACCTGCTGGCCGACGTGGACATGCACGGCATCCAGACCAGCGGCAACTGCATCCGCAACATCACCAGCGATGCGCTGGCCGGCGTGGCGGCAGACGAAATCGTCGACCCGCGCCCCTACGCCGAAATCCTGCGCCAGTGGAGCACGCTGCACCCCGAATTCGCCTTCCTGCCGCGCAAGTTCAAGATCGCGATCTCGGGCGCCAAGGAAGACCGCGCCGCCATCGCCTGGCACGACATCGGCCTGCAACTGCATCGCAACGAAGCCGGCGAAGTCGGCTTTGAAGTTCTGGTCGGCGGCGGCATGGGCCGCACGCCGATCATCGGGCAGCAGGCCACGGCCTTCCTGCCCTGGCAACAGATCCTGGTCTATCTCGAGGCCGTCGTGCGTGTCTACAACCGCTTCGGCCGTCGCGACAATATGTACAAGGCGCGCATCAAGATCCTGGTGAAGGCCGAAGGCCAGCGCTTCTTCGACGAAGTCAACGAAGAGTACCGCCAGATCCTGGGCGGCGATGAAGGCGGCCACGAGCAACTGATCACGCAAGCCGAACTGGACCGCGTGGCCGCGAGCTTCACGGTGCCGGCCGGTGTTGAGCCGCGTGAACCGCGCGATGTGTTGAGCAACGCCGCGGGCGCCTATCGCAAATGGCTCGAACGTAACGTCCATCCTCATCGCATCCCCGGCTATCGCGCCGTCACGCTGTCGCTCAAGCGCGCCGGCATTGCGCCCGGTGACGCGACCGATGTGCAGATGGAAGCCGCCGCCGAGATCGCCGAGACCTTCTCCAGCGGCGAGCTGCGCGTCAGCCACGACCAGAACCTGGTGCTGCCCTGGGTGCAGGAACGCAATCTCGAAGCCGTCTTCGCCGCCGCCCGCGCCAACGGCTTCGCGACGCCGAACATCGGCCTGCTGACCGACATGATCGCCTGCCCCGGCGGTGATTTCTGCGCGCTCGCCAATGCCCGCTCGATCCCCGTGGCGGCTGCGATCACCGAGCGCTTCGATGATCTCGACGAGCTCTACGACATCGGCGACATCGACCTGCACATCAGCGGCTGCATCAACTCCTGCGGCCACCACCACAGCGGCCACATCGGCATCCTCGGCGTCGACAAGGACGGCAGCGAGTGGTACCAGATCACGCTCGGCGGCGCTGATGGTTCGACGCTGTCCGGCAAGTCCGTGCCCGGCAAGGTGATCGGCCCCTCGTTCGCGGCCGACGAAGTGCCCGATGTGATCGAGTCCGTGATCGCCACCTACCGCAAGGAACGCAGTGCCGAAGAGCACTTCATCGACACCGTGCGTCGCATCGGCATCGACCCCTTCAAGGCGCCCGCTAACGCCGTGCGCACGCTGACCGGCCAGGCCAAGGAGCTCGCATGAAATTCGTCACTCCCGACGCACAACAGCAGGCTGTGCCATCGTTTGAAGATTGGCAGGCGCAAGGTGGCACCGCGCTCGCCCTGGCCAATGATTTCGATGTGAAGGCGATTGCGCCAGATCTGTCCCAGCTGACGCTGATCACGCTGGACTTCCCCAAGTGGGTCGACGGCCGCGCGTACACGCAAGCCCGCCTGCTGCGCTCGCGTCATCGCTTCACCGGCGAGATCCGCGCCGTCGGCGAAGTGCTGGTCGATATGCTGCCGCTGCTGGCCCGCACCGGCTTCGACGCCGTGCAACTGCGTGCCGATCAGGACGAGGCGGCGGCGCGGCGCGCCTTGGGCTTCTTCCCGATCGGCCACTACCAGGCCGACGTGCTCGAGCCGCGCCCGGAGTTCGCACGATGAGCGCCATCGCTCTCTACGCCCGCAAGACCGCAGGCTTCGACGAGCGCCTGGCCGAGACGGTCGCGCTGCTGAAGCAAGCCGTCAGCGACTACGGCATGGGCGTGCTGCAATCGACGAGCCTCGGCGCCGAAGACATGGTCATCACCGACCTGATCGCCCGCCACGCGCTGCCCATCGACATCGCCACGCTCGACACCGGCAAGCTGCACGACGAAACGCTCGCGCTGATCCCCGCCATCGAGCAGCGTTATGCGCTCAAGGTCGAGGTCTTCAGCCCCGTGCAGGAAGCCGTCATCCATTTCGTCAAGAAGAACGGCGAGAAGGCGATGTACGAAAGCCTGGACCTGCGCAAGGCCTGCTGCGCCGTGCGCAAGCTCGAGCCGCTCTCGCGCATGCTGGCCGGCCGCAGTGCCTGGATCACCGGCCTGCGCCGCGAGCAATCGAGCAACCGCGCGGACGTGCCGTTCAGCGAACCCGATGCCTACGGCCGCGCCAAGCTCAATGTGCTGGCCGCCTGGAGCTGGGCCGATGTCTGGCACTACATCCAGACCTTCGACGTGCCCTTCAACGCGCTGCATGACGAGTTCATGCCGAGCATCGGCTGCGCGCCATGCACGCGTGCCATCGCGGTGGGCGAGGACTTCCGCGCCGGCCGCTGGTGGTGGGAGGAAAGTTCCAAGGAATGCGGGCTCCACGCGACCGCGAATCAATCAGAAATCAATGCAGGAGCGACGGCATGAACGCCCCGGTCAATCTCGAAAAACTGCTCCCCTCGGTGGACCACCGCCACCTCGACCATCTCGAAGAAGAAGCCATCTTCATCCTGCGCGAAGTCGCGGCTTCGTTCGAGCGCCCGGGCCTGCTGTTCTCCAGCGGCAAGGATTCCTGCGTCGTGTTGCGTCTCGCCGAAAAGGCTTTCAAGCAACGCATCGCCGGCAATGAATTCCGCGGCAAGCTGCCCTTCCCGCTCGTGCATGTGGACACCGGCCACAACTTCCCCGAAGTGATCGAGTTCCGCGATCGCCGCGTGGCCGAGATGGGCGAACGCCTGATCGTCGCGCACATGGACGATTCGATCGCCAAGGGCACGGTGCGCCTCGCGCATCCGCTCGAATCGCGCAACGGCCACCAGACCGTGACCCTGCTCGAAGCGATCGAGGACAACCGCTTCGACGTGCTGATCGGCGGCGCCCGTCGCGACGAAGAAAAGGCCCGCGCCAAGGAGCGCATCTTCAGCCACCGCGACAGCTTCGGCCAATGGCAGCCGAAGGAACAGCGCCCCGAGTTGTGGAACCTGTTCAACACGCGCATCCGCCCGGGCGAGCATTTCCGCGCCTTCCCGATCAGCAACTGGACCGAACTCGATGTGTGGCTGTACATCGCCCGCGAGAACATTCCGCTGCCGAGCCTGTACTTCTCGCATCAACGCCAGGTGGTGCGCAGCAAGGGCCTGCTGGTGCCGGTGACTGAGGTCACGCCACCGGCCGCTGATGAGGTGGTCGAAACCGCCACCGTGCGCTTCCGCACCGTCGGCGACATGACCTGCACCTGCCCGGTGGAAAGCGATGCCAGCAGCTCGGCCGAGATCGTGGCCGAGACGCTGACCGTCACCTTGAGCGAACGCGGCGCGACCCGCATGGACGACCGCACGAGCGAGTCCTCGATGGAACGCCGCAAGAAGGAAGGCTATTTCTGATGAGCGCAGTTCTGAACAATCCCCTCGTCCACGAAGCTGACGTGGACACCCACCACCGCGCCCTGCGCTTCCTGACCGCAGGCAGCGTGGACGACGGCAAGAGCACCTTGATCGGCCGCCTGCTGTTCGACAGCCGCGCGATCCTGGCCGACCAGCTCGACACGTTGGAGCGCCGCGCTGCGGGCCAGCCCATCGATCTGAGCTTGCTGACCGATGGCCTGGAAGCCGAGCGCGAGCAAGGCATCACCATCGACGTGGCCTACCGCTACTTCGCCACCAAGACGCGCAAGTTCATCATTGCCGACGCGCCGGGCCATGAGCAGTACACGCGCAATATGGTCACCGCCGCCGCCGGCAGCGATGCCGCCGTGGTGCTGGTCGACATCACCAAGCTCGACCTGTCGCAACCCGACGTGGTGCTGCTGCCGCAGACGCGCCGTCACAGCCTGCTGGCGCATCTGCTGCGCGTGCCGAGCATCGTGTTCGCGGTCAACAAGCTCGATGCGATCGAGCAGCCCGGCCCGGCCTTTGCCGCCGTGAGCCGCGCGCTGAATGCCTTTGCCGATGCGGCCGGCATTTCGGTGCAGGCGATCGTGCCGGTCTCTGCCCTGCGCGGCGACAACGTCACGCAGCCGCTGGATGCCGATTGGTACAACGGCCCTTCGCTGCTGCAAGTCCTCGAGGGCCTGCCGAGCGCGCAGGAAACCGTCGAAGGCGCCTTCCTGCAGCCGGTGCAATACGTGGCACTGGCGGGTGAGGGTACCGGCCACCAGCCGCGCACGCTGTGGGGCCGCATCGCCCAAGGCCAGATCCGCGTCGGCGACGAGATCCAGGTGCTGCCGAGCGGAGAACGCGCCATCGTGGCCGAGCTGCGCCGCGCAGGCGAAACCGTCACACAAGGCCTGGCCGGCGAATCGACGGGCCTGGTGCTCGATCGCCAGCTCGACGTGAGCCGTGGCGACTGGATCGTCACGCCCGGTGCCGCCGCGCCCGTGCAGAGCTTTGAAGCGACGCTCGCCTGGCTCGACACCGAGCCCGCGCAGGTCGGCCGCAAATACTGGTTGCGCCACGGCAACCGCTGGGTCCAGGCCCGCATCTCCGCCATCGAGCACCGGCTCGACATCCACAACCTGCAAGAGACCGAGGCGCACCAACTCGCCGTCAACGAGATCGGCCATGTACGCATCGAAGTACAGCAGCCACTCCCGGTGCAGCCTTACGCGCAGAACCGCGTCGGCGGCAGCCTGATCGTGGTCGACCCGACCAGCAACCGCACCAGCGGCGCGCTGCTGGTGCGCTGAGGAGCGACGTTATGGGCTACGTCACTTTCGTCTCCGCCGGCCCCGGTGCCGTTGACCTGATCACGGTGCGGGGCGCACGCGCGCTCGCGGCCGCTCAAGTCGTGCTGTTCGACGCGCTGACCGATCCCGGCCTGCGCGATCTCGCCCCCGATGCCGAATGGCTCGACGTGGGCAAGCGCGGCTTCTGCAATTCCGCCAAGCAGGAAAGCATCAACGCCATGCTCGTGCGCCGGGCGCAATTGCATGAGCGCGTGGTGCGCCTGAAGGGTGGCGACGCCAGCATCTTCGGCCGCCTCGAAGAAGAACTGCAGGCGCTGGCAGAAGCCGGCATCGATTGCGAGGTCGTGCCCGGCGTGACCGCCGCAATCGCCGCCGCTGCCGAAGCCAAGCGCCCGCTGACCCGCCGTGGTGCGGGCCGTTCGGTCAGCCTGACCACGGCCATGACGCGCGAGGGCGATCTGCAAGCCGCTCGCACTGCGGACACCGAAGTCTTCTACATGGCCGGCCAGCAGCTCGGCGCGCTCTCGCGCCATCTGCTCGAAGCCGGTTGGCCCGCCGACACGCCGGTGCTCGTCACCTCGCGTGCCGGTTGCAGGGATGCCCTGTTCAGCGATCACACCGTGTCGCTGCTGGGCTCGGCCAGCCTGCTGCACAAGGGTCGCCCCACGGTCGTGACCGTCGGCGTGGGCGCCCGCCCGGTGAGCTCGAACGTGCACAAAACCCCAGCTTTCTCAGGTCTGCGGACAGACATGGCCTCCGTAGATTCCCTGAGCGACTAAAATGCGCGGCTTTGCCGCCCAACCCCACCAAAAAAATCAGCCATGACCCACGTCGTCCTTGAGAACTGCATCCGCTGCAAATACACCGACTGCGTTGATGTCTGCCCCGTCGATTGCTTCCGTGAAGGCCAGAACTTCCTCACGATCGATCCCGACGAATGCATCGACTGCGCCGTGTGCATCCCCGAGTGCCCGGTGAACGCCATCGTTCCCGAGGAAGACGTGCCCGGCAATATGCAGCACATGATCAAGCTGAATGCCGAGCTGGCCGTGAAGTGGCCGAGCATCACCAAGCGCAAGCCGGCATTGCCGGATGCCGATGAGTGGCAAGACCGCACGGGCAAGTTGTCCGAGCTGATCCGATAAAACACAGCTTCAGGCGCGGAGCTAACGCGCAAAATCCATGGAACCCACAGCGAATCCCGAGATCGTGAAGACCCACACCGAACACGCCGGCCCGATCGAAACCGATGCCGTCATCGTTGGCGCAGGCCCTGTCGGCCTGTTCCAGATCTTTGAGCTCGGCCTGCTCGAAATCAAGGCTCACATCATCGACTCGCTCGCCTACCCCGGCGGCCAGTGCATCGAGCTGTATCCCGACAAGCCGATCTACGACATCCCGGCCGTGCCCGTGTGCACCGGCAAGGAGCTGACCGACAACCTGATGAAGCAGATCGAGCCCTTCGGCGCGACCTTCCATCTGGGCCAGGAAGTCACCACCGTCGAGAAGCAGGACGACGGCCGTTTCTTCGTCGCCACCAGCAAGGGCACGACCTTCCTGACCAAGACGATCTTCATCGCCGGCGGCGTGGGTTCGTTCCAGCCGCGCACGCTGAAGGTCGAGGGCATCGACAAGTACGAAGGCGACCAGTTGCACTACCGCGTGCGCAACCCGGCGCAGTTCGCCGGCAAGAACCTGCTGGTCATCGGCGGCGGTGATTCGGCCCTCGACTGGGCGCTGAACTTCTGCGGCGGCAATGCCGATGGCAACCCGCACAAGGCGGAGAGCGTGATCCTGATGCACCGCAGAGATGGTTTCAGAGCGGCTCCCGCAAGTGTCGCCAAGATGCACGACCTGTGCGATCAGCACGAGATGCAGTTCCTGGTCGGCCAGGTGACCGAGATCGTTGAAGCCGACGGTGCGCTCACCGGCGTCAAGGTCACTGGCGGCGACGGCGTCACGCGCGTCGTGCCGGCCGATCAGGTGCTGGTGTTCTTCGGCCTTTCTCCGAAGCTCGGCCCGATCGCCGAATGGGGCCTGGCCCTGGAGCGCAAGCAGATCGTCGTCGACACCGAGAAGTTCGAGACCAACACGCCCGGCATCTTTGCCGTGGGCGACGTGAACACCTACCCGGGCAAGAAGAAGCTGATCTTGTCGGGCTTCCACGAAGCCGCGCTGGCCGCTTTTGGCGCCGCGCCGTACATCTTCCCAGACAAGCGCATTCACCTGCAATACACGACCACCAGCCCGAAGCTGCACAAGGTGCTGGGCGTGGATTCGCCGGTGTTCGACTGAGCGTCAAGCGCTCCAACAAAGCCCGCCGGAAAAACTCCAGCGGGCTTTTTTCATTTCCGCCAGCCCCTGGCGCGTGCCTGCTGCTCGGCCTGCGCGTCGAGCGCGTCACCCACGCGCACGGCGTCGAGCTGGCGCAGCAACTCGGGTGGCAGCTCGGTGCTCGCCGTGCGGTACTCGGCCTTGCTGCCGGCCGGCATGGGCGCCAGCTGACGCAGGCGCCAACCTTCGTCGTCGCGACAGGCAAGCCCGGCGCTTGCTTCACGGGCCAGCGTGAAGACGCGGCAAACGCCGCCGGCCTGGGCCATAACGCTCATCTTGAGCGTCACGTTGCCGCGCTGCTCGCCGCTCAGGCCCTGGTCCAAGGCTTGTGCCAATTCGCCCTGCACCATCAACGACTGCGGCGCCTGCTGGCCGACGTTCTTGCCGACCAGCAGGCCCACCAGCAGGCTCGCCGCCATGCCGCCCCAGGCCGCCCAACCGATTCGGGCGCGGCGCGCGGCCGAGATGTCTCGCACTTCGGCGCCCGGTGGTTTCAGCAAGGCCTGCAGCGATTCAGGCACGGGTTCATTCAGCACCGGATCAAAGGCGCCGCGCAGCGCAGCCCGCAGCAATTGCTCACGCGCCAGTGATTCGCGCAAAGCCGGATCGGCCGCCAGCCGCGCCTCGAACTCGACGCGTGCACGCGCATCCAGCTCGCCGTCCACATAGGCCATCAGGCCCAGATCCGTCATGTCATTCATGCCTCGTCTCCCAACATCTTCTGCAAGGCTTCACGCCCACGCGCCAAACGGCTGGTGAGCGTGCCGATCGGCACCTCCAGCACCTCGGCCGCCTCCTTGTAGGCCAAGCCCTCGACCAGCACGAGGCTCACCGCCAAGCGCTGTTCCTCAGGCAGCCGCGCCATCGCCGTCTGCACCGAGAGCCGCGCGATCAGCGCCGGCGTCTCGCTGATGCCGATGTGCTCGCCGGCTTCTTCGGGCGCCAGCACCTCGTGCTCACGCGAACGCGCGCGGATGTCGTCGATCCAGGCGTTCTTCATGATGCGCAGCAACCAGGCATCCAGCCGCGTGCCCGGCTGCCATTGCGACTGGGCCCGCAAGGCGCGCTCGATGGCGATCTGCACGAGATCGTCGGCATCCTCGCGCACCCAGGCCAGCGTGCGCGCGAAGCGCCGCAGGCGGGGCAGGAGCTCGGCGACCTGCTGGCGGAAATCGGTTTCGGGCATGTCATGATGAAAGAACGACGGCGCCGGGGATTTTCTTCCATGCGGCGAACGTTCTGCCTGAAATGAAGCTGCCGCACCTCCTGCTGATCATCTTTCTTCTCGGATGCACGCGCGCCGAGGCGCAGTTGCACCTGCCCACGCTGCCCGTGCTGTCCGGCCTGCCGAGGGTGCAGATGCCTTTGCTGCAAAAGCCGCTCAATGATCTGGACAACTTGGCCGCCAACCAGCTTGACGGCCTGCGCCAACGCCTGGCCGACGCCCGATTCAGCGCCAACCGGCGCACGCTAACCCACGATTCGCACGGCGAGCTGATCGTGCGTGAGCGCATCCTGGCCCAGCCGTCCGGCGATGCGGCTCGCCAGCGCCTGCTGGCCGAACCGGGTGTGAGCTTGCTGGAGACGCAGACGCTGGATGGGCTCGATCTCGAATGGCTGATCCTGCGGGCCGACCCCGCCTTGCTGGCGCGGCTGCGCGAACTCGATCCCGATGGCACCTACGACCTGGAACACATCTATCTGGGCAGCGGCGAGGTGGGTGCCGCGCAGCCGGCCGCATCATCAAGCGCATCGACCGTATCGAACACGGTAAACCCGACGAACCCGACGAGCGCCCTGCGCATCGGCCTGATCGACAGCGGCATCGACGCCCGCCACGCGGCGCTCAAGCGTGCCGCGCTCACGCGCTTCGGCTGCCATGGCGAGATCCATCCGGCCGCGCACGGCACGGCCGTGGCCTCACTGCTGGTCGGCCAGGACCGCGACTTCCAAGGCGCCCTGCCCGGCGCGCAATTACTGGCGGCCGATGTCTATTGCGACGCGCCCGAAGGCGGCGCAGTGCCCGCACTGGCGCAAGCGCTGGCCTGGCTGGCACGCGAGCATGTTGGCGTGGTGAACGTCAGCCTGGTCGGCCCTGCTAACGCCCTGCTTGAGCGGGCCGTAGCCGCGGCGCAGGCACGTGGCATGCAGATCGTCGCCGCCGTCGGCAACGACGGGCCGAGCGCGCCGCCGCTCTATCCGGCGGCCTTCCCCGGCGTGATCGGCGTCACCGCGGTCGATACGCGCCGGCGCGTCCTGCCCGAAGCTGCGCGCGGGGCGCAGGTGGTGTTCGCAGCGCCGGGCAGCGAGATGCGGGGCGCTGCGATGGGCGGCGGTTACGCCGAATCGCGCGGCACCTCGTTCGCGGCGCCGCTGGTGGCCGGGCTGCTCGCCGCAGCGCGCGCGCAGGCCGCATCGGGCTCTGCGGCCTTCGAGCAAGTGCGCACGCAGGCGATCGATCTCGGCGCGCCGGGTCGCGACCCCATCTACGGCTGGGGTCTTGTCGGCGAGGCGCTGCGCTCCGCTTACTGATCGTTGCAATTGGCGCGGAAGCGAGGGAAGAAGCGCGGCCCACCTGGCGTTCTTGAAGGTGCAGGCGCCGGATTTCCCCGGCGCTCCAACAGGAGAACGCCATGACCCACGCATCTTTTCGCATCACTGCCCTGACCTTCACCGCCGCCCTCATCGGCACGCTCGCCCTGGCGCAACCGGCTCAGGCCGGCTTGCTTGGTGGCGGCGGCGGTCGCCCCGGAGGCGGCTTCGGCGGCACGCTCGGGGGCTCCTTGAACGGCTCGATGAATGGCGCCATGAACGGCGCCCTGCCACGCCCCGACCTGCAACGCGGCGGCGATGCGCTGCAAAACGCCGGCGGCAAGCTCCGCGACGGCGCACAAAGCGGCACGCAGGATCTGAAGCAAGCCGGGCAGAAGGCCGATGGCACCGTGAAGGGCGACGCCACGCAGGTGGCCGGCAAACTCAAGGACGGTGCGACAAGCGCTGGATCCGGCACCGGGTCGACCGGCTCCGGCTCCAGCGCCACCGCGCCCGTCACCGGCACGGCGACGCCGCCCGCAGGCACCACGCCAGCGACACCAGCGACACCGGCAACGCCAGCCACCAAGCCGCAACCGCGTCTCGATGTCGGCGGCACGGGCGCGTTCAGCGCTGATCGCAACGGCGTCCAGGCCACGGGCAACGGCAATGCCAACGCGGGTTCAAAGAGCGGCAAGTGATCGGCCGCGCATCAAAGGAAAAGCCCGCTTCGTGCGGGCTTTTTTCTTGTTCGTCCTAGCGGCCTACTTCTGCGACTTCTGCGCATTCAGCGCGTCGATCACCTTCTTCGTGATGTCCGCATTCGCGCTGTAGAACGTGATGTTCTCTTGCAGGATCAGGTCGTAGTGTTCGTTCTCGCCCATCTGCTTGATCAGGCGCTCGACGCGATCGGTCAGGGCGGTGGTCTCTTCACGGCGGCGGCGGTCAAGCTGCGACTGGAAATCGGCGACCTGGCGATCAAGCTCCAGCTTCGCATCGGCTATTTCGTGGCTGCGACGGCTGCGCTCATCTTCCGACAGGCTCGCAATCTGCTTCTGCAAGGCCTCGGCTGCGGCGCGCACCTTGTTGTCCTGCTCTTCAAGATCCTTGCTGCGCCTGCCGAACTCCCCTTCGAGCCGGGCCTGCGCGGCCTTGGCGGCATCGGACTCGCGCAAGATCTGCTCGATGTTCACGTAGCCAACCTTCATGGCCTGAGCGGACGTGGCAACAGCCCCTACCGACAACAGAACGGCGGCAAAGGCCATTCTCAACGGCTTGTTCCTCATCACTTGTGCGACCCCAGTCTGAAATTTGATTTGAGATCCGTAGATAACGCCAGCATACGACAGCCCGCCGACAGCCGTTATGATCGCGTCCGCAAACCGCTGATTTCATCGGTTTGCATTCGCTAGGGGTGTTGCATTGTTTAGGCAGTGCGACTGAGAAAGTCCCTTTGAACCTGACTTGAAGCGCAGCAATGCGCTTCAGAGTCCCCGAAAGGGGATTCGAGGTAATCCTCGCGCAGGGAAGCAGCTCTAAAGGCCAGTGTCGGACCTTCTCCACGACCACCACGGCCTCGCGCATGCCGACCTGCCATCGCATTGCAATTCACGATGGCAAACCACACCCAAAAAACCTTGCTGGCCGCTGCGGCCGGCGTCCTGTGCGCATCCGGCGCACTTTCCCAAACCTTGCCCACGGTGGTCGTCAGCGGCCGCGCCGCCGACACACCCGCCACCATCGGCGGCTTTGGCGACACGCCCATCGCCAAGCTGCCCATGCAGGCCACGCTCGTCAGCAGCGAGCTCCTGCAGGACACAGGCAGCAAGCAGCTCTCCAGCCTCACCAACTTCGATGCGAGCGTGGGCGACGCCTACAACTCGGCCGGCTACATCAGCTACCTGAAGGTGCGCGGCTTCGACATTGACAACAACAGCAACTACCGCCGCGACGGCCTGCCGATCAACGCCAACACGGTGCTGCTGCTCGACAACAAGTCGAGCCTTGAAGTGCTCAAGGGCACGAGCGGCATCCAGGCCGGCGTCAGCGCGCCGGGCGGTCTGGTCAACCTCGTCGTCAAGCGCCCGACCAAGGCCGACTTCACGACGCTGAACATGGGCGTTAGCGAACTCGGCACGCTCGAGTTCGGCATCGACACCAGCCAGCACCTGAGCGCCGATGTGAGCCTGCGCGTGAACGCCTCCGCCGCGCACCTGAAGCCACTGCTGCGCGACGACGAAGGCAACCGGCACCTGCTGGCCGCCGCGCTCGACTGGCACGTCTCGCCCGACACATTCGTGCAGATCGAAGGCGAGCTCAGCCATCAAAGCCAGCCCAGCCAGCCCGGCTTCAGCCTGCTCGGCACCGCGCTGCCCGATGCCAAGTCCATCGACCCGCGCACCAACCTCAACAACCAGCCCTGGAGCCTGCCCGGCGTGTTCGACGGCCACACGGCCTCGATCCGCGTGCAGCAACAACTGGGAGCCGACTGGAAAGCCGAGGCGCACCTCGGCGTGCAGCGCCTCAAGAATGACGACCGCGTGGCCTACCCGTTTGGTTGCACTGACACCGACGGCACCTATTGGGCTTCGAGCTACTGCCCGAACGGCAATTTCGATCTGTATGACTTCCGCAGCAACAACGAGCGGCGCAACACGACCGCGCTCGATCTGTCGCTCTCCGGCAAGTTCCAGACCGGCAGCGTCCAGCACAGCCTCTCCACAGGCGCCCTGCTCACCCGCTTCACGGCGCGCTTCGGCGGCGAGGCCTACAACTACGTAGGCACCGGCAATATCGACGGCAGCCTCGTCACACCGGCCGACCCGAGCACCTTCGACGGCAACACCAACCGCGATGAGCGCAGCACCGAGCTCTACCTGCGCGACGCGATCACGCTGACCCGCGACCTGCAAGCCTTTGCCGGCCTGCGCCACACGAAGCTGCACCGCGAGAGCGCCGGCACCGACGGCTCCGATCCCACCAACTACTCGCAATCCTTCACCACACCGTGGCTCGGCCTGAGCTACGCGCTCAGCAGCCAGCACATGCTCTACGCGAGCTGGGGCGAAGGCGTGGAAAGCCAGGTCGTGCCCAACCGGCCCGACTACGGCACCACCGCCGGCAAGGCGCTGCCTGCGATCAAGAGCAAGCAGTGGGAGATCGGCCTCAAGGCCGGCTCCAACACCGTCGACTGGTCGGTCGATCTGTTCGATGTTCGCCAACCGTTCTGGAACGACTCCGGCGCAACGGTCACGCCTGACGGCATCGACCATCATCGCGGCGTCGAAGCACAGGCCGACCTGAAGTGGCAAGGCGGCGGCCTGCTGGCCAGTGCCATGAAGCTGCGCGCGCGCCGTGAAGACAGCGCCGATTCCAACGGCCTCAAGCCCGTCAACGTGCCCGACACCACGCTCAAGCTGCATGCGCGGCAAGACCTGATGCCGGGCCTGCAAGCCCAAGCCGGCCTTGTCTACGAAAGCGCCCGCGAAGTGCTGCCCGACAACTCGCTGCAGATCCCCGCCTGGACGCGCCTCGACGCCGCGCTGCGCTACACGCAAAACGTCGGCCGCCAGCTCTACATCTGGCGCGTGGGCGTGGACAACATCACCGACCGCCGGGCGTGGCGCGAGTCGCCGTACCAGTACGCGCACGTCTACCTGTACCCCTTGGCGCCACGCACCTGGCGCGCCAGCCTGGAAGTCCAGTTGTAAGGCGGGATTTTTTCAGTCTATAATCTGCGGCTCTGTTCCTTGATAGCTCGGTCGATTCATTGACCGGCAAAAGCTGAAGGGGACGAGGCAACAATTCCTCGATAGCTCAGTTGGTAGAGCGCCGGACTGTTAATCCGTAGGTCCCTGGTTCGAGCCCAGGTCGAGGAGCCACAGAATTCAAAGAGAACCTGCAGTTGAGGTTCTCTTTTTTGTGAAGAAGCCCGCTGCAACCGTCATCTTGAGGGTTAGGCGAGCACCCAAAACCGAACATTTCCTCGATAGCTCAGTTGGTAGAGCGCCGGACTGTTAATCCGTAGGTCCCTGGTTCGAGCCCAGGTCGAGGAGCCAAATTGAAACGCCCCAGTGCTGACGCGCTGGGGCGTTTTGTTTTCTGGGCTGCAATGAGCACCCCACGCCCGAATATCATCGACTCCCAAATCAGGGAGACAAATCGATGGCACAAATCGACTCGGGCGCGGACTCCCGGGTGGCGGTCCTGGTGGACTGCGACAACACGACGCCGGAGATTCTGGAATATGCGCTGCGGGTCGTGGCCCAGTTTGGCCGCGTCGTGCTGCGCCGGGGTTACGGCAACCACAGCACCCTGGCCAACAAATGGCAGAAGGCGCTGGTGGACCTGGCCTTCACGCCCTGCCTCCAATACCAATACGCCGCAGGCAAGAACACCTCGGACATAGCGTTGGCGCTCGATGCGATGGAAGTGCTGTTCGACCAGCGCGCCGAAACCTTCTGCGTCGTCACCAGCGACTCCGACTTCGCCTACCTTTGCCGCAAACTGCGCGAGCGCGGTGCCACCGTGCATATCGTCGGCGAGGCCAAGACGCCCGACGCACTGCGCAACGCAAGCGACCAGTTCTTCGAGTGGACGCCCCCAGAGGCCGCCGCGACACCGGCAAGCGCCGCCAAGTCCGCCACAGCCGCGCCAACCCCAGCATCCAAACCCGCACCGAAGAAGCGACCCAAGGCCGTCGCCAATGCTGTCAGCCTGCTGGCGGCACACACACCCGATGGGCGCGTAGGACTGGGCGCGCTGGGCCAGTATCTGAAGCGCACCGATCCCGGTTTCTCGCCCAAAGCATTCGGCCACGCGGCGCTCTCCGACATGGTGCGTACCTACCCCGATCTGATCCTGACCCATGAGGCCGGCGGCCACTGGGTCAGCCTCAAACCCAAGGCCGAGGCAAGTGCGCCGGCTAATGCGGCATCTGCCTGAATCTCTTCTGCCCAATGCGGCCGGGACTGCCGCATCGGTCGGCGCACCAGGCCGCGTGAGCGCATTGCAAGATTGCTTGTGCAGCACCGGACGTTGTTAAAGAATCCTTTCAAAGCAAAGAATCACATTAAACTTTGCTTTAATACCTCAACACCGTAGTCAAGCCCGCTTTCAACCGGGCCTTACTGACCATGCGCAGCACGGGCACCTATGTCGTTTCCACCACGCTGGGTGCGCCGGTGCGCGCCTTCGTGCCCCGGCCCTTGCCTCCCGCGCGCCCGGCGTTGGCAGCTGACGCCTGGCTGGAGCGCTGCCGCGCGGCCGAGCTGGCGCTGGCTCGCTTGTCTGGTGTGGCCGGCCTCGTGCCATCGGTCGACTGGCTGCTGTACAGCGCCATCCGCAAGGAGGCGCTGCTGACCTCGCAGATCGAAGGCACGCAGGCCACCTTGACCGATCTGTTTGACGAGGAAGCCGGGTTTGCCGTCAGCAATGGCGACGACGTGGAAGAGGTCAGCAACTACCTGCGTGCCTTCAGGCTGGTGCGAGAACAGCTGCGCGATCCAGCAGGATTGCCAATCAGCGTGCGTCTGCTGCGCGATGCCCACCGACTGCTGCTGGACGGCGTGCGCGGAGCCGGCAAACAACCCGGCGAGCTGCGGCAATCGCAGAACTGGATTGGCGGCACGCGGCCCGGCAATGCGGCGTTCGTGCCACCGCCACCCGAACGGGTGCCGACGCTGCTGGCCGATCTGGAACGCTACATCCACGCGACCGACCCAAGCTCGAGCTCGGGCCTGCCGGCCTTGGTGAGAGTCGCGCTGGTTCATGCTCAGTTTGAAACCATTCACCCATTCCTGGACGGCAACGGCCGCATCGGGCGTTTGTTGATGGCCGCACTGATGGAGCATTGGGGCCTGCTGCCCGAACCGCTGATGTACCTGAGCGGCTATCTGAAGCAGCATCAGGCTGAGTACTACCGCCGCCTGTCTGCCGTGCGCACTGAAGGCGACTGGGAGGGGTGGGTGACCTTCTTCCTCGAAGGCGTTGAAGTGGCAGCACAAGAAGCGGAGCGTGGCATCGTTGCGATTGCCAGCCTGGTGTCAGCTGACCGTCGCCGCCTGCTCGAAGCCGCCAAGGCCGGTCCGACAAGCTATCGGCTGTTCGAGATGCTGCCGATGATGCCGCGCTTCACCATTGAGCAGGTGCGACAAAAATTGAGCACCAGTTTTCCTACCGCCACTGCAGCAGTGAAGCTGCTGGAGGATTTGGACATCGTGACCGAGCTGACAGGACAAAAGAAGAACCGCAGTTACAGCTATCAGGCCTACGTAGAGCTGATGATCCGCTGAGGCGCACGGAGCCAGGGCAACGACGAACTGACGCCAGGGAGGCGCAGGACCGAAGACCAACTCGAAAACGAAGCCCCACCCAACGTGCCGGCCAGCGCTCGCGAAGAGGCCTTGCAGCAGGTGCTGGATCTGGGCATCCCGGCCGCTGGTGCTCGTCGAGTTGAAGAACCCGGGCGGACACCAACGCGGACATCTGGAAAGCTTGTTTCTTCAATGCAGCAATCAGGTCTTGCGCCGGCTGAACCGAAGGCCGACCAAGGCAATAGCCGACAGCGCGATCGACGAGGGCTCTGGCACGTCAAGCACCGTGAAGCTCAGCGTATTGCTATCCGCCGGGCGCGTTGCGCTCAGGTTCGTGATCGCGCAACCCGTGGTGTCTCCGGGCAGGCCATTGCAGTCGGAGAACCCATTCCACATTTCGACGGGGCCGGCAGCACTGGCAAACAGTGTCCACAGCGCGATATTGGGATTCGTATCGAGCGAATCGCCCGCCCCAGGCACGATCGAGCCTGAAATGAAGTCGAGCGTGGGCGTGTAGAAAAGATGAACATCGGGGAAAGCGATCAGATGCTCGCCGGAGCCGGGCCTGCTGCTGCTCCCGACGGTATAGAACTGCAAGGTATCGCCGACATGCACATTGGAAAGATCCGTGCTTGCGCCCGGCACCAAAGTGATGATCAGGTCCGCTCGCGCCGGGCTGGCCAGGGTGACGAGCAGCAGAAATGTTGCGACAAGCGACAACGAACGACTGGCGATGAATCTCATGACAAAGCTCCTGTGTCTTGGGTCTTGGGTCTTGGGTCTTGGAACGCATCTCGCGATGCAAACGGACCTGCTGAACAAACGTCCGCGCCAAGCACTTTCTCGATGCCTGAAGATTAATCAGGTTCTTTGTGAAGCTTATCGACACTTTGATGAAACATTTCTTCACAGTGCTCAAGCCCTCGCCGACGCCGGCGTGGCCGCGCCCCGGGCCTCGACATGATCCATTCCCCGCACAAGCGCGCGCCACCCCAGGGAAATCCGCCACCGGATTGCCTTGCCCCGGCCTCTAGACTCGCCCCTCCCCCGTTTCCCCGCAGCCCACCTGCCCTCCCGGAGTTCTCGTGATGAAGATGTTGAGATCCGCTGTCGCCTTCGCCGCCCTTGCCGCCCCCACCCTCCTGCTGGCCGCCAAGCCCGACCCCGAAATCCTCAACGCGATCCGCGACCAGGGCTTCAACCATTCGCAGGTGATGCCCACCTTGCAGCACCTGACCGACCAGATCGGCCCGCGGTTGACCAACTCGCCGAACATGCGCGAGGCGAGCCGGTGGACGCGCGAGCAGTTGCAGGCTTGGGGCTTGTCGAACGCTCATCTCGAGAACTACCAGTTCGGCCGCGGCTGGAGCTATGACCGGGCGAGCCTCGATCTGCTGGCGCCGCGCAAGACTTCGCTGCATGCGATCCCCGTGGCGTGGACGCCTGGCACGGCCGGGCCGGTGGAGGCAGAAGTGATCTACCTCGACGCGGTGACTGTCGAGGAGCTACAGAAGTACCGCGGCAAGCTCAAGGGCAAGGCGGTGATGCTGAGCGAGCCGGTGGAGTCGGAAGAAGCCAAGCGCGAGATATCGAAGCGCTACACCGCCGCCGAGCTCGCCGACATGCGCAACTTCAGCATCAAGACGCGCGCCAGCGATGCCGAGCCGCTGGCCGACAACATCGCGCAGCGCCGCCGGACGCTCGCCTTCAACGAAGCGCGCGAGGCTTTCCTGAAGGCCGAAGGCGCCAAGGGCGCGCTGATCAAGAGCTCGTGGGACGGTGGCCTGATCGTTTCCTCGGGCCAGAATTTCCGCGTCGGCAAGACCTTCCCGATCCCGATGCTGACGCTCTCCGCCGAACACTACGACCTGCTGGCGCGTCTGCTTGAATCAGGCGTTACGCCGAAGATCAGCTTCGACGTGAAAGCGCAATTCAACGACGAAGACACGCAGGGCCAGAACACGATCGCCGAGATTCCGGGCAGCGGCCAAAACGGGCAACAACCCGAGATCGTGATGCTCGGCGCCCACCTCGACTCCTGGCATGGCGCCACCGGCGGCACCGACAACGGCGCCGGCGTGGCGATCACGATGGAGGCGATCCGCATCCTCAAGGCCGTCAACTTCCAGCCCAGGCGCACGATCCGCATCGGCCTGTGGGGCGGCGAGGAAGAGGGCTTGTTCGGTTCGACCGCCTACGTGCAGCAGCACTTCGCGAGCCGCCCCGGCCCGAGCGATGCGAAGGAACGCGCGATGACGCCGTACTTCTACTGGACCAGCGCCGGCTGGCCGATCACGAAGAAGCCCGAGCACGATCTGCTCTCGGTCTACTTCAACGTCGACAACGGCGCGGGCCGTTTGCGCGGCATCGGCACGCAAGGCAATGTGGGCGCCAAGGCGGTGTTTGCCGACTGGTTCGGCGCGGTGGCCGATCTGTCCGAAGGCACGATCAGCACCAACAACAAGTACTCGACCGATCACGAGTCCTTCGACCATGTCGGCCTGCCCGGCTTCCAGTTCATCCAGGATCCGCTCGACTACGGCACGCGCCTGCATCACAGCGATGTGGACACCTACGATCACGCCTTGCCTGACGACATGAAGCAGGCCGCCGTGGTGCTGGCCACGATCGTCTACCAGGCGGCGCAAGCCGATGCACGCATGCCGCGCAAGCCGATGCCGACCGAGCCCACCGCTGTCGAGAGAGAAACCGAGAAGCAGCAGGCCGACAAGCGCGTGCGTGCCAAGGAGCGCAAGGCGCTCGGCGATCTGCCGCGTTGACGTCTTTCAACAAAAAGCCTGAATGGGAGGCGCCATGCCATCGCCCGAACTCGACCTGACCCGCATCCGCGCGGAGTTCCCCGCGTTGAACACCGACATGGTGTTTCTCGACAACGCGGGCGGCTCGCAGGTGCTGGCGCGCGTAGCCGACCGCATCCGCGACTATCTGCTGAACGACAACGTGCAGCATGGCGCGAGCTACGCGCCCTCGCAGCGCGCCAGCGAGCGCGTGCTGGCGGCGCGGCGTTCGATCGCGGAGCTGATCAACGCGCCGCACGACGAGGAAATCGTGATGGGCCCGGCGACGACGGCCCTGATCGGCACGCTGGTCGAAGCCTTGCGCCCGAGCCTCAAGGCCGGTGATGAAGTGATCGTCACCGAGACCGACCACGAATCCAATATCGGCGCCTGGACCCGACTTGCGAACGACGGCGTGGTCGTGAAAATCTGGCCGGTCGACCGCACGCGGCTGACGCTGGTGCTCGACGATCTCCAAGCGCTGCTCAGCCCCCGCACAAAGTGGGTCGCGATGACCCTCGCGTCGAACGTGCTCGGCACCGTGAACCCCGTCGCCGAGGTGGCGAGGCGTGTGCACGCGGTGGGTGGCCGCTTGTGTGTCGATGCGGTGGCTTACGCGCCGCACCGCCTCGTCGATGTGCAGGCCACGGGAGCGGACGCGGTCGTGTTCAGCTTCTACAAGGTGTTCGGCCCGCACTACGCGGTGCTGTGGGTGCAACGCGAATTGCTGCTTTCGCTGCCGAGCCTGAATCACTTCTTCATCGGCACCGACAATCTGCCCTACAAGCTGCAACGCGGCAATGTGAACTACGAGCTCTCATGGGGCTGCGCCGGCATAGCGGATTACCTCAGCGACGTCGGCACGGAACTCGGCGCCACCGGCAACAAGCGATCACGCATGCAGGTGGCCTTCGACGCCTTCGCGCGTCACGAGGACGCACTGGCCGAACGGCTGCTGACCTGGCTGCGCGAGCGACCCGGCGTGCGCATCATCGGCCGGCCTTCGATCACCGCCGGTGAACGCGTGCCGACGATCAGCTTCGTCGTCGAGGGCGTGCATTCCGAGACCATCGTCCAACAGGTCGATCGGCACAACATCGGCATCCGCTTCGGCGACTTCTACGCGCGCCGCCTGATCGAGGCACTGGGCCTGCAGGAGCAAGGCGGCGTGGTGCGCGTCTCGATCGCGCACTACAACACGATGGACGAGATCGACCGCTTGGTCAGCGCCCTGGACAAGGCGATCGGAGCGATCAAGCCAGCTTGAACACCGCCACCGTCTGAGCCAGCTGCGCGGCCTGGTGCTTCAGGCTCTCGGCCGCGGCGGCGCTCTCTTCCACCAGCGCGGCGTTCTGCTGCGTCACCTGGTCGAGCTGGTTGACGGCGTCGCCGATCTGGCCGATGCCACTGCTCTGCTCGACGCTGGCCGCGCTGATCTCGCTGATCAGGTCGTTCACGCGCTTGACCTGCGTGACGATGTCGCCCATCGATTCGCCGGCCTCCTTCACGAGGCGCGAGCCCGACTCGACCTTCGCGACGCTTGCGCCGATCAGCGTCTTGATCTCCTTGGCCGCGTTGGCAGAGCGCTGCGCGAGGCTGCGCACTTCGGAGGCCACGACGGCAAAGCCGCGCCCTTGCTCGCCCGCCCGGGCCGCCTCGACCGCAGCGTTCAGCGCGAGGATGTTGGTCTGGAAAGCGATGCCGTCTATCACGCCGATGATGTCGACGATTTTGCGGCTGCTGTCGCTGATCTCGCCCATCGTCGAGACCACGCGGTTGACCACATGCATGCCCTTCTCGGCCGATTCGCTGGCCGTGCCCGCGAGCTGCGTGGCCTGCCGCGCGGTCTCGGAGTTCTGGTTCACGGTCGCGGTCAACTGCTCCATCGATGCCGCCGTCTCCTCGAGATTGCTGGCCTGCTCCTCGGTGCGCTGGCTGAGGTCGGCATTGCCGTTGGCGATCTCGGCCGAGCCCATCGCGATCGAATCGGAGCTGTTGCGCACGCTGCTGACGATGCTGACCAGGCTGCCGTTCATTGCTTTCAGCGCGCCGAGCAACTGGCCGGTCTCGTCGGTGCTGTCGACCTGCACGTCGGAGCGCAAATCACCGGCGGCGACGGTCTCGGCCACTGTCACGGCCCGAGCGATCGGGCCGATGATCGAGCGCGTGATGATCAGCGCCAGGATGCCACCAATGACCAGCGCTGCACCCAGCAGGCCGATGACGGCCCAGCGCGTCTGCTCAAAAGCGGACTGCGAGGCCTGGTAGGCCACGTCGCCTCCCTGGGTCTGGAATTCGACATCCTTTTCGAGGGAGTCAATCATCACGTTGAAGGCTGCCAGCCCTTTGTCATAGCGAGCCTTGGCGGCGGCCTCGAAGTCGGCGTCGCTGTGCTTCATCACCATCAGCTGCGCGACATTGGCAAAGTACTCGCCCTGCGCGGCTTCGATCGCGGTTTGATAGCGTTTCTCTTCGTCGCCGTTCACCGTGGAGGTGTACTGCTTCCAGGCTTTTTTCGCCTTGCCGATCAGATCTTCGATCCGCTTGACCTGGGCGTTATATTTTTCCGGGTCGTCGGACATCACGAAGCGGGCTTCGGCCCGGCGCATCGACGAGATCACGCCTTGATATGCGCCGAGGTAGCGCGTGGCGGGCATCCAGTTGGTGGCGAAATCGGTGGTGGAGTCGTTCACCTTGCCGATCCGGTTGACGGCAAAGATGCCCAGGATCAGGGTCAGGATCAGCACAAGCGCAAAGCCGGACAGCAGGCGTGGGCCGATCTTCAGGCGGGTCAGGGCTTTCATGAAAAGGTGTCTCCTCATTCTTGGGCTCTTGGCCTCTTTGATTCAGCGCTCCGCTTTCACGAATCTACAACATGGATGTGCTAACGCGCGGCTTTTGCGGCGCGGCCGAGGCGCCAAAACAGCATTGACAGGTTCGCGACAACTCCGCAAAGGCCCAGGGCCTCGTGAGCACCGCAAAACCTCGTCGTCGGGCCTCGCTCATGGTGTTCACGCCGTCGCGGTCTTCAAGGCTTCCAGTGTGATCGTGGGCGTGTCCGCGTAAGATTTGCGGTCGACCGAACAAACCAGGAGATTTGCCATGTCCCTTCGCATCAATGACATCGCCCCAGACTTCACGGCGCAGACCACGCAAGGCCCGATCGAGTTCCACAAGTGGATCGGCGACAGCTGGGCCTGCCTGTTCTCGCACCCCAAGGATTTCACGCCCGTGTGCACGACCGAGCTCGGCTACATGGCCAAGATCGAGCCCGAGTTCACCAAGCGCAACTGCAAGCTGATCGGCCTGTCCGTCGACCCCGTGGACAACCACGAGCGCTGGGCCGCCGACATCGAAGAGACGCAAGGCGCCAAGGTCAAGTACCCGATGATCGGTGACACCGATCTGGCCGTCGCCAAGCTCTACAACATGCTGCCGGCCGATGAATCGGGCGGCTCCGAAGGCCGCACCGCCGCCACCAACGCCACCGTGCGCTCGGTCTTCATCATCGGCCCGGACAAGAAGATCAAGCTGATGCTGACCTACCCGATGACCACCGGCCGCAACTTCGACGAGATCCTGCGCGTGCTCGACTCCATGCAGCTCACTGCCAAGCACAAGGTCGCCACGCCGGTGAACTGGAAGCACGGCGATGACGTGATCATCACGGGCGCCGTGTCGAACGAGGAAGCCGACAAGATCTTCCCCGGCTACAAGACCATCAAGCCTTATTTGCGCACCACGAAACAACCGACATAAGACCACCCCGTAGCGCTACGCGCTCCCCTCAAGGGGCGAGCCCGATGGCCCGGCAAAGCCGGCTCCATGGGCTCTGCTGGGTTTGAACCGCTCGGTGAAGGTCAGTTCTTGTTGACCTTGGCACCGGCCAACTGCGCGATGCCCGCAAGGGTCGTCTGCGCAGCGTTCAGGCCGAGCAGAAAATCCTTGTCCGAGTAGGCCGAGTACAGATCGGTCGGCTGGTGCCAGTTCGGGTTCCAGCCCGCGCCGATCTGCTGGCCGCGCTCGTTCTCGCGCATCGAGATCGCCGGCACCTCGTCCATGAAGGGCGTGGAGTCGGTGTTGGTCATGTGAAAGCCCACGGCGGCCGGGTAGTTCGTCGCGTACTTGTCGTTGGCCGAGCGGAAGGCCCAGGCGAGCTTGGCAGCGGCGTCGGCGTGCCTGGAGTTGGCCTGGTACTCGATGTTCACATCGGCTTCGGCGCGTTGTTCCTTCGGCGGCGCATAGCGCGGCTGGCCCTTGGCGTCGAGCACCGGCTTGCCGTTCGCATCTAGCATTGCCACGGGCATGCCGTGGTCGTACATCATCATGTCGTGCTGGATCATGCCCAGCCATTTCGGTTCCGGATATTGGCCCGAACCCTTCGGGGATTCGATGCCTTGCAGACCCTTGCGCTGCTCCACGTAGGCTGTCGCGCCGTGCAGGCCGGTCTCCTCGTTGTTCCAGAGCACGAAACGGATCGAGCGCTCGGTCTCCACGCCGGGCTGGCTGAAGACGCGCGCCAGCTCCATCACCAGCGCCGTGCCTGAGCCATCGTCGTTGGCCGCTTCGCCAAAGCCGATGCCGTCCATGTGCGCGGAGACGATGTACATCTCCTCGGGGTGCGTGGTGCCCACCTTCGTGCAATAGACGTCTTCGCGCAGCGAAGTGCCCACCGGCGTCTGCTCGGCATTGAGCGCGCGCAGGCGCTCGTCGGGCTGGGCCATCGGGTCGGTGTTGACGCCGATCGCACCCCGCTGGCCGAACAGCGTGCTGCCGCCCTGCCCCGGCGGGCCGCCGGCCCGCGCGGGCTGCGGCGCGGCCGGCGTGCGCTTGGCGGGCTCGGTGTACTGGTACTGCAGGCGCTCCGTGTTCGCGCAGCCATAGGACTTGAGCTTGGCCTCGATCCAGTCGAGCGCCTTGCGGTTGCGCTCCGTGCCCTGGCGGCGGTCGCCGAACTGCGTCAGACCCTTGATGGTGGCCTTGTACTTTGCCAGGTCGAGCTGGCCGACCAGCGCGGAGACTGGATCGGTCGGCGCAGGCGCAGGCGCTTGTGCGAAGGCCAGCGGTGCAGCGCAGATCAAGGCGCTGAACAAGGTGGAGACGAAGGCCACTTGACGTGGGCCGGTACGGCGAGCTGGGTGGGTCATGGCTGGTGTGGTTGAGGGGTGTCAGTGGGGCGTATCAAACGTGCGCAGATAGGCCAGCAGATCGACGATCTTCTGCTCGTCATAGCCGAAGCTGAGAAAGCGCATCCGCGTGCCGGGCACGGTGCGGTCGGGATTCTTGATGAACTCGGCCAGCGTCCGCTCCTGCCAGACGATCGTGGCATTCATCATCGCCTTCGAGTACTTGTAGTCGGGCGATGAGCCGGCGCGGCGGCCGAAGAGGCGGTTGAGCTGCGGCCCGAAACCGCTGCGCGCTTCCGGGCCGACCTGATGGCATTCGGCGCAGGGCGCGAAGGCTTGCTTGCCTGCGCTGATATTGCCGGTTAGCGCGTGGGCGCTGGAGGCGGCTAGCGCGGCAAGCGCCAAAGTAATCTTCTTCATGGTGAGCGGCGATCATCAGCCAAAAGTCGCCTCTCGCGCACCGCAGGTTACCCTCCCCTGCATGGACTCCCTGATCGCCGCCTCCGCACGCGCCCTCGCCGCCGGTGACCCGCTCGGCGCGCTCAAGCGCGTGGCCTTGCGCGAAGACCCGCCAGCCCTGGCCTTGCGTGGGATCGCGATGGCTCAACTGGGTGATCACCCTCGCGCCCGCGAGTTGTTGCGGCGCGCGGGGCGGGGCTTTGGGAGCCATGAGGAATTGGCGCGGGCGCGTTGCATCGTCGCCGAAGCCGAGGTGGCTTTGGCGATGCGCGACCTGGGCGGCTCTCCGCGTTCGCTTGCCGCGGCGGTAGGCACGCTGGAGGCTCACGCGGATCGTGCCAACGCGCTGCATGCACGGTTGGTGGCGACACGCCGCTTGCTGCTGCTCGGGCGTCTTGACGAAGCCGCCGCCGAATTGGCGCCGCTGGAGGGATTGGATCTGCCACCGGTCCTGGCTGCGGTTGCCGAGTTGAGTGCAGCTGAACTGGCGCTGCGCTCGCTGCGGACCGAGGCGGCGAAAGAGGCGCTCGCACGTGCGCAGGCCGCCGCCGAGCGCGCGCATGTACCCGCGCTGCTGGCGGAGGTGGCGGAGGCCCGCGCGGCGCTCGACCGACCCGCCGCGCGGCGGCTCTCTGTCAGCGGAGATCAGGCGTTACGGCTGCAGGAGGTCGAAGCTCTGATGAACTCCAACGCCTTGGTCATCGATGCCTGCCGGCGTGGCTTGAGTGCGGGTTCCGCATGGCAGCCGCTGGCACGTCGGCCGATCCTGTTCGCCCTGGCGCGCGCACTGGCCGAAAGCTGGCCTGAGGACGTTGATCGCGAGTCCTTGATCGCGGGCGCATTCCGCACACAGCGGCCCGACGAAACGCATCGCGCACGCCTGCGGGTCGAGATCGGCCGCCTGCGCTCGCTGGTCGCCCAACTGGCCAGCATCGAGGCCACGCCGCGCGGCTTCATCCTCAAGCCGCACGCCGGGCGCGATGTCGCCGTGCTGGTGCCGCCGATCGACGGCGAGCAGGCTTCGCTGCTGGCGCTGCTGTCCGATGGCGCGGCCTGGTCGACGTCGGCGCTCTCGCTTGCCCTGGGCGCCAGCCAGCGCACCGTGCAGCGCGCGCTGGCCGAGCTGGAAACGGAAGGCCGCGTTCGCGCCATCGGCAAGGCCCGGGCGCAACGCTGGCTCGCGCCGACGCTGGCCGGATTCACGACGATCTTGTTACTCCCCGCTTCGCTGCCGATTGAATAGAGTTGACTCAAGCCGCCGATTCCCAAGCGGCCTTCAGGAGTCAACCATGAACAGCAACAAGAAGGCGAAGGTCCAGACCGCCGAGATCCTGCGCGAGTACGGGCCCTTCGAGGGCGCGCCCAATGTGGGCGGCGTCACCCACGATGGCAAGCAGGTCTGGGCCGCCGGCGGCGCCAAGCTGCTGGCCTTCGATCCCGCCAGCGGCCAGCAGACACGCGCCATCGAACGCGAGGCCGACGCCGGCACGGCCTACGACGGCAAATACCTCTACCAGATCGCCGAGGCGCGCATCGACAAGATCGATCCGGCCACCGGCCAGGTGCTGCACTCGATCCCCGCGCCGAGCCAGGGCGGCGATTCGGGCCTCACCTGGGCCGAGGGCAGCTTGTGGGTGGGTGCGTATCGCGATCGCAAGATCCACCAGATCAACCCCGAGACCGGCGCGCTGATCCGCAGCATCGAATCGAACCGCTTCGTGACCGGCGTGACCTGGGTCGATGGCCAGCTGTGGCACGGCACCTGGGAAGGCGACGAGAGCGACATCCGCCGCATCGACCCGGCCAGCGGCGCCGTGCTCGAGCAATTGCAGATGCCGTCGGGAACCGCCGTTAGCGGGCTGGAGTCCGACGGCGCCGATGTCTTCTACGCCGGCGGCGGCGACAGCGGCAAGGTTCGCGCCGTGCGCCGTCCCAAGGCCGTCGCGGCCTGATTCACTTCACCGATATGGAGCCTCAGATGCACACCGAAACCCACCCCATCGTTTCCGCCGATCAATGGCTGGCCGAGCGCAAGAAGCTGCTCAACCGCGAGAAGGAACTGACCCGCCTGCAAGACGAGATCGCCAGCGAGCGGCGCGCCCTGCCCTGGCGACGCCTGGAGAAGGACTACAGCTTCGACACGCCCACCGGCCCACGCAAGCTGACCGATCTTTTCGAGGGCCGCCGCCAATTGCTGGTGCAACATTTCATGCTGGCTCCCGGCTGGGAGCAGGGCTGCAAGAGCTGCTCCTTCATGGCCGACCACAACGACGGCATGACCGCGCATCTGGCACAGCGCGACACCACCTTCGTGGCCATCTCGCGTGCGCCGCTGGCCGAGATCGAGCGCTTCCGCCAGCGCATGGGCTGGCAGTTCAAGTGGGTCTCGTCGGCGGGCAGCGAGTTCAACTACGACTTCGGCGTCAGCTTCACCGGCCAGCAGATGTCGACGGGCCGCGTCTTCTACAACTATGTCTCGCAGCCCTTCCCGCACGAGGAAGCACCCGGCATCAGCGTGTTCTACAAGGACGATGCGGGCGAGGTCTTCCACACCTACTCGCGCTACGGCCGCGGCGTGGAAGTGATGATGGGCACCTACGACATGCTCGACCTCACGCCCAAGGGCCGCGACGAGGGGACCGGTGGCGGCATGTACTGGGTGCGGCACCACGACCGCTACGAGGGCACGCCCGCGCCGGTCAGGGCGGGCCCGTGCTGCGAGGTCTGAGCGTTTGGGCCTGGCGAACGCTGCTGCCGCTCGTCGCCGGGCATGCGCTTTCGATGACCTTGGTGGCTGGCGCCGTCATGCGGGGCCTGCCGATGAACCGCACGGCGATGTTGCTTGTTGCGGGCGTGCTGCTGGGTATCCTGGCCATCGTTCATGCGTCGGGACGCGGGGTTAGCTGGCACCGCCACGCAGGCAGGATCGGGCTGGCACTCTGCTCCTTCATGATGGCCACGGTGCATGGTGCAGGCTTGGTGCTGGTGCCGGCGCTGATCCCCCTTTGCACGAGCGCGAGCGGCACAACGGGTTCCTCAAGCCCGTTGGTCATGGCCTTGGCCATGGTCGGCGTTCACATGGCGGCGATGCCAGTCGCCATCGGTGTTGTCTCCGGCGGCGCTTGCCGCGCCTGGGCCGCGATCATGAGCAAACGTCGCTAGCTCGCGCTATTCAATCTGTGCGCCAAACTTTGCTTGAGACAGCAGCAGCGCACGTAGACTCCCGACGGTCGGCGCAAACAATCGGGAGGCCTGGACAAGATGTTCAGTGGACGGCGTGGATGGGCTGTACGAATCCTTCTCTTGCTCTGCCTGTCGGGCACTTCAGGTCTGGGCGCCACCCGCGCACCGGCCAGTGAACCGCTGCCCGAGATCACTTTGTCCGGCTCGTCCGACGTCAAGAACTCCTACCTCGGCCGCTGGCTGCAGCTGATCTACACCGATGCCTTCGCGCGGCTCGGCTACAGCTTCAAGTACCTGGCCCTCCCGATGCGGCGCTCGGGCGCGGCGTCGTCAAGCGGCCTGTCGGACGGCGAGATCAACCGCCTTTACGACTACGACACCTTCGAGCCCAGCCTCGTGCGCGTGGAAGAACCGCACTTCATCACGCGCTACGTGGCCTTCGCGACGCGCCCGGGATTTCGTGTGAGCGGCTGGGCCAGCCTCGCGGGCAAGGGCTGGACGGTCGGTTACCTGGCCGGCACGCGGCGCCCCGAGAAAATGCTGATGAGCGTGCTGCCCAAGGAGGAGTTGGTGGCGACGATGAACCTCGATGCCGGCATGCACATGCTGGTCCTGAAGCGCGTCGATCTGCTCATCTACAGCGAACCCCTGATGCAGGACTGGCTGCGCCGGCATGAAGACCCGAGCATCGACACCTCGGTCTTCTACATCGCCGGCGAGCTCGAGCCCGTCACGTATCACGTCTTCCTGGCGCGCAAATATGCGGAACTGGCCCCGAAGCTCAGCGAGATCCTGCGCAAGATGAGGAAGGGCGGCCTGATCGAGCAATACCGGCTGCAAGCGCTGGCGGGCCCGTGACGGAAGGCACGGACAAAGCCCCGCAGGCGCTCGGGCCTAACTTGCCGGGTCGACGGCAACGTGCCACCATTCAAGCCCCGAGCCGTCCGTATCGGCTCGCCGCCATCAGGAGTGAGTTTCAATGGACCCCGTGAACAACGCCACCGTCACCAATGCCAGCTCGGCTGACCTGAGCACGGTTCAAGGTTCCGCCTCCCTGCTGGTGCAGAAGAAGGCGCTTGAGCAGCAGGAAAACACGGCCAACCAACTGATCGCAGCGCTGCCGCAGCAGCCTCAGCTGGCTACCGAAGGCCATGTGGGAACGCAGGTCAATACCTTCGCCTGAGCTCTCTCCCGCTGCTGTTCTGAATGCCTGACAACGACCCCAAGCCCGAGCCGCCGCATCAACCCGATCTCGAAGAGTGCTGCGGCAACGGATGCGATCCCTGCATCTTTGATCTGCATGACCTGGCGATGGATGAATACCGCCAGGCCTTGCGTGCGTGGAAAGCGCGCCATCCTGAAGAAGAAGAAAAGGCCGCAGTGAGCCCGATCGCTCAGTCCTGAGCGGGCAGGATCATGAACGGAGCTGCGGAAAGCTCACCCGCTGCTGTTGCGGCAGCTTGACCATGCAGGCCTCGAACAGCCGGCTGCCGAGCCAGCCTTGCAACCAAGCCTGCAAGGCCGGCAGCGGCTGACTCGCAAACCAGGCGGGTTCCACGGCGGAGAACTGGCGCACGAAAGGAAAGATCGCGAGATCGGCTGCGCAGGGCGCGTCGTCGCCCAAATAGCGCTCTTCCTGCAATCGCCGCTGCAAAGGCATGAGCAAGAGCTCCACCGCCTGCGAGCGATGGACTTCGCGCGTCAGCCCCTCAGTGGCATGGCGTTCGGGGTATTTGTAGCGATCGAGGTGACGCTTGAACTCGCTGTCATTGCAGTCGATCAGTGCCAGGTTCTCGGGCGATTGCGCGCGGCTCCAGCAGCCCTCGCGATCGTCAGACCCCAGAGCCCAGCGCATGATGTCCAAGCTCTGTTCGAGCACCTGCCCGTCGGGCAGTTGCTGCACCGGCACCGTGCCTTTGGGTGACAGCGCCAACATCGCCGCAGGCTTGTCGCGCAGGACGATTTCAAACACTTCAAACGGCTGTTCAGCCAGCAGCAAAGCCATGCGCGCCCGCATCGCGTACGGGCAGCGGCGGTAGCTGTACAACAGGGGCAAGGACGGCGAAGACATCAGGCGAGTTTTGCACGCTTGCGTGCAGGTGCCGAGGATTTGAGTTCCAGGGCCGGCGTCACGACTTGAGCAAGCCAGTTCAGCATCGCCTGCACGCGCGGCGGCAGATGACGCCGGTGCGGATACAGCAGGGAGACCGGCATCGGCGCGGCGCGGTACTCGGGCAAGACGTCGACCAGCAGGCCGGCCTCGACCAGGCGCTGCGTGCCGAGCGCTGGCGCCTGGATCAGGCCCAGGCCCGAGAGACAGGCCGACTGATAGGCATCGGTGCCGTTCACCACCAGAGCGCTGCGCATCGGCAGCAGGCGCGGCACGCCGTTCTCGACATAGTCCCAGCCCGCGTTCTGCGTGCCGAGCTTGGCGGCGTAGTGGATCACGCGGTGGCCGGCCAGATCCGCGAGTGTCTTGGGCACGCCGTTCGCGCGCAAATAGCCGGGGCTGGCCACATTGCGCATGGCCAGTTCACCGAGCGGGCGCGCCACCAGATCGGAGTCGCCGAGCGCGCCGACGCGCACCACGCAGTCAAAGCCTTCCTGCACGAGATCCACACGCCGGTCGGTCGTGCCGATGCCGATCTCCAGCAGCGGATTCGCCTGCAGGAATTCGGGCAGGCGCGGAATGATCAGGTCGCGTGCCATCGAGTTCGGCAGGTCGATGCGCAAGCGCCCGCGCAAGCCCGTGGTCGCGGGCTGGAACATCGCTTGCAGATGCTCGGCATCGGCCAGAAGCTCCTTGCACCGTTCCAGGAATTGCTCGCCATCAGGCGTGAGCATCACGCGGCGCGTGGTGCGCTGCAGAAGGCGCGTGCCGAGTCGCGTTTCCAGATGCTGCACGGCCGTGGACACGCGCCCCTTGGCCAGCCCCAGTTGCTCAGCCGCCTGGGTGAAGCTGGCCAGTTCGGCCACGCGGGCAAAGATGCGGAGTTCGTCGATTTCCATCGCTGAATTGTTCTTCATTGAAGAACAGTGTTGGATCGAATCGCGACTTTATCCTCCTGCGGAGAATTCATAAAGTCTCCTCATCGACCCACCCGAACCCGCTGAAGGAGAACGACATGACTGCATCCAACGCCAACATCCATGCCCAACGCATCGCCCTGATCACTGGCGGCAGCCGCGGCCTCGGCCGCAACGCCGCCCTGAAGCTCGCCGCACGCGGCGTGGATCTGATCCTGACCTACAAGAGCAATGAGGCCGAGGCTCACGCCGCGGTGCGCGAGATCGAGAAGATGGGCCGGCGCGCCGTGGCCTTGCAGCTCGACGTCGCGGACAGCAAGAGCTTTGCCGCATTCGCGCAGCGTGTGAGCAAGGTGCTGGCCGATGTGTGGCAGCGCGAACGCTTTGACCATCTGGTCAACAACGCCGGCGTGGGCGCACACGCATCGATTGCCGAGACGACCGAAGAGCAGTTCGACATGCTCTACAACGTCCACCTCAAGAGCACTTTCTTCCTGACCCAGAAGCTGCTGCCGCTGATCAACGATGGCGGCCACATCCTCAACACCTCGAGCGGCCTGGCCCGCTTCAGTTTCCCCGGCGCTTCAGCCTACGCGGCGATGAAGGGCGGCGTTGAAGTGCTGACGCGCTACATGGCCAAGGAGCTCGGCCCGCGTCGCATCGCAGTCAACACCATCGCACCCGGCGCGATCGAGACCGATTTCAGCGGCGGCATGGTGCGCGACAACCCGGCGGTGAACACGCAGGTCGCCAGCCTCACCGCGATGGGCCGCGTCGGCCTGCCCGATGACGTGGGCCATGCGGTGGCCGCGCTGCTGTCCGAAGGCAACGGCTGGATGACGGGCCAGCGCATCGAGGTGTCGGGCGGGATGATGCTCTGAGGAAGGCTCAGGGATTCGTCTTGGTCTGCGGCGCTCCCGCAGCCGGGAAGCTCGTCAGGCCGAACAGCTTGCGCACGTCGGGGCTGCCGTTGCCGTAGATGTAGATGTAGTTGTAGCTGGGGAAGTCGCCGTTGTAGGTGCCGTCAAACCCGGGGTTGCTGCGGTGATAGAACTGGAAGGCCGAAGGCGCCTTCACGCCACCCGCCAGCGTCTGCAGCGCGCCCATCGCGTAGAGGAAGTAGTTGACGTTGCCCAGCCGATGGTTCTTCTTGCCGAACTGCTGTTCATAAAGCGCCAGCGCGCCGACGAACTCGGGTGAAGACACCGAGGTGCCGATCACGCCGTAAAAGTCGCCGCCGATCCCCACACCGTACGCCACGACAGCGGCGCTGTCATCGGGCCCGCAGCTGATCGCTCCGTCGGCGGGACAGCCGCCGACCTGCATGCCGATGTCCGGCACGGTGCGCCATTGGTTGGAGCCGGTCTTGGCCAGCACCTGGTAGAGCGGCTTCTTGAAGACCGCGCTCACGCCGCCGCCCGCACCCCAGTAGCCGCCGGAGACGTTGGTGCCGAGGCCATAGATGTCGTACGGCGTTTCCGGATCGCCATAAGCGCTCTCGCGCACATAGGCCGAGCCGAGGCTGCCAACGGCACTGGCGGTGATCAGGTTGCCGCCCCCCACACCCGTGACGCTCGGATCAGCGGCAGGATTGCTGACGCCCGGCACAAAGATCGGGTTCGTCCCGCCATAGAAATAGTCGACGCTCGGGCAAGCCGGCCCACCCTCGTCTCCCGAGCTGGCCACGAAGGTGATGCCTTGCGCATTGCCCTGCTGGAACAGCTCGTGCAGCGCCTGCAGGATGTAGGTGAAGTCAGAGCCCTGGTTGTAGGCCGCCGTGTAGACGAGCTCGCAACCGCCGAAGGAGGAGTTGACGATGTCGTACTGGTTGGAATCGACGATGTAAGCGTAGCCGTCGTAGATGCTCTGGTCGGACAGGTCGGGAATGCTGACCAGCGTGACCTTCGATCCCGGCGCGCCGCCGAGCACTTGCTGCACATCGAGGCTGGCTTCGAACGAGCCGTTGCCGTCATACGCTCCGCCGCCATCAACGAGCACCGTCGAAACGCTCGGCGGCTGCTTGCCGGTGAGCGTGGTGAATTTCTCGTGGTTGAACGCGGCGGCCACGTCGTCCGGGAAGATCAGATCGGACATCAACACCGCCACGTTGACGTTGCTGCCGTCGACCTTGGCGCTGTAGGCCGGATAGTCGTAGGCCTGTTTCAGGTCGTCGAACCAATACGGGCCGACCGCGCCGTAGCGGTTGTCGGTGCTGGCAGCCGGCAGCTTGCCGGTGATGCGTGCGTGCACATGGTGTTCCGGCAGGGCATCCAGGCCGATCACGCGCAGCTCGATCCCCGCCAGCTCACTGGGCAACTGCGGTGTACGGCGCGCGTGGAAGCGCGTGTGGCCGTGCGTCACGCGTTTCTCGAGCGGCGTGCTCAGCGCCTGCGTCACGGTCGCGGCACTGCCGCGCACCCGCACGCCATGCGCATTCGACGACATGATCGTCAGGCCGCGTGCCGTCAGCGCGTTCTTCACCGCCGCGATGTCAGCGGGCTTCGGGCCAAAACGATCGAGAAACTCCTGCGGCTCCAGCCACACGTGGTACTGGGGCGAACCTTCGGTGTGCTGCTGCGCGATCAGCGCCTCGACTTGGTCCTGGTGGCGCAGCGGCAGGTAGATGCCGAACTCGACCACGTCCTGCGCCGCCGCAGGAGCCACGCTGGCCGGCGCCTCGCCGCGAACGGCCACGCGGATCGGCTGCAAGGCCGACGCGGCTTGACTCACCAACAGGGTCGCGGAGCAAAGGCCCGCAGCCATCATCATCTTGTTGACTCGCATGACATCCCTTTCGTTTTGGGCGGAAGCAGAAGAACCCGCCGGCGAGTCTCTGCCCGTGCTCAGGGGGCTGTCAACGGTAGTTGCGCATGAAGCCATTGCATCAGTTTGTGTCCATTCATGTCTGCTTGCTAAGCGCTGGGTTCAGCGCACGCGCATGAAAAAGCCCTGCAAGGCAAACATCGCCTTGCAGGGCCGCGGCTCAAATGGGGGGAAGAGACTTAGCCGCCGACCTTGATTTCGTTCTTGACGTCCTTCACGCCCGGCACGGTCATGGCGAGCTTGATCGCCTGCTGGACCGCTGCGGAGCTGGAGGCGGAACCGTTGAGCACGACCACGCCAGCAGTCGTGCTCACGGCGATCGCGGCCAGGCTCTTGTCTTGTTGCAGCGCCGCCTGAACCTGGCTGGTGATCGTGGCGTCATCCGTGACGTTCGCCGCAGCGACCATCTGCGCGGGCGCAGCTGTGGTGGTGTCGGCAGCCTGCGCCATGACGGAGACCGCGCCGAGCATCAGAGCGGCGGCCAGTTGGCGAGCGAGAGGGGAAAAGTGTTGCATGCGAATCTCCTTGCTGGATGGATCAGATGTGTAGCGATGCCTCACTGGCATCACAAGGCTGATAAGGCAATGCCCGTGCCAGCATGAAATCTCTTTCGCAATCAATAGCTTGGCGGTGTGCCCTGCGCAAACGGCTGGTATTGGGCGCCGATCAGGCCGTTTTTGTCGCCGGAGGGCGACGGCTGATTGGCGCTCAGGCTCAAGTCCTTGATTCTTCGGGCTTGTCCTTGTCGCTGGACCCCGACAAGAGCTCGTCGGCGACGCCATCGTCACGGAAATGATGAGGATCGAGCCCATGACGTTGCAGCAGCCGGTAGAACTCCGTGCGGTTGCGATCGGCCAGGCGCGCGGCCTCGGCCACATGACCGGCGGTCAGCTTCAGCAACTGGCTCAGGTAGTCGCGCTCGAAGCGTTGCTTGGCCTGGGCATAACTGAGCACTTCCAGTGAGGGAGTCTGGAGCGCGCGCTGCACTTGGGCCAGAGAAATCAGCGGCGCGGTGGCCAGCGCGCAGACCTGTTCGACCACGTTGTAGAGCTGGCGCACATTGCCAGGCCAGGCCGCGGTGGCCAGCGCTTCGAGTGCATCGGGCGCAAAGCCATTGAGGTGCTTGCGATAGCGCTCGGCCAGCGTCATGAGGAAGTGCTGCGCCAGCAGGGCGATGTCCTCGCGCCGTTCCGACAGCGGCGGCAGGCGCAGCTTGACGACGTTGAGGCGGTAGTACAGATCGGGACGGAACTGGCCTTCGGCCATCGCCACGTCAAGATCACGGTGCGTGGCCGAGAGCACGCGCACATCGACGGCAATGCTTTCGTTGGAGCCGACCGGCCGCACCACGCGCTCCTGCAAGACGCGCAAGAGCTTGACCTGCAGCGCCAGCGGCATGTCGCCGATCTCGTCGAGAAAGACCGTGCCGCCCTGCGCCGCCGGCAACAAGCCCTGCCGCTGCGCCTGCGCGCCCGTGAAAGCGCCTTTGACATGGCCGAACAGTTCCGACTCCAGCAAGGCCTCGGGAATGGCGCCGCAGTTCACTGCCACGAAGGGTTTCTTCGCGCGCGGGCTGGCGCGGTGGATCGCACGCGCCAGCAGTTCCTTGCCGGTGCCGCTCTCGCCGGTGATCAGCACGCTCGCATCGGTGGCCGCCACCAGGCGCGCTTCGGCCAGCACCTCGCCCATCAGCGGGCTGCGGCTGATCAGCTCGCGGCGCCAGCGGCCGTCGCCATCAAAGGCGGCAGGTCCGGCAGCACTGAGTTGCAGCGCCTGCCTGATCTTGTCGAGCAGCTCCTTGCCGTCGAACGGTTTCGTCAGGTAGGCGTAAGCGCCACGAGCGGTGGCATCGACCGCATCCGGAATCGTGCCGTGCGCTGTCAGCAGAATGAAGGGCAGCGAAGGGTGGCGCGTACGCACTTCGTCGAACAGCTGCAAGCCATCCAGGCCCGGCAGGCGCACGTCGCTGATCAGGAGCGCGGGCAGCTTGGTGGCGAGCTGGGCCAGCGCGGCTTCGGCGCTGTTGACGGTCTGCACCGCGTAGCCGGCGGCGCTCAGCCGCATCGTCATCAGGCGCAGCAGATCCGGATCGTCGTCAACCAGCAGGATCGAGGCGGCGGGCTTCATCGGCTGATCCCTCATCGTCCGTTGGCGCTGGCCGCCGTGGCCGGGAGCGAGGTGACCGGCAGCGTGTGTTCGATCGCCTTGAGCGCTTCGAGCTTGTCGGTCAGCTGATCGCCTCGCCGTTGGCTCTCGCGCAGCTGCAGGTTGAGCTTGTCGGCACTGTCCAGCAGCCGTCGTTGCTCGACGATGCGCGTGCCGAGCAGCGAGGCCAGCGGCTTCAGTGCTTCGGCCTGGGTGTCGGCGCTGCTCATGACGGCGTCGAGCTGCGCCTGGGCCAGGGTCAGCTCGGCGGTCGTGTGGCCGAGGCTCAGCACCAGGGCCTTGCGCAGCGCGAGCTCGGGGCCCGGCGCGATCTGTTCGTTCAAGCTCGCCAGCTCATGCGTCAGGTCCGCCGGGCTCAGAAGCCGCAGCTGGTACTGATAGTTCAGCAGGCTCTTCAAGACGACCAGATCGGCGGGAATCTGCGGTGCAGGCGGTGCAGGCGGGCAGACCGGCACCGGTGCGGGCTTGATCACGGCAACGGGCGGCTGCGGCGTTGCACAGGCGGCAAGCGCCAGGACCAGGGCCAGCAGCAGGCAACTCGTCTTAGGCAAAGGAAACATGGGGCAGTTCAATCCTGAAATGAGCGCCTTGCGCGCTGGGCAGCAAGCGCACCGAGCCGGCGTGCGCCTGCATGATCTCGCTCACGATGGACAGGCCGATCCCGCTGCCGCGGCGCGCGCCCGGCGGTTGCTGGAGGCCTTGGTAGAAGGGGTCGAAGATGCGCTCGCGATCTTCTTCGGCGACGCCGGGGCCGGCATCGATGCAGTCGATCGACACGGCGCTCTTGCCCTGCTCGATTGTGAAGGTGATGGTCGCGCCGGCGGGGCTGAAGCGCACCGCGTTGGTCAGCAGATTGGCCAGCACGATGCCGAGCTTCTCGGCGTCGACATCGGCGTTGCAGTCATCGGCCTGCACGTCGACGGTCAGGCTCTTGGCCTGCCAGAGCAGCCGCTGTTTCTCGACCACATCGAGCAGCAGCTGCTTGATGTCGGTCGCTTCGCGCCGCAACTGCTGCGCCTCGGAGGCCAGCGCGTGATAGCGCAGGAGGTCTTCGATCTGCTGCTGCAAGGCGGCGCTGTTGTCGGCCAGGATGCGCGTGATCTCGGCCTGGTCGGGGCTCAGCGTACCAGCCACGCCATCGCGCAGCAGCGCCACGCCTTCGCGGATCGAGGCCATCGGCGTCTTCAGCTCGTGCGAGATGTGGCGCACGAAGCGGGTCTTGTCCGACTCGAGCGCTGCAAGTCGCTGGCGCAGCCAATCGAGCTGCATGCCGAGCCGCCGCAAGTCGGCCGGCCCATGCACGGCCACCGGTTGATCAAAGCGGTTCTCGCCAAGACGGCCGATCGCCTCCTCGATGTGCGCCAGCGGGCGCGACAGCCAATGCCCGAAGCCGAAGGCCAGCAGCGCGGCCAGGAAAATGGCGCCGAGCACGAGCGCGCTGGTCAGCCCGCGTTGCCGCTCCAGCGTGGCGAGCAGCGTGTCATTGCGGCGGTCGACCTCGTGCTGGCCTTGCTCGGCCAAAGTCTCGTTGACGTGATTGAGGTGGGCAAAGATCGGCGTCAGGTCACGCAGCGCGCTCTGCTTGGCGCGGCCCGTGCGCTGAAGGATGGTCCAGGCTGCATCGGCCTGGCGGCCCCACTCGGTGAAGAGGCCCTTGGATGCAGCGCCGAGCATCGGCGCGAGCGCAGTTTGCGTATCCCGCGCGTCCTGCCAGACGCTCTCGTACCGATCACGCAGACTCGCATCGTCGAGCACCAGGAACTGCCGCGCACTGCGTTCCATCGCGACCGTGCGTTCGGCCAGACGCTGAACCCTCTCGGTCAGGCTGACCGCATCCTGCGCGGCCTGCCGGCCCTGCAGCGTCACATGCTCGAGCGCGAGCATCGCCTGCGCGGCGGCGCCGCCCAACGATGCGGTGATGAGCAGAAAGGCTGCCAGCAGACATTGGCGGAAAGACAGACTCCCCGGATTCAAGCGCTGGAGGCCGGGACTGGAACGCGTGAGGACCTGGGCCATGAGCTCTCAAGCGTACTGAACCCACTGCGCCGAGGCCCGCCAAGGGCCGATGAGATTGCAACAATTGGATACGAGCGCGATCGGGGCCGAGGGCCGCTGTTTCAGCGCCAGAGCGCCTGCAGCTGGCTCTCGAGCGTCTTCAGGATCTCGTCCGACAAAGCGGGTGCGCCTTCATGCGTGGCGCGCGCCAGCACCATGCCGCCCACCAGCGCCGAGAGGCAGAGGATGGCGCGGGCCTTGTCTTCTTCGCCCGGCTCCTCGACGATGGCGCCGTCGGGTCGATGCTGGGCCAGCGCTTGCAGATAAGTGCCGATGCCGCGTGCCAGCGCCTCGGGCACGGCGCCGCTCTCACGGGGGCCGTCGGCAGCCAGCGTCGGCATCGGGCAGCCATCACCCGGGTCAGTCACATGACGGGGGTTCAGGTAGCCGTGGAAGTAGTCATGGGGATCGCCCTGCCCTTTGCCGAGCCGGGTCTTGAGCTTGTCGACCGAGCGCGCAAACGCCAGCTCGCAGACCTCGGCCGCCAACGCCTCCTTCGACTCGAAATGCCGATAGAAACCGCCATGCGTGAAGCCTGCGGCACGCGTGATCTCGGCCACGCCGACACCGCCAAAGCCATGCTCGCGGAACAGGCGCGCGGCGGCATCCAGAATCGCCTGGCGGTTCTCGGCGGACTGTTCCTTGCTGACTTTCATGACGCCATTCTAAGTTTTTTGATGACACTCGTCATCAAAATGTTTATGATGATGACAATCATCAAAACCCGGATCTTGCCGATGTCAACGCTTTCGCTCTCCTCGCCCCTGGCGCGCCGGCTGCAGTCACGCGGCCTGCATTTCTCCTGGGTCGTGGCCGGTCTCACCTTTTTGACGATGCTGTTCATGTCGGCTGCGCTGGGCCTGCCGGGCGCCATGCTGCAGCCGCTGGCCAGCGAGTTTGGCTGGAGCACGGGGGCGATCTCCTCGGCCCTGGCGCTGCGCTTCATGCTGTTCGGACTGATGGGGCCTTTTGCAGCCGTGCTGATGGAGCGCTTCGGCATGCGCGCGGTGATGTGCGCGGCGCTGGCCCTGGTGGGCGGCGGCATGCTGCTGGCGGGCGCCATTCAATCTTTCTGGCAACTGGTGCTGCTGTGGGGCGTGATGCTGGGCGTGGGCAGCGGCATGACGGCGCTGGTGCTGGGTGCGGTCGTCTCGAACCGCTGGTTCGCCACCCGGCGCGGCCTGGTGATGGGCGTCTTGACGGCCAGTGCGGCCACGGGCCAGTTGATCTGCCTGCCTATCGCGGCCTGGATGATCGAGCATTGGGGCTGGCGCTCGCCGCTGCTGCCGCTGGGGCTGATCTGCCTGGGCGTGATGGCGCTGGTGTGGGTGTTCATGCGCGATCGGCCCTCCGAACTGGGCCTGCGAGCCTACGGAGAGGCCGCCGACGCGCCTGCACCAGCGGCGCCGGCGAAGGTCACTTTCGCCACGCCTTTCATTGCGCTGCGCGAAGCCAGCGGCAGTGCGAGTTTCTGGCTGTTGGCCGGCACCTTCTTCATCTGCGGCCTGTCGACCAACGGGCTGATCCAGACGCACTTCATTTCGCTGTGCGGCGACCGCGGCCTCTCGGCCGTGCCGGCCGCTTCGGTGCTCGCGATGATGGGCGCGTTCGATTTCTTCGGCACGATCGCCTCGGGCTGGCTGTCCGACCGTTTCGACACCCGCAAGCTGCTGTTCTGGTACTACGGTCTGCGCGGCCTCTCGCTGCTCTGGCTGCCCAATGCCGAGTATTCGCTCTACGGCCTCTCGCTGTTCGCGATGTTCTACGGCCTCGACTGGATCGCCACCGTGCCGCCCACGGTCAAGCTCGCGGCCGATGCCTTCGGCAAGGAGCGCGTCGGCTTTGTGTTCGGCTGGATCTTCGCCGCCCATCAAATCGGCGCGGCCACCGCCGCCTGGGGTGCGGGTTTCTCGCGCACGCTGCTGCTGACCTACTCGCCCGCGCTCTACACGGCGGGTGCCGCCTGCCTGCTGGCCGCCCTGATGGCGATGGCCGTACGGCGCAAGCCCACAACAGCGGCAGGGTAAAGAAGATAAAAGGATTGCCTGCAGCAGCAGACCGGCAATGGGCTTGCGGCATACTGCCGCCCGATGCGAATTATTCTCATTCTCTTGATTTTTGCGACGACGCTGGCCAGTGCTCAGGCGCCGCAGGACGTCAAGCCGCAAGCGGGCGATCCCGCCGCGAAGTCCGACAAATCCAAGAAGGCGGACGACGGCGCCCCGGCCAAGCCCGCCCGACCGGCAAAGGGCCGCCCTGCGCCTTCGGCCAAGCTGGAACGCGTGGAAGTCGACGGCAAGGTCAGCGACGAGGCGCAGCGCCGTTCGGCCACCGCCTCCAAGATCATCATCGGCCGCGAAGAGATCGACCGCTACGGCGACACCACCATCGGCGAGGTGCTCAAGCGCCTGCCCGGCGTGACCACGGGCGGCCGCCCCGGCCGCGGCGGCGAGGTGCGCATGCGCGGCATGGGCAACGGCTACACGCAGATTCTGGTCAACGGCGAACGCATGCCGCCGGGCTTCTCGCTCGACCAGTTGCCGCCCGACCAGGTCGAGCGCATCGAGATCCTGCGCGCGCCGACCGCTGAATACGGCGCGCGTGCCATCGCCGGCACCATCAATGTGGTGCTGCGCGAGGCGCTGCAAAAGCATGAGAACGATGTGCGCGTGCAAGTGGCCGAGGAGCGAGGCAAGTTGCGTCCCAATATCGCCTGGACCCGCAACGACAAGATGGGCGAGACCGGCGCCTACAACATCACGATGAACGCGACGCGCAACGAGCGCATCGACGACGTCAACAGCACCAACACGACGCAGCTGAACAACGGCGGCCCGAGCAGCACGATCACCAACCACGGGCAAAACAGCGCTGCCAGCGAGTCGCTGAACCTGAACGCGCGGTTGCAATGGAAGCTGGCCGGCGGCGACAACTTCTCGCTGCAACCCTTCATCGTGGTGAACAAGGGCAGCAGCAACAACGACTTCCAGCAGACGCAGACCTTCTGCGACCCGAGCCAGACCAGCCAGATCCGCTGCCTGTACTACGACCACGCGACGACCGAAAGCAGCGCGCGCTCGACCATGCTGCGCCTGCATTCGCAGTGGATGCACCGCATCGACGAGACCACCAAGCTCGAGCTGCGCGGCGCGATCGGCGAGATGAACGGCAGCGGCCACAGCTTCCGCCAGGAGTCGCTCGAAGACGTGGAGACGCGCACCCAGGACGACACCAACGACAGCCGCCACCGCTCCTGGAGCTTTGCCTCCAAGCTCTCGCACCAGATGGCCAACGAGCACAGCTTGGTCGGCGGTTTCGAGGCCGAGGGGCAGAACCTTGACCAGAATCGCGTGACGCTGCAGAACGGCCTGCCGCTGCCCGCGCTGGACGACTTCGGCGACAACCTGTCAGCCTCAACGCTGCGTTATGCCTATTACGCGCAGGACGAATGGAACGTCGGCAAGCAATGGGGTTTCTATGCCGGCCTGCGCGGCGAGACCATCGAGACCAAGAGCAGCGCCGGCAGCGCGCCCGTGGACAACAAGTCTTCCGTCTGGACGCCGCTGCTGCACGCGGTCTGGAAGTTCGCCGAGAACAGCCGTGACCAGATCCGCGCCAGCCTGACCCGAAGCTACCGCAGCCCTAATCTGTCGGACATGATCGCGCGGCCCAATATCAACTCGCAGTACGCCTGCCCGGACAACGCGCTGTGCGGCGCCAACGTGATCAACTACCCCGACCGCGAAGGCAACCCCGAGCTCAAACCCGAGGTGGCGCGCGGCCTGGAGCTGGCGTATGAGAACTACCTGAGCAAGGGCGGCATCGTCAGCGCCAACTTCTTCTACCGCCGGATCCAGAACCTGATCCGCAACGAAGCCGAGCTGGAAACGGTGTCGTGGGCTTCGGTGCAGCGCTGGGTTTCGCGGCCGCGCAATATCGGCAACGCCACGACCTATGGGCTGGAGCTCGAAGCCAAGTTCCGCCTCGACCAGTTCTTCGAGGGCGCACTACCCGTCAACATGCGGAGCAATCTGAGCCTGTTCCGCTCCAGGGTCGACGAGATTCCCGGCCCGCACAACACGCTCGACCAGCAACCCAAGGGCACGGCCAATATCGGTTTTGATTACCGCCTGCACAGCATGCCACTGACGATCGGCGCCAACCTGAACTACACGCCGTCCACGCTGATCCAGCAGACCGAGCTGCAGCTGAACAGCATCGATCGCAAGCGCGTGATGGATGCCTTCGCGCTGTGGAACTTCAACCAGGATGTGGCGGTGCGCGTTTCGGCCACGAACCTGGGGCCGCTCGACTACTTCACCGGCAGCGTGATCACGACGCAGGATGCGGTGATCACGAGCCGCAGCGGCGGGCGCAGCTTTACGCTGTGGGGCGTGCGGCTGGAGATGAAGATCTGAGGAAGACCTCAGCCTAGCGCCGGCCGCCGAACACCTTGGCCGGCAGGAAGAGGATGGCGGCCAGCAGGGCAAACACAGCCGCCGTGCTCAGGCCGATCAGTCGGAACGGCAGCGTCAGCAGCCAGACCAGCGGATACAGCACCAGCGCCAGCAGAGCCAGCGGCCAGCAGATCACGAAAAGCACGCACCAGAGCAGGAAGGTGAACATGGCAGACCTCGGTTGGAGTCGATGCGTGTATTTTGGGCGTTAGGGCGCCAGCTGGCATCCCGCTTGCGACGGATTGCAGATCAGCGCGGATGGAATGCAGGCCCGCTTCGGCAGACTCAGGCGCCGGCGGCTGGGATTTCGAGTGCAGCGACATCGATGGCCGGGAATCGTTTTCTGAGGGCCTTGAGCCCCTCCAGTGCCCGGCGACGCCAGCCGACACCGCGGCCGATCAGATCAAGCCATGTGTCGTGGAGCAAGTCGGCATCATTCTCGACCAGGCATTCGATCAGCGATGCCGCTTGATCGAGATCCTTGCTCGCCTTGATCCGCATGGCCTGGGGGCGTTCGCCATAGACCAGCAGCTTGTGCAGCGCGTATTTCTCGGGCGGCGGCGCATTGACCGTGATCGGGCCGCGCTGGGCCAGCAAGGTGAGCTGGATCGGCGCCTCCATCGAAAACTCCATGAACTTCAAGGGCTGCATGGCGGCGTTCAGGGCCTTGATCAGGACGGGCGTGTCGCCGACTCTGTGCATGGAGGTGACAAAGTCGATCTGCAAGTCCTGCTCGTCCGATTTGACGTAGGTGGTCAGACTCGCCACGGGCACAAAGCCCATCTTCAGCGCTTCGATCTCGCTGCCCATGTCCATCGTGACGTCCGAGGGAATCGCGACGGAAACATTGCGGCCCGCGTGCGCAAAGTCGAGATCGACGGTCTGCGCGCCGGACGTCCAACGCACGCCAAGATAGTTCTGATACGCCATGTAGACATGCGTGCCGACCAGGATCCCTCCAGCCTGAAAGAACCCGGCATCCGCCAATCGCTCGATGATCTTGGCATGCGATGGCACGATGGACGGGCAACCCGCGGCGATGGCCTGGCGAGTGAGCTGGCGCAGATGCGTGGTGGTTTCGTCACCGCGACGATGCTGATCGATCAGGGCGCTCAACTCCGCTGTGGCTCGGCCGAGGAAGATCTGCTTTTGCTTGCCGGTCAGATCGGGCATCTGGTAGTACCAGTATTCATGCCCTTTGATCGTCTTCATCGAAAAACTGCCGGGCAAGGAAGCAACCGAACGAACGCCCTCCAACATGCTGGCGCTGCGCAACGAGGCGTAGGCGGTCTGGGCGGCAGTCGAGAGCGGCGCGTGCAGCATGGCTGGTTATACTGAGAAAAATTTAATTCAGTATAACCAACCTACCGCGCTGTGTCTCAGTGTCTCGCTCAATCCGCGCCTGCGTGTCCCTGGAATCGGCGGCCGGCCACGTAAACAGCCCGCAGATTGCGTTCATCGCTCAGGCACATCCACGCGAACACGCGCTCATGCAGCTCGCGCACGACCGCGTCGCGCGCCTCGGCCACCGGGCCGTGGGCCCAGTCCCAGACGCAGACATCGCCCATGCAGCCGGTGTCGAAGCTGCCGATCTCAGCGGCCAGGCCCAAGGCCTCGGCCGCGCCACGGGTGGCGGCATGCAGGCCCACCCAGGCGGTCAGGCGCTGGCCGTTCAGCGCTTGAAGCTTGTAGGCGTCGAGCAGATTGCGCTGGATCGACAGCGTCGTGCCGCCGCCCACATCGCTGGCCATCGAAACTCGCACACCAGCCGCGCGATGGCTCGGCCAATCGAAGATGCCGCTGCCCAAGAACAGGTTGCTGGACGGGCAATGCGCGATCTGGGCGCCGGTATCGAGCAGCACGCGGCGATCGGCCTCGTCGAGCCAGATGCCGTGGGCGAGCACGGATCGAGAGTGAACCAGCCCGACGCGGTCGTAGACATCGAGATAGCTGCGGGCGTCGGGGAACAGCTCGGCCACCCAGCCCACCTCATCGCGGTTCTCGGCCACGTGGGTCTGCATGTAGAGCGATGCGTCGGCCCGGCACAGGCTGCCTGCCATCGCCAATTGCTCGGGCGTGCTCGTGGGGGCAAAGCGCACCGTCACGGCATAACCGAGACGTTCGACGCCATGAAAACGATCGATCAGATCCACGCAATCGCGCTCGGCCTGCACCACATCGTCGCGCAGCGCATCGGGGCGTGACGATCCATCAGCACCTTGCCGGTGATCAGGCGCATGCCGCGCGCACGGCCCGCTTCGAACAGCATCTCGGCCGAGACCTTGTGAACCGTCGGAAAGACCACAGCGGCGGTGGTGCCGTGCGCCAGCAAGGCATCCAGGAAGCGCTCGGCGCCCGCGAGCGCCACGGCTGGATCGGCATAGCGGCATTCGGCCGGGAAGGTGTAGGTCTTGAGCCAGTCCAGCAGTGCCGTGCCGTAGGAGCCGATCACGTCGAGCTGCGGGCAGTGGACATGGGTGTCGATGAAGCCGGGCAGGATCAAACGGCCGGCATGGTTTTCGCATTGCCAACTCTCATCGGGCGCCTCGGCCTGCACGCCGGCAATGCGGCCGTTTTCAACCAGCAGCCAATGGTTGGGGCGATACCGCACGGCAGCGTCTTCCACCGCTCCCCAGGCCGGCGCCTGTGCGAAATCAAGCAGGTCACCGTGCAGGGCAATTCGTGAAAGAGTCATGGCGCCAATTCTGCCTTCGTCATGCTATACCTGAAGCCTATGAGCGAAATCCGTCCTCTGCGTTTCTTCCATCGCGGTGAGATACGCACCGTTCAAGAGCTGCCCGTCACCACGACGGTGCTGCAGTACCTGCGTGAACATGCGCACTGCAGCGGAACCAAGGAAGGCTGCGCCGAGGGCGATTGCGGAGCTTGCACGGTGATCGTCGGGGAGCTGAAGGGCGACGAGTTTCAGCTGAGCAACGTCAATGCCTGCACCCAGTTCCTGCCCACGCTCGATGGCCGCGCGCTGCTGACGGTTGAAGATCTCGGCAACTCACAAGACATGAATCCCGTGCAGCAGGCGATGGTCGAGTGCCACGGCGCGCAATGCGGTTTCTGCACGCCCGGCTTCATCATGAGCCTGCAAGCCTGCTATGAGGCGCATGACAAGTCGCCCACGCGCGCCGAGCTGTCCGATGCGCTGGCTGGCAATCTGTGCCGCTGTACGGGCTATCGCCCGATCCTCGATGCCGGCCAGCGCATGTTCGAGCTGCCGCCGCGCCGCCTTGATCGAGCGCCCGTCGCCGAAGCGCTGCGCGCCTTGCAGGAGCCCCTGCACTACGCCGCACCTAACCCCGCATTCGGTGGACGCATCGATCACTTCCACGCACCCCGCACGATCAATGAACTGGCCGCGCTGCGCGAGGCGATGCCGCAGGCGCGGCTGCTGGCCGGCAGCACCGACGTGGGCCTGTGGGTCAACAAGCAGTTCCGCGATCTGGGCGATCTGATCTACACGGGCCAGGTGGCTGAGCTGCGCGAGATCCGTCGCGATGCGCAGGGCCTGTGGATCGGCGCCGCGGCCTCGCTCGAAGACGCCTGGGCCGCTTTGAACGAGCAGGAGCCGCACTTGCGCGAACTCTGGTTGCGCTTCGCCTCGCCGCCGGTGCGCCACGCCGGAACGCTGGGCGGCAATATCGCCAATGGCTCGCCGATCGGTGATGGACCGCCGGCTCTGATTGCGCTGGGCGCCGAGATCGTGCTGCGCAAGGGCGCGACGCAGCGGCGCCTGCTGCTCGAGGATTTCTATCTCGACTACATGAAGAACGCGCTGCAGCCGGGCGAGTTCGTGGAGGCGATGCTCGTGCCGCCGCAGCCGGCCGGCCTGCAACTGCGCGGCTACAAGATCGCCAAGCGATACGACAGCGATATCTCGGCGGTGTGCGCGGTGCTGTCCGTTCAGCTGGATGGCGAAACGGTCAAGGCCGCCCGCTTTGTCTACGGCGGCATGGCGGCCATCGTCAAGCGCGCGACCCACGCGGAAGGCCTCGTGGTCGGCCAGCCCTGGACCGAAGACACGGCTTGGACTGCCATGAAGGCGCTGAGCATCGACTTCAAGCCGCTCAGCGACATGCGTGCCAGCAGCGCCTATCGCGGCCAGGTGGCCGGCAATCTCCTGCGCCGCTTCTGGCTGGAGACGCGACCGAATGCGCCGCTCGCGGCGCGCGAACTGAGTGTTTGGCAAGCATCATGAGCGTTGGCAAGAATCTTCCTCACGAGTCCGCAGCACTGCATGTCTGCGGCGAAGCCACGTACATCGACGATATCGCCGAGGCTCAGGGCACGCTGCACGCGGCGCTGGGCCTCTCGCCGGTGGCGCATGGCAGGCTGGTCTCGATCGATCTGGAGCTGCTGCGCAAGCAGCCCGGCGTGGTGGCCGTGCTGAGCGCGGCGGACGTTCCTGGCGAGAACAACTGCGGCCCGCTCGCGCACGACGATCCAATCTTTGCCGCCGATGCATTGCGTTATCTCGGCCAGCCAGTCTTTGCCATCATCGCCACCGATCGCGAACTGGCGCGCCGCGCAGCGGCCCTGGCCAAGAAGGCGCTGACGGTTGAAACCCTGCCGCCGGTGCTGACCGCTCGACAAGGCCATGCCGCCCGCCAGTACGTGGTGGACCCGATGCATCTGATCCGAGGCGATGCCGCCAAAGCGCTGGCCCATGCGCCGCATCGGCTCAAGGGCGATTGGTCGGTTGGCGGTCAGGAGCAGTTCTATCTGGAAGGCCAGATCAGCTATGCCCTGCCGCAGGAACAGCGCGGCATGCTCGTGCATTGCTCGACGCAGCACCCGAGCGAGATGCAGCAACTCGTGGCGCATATGTTCGGCTGGCACTCGCACCAGGTGCAGGTGACTTGCCGCCGCATGGGCGGCGGCTTTGGCGGCAAGGAATCGCAGTCGGCCGTGTTTGCCTGCGTAGCCGCGCTGGCCGCGCACAAGCTTGGCAAGCCGGTCAAGCTGCGCGTGGACCGCGACGACGATTTCCTGGTCACCGGGCGCCGGCATGGCTTTGACTACAACTGGGACATCGGCTTTGACGACGAAGGCCGCATCCTCGGCGCCGAGGTCGACCTGATCGCCAACTGCGGCCATTCGGCCGACCTGAGTGCGCCGGTGATGACACGCGCACTGTGCCATTTCGACAATGCCTACTGGCTGCCCCATGTGGCGCTGCATGGCTACTGCGCCAAGACCAACACGCAGAGCAACACCGCCTTCCGCGGCTTTGGCGGACCGCAGGGCGCCCTCGCGGTCGAGATGATCATGGACAGCATCGCGCGGCGGCTGCAGCTCGACCCGGTGCTGGTGCGCCAGCGTAATTTCTATGCGCCGGGCCGCGATGTCACGCCGTACGACCAGACCGTCGAAGACAACATCATCGCGCCGCTGAGCGATCAACTGCTGGCCAGCAGCGCGTACGCAGAGCGCCGTGCCGCCATCGCGGCCTTCAACCAGACGAGCCCGGTGCTCAAGAAGGGCATCGCCTTCACGCCGGTCAAGTTCGGCATCTCTTTCAATCTCGCGCACCTGAACCAGGCCGGCGCGCTGGTGCATGTCTACACCGATGGCTCGGTGTTGGTGAACCACGGCGGCACCGAGATGGGCCAGGGTCTGAACACCAAGGTGGCGCAGGTCGTGGCACATGAATTGGGCGTTAGCCTCGACCATGTGCGCGTCAGCGCTACGGACACGCAACGTGTGGCCAACACCTCGGCCACGGCCGCCTCGACTGGCAGCGATCTGAACGGCAAGGCCGCGCAGGACGCCGCGCTGCAGATCAAGAACCGCTTGCGGCCCCTTGCCGCGCGCATGCTGGCTTGTGCCGAGGACGTCGTCAGCTTTGCTGAAGATGAAGTGTGCGGCGGCGGCAAAACCTTGCCCTTCCCCGAGCTCATCGCCAAGGCTTACACCGAACGCGTCCAGCTCTGGAGCGATGGTTTCTACGCCACGCCCGGCCTGCATTGGGACCGCAAGACGCTGAAGGGCAAGCCCTTCTACTACTTCGCCTATGGCGCCGCGATTGCGGAAGTGATCGTTGACACGCTCAGCGGCGAGAGCCGCGTGCTACGGGCCGACGTGCTGCACGATGCGGGACGTTCGCTCAACCCGGCCATTGACATTGGCCAGATCGAGGGCGCTTTCGTGCAGGGCATGGGCTGGCTGACGACCGAGGAGCTGGTCTGGCATCCGACGAGCGGCCTGCTGACCACGCACGCGCCGAGTACCTACAAGATCCCGACCGCCAACGACATGCCGCCGGACTTCAGGGTTAGCCTCTTCCAGGGCGACAACCTCTCGGACAGCATCCACCGCAGCAAGGCCGTCGGCGAGCCGCCTTTGCTGCTGCCTTTCTCGGTGCTGCTGGCGATCAAGGATGCCGTGGCCGCAGCCGGCGCCGCGGGTTGCGACCCGCGCCTGCTGGCGCCCGCCACCGCCGAGAGTGTGCTCAATGCGCTGGCGACGATCGCGTCGCCCGCTGAGAGTCCTGTGCAAGTGCTTGCAGCGCTGGCAGGTTGATCACGCGGATCGTGTAGCCGAGCACTTCGATGATGTTCTTCACGCGCATGGCCTTGAGGCTGCGCGAGAAGGTCTCGGGCGTGACGCCGAGCTGTGCGGCCACATCGCGCTTGCGCTCGCTGAGCGGCACCAGCAGCTCATTGCCCGAGGGCTGGCAGCGGCGCAGCAGCCACACGGCCAGTCGCCGCTCGGCGTCCTTGTAAACCAGGTCATGGCTCATGGCGGCGAGGCTGCGCACGGTGCGCGCCAGGCCCGCGAGCAATCGTTCGCTGAGCTGGCTCTCTTGGAGAAGAAGCTCGCGCACGCTTGAGATCGGCAGCTCGACGAGTTGGACGTCGCCGAGCGCCATCGCATCCTGCCCATGCCCTCCACCCAGCCACGCGCTGGAGAGATCGAGCCATTGCGGGCCGCAGACATTGCGCTGCAGATCAAAGCTGCCATCTTCGCGCTTCTGACCCAGCCCCACCGTTCCGCTGATCACGGCAACCAGATCGCGCGCACGCTCCTGCCGCGTGAACACCGTCTCGCCGCGGCTCAGGCGGCGCAGGCGCTGCAAGGATTCGAGGCCCTGCAGCTCGGTCGCCAGCAAGGGCGCGCCGAACAAGACCTGCCATTCGGGAGGACTCAAGCCCTCGGGCAGCAGCGATGCATGTTGTTGGGACTCGGTGGCCGAGAGCGCTTGGGATTCGTGGCGATGGTTCAGCATGGAACACAATTTCGCCCACCCCTCTCTGGCGCCCGTTGTCCCACGTCAACCGTGCCAAGCCGGTGCGCGAATCCAGATCAAGCGAGCTCAAAGGATCAGAAGCGCACGGAAATCGTTGACGTTCGTGAAGCTGGGACCGGTGACCAGCAGATCACCCAGCGGCGCGAAGAAGTTGTACGCGTCGTTGGCCTCCAGCTGCGCACGCGCGGAGACGCCGAGGCTCGCAGCTCGCGCCAAGGTGTCAGGTGTGACGAAAGCTCCCGCGTTGTCTTCCACACCATCGATGCCGTCGGTGTCGGCCGCCAGCACATGCACACCGGGCTCGCCTTGCAGGGCCAGCGCACAGCCGAGCAGGAACTCCGTCGCGCGGCCGCCTCGACCGCCTTTGTGCTTCACCGTCACTGTGGTCTCGCCACCCGAGAGCAGCACGCAGGGTTTGGCGAAGGGCTCGCCGCGCCGAGCGACGGAACGTGCCAACGCGGCGTGCATGCGGCCGATCTCGCGCGATTCGCCTTCGATCTCGTCACTGAGCACATGGGCTGTCAATCCCATCGCGCGCGCGGCCTGCGCCGCAGCCTGCAAGCTCATCTGCGGGGTGGCCAGCATGCGAAGTTCGTGGCCGGCAAAGCGCGCATCGCCGGGCTTGGGTGTCTCGAAGCGGCCGGATTCAAGGCCCTCCCGCGCGGCCGGCGGCAGCTGGATCGCGTAGCGCTCGCAGATCGACAGCGCATCGGCGCAAGTGCTCGGATCAGGCACCGTGGGGCCCGAGGCGATCACGGCCGGATCGTCGCCGGGCACGTCGCTGATCAGGATCGTGATCACGCGTGCGGGCGCGCAGGCCGCAGCCAGACGGCCACCCTTGATGCGCGAGAGATGCTTGCGCACGCAGTTCATCTCGTCGATGGCGGCACCGGAATGCAGCAAAGCCTTGTTGATCGCCTGCTTGTCCGCCAGTTGCAAACCCTCGGCAGGCAGGGCCATCAGCGCGGAACCACCACCCGAGATCAGGCAAATCACGAGATCGTCGGCGCTCAGGTTTGCGGTCAGCGCGAGCATGCGTGCAGCCGCCTGCTCGCCGGCTGCGTCGGGCACCGGATGGGCGGCTTCGACCAGTTCGACGCGGCTGGGCTTGTAGCTGGGCGGGCAGTGGCCGTAGCGTGTGATCACGAGGCCGGAGAGCGGCGCATCGGCGGGCCAGCTGGCCTCCAGCGCCTCGGCCATCGCGCCGCCGGCTTTGCCCGCACCGAGCACCAGAGTGCGGCCCCTGGGCGGCTTTGGCAGATGCGCGGCGAGCATGCGGCCAGGCAGGGCGCTGGCTACCGCTGCTTCATAGAGATGCTGAAGGACGCGGCGAGGATCAGGCTCAGGGCTCATGCCCCGAGCTTACAGGTCCAGCGGAAACCGTGAACAGCCCAGGCGCATGGAAATGTCGCGGCTCGCCGCCTGCAACACCTTGACCACCTCGGGCGCCTTCTCCTCGCTGTACCGGAAGCTCGGGAAGGACACGCTCATGCCGGCGATCGGCTGGCTCAGGCGGTCGAAGATGGGCACGCCGAGGCAGCGGATGTGGTCGTCAAATTCTTCGCGATCTTCGCCATAACGCTGTGCCTTGACGCGGTCCAGTTCGGCCAGGAAGGCCGGGCGCTCGACGATGGTCTTCTCGCGGAAGCGCTCGAACACAGCGCCGTCGAGGATGCGATCACGCCGGTCCGGATGCTCCCAGGCCATCAGCACCTTGCCGATGGCCGTGCAGTGCAGCGGCGCGCGGCGGCCGATGCGCGAGTACATGCCCAGCGTGTGACGCGAGTCGATCTTGTGGACGTAGATGATCTCGCTGTCGATCAGCGTGCCCAAGTGCACGGTCTCGCCGGTCAGGTCCGCCACCATCTGCATGTGGTGCTTGGCCAGGTCCACCAGCTCGGGATATTGCAGCGCCTTGGCGCCGAGCTCGAACGCGCGCATGGTCAGGCCGTAGCGTTCGCTGTCGGCCTCCTGGCGCACAAAGCCCAGCGTCTTCATGGTCTGCAGGAAACGATAGACCGTGGCCTTGGGCATGGCCAGCCGGACCGAGAGATCCGAGATGCCCGTCTCGCGCTGTTCAGACAGGGCTTGCAGGATCGCAAAAACCTTCAGCACCGCGGCAACCGATTCGGGTTGCTTCGCGTCCAGTGAATCGTCGTCCATGAATTCTCGATTGCGCCAATGAGGCTTGTTGCGGCGGATTGTCCATCAGGATGAATCGCCCCTTCGGACGTACCGGTACCTAACGCGCCAACCACCCGCCATCAACGGCAATCGTGTAGCCGTTGACGTAGTCCGAAGCCTTGGAAGCGAGGAACACCACGGGCCCCGCCAGATCATCGGGCGTGCCCCAGCGACCGGCCGGGATGCGGTCCAGAATGGCCGCGCTGCGGCCCTCGTCGGCGCGCAGCGGTGCGGTGTTGTTGGTGGCCATGTAGCCCGGCGCAATGGCATTCACGTTGATGCCGTGGGCCGCCCACTCGTTGGCCATCAGGCGCGTGATGCCCATCACCCCGCTCTTGGACGCGGTGTACGAAGGCACGCGCACACCGCCCTGGAAGGACAGCATCGAGGCCACGTTGATGATCTTGCCGCCCTTGCCCTGAGCGAGGAAAGAGCGCGCGACGGCCTGCGAGAAGAAGAACACTGTCTTCAGGTTCAGGTCCATCACATCATCCCAGTCCTTCTCGCTGAACTTGATCGCGTCCTCGCGGCGGATGATGCCGGCGTTGTTGACCAGGATGTCGACATTGCCGCTGATCGTGCGGGCCTCGTTGACCAGGCCTTCGATGCAGGAGATGTCGCTGAGGTTGGCACGCAGGTCCATGAAGCGGCGGCCCAGGGCTTCTACTTCGCTGCGGGTCTCCGCGGGTTCGCTGACGTTGACGCCAACGATGTCCGCGCCCGCTTGAGCCAGCGCGCGCGCCATGCCCTGACCGAGGCCGGTGTTGCAGCCGGTGACGATGGCCACCTTGCCCTGCAGCTGGAATTGCTCGAGGATCATTGCTCGGCCTTCACAGCAAGGTGGTCATGGGCACATGGTCCATGTCCTTGAAGACCTGGTTCTCGCCGACCATGCCCCAGATGAAGGTGTACGACTGCGTGCCCACGCCGGAATGGATCGACCAGCTCGGGCTGATCACCGCCTGCTCGTTGCGCACCACGAGGTGACGCGTCTCGGTCGGCAGACCCATCATGTGGAAGACGGCTGCGTTCTCGTTCATGTCGAAGTAGAAGTACACCTCCATGCGACGGTCATGCGTGTGGCACGGCATGGTGTTCCACAAGCTGCCCGGCTCGAGCTGGGTCATGCCCATCAGCAACTGGCAGGTCGGCAGCACGTCGGGCACGATGAACTTGTGAATGGTGCGGCGGTTGCTGGTCTCGGGCGAACCGAGCGTCTCGGGCGAGGCTTCGGCCAGCGTGATCTTCTTGTTCGGATAAGCGGTGTGAGCCGGCGCGCAATTGAAGTAGAGCTTGGCCGGCTTGGCAGCGTCCACGCTGGTGAACTCGAGCACCTTGGCGCCCTGCCCCACGTACAGCGCTTCGCGCGAACCGATCTCGTAGGTCTGCTCGTCCACCTTGACGCGCGCCGCGCCGCCAACGTTGATCAGGCCCAGCTCGCGACGTTGCAGGAAGAAATCGGTGCCCGTGTGCTTGCCCAGTTCGGGCGAGAAGCTGACAGCCTTGCTCACCGGCATGATGCCGCCGACGATGATGCGGTCGATCTGGCTGTAGGTCAGCGTGGCCTCATCGGGTTTGAACAGGTGCTGCACCAGGAACTGCTCGCGCAAGCCGGTGGTGTCCAGCTGCTTGGCGTGGGCGCTGTGAATGGGTTGACGGATGTCCATCGGAGAGATTCCTTGTGGTTCGGGCCGGTTCTTGCAAAACGAAACGGCGTTTCATGAATTCGATAGAGCGAGCTTAACGGCTCTGCGCTTGAAGTTGGAATTATGGTTTTCCATTTATTGAACCATCGTTCCATTTTCTATCAAGACGCTATAGTAGCTGCTAACGCGCCCGATCAGCGGGTGCACGGAACGACAGACGGAGTGCTTGCATGAATGCCTTTTTCGACAACGCCGCCACGCCCTGGGAAGAGCTGGGCGACGGTATCCGCCGCAAGATCGTCGGCCATACGCCGGAGCTGATGTCGGTGCTGGTGCAGTTCGACGAAGGCGCCATCGGCACGCCGCATTCGCATGATGCGCATGATCAGATCGCTTTCTGCATTTCCGGCTCGTTTGAATGCAAGGTCGGAGGCGTGACCTGCGTGGTCCGTGCCGGCGATGCCTTTGTTGCGCCTCGCCTGACGGAACACGGCGTCAAGGCGCTTGAGGCGAACAGCACGCTGCTCGATCAGTTCTCACCGCGGCGGGAAGACTATTTGACGGTCTGAGACGCATGTCCCGGCAAACACTTGCCGGGCAAGAAGTGTGGCGGCCGGCCGGAGCGTCCCTGCCCCTAACTGCCTCTAACCCGCTCATGTCGGCAGTTAGGGGCAGGAACACTTCGGCCTTTTCGGGCGCGTGCGGGTTCCCGATTCAGGTCACCTCTCATGCGATCGCGGATTAGGCTTGATGGCGTCGAATGTGGGATGGGCGCGGTGCCACAATGCACCGATCACGTAACACATGGAGCTTCAACAAATGAGCGAGGCAACCTTCACCTTTCGGGTCGATGAAGGTCTCAAGGCCGAATTTTCTTCCGCGGCCAAGGCGCGCGACCGCACCGGCGCTCAACTGCTGCGCGACTTCATGCGGGACTATGTACGCCAACAGCAAGAAGCCGAGGCGCACGATGTCTGGTTCCATCAACAGGTCAAGGTGGGTTTGAACTCCGCCAAAGCGGGCCGCCTGATGCCGGCCGAGCAGGTCGAGGCCCAGTTCGCCAAGCGCAAGGCTGAAACCCGCCGCAAACTCAAAGCCGGGTCGTGAGCTGGTCTATGACCAACAGGGGGAGGAACTTCGCATCCTTCGCGTCCTGCATGCCGCCAGGCAATGGCCGGCGAAACGTTAAAGCAAGTCCGCCATCGCCTCGCGCGGAATGAGCGCACCACGGTGTTGGATCACGCGAGCCGCCAATCGGTTGCCGAAGCCTGCGGCGTCCAAAGCACTCGCACCATGAAGTCGCCGGGCCAGATAGCCGGCTGCAAAGGAGTCACCTGCGGCCGTGGTGTCCACAACCTTGGCGACCCGCTCTGCTGCGGCCTCTGACCACGCTCCTCCGGGCTCGCGCACGAGTGTCGATGCCGCTCCGCGCTTGATCAGCAGCTCGGGCGTGGAAAGCATTCGCGCATCAGCGCCGTCAAACAGCAACTCATGATCGTCGGCCGTCACCAAGGCCACGCTGGCCAGCTCAAACGCTCGCTCGAAGCAGGAGCGCGCCACCGCCGCGTCAGGCCACAAGCGAGGACGGTAGTTGTTGTCGAACACCACGCGGACACCGCGCTCCCGCAGGTTTTGCATCAGGGTGAACAAGCGCTCGCGGCCGGCGGGCGGCAAGATGGCCAGGCTGATGCCGCTCAGGTAGAACGCATCCCGTTCGCCCCATTCGCTAACGCGCTGCTCAAGCGGTGTGGAAGCTTCGTTGAAATAGTCGCGGGCCGCCGCACTATCGCGCCAGTAGCTGAAGCTGCGCTCACCGGCCTCGTTCAGCTCGATCATGTACAGGCCCGGCAGACGGCCGGGCAGACGGCGCACCATGTCCAGCTCGATGCCTTCGGCGCGCCACGCATCCATCATCAGGCTGCTGAAGCGGTCGTCACCTAACGCTGTGGCGTAGCTGACCGAGAGGCTCGGGCCGCCACACCGCGCCAGATAAACCGCGGTGTTGAGCGTGTCTCCGCCGAAGCCTTGGGTCATGGCGCCCAGGGCTTGGCCCTGCAGTTCGAGCATGCACTCGCCGATCAGGGCGACACGGGTGAGGGACGAGGTGGTCATGGGGCGGGAATGATATTGAAACAACGTTTCGATATTATGTCGCAGCCTCGCGCTGAAGCCCGCTGAAGCCCGCGCCGGTCCAGCCGCCCGACGCCTACTTTGCCGCCCGCGCCTTGAACCAGGCGCCGATCAGCGCCCGCTCCTCGTCGGAGATCTGCGTGGCATTGTTCAGCGGCATGGTCTTCTGGATCACGACCTGCTGGTAGATCTGCTGCGCATGCTGCTCGATCAGTTCGGGCGTGTTCAGGTGCACGTCCTTCTGCGCGAATTGGGCGTTATGGCAGGCCATGCAGCGCTGTTGGACGATGGCGTTCACCTGCTCCAGCGTGACGACGGCCGCCTTCGGCATGGGCGGCGTGGGCGCGGGCTTCAGCCACACGATCAGGCCTGCCAGGAGGGCCAGCACGATCACGATCAGCCCCCAGGCGTTGACGCCCTTGTGCCGCTTGACGAAATACGTGCGCACCAGCGCGCCGACCAGCATCAGCAGGCACAGCACGGCCCAGTTCAGCGGGTGCGTGTAGAGCATGCCGTAGTGGTTGCTGAGCATGGCGATCAGCACCGGCAGCGTCAGATAGGTGTTGTGCACGCTGCGTTGCTTGCCGCGCTGGCCGTAGATCGGGTTCACGGCGCGGCCCGCGCGCATGTCAGCGATCACCTGTTTCTGGCCGGGGATGATCCAGAAGAAGACATTGGCCGTCATCATCGTGGCGATCATGGCGCCCGTGATCAGGAAGGCGGCGCGGCCGGCGAACAGTTGCGCGGCAGCCCAGGCGGCGATCACGATGAACACCGCGATCAGGCCGAGCACCACGCCATCGTTGCCGATGCTGCCGTCCTTGTTGCGACCAAACAGCCGACAGATCAGGTCATAGACGACCCAGCCACTGACCAGGAAGCCCAGGGCCGCCGCAACGGCCGCGCCTGCGCTCCAGTCATGCACCTGCTTGTCGATCAGGAAACTGTCGGCATTGAAGAGATAGAGCACCGTGAAGAGGGCAAAGCCGCTCATCCAGGTCCAGTAGCTCTCCCAATAGAACCAGTGCAGGTGCTGCGGCAGATTGGCCGGCGCCACCATGTACTTCTGCGGGTTGTAGAAGCCGCCGCCGTGCACGGCCCAGAGTTCACCATCCACACCCTTGGCCTTCAGGTCGGGCGCTTCCGGCTTGAACAGATGGTTGTCCAGCCAGACAAAGTAGACCGAAGCGCCGATCCAGGCGACGGCCACGACCACATGCAGCCAACGCAGCAGCAAGTTGGCCCAGTCGAGCAAATAAGGGAGAAGGCTGTCGTCCATGCTTGAGATGATTCATCAAGATTGCCGCTCACCACTGCGGGCGCTGCAAGCCGGCGGGCGTCGCGCTACAAAGGACTGATTGCGCCGCGGCGACGTGGGGCGAGTATAGGGAGGCCAAACGCGCCCCGGATTGACTTAGACCTCGGGCCGTTCGCCGGGCCGCCCCATGGACGGCCTGGGTCGATATCAATGCCGGCCCATGCCGCGTCGATCGACACCCCTCGGGGGAATGAGTGCCACGGCTCCGATCCCGCCTGCGCGGGATTGGACGGCACGAATGCCATCGGCGTCTCGCTGATGGCCGACTGCGTATTCCGCAGGCGAGGGGCCAACATCCACGGGGCCAACATAAAGAAAGAGCCCCGGTCCTTGCGGAACGGGGCCCCCCAGACAAGCGCATGACACCGCCCAAGACGTCTGCGCCGGCTGCAGATGTGGAGCTGCGGTGTGGAGTGAAGCGCGGGACGAATGATCGCGTCTTTGGCGCCACTCAAAACGCCGATCAAGCCCGGCGTTAGGGCGCATCTAACTGGCTGGATTTCCGGCCTATTTCAGGTGCTCCAGACACGCGGCGCCATCGGCGCCATGTGCCAGGCCTGCTCACGCCACACGGCTCGCACGCGCTTGAGCAGATCCATCGCCGGTTCAACGCGCGGTGCGAGCACGCGCAAGACGATCACACCAGGCTCGGGCGAGGTGCAGCCTGCAGTCGCACGCAAGCTGTCCAGCTCCAGCAGTTCGCGGGTGGCCTCCAGCAAGTGTTCACGCCGCTTTGCAAGCAGCGGCTCGCCGGCTGCGAAGCAGAAAGTGGCCAGCACGCGGTGGCCGGCCAGACCCAGCGGACTGTTCAGCAACGCGGCGTCAGCCGCGTCAATGTGCCCGCGCTCCAACCAGCGGCCGGGCAATTCAAGCTGCTGCAGGAAGCGGCCGCGCGCAAAGCCTTGTCCGGCGGCAGGCAGGCCCAAGGCAAGGACATCCCAAGCCATCATTTCGGCGCCGGGCGCCAACTCGAAGTCCATGCGGTTCTCGGCCAAAGCACCGTCGTAGGCGATGGCCTCCAGCGGCAGCCATTCAAGCCGGCTGCCCGGCTCGAGGCGCGCATGCAGTTGCTGCACCGCCAGTTCACCGGCGCTGCGATAAAAACGCGTGGCGCCGGGCGTGGTGATCAGCGCATGCGTCCCTTCCGCCAGACGCGCTTGCACACTCAGTTGATCGCCGCCGACGATGCCACCGGGCGGATGCACCAGCACATGATGGCAAACACGCGGGCCTTCCGGGTAGAGGCGCTGCAAGACGCGCAGCGGGCCTTCGTGGCGATCGAGCGCCGTGGTGCCGCCGCGGCCATCGATTCGATAGTCAAGGTCAAGGGTTCCGATCCAGCTCATGAGCCGAGCTTGTACTTCAATTCGCGAGCGCCACCGCGCTGCGAAGTAACACAAAACGCAATATCCCTGCCGCCGCAGAGTCTTGGCCTTTCACCAGAGACTCAGGGTCTCCCCATAACGAAGGGTCAAGGAGCAAAGCCATGCTCATCGCTAAATTGGCCGTCGTGGCGATCTTCGCAGCCACCACGGCGCATATTCATTTCCGGGGGCACGCCCGCCTGGGTTTCTGGCGCCAACTGAGCGACCACTCGACCTTCATGGCGCCGATCAACTGCCTGATGTATTTGTTCTCGCGCGCGCCGGGCACGCCGTATCTGCCGCTCGACAACTTTCCCGAGCTGGAGAAACTGACCGCGCACTGGCGCCAGATCCGCGAAGAAGCCGTGCGGCTCTACGAGCGGGGCGACATCAAAGCATCGGCACGCTACGACGACGCCGGCTTCAACAGTTTTTTCAAGACGGGCTGGAAGCGTTTCTACCTGAAGTGGTATGACACCGAGCACCCTTCGGCCGCCGAGCTGTGCCCGTACACCACCGCGCTGCTGAAAGAATTCCCGACCATCAAGGCCGCCATGTTCGCGGCTTTGCCGCCCGGTGCGCGACTGGTGCGCCACCGCGATCCGTACGCTGGTTCCGTGCGTTATCACCTGGGGCTGATCACGCCCGGCGACGATGGCTGCTACATCAGCGTGGACGGCCAGAACTACAGCTGGCGCGATGGCCAGGCCGTGATGTTCGACGAGACCTATCTGCACTACGCCGAGAACACCACGCCAAGCAACCGCATCATCCTGTTCTGCGATGTCGAACGCCCGATCTGGTTCCCGCCTGCGCGCTGGCTCAACCGCTTTCTGAGCCGCAACCTGATTGGCGCCGCTGCCGCACCCAATCGCGAAGGCGACCCTATGGGCGGCATCAACCGCGCCTTTGCCACGATCCAGGCCGTGCGCCTTTTCGGCAAGCGCATCAAGGCGCGCAACCGCACCGCGTACTACGCGCTCAAATGGCTGCTGTTCGGCGGCCTGCTGGCGGCCTGGCTCTATTTCTGATTCAGCAGGTCGAGCAGCGTGCGCGCCACCACCTGCGTGGCGCGGCGCAGGTCGTCGAGCACCAGGTGCTCGTCTGCGCGCTTGGCATTGCTTTCGAGCACCGTGCGCGGGCCGGCGCCATAGATCGCGGCCGGGATGCCGTGAGCGCCGTAGAGGCGTACATCGGTGTAGAGCGGCGTACCGCTGGTGGGAATGGGCTCGCCAAACACGGCCTCGCCATGCTTTTGCAATGCTGACACCAGCGCCTGATTGCCCGCCTGCGGCTTGAGCGAATGCGCCAACAGCAAACGCCGAATCTCGACGGACACCTGCGGAGGCGTCGCCGCGGCAATACAGGCGCGGATCGAGGCTTCCACCGCCACGGGATCTTCTTCCGGGATCATGCGGCGATCGAGCTTGAAGACGACCTTGCCGGGGATGACATTGGTGTTGCTGCCGCCTTCGATGCGTCCGACGTTCAGATACGGATGCGTGATGCCGGGCACTTGTGAGAGCACCTTCTTGTAATCGGTGTTCAACGCATACAGCGCGCTCAGGATCCGGTTGGCGGCTTGCAGCGCATCCACGCCGGTATCAGGATAGGCCGCATGCGAGGCGCGGCCGTTGACCGTCACCTCCATCTGCAGGCAACCGTTGTGCGCGGTCACCACCTGGTAGCTGAAGCCGGCCGCCAGGAGAAAGTCGGGCTTGGTCAGGCGATGCGCCAGCAACCAACCCGGGCCCAACTCGCCCCCGAATTCCTCGTCGTAGGTGAAGTGAAGTTCCACCGCGCCCTTGAGCGGAATCCCTAACGCCTCAATTGCACGCAGGGCAAAAGTGAAGGTCGCAAAATCGCTCTTGCTGACCGCGCTGGCGCGACCATAGAGCTTGCCGTCCACCACCTCGCCGCTGTAGGGGCCATGAGTCCAGCCTTCACCGGGCGGCACCACGTCGCCATGCGCATTCAGAGCGATGGTCGGGCCATCACCAAAGCGACGGCGCACGATCAGGTTGGTGATCGACTCCATGCCTTGCGCATGCACCTCAGCCTCAGGCACGGGATGCTTCTCGGCGACAAGGCCCATGCCCGCCAGCAACTCAGCCGCGCGTTCGGCATGCGGCGCGTTGTTGCCCGGCGGCGTGTCGGTCGGCACTTGCACCAGCGCTTGCAGGAAGCGCACTTCCTCATCGAAATGCGCAGCGATCCAAGCATCAAGTTTTTCGTAGTGATTCATGGCAGCAGATTTGATTTTCAGGACCCAAAACAAGCGCTGGAAGGGGCTGCAAGAGGCAGCAAGAGGCCGGAGCGTTCCTGGCCCTAACTGCCGACATAAGCGGGTTCGGAGGTAGTTAGGGCCAGGGACGCTCCGGCCGGTCACCACAGTGTTCGCATGTGGGGATTTTGCCGACGCTTGAGTGTGTCCGCCAGCATGTCATCGAGTTGTCTCAGGACGGATCACAGCGCTTCGAGGAGTCGCGTAAACGCCTGCACCGCCAGCTCGGCGTCGTCGTTGTTCACGTCCTCCAGCGGGTTGTGGCTGATGCCGAGGTTCTGGCCGCGCACGAAGAGCATGGCTTGAGGCAGGAGCTCGTGCAGCTTCATCGCGTCGTGGCCGGCGCCCGAGGGCATGCGGTGCAGCGGCAGGCCGAGGCTCTGGACGGCACTTTCCCAACGCTGCTGCCAGCTTGGATCACTCGGCGCGGCCGAGGCCTTCATCGTCGGCGTCAGCGTGAAGGACACGCCCCGGCGTTCGCAGATGGCGGCCAGTTCGGCCAGCACTTTCGATTCGAGCGCGTCGCGCGCCGCGTTGGTCGTGGCGCGCAGATCCAGACTGAAGCGGCAGCGGCCGGGAATGACGTTGATCGAGCCGGCGGGCACTTCGAGCATGCCGACCGTGCCGACGACATGCGGCATGCTTTCGGCCGTCTTCTCGACGAACAGGATCAGCTCCGCCACCGCCGCGGCCGCATCGCGGCGCGAGCCCATCGGCGTGGTGCCCGCGTGCGAGGCCAGGCCCGTCACTTCGCCCAGATAACGAACGCTGCCGTTGATCGACGTGACGATGCCCAGCGGCAGATCGGCCTCGGTCAACACCGGGCCCTGTTCGATATGGACCTCGACAAAGCCGAGGTAGCGCGCCGCATCACGCTTGAGCGCGTTGATCGCGGCCATTTCAGCGGGCAGCTTCGCGGCGAGCATCGCGTCGCGCATGGCCACGCCATCGACATCGTGCTGATCAAGCCACGCCGCGTCGAAATGACCCGTCAGCGCGTTGGAGCCCAGGAAGTCGGCCTTGTAGCGCTGGCCCTCTTCTTCCGCAAAACCCACCAGCTCAAGGCCATGCTTCAGGCGCTTGCCCGCGCGGTGCAGTTCACGCACGCAAGCCATCGGCACAAAGATGCCGAGACGACCGTCGTGCTTGCCCGCATTGCGCACGGTATCGAAGTGGCTGCCTGTCAGCAGAATTTGGGCGTTAGCGTCGCTGCCGTGATAGCGACCGACGACATTGCCGACCGCATCGATATTCGCTTCGTCAAAGCCGCATTTGAGCATCCACTCGCGCAGTTGCGCGGCGCAGGCACGGTGCGCTTCGGTCAGGTAGGTGACGGTGAGTTGGCCCTGCTCCTTGAAGCCCGGGTCCGAATGCACGGCCAGCGCATCGGCCCAATCGAGGATCTGGTTGCCCAGAGTCGGTGCAAAACCAAACTTGTCATTCAAGCGGATCTCGGCGATGCGGTGGATCTGGCGCAGGCACTCTGCGCGCTCCACATCGGCGTGGGCATTCAAGCGCCGGCTGAAGGTGGCGATGATCTCGCTGCGGCTCAAGCCCGTGCCGCGCGTGCCCCGCACCGCAAGGATGAAAGGCCAGCCGAAACGCGACTTGTAAGCGGCATTGAGCTGCTGGAGCTGAGCAAACTCCTCGGCCGTGCAATGCGTGAGGCCCGCGCGCGATTGTTCGTCCGTCGACTCCGCCGTGAGGCTGCCCGCCACCATCGCCTTGCCGGCCAGTTCGGGGTGGGCGCGGATCAGGCCAAGCTGTTCATCGAGGCTCGCATCGTGCACCACCTGCGCCAACGCCAGCTTGAGCTGCGGTAGCCCCTGCAAGGGCCGCTTGGCGGCCGCGCGCTCGGCAATCCACGGCGAGTGTTCGTAGACGCCATTCAGCAGCGCCACGAAGCCCTCAGTGCTGGCGGCATTGAGCTGGTCGATGTTCATCGTCACCCTCATCATTCCCATACGAAAGCCGTCCTGGCGTCAAACGGATGTTGCGTTTTCCAGTGCCGCGCAATGTCCACGCGCTTGCAGATCCAGACGCGGTCATGCGCCTCGATATGGTCCAGAAAACGTTGCAGCGCGCGCATGCGCCCGGGCCGGCCAAGCAGCCGGCAGTGCATGCCGATACTCATCATCTTGGGCTCTTCAGCGCCCTCGGCGTAGAGCACGTCGAAGCTGTCGCGCAGGTATTGGAAGAAGGGCTCGCCGTGGCTGAAGCCTTGCGGCAGGGCGAAGCGCATGTCATTGCAATCGAGCGTGTAGGGCACGACCAGATGCGGGGCGAGCTCGCCGTCGGTCTTCCTCACCTGCAACCAGAACGGCAGGTCGTCGCCGTAGTAGTCGCTGTCATATTCAAAACCGCCGTAGTCCGCCACGAGCCGGCGCGTGTTGGGGCCGTCGCGGCCCGTGTACCAGCCGGCCGCGCGGTTGAGCGTGAGGCGCTGGACGGCCTCCATCGCGCGCTTCATGTGGTCGCGCTCGATGTCTTCCTCGACGTTTTGGTAGTGGATCCACTTGAGACCGTGGCAGGCGATCTCGTGATCAAGCTCAACAAACGCCTGGGTCAGATCCGGATGCCGCTCCAGCGCGGTCGACACGCCGAAGACGGTCAGCGGCAGCGCGCGCTTTTCGAACTCGCGCAAGAGGCGCCACACGCCGACGCGCGAACCGTATTCATAGATGCTCTCCATGCTCAAGTGCCGCGCCGGGTAGCTGGCCGGGTTGAACATCTCGGAGAGGAACTGCTCGCTGCCGGCGTCGCCGTGCAGCACGGAGTTCTCGCCGCCCTCTTCGTAGTTCAGCACGAACTGCACCGCCACGCGGGCATTGCCAGGCCAATTGGCGTGCGGAGGATGCTCGCCATAGCCGATCAGGTCACGGGGATATCGCATGTTCAGAGATTAGCATTGCAAAACCCGAAAGGATCCATGATGAACGCAACTGGCAAGCTCACAACCCATGTGCTGGACACGATGAACGGCTGCCCCGCAGCTGGCATGGCGGTGCGCCTGTACCGCGACGGCACACCGCTGCAGTCGATCCTGCTCAACGCCGATGGCCGCGCCGAGGGGCCGCTGCTCGCGGGCGACGAACTCCTGCCCGGCCGCTACCGGCTGGTGTTCGGCGTGGGCGACTATTTCCGCGCTCGCGGCGTGGAGTTGCCCGACCCGGTTTTCCTCGACGAAGTTCCGCTCGATTTCGGCATCGCCGACGCCGCCTCGCACTATCACGTCCCGCTGCTCGTCAGCCCCTGGAGCTATTCGACCTACCGGGGCAGTTGAAGCCATGCTCGACTGGCAGCGCCTGCACCAGCAGCTGGAGCGCGAGCCCGCAGTGCTGGCCACGGTCGTGCGCGTGCAGGGCAGCACGCCGCGCGAGGCCGGCGCCTGGATGGCGGTCACGGCAAACGGCCTGATCGGCAGCATCGGCGGCGGTCAGCTTGAATTCGACGTCATGGCCGAGGCGCGCTCGGCGCTGACCGCGGGCGGCATCATCAGCCCGCTGCGCCGCTACGCGCTGGGCCCGACTCTGGGCCAATGCTGCGGCGGCGTCGTGCACGTGCGGCTCGAATGGCTCGACGCCTCTCATCGCGAAGGCCTGCGCCGGCGTCTCACACCCACCCCCGTGATGCGCGTCGCCCTGTTCGGCGGCGGCCATGTCGGGCGAGCGATTGCCGAGCTGTTCTCCAGGTTGCCGGTGGCACTCCACTGGATCGACAGCCGCGACGAGATCTTCCCGCCCGACCTGCCCGGCCAGGTCGAAACCGAACACTCCGATCCCGTTCACGCCGCCGTGCGCGATCTGGCACCCGGCAGCCGCGTGCTGGTCATGAGCTTCAGCCACGCTGAGGATTTGGACATCGTCGCGGCCTGCCTGACCCGAGTTCGTGAGAGCGACGACCTGCCCTTCATCGGCCTGATCGGCAGCAAGAGCAAATGGGCGAGCTTCCGCCACAGGCTCGAGGCGCGTGGGTTCACCGAAGCAGACCTGGCCCGGATCACTTGCCCGATCGGCATTCCCGGCATCACCGGCAAGCAGCCCGATGTGATCGCGCTTGCAGCCGTCGCACAACTTATGCAGACACTCGAAGACGTCTGAGCCAGCACCAAGCTCTCCCAGGAACACTCCGGCTTCTTCAACCCGTGAGTTCTTTGGCGAGGCGTGTGCGGAAGCCGGTCTTCTCAACAGACCTCGGTGCACAGCCAGCATGTTCCGGCCCGTATCCGCCGACATCAGCGGGTTCGGAGGTGGATACGGGCCGGGACGTGCTGGCGGTATAGCGCGCAGGTGGTGGCGAAAGATCTTTTGCCGTGAGCGGGCCGACCAGCCGGAGCGTCCCTGCCCCTGACCACCTCCGAACCCGCTGATGTCGGCGGTCAGGGGCAGGAACACTCAGGCTTTTCGAGCACTGGCGTCCTGGTCAGACGCTGACGCGCTGGCGTATGCCGTCGCGCTGCATGTCCTTGCCGCGTCCTTGCGCCACGAAGCTGCCGCGCTCCATCACCAGGTACTGATCGGCCAGCTCTTCGGCGAAGTCGTAGTACTGCTCGACCAGGATGATGGCCAAGCGTTGGCGTTGGCCGTTCACTTCGAGTCCTTCGTGGGCGAGCTGGCGCAGCACGCGGCCGATGTCCTTGATCACGCTGGGCTGGATGCCTTCCGTCGGCTCATCGAGGATCAGCAGCTTCGGCGCTGCAGCGAGTGCGCGCGCAATGGCGAGTTGCTGTTGCTGGCCGCCGGAGAGATCGCCTCCGCGGCGCCCCAGCATCTGCTTCAGGACCGGGAACAGCTCGAAGAGTTGCTGCGGCGTGTTGCGTCCGGCCAGGCTCATCGCGAGGTTGTCGGCCACGGTCAGGCGGCCGAAGATCTCGCGGCCTTGCGGCACATAGCCGATGCCGCGCCGGGCGCGCTCGTACGGCGTGGCGCGGCTGATGTCGACGCCGTCGAGCTGCACCGTGCCACTCTTGATCGGCACCACGCCCATCAGGCTCTTGAGCAGCGTCGTCTTGCCCACGCCATTGCGACCGAGGAACACGGTGATTTCGCCCACGGCGGCCTCGAAGCTCAAGCCGCGCAGGATGTGCGAGCCGCCGTAGGCTTGGTGGAGATCGGTGACTTTAAGCATCTTTCAGCGGCCCAGATAAACCTCGACGACGCGCTCGTCAGCTTGTACGGCGCTGAGCAAACCCTCCGCCAGCACCGAGCCCTCGTGCAGCACCGTCACGGTCTTGCGCCCTTCGGTGATCTGGTCGACGAACTTCATGTCGTGCTCGACCACGACGAGCGAATGTTTTCCTTCGAGCGACAGGAAAAGCTCGGCCGTGCGCTCGGTCTCTTCATCGGTCATGCCGGCCACGGGCTCGTCGAGCAGCAAGAGCTTCGGGTCCTGCATCAACAGCATGCCGATTTCGAGCCACTGCTTCTGCCCGTGCGAGAGCAAGCCGGCCTCGGTGCGGCTTTCGGGCGCCAGGTGAATCAGCGTCATGATCTCTTCGATGCGATCGAGTTGCTCGCCGCTCAGCTTGTGCAGGAGCGCGGCGCGCACGCCGCGATCGGCCTTGAGCGCCAGCCCGAGGTTCTCGAACACATTGAGCTGCTCGAACACCGTCGGCTTCTGGAACTTGCGGCCGATGCCGGCCTCGGCGATCTGGTTCTCGCGCAGGCGCAGCAGGTCGATGTTCTGGCCGAAGCTGACCATGCCCGCATCGGGCCGCGTCTTGCCGGTGATCACGTCCATCATGGTCGTCTTGCCCGCGCCATTGGGACCGATGATGGCGCGCAGCTCGCCCACCTTGATCATCAGGCTCAGCGCATTGAGCGCCTTGAAGCCGTCGAAGCTGACGGTAACGTCATCGAGATAGAGCGCCACGCCATGCGCGAAGTCAGGCTCCAGCGCTTGAACCACGCGACCGTACGATGCCTCGCGGCCGCCCGATTGAGAAGCAACGCGCCGCTCGTGCTCGGCGCGCGCCTTGGCGCCCTCCTCCAACAGCTCGGGCGTCATGCCTTGCTCCGCTTCTTGACGAGACCGAGGATGCCCACGATCCCGTTGGGCAGGAACAGCGTCACCGCGATGAACAGCGCCCCGAGGAAGTACAGCCAGAACTCGGGAAAGGCCTGCGTGAACCAGCTCTTGGCGCCGTTGACGAAGAAGGCGCCCACGATCGGACCGATCAGGCTGGCGCGCCCGCCCACGGCCGTCCACACGGCCATCTCGATGCCGGCCGACGTGCTCATCTCGCTCGGGTTGATGATGCCGACCTGCGGCACGTACAAGGCCCCGGCCACCGCGCACATCAGGGCCGAAAGTACCCAGATCGCGAGCTTGTAGGCCAGCGGGTTGTAGCCGGTGAACATCAGCCGGCTCTCTGCATCGCGGATGGCCTGCAGCACGCGGCCGAACTTGCTTTGCATGAGCCAGCGCGCCATCAGGAAGAAGCCGATCAGCGTGAGCCCCGTCAGCACGAAGAGCACCATGCGCGTAACCGGCAGGTTCAGCGGCACGCCCAGGATGCGCTTGAAGTCGGTGAAACCGTTGTTGCCGCCGAAGCCGGTCTCATTGCGGAAGAACAGCAGCATGGCCGCATAGCTGAGCGCCTGCGTGATGATCGAGAAGTAGACGCCCTTGATGCGTGAGCGGAAGGCGAAGAAGCCGAACACCAGCGCCAGCAGGCCCGGCACCACCAGCACCATCAACATCTGGAAGAGGAACGAATCGCTGAGGGCCCAATGCCAGGGCAAGGTCTTCCAGTTCAGGAAGACCATGAAGTCGGGCAAGTCGCTCTGGTAGTTGCCGTCGTGACCGATCTGGCGCATCAGGTACATGCCCATCGCATAGCCGCCGAGCGCGAAGAAGAGACCGTGGCCGAGCGACAAGATGCCCGTGTAGCCCCAGATCAGATCCATCGCCAGCGCACAAATGGCGTAGCACATGATCTTGGCGATCAGGCCCACGGCGTAATCGCTCAGGTGCAAGGCGCTGCCTTCGGGCACCGCCATATTGAGCAGCGGCACGAGCACCGCAACCAGCAGAACCGCGGCGAGCACGGCCAGCCAGGCGCGCGGGGAAAGCAGGCGCGTAGTCATCATGGTCATGCTTCGGCGCTCCGGCCCTTCATGGCGAACAAGCCCTGCGGCCGCTTCTGAATCACGACCACGATGAACACCAACACCATGATCTTGGCCAGCACCGCGCCCGCCATGCCTTCGAGCAGTTTGCTCAAGGCGCCAAGACCCAGGGCTGCGATCACGGTACCGGCCAGTTGGCCCACGCCGCCGAGCACCACGACCATGAAGCTGTCGACGATGTAGCCCTGCCCCAGGTCTGGCCCCACATTGCCGATCTGGCTCAAGGCGCAGCCGGCCAGGCCCGCAATGCCGGCGCCGAGCGAGAAGGCATAACAGTCGATCCGAGCGGTGTTGACGCCCATGCACGACGCCATGCGCCGGTTCTGCGTCACGCCGCGCACCAGCAAGCCGAGCCGTGTGCGCTCGATCAGCAGCGCGACGAAGAGCAGCACGACCAGCGCGAAGCCGATGATCGCGATGCGGTTCCAGGGCAGCGTCAGGTTGCTCATCACCTGCCAGCCCCCCGACAGCCACGCCGGGTTCTCGACCGGCACGTTCTGCGCGCCGAAGATCGAACGCGCCGCCTGCTGCAGGACCAGGCTGATGCCCCAGGTGGCCAAGAGTGTTTCCAGCGGCCGGCCGTAAAGCCAGCGGATCACGCTGCGCTCCAGCACTGCGCCGACCAGCGCGGCCGCGAAGAAGGACACCGGAATCGCGATCAGCACGTAGTAGTCAAACGCGGCCGGCAGCCAGTCGCGAACCAGGTTCTGCACGAGATAGGTGGCGTAGGCGCCGACGGTGATCAACTCGCCATGCGCCATGTTGATCACACCCATCAGCCCATAGCTGATCGCCAGGCCCAGCGCAGCCAGCAGCAGGATGCTGCCCAGGCTGACACCGGTGAAGACCAGGCCCAGTCGTTCGCCCCAGGCCAGTTGGCGCTGCACGGCGGCGAGCGAGGATTGCAGCGCGGCCTTGACCTCGGCGTCGCTTTCCTGCGCGATGCGATCGGTGAGCACGCCTTGCACGGCCGGCTCGTCCGATTGGCCGAGCGCCTGTGCAGCTTGCAAGCGCTTGGTGCGATCGCTTGAGGCCACCATCAGCGTGGCGCGCAGCAGGCTCAGGCGCTTGCGCAGATCGGGCACCTGCTCCTTGGCGAGCACCTGTTCGATCAAGGGCAACTGCGCTTCATCGAGCGCTCGCGTGGCCACGCTTTCGATGGCGGCCCGGCGTGTTGGTTCGTCGGCGGAGCTCAGGTGCAGAAGGTCGAGCGCGCCTTGCAGAGCGCCGCGCATGCGGTTGTTGTTGAGCACGTCTTCAGCGTCGTCCGGCACGCCCTCGGCGCCGACAAAGATCCTGGTCGGCGTGACCTTGACCTCGCCGTCGAGCAGCGCCTGGACGAACTTCTCCAGCCCCGGCTCCCGGGCGCTAACGGCCTGATTCAGCGCAGCGACGCGTGCATCGGTCTCGCCGACCGCGAGCGCGCGCTGCTGATCAGGCGTCAGCGCGTGAGCCGCGCTGGTCAACAGCGCGAGACACAGCAAAAACAAGTACCGCATCACGCCGCCTTACTTCGCGACGGGCTCGTCCTTCTTGCCCTTGTTCTCGGGAATGTACGGGCTCCAGGGCTGGGCCTTGACCGGCGCCGGCGTCTTCCACACCACGTTGAACTGGCCATCGGCCTTGACCTCGCCGATCAGCACGGGCTTGTGCAGATGGTGGTTCTTCGCATCCATCTCGATCGTGAAGCCGTCAGGCGCCTTGAAGGTCTGGCCGGCCATCGCGGCGACGACCTTGTCCGTGTCCGTGCTCTTCGCCTTGGCCACGGCTTGAGCCCACATGTGCACGCCGATCCAGGTCGCCTCCATCGGGTCATTGGTCAACGGCTTGTCCATCTGGCCCGGCAGCTTGTGCGCCTTCGCATAGGCGGTCCATTGCTTGATCCACTCGGTATTGGCCGGGTTCTTGATCGACATGAAATAGTTCCACGCGGCCAGGTGGCCGACCAGCGGTTTGGCATCGACACCACGCAGCTCTTCCTCGCCGACCGAGAAGGCCACCACCGGCACGTCCGTCGCCTTCAGGCCCTGGTTGCCGAGCTCCTTGTAGAAGGGCACGTTGGAGTCGCCGTTGATCGTCGAGATCACGGCCGTCTTCTTGCCCTCGGCCGAGAACTTCTTGATCTTGGCGATGATGCCTTGGTAGTCGCTGTGGCCGAAGGGTGTGTAGTCCTCCATGATGTCCGCGTCCTTCACGCCCTTGCTGTGCAGGAAGGCGCGCAGGATCTTGTTGGTGGTGCGCGGATACACGTAGTCGGTGCCCAGCAGCACGAAGCGCTTGGCGCCGCCGCCGTCGGCGCTCATCAAATATTCGACGGCGGGAATCGCTTGCTGGTTAGGCGCGGCGCCCGTGTAGAACACGTTCTTGCTGAGCTCTTCGCCCTCGTATTGCACGGGGTAGAACAGCAGCGAGTTGCTTTCCTCGAACACCGGCAGCACCGACTTGCGGCTCACCGAGGTCCAGCAGCCGAACACCACGGCCACCTTGTCCTGCGAGATCAGCTGCTTGGCCTTCTCGGCAAACAGCGGCCAGTTCGAGGCCGGATCCACCACCACGGGCTCAAGCTTCTTGCCCAGCACGCCGCCCTTGGCATTGATATCGTCGATCGCCATCAGCACCATGTCCTTCAACACGGTCTCCGAGATGGCCATCGTGCCCGAGAGGCTGTGCAGCACGCCGACCTTGATGGTGTCGGCGGCATGAGCCGGCATGGCCAGCGCAGCGGCGAGAGCAAGTGCGGAAATGTTCAGGTGGCGACGGGACAGTGACATGGTGGGCTCCGTGAGTGGACAGCGACCCCTGCAGTCTCTCGAAGCTCCGTTGATCGTGGAATACGCCATTCGGCGTAGTGCGATGCCAGACACGCGTCGGTGCATTGGCCGGCATGGTCCGACCCTTAACCACCCCGACCCCGTCGATGTCGGCCGTCAGTGCCAGGAACACTCCCGCCTTTTCAATCATCGACGGCGGCTCCTGAGTCAGCAACTTCCTGCCTGGGTGCCTTCAGGTAGATCTCCACGAGATTCGTCGTCCATGTGGCGACGCCTGTGCCGAAGAAGTCGGTGTCCTCCGTCCAGATTGGGCAGTCGAGCATCAAGGTGCAGGCCAGGGCGGGCCAGTCGTCGGGGTCGCGAGCCGCGATGCGGGTCATGGTGGCTTGTCGAAAGGGCAGCAGAAGTTCCCCATCGACGGGCGGGACGATGACGCACAACGCATCCAATGCGGCCATTGACGAGGTCGCATGCATGCGTCGTTTTGCAAGCAATGTCGGAAGGTACTTTCCCGCCTCGACATAGGCGGCATCGGGCGCGTAGAACTTGATCTCGTCCGCATGCTCCAGGATGAGCCGATGAACCCGCTCACCGAGCACTGCACGGATCAAGATATTGGCGTCAAGAACGATGGCACGTTGACTCATCGCGCCCTCCTACTGCAGGGCGCATGGGTCATGGTGTCTTGGCTCGACGAGCCGGCTGCCTTTGGGCCACACGTCCCGCCTTGCGCGCAGCCTCGAATTCAGCGACCAACTCTTCTACATCGACGGAATGCTCCGCCAGCTGACGACGCAAATCAGCGGAGGTTTTCTTCAACTTCTCCAGATCTGCGGCCGAAGGATTCGGCGTTGGAATGAAGTAACCCACCGTCTGCCCGTGCCGAGTCACGGCGACCGGCGCCTCACCGGCAATGTATTCAGCCAAGCCGGCTCGAAATTCCCGGATGCCGACCTTCGTTGTTTCCATGGCGTACTCCAAAGCGAACGGCCGAATTGTGCATCATTGTGTACACAAAAGCAAACTCTCCAGCGCTTGTTCCTTGATCCCATAAAAGCGCTTGATCTCGGCGATCTGCGCCAACACTTCGTCGCGCCGGGCCTCGGCTTGTTCCAGTGCCGCGCCGCTCTTCTTCACCGCCAGAATCATCTTGTTCTTGCTCGTGTGTTCGAGCGCCACGAACTCGAAGACCTGCGTTTCGTAGCCTTCGGCTTCGAGCAGCAAGGCACGCAGGCTGTCGGTCACCATCTCGGCTTCCTGGCCCAGGTGGATGCCGTGCTGGAGCATCGGGCGCAGCATCGGCGGCAGCTTCATCTGCGGGCGCAACTGCTTGTGGCAGCAGGGCGAGCACATGATGATCGAAGCCTTGGTGCGGAGGCCGAGGTGGATCGCGTAATCGGTCGCGATGTCGCAGGCGTGCAGCGCGATCATCACGTCGAGTCGTGCGGGCGTGTAGCTGCGCACATCGCCCTGGTCGAAGCGCAGGCCCTTGAGGTGGTGGTGCGCGATGGCGGCGTTGCAGAGCTTCACCATGTCGTCGCGCAGCTCGACGCCCGTCACCTCCGGGCGCTTGCCCTGCTCTTCGATCCACTGGCGCATGGCGAAGGTCAGGTAGCCCTTGCCCGAGCCGAAATCGATCGCATGCACTTCGGGGCTCTCGGCCAGCGGCGAACTCTTGAGCGCGGCGGCGAAGATCTCGATGAACTTGTTGATCTGCTTCCACTTGCGCGACATGGCCGGCACCAGTTGGCGCTCGCCCTTGACCTCGTGAGTCAGGCCCAGATCGGTCCAGAACGGCGCGGCGATGTCGAGATAACGCTGCTTTTCCTTGTCATGCGCGGCCGGTGCGGCTGCCGCCCCTTCGAGCTTGGAGACGCGCAGGGTCGCCTTGCCTTTGCGGCTGAAAGCGAGCTGCACTTCCTGGCTGGCGGTGTGCAGATGCGCGTTCTGGAACTGGCCGCCGAGCAGGCCCCGGATCAGCTCGAGTCCTTCGGACAGATCATGGTTCTTGGTCACGTCGCGCGTGGCGTAGCGCCACAGAAAGCTCAGGTGGCGTTCGCCGCGCAGCAGCACCTCGCGCACGGTCAGGCGTTCGAGCTGAGCTTCCTCACCTTTGTAGTTGCTGAGCAGGAGCTTGTGCAGGCCACCCTCATTCAGAGCCGTCGCGAGGAGGCGCATGAAGCGCTCGCTGGCGTCGGGCTGGGGGCGCGCTGCGGCGAGCTCGGGGCTGAGGTTTGTGAACATTTGATGATTTTCGCTGCTCGGACGAATTCCCCTGCTCGCGCACAGAATTTACTTTTCACATGGGTGGGTATCGCGGTCAATCGATGATGATCACGCCCACCTCTAACTCGACGGACAGACGGAGACAACAATGAAGCAAATGCTCCCGGCCCTGGCCTTGGCGCTAACCGCCATCTTCAGCGTCAACGCGGCCCAGGCCGACGATGCTGCCCTGCATGCCGCCGTCACCGGCAGCCAGCGCACGCCTGCCAACGCACAGCGCGACAGCGCCCGGCACCCCGAAGCCACGCTCGCCTTTTTCGGCTTGAAGCCCACGCAGACCGTGGTCGAGCTGATCCCCGGCGGCGGCTGGTACACCGAAATCCTCGCCCCGTACCTGCACGACAAGGGCCAGTTGGTCGAGGCGGGCAACGACCCTGACGGCGGGTCCGAAGGCGCACGCCGCGGCGCCGCGCGCTTCAAGGCCAAGCTTGACGCCCAGCCCGAGGTCTACGGCCATGTGAAGCTCGGCGTGTTCGACGCCGATGCCGGCAAGTTCGAGCTCGGCAAGCCCGGCAGCGCCGACATGGTCCTGACCTTCCGAAACATCCACAACTGGGTGGCGCTGAGTGATGGCAAGACGCAGGCCGCCTTCAAGGCCATGTTCGCGGTGCTCAAGCACGGCGGCGTGCTCGGCGTGGAAGAACATCGCCTACCCGCTGGCATGGAGCAACAGGACAAGGCGCCGACCGGCTACCTGCACGAGGCCTATGTGATCAAGATGGCCGAAAGCGTGGGCTTCAAGCTCGCCGCGCGTTCTGAGATCAACGCCAACCCCAAGGACAAGGCCGATCACCCGAACGGCGTCTGGGCCCTGCCGCCGACCTTCGCCAACAAGGACGCCAACCGCGCGGAATACGAGGCGATCGGCGAGAGCGACCGCATGACGCTGAAGTTCGTGAAGCCTTGAGCTTCAAGGATTGCGGGGCCTGGTTCCCATCCTGTGCATCCTGTATATCCATGTTCCATTGAATTCATGTTTTTACATGGATGGACAGGATCACTACTGTCCGGTTAAAAGTTGAACAAATTCAACTGGTTAGCGATGGGTGTCGCTCCGATTGGGGAGGCATCGAGCTGCAAGGCCGATTGCAGCTGGGTTTTCTCGAAAACAGAGACCGACAA
>DASYBU010000020.1:0-133418 GCA_036500605.1 Burkholderiaceae bacterium
CCGCAGGCCGGGGGACATGAGCGTAGCCGGTCGCCCGACGTTCTTGGCCTTGCTCAACCGCGATCAGCGACAGTCCGCCACGCGCCGTGAGCAGCTCCACAAATGCAACAGCCCGGCCGAAGCCGGGCTGTGCAGACTCACAACAGGCCGATTAGGGCTTGCTGCCGGTCGGGAAGGGCCAAGCAGCCTGGGGGCTCAGGGCCGTCTTCGCGGGTGCCGCAGCGGGTGCCGCGGCAGCAGGGGCCGGGGCGGCCTTCTTCGCAGCCGGCTTTTTCGCTGCTTTCTTGGCAGCGGCCTTCTTGGCCGGCGCCTTCTTAGCAGCAGCCTTCTTGGCAGGCGCCTTCTTGGCAGGCGCCTTCTTGGCCGCCGCCTTCTTGGCCGGGGCCTTCTTCGCTGCCGCCTTCTTGGCCGGAGCCTTCTTCGCAGCGGCCTTCTTCGCGGGCGCCTTCTTGGCGGCGACCTTCTTGGCCGGCGCCTTCTTGGCTGCCGCCTTCTTGGCCGGAGCCTTCTTCGCCGCGACCTTCTTCGCCGGGGCCTTCTTCGCTGCCGCCTTCTTGGCCGGAGCCTTCTTGGCCGGAGCCTTCTTTGCAGTTGCCATTTCGTTTCTCCTTGATCAAGTTGCAAAAAGAACTGACGACCACCAGCGCGCTGGTGCTCGACAGCTATCCACCGCTCAAAGCTGCCCAGGAGGGGCGCCCCGATACGATGAATCCAGTCGCGATTCGCGTGGGCCGCTTCTGTGTCGGCCCATCACGCTTCGCATATCTTGATCGCTCTACTGCTCTCGCCTTCACCCGCGCGAGAGGCCCATCAGCCCGCGGCACGACCGGCCCGTTGGCTTCATTCTCGAATCACTTCTTGTTGGTTCGTTTGTTCGTTCAGTGCCACTCAATCCCACGAGAGCGCGCCGCCGCTTTGGTACTCGATGACGCGGGTCTCGAAGAAGTTGCGCTCCTTCTTCAGGTCGATCATCTCGCTCATCCACGGAAACGGGTTCTCTTCGTTCGGGAACAACTCTTCCAATCCGATCTGCGTCGCGCGCCGGTTCGCGATGTAGCGCAGGTAGCCTTTGAACATCGACGCGTTCATGCCCAGCACCCCACGCGGCATGGTGTCTTCAGCGTAACGGTATTCGAGCTCGACCGCTCTCAAGAAAAGAGCCTTGATTTCGGCCTTGAATTGCGGCGTCCACAGTTGCGGGTTCTCGAGCTTGATCTGGTTGATCAGGTCGATGCCGAAGTTGCAGTGCATCGATTCGTCGCGCAGGATGTACTGGTACTGCTCGGCCGCGCCGGTCATCTTGTTCTGCCGACCGAGCGCCAGGATCTGCGTGAAGCCGACATAGAAGAAGAGCCCTTCCATCAGGCAGGCGAACACGATCAGCGACTTCAACAGCGTCTGATCGTTCTCGGCGGTGCCGGTGTGGAAGTTCGGGTCCATGATCGCGTTGATGAACGGGATCAGGAACTCGTCCTTGTCGCGGATCGACTGGACTTCGTTGTAGGCGTTGAAGATCTCGCTCTCGTCCAACCCGAGCGACTCGACGATGTACTGGTAGGCGTGGGTGTGGATCGCTTCTTCGAAGGCCTGGCGCAACAGGAACTGGCGGCACTCGGGCGCCGTGATGTGGCGGTAGGTGCCGAGCACGATGTTGTTCGCGGCGAGCGAATCGGCGGTCACGAAGAAGCCGAGGTTGCGCTTGATGATGCGGCGCTCGTCGTCGGTCAGGCCGTTCGGGTCTTTCCAGGTCGCGATGTCGCGCGACATGTTGACCTCTTGCGGCATCCAGTGGTTCGCGCAGGTGGCGAGGTACTTCTCCCACGCCCACTTGTACTTGAACGGGACCAGCTGGTTGACGTCGGTGCGGCCGTTGATGATGCGCTTGTCGGCGGCCTTCACGCGACGCGTGGTCGCGGCTTGCTCGCCGACGGCCGGCGCCGATGCCGATGACGGCAGCACGGCAGCCACCGCAGCGACAGGCACTGAAGCCACAGAGGCCTGCACACGCGCTGCTTGCGCAGGGTTTGCAGCGTGACCGGCAGCGGGCTTAACTTCGTCGTCCCAAACGAGCATGGTGAATTTTTTCCAGTACGTTGCAATTATGAGAGTGTTGCGAGATAACCCCAAGCACTTATTGACATCGACGTCAGTTGCTTGTTGCGGTCCCGCATCGACATGCGCCGCTCACCTACACGTGCGACAGGTCTTCACTGACACGCTTCGAGAGCTCACTGACACGCTTCGAGCCCTCACTGACACGCTTCGCAGTCGGGATCGTCGATCGCACAGAACTTCATGTCGGTCGCGGGCTCGACGTGGCTCACCGTCATCGACGCATCGACAGCCTTCGCAGCGACCGGCTTCGACGACGACGACGCTGCGGCGCTCGTCGACGCTGCGCCGCCATCGCTGGACACCGCGTTCATGTGCCCGGCCTTCACGGTCGACTTCTCGGCATGCGACGAGCCGACGGTGCGCAGGTAGTACGTCGTCTTCAGGCCGCGCAGCCACGCGAGCTTGTAGGTCTCGTCGAGCTTCTTGCCCGAGGCGCCGGCCATGTAGATGTTGAGCGACTGGCCCTGGTCGATCCACTTCTGGCGGCGTGCGGCGGCTTCGACCAGCCACTGCGTCTCGATCTCGAACGCGGTCGCGTACAGCGCTTTCAAATCCTCGGGCACGCGGTCGATGCGGCGCAGCGAGCCGTCGAAGTGCTTCAGGTCCATGACCATCACGTCGTCCCACAGGCCGAGCTTCTTCAGGTCGCGCACCAGGTACTCGTTGACGATCGTGAACTCGCCCGACAGGTTGGACTTGACCGACAGGTTGCCGAACGAGGGCTCGATCGAGGCGCTGACGCCGACGATGTTGGAGATCGTAGCGGTCGGCGCGATCGCAACGCAGTTCGAGTTGCGCATGCCGTGCTGGCTGATGCGGGCGCGCAGCGCGTCCCAGTCGAGCGAGCTGCTGCGGTCGACCTCGACGTAGCCGCCGCGCGCTTCGGCGAGCAGGTCGAGCGAGTCGATCGGCAGGATGCCGCGGTCCCAGAGCGAGCCGCGGTAGCTCGAGTAGCGGCCGCGCTCGGCGGCGAGCTCGGTCGAGGCCCAGTAGGCCTGGTAGCAGACGGCTTCCATCGAGCGGTCGGCGAACTCGACCGCGGCGTCCGACGCGTACGGCACGCCGATCTCGTACAGCGCGTCCTGGAAGCCCATGATGCCGAGGCCGACCGGGCGGTGCTTCAGGTTCGAGTCGCGCGCCTTCTTGACCGCGTAGTAGTTGATGTCGATCACGTTGTCGAGCATGCGCATCGCGGTCGACACGGTCTTCTTCAGCTTGACGTGGTCGATCTGCTTGGTCGGACCATTCGGGCCGTCGACCATCGTCAGGTGGTGCGTCAGGTTCACCGAGCCGAGGTTGCAGACCGCGATCTCGGTCTCGCTGGTGTTCAGCGTGATCTCGGTGCACAGGTTGCTCGAGTGCACGACGCCGACGTGCTGCTGCGGCGAGCGCACGTTGCAGGCGTCCTTGAACGTGATCCAGGGGTGGCCCGTCTCGAACAGCATCGAGAGCATCTTGCGCCACAGGTCGCGCGCCGGCATCTTCTTGAACAACTTCAGCTCGCCGCTGGCGGCCTTGGCCTCGTAGCCGGTGTAGGCCTCTTCAAAAGCCTTGCCGAACTTGTCGTGCAGGTCCGGGCAGGAGCTGGGCGAGAACAGCGTCCACTCGGTGCCGTCCATCACGCGCTTCATGAACAGGTCGGGGATCCAGTTGGCGGTGTTCATGTCGTGCGTGCGGCGGCGGTCGTCGCCGGTGTTCTTGCGCAGCTCGAGGAACTCCTCCAGGTCCAGGTGCCAGCTTTCCAGGTACGCGCAGACGGCGCCCTTGCGCTTGCCGCCCTGGTTCACGGCCACGGCCGTGTCGTTCACCACCTTCAGGAAAGGCACGACACCCTGGCTCTTGCCGTTGGTGCCCTTGATGTGCGAGCCGAGCGCGCGCACCGGGGTCCAGTCATTGCCCAGGCCACCGGCGAACTTGCTCAGCAGCGCGTTTTCCTTCAAGGCTTCATAGATGCCGTCGAGGTCATCAGCCACCGTCGTCAGGTAGCAGCTGGAGAGCTGCGAGCGGCGCGTGCCGCTGTTGAACAGCGTCGGCGTGGAGCTCATGAAGTCAAACGTGGACAGCACTTCGTAGAACTCGATGGCGCGCGCTTCGCGGTCGATCTCGTTCAGCGCCAGGCCCATGGAGACGCGCATGAAGAAGGCTTGCGGCATTTCAATGCGCTGGTCGCCGATGTGCAGGAAGTAGCGGTCGAACAGGGTCTGCAGACCGAGGTAGTCGAACTGCATGTCGCGCTCTGGCTTGAGCGCGGCGCCCATGCGGGCCAGGTCGTACTGCTGGAGCTTTTCGTCCAGCAGTTCGGCCTGCACGCCCTTCTTGATATAGCCGGGGAAATATTCGGCATAGCGCTGGGCCATCTGGCCTTGCGTCACTTCCTCGCCGAGGATTTCGCGGCGGATCGTGTGCATCAGCAGGCGGGCGGTGGCGCGCGTGTAGCCCGGATCCTTTTCGATCAGGGTGCGCGAAGCCAGGATGGCGGCCTTGTAGACCTCGTCGATCGGCACGCCGTCGTACAGGTTGCGCTGGGTTTCGGCGTAGATCGGATCGGGCTTCACATCGGCGCCGAGGTTCTCGCAGCTCGAGGCGATCAGCGCTTGCAGGGCGCCGCGGTCCAGCGGCACGCGCTGGCCCTTGTCGATCACGGTCAGTTGGTTGAGCGCAGCGGCGTCGGCCGCGGTCTCGCCTTGCTGCTTGCGCTCTTGCGTGCGGCGTTCGCGGTACAGCACGTAGGCACGCGCCACTTCGTGGTGGCCGCCGCGCATCAGGCCGAGCTCGACCTGGTCTTGCACGTCTTCAATATGGAAGGTGCCGCCGCTCGGACGCGAGCGCAGCAGGGCGCGCACGACGTTCTCGGTCAGGCCGTCGACCGTCTCGCGCACACTGGCCGAAGCCGCGCCGCTCGTGCCGTGCACGGCCAGGAAGGCCTTCATCAGGGCCACGGCGATCTTGCTGGGCTCGAAGGACACCACCGCGCCGTTGCGGCGGATGATCTGGTAGGCGAGGTAGGCCGATTGGGAAACGGGCATGGGCTTGGCGGCTTGGGCTTCGCCGGTGTGGATCGCGCCTTCTGCGGCGCCGGGGACGACTTGGGTCTGCATCATTGACTTCCTCTCCTGCAATTTCGAATCGAAAAAAGAATGCCCTGCGCGCTGCGGTCAGCGCGTTTGAGTTGCTCAGCTTTTTCGGTGGATTGTTCTGGCCTGCCCGCGCTCTTTGAAGAGTGCGGCCGACAGGCCCGGTTCTTTTGGTTGTCCCATGCCGGGCCTGCGGATTTGGCACCTTGCCCGAGCCTTCAGGCCGGCCCCGATGGGATCGCTCGCGTCAACGTTGCCAGCATTTGGCAGGTTCAGAACCGCTGGCATCGGGATCGCAATCAGGGTGGGCATGGTGTCAGTGCCGAGTCCGCAGGATAGCATGGAAGGACACTATATCTGTGGTCAGGACACCCTTCAAGCACTACGGCTAGCGTTACACCTCGCGGAAACCATAAGGGGCTCGATGGCTTGCGCGCACCGGGAATCTGCTTGAGCTTGCTTTGCCGCGATGGCATCGGCTCATGCGTGCCGGACCCCGCATGGATACGACGTTAGCGGGCCAAACTGTCCGCAGAAGCGCGTCGTTATTGGCTTTGCGGGGTGTCAAGTGCCCGCATCAGCGCGACGCGAAAAGACACCTGCAGTTTCATCAATAGGGCAAGTCCTAGGCTCGTGCCTTTTCACTCAGCTTTCGCCAGTCGCACTTTCGCCCACGGTGATGTTCAGACGCGCCATCCGGTAGCGCATCTGGCGCAGCGACAAACCCATGCTCGCGCCGGCCGCGGTGCGATTGAAGCGGTACTGCTCCAGCGCGCGCAGGAGGATGCCGCGCTCCACTTCGTCGAGGAAGACCGCCAGGTCCTTGGGCAGTTCGACCAGCGCCGGTGAAGCCGCGCTGGGCAGCCCTGCGGCGGCTTCCTCAAGCGGGTCCAGCGCGCCGAGCTGGCTGTCGTCGAGCAACTCGTCGGGCAGGCCCAGATCGTTCGCGTCGATCCATTCGCCGCCCGACAGCGCCAGCGCGCGGTGCAGCAGGTTCTCGAGCTCGCGCACATTGCCCGGGAAGGCGTAGCGCGAGAGCTGCGTCTGAGCGGCCGGCGTGAGGCGCGGGGCCGGCGAAACGCCGGCATCCTGCGCAATGCGCTCCAGCACGCGCTCGCTGATCAAGGCCACGTCCTCGATGCGCTCGCGCAGCGGCGGCACGCGGATCTGGATCACGTTGAGGCGGTAGAACAAATCCTGGCGGAAACGCCCGGCCCCCACCTCGGCGCCGAGATCCTTGTGCGTGGCACTGAGGATGCGCACATTGACCGGCGTTTCGACCACCGCGCCGACAGGCCGCACCGAACGTTCCTGGATCGACCGCAGCAGCTTGCTCTGCATGGCCACCGGCAGATCGCCGATCTCGTCGAGGAACAGCGTGCCGCCATCGGCCGCCTGGAAGAAACCTTCGCGATCCTCATGCGCGCCGGTGAAGGCACCCTTGCGGTAGCCAAAGAACTCGGCCTCCAGCAACTGCTCGGGAATCGCGCCACAGTTCACCGCCACGAAGCGTTGCTTGGCACGCGGGCTGCTGTCATGCACGGCGCGCGCCACCAGCTCCTTGCCCGTGCCCGATTCTCCTTGCAGCAGCACGGGTGCCATCGAGCGCGCCACCTTTTCGATCAGCTCGCGCACATGCTGCATGGCTTGTGACTGGCCGGCCAGCCGCGCCAGGGCGGGGTTGGCTGCGGCCGGCGCAGGCGGCGCTGCGACGCCGCTGCCGACCCCGCTCAATGGGCCCGTTAGCGAAGACGCCGCCTTCGGCGGGCTCGCCGTGCCCGCCGGCAAGCGCCCCAGCGCCGAGGCCACCACCAGCCGGAACTGGCGCAGGTCAACCGGCTTGGTCAGGTAGTCGTACGCACCGGCCTTGAGCGCTTCCACCGCGTTCTCGGCCGAGCCGTAGGCGGTGATCACCAGCGTTTTTTCCTTGCGGCCTTGCGCTTCCAGCCAGGCCAGGATCTCGAGGCCGCTGCCGTCGGGCAGGCGCATGTCGGTGATCACGGCGCTGTAGCGGCGGCGCTCCAGCCGGACGATGGCGTCGCCGACCGAATCGGCGGTTTCGAGCTCGTAGCCCTCGCGCAGCAGCGTCAACTCATAGAGCGTGCGCAGGTCGGGCTCGTCGTCAATGATCAGGAGGCTGAAGCTCTGCGCTGTAGTCATTGAAGCCCCTCGCCCAGCGCATACGCTGGTCGGTCCCCCGAGGGGACGGCGATGCTTGCTGGATCGACCAGCAAGCACATCGCCAGATGGGCCGGCTTGGGAGCGGCCCTGCGCTCGGCCCAAAGACGATTCGATGCTCGTTCAATCATGTTGTGGTTGACGTAGCGCGGCGCAGCCGCAGGATGAATTCGTTGCCGGCGCGGCCCGGCTCGTCGCAACGTTGATAGGTGATGCGCCCGCCGTACCGCTCGCACAGCTCGCGGCAAATGTACAGGCCCAGGCCGGTGCCACGCGAGCGCGTGGAGAAGAAGGGCTCGAACAGATGCCGCTCCACCTCGGCCGCGATGGGTGCGCCGGCGCTGAACACACGCAGCAAGGCCCATTCGGCATCGCGCTTTTCCAGCCGCACCTGCACGCTGCGCGGGCCCGATTCGGCGTGGCGCAAGGCGTTGTCGAGCAGATTGATCAGCACGCGGCGCAGGTGTTCGGGATCGAAGCCGACGACCAAGGGCAGCACCGGCACCTGGCATTCCAGCGTATCGCCCGGATCGCCGGGCTCGGTGTACGGCAGGTTGTTGGTGCGCGCCCAATCGAGGCAGTACTCGGCCACCAGCGCACTTGCGTTCAGCGGCACCACGGCCTGAGCCGTGCCCGGCGCCACCTCCATCACGTCGTCGACGATGCGCTTCAAGCGCAGCACGTTCGAGGCCACCATGCGCGTGAGCTGCTGCGAGCGCGGGTCGACGCTGTCTTCGGCCAGCAGCGCGTTGGCCTGTGAAATCGCTGTTAGCGGGTTGCGGATTTCGTGTGCAATGCCGGCCGACATGCGGCCCATCGCGGCGAGTTTTTCCTGCTGGCTGCGCGCCTGCAACTGGCGGTTGTCCTCGATGAACAGCACGCAGAGATCTTCGCTGGCCTGTTTCTCGCGCTGGCGTGTGAAGCGCATGCGCAGGCGCAGGCTGCGCTGCGCGCCGCCGGCAAACTGCAAGGGCACATCGCGTCCGGCCTCGGGCCAGCGGCCTTCGGCAAAGGCCTGCTCCACGGCCGCCACCAGGGCCTGCCAGGACGGTACACCGCGCAGCGGGAAAGGCGCGGCACGCACCATCTGCACCGCGCGGGCCGCAGGATCGGCCAGCAACATGCGCGCTGCCGGATTGGCCGCGCGCACGCGGCCACCGCGGTCCACCACAAGCACGCCTTCCTGCATCTCGTCGATCACCAGCCGGTTCAGCGCGGCCTGCTGGCGCGCCAACTCCAGGCTGCCCCGCGCGGCGCGTTCCTCGCGCGCCAGGCCGCCGGCCAACTCGCTCGCCACCAGCGTCACGACGAAGAAGCCGCTGCCGACCAGCCCGGCCTGGGTCATGCGCAGACCTGCGTCCGAGTTCAGCCACGCCGTCCATCCGGCCACGCCCAGCACGAGCAGCGCCGCCACCGCTGCCGTGGCCAGCGCCAGCAGCCGCGGCGTCATCACACCGGCCATCAGTACCGGCAGTACGAAGAGCGCGCTGTAGCTGACGCCCGAGCCGCCTTCCTGCACATGCAGGATGCCAAAGACCAGCAGGTCGGTGCCGATGCTGCCAAGCCAGTGTCGGCTGCTCGGTCGCGCCATGCTGCTCAATGTGGCGCCGCGCTGCAACTGCGGCAGCAACCACCAGGCCGCGGCCTGGATCGCGTAGGCCACGCAGAGCAGCGTCGGCCAGTGCCCGCTGTTGGGCGAGCCCAGCATGCCGGCCACCAGCAGCGCCGCCACCAGCACCAGGCCAAGCGCCGCACGCGCGCCGAGGAAGGCGCGGTACATCCGCATGAAGCCCGTGCCGCGCTGATCGTCGAGATCGGCGACCGCCTCATCGTCCATGCCGGAGATCAGTTCATCGAGCGGAATCGGCGGCTCCGGCTGCAAGCCCGGCCCGAACCAGGACTGCCCCGATGATTCACTGCTCATGGGCTGCCGCTCCGGGCCTCAAACTCAGTGCGATGCGCCGCACTGCAGAAGCTGCCGCCACGGCCCGGCAGTGCTTCGTCGGCAGGCAAATGCAGACCGCATTGCGCGCAGGCGACGATGGTCTTGGGCGGCATCGGCGCAGGCGCTCGTCCGGACGCTTGCGTGCCCGGCCTGGCGTCGCGTCGGTTCGTGAGCTTGTAGAACACCACGACCAACAGGATCAGGAGCAGCAGATATTTCGTCATGTCGGCAAGGGGCGGTGCAAGATCACTTCAAGAACAAAACGCGAGCCGGCGTAGGCCAGCAACAGGAGTACGGCGCCAACATAAAGCCAGCGCGTGGCCAGCCGCCCGCGCCAGCCGAAAACATGGCGCCCGACCAGCAACCCGGTCAGCACCACCCAACCCAGCACGCTGAGCAGGTTCTTGTGATCCCAGCGCCATTGCGGCGTCACCCACCAACCGAGCGCAATCGCCAGCGTCAACACGACCACGCCCGCCGCCACGAACTGGAAAGTCAGCCGCTCCAGCGCCAGCAAGGGCATGCCGGGATTGGCGCCGACCGGCTTCTTCAGGCGCAATTGACCTTCCGCCCGATTGAGCAAGACGGCATGCAACACCGCCGCGCCGAACAGGCCGTAAGAAGCCAGACCCAGCAGCCAATGCAAGGGTGCGAGCGGCGAAACCGTCGGGTGCGTCACCCCTTGGAAGACCGCAGCCAGCACCGCGACCACGACACCTAACGCCGCCAGCACACGGCGTGCGCTGCCCAGCGGCAGGAAGCGACTCTCGACCAGGTAAACCGCGATCACCAGCCACAGCGTGGCCGACAGCGCCGGCGCAAAGCCGAAGCGCGTGCCTGCCGTCGGGAGGCCCACGCCGCCGATATCGATGAACAGCGCCGCGAAATGCGCCACCCAGCCGAGCATGAACAAGGGGCGCAAACGGGGGCTGGCCGCAGGCGTCAGTGCGACGGCCAAGTAAGCCAAAGCCGCCACTGCGGAAGCCCCCATCAGCACGGTGCCGGCGGTCAAGCTGGAGTCGGGCGATAAAATCATGGTCCACAGTGTACTTTTGCGCGACGGGCGGGACGCCCAACGCCGCCCCCGATGGCTTCCTCCAATCTCACCGACCGCCTCAGCCGCCTCGTCAAGACGATGCGCGGCCAAGCCCGCATCACCGAAAGCAATGTGCAGGACATGCTGCGCGAGGTGCGCATGGCCCTGCTCGAAGCCGACGTGGCCCTGCCCGTGGTGCGCGACTTCATTGCCCGCGTGAAAGAGAAAGCCCTCGGCACCGAGGTCGTGGGCTCGCTCAATCCGGGCCAGATGCTGGTCTCGGTCGTGCAGAAGGAGTTGGCCGCCACGATGGGCGAAGGTGTCAGCGACATCAACCTCGCCGCCCAGCCGCCCGCCGTGATCCTGATGGCCGGCCTGCAAGGTGCCGGTAAAACGACCACGACCGCCAAGCTCGCCAAGCATCTGATCGAGAAGCGCAAGAAGAAGGTGCTGACTGTCAGCGCCGACGTCTACCGCCCCGCCGCGATCGAGCAGCTCAAGACCGTCACCGCCCAGGCCGGCGCCGAATGGTTTGCCTCCACGCCCGACCAGAAGCCGCACGACATCGCACTCGCCGCGATCGACTACGCCAAGAAGCATTACTTCGACGTGCTGCTCGTCGACACCGCCGGCCGCCTCGCCATTGACGAAGCGTTGATGGCCGAGATCCGTGATCTGCACGCCACGCTCAACCCGGTCGAGACGCTGTTCGTCGTCGACGCGATGCAAGGCCAGGACGCGATCAACACCGCCAAGGCCTTCAAGGACGCCCTGCCCCTGACCGGCGTGGTGCTGACCAAGCTCGATGGCGATTCACGCGGCGGCGCGGCCTTGTCCGTCCGCCAGATCACCGGCGTGCCGATCAAGTTTGCCGGCGTCTCCGAGAAGATCGACGGCCTCGAAGTCTTTGACGCCGAGCGTCACGCGGGCCGCGTGCTCGGCATGGGCGATATCGTTGCCTTGGTCGAGGAAGTGACCAAGAACGTGGATATGGCCTCGGCGGCCAAGCTGGCCGAGAAGCTCAAGAGCGGCGACAGCTTCACGCTCGACGATTTTCTCGCCCAGATGTCGCAGATGAAGAACATGGGCGGCCTCTCCAGCCTGATGGACAAGCTGCCCTCGCACATGACCGCCAAGGCCGGCGCCGCCGACATGGGCCGTGCCGAGCGCGACATGCGCCGCATGGAAGGCATCCTCAAGTCCATGACCGCCAAGGAACGCGCGCAGCCCAGCCTGCTGTTCGACGGGAAGAGCAAGGCCAGCCGCAAGCGCCGCATCGCGGCCGGCGCCGGCGTGCAGGTTCAGGAGGTCAACCGCCTGCTGAACCAGTACGACCAGATGCGCACCATGATGAAGAAATTCAGCGGCGGCGGCATGATGAAGATGATGAAGAAGCTGGGCGGCATGAAGGGCATGGGCGGCATGATGCCGCCGAAATTTTGACCACCCCGTAGGCGCTTACGCGCCCCCCTCAAGGGGCAAGCCCAGTGGCCCGGCAAAGCCGGCTCCACGGCCTTCACTCGGTAGTGCCGAGCGCTATTCCAGCAGCGCTTGCGCGAACTCGCGCGCGCTGAAAGTCTGCAAGTCTTCGAGCTTCTCGCCCACGCCGATGAAGTAGACCGGGATTGGCCGCTCGCGCGCGATGGCTGCCAGCACGCCGCCCTTGGCCGTGCCATCGAGCTTGGTCACGATCAGGCCGGTGAGTTGCAGCGCGTCGTCGAATGACTTGACCTGCGAAAGCGCGTTCTGGCCCGTGTTGCCGTCGACGACCAGCAGCACCTCGTGCGGCGCCGCTTCCTGCGCCTTGCCGATCACGCGCTTGATCTTCTTCAGCTCTTCCATCAGGTGCAACTGCGTGGGCAGGCGGCCGGCCGTATCGGCAATCACCACATCGCAGCCACGCGCGCGGCCTGCGGTCACCGCATCAAAGCTCACTGCGGCCGGATCGCCGCCTTCCTGGCTGACGATCTCCACACGCGTACGATCGGCCCAGACGCCGAGCTGCTCACGCGCCGCCGCGCGGAAGGTATCGGCGGCGGCCAGCAGCACCTTCTGATCGGCCTCGGCCAGATGTTTCGTGAGCTTGCCGATGCTCGTCGTCTTGCCCGCGCCGTTCACGCCCACCACCATCATCACGGTCGGCGTGTGCTGGCCGACGGCCAACGGTTTTTCGAGCGGCACGAGCAGATCGGTCAGCGCTTCGATCAGAAGCCCACGCACGGCCTGCGGATCCGTGACCTTGGCTTCCTTGACACGGCGCTTCAGGTCTTCGAGCAGGAACTCGGTCGCCTTCACACCCGCATCGGCCATCAGCAGCGCCGCTTCGAGTTCTTCATACAGCGCGTCGTCAATCTGCGTGCCGGTGAAGACCTGCGCAATGCTGCTGCCGGTCTTGCGCAGGCCATTGCGCAGCTTGTCCATCCAGCTCTTGCGCGGTGCTTCGGCGGGAGCGGCGGCTGAAGCAACGACTGAAGCAACAGCAGGTGCTGCAACGGGCGCAGCCTGCACTGCCGGCGCAGCTTCGCTAACCGCTTCATTCGACGGCGTGCCGCCGCCGAACTTCTTCTTGAAGTAACTGAACATCAGAGGGATTCCGCCTGGGTCCGCGCCTGCCCCGAACGTCGTGATGAACGAGGCCAGTCGCAAGAATTTTTGCGCCTTCGCGCGAGGACTTGCATTGTCATCGAAATTGCCGCTAGAATGGCGGGCTTAGGCGCTTTAGCTCAGCCGGTTAGAGCGACGGAATCATAATCCGCAGGTCCGGGGTTCGAATCCCTGAAGCGCCACCAAACAAAGAAGCCCCGTAGATTCCGCCCTGAAAGCGAGCATTTACGGGGCTTCTGCCGTTAGGGCTCACTAACGATGGAACCGGGCTTGGAACCACGGTTGGAACCACCTTGGAACCATGCGAAGGTTGCTGCCCGCGGTTCTGGTAGATCCTCAATGGTCATCGCTGGGAGCCACGCGCTTCCCCCACGCTACGCACCCGTCCTGGGGCCGCAGCGTTCATGAAGTGCCGGCGCCCTTACTCGCAGCCGCGCCAAGTAGAACGGCCTCGATATCGGCAAAGTTGGCCTTCGCATTGCCAATTGCGTCTCGGCGCATCTCAACCACCATCTGCGCGAAAGCGTGGCGCTGCTCGGCCGTGTTCATCGTCGCACCCAAGCGTTCGAACTGGGCAAATGCTGAAACAACAGGCGCAGCCCCATAGAGGGAAATCCGGCACTTGGCCTCGGCGGTCTTCGCAGCCAACTGCCGCCCGTCCGTGGACTGCCGCGCGTGGCCCAAGTTCGCATGCTCGCTTACGCATTGCAGGTAGTCGGCATAAGCCTTCGCCCGCAAGTCTCGCTGGTACTTCCTGTTTTCGAGGTGCCTGGAAAACAGGAACTGAAGCACTGCACCGACTACCAAACCGATGAACGAGAGGACGGCGCTAGCCATGTGGGCTCCTTAGATGCGATCTATTTGCGGAGACAGCTTAAGCCCTAGGAGCCGCCCCACTGTTACCTGCAAGCGCAGCGCACAACACAACGACAGCACGACACAACCACGGGGCTCCCGGCTGATGGTCGCGTCGAGGATTACTGCGTTACTTGAGGGACAGCGATTGCTGCTTGTTCCCGGGGGTGTTGGAAAGTTCTTGAATCATCTGGTCCCAGTAGTTGGGGCCGGCCCAGTGCCGTCGCTGTAGCGAAAAGGCCGCCCCAAGGCCCAACCGGTGAGCCGGCCAATACAGGAAGCAATGACAATCTGGTCAAACCCGGCATGACGTCATCGCCGAGTTCTTGGTAGTGATGCTGCGTCGTCGCCGCGGTGATCGAATGAACCCACAAGAATCGCAATGCCATCCAAACCAATCCAGCTCTTCGGAACCATTGAGGCCCCAGCGGGGATAGCAAAGGCAATGCTCTGCGTTGACTCCGACCGACCCGATGAGTACATGATTCACTCTTGGGGGCTCGAAAAGTCGGTTGCCTTTTTGTTCGACGCTGCCGAAGGCGCCGATGGAGTCATTTCACTCAAAGCCAAGGGCCTTTTGCGCCCGGCGGAGAACGGGGCGCTGTTCTTCCCGAGTCTCAACAAAGATGAGCTTGCCGTCCTCGCGGCACTCACGGCAACGTTGAGAAGGGAGAGCGGATCGCTGCGTGGCACCTGGTGTGCGCCTGACGGTATTGAGCGCGCGCTTGAACTGAACCCGGGGCCGGTAGGCACGCCACTTGTCGCGGCCGTCTGCAATAGCTGGACGGAGTTCAAGCAGTGGGCTGCCCAGTCTAGGCAAACTTTGGACGCCGCATATTTCCGCGGTCATGGCAGTAGTGCCTTCGAGTTGACGACAAGCCTTCATCGTGCGGGTCGCAGTCGTCTCGACCGCTACTGCGCTGAGACCTTGCAGCAGTTTCACGCGCAAGCCGAGGCTGCGCTAGACATGCGGCTGAATATGAACGATGGCGCTGACTACGCGGTCGTGCTTGGCTTGGGCCAACACCATGGGCTGCCGACCCCGCTTTTGGATTGGACTGAGTCGCCTTACATCGCGGCGTTCTTTGCATTCGCTGATGCCCTTGAAGGAGCGGCTTTCAGATCAGACGCCACCCACGTTCGCATCTTCGCGCTGACCCGCAAATTCGTATCGGGGGCATCCCCGTCGCAGGTGGTGCTGCCCTACATAAGCCCATACGCGTGTGCGCTGGATATCGTGCCCCGACACAACCAGCGGCTTCTTGCCCAGCAGGGCCGATTTCTTGTCACCAACGTGGTGAACCTTGAGCTGTTCATCAGCGGCATAGCGGCCGAACTGGGTGAGAAGTTGCTCCACGCGATTGACATTCCCATCAGCGCCGCCAGTGAGGCTTTGGAAGACCTCGCTTACATGGGTGTGACTGCGGCCACGATGTTCCCAGGCTTGGACGGAATCTGTCGAAAGCTTCGGCATCAGATGGCGTTTTCTCGGAGGCCGATGCCCGAGGCTGGGAAGCCCGCTGGCGAACTAGCACATGGCGTTGAAGATGGCGGGGCAGAGCAGGGGCAGCGCAAAGACGCTGCTGCGCCACCAGACCCCGGGGCGGCGCTCACTCCGGCGAAGAAGCGCGCACCGCGAAAAAAGCAGGCCCCCACGGCCGAAGCCAAGGGAGCCTGATGGGACGCCTCATGCGGGCTTGAGGGCCTTAGCGGATAGCCATCCGCGCGCGGAGGCGCCAACTCCACGCCCACTTGGATTCCAACCCAACCGCGGGCCTCTTGGCTGGTGGTTGTATCGAGTATGCCGCCCAAGTTACCCGAGGGGCAGCACTTGCCGTTAGCCCCCGCGGAGCCTCATTTGGGCTCCTTCTCAAGGGCCGTGGCGTTCAGGTAGCTGCCATACGCGCTCGCAGCGCCTGCACCAATCTGGAGGTACATGCCGGCCTTCGAGGGCTTCTGGATGGACGCGAGCTGGCTGTCCGTCCGCTCTTTCGCAGCGTTGGCCGCAAAGGCGTTCTCGCTCATGCCGGTGGTGGCATTGCGGCTGATGGTGGCGAGCTGCCCGTTGCTTTGCAGGTTCTGGACGGAGCGCGCCCGGTCGGCGCTGTTGCCGCCACCGAACTCACCGGTGAGGGTGTCGAGGGTGGACAGGTCGGCCTGCGATTGGAGGGCGTGGGCGTTGGCCTCATCGGCGCCGGCCTCGACCATCTGGTCATGCTGGCGGGCCATGTCCATCGCCTGGAGGTTGTCGGCCTTGACGATGGCCTTGCCCTGGGTCTCAGCGTTCTGCGAAGCGACGTTGTGCTGCTCCACCGCCTGCGCCGTGGAAACTGCCATCATGGCAATCATGAGGGGTGCTGCTGGTCCGCACATGGTTACGCCCCCTCCAAGGTACCGTCGAGGGCCTGGACGGTGGAGACCATAGGTTGCTGGCGCTGGCCGTTGTTCAGTACCGGGCGCGACGTGATTCGGATTTCGTTGTTCATACAGATAGGAAGTTGAGGGGGAGTGGCGGCTTGGATCAAGAGCCGGGGTTTAGACGGCTGTCGCGCATGACATCAGCGTGGTTCTTACCAGTCAGCTCCGCAATCTCGCGGCTGGACATCGTGAGAGGGGGGCGAAAAACAGGTGCTGACAGCCACAAGGCCACGGCCTTCCGCTGGACTCACCCGCTGACCACCGCAAGGCCACCAACGCCCCCTTTGCGAGGCTCTCGTTACCTCGCCAGGCCCGAGCTACCGGGGAGACGACGGAAGGCACCTCGGCGCCTCCTGTGCGGTCTGCTGCCGTTCAGAGCGTTCCGTCTTCTCTTCGCCCATCGCATCACTTGCACAGGTGACTACCGCCCCGCCTTCGGACCGGCGACCGCGCATCAATCCCAGGGTGGGGAATCGTCGGATGGCGGTGGCGCATTGAAGCTAGGCGGAGCTAGGACTTCAACGGCCCCACTGGCCTGACCTACCGCCGCTGCTGCTGCTGGTCTCACTCGCCCGATTGCTGGTGGAAGGCTCAGGCTGATGCGTGCCCTCGGCGCCACGGGCCCATCGCTGACCACCACTTCTGCCGCACGCTTTTTGAGGGCTACGGCCTGGCGCCACCGTTCGGCGGCCTCCTCGCGGGCCTGGACCTGCCTACGGATAGCCGCCTCCTTGCGCTCCTCGGCAGTGACGCCCTGGCCGTTGGTCGAGAGCGAAGCCATCCCCTTCGCCGGGCTTTCTGTCCACTCGCTCTCCTCCCATCGGCTGATTGCCGCAGCGACTGCGGGGGCCATCTTCATTGCCTCGCACTGGACACACTTGCCACTGCTGACCATGCGCATTGCTCCATGCTTTCCCAGACCCCTGGTGCAGGACAGGCCAGAGAGGTAGGTGTGCAGCCCCAGAGCCCTGGCCTGTTGCCTGGACCTATGCACAGGCGGGGGAGGCGGAAGGTAGCCGGGAGGCAGGCGAGGTTCTGTGGTCATGGATGGTGGGGCTGTGAAGTGAGGGTGTCAGGACAGCTAGGCGGCAGGAGGACCACAACCAAGCAACTAGGCCAAGCAAACACAAGGCAGCAGGGCATGAAACGGCCGGGGCACCTTAAGGAGCAATAAGGGGCAGGGGTGGCCTCTGGCAAGAGCCGGGGTATAGGCCGCAGGCGGAGTGGCCGAATTGCCTTCCATTCCTTATGAATCATGGACTTATCGCAGCGATTCGGCCGAGACTTCGGAGCGCCGTCTAACTCCTCCCACAGCCGGGCCTTAGTTCGGTTTGGGTACACCCATGCGCACGGCCGGATCACTGGTTCCGTTTCCGTTGATTGACAACTCAAACGGAACCAATATCATGCGAACCACTCAAACGATACCAAGAAGGTTCCATGACGTTCATCCGAGGCTATTTACGGGCCAGCACCGACGACCAGGATGCGGAGCGGGCAAAGGCCGACCTCCAGCAGTTCGCGCAGGACAAGGGGCTGAAGGTGGTCAAGTGGTACGTGGAGAACGAGTCCGGCGCCAAACTGGCCCGTCCCGAACTGTTCGAGCTGATTGCCGATGCCAGCGAAGGCGATGTGCTGCTGGTCGAACAGGTGGACCGCCTGTCTCGGCTGAACGCGGCGGACTGGGAAGTCCTCAAGCTCCGGCTGGCCGAGAAGCGAATCCGTGTGGTGGCCCTGGACCTGCCGACGAGCTGGGGTGCCGTCGAACCAACGGCATCGGACCCGTTGACCCAGGGCGTGCTGGATGCCGTGAACAGGATGCTGCTAGACGTGCTGGCCGTGGTCGCCCGCAAGGACTACACCGACAGACGCAGGCGCCAGGCCCAAGGCATCGAGAAGGCGAAGACCGCAGGGCTCTATCGCGGCCGGCAGGTAGACGCCAAGCTGCACGCGCGCATATCCGAACTGCTGGATGAAGGGAAGTCGTGGTCAAAGGTCTGCGAACTCACGGGGGCCAGCCGCTCCACGCTCTCGCGGGTCGTCAACGCCAAGAAGAGCAGCGCCTGACCCATCGGCCCCGCCCAATCAGCAAGGCCCCCACAAAGCCCATTAGGTGCCTTGCTGGGGGCCTTGCTCTATCAGCGCCAGTAGGTCACGCCGTCATTGCAGGCATAGCCCGTCTTGCCTGGGGTTACGTCCACCGTTGAGACGGTGCCGACCTGGCCGGCTGGTGAGGCGGTGAGGCCCACGCCCGTGGTCACGTCCCCCGCCATCTTGCCGACCACCTTGCAATCGTGCGCCTCGGCGAAGAATGTCCACTGGCGCTCACGCTCTCGGGCAAAGTGAATTGCCAGCAGAACCGCCAGAACTAGGACGCCAACGGTTGCCGCCATCGAGGTCAGCACGGCTCGGCCGACCCACCCGGAGAACGCTGCCTTCATGCTGGTCACGGCGCGGCCCCTGGCATGTCAATCTGCAACTCCACCTGCCCCGTGCAGAGGCTGAAGCCCCCAGGCTCAGGGGACACCTCCAAGGACACCCGGTGCCACTCGTTCGCGACTCGGGCCAGCACCTCAGCTCTGCCGTGATCCATCTTGACGATGCAGTCCTCCCGGCTGATCCAGACGCAGCGCAGGACGGGCATCAAGCCGGCCATCCTGTAGCGAGCGACGAAGGGGTATGCGCGGGCCGCATCCCTATCCGTGGTGTACGAAGGCCCCTCTTCGTTGAAGCCGGCGTAGCAGCCCCGCCATGCGTGGAACCAGTCCGGTAGCGCCCGCCAAACGCGGACCTCACTGCGTTGCATCATCGGCTGCCAATCATCGAAGGGCCGCATCAGACGGACCACCTCGCGCTTGTCTCCCTCAGTGGTGGCCCACAACTCCCCGACGAGTCGCAGCCACATCCGGCCGTCCATGCGGTCATGAAGGCTGACCAAGACGGCGGCGCGGGTGAATGCCGTGGCCTTGAGTGCCTCCAGGCGTGCCGCGGTGATGCCGGTCCTTGTCGGTTGCTCGGTCATGCCCGGCGCCGCACAGGCCGGTCAATCTGAAGCTCCACGCGTCCCATGCGGAGGTTGAAGCTATCAGGCCAGGCCCACGCATCCCAGCGAGGGCGCTCCGTGTTGAGGAAGAACAGGCCGGCGCTGCATCTCTTCCGGCTCGTGATGAAGCGGCCGGGCAGCTCCGCGGTGGTCTTCACGATGGGGTCAATGATGCTCACCAGGAGGCCGAGGAAGGCGTTCCAAATGCGAGCGGCGCGGCTGGTCGTTTTAGTGGTCATGGTTCCTGTGCCGCTGTGCCCCGGGATGGAGCACATTCAAAGCGGCGACGAGGCGACTTTGCCGGGGACGACAGGGGCCGTATAGCTGCGGAAATCTCCGGCAGACACGGCTTGGTTTACAGTTGACTGCGTTGGACAGGGGCCAATCGTTCCCTCATGGGAAGCATCGCGTTTAGGGGAAGGATTCAGTATCCGTGCAGCGGATGCGAAGTCCGGTCCATGCGGTCGTCATCGGAGGGTCGCTACTCCCCGAACGGCGGGGTGGCACGGGGGAAACTGGCCGGCTGGGCTCATCCGATACCCTCTGACAAATTTCCGCCAAATTTCAGCCCACCCCAGGCAATTGCGGCTGCGGCGGGGTCCATGAAGTTCGGCAGGGCCATCGCGGGCGCAGCGTTGCGGGCCTCCAGCTCCTGCCAGCGGTCCACCACCTTGGCCCGAAGCGGGACGGAATAGCCCGCAACGAGGATCATGGTCTCGCGGTAGGGAAGCTCGAACATCGGCAGCGTGCGGCCAGTGCTGTCCAGGTACTGAGCTGAAAAGTCAGCCGAGTGGATTTCAAGCTGATCCAACATGGCGCGGATGTCGATGAGCACCGCCCTCATCCCTTCGGACCATCCAGCACATGTCGTAACGGCTGTGCTGTCGTTCATCTATGGAATGAGGAAGGGGACCCGCCACATGGCGAGCACAGGCGCCCCTTCCTTACTGGGAGTACGCCCGAGGGCAGTGCAAGCCCTGCTACAGCTCTGCTCCCACAGCACGTGATTCGGCGCAGGTTCACTCGACTCCAACTCACAGCAGCGGGCTTTCCACTCGTCAAGGTCAGCTTCTACAAAACTGCGCTCACCCGTGCGTGCTATGTCCCTGTCTAGACCAATCCAGTCTGAGCAACGCTTAGCTGCATCACGGGCCTTGGCACCCCAGCCGAACACAAGCGAAATGCTGGTCGCCACGACAAGCACGGCCGCACAAATCTGAAGTAGCTGAGGGTCTGCGACCCGAACAAAGGCAACGGAACCAGCCACCAGCGACGACACCTTAACAGCCCCTTCCCGGGCCTCGAAGATCCGTTGCCGCTCCTGCTGGTAGAAGCGATTAGAAAGCACGTGGACAAGCAGCTCGCTCCTCCGCTCATAGAGGTACTTCCAATCGCCTACCGGTGTATCGGCGGTCTCGTCTTCGGTCTCCATCGCTGCCTACTTCTTTGTCGGCGGCGGCGGTGGCGGCGGTGGTGGGGACGGGCGCTGAACCGGCTTCGATGGTGGCGGGATGTGGCGTTCAACAGTCGCGGTGGTCGGGCGCACCAAGTGGTCAAAGACGGGCACGCGTTCTAGCTTCTTGTTCATATAAGTTGCTCGGTTGGAAACGCCAGTTGACGATATCTACTTCTTGCGCGGTGGGGGAGGAACCGGCTGCGGGCCTGGACTAGATGGACTGGGCTTATGCGCCCCGGCGCCCCGGTCGTGATGCTGCATAGGCCCAGGCTTTGGTGTCGGTAGTGTTGCCACGACGAGCTCCCCGAAAGTTTGTTGTGCCACGACTATATAGAGCGAGGGAGCAACGGGTCAAACGCCGCCTGAGTGAGGGATGTCCCGTGCGGGAAACGTGAAGGAATCCGGCGTGCTTTCCGCCATCGCTGAAGTTCGCGCGTGCTGACCAGAAGACGTTGGGCGGTGTGCGCACTACAAAAGGAAACTGCCGCTCACCGCACGGCCAACGTAAGAGCCTCCTCGACCTCTTCGGGATAGCGCAGCTTCTCCACGATCCGCTGCAACTTCTTCACCCCTGCCCCGCCGCTGTAGACAGCATGCATCTGCGTTGGAATGGCATGACCCATGTAGCGCTGCTGCCCGATGTGATCCGACACGGTGCTGTTCTCCATCAGCGTGGCGAAGCTGCGGCGGGTCGAGTGGAAGTTGACCTCGCTGGTGAAGGCAAGCCGCTTGAGGTCGAGGCGTTCCTTACTCATTGCCTTGCTGACGTGCCAGGACGGCTTGTTGTCTGGACCACCGACCACGCACTCGGAAAAGAGGCGGGCCTTCGGGTTAGGCTGTGCAGCAAGGCGAGCATCCAAGATTGCGACCGCAACGGGATGACACACCGGCAGCTTGCGAATGCCGGCCTTGGTCTTCGCCACCGCCTCCGGGATGCTGACCAAGCGCCACCTCTTGTCCAGCACGGTGACATCGACGGGCCGCAGGCTTGCCAGTTCATTGAGCCGCATCCCAGTGATGAAGCCCAAGGCGTACAGCTCGCGAAACAGGGGGCGGGTATAGGTTCGTTTTCGCTTGTCGGACGGCGGCGCCAGCTCCAGTACCTTCAGAGCCTCAGCATCGGTGAAGGGGCGCACGTCCTCTGAATCCTCGCTGTCATCCTCATGCCCGTCCGCACCGCTCGTGGGGTTGACCGTCCTTTGCGCCTCCGTGGTGATGTGACCATCCCACGGGCTCGCAGGCCACCCCCTGCGGCGCATGTTCCGCCACAACTGGTTCAAGTGGCTGAGCCGCTTCTTCTTGACCGACTTCGAGAGCGAGCCGGCGTTGAGCATGTCCACGTAGGCCGACGCCTTCATGTCCGGCACGTCTTCGGGGAAGCAGTCGGCCACCTTGAGGAAGGCCAGCAGCTCGGTCACGGCCAGCTTGCACGAGTCGCGGCTCTGCTGAGTGTTCGTAGACGTGGACAGGTACAGGGCCAAGGCTTCATGCAGGGTCAGCGCATTCGGTTCGGTCATCTTGCGCAGCGCCAGCGCCGCCGCTTGGCCCCCCTCCTCCCGCTCGATCTGCTCGTGGACCTGCTCGACCGCGTACATCAACCCAATCGTTGCGCCCTCATCTGCATCGTGCCCCGCCTCAGCAAGGCGCGCAGCGGTCTCGCGGATGGCCGGTATGCGGGCTTGGGCGGGGTTGATGGTGCGCGTGGTAACACCACCGGCCAGCTTGCGGAACTCGTCCATCCACTTCGCCAGCATCGGGGTCTTCAACCGCATCGCCTCAGCGCGGCTATGCGTATGCAGCGACTCAACAATGTGGGACTTCAGCTTCCCAGCTTTGTCAGCCGGGAAGTGCTTTCGTAGCGCCTCCGGGATGCCCAGCTTGAAGTGGTAGAGCCCGGTGCGGTTCGCCCACAGGTGCGAGGGATTTTTTTGGTAAGCCATGGGGTAAATTCTAGCCACCTTGGAACCACCCTTGGAACCACCATTTCGGCGAACCTCATAGGGAAAACTGCGCCCATTGAGAAGAGTCGTCTTCGGGGATCATCTCCCTGAAGCGCCACCAAACAAAGTCTCTTGCTTCAAGCGTTGGGGCGAAAAAAGCCACCCTCGCGGTGGCTTTTTCATTCTCAGTGCCAGCCGACCGTCAATATCTGCTTCACGGGTAATCCCCGTGTGGTGGGCACCTCGCGTGCCGAAGCAGGTTGTCATCGACAACTCTAGAATGGCCTCAACATGGACGCGCAACGCATCACGATTTCACTAGATGATCAGGCAGAGGGTGCTCGAATGAGTCCTGCCAGCATTCCTCTGGGTGAGTTGTCTCGCTTTGCCGATGACGTAAGGGCTTTTCTTCAGGGCGACGGCAAGGAGCTCGACGCTCAGAGTCTTGAAGTCGCGGTCGTAGAGGGCTCTTTCGCCCTTCAAACTGCTCCGATTTCCTATGCTCCGAAGCTGTTTTCAGATTTGGAAGCTCTACAACGAGGCGATCTGCTCGATCACGTCGACCCAAAGCGGAAGGCGGTCATAGAAAAGTGGCAGAAGATAGCTCGCACAGCTGCAGGGCTGGTCTATAAGATTTCTGCCCCCTTCCTTCTACAACCTGTAGTTGTCAGTGTTTCTTCCGACTACCATGCCGACGACTCGGACCATTGGGTAATCGTAGAACGCTACGTAAGCGGCGAAATCCAAGATCTCGGCGGCGCTACGCGGCCAAATGCTCACGTCAAACTCCCAGATGGCAAAACCTTGAAGGTGCTGACCGACAAGGATTTTTTGCGGGACGACAAGCAAAACCGACTCTACAAGTCGGCGATGTTGCGCATAAAGGCTGAATACAACCTTCAGACACGAGAGCTACGGAACGCGCGTCTGATTGAATTTGTCGAATACGCCGACGAGGTCAAAGAAGATGATTTGCAGCGAATGAAGACCCGTGGGGCCGCCGCATGGAAGGATGTGGAAAGTGCGTCGGATTGGGTTGAAGACTTACGAGGGGAGCGCCATTGAATAGCGCCCTGTTGGATACGAGCTTCCTGATTACGTTCGCAGATCCGAATCGCCCGTCACACGACATCGCTCACAAGTACTTCAAGGAGTGCGTACATAGGCGCATTCCGATGTACCTGTCGACGATCGCGATATCCGAGTTCCAAGTCAAGCAGGATATCGGCGACTTGCCTTTGCGGAACTTCATCGTGCTGCCGTTCAACATTGAGCATGCCATTCGCTGCGGCTCACTGTTTTCAGACGTAGCGCGCGACGCACAGGACAATCGCACTGCATTCAAAGATGACATGAAGTTGATAGCCCAATGCGATGTCGACGGCATAACTCATCTGATCACCGAAGACGAAAACACCCTCGTCAAGTATTTGCGGCGCCTCCATCAAGGCGTTTTTAAGCCGACTCAGGCAGTGCTACTCAAGAGCGGATTCGACACTGCTTGGTTCGACGGTGGCCAAACAGGCATTGCCGAACAATAGTTGATCTCCGCGTGTCTCAATGGCAAGCGGGTGAGTCGCAAGTGAGGGTGTCCGAACGTCGCCACTCGGTGTAAGACGACAACCAACCCAAGGACACGGCACCGTCCCGCAAGAATCGCGAGCAGCAGCGCGAATACTGCCGCATGAGCACGCCGAAAATCCGCAAAGGCCAAGCGCCCGCACCGCTGACTCGCGCCGAGTTCAGCACCCGCTTCCAGAACCGCTTCTACGACCCCGCCTTCGCGCCCGAACGCGAGGCCATTGATCGTCTGGAGACGATCGCGTGGCAGGCGATGGTCGATGGCCGCAAGGCGCCGATCACGCGCGAGGCGGGGCGCGGGTTTGCCGATCCCGGCTACGAAGCCTCGGTCCAATGGCTGGAGACTCGGGACCGCCTGAAAGCCGCCCAGCGCGAACAGTCACGCAGCAGCACCAGCTCCCGCATCCTGCTGATCTGCGCCAGCGCCCGCAATGACGGCACCTGCCCCGGCGAGATCTCGAAGACCTGGCGCATGACGGAGATGGCGGCGCGCGTGGTGCGCGGCCTAAAGGCGCAGGCCGATGTGCTGGACCTGAGTCTCGTCACTTCCGAATACGGCCGCGCCATCCATCCGTGCAAGGGCTGCGTCGCCACGGCCATGCCGCTGTGCCATTGGCCTTGCAGCTGCTACCCCAATCACGCGCTGAACCAGGCCGACGACTGGATGGCCGAGATCTACGAGCGCTGGGTCGCGGCGCACGGCGTGATCATCCTGGCGCCGACCTATTGGTATCAATCGCCGAGCCCGCTGAAGCTGATGATCGACCGGCTGGTCTGCGCCGACGGCGGCAACCCCGATGTCACCAGCACGCATGGCAAGACGGTCAGCAAGGCCAAGGCGCTCGAAGAGAAGGGCTGGGACTATCCCAAACACCTGAGCGGCCGCGTCTACGGCCTGGCCATCCACGGCGACGTGGCCGGCATCGAGGCGCACCGGCGCAACCTGGCAGACTGGCTCGATTGGATGGGCCTGATCGACGCCGGCCATGCCGCGCAACTGGATCGTTACGTCGGCTACTGGAAGCCCTACTACAACAGCCATGAGACGCTCGACGCCGACACGGCGTTTCAGAAGGAAGTGCGCAATGTGGCGCGGGCGGTGGTGGCTGCGGTGACGGAAATGCGGGCGGGGCGATTGAAGGTTCCGGAGCCGCGGCCGGCCCGTCTCAAGTAGCCTCGTCACGCACCCATCAAGCGCTGCACCATCTGGATCAGCCGCAGATGCCGCACCGGCTTGGCGCAATGCATGTCGAAGCCCGCATCGAGCGCCTGCTCCTGGTCCTGCGTGCGCGTGAAGGCGGTCAGTGCAATCGCCGGCAGGCGCGGCTGGCCGGTCAGCGCTTCGCGCCGGCGCAGTTCGCGGATCAGCTCGTAGCCGTCCTGGTCCGGCAGGCCGATATCGCTGATCAGCACATCCGGTCTTTCGTGTTCCAGCAGATGCAGCGCGCTGGCGAAATCGTGCGCCAGCGCGACTTGCGCGCCACGCTCGCGCAGGATCAGCTGCAGCATCGCGCCGGCTTCGAGATCGTCCTCGACGAGCACCAGCTTCGCACCGGTCAGCGACAGATCTGCACCGACCGAAGCGTCATCAAGATCGCCCGGACCGGTTCCGGTTCCGGTTCTGTTGCCCTCGCCGCCGGCCGCCTCGTCGTTCGCGCCGGGATTGGCACTGACCGGCAGCCAGATGCTGAAGGTCGAGCCTTCGCCCACGCCGGGGCTGCTGACCGCGATGGTTCCGCCGTGCGATTCCACCAGCTGCTTGACGATGGACAGGCCCAGCCCGAGCCCTCCGCTGTTGCGGTTGCGCGCCTCACGCAATTGCGAGAAACGGTCGAAGGCCAGCGGCATGAACTCCGCCGACATGCCCTGCCCCTCGTCGCGCACCGTCAGCGTCACGCCTTGCGGATCCTCGATCAACGCAACCCAGATACGCCCCCCGCGCGGTGAGAACTTGATCGCGTTGGTCAGCAGGTTCCAGATCACCTGCTGCAGGCGCGAGGCATCTGCGCGAATCGCGCGGTAGCTCGGGCCGATATCGAGGATCGCCCGGTTCGCGTGTTCATCAAAGGACTGCTGCATCGCCTGCACCGCATCGCGCAGCAACTCGCCGGGGTCGACCGATTCGATCAGCATCGGCAGCTTGCCGGTGTTCAGCCGCGAGATGTCGAGCAGGTCCGTGATCATGCGGCCCTGCAGCTTGACGTTGCGGTCGATCGCCGCAAAACCGCGCATCTGCTCGGGCGTGCCGCCGCGCTTCATCAGCAGGTGCGCCCACTGGATGATCGCGTTGAGCGGCGTGCGCAGCTCGTGCGAGAGGATGGCGATGAAATCGTCCTTGGTGCGGTTGATCCGCTCGGCCTCGCTGCGGGCCACGCGTTCGCGCTCAAGCAATTGCTTGCGCTGCGCCTCGAGCAGCACGCGCTGCGAGATGTCGTTGACGACGACCATGTCCAGGCCCGGCTCGATGTCACGCGACATGCTCCATTCGAGATGCACGAGATGGCTGGCCAGATCGCGAACCGGGAATTCCCAGCTGAGCCGCGGGCTGTCGTGCTGCGCCATGTCCTCGGCGGTCTGCAGGAACTCCGGCGGCACGAATTCGCTGACCGGGCGGCCCAGCAGCAGCGGCTCCTCGCGGCCCATCAGGCGCTGCAAGGCCGGGTTGACCTCGACAAAACAGCCCTGCTCATCGAGCAGGGCGATGCCGCTGGGTGCTTGCGAATAGATCGCACGGAACTTGGCCTCCGAATGGCGCATCGCATCTTCGGCAATGCGCGTGCGAACGAGCGCCTGCACGGTCGCCACCAGCACGGCCGGCTCGACCGGGCGGGTCAGGTAGGCGTCGGCGCCGGAGTCGAGGCCGCGCAACTTGTCGGTGTCGGTCACATAGGCGGCGGTCAGGTGCAGCACCGGCATGCGCGCGGTGGCGGGGCGCGAACGCAGCTGGCGGCACAGGGCGAAGCCGTCCATGTCCGTGTCCGGCAGATGCACATCGACGACCATGGCGGAGATCTCGTCGGTGGCGGTGGCCAGGCCGGCCGCGCCGGTCGAGGCCTCGCGCGTGCGAAAGCCTGCGTTGTTGAGCAGGCGCACCGTGGCGTAAAGGCTGGCCGGCTCGTCGTCCACGACGAGCAGCAGATGCTGCGAGCGATCGATCGGACGGAAGTCCGCCAGCGCGAGCGCGTCATGGCTCATGGCGGACTCCTCGTCGATATCGCTGACGCAGCTGCTGCCGTGTCGCTGACGCCGAAGGTCACGAAGCCGTCGGCTTGCGGAATCGCCCTCACCCGCACCTCGCCCCTGACCGTGAACTTCAGCGCGTTCGAGATGAAGTTGCGCAGGATCTGCGAGAGCTTCTGGTCGTCCGTGCAGAGCCGGCCGATGCGCACATGCCAGCCGTCGCCGCTGATGTGTTCGCCGGGCGCAGCCAGGCTGATGCCGGCGACATCGAAACGCGCCGCCGGCGCCGGAGCGCTCGAGGGCGGCTCGCCCGACCGGCCAATCCGCGCATAGAGCACGCTGCCCTTGCCCGCCACCGAGAAGGCCGAGAACGCGCTCGACCTACGCTGCGAGATATTGGCCAGCATGCGGTCGATGAAGGAATCGACGATCTCAAGCGCCGAGATGTCGATCAGCACGCCCGCGGCGCCGGTGCGCTCGACCGCCGACGAAAGATCGTCCTGCAGCCGCGGCGCCGTCTGGTCCTGCATGTCCACCTGGAGGGTGACCAGCAGACACTTGCCCATCCGGAGAATTGGAATGCGGTCCATACAACTACCGCGTTACTTCGACGGACTGGGGACGCCGAAACCGCCCTTTTTGAGCGCCAGCGGGAGCGCGTCGGCCAGGGGCGCCTTCGTGGTGATGCCCTGCAGGTCGATGCCCAGACGGATGATCGTCTGCGCGATCTGCGGGCGGATGCCGCTGATGATGCAGCCGGCGCCCATCAGCCGGATGGCGGTCACCGTCTTGAGCAGATGCCGGGCCACCAGCGTGTCCACGGTGGGCACGCTGGTGATGTCGATGATGGCCAGTTCGGAGCCGGTCTCGACGATGCGCTGCAGCAGCGACTCCATCGCCATCTGCGTGCGGCCGCTGTCCAGCGAGCCGATCATGGGCACGGCCAGCACGCCGTCGCAGAGCTTGACCACCGGCGTGGAGAGCTCGAGCTGCTCCTGAACTGACTGGCCTCGCCCGCCGTCGAGCCCTGGGCCGCACATTCCCGCGAGAGGCTGCGCAACACATTGCGCGCCTTGTCGAGCGCCGGGCTGTCCAGTTGCTCGGGGTCGGCGTCCGCGCGGATCGCCTCATGCACGGCCGCCAGCAGGGCCTGCGCTTCCTGGATGTCGCCGGTCTGGCCAACGTCCCTCATCCAGTCGCGCAGGATCTGGTCCTTCTGCTGAGTCAGCAGCGAATCGACCGTGGTATTTTCTGTCTTCATGGGAGTGCATCCAGGAGGGAACCGGCATGAATCGCTCCCGCCTTTTCGGGGAGCAGGAACCTCGGCGCAGCATAAGGCTCGACAGCGACAAACCGGTAGCCGCCCTTGTAGGACAAGAGGAGGTTTTTTGTAGGTCTGAACCTCTTCCCGTGCGTCGAAGCTGAGGCCTTGTCCTACACATTCAGAGCCGTGCATCAGACATACTCAGCCGCCGTGAATCGCCCCACCCAACCAGCTGAAATGCGCCGATGAGAATCCGATCTCAGCTTCTTCTGGTGGCCGCCGTGGTCTTCATCCCGGGCTTCATTGCCTCGGTGATCGCGGTCGAGAAGGTCAGGGACGGCGAGCGCGAGGCGGCCTTGCGCGGCCTGGGGGAAACCGTCAGGGCCACAGCCCTGCTGGTCGACGGACAGGTCCAGCGCTCGCTCGGCGCGCTGACGGCGCTCGCCCAATCCGACTATCTGCGCACAGGCGATTTCGCCGCCTTCTACACCCAGGCCCAGGCGAGCAACCAGCCGCCCAATGTCTGGACCCTGCTGCTTGATGAAAACGGCCGGCAGATCCTCAACACGGCCGTGCCCTTCGGCACGCCGCCGCCGTCCCCGCCCTCGGCGGAAACCCGGGAGCGGGTGGCGCACGCCTTGTCCAGCCCGAAGCTCTATGTCTCGGACCTGATCGTCGGGCCGGTCACCGGCAAGGTCATCACGACGATGTACCTGGCCACGAAAGACTGGAGCGGCAAGCGGTACGTGGTTGCCCAGGCCTTTGCGCTCGATCACTGGAAGGATTCGGTCCTGCTGCCGTCCAACCGGCCGGCCTGGCTGGTGGGCGTGCTGGATCGCAAGGGCCGCTTCATCGCCCGCAACCACGGCTCCGAAGAAAGAGTGGGCCAACCGGCGCGGCCGGAACTGGTGGCCGCGGCGGCAGCGGATCAGAGCGGCCTGATCCGGCATGCCACGCTTGAGGGCATGGAGTCCTACGACGCCTTCACACACTCGGCGCTGACGGGCTGGACCGTGGCGGTCGCCGCGCCGGTCAGCTCGATCGAGGCCTCGGCGACGCAGGCCGTCACGCTGCTTGCCGCCGGCGGCGCGCTCGCGCTGATCGCCGCGATCCTGGCGGCGCTCTATTGGGGGCGCACCTTCATCGAGGTGATCGCCCTGGCCTCGCGGGCCGCGCGTCGCGTCGGGCAGGGCGAGGAGCCCAAGCTGAAGCCCACCTCGATCCACGAAGTGAACACGCTCTACGACGCATTGGCCGATGCAGGCCACCTGCTCGCGGCGGAGAAGAACGCAAGAGCCATCGCCGAGACCCAAAGAACACTGCTGCTCGAACAGGAAACCGCGCTCCGCGAAGCCGCGCAGCGCCAGAACGCGGCCAAGGACCAGTTCCTCGCGCTGCTGGGCCACGAGCTGCGCAATCCCCTGGCGGCGATCTCGGGCGCGACCGCCGTGCTGCGGCGCGGGCGGGTCGTGTCCGAAGGCGGTGAACGTTTCCTGCAGATCATCGAACGCCAGAACCACCACCTGCGCCACATCGTCGACGACCTGCTCGAGGTCAGCCGCATGCTCTCGGGCAAGCTGATGCTCGAGCTGACCGCACTCGACCTGGCAGCCTGTGTGCGCAGTTGCGTGGAGGCGATCCAGGGCACCGAGCGCGCGCATCTGCACCAGCTCGTCGTCGAGGCCGCGCAGCCCGTGTGGGTGCGCGGCGATGCGGTGCGAATCGAGCAGATCGTCAACAACCTGGTCTCGAACGCACTGAAGTTCTCGAACCCCGGCACGCCGATCCGCATCGGCGTGAAAGCGGTGGGCGAGCAGGCCGTGCTGGAGGTCCGCGATGAAGGCCTCGGCATCTCGCCTGAGCTGATGCCGCGCATCTTCGATCCCTTCGTGCAGGGCCCCGCACAGCCGGGCAAGCTGGCCACGGGCCTGGGCGTTGGCCTCTCGCTGGTCAAGCAACTGGTTGAGCTTCATGGCGGCACGGTCAACGTGCGCAGCCAGGGCGCCGACACCGGATCAAGCTTCACGATCACGCTGCCGCGGATCATGCCGGCGGCAACGCTCGCGCGCGTGCCCAGCCAGGCACCGGAAAACCGGCGTCACATCCTCTTCGTGGAAGACAATGAGGATGCGATGGCGTCGATGAGCGAAGTCCTGCGGATGATGGGTCACGAGGTCGTCCCGGCCCGCAATGCGGCGGAGGCGCTGGCCCAGGCCGAAGCCACGGCGCAAGCCGATGCGGGCTTCGATGTGGTGCTGATGGACATCGGCCTGCCGGACAAGACCGGATACGAACTGGCGGGCGCGCTGCGTAAACTGCCCGCCACCGCACATGCGCGGATGGTGGCGCTGACCGGCTACGGCCAGGCCTCGGACAAGGAGCGGGCGCTGTCAGCCGGCTTCGACATGCACTTGAGCAAGCCGGCCGATCCCGACCAGTTGGCCCGGATCATTGGATAACACGCCAGGGGAGCGGACATGGAAGCGGCGGGGATGAAGGCGGACGAAGTCAGGGTCCTGGTGGTCGACGATGCCCCCGATTCGGCAGAGATGCTTGCGCTCGTGCTCGAGATGGACGGCTACACGGTGCGCGCCGTTCACAGCGCGGAAGAGGCCTTGCAGGTCGTCAAGCCGTTTGCGCCCTTGTGCGTGCTGATCGACATCCACATGCCCGGCCTCGGCGGCCACGGGCTGACCGAGCAGTTGCGCGCGCATTACGGCGGCGACATCGTGCTGATCGCCGTGACCGGCGCCGGCATGGCTGACGAGCGCATCTCCCACAGCTTCGCGCAGTTCGACCACTACCTGCGCAAGCCCGTGGACATGGCGCTCCTGAAGAAGTTGCTGCCGCCGATCGACGGCTGAAAGAACAAGAGCAAGAAGCGCTCGGCCCCCATTCCTACCGACGGAATCGGCGCTCTCCCACAAGCCCCCTCGCCGCGCTGACGGACCATCCCGTGCATTCAGCGAGGAGACTTCTATGGACACCATCAGTTCCGCCATGTCGAAGGACGCAGGCCTGCGTCGCTCAGCCTTTGACGCAGATCCCGTTCCCGCCCGACTCGGGCACCACGATCACGCCGTTTCATGGCCGGCCGTCCTGGCCGGCGCAGCGGGCGCGGCAGCGCTCTCGCTGATCCTGGTGATCCTCGGCACGGGCCTGGGCCTGTCGTCGATCTCGCCGTGGGTCGATCATGGCGTCAGTGCCAGCACCCTGGGCACCTCGACCATCGTGTGGATCACGCTCACGCAGCTGGCGGCCTCGGCCCTCGGCGGCTATCTGGCGGGTCGATTGCGCGGACGTTGGTCCGACACGCAAGCCGACGAGGTCTACTTCCGCGATACGGCGCACGGCTTCCTGGCCTGGGCGATTGCCACGCTGGTCACGGCGGCGCTGCTGACCACGGCCACGGCCTCGATCCTCGGTGCGGGCGCCAAGGCGGGCGCGGCGCTGGTTGGCGGCGGGGCGACGGCGGCGGTCGCCACGGCTGGTGCCGCGGCGGCTCAGGGCGCAATGCCCGGTATGCCCGGTATGCCCGGCACGCCCGGCACGCCCGGCATGTCCAGCCAGGCTGGCGGCGACGCGATGAAGATGTCGAACGCGTACTACATCGATTCGCTGTTCAGGCCTGATCCCGCGGCTGCTACTGCTGCTGCAGCAGCGCCAGGGGCCTCGCCTGCGGCGGCCTCCACCACGGCGGCGAGCTCCATGTCGGGCATGGCGTCCAACGCTTCGTCCAACGCTTCATCGAACAATTCGTCGAACACCGAGGCCACCGCCATCTTCGTGAACGCGCTCAAGACCGGCACGCTGCCGCCCGAAGACGCGGCCTATCTCGGCCAGAAGGTCTCGCAACAGACCGGCATGAGCCAGCAGGACGCTCAGAAACGCGTGACCGACACCTTCGCCCGCATGCAGGCCAAGGCCCATGAGGCAGCGACCACTGCGCAGGAAGCCGCCGACAAGGCCCGCAAAGCCTCGGCCTACGCCGCGCTCTGGCTGTTCGTCTCGCTGCTGCTCGGCGCCTTCGGGGCCAGCCTGATGGCCACCTTCGGCGGCCGCCAGCGCGACCTGCCCTAACCCTCAACATCCACGGAGAACCATCATGCGCTCACTGCTCCTGATCCTGCTCGGCGTTCCGCTTCCCATCGTGATCCTGATCGCCTTGTTCACGCACTGACACACCAGCAACAACAAGGCCGCGACCCCTGAGGGCCGCGGCCTTGGTTTGTCGATCGCTGGTTTCAGCCGAGCGGCTTGTAGATCGGCGGATCCGGTTGCGGGAAGAACTGCATCTCACGCTCCAGCCATTGCTGGCGCATCACCAGCTTGATCCGGCGTTTCTTGCTGGGCTGCACAGGGATGTCTTCGGGCCGGGGGCGTGACTTGCTCATCATGAAATCTCCGTTCGAGTCTGTGGCGACGATTGGATGATGAGCTTGAGGCCGGACGCGGCTTGTAGGCCGATTTCTCGACACAAGGTCGGACCGCGGGAGCGGCACAAAGCGAGACCAGGCATGTCGATTGCCCACGCCCACGCGCATTGAAAAACACATCTGGAGACCGACTTCATCATGGCCCCTCAAGACGTTCAAAACCCTGCCGCCACGCTCGACGGCGGAAGCCGCTATCTGGGCCGCGAGGCCACGCACCCGGATCACCCCGACCGCCATGAGCAGTGGCGCGTCGAACAGATGAGCGCCTACGGCGAGGTCTACAGCTCCTGGCGCGACAACTACTGCCGCAAGCATCTGTGGGCGGCAGAACCTCAAGACGCGGCCTTGTCCTACATGAAGACGCTGTTCGCTGCGTAAGCTGTCGGGATGGACACCACCACGCACCACAGCTTGGCCGAACTCTTCGCCCAACTGGGCCTGCCCGATTCGCCGGCGCAGATCCGCCAGTTCATCGCCGAGCACCGGCCCTTGCCGCTGACGCTGAACCTGTCGGAAGCGCCGTTCTGGACGCCCAGCCAGGTCGCCTTCCTGAGGGAGCAGTGGCTCGCCGACGATGGCGACTGGGTGGTGCAGATCGACGAGCTGAATGCCTCGCTGCGAGAACATCCCGAGCAAGAGGAACTGCCGCAAGCTCAGTGAAACCGACGAAGAAATGAGGCCAGCGGGCTTGTTGACCTGTGAGTGAGAGCGAATCGATCCCCGACGACGTCCGGCGCTTCGTCCTGACGAGCGTCCCCTCGGTGTCCTACCTGGAGGCGATGCTGATCTTCCGGGAGCGCGCCGGTGCTGCGCTGACGGCGGCGGATTTGGCCCAGGCGCTTTATATCGAGCCGCAAGCGGCCGAAACCCTGATGCACGCCTTGCGCGCGGCCGGCATCATTGCCGAAGAAGATGCCGCCTACCGCTACGCGCCTTCGGCAACGCTCAAGCAGACCGTCGACCGCCTGGCGATCGCCTACCCGCGGCACCTGCTCGGCATCACCCAGCTGATCCACAACGCCACGCAGCAAGCTGCTCATCAGTTCGCGAGCGCATTCAAATGGAGGAAGGGGAAGTGATATGCCTGTCCTGATCTTCAGCCTGTGCGCCCTGACGGCGCTCGCGTGCACCCTGATGTTGGCGCGCACCTATCTGCGAACCCGGGTGCGGCTGCTGTTCTGGAGCGCCCTGTGCTTCGCCGGACTGACGGCCAACAACGTGCTGCTCGTCCTGGACAAGACCGTCTTTGCAGACATCGACCTGTCGACTTGGCGGCTCGTCGTGGCGCTGGCCGCGATGCTCATGCTGGTGTTCGGCCTGGTCATGGAGCGCGGCCAATGAGCCCCGCCGAAATCAACCCCGTCCTGCAAGGCTGCATCTCGGCGCTGGCCCTGGTGGCGGGTCTGTTCTTCCTGCGCTTCTGGCTCAGCACGCGCGACCGCTTCTTCATCTTCTTCGCCGCCTCGTTCTGGATCGAGGCCGCGAACCGGCTCTACATGGGCCTCAACGCGCAAGGCGGCGAGTCGGCGCCCGTGCACTTCGGCATCCGCCTGCTGTCGTACGGCCTGATCCTGCTGGCGATCTGGGACAAGAACCGGTCGCGTGAGTGAGCGCCCTTGTGCGTGCTGTTGGGCGCGCTCAAGGGATCGCTCTTGGGCCCTGCGTTCGTCTTACCTTTGCTAACAGCCCTGGTCCTACAGCACCCTGCGCCGTGGGCCGACCTCGCGTGCCGCCGTGCAGTTCTAAAGTGATCTTCAGCCGGTGACATTTTTCCCGGTTCTCAACCCGAAGGCCCCGCTGTGCGGGGCTCAACGTGAAGGAGCAAGTTCATGAACAAGCACATCTCGACCGCAGCCGCCGCGCTCGCCCTGGTGGGCGCCGTTGGCTTTGCGTATGCACAGTCGGACACCGCGGCCGATACCAGCAACACGCCGCAAACCCAGACCCAGGCCACACAGGCTGATCCGATGGCACCGCCCGTGACCGATCCGGCCGCTCCGGCCCTGCCGGCTGATCCGGCTGCTTCTGCCACCACGCAGAACACCGACACCATGAGCACCACCGCGAACGACAGCGTGGCGCCCAACACGCCGGCTCCTTCGGACACCAGTGGTTCGATGAACTCGACGACCAGCACCCCGGAACCCGCACCGCAGGCCGACCGCGGCTGATGTAGAAGCCAAAGCAACTGCGATACGTAGGCGCTCTCTGGACGGACAGCCACGATCAAGAACGAGAAATGAGCATGACTCCGCCTCCATCCCCCCTTGAGCGCCTGCGGGATTGGTACGACCAGCACCTCGGCAGCAGCAAACGGCAACGCGTCCTCCGGGGTGCCTTGCTGGCCGCTGCTGTCGTGGTGCTGGTCGTCCCTCTTCGTCCCGGGGCGAAGCCGGTCATCCCGCTGTTTTTCCACCCGGCGCAGACGGCGCCACATCTGCAAGCGGCTGCCCATGCGCGCCCCTTGCATTCGGCTCTGCCCGCCATTCCTCGCCAGCTTGATTTCGACGGCAAGCAAGCCTCGCCCGATGCGCACCGACTCGCGCAATGGGTCGTGGACACCGGCGACAACGGCGCCCTCAATTTCGCGATCCTCGACAAGAAGAACGCGCGGCTCTATGTGTTCGCGCCGGGCGGCAAGCTGATCGGCGCCACACCCGTGCTGCTCGGCTATGCAGCCGGTGACGATACGGTCGCCGGCATCGGCAAGCGCCCGCTGTCAGAGGTGCTGCCTTCCGAGCGCACCACGCCGGCCGGCCGCTTCCGCGCCCAGCCCGGCCGGAATGCGCTGCCGGAGGACGTGGTCTGGGTCGACTACGAAGCTGCCGTCTCCATGCACCGCGTGCGCCTGACGCATCCGGCCGAACACCGCGAGCAGCGGCTCAAGTCCACTAACGTCAAGGATCGACGCATCAGCTACGGCTGCATCAACCTGCCCCCGAAGTTCTTCGAGAGCGTGGTGTGGCCCAACTTCCGCCATCAGGGCGGCTACGTCTACGTACTTCCCGAAGTGAAGACCTTGGACGCTGTCTTCCCTGCCCTGGCGCACCGACCGAGTCTCGCCGAGCAAAAACGTAACGCCTGATTCAAGCGCCAATTTCGCACGCTGCCGTCGGCAAACTAAGCCGTGGCTAAGCGCGCTTTTTGCCGTTTCCGGTACATTCTTCTTCCATAGCATTCCCCAGTAACAGGCCTGCAATCGACGCCCGGCCTTGGGTTGTATGTGGTTGGAGCAGTGGCGATGGACTGGGGTCGGCGAGCTTTGCGCGCGGGAGCGCTTTTGTGTCTGGCGGGTGCGTCATCCCTGGCGAGCCTGACGGCTTTCGCCGATCCGGCCGCCGTTGCCCGGGTCGTGAAGGTCGACTTTGCCGGCCAATCCTTTTCGTCCGACGTGAAGCGCGTGGCCGAATGGGCCGCCGAGAGCGGTGACATGCAGGGCAAGCCCTTCGCCGTCGTCGACAAGAAGCAGGCGCAGATCTACGTGTTTGACGCCAGCGGCCGCCTGGTCGGCACGTCGCCCACCTTGCTCGGCTTGGCCAAGGGCGACGATTCCGCGCCCGGCGTGGCCAGCAAGATCAGCACAGGTATTCCGTTAGCCGAGCGCACCACGCCGGCGGGCCGTTTTGAATCCCAGCCGGGTCACAACCTCAAGGGCGAGGCCATCGTCTGGGTGGACTACAGCGCCGCCGTGGCCATTCACCGCCTGCGCCCGGCGCCCGCCGCCGAGCGCCGCCCGCAGCGGCTGGCCTCGGCCGACCCCGATGAGCGCCGCATCTCGCTGGGCTGCATCGTCGTGCCGCCGGAGTTCTACGACACCGTGGTAGCGCCAACGCTCGGCACACAGCATGGCGTCGTCTATGTCCTGCCCGAGTCGGCCGGCGCCGACTATGTCTTCAATGGCGGCGGTGGTGCTAACCGGCAAACTTTACTGACCACGCGCTCCTAGATCGCCTAGATCGCGCCCACGCTGCCCGTCACCGGCAGCACGATGCCCGTGATGTAGCCAGCGCACACCGGCGAGGCCAGGAATACATAGGCCGGCGAGATCTCTTCGGGCTGCGCAGGCCGCTTCATGTCGGTCGACTTGCCGAAGTTCTCGACCTCCTCCGCCGGTGCATCGGCCGGGTTCAGCGGCGTCCAGACCGGCCCCGGCGCCACCGCGTTGACGCGGATGCCCTTCTCCAGCAGGTTCTGCGCGAGCGATTTGGTAAGCGCATGGATCGCGCCCTTCGTCGCCGAATAGTCGAGCAGATGCGCGCTGCCGGCCAGGCCCGTGACCGAGCCCGTGTTGATGATCGAGCCGCCGCGCTTCAGATGCGGCACCGCCGCCTTGGCCATGTGAAAGTAGCCGTAGACATTGGTGCGCAGCGTTTCATCGAAGCGCTCCTCGCTGATGTCGGTCAGCGAGGCCGCATGCATCTGGAAAGCGGCGTTGTTGACGAGGATGTCGAGCGTGCCGAAGGCATGCAAGGTTTTCTGCACGGCGCGCTCGCAGAACTCGGGGTCCTTCACGTCGCCAGGCAGCAGGATGCATTGGCGCCCTTCGGCCTCCACGCAGAGTTGCGTGTGGCGGGCGTCGGCGTCTTCGTTCAGATAGACGATGGCCACGTCCGCACCTTCACGCGCGAACAGCACGGCCACGGCGCGGCCGATGCCCGAGTCTGCGCCCGTGATCAGCGCGACCATGCCCTTGAGCTTGGCGCTGCCGAGGTATTCGGGCGCGAGGAATTGCGGCTGCATCTGCAGCTCGGCCTCGTTGCCGGGCTTGAGCAGGTGCTGCGTGGGCATCTGGTCGGGCTCGGCGCGCGGGCCGGTCTGCACGCCGGCCTGGGCTTTCTCGATCTTCTCAATCTTCTTCTTGGCGGGTGGCTTGCGCGCCGGCTTCTCGTCGCGCGCATCCTGCTCGCGCTGGATGCGGCGTTGCTTCTCGGCGGTGGCTGATGATGGCATGGCGATGCTCCTTGAATCTTTCTTTCTCTCTCGTCAATCGGTCTGCGGCCAGTCGGCGTGATTCGGCAATTCGCGCAGGCTGCGGTCATCGATGCCGGCTTCGATCAGCGTCGTGCCGGCAGCGTCGAGCACGAAGGCATGCCGCAAAGACGTACCGAGCCCGCCAATGAAGCGCGACGCTTCCATCATCCCGATGCAGTCCTGCTGCCTCTCCACGCCGTCTTCGGCGAGCAGGCTGTAGCGCACGGTCAGCCGCTGGTCGCGCAGGCCGCTGTCGGCCATCGCGACCATCTCGTGTTCGAGGCGGCTGTACGCATCGATCGCGGCGTAAGCCTGCTCGGTCGCATAGGCCAGCGCTTCGGCCTGCGTGTTCCAGCACGGCTCGCTGGAGACCGCATAGCGCACGCCCAGCGTGTGGCCTTGCGCGGGCCCGTGCATGAAATCGATCTGGTGGCGGCCCTGCCAGGAGTCCTCGCCCCCGAACGCCTCGACGGCGAAGCTGTGGCCGCGGTACAGCTGCTTTTGCGCCGCTGTGTTTGCGTCTGTTTGCATGATGAAGAGCCTCCGGTGTCCTGATGCCCCGAAGCGGCAATCGGCGTGCCCTCTGGAAGCGCTCAACCGTAGGAGGATTCCGACATGCAGACGAGGCGCCGAGGGTCTGTGCGCGGCCGCTTTGCGCGCCTATTCTTGAACCGTCGGACCCCTCTGGACAGCTTCAAGAGCCAACTCCTCCCTCGGCGTCCGACAGGGCCCAGTCGCATTCGCGCTGGGCCCTTCTTCTTTGGGCGCTCAAGCCTCGGCGGCGGCGATCCAATCGTCCTGATCGGAAGCTGGGGGCGGCGACGGCATCCGCACATCGGCACCGATCTCACGCATCAAGCTCATCAGCGTGCGGCCGTTGCGCTGGGCCTGGTCTTCGGCGTTGTTGTTCATCACGACGTCGATCTTGAGCCCACGTTCATCGAGGCGTTGGAGCTGCCGCGCCAGCCCTTCGAGTTCGGCCTCGTCGTAGTCGTAGTTGAAGCGGCCCGACGAAGCGTTGCTCTTGTCGTTCCAGCTCATCGCATTGCGGCCATGCATACGGATAAGGGCGTGATCGTCGACGCTTGTTTCCCACACGGCCGGCACGCTGTTGGTGAAACCTTGCGGCTCGTCGACGATGGTGTGGACCACGCCGAGCTCGCGCTGGAAATTCATGGTCTCGCGCGCATGCTCAGCCTCGAGCCAGCTGATGTTGCGGAACTCGACACTGAGCTTGAAGTTCGCCATGCGTTCGACGCAATGCGCCACATGCGCGTGACCCGCGCGATTGCGCAGCAGCCACGGCGGGAACTGGAAATGCACGAGGCCGAGCTTGCCCGCTTGCTGCAAAGGTTCCAGCGCATGAGTGAAGTGCGCCCACAACTCATCCAGCAGTTCAGGCGGCATCTCATGGAAGTACAGCATCGACTTCAGCCTGAGCACTTGCGGCAAGGCCTCGCGCACCTCGGCAGGCAGCACGGCCGGCGAGGTCTGGTGGCCCGTAAAGAGCCGGAACGCCTTCATGTTCATCACGAAAGCGTCGGGCGTGCGCCCGGCCCATTGCCGCGCCGCCTGCGGGCTCGGGATCGAATAGAAGCTCGTGTCGATCTCGACCAGCGGGAACTGCGTGGCGTAGTAGCGCAGCCGCGCGGCCGGCGTGGTGGCGTGCGGTGGGTAGAAGCGACCGGTGTCGATCAGACCCTTGTCCGCCCAGGAGGCGGTGCCGATGCGAATGCTCATGGCTTGACCTGCAAATAACTGGTTATTTGTACAGTATATGATCGGCCTCATGGATGTCTACGGCGATTTGAACGATCAGCAGCGCGCCGCTGTCGAGCACGGTCTCGCCCCCGGCAGTTCGCGCGGGCCGCTGCTCGTGATCGCCGGCGCAGGCTCGGGCAAGACCAAGACGCTGGCGAGCCGCGTCGCGCGTCTGGTGCAGGCCGGCGCGGACCCTAACCGCATCCTCCTGCTGACCTTCTCGCGCCGCGCGGCCGGCGAGATGGAGCAGCGCGTCGGCCGTGTGCTGCACCGCGCGCTCGGCTACTCGGCCACGCAGGCGCCGCCGCGCTTGCCGTGGGCCGGCACTTTTCACGGCGTCGGGGCGCGGCTGCTGCGCGACTACGCCGAGCGGATCGGCCTCGCGCCCAACTTCACGATCCTGGACCGCGCCGATGCCGAAGACCTGATGGGCATGCAGCGCCAAGCCTTGGGCCTGGCCGAGAAGGTCGAGCGCTTTCCGCTGAAGGCGAGCTGCCTGTCGATCTACTCGCGCGTGATCAACAGCCAGCAGCGGCTCGATCAGGTCTTGCAAGCCTTCTATCCCTGGTGCTTCAACTGCCTCGATGAATTGAAGCTGCTGTTCCGCGACTACGCAGCGGCCAAGCAGCAACAGCAGGTGCTCGACTACGACGACCTGCTGCTCTACTGGGTCCACATGATGGCCGACCCGACGCTGGCGGCCGAGCTCGCGCAGCGCTTTGACCATGTGCTGATCGACGAATACCAGGACACGAACAAGCTGCAGGCCGCCATCCTGCTGGGCCTAAAGCCAAGCGGCGAGAACCTGACCGTGGTCGGCGACGACGCGCAGGCGATCTACTCGTTCCGTGCGGCCGAGGTGCGCAACATCCTCGACTTCCCCGCGCAGTTCGACCCGCCCGCGCGCATCGTCACGCTGGAGCAGAACTACCGCTCGACGCAGCCGATCCTCGAAGCCTCGAACGCGGTGATCGCGCTGTCGAAGCAGCGGCACGACAAGGCGCTGTGGTCGGACAAGGCTTCGAGCGAACGCCCGCACCTGGTGGCCTTGCAGGATGAATCGACGCAGGCGAGCTGGGTGGCTGACGAGGTGCTCAAGCGGCGCGAGGAAGGCCTCAAGCTGATGAAGCAGGCGGTGCTGTTCCGCACCTCCGCCCACAGCGCGCCGCTCGAGCTGGAACTCACGCGGCGCAACATCCCTTTCCGCAAATACGGCGGCCTCAAGTTCCTCGAGACCACGCATGTCAAGGATGTGCTGAGCGTGCTGCGCTGGGCCGAGAACGCCAAGGGCCGGCTCTCGGCGTTCCGCGTGTCACAACTGCTGCCGGGCTTCGGGCCGGCCAGCGCGCGGCGGCTTGTGGACGCGGTGGAAGGTCATATCGATCCTCTGCAGGCGATGGAGGATTTCAAGCCGCCGCCGGCCGCTTCAAGCGATTGGCAAGCGCTGAAGGAACTGATGCTGCAACTGGGCCGCGGCAGCGAATGGCCGGCCGATCTGGAGCGCGCGATCGAGTGGTACCAGCCGCATCTGGAGCGCCTGCATGACGACGCGCCGGTGCGCCTGGCGGATCTCGAACAGATCTGCCGCATCGCGCAGGGCTACAACAGCCGCGAGCGCTTCCTGACCGAGCTGACGCTGGACCCGCCGAACGCGAGCAGCGATGAATCCGGCGTGCCCTCGCTCGACGAGGACTACCTGATCCTCTCGACCATCCATTCCGCCAAGGGCCAGGAGTGGAACGCGGTCTACGTGCTGAACGTCGTCGACGGCTGCATCCCGTCAGACATGGCGACCGGCCAGACCGCCGACATCGAGGAAGAGCGCCGCCTGCTCTACGTCGCCATGACGCGCGCCAAGCAGCATCTGGCCCTCATCGCACCGCAGCGCTACTACGTGCGGCAGCAGCGCCGCAACGGCGACATCTACATCAACGCCACGGTCAGCCGCTTCATCCCGGGCAAGGTGGCGCGGCTGTTCGAGCATGTCGGCGCTACGCCGAAGCCGCAGGATCCGCGCGTCAGCTCTTCCGCACCCGTGATCGATGTGGGCGCGAAGGTGCGCGGGCTCTGGGACTGAAGCCTCCCGCTAGGCCAGCGCCGGCAACTTGTGCAGGAGCTTGTCCAGCGTGACCGGATAGTCCCGCACCCGCACGCCGGTGGCGTTGTAGACAGCATTCGAGATCGCCGCAGCCACGCCGCACAGGCCCAGTTCGCCGACGCCCTTGGCCTTCATCGGTGAAGAGACCGGATCGGTCTCGTCGAGGAAGACGACCTCCTGGTGCGGGATGTCGGCATGCACGGGCACTTCATAACCGGCCAAGTCGTGGTTGACGAAGAAACCGCGCCGCTCGTCAACGATGAGCTGCTCGCTCAAGGCCGCGCCGACGCCCATCGTCATCGCGCCGATCACCTGGCTGCGCGCGGTCTTCGGGTTCAGGATGCGGCCCGCCGCGCAGACCGCGAGCATGCGCCGCACACGGACCTCGCCGGTTGCCACATCGACGCCCACTTCGACGAAGTGGCCCGCAAAGGTGGACTGCTGGAACTTCTTGCCGAGATCGCCGTATTCCATCGTGTCCTCGGCCATCGCACCGCCCTCGCCCGCCGCGTCGCCCAGCGTCATCTGCTTGCCGCCGCCGCGCAACTCGCCATCGGCGAACACGACCTCATCGGGCTTGAAGCCATGCCTGGCCGCCAGCTCCGTTCGCAGCTTCATGCACGCCGCGTAGACGCCCGCCGTCGAGCAGTTGCCGCCCCACTGGCCGCCCGAACCCGAGGACACCGGCGAGGCCGAATCACCGAGGCTCACGATCACCTGCCCGAGCGAGACGCCCATCACCTCGGCCGCCGTCTGCGCGATCACGGTGTAGCTGCCGGTGCCGATGTCGGTCATGTCGGTTTCGACCGTGACGACACCGCGGTGATCGACCTTCACACGCGCCCCGGATTTCGTCGTCAGGTTGTTGCGAAAGCCTGCCGCCATGCCCAGGCCGATCAGCCATTGGCCGTCGCGCTGCTGGCCCGGCTGCGCCGAGCGCTTGTTCCAGCCGAAACGCTCCGCGCCCTGGTGCAGGCACTCGATCAGGCGGCGTTGCGAGAACGGCCGGCTCGGCTTCTCGGGGTCGACCTGCGTGTCATTCCTGACGCGAAATTCAACCGGATCGAGCCCCAGCTTCTCGGCCATCTCGTCCATCGCGATCTCCAGCGCCATCAGGCCCGGCGCCTCACCCGGCGCGCGCATGGCATTGCCTTCGGGGAGGTCGAGCACGGCCAGGCGCATTGCGGTCATGCGGTTGGCGCCGGCGTAAAGCAGGCGCGTCTGCGCCACCGCCGTCTCGGCCTTGCCGCCGGCCAGATCGCCGGACCAGCTTTCGTGACCGATCGCCGTGATCTTGCCGTCGCGCGTGGCGCCGATGCGGATGCGCTGGATCGTGGCCGGCCGGTGCGTGGTGTTGTTGAAGATCAGCGGGCGTTGCAGCGCCACCTTGACCGGCCGCTTGGCGGCACGTGCACCCAGCGCCGCGAGCAGCGCATCAGCGCGCACGAACAGCTTGCCGCCGAAGCCGCCGCCGATGAAGGGCGAGAGGATGCGCACCTGCTCCTTCGCAATGCCCAGCGTCTTGGCCAGATCGCCACGGCCCCAGTCGATCATCTGGTTCGAGGTCCAGACGGTCAGGTGCGGGCCGTCCCAGACGGCTGTGGAGGCATGCGGCTCCATCATCGAATGCGATTGATCGGGCGTGGTGTAGGTGGCGTCGAGCTGCACCGGCGCCGCCGCGAAGGCACCCGCGAAATCGCCGACCGCCGTGGCCGGCTTGTCCATGTCGGCGGGCGGTGGCTTGGCGTGGTCCTTGGCGCGAGCGAGGCTGAACTCGCCCGGGCTCGCGTCGTAGGTGACATGGACCAGACTCGCCGCTGCACGCGCCTGCTCGAAGGTCTCGGCCACGACCAGCGCCACGGCCTGGTGGTAATGCTGGATCTCCGGCCCGCCGAGCAGTTTCGCGGTGTTGAACCTGCCCTTGCCGAGCTTGCCGGCGCTGCGCGCGGTGACGATCGCGAGCACGCCGGGCGCGGCGCGCGCCGCATCGAGATCCATCGAGGCGATGCGGCCTTTGGCGATGGCCGAGCCGACGACAAAGCCGTAAGCCGCATCGGGCGCCACGTCCTGCCGCTCGTAGGCATAACGCGCCGTTCCCGTGGTCTTGCGCGGCCCGTCGATGCGGGACAGCGGCTGGCCGACGACCTTCAGCTGGTCGACCGGATTGGTGGTGGCGGGGGTGTCGAACTTCATCGCTTCAGCTCCTCGCCTCGGCCAGCACGGCGCCGAGCGTGCGCTCGGCCAGCGTCAGTTTGAAGGCGTTGTCGGCCGTGGCGTGAGCGCCCGCCAGCAGCTTCGCGGTCACGGGTCTGGCACCACCACGCAGCTCGGCTTCGGCCGCCTCATCGCGCCAGGGCTTGGGCGCGATGCCGCCCATCGCCACGCGACCGCGGCCATCGGGCAGCACCACGGCTGCGACGGAAACGAGCGCGAAGGCATAGGACGCGCGATCACGGACCTTGCGGTAGAACTGCTTGCCGCCGAGCGGCGGCGGCAGCGTCACGGCGGTGATCAGCTCGCCCGGTTCGAGCGCCGTCTCGACGTTGGGCGTGCTGCCCGGCAGGCGATGAAAGTCGGCAATCGGGATGCGCCGTTGCTGGCCATCGCCGCGCGTGGTCTCGACCGTCGCGTCGAGCACGCGCATCGCCACGGCCATGTCACTCGGGTGCGTGGCGATGCATTGCTCGCTGCCGCCGATCACGGCCAGAGAACGTGCGGAGCCGGTCAGCGCCGAGCAACCGCTGCCGGGCTTGCGCTTGTTGCAGGCCTGGTTGGTGTCGTAGAAATACGGGCAGCGCGTGCGTTGCAGCAGATTGCCGGCCGTGGTCGCCTTGTTGCGCAGCTGGCCCGAGGCGCCGGCCAGCAGCGCGCGCGACAACACACCGTAGTCACGCCGCACGCGCATGTCGGCGGCCAGATCGGTGTTGCGCACCAGCGCGCCGATGCGCAGGCCGCCGTCGGTGCTGGGCTCGATCTTGTCGAGCCCGAGACCGTTCACATCGATCAGGTGCGCGGGCGTCTCGATGTCGAGCTTCATCAGGTCGAGCAGGTTCGTGCCGCCCGCAATGAACCTCGCTCCCGCGCGGCTTGCTGCCGAAGCGGCTGCGGCCACGGAAGTGGCGCGCTCAAAGGTGAAGGCTCTCATGCGGCGCTCCTGCCGGCGACCTCGGTGATCGCCTCGATGATGTTGGAGTACGCGCCGCAGCGGCAGATGTTGCCGCTCATGCGCTCGCGCAGTTCGTCGGCCGAGAGCAGCGGGTGCGCGGTGATGTCCGCACTCACGTGGCTCGGGATGCCGGCCTTGATCTCGTCGAGCACCGCGACCGCCGAGCAGATCTGACCCGGCGTGCAGTAACCGCATTGATAGCCGTCGTGGCGCACGAAGGCGGCCTGCATCGGATGCAGATGATCGGCGCGGCCCAAGCCTTCGACCGTCGTGATGCTGGCGCCGTCATGCATCACGGCCAGCGTCAGGCAGGAGTTGATGCGGCGCCCGTCGACGATCACGGTGCATGCGCCGCATTGGCCGTGGTCGCAACCTTTCTTGGTGCCGGACAGGTGCAGATGCTCGCGCAGCGCGTCGAGCAGGCTGGTGCGGTTGTCGAGCTCGTCGAGCTTGTGATCCTGGCCGTTGACGCGCAGCGTCACCGTGGAACTGGGCAGTTTGCTCATGGACATGGGCATCGGCTTGGGCTTTGGCGGTGGTGCTGCGTGCGCCTCGTTCGTGATGACGGCGGCGCCTGCCGCGGTCGCGATCAGCAGATCGCGTCGGGTGAGGTTCAGATCGTGGACGGTTTCCATCTTGGCACGGTTCCTTCTGCGCTTGTGTTGCGGCGTTCGCGCGTGAACGCGAAGGCGGGCGCGGAGCGCTCACGCTACGACCGCAAAGCCTGCGCGGCTGTAGGACGACAGCGCTTGTTCGCGTAGGTCGATTCCCGCCTGGCCTGTCCGACGGATCGCTCCTACGCGAAGGCTGCGTGCTGCCCGATGGCGAGCGCAGCCCGGGTCGGAGATAAATGACGCAGGGCGCAACGCTGCCCTCCCCACTCATTCCCTCTCTTCCTTTCTAGGAGACGCACATGACCTCTACCTCTGGATCCACCATCAGCTCTTCCGACGTGGAAGGCACCAAGGTCTACAACAACCAGGGCGACAAGCTCGGCTCGATCGATGACCTGATGATCGACAAGCGCTCGGGCCAGATCCGCTATGCGGCGCTGGAATTCGGCGGCTTCATGGGCGTGGGCACGGACCGCTACCCGCTGCCCTGGAACATGCTGCACTACGACAACGACAAGGACGGCTATGTCATCAACCTCGACAAGTCGAAGCTGGACAAGGCGCCCCACTATGCAGAAGACGACCAGCCCGTCTACAGCGACGACTACGGCCGCAAGGTCTATGACTATTACGGCGTGAACTGGCTCTGACCCGCTTCAACGGCACCGGGCGCCGCACCATGCTGATCGCTGCATTGGCTCTGGCCTTGACGAACGGACTCGCTTCGGCGGCCACGCTCGACCGTACCGATGCGGAGTTCCTGGAGCAGGCGGCGCGCGCCGATCGCGGCGAGATCGAAGGTTGCCAGCTGGCCCTGAAGCAAAGCCATCGTGCCGAGGTCAAGGCCCTGGCCCAGCAGATCCTCACCGAGCATCAGCAGACCGCCCAGGAACTGGCCACATTGGCGGCCAGCAAGGGCCTGAAGCTGCCTGAAGAACCCACGCTGACCCAGGCCACCAAGCTGAAGGCACTGAGCCTGGCCAGGCGTGAGTTCGATGTGAAGTTCGTCAAGTCCGTCGGCGTGGATGCGTATGCCGAAGAGGAGCGTCTTTACTTCAAGGCTTCGACCGAATCACGAGATGCCGAGGTGCGCGCTTTCGCGGCGCGCACCTTGCCCATCGTCGAGCGGCGCCTCGATGCCGCGCAGAAGTTGCTGCTGGCACTGGACAAGGATGTGTAGGCCATGCCTCACAGCACTTGGCTGCCAGGTCCCACAGCAGTCACCTAACTAAAAACCTAAGCTGACACATCGGACGTCAATCCCGACGCTGTTGTTGTTCATCACCCCCTTTGAAAGGACTCTCATCATGAACAAGGATCAAGTCAACGGTTCCATCAAGGACGCAGCCGGCAAGGTGCAACGCAAGACCGGTGAAATCATCGGCAGCACTTCGCAACAGGCCAAGGGCATTGCCAAGGAAGTTGAAGGCAAGACTCAAAAGCATGTAGGCGATGTAAAGGAAGCCAACAAGGATGCGATGCGCAAGCCTTGAGCTTTGAAGCCATGAAAGTGAAAGGAGCGCAGCCCGGCTGCGCTCTTTCTCTTCTCGCTGCTGCTGCATGAAAACACTCCAGTGCGGACGCTGCGGCCAGCGCGCCTTCTTCGAGAACACGAGTTGCGAGAGTTGCGGCGCGAAGCTCGGCTTCGTGCCTGGCGAATTGGCGTTCGCGGCTTTCGAGGTCAGCGAGGATGGCGTGTGGGAGCGAGTCTCAGCCAATGGCGCCAAGGTCGGCGCTGAGGGCGAGGCCTGCGCGCCTCAGCGGCCCTGTGCGAACTACGCCCTTGAGCAGGTCTGCAACTGGACGGTGCCGGCCGACTCAGCCGACGCGCTGTGCCTGTGCTGCGAAACGACGCAGATCATCCCTGCGCTGAGCGAGCCACAGAACCGTCTCTACTGGCTGCTGCTGGAGCAGGCCAAGCGGCGTCTGTTCTACGGCCTGCTGCGCCTCGGCCTGCCCATCCAGAGCAAGCGCGTGGACGCCGAGAACGGCTTGTCATTCCAGTTTCTTGAGGAAGGTCCGACCAGCGAGAAAGTGCTGACCGGCCACGATGCGGGCGTGATCACGCTGAACCTCGACGAGGCCGACGATGCGCGCCGCGAGCAGCAACGCTTGCACCTGCATGAACCGTATCGCACGCTGCTCGGTCACTTCCGCCACGAGATCGGTCATTACTACTGGAGCGTGTTGATCGACGGCTCGTCACGGCTCGATCAATTCCGCGCGCTGTTCGGCGATGAACGCGCCGACTACAGCGCGGCTTTGCAGGCGCACTACGCGACGCCTGCCGCCGACTGGCAGGAGTCCTTCGTCAGCAGCTACGCCAGTTCCCATCCTTGGGAAGACTGGGCCGAATGCTGGGCGCACTACCTGCACATCCAGGACGGGCTTGAAACCGCCGCGGCCTGGGGTTTGAAGATGAGCCATGCAACGCCGGATCAGGCGCTGTCCAAGGTGCGCGGCCTCGCCTGCGCAGGCGGCGGTTTGAAGCCTGCGCTGATCGAGCAATGGCTGCCGATCTCGCAGTTCGTCAACGCCATGAACCGCAGCCTCGGCACGCGCGACAGCTATCCCTTCGTGCTGACCGACCCGGTCGTCGAGAAGCTCGAATTCATCCACAAGGTCGTCGGCGCCGCCGCGCGCGAAGCCGGGCATGCGGCTTGCCTCGGCACAGGAGAACCCGCGAAGGAGGCCCCACATGGCTATGGACGTTGACCACGAGATCGAGATCGCCCCTTACGAAGGCCCCGTCGGCGGCTGGGGTTCGATGGGTTCGCTCGCCCACCATGTGCGGCATCACAAGGCCTTCGGCGCGATCGTCGAACTGCCGCGCCAGAACAAGGTCGACGGCTTCGCCTGTGTGAGCTGCGCCTGGGCCAAGCCCGCGAATGCGCACCGCGCCGAGTTCTGCGAGAACGGCGCGAAGGCGACGTTCGCCGAGCTGACGAGCCGGCGCATCGGCGCGCCCTTCTTTGCCGCGCATCGGCTCGAGGAGCTGCGTACCTGGCCGGACCATGACCTCGAATTTGTCGGCCGCCTGACCGAGCCGCTTCGCTATGACGCCGAGACAGACCGTTACGTGCCGGTCGACTGGGATGAAGCGTTCGCGGCGATCGGCGAGCAGTTGAAGGCGCTCAAGTCACGCGATGTGGAGTCCGTGGTCTTCTACGCCTCGGGCCGCGCGAGCCTGGAGGCTTCGTACCTCTATCAATTGTTCGCGCGCCTGTACGGCAACAACAACTTGCCGGACAGCTCCAACATGTGCCACGAGAGCACCTCGGTCGGGCTCAAGGCCGCGATCGGCGTGCCGGTCGGCACGGTGCGGCTCGACGATTTCGCGGCCAGCGACTGCCTGCTCTTCTTCGGCCAGAACGTGGGCAGCAACAGCCCGCGCATGCTGCATCCCTTGCAGGAGGCCAGCGAGCGCGGCGTGCCGATCATCGTCTTCAATCCGCTGCGCGAACGCGGGCTGGAGCGCTTCACCAATCCGCAGCGGCCTTCTCAGATGCTGAGCGGCGAGTCGACGCGGATCGCCTCGCGCTATCACCAGGTGCGCGCCGGCGGCGACATCGCGGCCATCACCGGGCTTTGCAAGGTGCTTCTGGAGATGGACGATGTTGCGCGGACGACCGATGCGCCGGCCGTGATCGACTGGGATTTCATCAACGAGCACACGCGCGGCTTCGATGAATTCGTGAGCTTCGTGCGGCAGCAGCGCTGGGCCGATATCGAGGCCGAATCCGCGCTGAGCCGCGCTGAGCTGACCGAGTCCGCACGCTGCTATGCCAAGGCCAAGGCCGTGATCGGCGTCTACGGCATGGGGCTCACGCAGCACAAGCGCGGCGTGGACAACGTGCGCATGCTCGTCAACCTGCTGCTGATGCGCGGCAATATCGGCAAGCCCGGCGCGGGGCCCTGCCCGGTGCGCGGCCACTCCAACGTTCAAGGTCAGCGCACAGTGGGCATCTCCGAAAAGCCGGAGCTCGTGCCGCTCGACAAGCTTGCCGAACGCTACGGCTTCGAGCCGCCGCGCAAGAAGGGCATCAACACGGTCGAAGTCTGCGAGGCGGTGCTGACGGGCCAAGTGAAAGCCTTCTTCGGCCTGGGCGGCAATTTCGTGCGTGCGATTCCTGACCACGACCGCATGGAGCCGGCCTGGCGCGAGCTGGAGCTGACCGTGCATGTGGCGACCAAGCTCAACCGCAGCCATCTGCTGCCGGGGCGCGTCAGCTATCTGCTGCCCTGCCTGGGGCGGATCGAGCGCGATGTGCAGGACGGCGTCACCCAGACCGTGGCGGTCGAGGACAGCACCTCGTGCGTGCATGCCTCGCGCGGGCAGCATGCGCCGGCCAGTGCCCAACTGCTCTCCGAAGCGCGGATCATCGCGGGCATCGCCAAGGCGACGCTGCCGCCGATGATCGGCGTGGCCTGGGACGCCTGGGCGCGCGACTACGCGCTGATCCGCCATGAGATCGCGGTGATCTGGCCAAAGGACTTCAGCGACTTCGACACGCGCATGCACCAGCCCGGCGGCTTTGGCCGCAACCTCGCGGCGCGCGAGAGGCAATGGATGACGCCGAGCGGCAAGGCCGAGTTCGGCGTGCCGGGCGCGCTCTCGGCGGTGTGTGCGGGCGATGGCAAGCCCGGCCTGCTGCGCCTGATCACCTTGCGCAGCAATGACCAGTTCAACACGACGGTCTATGGCTACGACGACCGCTTGCGCGGCATCGAGGGCACGCGCAAGGTGCTGATGCTGAATGCCGAGGACATGTACGACCTCGGCCTCCAGGATGGCGACAGTGTTGACCTTCATGCCGCCGCCGCCGATGGCATCGCACGCCGCGTGGAAGGCCTGCGCGCGATCCGCTATTCGGTCCCGCGCGGCTGCTGTGCCGGCTACTTCCCCGAGTGCAATCCGGTCATCGCGCTGGAGCAGTACGCGGAGCAGAGCAAGGTGCCGGCGGCGAAGTCGGTGCCGGTGCGGGTGACGCGCGCCGCCGCGGGCTGATCGTCAGGCGGTGACGATCAATTGCGATCCATTGCGATCAGTTGCGATCAGTTGCGACGGGCGGCAAAAACGCTGAACCGCGCTTGCGCATCGGTCCATTGCTGCAGAGGCTGCCAGCCGCCGGCCCGCAACAGCAAGGCCGCCGCGCGCGGATGGTGCTTGTAGCTGTTCTCGGTGTGGATGGTGTCGCCCGCCGCCATGCTGAAACGCCGGCCGGCGGCCTCGAAGATTTGGGCGGTGCGCGCCCGCAGATGCATCTCGATGCGCGAGCGCTCGTCGTTCCAGCGGATCACGTGCTCGAAGGCGTCGATGTCGATCGTGCCGCCGAGTTCAAGGTTGATCCGCCGCAGCAGGTTCAGGTTGAAGCGCGCCGTCACACCCTGCGCGTCGTCGTAGGCGGGGATCAGGACGTCGGTCGATTTGCGGCGGTCGAAGCCGATCAGGAGCATCGAACCTTCGCCGAGCATCTGGCCAAAATGGCGCAGCAGATTGACGGCCTGGAATTCTTCAAGATTGCCGATGGTCGAGCCGGGGAAGAAACCGAGGCGCTCACGGCCATCGGCCGGCAGCGAGACCGCGCCGGAAAAATCGGCTTCGATCGGATGGATCGGCAAATGCTGGAAATCTGCGGCCAGGGACTGCGCCGATTCACGCAGGAACTCGCCCGAAATGTCGATCGGCACATAACTGCTTGGCTTGACGGCGGCCAGCAGCAGCGGCGTCTTGCTCGAGGAACCCGAACCGAACTCGACCACCATGCGGCCCGGGCCGAGCACCGAGGCGATGCCGCCCATCTGCTGCGACAGGATCTGCCGCTCGGCCTCGGTCAGGTAGTACTCGGGCAGGCGGGTGATCTCCTCGAACAACTCGGAGCCGCGCCGGTCATAAAACCAATGCGGCGGAATGGCGCGCTGCGGCAGTGCAAGACCCCGCAACACGTCGGCAAGAAACTTTGGATCAGCTGACTCCACTTGAAACCTCACTCTCCATCACTACACATGACAACGCCACACGAAAACATCCCGGCGGCTTGGCAGATACTGCATCATCACCCAACACTTTCAATCGTCCCCATGCCCGAGCGAATCCCAGGTGAATTGACTTTGCGCTACGCCCATGTTCGACAAGCCTCGATGACTTTGGCCGCCCCGCTTTCGGCCGAGGATGCGCAGGTGCAATCGATGCCCGACGCGAGCCCGGCGAAATGGCATCTCGCGCATGTGACCTGGTTCTTCGAGACCTTTGTGCTGGAACGATATGAACCGAGTTTCCATGCCTTTGATGCGGGCTTCCGTGTGCTGTTTAACAGTTACTACCAAGGCGTCGGCGAACGCTTTGCGCGCCCCCAACGCGGCCTGATCACCCGGCCGATGCTTGAGGACGTGAAACGTTATCGCATGGACGTCGACCGAAGAATGTCAGCAGTGATCGCCGACCATGCCCAGGACGCGGAGTTCCGCGCGCTGGTGCTGCTGGGGCTCAACCATGAACAGCAGCATCAGGAGCTTCTGCTGACGGACATCCTGCATGCCTTCAGTGCACTGCCGGGGCGTGCCTATGACGCGGCGTTTGCGCCGAAGCCCCTGGATGCCGCACTCGGCTGGGCCGGCTTCGCGGGCGGGCTCGTCGAGATCGGGTTTGATGCGCAGCTCGACGGTGAATTCTGCTTCGACAACGAGACCCCTCGGCATCGGCACTATCTCGCGCCCTTCGAGCTGGCCACACGGCCGGCGAACAACGCCGAGTACCAGGCCTTCATTGATGACGGCGGCTATCAACGCGCCGAGCTGTGGCTCTCGCTCGGCTGGGATTGGGTGCAGGCCGGGCAACGCCGGGCGCCCCTCTATTGGCTGGGCGAACAGCAACACACGCTGGCCGGATTGGTCGTGCGCGATCCGCACGCGCCGGTCTGCCATCTCAGTTTTTTCGAAGCGGAGGCCTTTGCACGCTGGAGCGGCGCGCGCCTGCCGACCGAGTTCGAGTGGGAGCATGCGGCCAGGTCGGAAGCGCAGCTGCTGGCCATGACCGGCCAGCTCTGGCAATGGACCTCATCGAGCTACGCTGCCTACGCCGGCTACCGCCCGCTGCCCGGCGCCGTCGGCGAGTACAACGGCAAGTTCATGTGCATGCAGTACCTGCTGCGCGGTGGTTCCTTCGCCACACCGGAAGGCCACGCGCGGAGCAGCTATCGCAACTTTTTCCCGCCGGACATTCAGTGGCAATTCTGCGGCGTTCGGCTGGCACGCGACATCTAGGTTAGCGGCGGCTACAGTCGCGCCATTGGACATCTACCGGATTCTCTCCATGCACCGTCGCGTCATGCTCAGTTCCCTGGCCTTGTTGGCCGCCTGTGCGCTCAGCCTGCCGGCCCAGGCCCAGGTGCATCGCCACTTCCCGGCCAACGCGCTGCGCGGCGAGTTCGAGATGCAGGCCTTCCCGAACGTCCAGATCAACCACCGCGCTGCCCGCATGGCGCCGGGCGGGCGCATCTGGGGCGACACCGGCTTGCTCCAGCAACCGGGCGCGCTGATCGGCGGGCGCTATATCGTCAACTACCGCGTCGAGGCAAGCTCGGGCCTGGTGATCGAGGTGTGGATCCTGAATCCGGTCGAACTGGCGAACAAGCGCTGGCCGCACACCTCGCAAGAAGCGGCGACCTGGCAGTTTGATGCGGCCTCGCAAACCTGGACCAAGCCTTGAAACTTCTCCGTCTTCTCATGCTTGGCGCGCTGATCGGCATGCCCGTGGCTTCGCAAGCACAGACCCCAGACCCGGCTCCCGCGAAAAGCGCAACCTCGGCGCCGAGCAGCGCCGCGGACACAGACGAATGCGTCTCCAGCGGCCGGTACGTACCGCCGCCTGTCGCATGGCTCGGCAAGTTCGTTTATGTTGTCAAGCTGACCATCAAGAATGGCAGCGTGACCGATGTTGAGGCCAGGCCCGTCCCGGGCCAGGGCACGGACGACGCGACCGACAACACACTCATCAGCAGCCTGTCCGACTTCGTGAAACAGCACTACGTCTGCAAGGGCCCGAACCGCGTGAACACCGAGTATCTGGCGGTGACCCTGAAGCAGGACATTCCAGAGCTGAGCGCGATGCGCGCTGCGGGGGAGAAGGTTGACGTGATCCGCGGTGTGGAGGTCAAGCCCGCGATCTGCAGGAAGACGACGCGGCCCCAGGTGCCGCCGCACTGGCTGAACACAGGCGTCGTCCGATTGGTCGCCACGGTTCAGGTCCAGGGCAAGCGAATCGGCTGGATTGACGTCAAGCTGCGCAGCGGCAGTGACTCCGCATACGAGAACCAACGCTTCGCCGATTCCGTCAGGCAGGCGATTCGCCGCGGCTACAAATGCACGGGCGACCGGATTTTCGAGCAGGAATTCGAGTTCAGCTTCGTCGGCGAGTGAGGCGAAGGGCCGCGATCTGAGGCCCTTCGCTACAATGGCAGCCTTCGCAGCCCCTGGACAAATACCATGCAACGCTGTGTTTTGATCGCCGCCCGGCGGTCCTGTCATGGTGGGCGCTTTTGCAGCGCCCGAGTCCCGGTCGACGCTGCTGCTGGACTCTGACCATCATGAAAAAAGTATTCATCAAGACCTTCGGCTGCCAGATGAACGAGTACGACTCGGACAAGATGGCCGACGTGCTGGGCGCCGCCGAGGGCTATGAAAAGACCACCGATGTCGACGAGGCCGACCTGATCCTCTTCAACACCTGCTCGGTGCGCGAGAAGGCGCAGGAGAAGGTCTTCAGCGATCTGGGCCGCGTCAAGCATTTGAAGGCCAAGGGCGTGATGATCGGCGTGGGCGGCTGCGTGGCTTCGCAGGAAGGCGCGGCCATCATCGAACGCGCGCCGTATGTGGACGTCGTGTTCGGCCCGCAAACGCTGCACCGCTTGCCCGCCCTGCTCGAAGCGCGCCGCGTGCAGCGCCTGCCGCAGGTGGACATCAGCTTCCCCGAGATCGAGAAGTTCGACAACCTGCCGCCGGCCAAGGTCGAGGGCGCTTCGGCGTTTGTCTCGATCATGGAAGGCTGCTCGAAGTACTGCTCGTATTGCGTCGTGCCTTACACGCGCGGTGAAGAAGTCTCGCGCCCCTTTGACGATGTGCTGACCGAGATCGCCGGCCTGGCCGACCAGGGCGTCATGGAGATCAATCTGCTGGGGCAGAACGTCAACGCCTACCGAGGCAAGATGGGCGACAGCGGCGAGTTCGCCGACCTGGCCCTGCTGCTTGAATACGCGGCGGAGATCCCGGGCATCCAGCGCCTGCGCTTCACCACCAGCCACCCGAACGAGTTCAGCCCGCGCCTGATCGAGGCCTTCGGCAAGGTGCCGGCCCTGGTGAACCATCTGCATCTGCCCGTGCAACATGGCAGCGACCGCATCCTCAGCGCGATGAAGCGCGGCTACACCGCAATCGAATTCAAGAGCATCGTGCGCAAGCTGCGCGCGATCCGTCCGGACATCCGCATCGCCAGCGACTTCATCGTCGGCTTCCCCGGCGAGACCGAGGAAGACCACGCCAAGCTGATGAAGCTGGTGCGCGATGTGGGCTTCGATGCCTCGTTCAGCTTCATCTTCAGCCCGCGCCCCGGCACGCCGGCGGCAGCGCTGGAAGACACCACGCCGCACGAAGAGAAGGTGCGCCGCCTGCAGGAGCTGCAAGCCGAGATCGAGGCGAACGCCGTGCGCATCAGCGAAACCATGGTCGGCCAGACCGCGCGAATCCTGGTTACCGGCACCTCACGCAAGGATGCTTCCGAGCTGATGGGCCGCACCGAGTGCAACCGCATCGTCAACTTCAAGGGCCACCCGCGCCTGATGAATCAGCTGATCGACGTGAAGCTGACGCAGGCTTTCGCGCATTCGCTGCGCGGCGAGGTACTGCTGTCCGCTGACCTCACTTCTGACGCATCAGCCACCACTGCGGCACACTGATCCCGGCCAGCATCAGCCCATAACCCGCGATTCGCCCGTCATGACCCAGCAGGACCAAGGCCGCGACAACCGCGAGGCTGCCGCCAGCCGCGCCCCACAGCGCCAGCCGATGCCAGGCCACGCTCTTGAGATCGCGGCGCCAAATCAGCTTGGCGGCAAAGGCCACCAGCAAGGCCACGCCCCAGGCGGGAGCGAAGAGGTTGGCAATATGCCAGAAGGCGTCGAGCGGGCTCAATGGCGTTGATCCATACGGTTATGTCTCCCAATTTTATAATCGCGCCATGACGGTGTTTGCCCTGGGTCTGAACCACACGTCCGCGCCGCTCGATCTGCGCGGTCGTTTTGCGTTCACGCTCGAGCAATTGGCGCCGACGCTGCTGGGTTTCCGCGAACGCATGCACGCCGAGGCCCCGCGCGGGGCGGAAGCCGCCCTGCTCTCCACCTGCAACCGCACCGAGCTCTATGTGGCCGGCGACGCGAGCATGGTGCAGCCCGCCGTCGAATGGTTGGCCGGCGTGGGCGGCGTGGGCAGCAGCGCGCTGCTCGACCATGCCTATGTGATGGAAGACGGCGCCGCCGCGCGGCACGCCTTCCGCGTCGCCAGCGGGCTGGATTCAATGGTACTGGGCGAGCCGCAGATCCTTGGTCAGATGAAGCAGGCCGTTAGAGAAGCCGATCAGGCGGGCACGCTGGGCACGACGCTGCACCAGCTGTTCCAGCGCAGCTTCTCGGTGGCCAAGGAGGTGCGCACCTCGACCGAGATCGGCACGCATTCGATCAGCATGGCCGCCGCCAGCGTGCGCCTGGCCGCGCAACTGTTTGAAGATCTCTCGAAGATCACGGTGCTGTTTGTCGGCGCGGGCGAGATGATCGAGCTGGTGGCCACGCATTTCGCGGCGCGTGCACCCAAGAGCATGGCGGTGGCCAACCGCACGCTGGAGCGCGGCGAGAAGCTCGCTTCGCGGCTTTCGGCCGAGGCGGTGCGCCTGTCCGATCTGCCGCAGCGCCTGCATGAGTTCGATGCGGTGATCAGTTGCACCGCGTCGAGCCTGCCATTGATCGGCCTGGGCGCCGTGGAGCGCGCGTTGAAAGCGCGCAAGCACCGCCCGATGTTCATGGTTGATCTGGCCGTGCCGCGCGATATCGAGCACGAAGTCGCGCAGCTCGACGACGTGTACCTCTATACCGTCGACGATCTGGCGCAGCTCGTGCAGACCGCCGGCGAGAAGCGCCAGGCCGCCGTGGAGCAGGCCGAGGCCATCATCGAAACCGGCGTGCAAGGCTTTGTGCATTGGCTGGGCCAGCGCCACACGGTGCCGCTGATCCAGGCCCTCAACGCCCAGACCGACGACTGGCGCGAGATCGAGATCGCCCGCGCCCGCAAGCTGCTGGCGCGCGGTGCTTCGGTCGACGAAGTGCTGGAAGCGCTCTCGCGCGGCCTCACCCAGAAGATGCTGCACGGCACGCTGGCCGAGCTGCACGCGAGCGAAGGCGATCAACGCCAGCAGCTCGCGCAAACCGTCTCGCGCCTCTTCCTGCGCAGCAACAGCAAGGGACCTTCGGAGCTTTAGCGGCGCGGACTTTTTCTGTTCCGCCTTCCCGCATTTCGAAGCTTCCGAAAGTCCCCATGAAAGACAGCCTGCGCCAGCAATTTGAACGCCTCGCGTTCCGCTTGACCGAACTCGACAACACGCTGGCCGACGGCAGCGTTGCCGCTGATATGAAGCGTTATCGGGCACTGTCGAAAGAGCAATCCGATGTCGCCCATCTCGTTCAAGGCTATCGCCGCTATGAGCAGCGCGAAGCCGATCTGACCGCCGCGCGCGAGATGCTCGACGACCCTGAAATGGCCGAGATGGCCCGCGAGGAGATCAAGGCCGCCGAGGCCGATATCCTCCAGCTCCACGAGGAGCTGCAGCTCGCGCTGATGCCCAAGGATCCGGACGACGTTCGCAACGCGTTTCTTGAAATCCGCGCCGGCGCGGGCGGCGATGAATCGGCGCTGTTCGCCGGCGACCTGGCGCGCATGTACCTGCGCTATGCCGAGCGCCAGGGCTGGCGCACCGAGATCCTGTCGGAGTCTGTTTCCGATCTGGGCGGCTACAAGGAATTGGTGCTGCGCATCGAAGCCGATGGCGTCTACGGCCGGCTCAAGTTCGAGTCGGGCGGCCACCGTGTGCAGCGCGTCCCGGCCACCGAATCGCAAGGCCGCATCCACACGAGCGCCTGCACGGTGGCGGTGATGCCCGAGCCCGACGAGGCCGAGGAAGTGACGCTGAACCCGGCCGAGCTGCGCATCGATACCTTCCGCGCCAGCGGCGCTGGCGGCCAGCACGTCAACAAGACCGATTCGGCGATCCGCATCACCCACCTGCCGACGGGCCTCGTGGCGGAATGCCAGGACGACCGCAGCCAGCACCGCAACAAGGCCAAGGCGATGGCCGTGCTGGCCGCGCGCCTGCGCGACAAGGATCGCAACGAACGCGCCGCCAAGGAAGCCGCCACCCGCAAGGGCCTGATCGGCACTGGCGACCGCAGCGACCGCATCCGCACCTACAACTTCCCGCAGGGCCGGCTGACCGACCACCGCATCAACCTGACGCTCTACAAGCTCGGCGCGATCATGGACGGTGATCTGGACGATGTGGTCAAGGGCTTGCAGGCGGCTCAAGCCGCCGAGCAGTTGGCGCTGCTGGAAGGCCGGGCGTGATCGTTTCCGAAGCGCTGACGCTGGCCCGTTCCCTGGGCGTGGATCGGCTCGATGCGCAACTGCTGCTGGCTCATCTGCTGCAGCAGGACCGGGGCTGGCTGATCAGCCATGACGATGCACCGGTGGATGAAGCGCTCGTGCGCGGCCTGCTGATCCGCCGCGCGGCGGGCGAGCCGCTGGCCTACCTGGTCGGCGAGAAGGAATTCCACGGCCTGCTGCTGAAGGTCACGCCCGACACACTGGTGCCCCGGCCCGATACCGAGGTGCTGGTCGATTGGGCGCTTGAACTGCTAACGCCGAAATCAAGCGTCGTGGACCTCGGTACGGGCAGCGGCGCCATCGCCCTGGCGCTCAAAGCTGGCCAGCCCGGCGCCCGAGTGCACGCGGTCGACCTGAGCCCGGCGGCCTTGGCCGTGGCCGAAGGCAATGCCCGCCGCCTCGGCTTGGATGTCTGCTTTCATCAAGGCAGCTGGCTGGCCCCTCTTGCGGGCCTGAAGTTCGACGTGATCGTCAGCAACCCGCCCTATATCGCTGGCGGCGACCCGCACCTGCCAGCGCTGCGCCATGAGCCGATTTCGGCGCTGACGCCCGGTGGCGATGGCCTGTCCGATCTGCTCGCCATCATTGATGTCGCACCGCAACATCTGGTAAGCGGAGGTTGGTTGCTGCTCGAGCATGGTTTCGACCAGGCCGAGCCTGTTGCCGCCGCACTACGGGCGCGCGGTTTCATGGAGCCGGAGCTGCGCCGCGACCTCGGTGGCAACCCCCGTGCAAGCGGGGGGCGGTTGCCGTAACACCGTTGCAAAAGTAGTGCAAATTGACTGCACAAGGCCGGGGGCTGGCGGTAGTATCAATTCAGGGAGACGCCAATCCGGCGCCGGTCAGGAGACGGACATGCAGCAACTGGTTCGCACCGCCTTGTTCGCACTCGCGTGCTGCACCGCTTTTGCGGCTGTGGCCGAAGACCTCAAGCTCGCGCCGATCGAGCAGGCCAGCCCGCGCTGGCAGGCGCGCTTCCAGCTTTCCAGCCTCGACACCGGCCCGCTGGCCGGCCTGGACAGCACCCGTTCGGGCTCGCGCGTCCTGAGCGCCAATCTGCTCGGCGACTATTACCTGACCAATTCCGGCCTCGGCGGCGTGCGCGGCGGCCTGCGTGTCAGTGGTGGCATGCTGTTAGGTCCGCTGTCGCTGTCGCAAAGCAGTTCCGGCCTGGCGCTGGGCAATCATGGCGACCAGAGCCTCAATGTGGGCCAGCGCTCGGTGACCATGCTGTCCCCGCGCCTCGATATCAACGATCCTTCGGCCTCGATGTCCTATCTGGGCGTCGGCTACACCGGCCACGCACTGCGCAGCGGCCTGTCCTTCAGCGCCGACTTCGGTTTGATCAGCAGCACCTCGCTGGGCGGCCTGCGCCTGGGCGGCAGCCCGACGGCGCTTGATGATGTGCTGCGCGACATGCGCTACAAGCCCTTGCTCCAGCTGGGCCTGTCCTACAGCTACTGAACCCGGTCCTGTGCGTCGCGGATAATCCGGGAATCTGTTTTCTTGGGATTCATGAGATGAGCGACGTTCAACAACGCATCGACGAACTGGTCAAGGGCAACCGCGTGGTGCTCTTCATGAAGGGCACTTCGCAGTTCCCCATGTGCGGCTTCTCGGGCCGGGCGATCCAGATCCTGAAGGCCTGCGGCGTCAGCGACCTGAAGACCTTCAACGTGCTCGAAGACGAAGGCGTGCGCCAGGGCATCAAGGACTACGCCCAGTGGCCCACGATCCCGCAGCTCTACGTCAACGGCGAATTCGTCGGCGGCTCGGACATCATGATGGAGATGTACGAATCGGGCGAGCTGCAACAGGCGCTGACCGCTTGACTTCCTGGGCCGAGCGCCGGGCCGCTCCCCAGCCGGCCCAGATCCCCTTGGGGGATCGACTGGTGTACTCGCCAGGCGAGGGGCTGACATGACCCAACGGCTTGTAGTCGGGATCACGGGCGCGACAGGCGCGGCTTACGGGCTGCGCCTTTTGCGTCGAGGCCGCGAGTTAGGGCTCGAAACCCATCTGATCGTCACGCCGGCCGGCGTGCTCAACATCCACCACGAGTTGGGGCTTGATCGCAACGCGCTGGAGCGCGAGGCGAGCTTTGCCTACTCGCCCGCCGACGTGGGCGCCTGCGTGGCCAGCGGCAGCTTCGCCACGGCCGCGATGGTGGTGGCGCCCTGCTCGATGAAAAGCCTCGCGGCGATTGCGCACGGCTTTGGCGACAACCTGCTCACGCGCGCCGCCGATGTGACGCTCAAGGAGCGCCGCCGCCTGATCCTGATGGTGCGCGAGACGCCGTTCAATCTGGCGCATCTGCGCAATATGGTCGCCGTCACCGAGATGGGCGGCATCTGCTTTCCGCCGCTGCCGGCTTTCTATCACCGGCCGCAGACGATCGAAGAGATCGTCAACGAGAGCGCGGAGCGCGTGCTGGAGCTGGCGGGTGTGAGCGGTGCTTCGCCGCAGAGCTGGCAAGGCCTCTGACGCGACTGGCGACTCAGCGCTCGCCGGGCAGCAGCCATTGTTTGCGGCAAGCGAGCACGGCATTCGGATACGCCGCCAGCCCGCGTGAGCCGTTGAAGCGGCCCAGCGCCATCACCACATCACCCTTCTCGATATCGAGATAGTGGCGCAGGATCACGCAGCCAAAGCGCAGGTTCGTCTGCATGTGGAACAGCACCGAGGCATCGCCGTTGCCGATCTGCTTGACCCAGAAGGGCATGACCTGCGTGTAGCCACGCGCGCCCGCCACGCTGATCGCGTATTTGCGGAAGCCGCTCTCGACCTGCACAAGGCCCAAGACCAGCGCCGGCTCCAGGCCCGCACGCGTGGCCTCGTACCAGAGCGTCTCCAGGAACTCGATTCGCGTCTGCGGTTCCGACAGACGCTTCTTGAGCTTCTCGCTCATGGCACCGAGCCAGCGCAGGTACGCCAGCCGCGCCTCGATGTCGTCGAAGTGCGGGCGCGGCGGCGCGCTGTTGGCAATGGCGGCCGAGAGCGCCAGCCGGACCGAATCCGACAGCGACTCCTCGACCTGCGCACCGGCCAGCGCCCGCAGGGGCAGCGCGGCCAGCGCCGTCGTCAGGAGCAGTTGCCGACGCTTCAAAGCTTGAGCTTGGCTTTCAGGTGGCCGAGCACATCGCCCACCGCCAGCTTGCTCGCTTCGGCATCGCGACGGCCCTGGTATTCGACCTGGCCTTCCTTGAGGCCGCGGTCGGACAGCACCACGCGGTGCGGCACGCCGATCAGTTCCCAGTCGGCAAACATCGCGCCGGGGCGCTCGCCGCGGTCATCGAGCATGACGTCCACGCCGATCGCCTTGAGCTCGCCGTAGAGCTGCTCGGCGGCGGCCTTGACGGGCTCGCTGCGATCCATGCCGATCGGGCAGATCACGACCGTGAACGGTGCGATCGAATCGGGCCAGATGATGCCGCGCGCGTCATGGCCCTGCTCGATGGCAGCGCCGAGGATGCGGGTGACGCCGATGCCATAACAGCCCATTTCCATGGGTTGCGGCTTGCCGTTCTCGTCGAGGAAGTTGGCGCCCATCGCGGCCGAATACTTGGTGCCGAGATAGAAGACCTGGCCGACCTCGATGCCGCGCTGGATCGCCAGCACGCCCTTGCCGTCGGGCGAGGGATCGCCGGCGACGACGTTGCGGATGTCGGCCACCAGATCGGGCTCGGGCAGATCGCGGCCCCAGTTGGCGCCGGTGAAGTGGAAGTCGGCCTCATTGGCGCCGCAGACGAAATCGCTCATGTTGGCGACGGTGCGCTCGGCAACGATCTTGACGGGCCTCTTCAAGCCGATCGGTCCCAGATAGCCCGGCTTGCATCCGAAGTGATCCTCGATCTCGGCCTGCGTGGCGAAGCGGAAGCCGTTCTTCAGGCCCTCGACCTTGCCGGCCTTGACCTCGTTCAGCTCGTGATCGCCGCGGACCAGCAGCAACCAGACGGTCGACTTCTTGATGTCGCCCTTGTCGTCGAGCTCATCGGTGGCCAGTACCAGCGACTTGACGGTCTGCGTCAGCGGCAGCTTCAGCAGCTCGGCCACTTCGGCGCAGGTGGCCTTGCCCGGCGTGGGCGTCTTGGTCAGTGCTTGCGTGGCGTCAGCACGCGCGGGCAGCAAGGACAGCGCCTCGGCCATCTCGATGTTGGCGGCGTAGTCGCTGGTCGGGCAGTAGATGATCGCGTCTTCGCCGGTGTCGGCGATCACCTGGAACTCATGCGAGCGATCGCCGCCGATGGCGCCGGTGTCGGCGGCCACAGCGCGGTAGGTCAGCCCGAAGCGATCGAAGATCCTGCAGTACGCGTTGTACATGTTCTCGTAGCTGCGGCCAGCGGCGGCCTCGTCACGGTCGAAGGAATAGGCGTCCTTCATCGTGAACTCGCGGCCGCGCATCAGGCCGAAGCGCGGACGGCGCTCGTCACGGAACTTGGTCTGGATGTGATAGAAATTCTTGGGCAGCTGCTTGTACGAACGCAGCTCCTGGCGGCCGATGTCGGTGATCACCTCTTCCGACGTCGGCTGGATGATGAAGTCGCGGCCATGGCGATCCTTCACGCGCAGCAGCTCGGGCCCCATCTTGTCGAAGCGGCCGGTTTCCTGCCAGAGCTCGGCCGGTTGCACGACCGGCATCAGCAGCTCGATCGCGCCGGCGCGTTCCATCTCTTCACGGATGATGCCCTCGACCTTGCGGATCACGCGCAGGCCCATCGGCATGTAGTTGTAGATGCCGGCGCCGAGGCGCTTGATCATGCCGGCGCGCATCATCAGTTGATGGCTGACGACTTCGGCGTCGGCAGGCGCTTCCTTCAGGGTGGAAATGAAGAACTGGCTGGCTTTCATGGCGGCACAAAAAGGCTGATGGGCCGGGTCTGAAGACGCGGCGGTGTCAAGGGAACGTTGGGGTTAGCGAGGATCGGCCCGAACCGGCGACCCAATGCAATAATCGAATCAACTAAGAATCGAGGTTGATTATGCTCGACCGTGAAGGCTTCCGGCCCAACGTCGGCATCATCCTGCTCAATCAGCGCAATGAAGTGTTCTGGGGCAAACGCATCCGGACGCACTCCTGGCAGTTCCCGCAAGGGGGCATCAAACACGGCGAAACGCCTGAGCAGGCGATGTACAGAGAGCTCCACGAAGAAGTGGGGCTGCACACGGACCATGTCCGGATCATTGCGCGTACGCGTGACTGGCTGCGCTATGAAGTGCCCGAGCATTACATCCGCCGCGATGCACGCGGGCATTACCGCGGGCAAAAGCAGATCTGGTTCCTGCTGCAACTGACCGGCCGCGACAGCGACATGAACCTGCGCGCGACGGACCACCCCGAGTTCGACGCCTGGCGCTGGAACGAGTACTGGGTGCCGCTGGAAGCCGTGATCGAGTTCAAGCGCGGCGTCTACGAAATGGCGCTGACCGAACTCGCTCGCTATCTGCCGCGGCTCAACCATCACAACCGCTACCTGCGTTCGGGCATGCGGCCGCCGCATCGTGATGCGGGCGGGCATCATGGGCATGAGCAGCAGGAGCAGCATGAGGTGCATGAGGCGCACGAAGTCCATCATGAGGCTCATCACGAGACCCAGCACGAGACTCAGCACGAAGGGCCCGTCGAAGCGAGCGAACCGCCGCCAGCCGGCAGCGGCGAAGGTTCAGACCAGCACTAGATTCGTGCGGTGGATCAGTTCGTGTTCGGCCACGTAGCCGAGCACGGCTTCGATCTCGCTGGAAGGCTTGCGCGCGATGAGGCGCGCTTCGGTACTCGAATAGTTGGTCAGGCCGCGCGCCAGTTCGCGCCCGGCCGGATCGCGCACCGCGATCACATCGCCACGATGGAAATCGCCCTGCACCTCGACCACGCCGATCGGCAGCAGGCTCTTGCCCTCACCTTGGACCTTGGTGGCGGCCCCGGCATCGACCGTGACCGATCCGCGCAGCTGCAGGTGATCGGCCATCCATTGCTTGCGGGCGGCGAGCTTGGGCGTGCTGGCGATCAGCGCGGTGCCGATCGCCTCGCCCGCGCACAGGCGCAGCAGCACATCGGGCTCGCGGCCCCATGCAATCACGGTGTCAGCCCCTGAGCCCGCGGCGCGCTTGGCGGCGAGGATCTTGGTGATCATGCCGCCGCGGCCGAGGCTTGAGCCTGCGCCGCCGGCCATCGCTTCGAGTTCCGGGGTTCCGGCCTGCGCTTCGCTGATGAAGCGGGCGTTCGGGTCCTTGCGCGGGTCGGCCGAATACAGGCCCTTCTGGTCCGTGAGGATGACCAGCGCGTCGGCTTCGACGAGGTTGGCCACCAGGGCGCCGAGCGTGTCGTTGTCGCCGAACTTGATTTCGTCGTTGACGACCGTGTCGTTCTCGTTGATGACCGGCAGCACGCGGTGCTGGAGCAGCGTCATCAAGGTGGAGCGCGCGTTCAGATAACGCTCGCGATCGGCCAGGTCGGCGTGCGTGAGCAGCACCTGCGCGCTGCCCATGCCCTGCTCGCGCAGCTTGGTTTCGTACATCTGCGCCAGGCCCATCTGGCCCACGGCGGCGGCGGCCTGCAGCTCGTGCAGTTCCTTGGGTCGGGTCGTCCAGCCCAGGCGCTTCATGCCTTCGGCGATCGCGCCGCTGGAGACCATCACGACTTCGCGGCCCTCGCGCATCAGCACCGCGAGTTGACGGCACCAGTTGGCGATGGCATCGGCATCAACACCGCGCCCTTCGTTGGTGACCAGACTTGAACCGACCTTGACAACGATGCGACGCGCGTCTTTCATTTCAAATAGTTTCCGGAACGCAGAGGACTCGGAGAGACGCAAAGGGCGCAGAGACTTTGATGCAGTTTCTCCGCGAACTCTGCGTCTCTTTGCGTCCTTTGCGTTCCTGAAGCTGTGGAGTTCATCTCAGGAGTTGGCGCCTTCGTCGAAGCGAACGTCCGGCTCGACATGCACGCGCTGCGCGGACGCCACATGCTCATAAATCGCGTGGATCAGCGGCTGGCAACCTTCACGCGTCAGGGCCGAAATCTCGAAGACCGGGCCCTTCCACTTGTAGCGCTTGACGAAATCCTTGACGCGCGCGGCGCGCTCGTCCTCAGGCACCATGTCGAGCTTGTTGAGCACCAGCCAGCGCGGCTTGTCATGCAAGGCTTGGTCGTACTTCTTCAGCTCGCCCACGATGGCCTTGGCTTCCTTGACCGGATCGACTTCCGGATCGAACGGCGCCAAGTCAACCACATGCAGCAACAGCCGCGTGCGCTGCAGATGGCGCAGGAACAGATGGCCGAGGCCCGCGCCTTCTGAGGCGCCCTCGATCAGGCCAGGAATGTCGGCCACGACGAAGCTCTTCTCAGGGCCGACGCGCACCACGCCGAGGTTCGGGTGCAGCGTTGTGAACGGATAGTCGGCGATCTTGGGGCGGGCGTTGGAGACCGCCGTGATCAGCGTGGACTTGCCCGCGTTCGGTTGACCGAGCAGGCCCACATCGGCCAGCACACGCAGCTCCATCTTGAGCTTCTTGGCATCGCCGGGCCAGCCGGGCGTCTTCTGACGCGGGGCGCGGTTGGTGCTGGTCTTGAAATGCAGATTGCCGAAACCGCCGTCACCGCCCTTGGCCAACAGGATTTTTTCGCCGGGCTCGAGCAGCTCGGCGATCACCGTGTCGGTTTCCAGGTCCTTGATGATGGTGCCCACCGGCACACGCAGGATGACATCATCGGCCGCAGCGCCGAAGCAGTCGGAACCCCGCCCAGCCTCGCCGTTACGGGCCTCGTGACGGCGCGCGTAGCGGTAGTCGATCAGCGTGTTGAGATTGACATCGCCCACGGCAAAGACACTGCCGCCGCGACCACCGTCGCCGCCGTCAGGCCCGCCAAAGGGGATGAATTTTTCGCGGCGAAAGCTCGCGCAGCCGGCGCCACCATTGCCGGCAACGATATCGATCGTGGCCTCATCAACAAATTTCATGATTCTTCAATGGTAAGCGCCCGAATGCCTGGCGCGGCCAAGCATTCGCTAAAACAAGAAAGCCCCGGCAAGCCGGGGCTTTCTGGGTGCATCACCTGCCCGATCAGACCGGGGAGACGATGACCGTCGAACGGTTCAGTTCGCCCTTGACGGCGAAAGAGACCGTGCCATCAACCAGCGCGAACAGCGTGTGGTCCTTGCCCATGCCGACATTGGTGCCGGCGTGGAACTTGGTACCGCGCTGACGCACGATGATGGAACCTGCGGAGATGGTTTGGCCTCCATAGACCTTCACACCCAGCATCTTCGGTTTGGAGTCGCGGCCGTTCCGTGTGGAACCACCGCCCTTTTTCTGTGCCATGGATCAGCTCCTTGATTCAGTTGTTGGCGAAGAAGTGCTCTCGACTCAGCCGTTCACCGCGCTGATTTCCAGCTCGGTGTAGGTCTGGCGATGGCCTTGACTCTTCTTGTAGTGCTTACGACGACGCATCTTGAAGATGCGCACCTTGTCGTGCTTACCTTGCGCCACAACAGTGGCCTTCACGCTTGCGCCCGCAACCAAGGGAGTGCCAACCTTGAGCTCGGTGCCGTTTCCGACAGCGAGAACCTGGTCAATCACGATCTCTTGGCCAACATCCGCAGCAATCTGTTCTATTTTGATCTTTTCGCCAGCAGCAACTTTGTATTGCTTGCCACCGGTTTTTATGACCGCGTACATATCAGCCCTTTCAGTGAATTCGCTCAGCCTGACAGTCCCAAGACAACCCCAAACAACCCCGTTCGGCTTACGCCGTCTGGTTTAGTGCCGTTCGGCTTACGCCGTCTGGTTTAGTGGTTAGGATGTCGGGCGAGCCCAAATCTCCGTGCATAAGATGCGCAGAGCCCGCGAGTCTAGCATGGCCTCGGGAAAACACCAAATTCGGAGCGGCCGCCTCGGGATAGCCGGGCTTGCTTCCTATAATCGCACCCTCTTGCCCCAGAAAAACCCCACAGCGTGTCTGCCGTCACCTCCTCATCAACCCCAGCCCCGGCTGCCGAGTCCACCGCTTCCGACTCCTCCATCGCCGAGGCACTGAGCTTGCTGGCGGAGCAGATGCAGGAAGTGGACAAGGTCATCGGCCAGCGCCTGAGTTCCGACGTGGCCCTGGTCAACCAGATCGCCGGCTACATCGTCCACGCCGGCGGCAAGCGCATGCGCCCCAAGCTGGTGTTGCTGTTCGCCAATGCGCTGGGCTGCGCGGGCCCTGAGCGTTTCGAGCTGGCCGCGGTGATCGAGTTCATCCATACCGCCACGCTCTTGCACGACGACGTGGTCGATGAGTCGATGCTGCGACGGGGCAAGCAGACCGCCAATGCGCTGTTCGGCAATGCCGCCAGCGTGCTGGTGGGCGACTTCCTCTATTCGCGCGCCTTCCAGATGATGGTGTCGGTCAATCGCATGCGCGTGCTGGAGGTGCTGGCGGGCGCCACCAATGTGATCGCCGAGGGCGAGGTCCTGCAGCTGATGAACATGCACGACCCTGACGTCAGCGTAGAGAGTTACTTGCGCGTCATCCGCTTCAAGACGGCCAAGCTGTTCGAAGCCAGCGCCAGGCTCGGCGCCGTGCTCGCCGACGCCAGCCCCGAAATCGAAGATGCCTGCGCCGCCTACGGCCGCGCGCTGGGCACGGCCTTCCAGCTGATCGACGATGTGCTCGACTACGCGAGCGACTCGCAAGCCCTGGGCAAGACCATCGGCGACGACCTGCGCGAGGGCAAGCCCACGCTACCCCTGCTGATCGCGATGGAACGCGGCACGGCCGAGCAGCGAGCACTGATTCGCCATGCCATCGAGCACGGCGAGGTACAGCGTCTGAGCGAGATCGTGGCCATCGTGCGGGAGACGGGCGCGCTTGACGCCACACGCGACGCGGCACGCGTCGAGGCACGTGCGGCGCAAGCCTGTCTTGCCAAGTTACCTCTTAACAAGTGGCGTGAATCTCTGCTAGAATTTGCGGCTCAGTCGGTTGAGCGGCTCTCCTAGATTTCATCGTTAGATGTCGTGGAGACTGTCAGAGAGACCGTCAGCTGATTCGCAGAAATCATCGCAGAAATGATTTGCAAAAATCGGGGTGTAGCTTAGCCTGGTAGAGCGCTACGTTCGGGACGTAGAGGCCGGAGGTTCGAATCCTCTCACCCCGACCAAAATACCGTGGATTTCAGACCCACAAGACAAGGGCCTCGGCAGCAATGCAGAGGCCCTTTGTCATTGCCCCTTGTCATTACCCTTGTCATTGGCAGGCCCCACTCGCTCCTCCAGCCGTTCAACTTCACTGTTGTTTGAAGCGCTACAGCTGCCATCAACGCCGGGTAAATGAGGGCAAAAGCCACGCTTGGCCCTCGGTCCACCGGGCTGGACGGGTTTACAGTGAGGAATTCTGATCTGCCGCCCTTGGGCGCCTTGCGCGCACAATTGAAAATCAGCAACCTCAGCGTCTACTGAAGCCCTATCCGTGGAACCGACCCTGGCCGAACCGCCTCAGTCCGCCTTGTCGGGCGTAGCCCGCATGCTTGTGCACGCAGGGAAGATCCAGGCCAAGGTGGCCGAGGATCTCGTGCGGCAGGCGCGTGAAAAGAAGACCAGTTTCGTCAGCTCCGTGATCTCGGCCGGCGTGGTCACGCCCTCCGATCTGGCTCACACGCTGGCGACCGCGCTGGCCTTGCCGGTGCTGGATCTGAACGCGATGGATCCGCAGCGCCTGCCCAAGAACCTGATCGACGGCAAGCTGACGCAGCAATACCAGGTCGTTGCGCTGGCGCGCCGGGGCAATCGCCTCTTCATCGGCGGCGCCGATCCGACCGACCAGGAAGTGGTCGAACGCGTCAAGTTCGCCACCCAGCTTCAGCCCGAATGGGTCATTGTCGAACACGACAAGCTGACCAAGCTGCTGCAGGGCGCGAGCGCCACCACGGCCGAGGCCCTGGCCTCGATGGCGGGTGAGGAATTCGATTTCGACATCGCCGAAGACGACGGCACGACCCCCGCGGAGCCGGACGCCGAAGTGGCGGACGTGGAAGACGCACCGGTGGTGCGCTTCCTGCAGAAGATGCTGGTGGATGCGATCAATATGCGCGCGTCGGACTTGCACTTCGAGCCCTACGAATACCACTACCGCGTGCGCTTCCGCGTGGACGGCGAACTGCGCGAGATCACCCAGCCGCCGATCGCGATCAAGGACAAGCTGGCCTCGCGCATCAAGGTCATTTCGCGCCTCGACATTGCCGAGCGCCGCGTGCCGCAAGACGGCCGCATGAAGCTCAAGTTCGGTAACAAGCCGATCGACTTCCGCGTCTCGACCTTGCCCACGCTGTTCGGCGAGAAGATCGTGATCCGGATTCTTGACCCCTCCTCGGCCAAGCTTGGCATCGAGGCGCTGGGTTACGAGAAGATCGAGAAGGAACGCCTGCTGGCCTGCATCACGCGCCCCTACGGCATGGTGCTCGTCACCGGGCCGACGGGCTCGGGCAAGACGGTGTCGCTCTACACCTGCCTGAACATCCTGAACCAGCCGGGCGTGAACATCTCGACCGTCGAGGATCCGGCTGAAATCAACCTGCCCGGCATCAATCAGGTCAACGTGAACGACAAGGCCGGGATGAACTTCTCGACCGCGCTCAAGTCCTTCCTGCGGCAGGATCCGGACATCATCATGGTCGGTGAGATCCGTGACCTCGAGACGGCCGACATCGCCATCAAGGCTGCGCAGACCGGGCACATGGTGATGTCCACGCTGCACACGAATGATGCCCCCAAGACGCTGACGCGTCTCCTGAACATGGGTGTAGCGCCCTTCAATGTGGCGTCGAGCATCTTGCTGATCACAGCGCAGCGCCTGGTGCGCCGCCTGTGCGAAAACTGCAAGCAGCCGGCTGAATATCCGCATGACGCGCTGCTGCGCGCCGGCTATCTGGAAGAAGAACTGGACGGCAGTTGGAAGCCCTATCGTGCCGTGGGCTGCTCCAATTGCAACAACGGGTATCGCGGGCGGGTCGGCCTTTACCAAGTGATGCCGATCACGGAGCCAATCCAACGCATCATCCTGTCTGCGGGAACGGCCATCGACATTGCTGTGCAAGCGCGCTCCGAAGGCGTGCGCGATCTGCGGCAGTCGGGCTTGGTCAAATGCAAGATCGGCGTGACCACGCTGGAAGAAGTGCTCTCAGCCACCAACGAATAAACACGCCAACCCATCGGGTGCGGCACCAGGAGAGGTGATATGGCGACAGGCGCAATGGCCAAAAACGTCAAAGAGTTTGTCTTCGAGTGGGAGGGCAAGGACCGCAACGGCAAGATCGTCAAGGGCGAACTGCGTGCCGGCGGCGAAGCCATGGTCGGCGCCTCGCTGCGTCGCCAGGGCATCCTCGTGCAGAAGGTCAAGAAGCGCCGCACCAGCGGGGGCAGCTCGATCAAGCAGCGCGACATCGCCGTCTTCACGCGGCAGCTGGCGACGATGATGCGCGCTGGCGTGCCGCTGCTTCAATCCTTTGACATCGTGGCGCGTGGCAGCCCGAACCCTCGGCTGACGGCCCTGCTCAACGACATTCGCGGCGATGTGGAAACCGGTACCAGCCTTTCCGCTTCGTTCCGCAAGCATCCGACTTACTTCGACGCGCTGTACTGCAACCTGGTCGAGGCCGGTGAGTCGGGCGGTATCCTGGAAGCGCTGCTGGATCGGCTCGCCATCTATCAGGAAAAGACGATGGCCCTGCGCAGCAAGATCAAGGGCGCGCTGACGTACCCGATCGCCGTGATGGTGGTGGCCTTCATCGTGGTGGCCGTGATCATGATCTTCGTGGTGCCCGCCTTCAAGGACGTGTTCGCGTCCTTCGGTGCCGACCTGCCCGCGCCCACGCTGATCGTGATCGCGATGAGCGAATTCTTCGTCAGCTATTGGTGGCTGATGGGCATCATCATCGGCGGCGGCTTCTACTTCTTCATGCAAGCCTGGAAGCGCAACGAGAAGATGCAGAAGGCGATGGACCGCATCCTGCTGAAGATCCCTATCTTCGGCGATCTGCTCTACAAATCGGCCATCGCGCGTTGGACGCGTACGCTCTCGACGATGTTTGCCGCCGGCGTTCCGCTGGTGGAAGCCCTGGATTCGGTGGGCGGCGCTTCAGGCAATGCCGTCTTCAGCGAGGCGACCGAGAAGATTCAACGTGAAGTCTCGACCGGCGCTGCATTGACCACCTCGATGCAGAACACCGGCATCTTCCCGACCATGGTGCTGCAGATGGCCTCGATCGGCGAGGAATCAGGCTCGCTCGACCACATGCTGGCCAAGGCCGCCGACTTCTATGAAGACGAAGTCGATGAGGCGGTCAAGGCGCTGTCCAGCCTGATGGAGCCGTTCATCATCGTGTTCCTCGGCGTTCTCATCGGCGGCATCGTGGTCGCCATGTACCTGCCGATCTTCAAGCTGGGCCAGATCGTCTGATGCAATTCGATTTTCAAGTCCTGCTGTCCCCTTGGGCGCTGGGACTGCTGGGGCTTTGCATCGGCAGCTTCCTCAATGTGGTGATCCACCGCCTGCCGCTCATCCTGGAGCGGGAGTGGCTGGTGGAGGCCTTGGGCAATCTGGGTGACGGTGCCGAGCTGGCGCGCGTGAGCGGCATGTCGGCGGCCGAAGGCGCGAAGCTGGCGACGACCGCTAACGCGCTGTTCGAGCGGGTCGAGAAGTTGCCGCACCTGGGTATTGCGACGCCGCGTTCGCGCTGCCCGCATTGCGGCCACCAGATCGCCTGGCACGAAAACCTGCCGCTCGTCGGCTGGTTGCGCCTGGGCGGCAAATGCTCGGCTTGCAAGGCCCGCATTTCGCCTCGCTATCCGCTGATCGAGCTGTTCACCGGCCTGGGCTTTGCGGCCCTGGCTTGGCGCTTTGGCCCCGAGCCGACGACGCTGCTGTGGTGCGGCTTCTTCGCGGCGCTGATTGCCTTGGCCGGCATCGACTGGGACACCACGCTGCTGCCCGACCTGATCAACCAGCCGCTGCTGTGGGCCGGCCTGATCGCTGCGCTGTGCGGCTACACGATTCCCCTGGCCGATGCCGTGGAGGGCGCGCTGCTGGGCTACCTCTCGCTGTGGTCGGTGTATTGGCTGTTCAAGCTGGTCACGGGCAAGGAAGGCATGGGGCAAGGCGACTTCAAGCTGCTGGCCGCGCTGGGCGCCTGGTTGGGCTGGCACATGGTGCTGCCGATCGTGCTCGGTGCTTCGGCCATCGGCGCGATCGTGGGCATCGCGATGAAGATGAACTCGGCCTTGCGCGAGGGCCGCTATGTACCCTTCGGTCCCTTCCTCGCCGGCGGCGGCCTGTTCGTGCTGTTTGCCGGCCCCGAACGCATCCTGAGCTGGATGGGCTGGGCGTGAGATGCCGGCCCGGCGCATCGGCCTGACGGGCGGCATCGGCAGCGGCAAGAGCACGGTCGCCGATTTCTGGGTGGAGGCCGGCGCCACGCTGGTCGATACCGACGCGATCTCGCGCCAATTGACTGCCGTCGGCGGCGCCGCATTGCCGCTCATCGCCGCGGCGTTTGGCGCCCACATGATCGATGCGGACGGCGCTCTCGATCGGGCTCAGATGCGCGAACAGGTCTTCCGCGACCACGAAGCCAAACAGCGGCTCGAAGCCCTCCTCCATCCGCTGATCACCGCCCGGGCCATGAGCGAGGCCGATGCGGCCACCACCGCCTTGGTCGTGTTCGATGTGCCCTTGCTGGTGGAGTCCGGCCGCTGGCGCGCGCGCGTGGAGCGTCTGCTGGTGGTGGACTGTGAGGAGCGTACGCAGATCGAGCGCGTTATGCAGCGTTCCGGAGGCTCCTGGACCCGTGAAGCCGTGCAAGCGGTGATCGACCAGCAGGCCTCACGCACCATGCGCCGCGCGAGCGCCGATGCCGTGATCTACAACGATGGCTCGACCACGCTCGCGCAGTTGCGCGAGCAGGTTCAAAGACTCGCTGCCGACTGGTCCGCCTGAGCCTTCAGGCTGTGGAACAATCGGCCCATCACTCTTGAGAGATGGGGACGCCTGCTTTGGTCCTGTACGAGTACCCGTTCAACGAAAGCATCCGCACGATGCTGCGCCTGGAACATCTGTTTGACCGCCTCGGTCAACTGATGGCGCGCGAGACCCCGCTCGACCACCATTTCGCGATCGCCACGATCTTCGAGATCATGGATGTCGCCTCGCGGGCCGATCTGAAGGCCGATCTGCTCAAGGATCTGGAGCGCCACAAGGCCCAGCTCAACAGCTATCGCGGCAACCCTGCGATCGCCGAGAGCGTGCTCGATGAAGTGGTCGGCCGCATCGAGCATGCCTTCAACGGCCTCAACGCCGTGCAGGGCAAGGCCGGCGCGGCGCTGACCAGCAACGAATGGCTGATGAGCATCCGCAGCCGCATCAGCATCCCCGGCGGCACCTGCGAGTTCGACCTGCCGGCCTACTACACCTGGCAGCAATACCTGCCGGCGCGCCGTCGCAATGATCTGATGCAATGGACGCAGACGCTGATGCCGCTGGCCGAAGCACTCAAGGTGCTGCTGAGCCTGCTGCGCGACTCCGGCGCACCGCACAAGGTGGCTGTCAGCAATGGCCAGTTCCAGCAGAGCCTGGCCGCGGGCCGCGTCTACCAGTTGCTGCGCATGAAGATCGACCCGAGCCTGGGCCTGATCCCTGAAATCTCCGGCCATCGCCTGATGATCTCGATCCGCCTGATGCGTCAGGACGAAGAGGGCCGATTGAAACTGGCGCAGCAAGAGGCCGGTTTCGAACTGACTCTTTGCGCATGATGGACAAGCCGTCGAACAAGCCACCCAGAATCGTCCCCTGCCCCACCTGCAAGGGCGACAGCATCTTCGCGCCGAGCAACAAGTGGCGTCCGTTCTGCAGCGAGCGCTGCCGGCAGATCGACCTTGGTGCCTGGGCCAGCGAAGGCTTCCGCGTGGAGGCCGCGCCGCCCACCGACCCCGATGAACAACTGGAGCATTGAACGCAAGGCGCGTCTTTGCATTCATCCTGTACATCCTGTTCATCCATGTAAAAAACAGAATTCATGTTTGAACATGGATGAACAGGATGAACAGGATAAGAAAGAGCAGCCTTAGGGTGATGTGACCGCGAGGCCGAGCGCTTCGAGGTCGGTGCGGACCTGCTCGGCGCTGTTGAACAGGATCGCCTGCCAGCCCAGGACTCTGGCGGCATCGATGTTGGCGGGGTGATCGTCGATGAACACCAGGCTCTCGGCCGGCACGCCAAAGCGCTCGACGGCCATGCCGAACACCTCGGCGCCCGGCTTGATCTGCTTGACCCGCCCCGAAAACACGCCAGCCTCAAACCATTCGTGCAGCGGAAAGCTCTGCTCCAGGTGGTCCGCAAACGGCTCGGGCATGTTCGAGAGGAAGAACAACCGATGGCCGGCGCGCTTGAGATCTTCGATCAGCGCCACGGTACCTGCCTGCAACGCCAGCTCCGCCGGCACGGCATCGGTCACCTGACGGATCTCGGCCTCGGGCCAGCCGGTGCGCGCGGCGATGCGCTGGATCACTTCCTCCAGGCCGATCAGCCCCTGGTCAAACGCGCCCCAATCACCACCGTAGTTCTGGAAGAACTGCTGCACGAGCTCTCGGGCCACCGTCTCGTCGGTCGCCCGGTGCGGCCACACGCGGGCAAGCAGCCGCGGCGGCTGCCAGTTGAAGAGCACGCCGCCGAAGTCAAAAACAATGTTCATGGCTGCGTTCGCCCGGCCGCCCGTAGGACGCAGCGCGCCCCCTCGGGGGGCAGCGAACGAAGTTCGCGTGGGGGCCTCATGACTTCAAGTGCTTGAGCAGTCCTGCGGTCGACGGGTCCAGGCCCATCGTGTCACCGGAGGCGAGGCGCGGCAGCAGGCTGTTGCACAGCGCCTTGCCAAGCTCCACACCCCACTGGTCGAAGCTGTTGATGCCCCACAGCGCGCCCATCACGAAGACGCGATGCTCATACATGGCGATCAGCGAGCCGAGCGAACTCGGCGAGAGCCGGTCCAGCACCAGCGTCGTGCTCGGGCGGTTACCGGGGAAGCTGCGGTGGCGCGCCAACGTCTCGGCGGCGAGCGTGCTGGAGGCGGTGGGCGCCTTCTCGCCGAGCGCTTCCTCGAAGCTCTTGCCTTGCATCAGCGCCTGCGATTGCGCGAGGCAATTGGCGAGCAGCTTCTGGTGCTGGTCGAGCAGGCGCTCGGCCAGCTCGCCGCGCACGAACTCGCCATAACGCGGTGTCTGGACGGCAATGAATTCGACGGAGATCACATCGGTGCCCTGGTGCAGCATCTGGAAGTAGGCGTGCTGGCCGTTGGTGCCGGCCTCGCCCCAGACGACCGGGCTGGTGGCGTAGCTCAGCGCGTGGCCGTCCATGTCCACGCCCTTGCCGTTGCTCTCCATCTCGAGCTGCTGCAGATACGCCGGCAGCCGACTCAGGCCCTGGTGGTAAGGCGCCACGCTGCGGCTCGTGAAGCCGTGGAAGTTGCGATACCAGATGTCGATCAGGCCCAGCAACACCGGCAGGTTGCGCTCGAGCGGCGTGTTGGCGAAATGCTGGTCCATCGCGTGCGCGCCGGCCAGCAACGCGCGGAAGTTGTCAGCACCGATCGCGATCGCGATCGGCAGGCCGATCACCGACCACAGCGAGTAGCGGCCGCCGACCCAATCCCAGAAACCGAAGCTGGTGCTGATGCCGAACTCCTGCGCCGCCTTGGTGTTGCTGCTGGTCGCGACGAAGTGGCGCGCCACGTCCGTCCCGCCCGCAGCATGGAACCAGGCCCGCGCCGACAGCGCGTTGGCCATCGTTTCCTGCGTCGTGAAGGTCTTGCTCGCGATGATGAACAGCGTGTTGGCCGGCGAGAGGTCTTTCAACACCGAGGCCAGGTCATGGCCATCCACGTTCGAGACGAAGTGCAGCTTCAGCCCGGCCTTGGCGTAGGTCTCCAGCGCGCCGACGACCATCGCCGGACCAAGGTCGGAGCCGCCGATGCCGATGTTCACGACATCGCTGATGCCGCTGTTCTTCTGATCCCGGATGCGTTCCGCGAAGGCCAGCATCGCGTCAAGCGATTCCTGCACCTCCTGGCTGTGCGGGCTTTTGCCGGCCGGCGCACGCAGCGCCGTGTGCAGCACCGCGCGGCCTTCGGTGATGTTGATCGGGGCACCGTTGAACAGCGCCTCGCGTTGTGACTCCAGGCCGCATTCGCGCGCCAGCTGGAGCAGCAGCTCCATCGTCGGCTTGTCGATGCGGTTCTTGGACAGATCCGCAAACACTTCGGGCGCCTGCAAGGACCAGGCCTCGAAGCGGCTCGCGTCCTCGACGAAGAAGGCCGCGCGGATGTCGAAGCCCTTGCCATGCATCAGGTAGTGATGGGCCAAGCGCTCCCAGCTCGGGGTCTGATCACAACGCGGATACTGCATCAGAGACTCACAATCATCTGATCCAGCTTGCCTGCATCGACGGCAAACTGGCGGATGCCTTCGGCCAGTTTTTCAGTGGCCATCGCATCCTGGTTGAGGGCAAAGCGGAAGGCCGCTTCATCGAAGGCCACCGCCGGGATATCGGCCGCGCGCGCAGCCTCGGCGTCGAGTGCGCGCGTGAGCGGCGCCTCGCTGGCTTGCAGCTGGGCCAGCAGGTCGGGGCTGATGGTCAGCAGATCGCAACCGGCGAGCGCCTGGATCTGGCCGATATTGCGGAAGCTCGCGCCCATGACCTCGGTCTTGATGCCGTGCTTCTTGTAGTAGTTGAAGATCTGCGCGACCGACTTGACGCCGGGATCGTTGGCTCCGGCACTCGCCGCTTCATCCCACGCGGCGCCGGCCGACTTCTTGTACCAGTCGTAGATGCGGCCCACGAAAGGCGAGATCAGCTGGATGCCGTTGGCACCGCAGGCCACGGCCTGGCAGAAGGAGAACAGCAGCGTCAGGTTGCAACGGATGCCCTCGCGCTCAAGTTCGGCCGCGGCTTGAATGCCTTCCCAGGTCGAAGCCACCTTGATCAGCACGCGATCACGGCCGATGCCGGCCTTCTCGTACAGCGCCATGATGCGGTGGGCACGCGCAATGCTGCCGGCTTTGTCAAACGACAGGCGCGCGTCGACTTCGGTCGACACGCGGCCCGGCACGACCTTGAGGATCTCGAGACCGAAGCGCACCAGCACTTCGTCGACCACCTCGTCCAGCGCGCGGCCTTTGTGCGCCGCCACGGTTTCCTTCAGCAGCGGCGCGTAATCCGGCGATTGCACGGCCTTGAGGATCAGCGAAGGGTTGGTCGTGGCGTCGCGCGGCGCGAACTGGGCCAGTTGCAGGAAGTTGCCGGTGTCAGCGACGACCGTGGTGAGGGACTTGAGTTGCTCGAGCTGGTTCATTTGGGTGAAATCCGGGAAATTGGGAGCCGGTAGCCAGTATTAGAACTCGCCGGGACGCCCGGAGAAAGCCGGGCCCCGACGCCGATCGCGAGATGTTTTCGCGGTTGACCTGAAGAAGAAACTCATGCATCATAATTCCAGTAACTTCGTTACATCAAGCATTCAGTCCAACAGTTGGCAAGAGCCTTAAACGCATGTCATTCGATCTCGTATTCTTCGGCGGCACTGGTGATCTCACATGGAGAAAGCTGATGCCCGCGCTGTTCCAGGCCTTCCGTCACGGCAAGCTGCCCGAAGGCGGTCGGATCCTGGCGGTGGCGCGTGATGAGCAGAGCGACGAGAAGTACCGCGGCTGGCTCAAGGAACGTTTCCAGGAAGTCGACGGCTCCAAGCGCCCGAACGACGACGAGTTCGAGCGCTTCGCGGAGATGATCCATTACCGCCGCATGGATCTTTCGCAGCCCGAGCATTACGGCAAGCTCAAGAGCTGGCTCGAAGAGCGCAATGCGGACACGGCGGTGCTCTACCTCGCCACCAGCCCTCACCTGTTCACGCAGATCTGCGAGCAACTTGGCGCCGTGGGACTGAATGGTCCGAAGGTGCGCGTGGTGCTCGAGAAGCCGCTCGGCCAGGATCTGGCCAGCGCGCAGGAGATCAACAAGGTCGTGCGCTCGGTCTTCCGCGAAGAGCAGGCCTTTCGCATCGACCATTACCTGGGCAAGCCTTCGGTGCAGAACCTGATGGCACTGCGCTTTGGTAACGCGTTATTCGAGCCGCTCTGGCGCCGTGAAAGCATTGCCAACATCCAGATCACGCTGGCCGAGGCGCTGGGCGTGGGCACGCGTGGTGCCTTCTACTCCGAGACCGGCGCGCTGCGCGACATGATCCAGAACCATGCGCTGCAGTTGCTGACCATGATCGCGATGGAGCCGCCCTCGACCAACGACGCCGACGCAATCCGCGACGAGAAGCTCAAGGTGCTGCGCTCCCTGAAGCCGTTCACGCCCGAGAGCGTCGCGCGCGATGTGGTGCGCGGCCAGTACCGCGCCGGCAACGTCGAAGGCAAGGCGGTCGTCGGTTATCTGGACGAGGCCAAGGTGCCCGCCGGCAGCCAGACCGAAACCTTTGTGGCCCTGCGCACCGAGGTGCAGAACTGGCGCTGGGCCGGCGTGCCCTTCTATCTGCGCACCGGCAAGCGCCTGCCAGGGCGCGACGCGCAGATCGTGGTCAATTTCCGCCCGGTGCCGCATCCGATCTTTCCGGGCACGAACCAGCCCAACCGCCTGGTCATCAACCTCCAGCCGGAAGACGGACTGGAACTGCAACTGCTCGCCACCAAGGGCAGCGGCGAGGCGCTCTCGCCGGTCTCGCTCGACCTCGATTTCGACAAGGCTTTTGCCACCAATCGTGTGGGCGCCTACGAACGCCTGCTGCTCGATGTGATCGCCGGACGGCTGAACCTGTTCGTGCGCAGCGATGAGCAGGAGCAGGCCTGGCGTTGGGTCGAACCGATCCTCGATGCCTGGCAGAACGACACCACCGGCCCGCGCCACTACAGCGCCGGCACCTGGGGCCCGGCAGCGGCAAGCGCGCTCGTGGCTCGCGACGAATTCGCCTGGGCAGAAGAACAATGAGCATGCTCGAACGCGTCAAGGCGGCGCTGCCTGCGCTCCCGCCCGCCGAACAGCGCGTGGCCAAGCTGCTGCTGCTGGACGCACGAGCCTTTGCCAGCCTGCCCGTGGCGGAGCTGGCCGATCGCTCCCATGTCTCGAAGCCGACCGTCGTGCGCTTCTGTCGCAGCGTCGGCTATGACGGCCTGGCCGACTTCAAGCTCAAGCTGGCCGGCAGCGTCAACGAAGGCGTGCCCTTCGTGCACCGCGCCGTCGAGGAAGATGACAAGCCGCGCGACCTGATCGTCAAGGTGGTGGATAACGCTGTCGCGGCCCTGCTGCATTACCGCAACGATGCCGCCAGCCACGCTTTCGAGCGTGCGATCGTCGCACTGACGGGAGCCGCGCAGCACAACAAGCGCATCGAGTTCTATGGCGTGGGCAACTCAGGCATCGTGGCGCAAGACGCGCAGCACAAGTTCTTCCGCCTCGGCGTGGGCACGGCCGCAAGCAGCGATGGCCATGTGCAGTTGATGAGCGCGACGATGCTCGGCAGCGGTGATTGCGCCGTGATCATCAGCAACTCGGGCCGCAGCCGTGACCTGCTCGATGCGGCCGAAATCGCCCGCAAGAAGGGCGCCACGACCATCATCATCACGGCCAGCGGCTCGCCGCTGGCGGCCTTGGGGCAGAGCCCCGGCCAGGTCTTGCTGGCGGTCGATCACCCGGAAGACTTCGATCGCTACAGCCCGATGGTCTCGCGCCTGCTGCACCTGACCGCGATCGACATCCTGACCACCGGCGTGGCCTTGCGGCTGGGCCAGAACCTGCGCCCGATGCTGCAGGAGATCAAGCGCAATTTGCGGAGCAAGCGCTACGCGAACTGAATCCTGTCGACGCTGGTAGCATCCAGCGTCTTGCCGCAACCCTTCTAGGACTCGACCTTCCCATGATGAACCGTCAAACCATTGCACTTGGCCTGATGACTCTGTTGCTGGCCGCTTGCGCCGCACCCGCACCCGCGCCCACCGATGGCACCAAGGTAGCGCAAGCCGCAAAGCCTGAATGCGACAAGGAATACCGCGTCGGCTCGATGATGCCCAAGAAGGACTGCTCGCCGCCAATGAGCGAGGAAGAGAAGGCGCGCATGCGCGCCGAGATGGCCAACCGGGTTCGCTCGGCTGGCAGCGCGCCCCCTGGCGCAGGCTCCTGAACGGATCAGCCCACCGGCCAGATCAGTTCGACCACACCGTAAAGCCGCGCCAGTTCAAGCAATTGTTCAGGCGCGTCGCTGATCTGCAGATTCACGCCCTCTTCAGAGCCCCAACGCTTGGCGCTCAGGAGCAGGCTCAGCGCTGAAGAATCAAAGTCGCGCAGTTCCGCGGCCGAGAGCGTGACCACGCCTCCGGCCGCGCTCTTGACCTGCGCCGCTTCCGCACGCAGCCCCGCTTGCAGCGAGGCCCAGACGGCCGGCGCATCATCCATGCGCGCCACGGCCGGCAACTTCAGCATGCTGGACATCACTTGCCGCCCGAGACGGCCTTCTTGTTCTTGTCGGCCAGCGCCTTGATCAGGCCATCGATGCCGTTGGCACCGATCTCCTGCGCGAAGCTGTTCTTGTACTGGTCTGCCAGCCAGATGCCGAGGATGTTGACGTCGTAGATCTTCCACTCGGCGCCGACCTTCTCGAGGCGGTAGTCGAGCTGGACAGCATCACCCTTGCCGCGGATCTCGGTGCGAACCACGACCTCGGTGTCACCGGCCGCCGCGCGCAGCGGCTTCATGGCGATCTGCTGGTCCTTGATCTGCGTGAGCGCGCCGGCGTAGGTGCGCATCAGCAGGCCCTTGAACTCGGCTTCGAGACGTTGTTGCTGGTCCGGCGTGGCCTGGCGCCAGAAACGGCCCACGGCCGTGGCCGTGATGCGCTGGAAATCCACATGCGGCAGGATGGTGGTGTTCACCAAGCTGACGATCTTCTGCACGTCGCCGGCCTGGATGGCCTTGTCGGACTTGACCGCCTCGATCGTTTCAAGGGAGAGCTGGCGGATCAGCACATCGGGCGCGCTGGCGTCGGCGGCATGGGCCAGGCCGAGCGAAAAGCTCAGGCTCACGGCAAGCAGGCTGCGGGTCAGGAAACGTGGCTTGGAAATCATCGGAGTCCTTTCAATATCACGGGGCGAGCACTCAACGCACTCGCCACCGATTGGGTTCACATCGCAGCGCTTGCTGCACTGGCCGCACTGGCTGCCGGTTCCGGCGCCGCGGGCTCGGCGGGGGCACTCGCTGCGCTCGTCGGAGCAGCCGCGGAACTTGCAGCGTCCGCCGGCGCGCTGGCTGCCGCGCCCGACGGGTGGCCGTCGGGCACCAACACCTCGGCGGCCTCATCATCGTCAAAGCTGCCACGGCGCTGCAGATAGGCGTCGCGGTAGAAGGTGTATTTGTCGAGCGCGATATCGCCGAGCAGATTGCTGGCGCGCAGGAAGTTGGCGCGCGCGTTGATCGTCTGCAGCGAGTAGATCGCGACCTTGCTGCGGCCATCGTCGAACATCAGGGCCGGCGAGGCATAGCGATCCCAAGGCAGCGCCAGCGAGTCGCGCACCGAGGACGGCCCGAACAGCGGCCACACGATGTAGGCACCGGTGCCGAAGCCCCAGCGGCCGAAGGTCATGCCCAGATCCTGCGTGTTGCGCTCGATGCCGGCTTCGGTCGCGATATCCAGAATGCCGCCCAGGCCCAGCACCGTGTTCACCGAGAAGCGGAAGCCCTCCATCAGGGCCGGCTTGAAGCGCCCCTGCAGGACCAGATTCACGGTCGACCAAGCGTCGCTCACATTGTTGAAGAAGTTGTCGATGTAGGTGCGCACAAGCTGCGGCACCAGATCGCTATAGGCGGTGGCCACGGGCTTCAGCACGTGTTCATCCAGGCTGTCGTTGAAGGCGAAGACCTTGCGGTTCCACCTCTCCCAAGGGTCCAGCTTCTGGCCCTTCGAGACATGACCCGGCAGGGTCGGCATGACCTGGCAACCGGCGATGGCAAGCACCAGCACGAGCACCAAAGCCTTGCTCAGGAAACTTCGAAGACGGCTCATGGCTTGGCCCCACCGTTGCTGCTGGCGCTGCTGCCCATGTCGGCGGCCTTGCTGTTCAGGAACTGTCCGATCAGGTTTTCCAGAACCACGGCGGATTGGGTCTGCTTGATCACGTCGCCGGCCGCGAGATTCTTCTCGTCGGCGCCGGCTTCCAGGCCGATGTATTGCTCGCCCAGCAGGCCCGCGGTCAGGATCTTGGCCGAGCTGTCTTTCGGAAAAGCCACGCCCTTGTTCAGATTGATCACGACGCGCGCCTGGAAGATCTTGTCGTCGAAAGTGATCGACTCGACCCGGCCCACCACAACGCCGGCGCTCTTGACCGCGGCATGGGGCTTCAGCCCGCCGATATTGTCAAAGCGCGCCTGCACCGTGTAGGTGGCATCGAAATTCATGCTCAGCAGATTGCCGGCCTTCAGCGCGAGGAACAGCAGCGCCGCGCCGCCCAGCAGCACGAAGAAGCCGACCCACACATCATGTTTTGAGTTTTCCATCCCTGAACTCCTAAATCGAGAACATCATCGCGGTCAGCACGAAATCGAGTGCCAGCACCGCCAGCGAGGACACCACCACCGTGCGTGTCGTCGCGTAAGAAACACCTTCCGGCGTAGGCTTGCAGGTATAGCCCTGCAGCAGCGCCACAAACGTGACCGTGACGCCGAACACCAGACTCTTGACCACGCCATTGCCCACATCGGCCAACACATCAACGCCGCCCTGCATCTGCGACCAGAAGGCGCCGGCGTCAATGCCGATCAGCACCACGCCCACCAACCAGCCACCCACGATGCCGATGGCCGAGAAGACCCCGGCCAGCAAAGGCATCGCGATGATGCCGCCAAGAAAGCGCGGCGCCAGCACTCGGCGCACCGGATCGACCGCCATCATTTCCATCGCGGTCAATTGCTCGCCGGCCTTCATCAGGCCGATTTCAGCGGTCAGCGAGGTCCCGGCACGTCCCGCGAACAGGAGCGCAGTGACCACGGGGCCCAATTCGCGCACCAGGCTCAGCGCGACCAGCAAGCCTACCGCCTCCGCCGAACCGTAGCGTTGCAGCGTGTAATAGCCTTGCAATGCCAGCACGAAGCCCACGAACAGGCCGGACACGCCGATGATCGACAGCGAACGGTTGCCCAGGTAGAACACCTGATCGCTAACCAGACGGAAGCGCCGCAGCGCCGTGCCCGAGCGGGTCAGCAACTGGCCGAAGAGGCGCGCACCCGCGCCCACATCGCCGAGCTCCACGCGCACCGAGCGGCCAACGGCCGCCAGCATCCTGCTAACGCCCATCATGCGCGCACTCCAAAATCATCGTTCACGGAGGCCGCCGGCTGATGGAAGTGCACCGGCCCATCAGGCAAGGCACCGACAAACTGGCGCACCAGCGGGTCCTCGCTGGCCTGCAGTTCAGCCGGCGTGCCCTGGGCCACGATGCGGCCGTTGGCAATCATCGCGACCTTGTCGGCAATGCCGAAAGTCTCGTGCAGGTCATGGGACACGATGATGCTGGTCAGGCCCAGCGCATCGTTCAGATCACGGATCAGCCGCGCCGCCACGCCGAGCGAAATCGGGTCCAGGCCCGCGAAGGGCTCGTCGTAGAGCACGACTTCCGGGTCCAGTGCGATCGCCCGCGCCAGCGCCACGCGTCGCGCCATGCCGCCGGAAATCTCGCTGGGCATCAGGTCGCGCGCGCCGCGCAGGCCCACCGCGTTCAGTTTCATCAGCACCAAGTCGCGAATCATGGCTTCCGACAACTTCGTGTGCTCGCGCAGCGGGAAGGCCACGTTCTCGAACACCGACAGATCGGTGAACAGTGCGCCAAACTGAAACAGCATGCCCATGCGGCGACGCACGGCGTAGAGCTGGTCGAGGTTCAAATCGGCCAAGTCCTGTCCATCGAACAACACCTGACCCTGGCTGGGGCGGATCTGCCGTCCCAGCAGGCGCAGGATGGTGGTCTTGCCGCCGCCCGAAGTGCCAATCAGCGCCAGCACCTGGCCTCGCTCCAGCGTCAGGTTGACGCCATCAAGGATGGTGCGGTCGCCGTAGCCGCAGCGGACGTCGCGCAGCTCGATCAGGGGTTGAGCGGTCGTGGAATTCTGTGGGGCCATCAGCCTGAAGCCAGGCCGGAGGCCAGGGTCACGAAAACGACATCATAGGGGAAACACTCAAGCGTTGCCGGCGCGCCCCATAACGCTCAAATTCAGCGCAAAAGTTCACGTTTCGGGGCGCCGCGCCGATGAACGCGCTAACTGCTCGGATGAGCGGTGTCCCAGGCTCTACCCTCTGCAAACACAATTTGCCCATAACTGGAGAACCGCATGCAAGCTCGTCTGACGACCACCGTGACCCACCGCATCGGCCGCGGCTTCACGCTGATCGAGGTGATGATCGTCGTGGTGATCATCGGCATCTTGGCTGCCGTGGCCATTCCGCAGTACACGGATTACGTGACCCGCAGCCGCATTGCCGAGGCCACGACGCAGCTCGCCGCACTGGAGGTGCAGGCCAACCAGTTGTACCAGGACACCCATACCTTTGCGGGCATCCCGGTCTGCGCAACGCCGGATACGTCGACCAGCAAGGTCTTCACTTTCACCTGCGGCGAGACGCCCACGGCCACCACCTTCATGCTGTGGGCCGTCGGGCAAGGCACGATGTTGGGTTTCACCTTCCAAGTGGACCAGAACGGCAAGTCCACCTTCGCCGTGCCGGCCGGATGGACGGTACACAGCCCGAACAACTGCTGGGTGTCCAAGAAGGGCGGAACATGCTGAGCCCGATCGTCACGGCAGACAGCGCGGCCAGAGCGCGCGGCTTCACGCTCATCGAATTGATGGTGGTGGTCACCATCGTGGCCATCCTTGCTTCGGTCGCCTTGCCGGCTTACACGAGCTATGTGACCCGCAGCAAGATCCCCGACGCCACGAACCGTCTGGCGGTGCTGCAGAACCAGATGGACAGCTACATCCTCGACCATCAGAAGTATTCGGGCGCCCAGGCCTGCAACACGGACACGACCACAAGCCCGAACTTTGTCTTCAAGTGTTCTTCGGTCAGTGACACGGCTTATGTGCTGCAGGCTCAAGGCGCTGGCGTCATGACCGGGTTCACCTATACGGTTGACCAGAACTACAACAAGGCCACGCCGGCCGTACCCCCCGGCTGGACCAGTTCCGGCACCTGCTGGGTCACCAAGAAGGACGGCACATGCTGAAGTCAGACATCCGCGGTTCATCGAACCGCATGAGCGGGTTCAGCCTCGCCGAGCTGATGGTGACGGTGCTGATCGCCAGCGTGCTGTTTGCGGTTTCCGCTCCGACTTTCTCGGGCTGGATCCAGAGCACACGTGTTCGCAACACCGCCGGGGACATCTTTGCCGGCATCCAGCGCGCCAAGGCCGAAGCCGTGCAACGCAATATCCAGGCGCGCTTTCAGCTGACCACCAACCTGAACGCGAACTGCGCGTTGACCACCTCCGGTACCGCCTGGGTGGTCAGCCAGATTGATGCGGCAACGCCGACCCAGGATGCCACCGGCAAGTGCAACCTGCAGATCGACAGCGCCGCGACCACGCCGCGTCTCCTGGCCGTGCGTGCGCCGGACACCAGCAGTGTTCAGGTCGCGGCGAGCCAATCGAGCCTGGTGTTCAACAGTCTGGGCAAGCAGGTCAATCCGCCGGCTGGCGACATCACGATCAACGTGAGCTACAGCGGCGGCACCTGCGCCGACGCAGGCGGCAAGCTCACCTGCCTGCGCATCGTGGTCTCGCCTGCGGGCCAGGCACGACTGTGCAACCCCCGTTTCCCCGCGGGTGACCCCCAAGCCTGCTGAAGGAAAGCATGATGCGTTCCCCTCATTCATCACGTTCAATGCGGTCCTCCGCGAATCGGCACGCCGGCCAGGGCTTCATGATTCTTGAAGTGCTGATCGCCCTGCTGATTTTTTCGCTGGGTGTACTGGGTCTGGTGGGCTTGCAGGCCAACGCCACCAAGTCCTCGGGCCAGGCGCAATTTCGCGCGCAAGCCGTGCTGCTGGCTGATGAGCTCGTCGGCACGATGTGGGCCGGCAATCACTCGAACGCCGTTCTGCTGAATACCTACGGCCCGAGCAGCGCCGACGCCGGCTTTACCGCCTGGAAGAACAAGGTGGCGACGACGCTGCCCGGCGCGACCGCACCCACCGTCACACTGAAGACGATCCCCCCGCTGGCGCTGGCAGCAGGCCCCGCGGGTAGCTTGACGCCGAGCACCCCAACGCCGAGCACGCAGGTCGCGATCACGATCAGTTGGCAGGTTGCCGGTGAGACGAGCAGCGACAACCTGCACAACGTCATCGTGTTCACCCAGATCAAGTAGGAGCCCGAGGTGCACATAAGAAACCCAAGAATTCAGCTCCAACGCGGCTTCAGCCTGATTGAGCTGATGGTCGGCATGGTGCTTGCGCTGATCGCCGTGATCGTGGTGATGCAGATCTTCCAGCAGTCGGAGCGCAACAAGCGCACGACGACCGGCAGTTCCGCCGCCAGCATGGACGGCGCCATCGCCTTCACCGACATCCTGCGCGACGTGCGTCAGGGCGGCATGGGGATGAGCAATCTGTCGGAGCTCGGTTGCAGCATGACCTTGCGCGCCGGCGTCACCATCAGCAATCTCGGGCCGGTGACGATCAACCACACGAAGGTCGCAGCCGGTGATCCGAACACGGATACGCTGCTGGTGGTCTACGGCAGCAGCACCAGCTCGCCCGAAGGCGATCGCGTCACGGCACATGCAAGCAACACGAGTTACGCCATCAACACGCCCACCGCGTTCGCCGCAGCCAACGCCTACGTGGTGGCGGCGGTGCACAACCCGCCATTGCCCTGCGCGCTCGTGCTGGACCAGATCAACTCCAATCCCGGCACGACACCGGGCAGCATCCTGACCACGAAGACAGGCTCCGCAGGCACCGCGGACACGCTGTACGACTGGGGCTTCACGCCGGTTGCGGTGGCCTATCGCGTCTCCCGCGGTCGCCTGCAGCAATGCAACTATCTGGTGGCTGATTGCAGCACCACGACGGACGGCGTCTGGGTCGACATGGTCGACGGCGTGATCAGCCTGCGCGCGCTCTACGGCCGTGACACGGCCGGCAATATCAATGACGTCGACGGCGTCATCGTCGACACCTATGACCAGACCGCACCCGCCTCGCCTTGCGGATGGGCTCGAACAGGCGCGGTGAAGATGGCCCTGACGATGCGCAGCGGCCAGCTGGAAACCAATCCGGTCACCGGGGACAGCGCGGGCCTTGCGCCCTTGCCGACCTGGTCCGGCGCAGCGAGCGCTCCCATCAGCATCAACGCGAACAGCAATTGGGCGAACTATCGCTACAAGGTTTTCGAGAGCGTGGTGTCGATGCGCAATATGTCCTGGATAGGAGTGCAAGATTCATGCAACGGCATCTTCTGATGAGTCGCGCGCCCTCCGCTGAACGCGGCGTGGTGCTGATCCTCGCCATCGTGGTGCTCGTCGCCATGTCTCTGGCCGCCTTGGCCTTGATGCGTGCGGTCAACACCGGCAATCGCGTCGCGGGCAACCTGGCCTTCCAGCAATCCGCCACGCTGTCGGCCGACGCCGGCGTGGAAGCGGCGGTGGCCTGGCTGGAGCAGAACCGCATCAGCGGCGCTCTGTGGAACAACGGCACGGCAGCCAGCACCGGCTCCAACACGACGGGCGGCGGCTACGCCGCTTCCACCACTGCGCCGACCGCCGCCACCAACTGGGATACCTGGTGGACTGCGGCCGTGACGGCCAACACGGTCAACAAGTTGGCCCCGGACACCGCAGGCAACACCGTGCAGTACGCCATCACGCGCCTGTGCAACGGGACCGGCGACCCGACCGGCAACATCGGCTGCCAGACCGCTCCCAATTCCGATCCCACCTCGGGCGGCAGCAAGGGTGCCGGCGGCAACCAGCCGATCACCGCCGTGGTCCAGTATTACTACCGCGTCACCGTGCGCGTTGATGGCGTGCGCGGCACCGTGAGCTATGTGCAGGTGGTCGTGGCGATGTAGCGCTTTGCGCTGCCGTCGGTCCACACCAGCAATCGAGAGAATCATCATGAACATCCGTCTCAGCCTCGCCCGCTTCCTGTCGCTTGCCGCGGCTTCGTTGCTGCCCTTGTGCGCACAAGCCGCCGTCACCGACGTGGCCAACATCCCGCTGATCGTGGCCTCGCCCAGCTCGGTGCAGCCGAACCTGATGTTCGTGCTGGATGACTCCGGCTCGATGAACTTCGACTTCCTGCCCGACCTGGTCAACGGTGACGGCTCGCCCGACCCCAAGCTTTGCCGCTCAGCAGGCGCCACCAGCGCCACGGCCACCGGCTCTTTTGGTGCCAGTTGCTGCACCAACAACGATGAAAGCACGGCGTGCTGGATGCGCGCGGCTTCCACGACGGCGCCTTTCAGCTACGCTGCCCACGCGCCCTTCATGGCGGCCGGCTTCAACGGGCTGGCCTACAACCCGGCCACGACCTATCTGCCGCCGGTCGATTACACCGGCGCCAGCGCGCCGAATGTGACCTCGTTCACCGCCGTCAAGAACGACTACTACAACATCCAGAGCACGACCAGCATCGACCTGACCGCGCAGTTCCCCGATCTGGAGTGGTGCACAGACACGAACTACACCGACTGCCTGCGCAACGGCAACTACGTCCTGCCAGGCACGGTCAATGGCAAGGCTTACACCAAGCAGCACGTCACGACGGCCTCGGGCAGCGGCTTCCTGGCGATGGGCGCCCCGGAAGCCGCCGGTGCCGTGGCACAGGACTTCGGACCCTACTACTACAACATCATCCCGAACGAGTACTGCGACGCGGTCGACCTGCGCAACTGCCAGGTGGGTTCGGGCACCACCTTCATCTATCCGGCCAAGGTGCGCTGGTGCAGCAGCGCCGCCAACGCGATTGCGCAATCGCCCGCCGCCAATTCCTGCCAGGCCGTGCCGACCAGCACGTTCAACGTGCCGCGCTATCCGACCAAGTACCCGAGTGTTGCCACCGGCGGCTCGGCCTACGTTCCCGGGGTTGCGGCCATTTCCGCCGCATCGGCCGTCACCAACACGATCACCCTGTCCATCTCGGGCAGCGGCAAGTGCAATGTCACAGCCGCCAAGCTCAACGTGACCTACAAGGGCGTCAGCAACTATGACCTGATGCAAGGCGGCTCCACGGGTCTGCAAAACAGCGGCAACATCACCAATTTGGTGGACAGCCTGGCCTCGGTGATCAACAACAAGACCGGCACGACCGCGGTCAGCGCGAACCACACCAATGGCTCGGCGAAGATCTCCCTCACCGGTCCTCAGTCCACTGCCTTGAACGGCGCCGTCGTGACGCTCACCTATGCGACCTCAGGTACCTGCACGCTGAGCCCCACGACGCTCACCTTCAACAGCGCCGGCACAGCCGGGGCCGCCGCGATCCCCGCGATCCCCGCTGTGGCCGGCACAACGGCAGCTCGCTTCGAGCGCGTGGACATCATCCCGGCCCGCACCAGCTACCCCAGGGCTTCGACCCGCACGGATTGCGCCTCTTCCGACTCGTGCACCTACAGCGAGGAAATGACCAACTTCGCGAACTGGTGGACGTACTACCACTCGCGCATGCAGATGATGAAGTCGGCCACCACGCTGGCCTTCAACGGCGTGCCCACCAACTACCGCGTGGGCTACATGACGATCAACAACACGCAGGGCAGCGCGTTCGTGAACCCGCTGACCTTCGGCGCCAGCAGCACCGCGCGTCAGACCTGGTGGAACAAGCTCAAGGCCGCCAACCCGGGCAACAGCACACCGCTGCGCACGGCCCTGGCCAAGGTCGGCCGCTACTACGCCGGCAAGTACAACGGCAGCTCAATCAACAGCGTCACGGTGGTGGATCCCATCCAGTATTCGTGCCAGAAGAACTTCCTGCTGCTCTCGACCGACGGCTTCTGGAACGAGACCACGACCCCGGTGCAACTGGACGGCTCCACCGCGATCGGCGACCAAGACAGCAGCCTGCCGCTCCCGATGAAGGACGGCAATAGCGTCGCGAGCACGCTGGCCGATACCTCCGCGTACTACTACGCCACCGACCTGCGCACCGGCACCACGGGCAGTACCGCCTGCAAGAGCGCCAATACCGACGACAGCAACAAGTATCTGAACAACGACGTCTGCGGCAATACCGATCACGATCCGGTACAGCGCATGAGCACGTTCACTCTGGGGCTGGGCGCATCGGGCTACATGCAGTTCCGTGACGACTACGGAACCGCCACGGCCGGCGACTACTACGCCGTGTCCCAAGGCAGCACGCCCAGTGGCGCGGTCTGCACCTGGCAAACGACGGGCGCCTGCACGTGGCCGACGCCGGTCTCCAACACGCTGACGACGATCGACGATCTGTGGCACGCCGCGGTCAACGGTCACGGCACGTATTTCAGTGCGACGAGCCCCTCTTCGCTCTACAAGGGTCTGACGAGCGCCCTCAGCGCCATCGACACGCTGCTGGCCGCCTCCGCGGCGGTCACCACCAGCGTCCCCAACATCACGGCGACGGACAACCAAGCCTTCCTCTCGAACTTCGGATCCGATGCCTTGGGTGCGTGGTACGGCGACCTGCAGGCCCACCGCGTGATCACCGACGCATCCAATGGCGTGATCGGCACGATCAGCTCGACGGTCGATTGGTCGGCCTCCACGCTGCTGAATGCGAACACCTCGCGGACGATCTACATGTACAGCCCCACCAACGGCAACCACCGTCGCAATTTCGACTGGGCTTCGCTGACGACAACTGAGCAGGACTACTTCAGCACCAGCACGATGGCCAGCGCAGGGCTGCTGCAGTTCTGCACGACCGGCTCGAGCTGCCTGAGCAGCACCGATCAAACCGCTGCGGGTGGCCAGCCAGTGGTGGACTACCTGCGCGGCGATCGCACCAACGAGGGCGATGCCATCACCACCAACAAGTACTTCCGCCCCCGCAAGGCGGTGCTGGGCGACATCGTCGACTCGGAAGCCGCCTTCGTAGGCCAGCCGACCCTGCATCTGAGCGATGCCGGCTACAGCGACTACAAGGCCTTGCCGGCCATCACCAGCCGTCAAGGCGTCGTCTACGTCGGTGCCAACGACGGCATGCTGCATGCATTCAACGCGACGACCGGCCAGGAAATATGGGCCTACGTGCCCACCGCCGTGCTGCCCAATCTGTACAAGCTGGTCGACAAGGGCTACGCCGCCAAGCACAACTACTTCGTGGATGGATCGCCCGTCGTGCGCGACTTCTACGACGGCTCGAAGTGGCGCACCATCCTGGTCTGCGGGCTCGGTGCCGGCGGCCGCGCGTATTTCGCCATCGACGTCACCGACCCGACCAACCCGCTGCCCCTGTGGGAGTTCGCGGACACCAACCTGGGCTACACCTTCGGCAAGGCCGAGATCGCCAAGCTGAAGAGCGGCCAGTGGGTGGTGATGGTCCCGTCGGGCTACAACAATGTTTCGCCCGGCGACGGCGTCGGCCGCCTTTATGTGCTGGACGCTTTGAGCGGCCAGCCTGCGACGAGCGCTTTCACGACCGGCCTCAGCACCGGCTCGGGTTCGATCACCACGCCGTCCAACCTGGGCCATATCCGCGCCTGGGCCGACAACGCCGACATCGACAACACCGCCCTGCGTGTCTACGGTGGCGACAATCTGGGCTACCTCTGGCGCTTCGACATCAACAACAACGTGGGTGCGGCAGGCATTGAAGCCCAGTTGCTCGCCACCTTGAAGACGCCGAGCGGCAGCGCCGCACAACCGATCACGACGCGCCCCGAACTGGGCCTGGTCGGCAAGTACCCAATGATCTTTGTAGGCACAGGCCGCTACATGGGCCTGGCCGATATCGGCGACAGCACGCCGCAGACCATCTACGGTATCAAGGACAAGCTCGACGCCACCAGCTACGGCGACCCGCGCGCAACGGCCAACAAGTTCGTGCAGCAGACGCTGTCGATCGGCACCTGCCCGGCCAACCTGAGCATCTGTACCGCGGGTTCCACGGTGCGATCGAACGGCTCGCCGCAGGCAGTCGACCTGTCCTCCAATGGCGGCTGGTACGTGGACCTGCCTGCCACCTACGAACGCGACAACACCGACCCGACCCTGGTGGGCGGCATCCTGGTGGTGAACACCAACGTGATCGACAACTCCAAGGTCTGCACGGTAGGCGGTTCGAGCTGGCAGAACTTCTTTGACTACAGCACGGGCGGTGCTGCGCCGGGTGACCAAAACGTCGCCAGCATCTCGCTGGGCAACGCCATCGCCACGCGTGCCAATGCGGTGGCCATCAACGGCAAGCTCTACACGCAGACCACACTGTCGGATGACACCCACCAGTCCACCGGCCCGTTGAACTTGCCGAGCAACCTGTCGGCCCGCCGCACCTCGTGGACCGAGTTGCCGACGCAGTAAACGAGCCATGCCGTTGAGGCGAGAACCAGGCAGAGCGCGACCCGATCCACGGTTCGTGCTCTGCGTGACAGCGGTCGTGGTCCTGCACGCCGCCCTGCTCCTGCACACGACGAGAGACACGCGGCACTTCACATCCGGCGCGGTGATGAACGTGCGCAGTCTCGATCCCTCCGAGCCTGCGCCTGTCCAGACTCTGGCACCGCCGGAGACGGCGGCGGCCTTGCCGCAGCCGTCACTCCAGCCGCTACCGCGAAGCGACTTCACACTGCCTGAAAGCGCGCCGTCGCATGCCGATGCGCCCGCGCCCGAATTGCGTTATCCGGACGCCCCGCTGCCCGGTGGGGAAGCGCGCGCGAAGGTCTCCCTGGTCGTCGGTATCGACGGCTTTGTGGACACCGTGGTCGTCACGCCCAACGCACTGCCGACCGCCTTCGAGAACGCCGTCAAGAACAGCTTTGTCGGCAGCAAGCTGAGCGCCGAGCAACTGGGCGGGCAGTTCAGGACCGGCCGATTCTGCATCGAGGTTCACTTCCGCGAGAGCACGCCGCCGGAATGGCGCCGCGTCGACGCCGGCGGCATTTGCGCCGGTTAGCGCTGGCCCGTCCGTCCTGTCACTGCTGAATCGTGATCGACCCGCTGACGCGGGCGCAAGTCGCCGGCTTCGCGGGCGGCATCTCGACCGGCGCTGGTTCCACGGCCACGCCTTCCGGCCTCGGCCACATCCGCGCATGGTCCGACAACTCCGACGTCAACAACACAGCACTGCGCGTCTACGGCGGCGATGGCCTTGGCTACCTGTGGCGCTTCGATATCAACAACAGTGTGGGAGCGTCGGGCATCGATGCCCTGTTGCTGCCACACTCAAGGCGCCCAACGGCGTGGCGCAGCCGATCACCAGTCGCCCCGAGCTCGGCCTGGTGGGGAATGCGGCAATGGTCTTCATCGGTACCGGCCGCTACATGGGCCTGGCCGACATCGGCGATACGACGCAGCAGACGATCTACGGCATCAAGGACCGCTTGACCAGCGCCAGCTACGGAGACCCGCGCGCGACCGCTAACGCCTTCGTCAAGCAGACACTGACAGCAGGCACCTGCCCCGCCGGCCTCGGTGCCTGCACGGCGGGCTCCGCAGTGCGCGTCAATGGAACGCCTCGACCGGTCAATCTGAACCTCAACGGTGGCTGGTACATGGATCTTCCAACCACTACGAGCGCGACAACACCGACGCGCAGTTGGTCGGCGGCGTGCTGATCGTCAACGCCAATGTGATCGACAACAGCAAGGTCTGCAGCGTGGGCGGCTCGAACTGGCATAACTACTGCGATTACGCCAGCGGCGGTGCGCCCGCCACCGCGCAGAACGCGGTCAGCGTGTTCCTGGGCGACACGATCGCGACTCGGCCGAACGCCGTGGTGATCAACGGCAAGGTACAAGTGCAAACCACCGAGAGCGATGGCGGCAGAGACACCCGGACGCCGCCGATCGGTTCTCCCAACTATCAGGCCAGGCGCATCTCGTATCGCGAGTTGCCGAGGCTCTGATCGATCAACGGGGCAGCTGGCTCGCCCCCATCAGGAACTCATCCACCGCCCGCGCCGCCTGCCGTCCTTCGCGGATCGCCCAAACCACCAGCGACTGGCCGCGGCGCATGTCGCCCGCGGCAAAAACCTTGTCCAGGCTGGTCTTGTAGCCGCCCGTGGATTCCGTCGTCGCCTTGACATTGCCGCGCGCGTCCTTGTCCACGCCGAACGCGTCCAGCATGGCAGCCACGGGGCTCACAAAGCCCATTGCCAGCAGCACCAGATCGGCCTTGAGCACCTGCTCGCTGCCCGGCACCTCGACCATCTTGCCGCCCTGCCATTCCACGCGCACCGTCTTCACGCCGGTGACCTTGCCCTTCTCACCCACGAACTCCTTGGTCGCGATGGCGAAAGCGCGCTCGCAACCTTCCTCGTGGCTGCTCGAAGTGCGCAGCTTGATCGGCCAGTAAGGCCAGGTCATCGGGCGGTCTTCGACCTCGGGCGGCTGCGGCATCAGCTCGAACTGCGTGACGCTCTTGGCGCCGTGGCGGTTGCTGGTACCGACGCAATCGCTGCCGGTGTCGCCGCCGCCAATCACGACGACGGTCTTGCCGGTGGCGGTGAGTTGGCCCTTGAGCTTGTCGCCGGCGTTGATCTTGTTCTGCTGCGGCAGGAACTCCATCGCGAAATGGATGCCGGCCAGATCGCGGCCCGGCACCGGCAGATCGCGCGAGGCTTCAGCGCCACCGGCCAGCAGCACGGCGTCGAACTGCTTCGTTAGCTCAGCGGCAGAGACCGTCTCCTTGGCCCAGTTGGTGACCTTGGAACCTTCGCCCAGATCGCCGATCAAAACGCCGCACTTGAAGACAACGCCTTCGGCTTCCATCTGCTCAACGCGGCGGTCGATGTGCGACTTTTCCATCTTGAAGTCGGGGATGCCGTAGCGCAGCAGACCGCCGGCGCGATCGTTCTTCTCGAACACCGTGACGCTGTGCCCCGCGCGTGCGAGTTGCTGCGCAGCGGCGAGACCCGCAGGACCCGAGCCGACCACGGCCACGGTCTTGCCCGTCTTGGTGGACGAGGGCTGCGGCCGCACCCAGCCTTCGGCCCAGGCGCGATCGATGATCGCGTGCTCGATCGACTTGATGCCCACTGCGTCGTCATTCACGTTGAGCGTGCAAGCCGCCTCGCAAGGCGCGGGGCAGATGCGGCCCGTGAATTCGGGGAAGTTGTTGGTGCTGTGCAGGACCGTGATCGCGTTGGCCCAATCGCCTTGATAAACGAGATCATTGAAGTCCGGAATGATGTTGTTGACCGGGCAGCCGTTGTTGCAGAACGGCGTGCCGCAATCCATGCAGCGCGCGCTCTGGATCTTGGCCTGATCGGGCTTCAATCCGATCACGAATTCCTTGTAGTCCTTGAGCCGCGTGACGACGGGCGTGTAGCCCTCTTCCTGACGCTCGAACTCCATGAAGCCGGTGACTTTTCCCATGATTCGTTCTTCTTTCTTAGACCGTGGCTTTGGCTTGGGCGATGGTGGTCGCGGCTTCCTTGGCCGCATGGATCTCGCCGAGCGCGCGGCGGTATTCATGCGGGAAGACCTTGACGAACTTGGCACGCGATTCGGCCCAGTGATCGAGGATGTCGCGCGCACGTTGGCTGCCGGTCCAGCGGTGCTGGTCTTCGAGCATCTTCTTCAGAATGACTTCGTCAGTCTGCTGCGCGCCCTGGCCCAGGTGATGCCAGATCGCGCGGTCGACGGTCGCTTCCTGCTCAACGCTCGACAGCACACGGTCCAGCGCCACCATGCTGGTGTTGCAGCGCTTGGCGAAAGTGCCGTCCTCGTCGTACACGTACGCTATGCCGCCGCTCATGCCGGCCGCGAAGTTGCGGCCCGTCTTGCCGAGCACGGCCACGGTGCCGCCGGTCATGTATTCGCAACCATGATCGCCCGTGCCTTCAACGACTGCCGAAGCGCCTGACAAGCGAACCGCGAAGCGCTCGCCGGCCACGCCGCGGAAGAAGGCCTCGCCGCGTGTGGCGCCGTACAGCACCGTGTTGCCGACGATGATGTTCTTCGTCGCGTCACCACGGAAGTCGATCGACGGGCGCACCACCACGCGGCCGCCGGAGAGGCCCTTGCCGGTGTAGTCGTTCGCGTCGCCGATCAGATAGAACGTTATGCCTTGCGCCAGGAAGGCGCCGAAGCTCTGGCCGCCCGTGCCTTCCATCTGGATGAAGATGGTCTGGTCGGGCAGGCCTTCGGGCTTGCGGCGGATCAGCTCGCCGGAGAGCATGGCGCCCACGGTGCGGCGCACATTGCTGACCTCCTGCATGAACTGCACCTTCTCGCCCTTCTCGAAGGCGGGCAGGCACTTCTCGATCAGCTTGACGTCAAGCGCGCGGTTGAGCCCGTGGTCTTGCGTCTCGACATGGATACGCGCCACATCAGCCGGCACCTCGGGGCGGTGGAAGACGCGAGCGAAATCCAGGCCCTTGGCCTTCCAGTGGCTGATGCCCTTCTTCGTGTCGAGGAGATCGCTGCGGCCAATCAACTCGTCGAACTTGCGGATGCCGAGCTGCGCCATGATCTGGCGCGCTTCTTCGGCCACGAAGAAGAAGAAGTTGACGACATGTTCCGGGCGGCCGGCGAACTTGGCGCGCAGCACCGGGTCCTGCGTGGCCACGCCGACTGGGCAGGTGTTGAGATGGCACTTGCGCATCATGATGCAGCCCTCGGCCACCAGCGGTGCGGTGGCAAAGCCGAACTCATCGGCGCCGAGCAGCGCGCCGATCACCACGTCACGGCCCGTCTTCATCTGGCCATCGGCCTGCACGCGCACGCGGCCGCGCAGGCGGTTCAGCACCAGCGTCTGCTGGGCTTCGGCGAGGCCGAGTTCCCACGGCGTGCCGGCATGCTTGATCGAGGACCACGGCGAGGCGCCTGTGCCGCCGTCATGGCCGGCGATCACGAGGTGATCGGCCTTGGCCTTGGTCACGCCCGCGGCGATCGTGCCGACGCCGACTTCCGACACCAGCTTGACCGAGATATCGGCGCGCGGGTTGACGTTCTTCAGGTCGTGGATCAGCTGCGCCAGGTCTTCGATCGAATAGATGTCATGGTGCGGCGGCGGGCTGATGAGACCGACGCCGGGCACCGAATAACGCAGCATGCCGATGTACTCGGTCACCTTGCCGCCCGGCAGCTGGCCGCCCTCGCCCGGCTTGGCGCCCTGCGCCATCTTGATCTGGATTTGATCGGCGCTGACCAAGTATTCGGTCGTCACGCCAAAGCGGCCCGAGGCGACCTGCTTGATCTTCGAGCGCAGCGAATCGCCCTCCTTGAGCTCGTAGTCGACCGCGATGACCTTGGCGCCGATCACGTCGCTGACCTTGGTGCCCGCGCTGATCTTGATGCCCTTCAGTTCGTTGCGATAGCGCGCCGGATCTTCGCCGCCCTCGCCGGTGTTGCTCTTGCCGCCGATGCGGTTCATGGCCACGGCCAGCGTGGCGTGCGCCTCGGTGCTGATCGAGCCCAGCGACATCGCGCCGGTGGCGAAACGCTTGACGATGTCGGCCGCCGATTCAACCTCTTCCAGCGGCACGGCCTGTGTCGGGTCGAACTTGAACTCGAACAGACCACGCAGCGTCATGTGGCGCTTGCTCTGGTCGTTGATGATCTGCGCGTATTCCTTGTATGTCTCGAACTTGCCGCTGCGCGAGCTGTGTTGCAGCTTGGCGATGGCGTCGGGCGTCCACATGTGTTCTTCGCCGCGCACGCGCCAGGCGTATTCGCCGCCGGTTTCGAGCATGCTGTGCAGCAGCGGGTCGTCGCCGAAGGCCGCGCGATGCAGGCGGATCGCTTCCTCGGCCACCTCGAACACGCCGATGCCGCCGACCTGCGTGGGCGTGCCGCGGAAGTACTTCTCGACGAAGTCGCTCTGCAGGCCGATCGCCTCGAAGATCTGCGCGCCGCAATAGGACATGTAGGTCGAGATGCCCATCTTGGACATGATCTTCGAGAGACCCTTGCCAACCGCCTTGATGTAGTTGTAGATCGCCTTCTCGGCGCTCAGGTTGCCGGGCAGTTCGGCATGCATCGTGGCCAGCGTTTCGAGCGCCAGGTACGGGTGGATGGCTTCGGCGCCATACCCCGCCAATACGGCGAAATGATGCACCTCGCGGGCGCTGCCGGTCTCGACCACGAGGCCAGCCGTCGTGCGCAAACCTTCACGCACCAGATGGTGGTGAACGGCGGACAGCGCCAGCAGCGCGGGGATGGCGACACGTTGAGCGCTCAGGCCGCGGTCCGTGATGATCAGAATGTTGTGGCCGGTCTTGATCGCATCGACGGCCGAAGCGCACAGCGAAGCCAGCTGCGCCTCAACGCCTTCATGGCCCCATTCCTGCGGGTAGGTGATGTCGAGCGCGATGGACTTGAACTTGCCATGCGTGTGCGATTCGATCGTGCGCAGGCGCGCCATGTCTTCAAAGTCGAGCACGGGCTGCGAAACTTCGAGACGCATCGGCGGGTTGACCGCGTTGATATCCAGCAGGTTCGGCTTGGGGCCGATGAAGCTGACCAGCGACATCACGATGTTCTCGCGGATCGGGTCGATCGGCGGGTTCGTGACCTGGGCGAACAGCTGCTTGAAGTAGTTGAAGAGCGGCTTGTCCTTGCCTGAGAGCACGGCCAGCGGCGAGTCATTGCCCATCGAGCCGATGCCTTCTTCGCCGTTCGTGGCCATCGGCGCCATCAGGAACTTGATGTCTTCCTGGGTGAAGCCGAAAGCCTGCTGGCGTTCGAGCAGCGGCGTCTCGAAATGCTGCGGCTGCACGTCGGCGAGCTCGATGTCGTCGAGCTTGACGCGCACGTTCTCGATCCACTGGCGATAGGGACGCGCGTTGGCGTACTGGTTCTTCAGGTCCTCGTCGTCAACGATGCGGCCCTGCTCGAGGTCGATCAGGAACATCTTGCCGGGCTGCAGACGCCACTTCTTGACGATGCGGGCTTCGGGGATGGGCAGCACGCCGGATTCCGACGCCAGCACGACGAGATCGTCGTCGGTCACGCAATAGCGCGCCGGACGCAGACCGTTGCGATCGAGCGCGGCGCAGACCTGGCGGCCATCGGTGAAGACCATCGCGGCGGGGCCGTCCCACGGCTCCATCATCGCGGCGTGGTATTCGTAGAAGGCGCGGCGGCGCTCGTCCATCTGCTCGTGCTGCTCCCAGGCTTCCGGGATCATCATCATGACTGCGTGGGCCAGCGGGTAGCCCGACATGGTCAGCAGTTCCACGGCGTTATCGAGCGTGGCCGTGTCGGACTGATGCTCGAAGCTGATCGGGTAGAGCTTCTTCAGATCGTCGCCGAGCACGGGCGACTTCATCACGCCTTCACGGGCACGCATCCAGTTGAAGTTGCCCTTGACCGTGTTGATCTCGCCGTTGTGCGCCACCATGCGATACGGGTGGGCGAGAGGCCATTCAGGGAAGGTGTTCGTGGAGAAGCGCTGGTGCACCAGGGCGATGGCCGAGACCACTCGCGGGTCGGCCAGATCCTTGTAGTACTTGCCGACCTGATCGGCCAGCAACAGGCCCTTGTAGATGACGGTGCGGCAGCTCATGCTGGGCACGTAGTACTCGCGGCTGTGCGTGAGCTTCAAGGCCTGGATCGCGCTCGAGGCGGTCTTGCGGATCACGTAGAGTTTTCGCTCGAGGGCATCGGGCACGATGATGTCCGGGCCGCGGCCGATGAAGACTTGGCGGATCACCGGCTCCTTCTCGCGAACGGTGGGCGACATCGGCATCTCGCGATCGACCGGCACATCGCGCCAGCCCAGCAGCACCTGGCCTTCGGCCTTGATCGCGCGGGCCAGTTCCTGTTCACAAGCCAGGCGCGAGGCGTGCTCCTTGGGCAGGAAGATCAGGCCAACGCCATACTCACCAGGCGGCGGCAGTTCCACACCTTGCAACGCCATCTCGGCGCGATAGAAATCGTCGGGGATCTGGATCAGGATGCCGGCGCCGTCGCCCATCAGCTTGTCTGCGCCCACGGCGCCGCGATGGTCGAGGTTCTCAAGAATCTTGAGGCCCTGCTGCACGATGTTGTGCGCCTTGAGGCCCTTGATGTGCGCCACGAAGCCGAGGCCGCAGGCGTCTTTCTCGTTCTGCGAACGGTAAAGCCCGTGCTGGTTCAGATCCTGGATTTCTTGTTGGACTTGTGCGGCGGACGATGAAGGGCTCACGGCGCTCTCCTGAATAGCTGGAGGCCGAAATTTACTGCGCCGCAGCAATGGAGACAAGCTTAACTATTTGGGGTCAGACCCTTAATGAACATTTCGGCATCGAAGTATCGTCATTAAATAGGGACATAGTCGAAAGACAACGCCTGGCCTGCTCAAGTCGGCGATTTTCGAGGCGGACGCCCTCGTCTCCTGGGCACGACCGGGCGCTCGCATTGCTCTGACAGCAGGCGAAGGAAGCCAGCGCCACCCAGCGGCCAACCTTTGTGGGCTGAGTCCATCAAGCGCCGGCCTTCGTCCGCGCTGACGCCCTGCTCCAGCCAGCGCCGCCAGGCGGCCTCGCGCTCGAACGGCGTGTTGCCGAGGGCCCAGAACAGCGCATGATCCAGCACCAGGGGATCGCGCCGGCGACCGAGATGATGCGCGGCGCTGGACCAGACGTAATCCTCAGGAGACGAAGCAAGGCCAGCGGTGCGCTGGGGATTGAGTTCCAGGAAGCGCATGCAGGCCAGCAAGTGAGCATCCGCTTCCATTGGGGCTGCGCGAAACCGGCCATCCCAGAGTGTGCCGCTGCGACCGTGACGCTTGTTGAAGGCGGCCACATAGCGACGACCGAGCGACTGCATCATGTGCGAGAGGCCCTCTCCGCTTTCCGGCGTCGCCAGCAGATGCAGATGGTTATCCATCAACACATAGGCGTGGATGGCCACTTTGTAGAGGGCCGCGCTTTCGCGCAGTTCGGCGAGCAGTCGCAGGCGATCCGTGTCGTCAACGACGATGGCTTGGCGATTCAGGCCACGCTGGATCAGATGATGGGGCTGTCCATCGAGTGCAAGGCGAGGAAGTCGTGCCATGCGCAGATTATGGGGTCAGACCCCGCTTGCTCACATGCTCTTGCCCTGAACTGAACCTCAGAACAGCTGCTTGCCGGTCAGCCGTTGATGTTCGCGCAGGGCGTAGCGGTCGGTCATGCCGGCCATGTAATCGGCACAGGCGCGAGCCCGGTTTGGCTGGGCAGCAAACTCGGGCGGCAGCAAATTTGCGTCCGCCTGGTAGAGCGCGAACAGGTCACGCAGAACCTCTTCGGCCCGCACGCGCGTGCCGGTCACCTGGGGGTGCCGATACAAGTTGGCAAACAGGAAGCGCTTGAGCGCCGTGCTGGCTTCACGCATGGCCGGACTGAAACGAACCAAGGGCGGTGAAGCGCGCACGCCTGCGGCATCGACGGGCTGCGTCTCGTCCAGCGCGGCGCGCGTGGCATCGGTGATGTCGTAAACCTGGGCCGTCAACATGCGGCGGATGGTCTCGAACAGCAGGCGCTTGCCGGTCAGCGCCGGATATTCCTTGAGCGTTTCGCGCAGGTGCCTGCGCACGAGAGGCACCGCGCCTTCCAGCTGTTCCAGGTCGATCAGGCCGGAGCGCACACCATCGTCAATGTCATGGGCGTTGTAGGCGACCTCGTCAGCCAGATTGCAGAGCTGCGCTTCCAGGCTGGGTTGCTGCCCTGACAGGAAGCGGGAGGCCACGCCCCCGGGCTCCATCGCCTCCAGAGCCTCGGCATTGCGGCGCGAGCAATGCTTGAGGATGCCCTCGCGCGATTCGAAGGTCAGGTTGAGCCCGTCGAAGGCCGGATAGCGCTGCTCCAGCTGGTCCACGACCCGCAGCGATTGAAGGTTATGTTCAAAGCCCCCATGGGACTTCATGCAGTCGTCCAGCACGTCCTGTCCGGCATGGCCGAAGGGCGTGTGGCCCAGATCGTGGGCCAGCGCGATGGTCTCGACGAGGTCTTCATCCAGCAGCAAGCTCCGCGCCATCGACCGGCCCAGCTGCGCCACCTCGAGCGAATGGGTCAGCCGCGTTCGGAACAGATCGCCCTCATGGTTGAGAAAGACCTGCGTCTTGTAGACCAAGCGCCGGAAAGCGGTGCTGTGGACGATGCGGTCACGGTCGCGCTGGTAGTCGCTTCGCGTGGGCGCTGCAGGCTCCGGATGGCGGCGCCCGCGCGTCTTGGCCGGGTCACTGGCGTAGGGAGCAAGCGGCGCCTGGGCCATCTTCATCGTCAGTCGCTGTGCGCCCGGATGACGTCGCTGACCAGTTCGTCCGGCGCGGCGTGCATGCCGGCGCGCCCCAGGCCCTCGATCAACACGAAGCGGATCGCGCCGTCCTCGGCCTTCTTGTCCACCCGCATCAGCTCAAGCCAACGCTCGACAGGCATCGATGGGGCCTTGATGGGCAGGCCGGCACGCTCGATCAGGCGGGTCAGTCGGGGCAGGAGCTCCGGAGCCGCCAAGCCCGTGCGTACCGACAGATCCGCCGCCATGACCATGCCGCAGCCGACCGCCTCACCGTGCAACCATTGGCCATAGCCGAGCCCCGCTTCGATCGCGTGCCCGAAGGTGTGGCCAAAATTGAGAATGGCGCGCAGCCCTGCTTCGCGCTCGTCCTGGCCAACGACCCAGGCCTTGATCTCGCAGCTGCGCTTGACGGCATGCGCCAGCGCGGCCTTGTCTCGCGCAAGCAGTGCGTCGAGCTTGGCCTCGATCCAGTCCAGGAAGGCGGGATCGGCAATCGGACCGTACTTGATGATCTCGGCCAGGCCGGCAGAGATCTCGCGCGGCGGCAAGGTATCGAAGGTGTCCAGATCGGCGACCACACGCAGCGGCTGATAGAAGGCGCCGAGCATGTTCTTGCCGAGCGGATGGTTGATGGCGGTCTTGCCGCCGACCGAAGAATCAACCTGCGCGAGCAAGGTCGTGGGCACCTGGACAAAGGGCACGCCGCGCATGTAGACGGCAGCCGCAAAGCCGGTCATGTCGCCGATCACACCGCCACCGAGCGCATACAGCACGGTCTTGCGGTCGCTGGCCGTTTCGAGAAGACGATCAAAGATCTGGTTGAGCGAGGACCAGTCCTTGTGCTGCTCGCCATCGCGCAGGATCACGGCATCGACTTGCGCATGGACTTTCGCCAGTTGCGATCGGAGGCGCTCCAGATAAAGCGGCGCCACCGTCTCGTTGGTCACGATCAAGGCGCGGCGCGCGCGCGGCAGGCCTTGCCAGGATGCATCCGCTTCAAGCAGGCCTGACCCGATCAGGATGTCATAGCCGCGCTCGGCGAGCGCGATGGGAACAACTTGCACAGGACTCATGTCCGAAGTGTACGGGCGTCAGCAGGTGCTCAGAGTTGCGAGCACATCGCGTGCGCCGCGGCTTCAGGCGTGCGGCATGTTCGGCTCATGCTGCTTCTCCGCGCCGACGGTCGCCGCCACGCGCGCCGGATCCACCAGGCCCGCCAGTTCCAGCTGCATCAGCGCCATGTTGACGAGGCCATGCACCGAGGGCCGGCTGGTCTCCAGCACGAAGTGGGCACAGCGGCGGTAGAGCGGATCACGCTGGGCATAGAGTTCGCGCAGCTTCTGCAACGGGTCCTTCACTTGCAGCAAGGGGCGCTGCGTGTCGTGACGCAGACGGCGGAACAGGTCCTCGGGCGTCGAACGCAGATAGAGCACAGTGGAACGCTCATGCAGCAGATCGCGATTCCCATCGCGGATCACCGCCCCGCCGCCGGTCGCGATCACGCACTCGCCTTCGGCGTGCAGAAGAGCGGCCAACACCTCAGCCTCGATATCGCGGAACGGCGCCTCGCCCTCGCGATCAAAAAAAGAGCGGATCGGCTCACCGATCCGCTGCTCAATCTCCGTATCCGAGTCGACGAAGCGCATGCCCAGTTGCCGCGCCATCTGTCGCCCGACGGTGGATTTACCGCCGCCGGGCATGCCGACCAGGGAAATCAGGAACACGGTCCCCGACCTATTGCGGGTAGTAGATGTCGATGCGTTGCTGGTTCTTGACGACGCCCTTGGGCGTCTGGAACCCAAAGATCATGAAGGCCTGGGGCGTCGACGGAATCGAGCCGTTCACCTTGCAAGGCGGCGTGAGCGCGCTGGCCGTCGCATCGATCTCGAAACCGAGGGTCGTCGGCGTGAAGTCCAGCGCATCAGCCACGGGCGAACCACTCCTGACGGTGACCCCAATATTGGAGGAGGTCAGAGGCACGCTGACAACGGTACCCGTCGTCACCGAACGGCCGTAGCTATCCTGAATACGCGCCTGGACGGTGTACTTGCAAGAGTCGATGGGCAGCGTGATGCTCGTGATCGGGACACTCGAATTCGTCGGGACCACGGTGTACGCACCAGACGACATATTGATCTGAATGCTGTACTGGAACTGTGAGGCCGTGCCGACGCCGATACTGCCCACCACCGTCGCAACACCCTGACCACGCGGATTCTGCACCGCGAAGTCCACGGAGCACTGGCCATTGACGGTCGTGCAACCGCCGAGCGTGGACGAGGCCACGACGCCATAGTCGGTCTGGAAGCTCACCGCCACGCCGTCAGGCACGGGGTTGCCGTTCACATCACGAACGCGGGCGGTGATGCTGGTGCTGTCGCCGGTGAAGTTGCCATCGAGGTTGTAATTGGCGGCGTCGGTTTCAAAACCGGAGGCGATGGGCACACTGTTGCTCACCAGCAGCGTGTCGGATTGAACCTTGACACTCGGAGCCGCGCCCGCCGTGGCAACCACGACGATAGAGCCCGCCGAAGTACCTGACAGCACGGTCGTCGTGACACGACCGCTTGAATCGCTGACCGCGCTGGTGGGGCTGATGGTCGAGCCCGCTGCTCCGCCGGTATTGATGGCGAAAGTGACGGCAGCGCCGTTGATAGGAGCCCCTGTCGAATCCAGCACCTTGAATTCAAGAATGGCGGCTTCCGCACGGCCATTGCCGCCTGCGCCCTTGATGGCGATGGCTTGATCCCCGGCGCTGCTGCTGACGAACGAGATGGTGGCCGGCGTAGGCGTGACGGTGGTCGTCGTGCCTGCCGCGATGGCGATCGATTTGTTGGCAGTCAGCGACAGGCCGCCGACCGTGGCTGCAGCCATCACCGTCGTGGCGCCCGTGGCCGTGTTGGTCTTGGCGCCGAGATCGACGCTCGCCTTGCCATCCGAGCCGGTCAGGCCAGTTGCGGCCTGGGGTTGAAAGGCCAGCAGACCCACCGAAGGCTCGGTGAAGGTCACCACCACGCCGGAGACCGGCGAGCCGGACTTGTCCACAACGGTCGCGACCGCCTGCACGGTCTCCGTGCTCGAAACCTGTGTCGTGGCAGTACCGCTGCGCTGAACCTCAACGCCCATCGAATAGGCTGGCGTGGTGGTCGTGCCGCCCGAACCCGTCGAGCCGCCCGAACCATCGCCCGGCAGCACGGGCGAGCCCGAACTGCCGCCACCGCCCCCGCATGCGGCCAGCGCAGCCGTCAGCGCAATGCCGAGCAGCGCACGGGTGGCATGTCGAGCCCACAAATCAAACTTGATCATTTCTACTCACTCCCGTTGTCGGCACTCTTGCCGGCACTTACAACTCAACGACTCTTTCAGCGCACCGTGGCACGCTCACTGACGACCTTGGGCGTCAGGAAGATCAGCAACTCGGTCTTGATGGCCGTCTTGGACTTGCTCTTGAACAGATTGCCCAGCAGCGGCACATCGCCCAGGAACGGCACCTTGTCGGTGACATCGGACTCATCCTGCGTGTAGATACCGCCGATCACGACCGTGCCGCCGTTCTCGACCAGCACCTGCGTCTGCACGTGCTTGTTGTTGATGGCATAGCCTTGAGGCGTCAAGGTGCCGCGGCTGTCCTTGTTCACGTCGACGGTCATGATCACATTGCCTTCAGGCGTGATTTGCGGCGTGACTTCAAGCCTGAGCACCGCCTTCTTGAACGCGATCGACGTGGCGCCACTGGAGGTGGACTGCTGATAGGGCAGTTCTTCACCCTGCTCGATCAGGGCCTTGTTCTGGTCGGCCGTGATCACGCGGGGGCTGGAGACGATCTTGCCTTTGCCGTCGGCCTCGAGCGCTGACAGTTCCAGATTGAGGAAGCGGTTGGCCGTCGCGCTGAACAGCGAGAGCGCGAGATTGGTGGCCGTTGCACCGCCGAAGGCATCTGCGGACACGTTGGCGGGCAGGTTGATGAACTGCGTGTTGGACAGATCGGTGGAGCCGCCCGGCTGCAGCGTCTGGCCGGCCACGGCGTTGTAGTTGCCGCCAAAGGCCACGTAGTTGCTGCCGCCCAGCTTGACGCCGGGAATGCCACCCTGCTGACCGCGCAGGTCGTTGAAGCCCAGCTTCACGCCGAGCGAGCGGCCGAAGGTGTCGGTGGCCTCGACGATGCGCGCTTCGATCAACACCTGGCGCACCGGGATGTCGATCTTGGCGATCATGGCCTGGATCTCTTCGAGCTTGGAAGGGATGTCCGAGACGAACAGCTGGTTGGTGCGGGTTTCGAAGATCACGCTGCCACGCGCAGAGAGGATCCGTGTGGTGACGGAAGCGCCGCCGCCGCCGCTACCGGAGCCACCGCCAACGCTTTGCCCGGTCAGGCCGGCCGCAACGTCTGCCGCCTTGGTGTAGTTCAACTGGAAGGACTGGGTGCGCACCGGCTCCAGTTCAGCAATCTGACGCTTGGATTCCAGGTCGAGCTTTTCCTTGGCGGCAAGTTCGTCCTTCGGCGCGATCCACAGCACGTTGCCGGATTTCTTCAGGCCCAGGCCCTTGGCCTGCATGATGATGTCAAGCGCCTGGTCCCAAGGGACGTCTTTCAGGCGCAGGGTCACGTTGCCGGTGACGGTGTCGCTGGTCACCACGTTGAAGTTGGTGAAGTCGGCGATGACCTGCAGCAGCGCGCGCACATCGATGTTCTGGAAGTTCAGCGAGAGCTTGTCGCCCGCATAGCCGGGACCCGCCACGAGCTTGTTGGGGTCGAGCTTTTGCGGACGGACTTCCAGCACGAACTGGTTGTCGCTCTGGTAGGCGCTGTGCTCCCACGCACCCTTGGGCTGGATGGTCATGCGCACGCGGTCGCCGACCTGCTCGGTACTGATCATCTGCACCGGCGTTCCGAAGTCGCTCACGTCGAGCTTCTTGCGCAGGCTCTCAGGCACTTGCGAGCGGAGGAACTCGACCACCAGGGCCTGGCCCTGCTGTTGAATGTCGACACCAACCTGGTCGCTCGGCAGGCTCACGATGACGCGGCCCGCGCCATCATTGCCGCGACGGAAATCGATGTCGCGCAGGGCGAGCGTCGAGCTGTTCTGGCTCTGGGCGAAATGCGTGGCCTCGCCGGTCGTCGCTTGCGGCGCAGGCGCACTGGTGGCCGCGGCATCCAGCACCAGCAGCAGGGCGTTGTCCTGCAATTGGGCGCGATAGCCGGAAGCCTGCCGCAGGTTCAGCACGACACGCGTGCGCTCCCCTGCCTGGGCCACGCTGGCCGAGCGCAGGTTGCCCTGGTTGATCTCGACCTGCTGGCGACCCAAGCCGTTGGACACGCCGGGCAGATCGATCGCGATACGCGGCGGCGTCTGCACCGTGAAACCGGTGGGCACTTCCTTCAGGGGCGAGGACAGTTCGATACGAACCATCTCGGAACCGCCCTGCTGGACGCTGGTGATCGACTTGATCGCGTTCTGTGCCCAGGCCGGTGCAACCGCCACCAAACTCAGGCAGGACGCTGCCAGCAGCGCCCTCGTCTTGCTGCGCCAAACGCTCATCGAGGAATTCTCCTGCAGTGTTCTCATCGCCCCTTCTCCTGAAGCTGGAGGGTACTGGTGCGTTCAATCCATTCGCCCGCAGCGTCCTGGACGACTTCTCGCAACGTGATTTCGGTTTCGTTGATCTTCATGACCTTGCCAAAGTTCTGGCCCAGGTAGTCGCCCACCTTGACCTGGTAGAGCAGGCTGTCGACTCTCAGCAGCGCATAACGTTGGTCTTTGCGGGTCAGGCTGCCGACCATGCTCATGCTGTCGAGCGGATAGGCCTCCAGCGGTTCACGCCGGCGGTTCATTTCAGCGGTCAGCAAGGAGTTGGGTTGCGCCGCTTCCTGCTTGATCGCCACGCTGAGTTTCTGCGTGCTGAACGGCTCCACCAGCCCGGCGGCCGTATAGGGCTCGGGCAGGAATTTCTTGGGCGGCACCAGCGGCTTGACGCTGGGATGCGCGTCATGACGCTGCTGCTCCATCCATTGACGCAGCTCGTCGATGTTGCCGGAGCAGCCCGCCAGCGAAGCCAGCAGGATCAGGCTCAGCGCAAAACGCTTGCTGACGAGGACGTTGTTGATGACGGCGGGGCGCTTCATTTCTTCGCTCCCTTGGCGGCTGCAGCGGCCTTCTTCTGTTCAGCGACCTCGCCCGGATCCAGATAGCGGTAGGTTCGCGCCGTGGCTTCCATGACGAGATTGCCGCTGCCCACGTCCTTGCTGTTGGCGGCATTCACCAACAGGTTGTGCAGCGTGACGATCCGGGAGAGGTTGGAAACGTCTGCCGTGAAAGCACCGATGTCGTGATAGCGACCGGTCACGCGGATCGAGATCGGCAGCTCGGCGTAATAGTCCTTCGCCACCAGCTGACCGGGCCGGAACAGCTCGAACTGCAGGCCGCGACCGAGGCCGGCCTGGTTGATGTCGGAGAGCAGCGCGTCCATTTCGGCCTTGCCGGGCAGCTGCTTCTCAAGCTGGGTCACGTACTCCTCGACCTGGCTCTTCTGCTTGCGCAGCTCGGGCAGGTTCACAGCCTGCGCCAGCTTGGCAGTGAAGTCGGCCTTGAGCGCCGGTTCACGATCCTGTTCGGTCTGCAGCGAGGTTTCCTCATCCGACAGCAGCAGGAACCAGCCCGCCACAACCGCCAGGATGGCGACGACGATGCCAGCTGCGATCTTGGGAGCGAGCGGCCACTGGCCGGGTTCCTTGGGATCAAGGCCGCGGAATTGCTCGGCGAGCGACTGGAACCAGCCGTTGAAATCGAACTTGAGGTTGATGGGTTTGCTTGCCATGACTGCCCTCAGCTTGCTTTAGCGGGTGAGGCAGCCGATGCAGCACCGGCAGGGCCCGAGGCCTTGATGCCTGGCGCGTCTGCCGCGACAGGTGCCTTGATCGTCACCTTCATGCTGAATTCAAACAGGCGCCGCTGATCGCGCCCGGTCGTGCTCAGATTGGCCAGCTTGATTTCAGCCAGCTCAGGCTTCTCAAGCCATTCGTTGCCCTGCGAGATAGCGCGCAGAAACTCCACGACACGGTCCTGCGTTTGCGCAATGCCGGTGATGGCGACAACCTTTTCGTTCTGCTTGATGGCGGTCAGATAGACCCCTTCCGGCACGGCCTTGGCCAATTCGTTGAGCAAATGCACGGGCGTGTTGCGATCGGTCTGGAGGTCTTCGACCGCCTTCTGGCGCGACTTGAGCCCTTCGATCTCGGCACGCAGATTGACGATGTCCTTGATCTGCACCTCGAGCTTGCCGATTTCACTTTTCAGGAACTGGTTGCGCCCCTGTTGCTCGATCGTCAGGTATTGCAGCAGCAGATAAATAGCCGCCACGATCAGGGCGCCGATCAGGGCCGCAAATCCCAAGCCGGCGAAAAACGCCTGCTTGCGACGCTTGCGCCTTTCTTCCCGGTACGGCAGCAGGTTGATCAGAATCACTGGAAAAACCTCCGCATCGCCAAGCCACAGGCCGTCAGGTATGCGGGCGCCTCGCGCCGCAGCTTGGGTTCACGCACCGCCGAACCCAAGGACATATTCTCAAAAGGATTCACCACCATGCAAGCAAAACCGGTGAGTTCGGTCACCCGTTCCTTGAGGCCCGGCAGCGTGGCCGTACCGCCTGCCAGCATCACGTAATGCACCTTGTGATGCGGCGTGCTGGTGAAAAAATACTGCAAGGCCCGGCCGATTTCCTGCGAAAGCCCATCCACAAAAGGATTGAGCACCGTCGACTCGTAATCTTCGGGCAAATCGTTGGCGAGTTTCTTGTTTTCCGCTTCCTCAAAGGAAAACCCGTATTGCCGGGAGATCAATTGAGTGAGCTGCGAACCCCCGAAAGCCTGGTCGCGGTCGTAGAGCATTTCATCGTCGCGCAACACTTTGAGGCTGGTGGTATCGGCACCAATCTCAAACAGGGCCACCAAGGCATCCTTGCCTTCGTTCGGCAGCGCGGCAATCAAGCGGCCCATCGCCATGCGCGAGGCATGCGATTCAATATCCAGTACAGCGGGACGAAGGCCGGCAGCCTCCGCCAAACCCTGGCGGTCCTGCACGCGATCCTTGCGGGACGCGGCAATCAGCACTTCCACATCACCGACCGAGGTCGGGCTCGGGCCAATGACGCAGAAATCCAGACTCACTTCATCAAGCGAGAACGGAATGTATTGATTGGCCTCGACCTCAACCTGCAATTCCAGCTCTTCATCACGTAAACCCGCAGGCAACATGATTTTCTTGGTAATCACAGCAGATTGCGGCATGGCCAGAGCCACGTCACGCGTACGGCTACCGCTCCGTGCGACAACGCGGCGCACGGCATCGGCGACTTCGTCGAATTTCTCGATCTGGCCATCGGCGATCCAACCCTTTTCAAAAGGCTCGGATGCAAACCGTTCCAGCACCATCTCGCCGGTCTTGGATTGGCTCAGTTCCACCAGCTTGACGCTGGACGAACTGATATCCAGACCAATCATGGGCGGATGCTTGCGACCCAACAGTACATCAAGTATTCCCATGATGCCGTTCCCCTAACGCGCATTCTTGGCGCAATGCCAATTAATAAACTACTTAAATGCTAGCAGCAAAGTCGTTGTTCCCCAAAGGATTTCGGGTCACAGCAAGTAACTTGGCGTTGCGTGCCATACACGAGCATTGACCATACACGAGCACCGACGCAGTGCCATCTCAAAAGGGGTGCACAAAAGCACGGTCGGTCAAGCAATCGTTGCATGTGTGTCGTCCGCCCAACGCTGGCCTTGGGGCTTCCTATAATCCGCACACCCTACCCTCCGGCCCATGAGCGAAGACAATAAAAAGACTGCGCAGCGTTCTTCAACCGAATCGCGAGCCCCCTCCCGTCATCCTGCAGTGAACTTTGTCGGACGCGCGCTTGCGTGGCTGCTCGGCGCTGCGCTGGCTTGCGGCGTCAGTGGTCTGTTACTGCTGGCGCTGGGTTTGGCGATGGCCTACCCCAATCTGCCGGACATCTCGGGCCTGACCGACTACCGGCCGCGCCTGCCGCTGCGGGTGCTTTCAAGCGAAGGCGAGCTGCTGGGCGAGTTTGGCGAGGAGCGCCGCAGCTACACGCCGATCAAGGAGATGCCCAAGGTCATGCAGGACGCCGTGTTGGCCATCGAGGACGCGCGCTTCTATCAGCATGGCGGCGTCGACTATCTGGGCGTGATCCGCGCCGGCCTGGCCAATGTGGGCGAATCCCGCAGCCAGGGCGCTTCCACCATCACCATGCAGGTGGCGCGCAATTTCTATCTCTCGACCGAGAAAACCTTCACCCGCAAGATCTACGAGATCCTGCTGGCGCTGAAGATCGAGCATGCGTTGTCAAAACAACAAATCCTCGAGATCTACATGAACCAGATCTTCCTCGGTCACCGTGCCTATGGCTTCGCGGCGGCCAGCGAGATCTACTTCGGCAAGCCCATCAAGGAGCTCTCGATTGCCGAGGCCGCGATGCTGGCAGGCCTGCCCAAGGCGCCCTCGGCCTACAACCCGATCGACAACCCGCGCCGCGCACGCATCCGCCAGCAATACATCATCGACCGGATGTACGAGACGGGTTACATCACCGAAGAGCAGCACGACGAGGCCAAGGCCGAGAAGCTGCGCATGAAGAGCATCGTCAGGTCCCCTGCGCACGGCGAGTATGTGGCCGAGGTCGCGCGCCAGCTGATCTTCAGCCAGTATGGCGATGCGGCATACACGCGCGGCCTGAACGTCTACCTGACGGTTCATGCGGATGAGCAGACCGCCGCCTACCACGCACTGCGTCGTGGCATCCTCGACTTCGAGCGCCGTCAGGTCTATCGCGGGCCCGAGGCCTATGTCGATTTGCCGGCGTCGCCCGGCGATCTCGACACGCGCGTTGCCGAAGCGCTCGCCGATCACCCCGCCAATGATGAGTTGCTGGCCGCCGTGGTCTTGAATGCCGACCCGAAGAAGGTCGATGCCGTGCTGCAAAGCGGCGAGACCCTCAGCATCGTGGGTGAAGGCCTCAAGCCGGCCACCTCCGGCCTGTCCGACAAGGGCAATCCGAAGACGCGCATCCGCCGTGGTGCGGTGATCCGCGTCGTGCAGGGGGCCGACAAGGAGGGCAAGACCACCTGGACGATCACGCAGTTGCCCGAAGTGGAAGGCGCTTTTGTGGCGATGGACCCGCGTAACGGGCAGATGCGCGCGATGGTGGGTGGCTTCGACTACGCCAAGAACAAGTTCAACCATGTGACCCAGGCCTGGCGCCAACCGGGCTCGAGCTTCAAGCCCTTCATCTACTCGGCGGCCCTGGAAAAAGGCTTCACGCCCAGCACCATCGTCAATGACGCGCCGCTGTTCTTCGATGCCGGCTCGACCGGCAGCCAGCCGTGGGAGCCCAAGAACTATGACGGCAAGTTCGAAGGCCCGATGCCGCTGCACGAGGCCTTGGCCAAGTCGAAGAACATGGTGTCGATCCGCATTCTGGAAAGCATCGGCGTCCACTATGCGCAGGACTGGATCACGCGCTTCGGCTTTGACGCCGACAAACATCCCGCCTACCTGACGATGGCGCTCGGCGCGGGTTCGGTCACGCCGATGCAGATGGTGCAGGCCTATTCGGTGTTCGCCAATGGCGGCATGCGCGTGTCGCCGCAGTTGATCGACAAGGTGACTGACGACCGCGGCCGCGTGCTCTACACCTCACCGAAGATCGAGGCGCCGGCTGAAGGCAATCGCGCGATTGACGCACGCAATGCCTTCATCATGGACCGACTGCTCCAGGAAGTGGCCCGCAGCGGCACGGCCGCCAAGTCACAGGCCACGCTGAAGCGCCCAGACCTGTATGGCAAGACCGGCACCACCAATGATTCGATGGATGCCTGGTTCGCCGGCTTCCAGCAGAGCCAGGTCGCGATCGTGTGGATCGGCTATGACCAGCCGCGCAAGCTTGGCGACCGCGAGACAGGCGGCGGCTTGGCCCTGCCCGTCTGGATCGAGTACATGCAGACCGCGCTGCGCAATGTGCCGGTGGCGGAGATCCCGCCGCCCGAGGGCGTGGTCAATGTCAACGGCGAGTGGTACTTCGACGAGTACTCGCAGAATCAGGGCGTGAAGGCGCTCACCAACGACACCGCGCCGCCGCCGCCCTCCGAAGAGGAAAAGAAGAGCATCCTCGATCTCTTCAAGCGCTGAACTGGAGCGCGAGGCCTGCCTGCGCGCTGGCCTCGCGAGCCAGCAAGGCGAAGAACTCCGTGCCCTCGCGCGTGTCGAGCCAACGGCCGTCGCGATAGGCAAAGTGATAGCCGCCGGCCTTCGACGCCAGCCACAACTCATGCAGAGGCGGCTGGGTGTTGATGATGATCTTGCTGCGGTTCGGGAAGGTCAGCTCGAGGAGGCCGCCATTGCGCTGCGTGTCGATGTCGATCAGGTCTTCGTCGAGCCAGCGATCGGCGCAGGCCTCGATGCCGGAAAGCACCGCATGCGTCTTGGCAAGGTATTCGGCGTCGGACAAGACAGTGACTGCGGACATGGCGGCTAAACTTTGAGCATGAAGAAAAGCAAAAGTGTATGCCTGCTGGCGCTGGCCGGCACCCTGGGCCTTCTGCTGACCCTGTCGGCCTGCGGGCAAAAAGGGCCGCTGTACCTGCCCAAGGACGGCCCGGCCAAGTCAGCCAGGTCCACCGGGGCGACGCCGGTGCCGGCTTCCTCGCCCGCCTCCGCCGCTACAAGCGCCCCTCGATGACCGCGTGGCACGCGATGCGGATGCCTTGAAATTCCTGCATCGCGGGCCGCTCCTGTCGGCAACGCTCGTTGGCATGCGGGCAACGTGGGTGGAAGCTGCAGCCGCTCGGCGGTGACAAGGGATTGGGCACTTCGCCCTGCACGGGCGTGCGCCGGCGGCCGCTCATATGAACGTCGGGAATGGCATCGAGCAGCATGCGCGTGTACGGGTGACGAGGCTGGGCAAAGAGCTGGCGCTTGTCGGACAGCTCCACCAGGCGCCCCAGGTACATCACACCGACCTGATCAGCCACATGCCGCACGACTGCGAGGTTATGCGAGATGAACAGATAGGACAGGCCGCGCGCGCGTTGCAAGTCCTTCATCAGGTTCAGCACCTGCGCCTGCACGGAAACATCGAGCGCCGAAGTGGGCTCGTCGCAGACCAGGAATTCCGGCGCCGTGGCGAGCGCGCGCGCAATCGAGATGCGCTGCCTTTGCCCACCCGAGAACTGATGCGGAAATTTGTCGGCATCAGCCGCGGCAAGACCCACGGAAGCAAGCAGCTCGCCGACTCGCGCTCGCAGTTCGCCAGCATCGGAGATCAGACCGTGCTCGCGCAGCGGCTCGGCCACGATATCGCTCACCTTCCAGCGCGGGTTCAGCGACGCATAGGGATCCTGGAAGATCATCTGCATGCGGCGTCGCAATGCGGTCGCACCACGGCCGGCAAAGCCTTGCGCAGTGTCTTGCCCGTCAAAGCTGACCCGGCCTTCGGTGGGCGCATACAAGCCCACGAGAAGCCGCGCCACGGTGCTCTTGCCGCACCCCGACTCGCCCACCAGCGCCAGCGTCTTGCCGCGTTCGATGCTGAAACTCACCCCGTCGACCGCATGCACGAACTGGCGCGGCTTGCGCTCGATCACGCGGTTGAGCCAGGGCGGCGAGACCTCGAAGGTCTTGGCCAGGTCATGAACTTCGACCAGCAGGCTCATGAGGTCTCCTGGTGCAGCCAGCAGGCCGCGCGGGTGCCGGCCACCGGCATCAGCTCCGGGCGTTCGTGCCGGCAGCGATCGAAGACGCGATCACAGCGCGGGTTGTAGGCACAGCCCGGCGGAATCGCGTTCAGGCGCGGCATGGCGCCATCAATCTGCGTGAGCCGCTCCACGTCTTCATCCGTCGCGGGAATCGCGCCCATCAGGCCGCGCGTGTAGGGATGGGCCGGGCGGTGAATCACCTCGGCAACCGGGCCGATCTCGGCAATCCGACCGGCGTACATCACGGCCACGCGATCGCAGGTCTCGGCAATCACCCCCATGTCGTGCGTGACCAACATGACCGCGGCGCCCTGCTCCTTGCAGATGCTCTTGAGCAAACCCACGATCTGTGCCTGGATCGACACATCCAGCGCCGTGGTCGGCTCGTCCGCGACGATCAATTGCGGCTTGGCAGCCAGCGCCAGCGCGATCACCACGCGCTGGCGCATGCCGCCAGAAAACTGATGCGGGTATTGGTCGATGCGTTGAGCAGCGGCCGGGATGCCGGTCTGCTCCAGCAGCTCGACGGCCCGCTGACGTGCCTGCTCGCGATTCAGCGTCAGATGCGTCTGAATGGTCTCGATCAACTGACGGCCCACGGTGAGGAGCGGATTCAGCGAGGTCAGCGGGTCCTGGAAGATCGCGCCGATGCGGCGGCCGCGAATCCTGCGCATCTGCTCGTAAGGCAGCTGATCGATGCGCTGACCTTCGAGAAGAATCTCGCCGCCGGCGATGCGACTGGGCGGATCGAGCAGGCCGATGATGGCGGCGCCGGTCAACGACTTTCCGGCGCCGGATTCCCCCACCACGCCGAGAATCTCACCGGGCGCGATCTCGAAGGAGATGTCGTCCAGCGCGAGCAGCGTGCCTTGGCGCGTCGGGATCTCGACGCGCAGGTTCTTGACCTCAAGCAGCGCGCTCATCTGAGCCTCGGGTTCAGCGCATCGCGCAGCCAATCGCCGAGCACGTTGACGGACAGTGTGATCAACACCAGCGCGAGGCTGGGCCAGATGACGATCCACCACTCACCGGAGAACAGGAAATCATTCCCCACGCGGATCAAGGTGCCCAAGGACGGCGTGGTGGGGGGCACGCCCACACCGAGAAAGCTCAGCGTGGCCTCGATGGTGACGGCGGCCGCCACATGGATGGTGGCCAGCACCAGCACCGGGCCCATCACATTGGGCAGCACATGGCGGCTCATGATGCGCCACGGCCGCACGCCGATCACGCGTGCAGCTTGCACGTACTCCTTGTTGCGCTCGACCATCGTCGAACCTCGCACCGTGCGCGCATATTGCACCCAGCCTGACAGTGAAATCGCGAGGATCAGCACGACGAAGGCCAACATGTCCGGTGCGTTGGGGTACAGCACCTTGCCGATGCCGTCGATCAGCAGCGCCACGAGGATGGACGGGAAGGACAACATCACATCACACACGCGCATGATCATGGCGTCCACACGGCCACCCAGAAAACCTGCGAGCAATCCCAGGCTCACACCGATCACGATCGATAGCAAGACCGAAGCCGCCGCCACGATCAGCGAGATGCGCGAGCCATACATCAGCGCCGAGAAGATATCGCGCCCCTGATCATCGGTGCCCAGCAGGTATTTGGCACTGCCGCCGTCCATCCATTGCGGCGGCAGACGTGCGTCCATCAGGTCCAGGGATGCCAGGTCGAAAGGGTTGTGAGGCGCCACAAAGCCCGCGAAGAGCGCGCTGAACAAGCAGATCGCAAAGACAACGGCGGCCCCGATCGCCAACGGCGAGCGTCGAAATGACCACCAGACATCGCCCTCGAAGAATCGTCGGATCGCTGCCATCATCAATGGGCCTTGGCGTCGAGACGCAAGCGCGGATCGACCGCAAAGTACAAAAGATCAACCAGCAGGTTGAGGCCGACAAAGATCAGCGAGATCAGGCAAAGGTAGGCCGCCATCACAGGGATGTCGGCAAACTCGACCGCCTGGAGGAAGAGCAGGCCCATGCCCGGCCAGTTGAACACCTTCTCGGTGATGATGGAGAAAGCGATCAGCGAGCCCAGTTGCAAGCCGGTGATCGTGATCACCGGCACCAGTGTGTTGCGCAGGGCGTGCCCAAAATACACCGCTCGATTGCTCAGGCCGCGGGCGCGCGCGAACTTGATGTAGTCGGTTCGCAGGACCTCCAGCATCTCGGCCCGCACCAGACGCATGATCAAGGCCAGCTGAAAAACCGCCAGCGTTGCGGCCGGCAGGATCAAGTGGCGCAAGCCGTCCAGCGTCAGCAAGCCGGTGCTCCAGCCCCCGAGTTGGACCACATCGCCGCGCCCGAAACTGGGCAGCCATTTGAGGCGGACAGCAAACAGCATGATCAGCAGAATACCGATCAGGAAGGTCGGCAACGACACCCCGAGCAAGGAAAGCAGCATGCTCATCTGTGCGCTGGCGCGTCCGCGCCTGAGAGCCGCATGCACGCCCAGGGGCACACCCACGATCAAGGCCAGCACAGCCGCCATCAGGGAGAGCTCCAGCGTCGCAGGAAAGCGCTCGGCGATCAGCGAGGAGACTTTCTGCCCCTGCTTCAGGCTGATGCCGAATTCACCACGCACCGCATTGGCTGCGAAATGCGCGAACTGCACGGGAAAAGGCGAATCCAGGCCCAGGTCGCGTCGCAGCGCCTGCCGTTGCTCAGGCGTTGCATCCTGCCCCAGCATGTTGCTCACCGGATCGCCGACGAACTGGAACAGCATGAAGGCGATCAGCGCCACCGTGAGCATCACGAGACCGGCCTGGATCAGACGGCGAAAAACAAAGGCCAGCATGTGTTGTGAGGATCGCTTCTGCTGAGAAGGTGCGAGGAGTCGACAGAAGCCTCAATCATGACCAAGACCGCCTCGGCCATCAAAGGGGAAAGCCCTGAGCGAGGCTCGCCACAATCCATTCGGGCAAAAAAAAGCCGCCCGAAGGCGGCTTCCGATCAAGTCACAAGCCCCAAGACATGCTTTGGGCTCGTTTCCTCGATTTAGAAAGAGTGGGTCATACCGACTTCGAAGCCGCCCGAACCACCACCAGCGTAGACCGCCGGCGAGCTGTTCAGAGCAAACTTGCCAGCGCCCTTGTTGTCGATCTTCGAGACCGTCGTGTAGAGCTGGGTGCGCTTCGACAGCTTGTACACGAACTGAGCGCTGATCAGGTTGGCGTCGTACGCAGCCTTGGCGTTTTCAGCAGCCGTGTTGGCGTTCGCGTCCGAGTACGACAGCTTGATCGTGCCGGAATCGCCGACCGGGATCGAGCCGTTGATCGTCCAGACGGTTTCCTTGCGACCATTGGTCTTGAGTTCGGTCAGCATCACGCCGGCCTTCACAATACCGAAGTCATACGTACCGGCAACCGAACCTTGGCCGAACTTCGGGCCATTGTTCTGCAGATAGATCACTTGAGCAGCAGCCGACACGTGCAACGGGCCTTGCTTGTAGCCGAAACGACCACCGTAGCTCTTCTGACCAACCGTGCCTTCACCAGCAGCCACGTCCACCGAGCCGTAGAAACCGCCGAGGTTGTTCGGCAGGAAGTAACGGACTTCGTTGTCGGTGCGGTTGTTGGAACCGAAAGCCACCGGAGCGCCCATCGCGCTGTACAGCTTGGTCACGTCACCGAGACCCAGGCCACCGAACACGTCGAACTCGTCGACCAGGTTGCGTTCCGAAGTCTTGTCACGACCCAGGCGGATTTCACCGAAATCGCCGGTCAGGCCGACCGTCGAACGACGATTCCACAGCTTGGTGGGCGACGTGGTTTGGTCACCGGCAACGCCGTTGTCCACAGCCAGGGCGCTTTCCAGCCAGAAATTGGCCTTCATGCCGCCACCCAGATCTTCAACACCGCGCACGCCGAGACGGCTGCTCAGTTGGCCATCGCTCGCCAGCGAGCTGAGGGTCTGGCCGCCAGCCTTGGTGTAGCGGGCAGCGACGTCCATCACGCCGAACAGGGTCACCGACGATTGAGCGAAGGCCGTGCCAGCCACCGAGCTCAGAACTGCCAGTGCAACGATTGATTTCTTCATTAGATGACTCCTAAGTATTCATTGAGGCCCGGAACACGCACTCGAACCGCAGTGCCTGGGACCAACCCCCTTCATCGGAAGCTGGGTCGTATTACACCGGACGAATGGCCCCCGGCAAAGCCAAGAGTCGCAAATTGACGCCCTATCGTTGCCCATGCGCAACGTACCCCGGTATCACAAATGAGTCATATTGCGGATGGGATTTTCCTGGGTTAGTGCTAGCCAGCCTGTCAAATCGCTTGCGTTCAGGCGCCTCGTTAAACTGCCAGCCCTGACTTCCGAAGCCCTCCTACAGCGATGCCGACCCACCCGCTCTCTCCGAAGGATCGACTGCTCTCCAGCGTGGATCAAGGCCTGAAGACCCTTCTTGGCGCGCACGCTGCAGCCGCGCTGCCGGGTCTCGACAAGGACGCCGAGCCACTGTCCCCTGAAGCCGCCAAGCTGTCAGGAGCGCTGATGCGCGTCAACCACGTTGGCGAGATTTGTGCCCAGGCGCTGTATCAATCGCAGTCCCTTTTCAGTCGCAGCCCGCAGTTGTGTGCGCATTTCGAACATGCCGCCAAGGAGGAGCGCGATCACTTGGCCTGGACCAGCCAGCGCGTGACCGAGCTGGGCACCCACACCAGCTATCTGACCCCGCTCTGGTATGGCGGCGCCTTCGCCATCGGCGCGCTGGCGGGGCTGGTGGGCGACAAGATCAGCCTGGGCTTCGTGGTCGAGACTGAACGTCAGGTTGAACAACACCTGGCCCGCCATCTGGACCGCCTGCCGGCCGAAGACACGCGTTCGCGTCAGATCGTGAGCCGCATGAAGGAAGACGAGGCCCGTCACGCAGAAGAGGCCACCTCCGCCGGCGGCATCCCCTTGCCCGCACCGGTGAGCGGATTGATGAGGCTGGCCGCGCGGGTGATGACCCGCACGGCTCACTACATTTAGCGTTTCGTCAGGCTTCGACGATCTCGACCGAGGTCGTCATGGCGGCCGTCTTGGCCAGCATGATGCTGGCCGAACAATATTTCTCATGGGATAGCGCTACCGCGCGCTCCACCACCTCTTGCTTGAGGCCGCGACCCGTCACGACGAAATGCATATGGATCGCGGTGAAGACCTTGGGATCGACCGGGGCCCGTTCGGCCGTGAGCTTGACCTGGCAACCCTGCACATCGTGGCGGCCCCGCTTGAGGATCAGTACCACGTCATAAGCCGTGCAGCCGCCGGTACCGGCCAGCACGGTTTCCATCGGGCGCGGCGCGAGGTCGCGTCCGCCGCCATCGGGAGCGCCGTCCATGGTCAGCAGATGACCGCTGCCGGTCTCCGCCACAAAAGCCATGCCTGAGGCACCCATCCAGTTGACCGTGCATTCCATCGCGATTTCCAGAAGCAATTTGTTGAATGATTATTGCGGCGCAACATAGCTCGCGCTAGAATTCTATGCATGCGAGCTTGAGAGCGCTCCCAGGACCTGCCAAGGCACGTGATCTGGAGGGGCATGATCTTTCAAGATCGCACCGTTTGTCTCCTCCACCGCCTCCATGGTGGATTCAGCCCGAGATCGCAAGGTCTCGGGCTTTTTTTTGTGGATGTTGGCCCCTCGCCTGCGGAATACGCAGTCGGTGCCCCGAGGGGACTCCGATCCATGCCGGCATGGGCCGGCACGGACATCGGCTTGAGCCGGCCTTGGGAGCGGCCCGGCGGCCGGCTCAATGCAAAGCAAAGCCAAAAGGCCTGCTCCGTCAGCCCTTTAAGATGCGGCGCTGCATCAAATCTGCTCACGGAGACACGGAATGGCCGGCGCCGCACGAAAGAAGTCCTCATCGAAGTCCACCTCTGCCAAGCCGGCCCTGATTCCGAGCGCTAACAGCTATCTTCAGCGCATCCTGAACGCCAAGGTCTACGACGTGGCGGTTGAGACCGCGCTCACGCCGGCGCGCAATCTGTCAAAGCGGCTCGGCAACAAGGTGCTGCTCAAGCGCGAAGACGACCAGCCGGTGTTCAGCTTCAAGCTGCGCGGCGCGTACAACAAGATGGCGCATTTGTCGCCCGAGGCACTGGCGCGCGGCGTGATCTGCGCTTCGGCGGGCAATCACGCGCAAGGCGTGGCGCTGTCGGCCAAGCGTCTGGGTTGCCGTGCAGTCATCGTCATGCCGGTCACGACGCCCAGGGTCAAGATCGATGCGGTGCACGGTCATGGCGGCGAGGTGATCCTGCATGGCGACAGCTACAGCGATGCCTATGGTCATGCGCTTGAGCTCGAAAAAGCGCAAGGCCTGACCTTCGTCCATCCCTTCGACGACCCCGATGTGATCGCCGGCCAGGGCACGATCGCGATGGAGCTGCTGCGCCAGCATCCGGGCCCAATCGATGCGGTCTTTGTCGGGATCGGCGGCGGCGGACTGATCTCCGGCGTGGCCGCGTACATCAAGGCCCTGCGGCCCGAGATCCAGGTGATCGGCGTGCAGACGCGCGACTCCGATGCGATGGCCCGCTCGGTCAAGGCCGGCAAGCGCGTGCAGCTGAACGACGTCGGCCTGTTCTGCGACGGCACGGCCGTGAAACTGGTCGGTGAGGAGACCTTCCGCATCGCTCGCGAACTGGTCGATGACTTCGTGCTTGTCGATACCGATGCCGTCTGCGCCGCGATCAAGGATGTGTTTGAAGACACCCGCAGCGTGCTGGAGCCCTCGGGCGCGCTGGGCGTGGCGGCGATCAAGCAGTACGTGGCCAAGACCGGCGCCAAGGGCAAGACCTTCATCACGATCACCAGCGGCGCGAACATGAACTTCGACCGGCTGCGTTTCGTGGCCGAGCGCGCTGAGGTCGGTGAGCAACGCGAAGCCTTGTTCGCGGTGACGATGCCCGAGGAACGCGGCAGCTTCAAGCGCTTCTGCGAACTGCTCGGCTCGCGCAGCGTGACCGAGTTCAACTACCGCATCTCCGAAGCGAACGCCGCTCACATCTTCGTCGGCATCAGCATCGCCAAGCCCGAAGAGGCCGACAAGCTGATGCGCATCTTCGAGAAGGCCGGCTTTCCCGCCGTCAATCTGAGCGCGAACGAGCTCGCCAAGCAGCATGTCCGGCACATGGTGGGCGGGCGCAGCCAGCTGGCGAAGAACGAGCGGCTTTACCGTTTCATCTTCCCTGAGCGGCCCGGCTCGCTGATGCGTTTTCTGTCGAGCATGCATCCGGACTGGAACATCAGCCTGTTCCACTACCGCAACCAGGGCGCTGACTATGGCCGCATCCTGGTGGGCTTGCAGGTGCCGCGCGGTGACGGGCCGGCGCTGCGCGATTTCCTCGCGTCGCTGAACTATCCCTTCGAGGATGAAACCCACAATCCTGTCTACAAGCTGTTTCTTTGAGTCGCGCCTTGGCACTGGTGCCCGATGACATCGGGCGTTAGGCGGCGTGACAATGCAGATCTATGTCCATCCAGCAATCCCTGATTTCGCCGACTGCCAACCCTGAGCTGGAGAAAACGCTGAGAGAGCGTCTCCGGCTGCATGTGTCAGCCTCCGGCAGCCTGGGCGAGCTGGAGCCGCTCGCCGTGCGCCTGGGGCTGGTGCAGGACAGCCTCTCGCCGCGCTTTCGTGATCCGGTGCTGGCCTTGTTCGCCGCCGATCATGGGCTGGCGATGGATGGCATCGAGCCTCGCTTCGGCCAAAGCACGCGCGATCAGGCGCAGATGGCGCTGACCCACCGCCTGCCCGTCTCCGCGATCACGCGCGCGCAGGGCATGCAACTGCTGGTGGTGGACTGCGGCATTGCCGAGTCCTTGCCGCCGCGTTCGCGGCTGCTGGCGCGCAAGATCGCGCACGGCACGCGCAACTCGCGCACGGGCAGCGCCATGACACTCGAACAAGCCCATGCCGGCATCCGCGTCGGCATGGAGATCGTGGATCACCTGCCAGGCAATGTGCTGGCCTGTGCCGGCATGGGCCAGGGCTCGGAGGAAGCCGCGGCACTGGTGCTTGCCAAGCTCGAGGGCATCCCGCTGCGCGACTTCATCATCTCCAGCGCCGACATGCGCCAGGATCTGCTCACGAAGCTGATGACGGTGACTCAGGCCGCGCAACTGCGCCACCGCGACCTGTCGGATCCGATGGACATCCTGGCGGCCTTTGGCGGCTTCGAGATCGCCGTGATGGTGGGCGCAATGCTCGTCGCGGCCAGCAAGCGCAACCTCATCATCGTGGACGGCATCACCGCTTGCGCCGCCATGAAGATTACCGTGCGGATCGCTCCGCCGGTCACCGATTACGCGCTGTTCTGCCGCAGCAACAGCCACCGCGGCCTGGATGCCGCGCTGGCCACTTTCCACGCCTCAGCACTGCTTGAAATGGGCATGGAGAGTGTCGACGGCACGGGCGCCGCGCTGGCCTGGCCCATGCTGCGCAGTGCCGCGGCCTTGCTGAGCGACCCACGAGAAGTGCCAGATTCGCAAAGCGGGCGTCTGGGCAGTGACACCTTGCCGCAGCTGAACTGAGCGAAGGCTCAGCGCTCGGCGTTGCCCGGTCGCACGATCTGGCCCGGCTGGAGTTGCAGCGGCGGTGGAGAAATTTCAGCAGAGCCGGGTTGCTGCATCGCGGGCATCGGCGGCATCACCTGCACGTTGGGCACGGGGCCCGCGCCAGGCATCGTCGCGGGCGGCAGCGTCCCCTGAGCGGCGGGCTGCGGTGCCGCCAGTTGCAGCGTCACCTCGCCGGTGCCGTTCTGGCTGATGCGCACCGAGCGGCGTTCGACCGCAACAAGACGCCAATCGCCATCCACGACAGCGCCCACGCGCACTGTTCGCAGCGCACCATCAACGGCGATCAGGGCCAGGCCTTCCTGCTCGCCCTGCGCATTGATCTTGGGCGCCACCACCCCGAACAGCTTGAAGCGGCTCTCCTGCGCCGGTGGCGCTTCGGCCGCCGGCTTGGCGCCGAGCAGGCGTGAAAGATCGGCCACGGCGGGCGGTCTTTCGCTGACCGGCGCGGCCGTCGCATGCAAAGGTCGTGTAAAGCCGTGGATCGCCCAATAGACGGCACAAGCCGCCAGCAAGCCCCACACCACAAAAGCCGTCATTCGCGCGAACATGCATTGATTATGATCGACGCCGCTCACCCGCTTCCCGGCTTCTTCTCTTTTCAGTTTCTGCCTGTCATGACCGCACCCTCCTCGCTCCGCTCGCGTGCCTCACGCGGCTTCACCCTGATCGAATTGCTGGTGGTGCTCGTCATCATCGGCGTGCTGGCCGCGCTGATCGTGCCTTCTGTGCTTGACCGCGCCGAAGATGCGCGCGTGACTGCGGCTCGCACCGACGTTGGCAACATCATGCAGGCGCTCAAGCTCTACAAACTCGACAACCAGCGCTACCCCACGGCCGACCAGGGCCTCGACGCCCTGATCCACAAGCCCGGCAGCGCACCGCAGCCTGCCAACTGGAAGCCCTATCTGGAAAAGCTCCCCAATGATCCCTGGGGCCAGCCGTATCAATATGCCAACCCCGGCATCAAGGGCGAGATCGATGTCTACAGCTTCGGTGCCGATGGCAAGCCGGGCGGCGAAGGGCGCGACGCCGATATCGGCTCCTGGCAGTAAATGAAAGCAGGCCAGCGCGGCTTCACGCTGATCGAGCTGCTTGTCGTCGTGGCCCTGATTGCCATCGCGGTGGGAACGGTCAGCCTGGCCCTGCGCGATCCGACCGCCACGCAGCTTGAGCGCGAAGCCGAACGCCTGGCCGCCCTGCTCGAAATGGCCCGCGCGGAAAGCCGCACCGATGGACTGCCCGTGCAGTGGCTGCCCCTGCCCGACAAGGCCGAGTTCCGCTTCGTGGGCCTGCCACCGGGCGTGACGATGCCGACTCAATGGCTCGGCGATCCGGTGCAGGTCGAGGTGCTCGGCGGCAACAGCGTCATGCTGGGTCCGGAGCCGATCATCGGCGCACAGCGCATCCTGCTCCATCTGGGCGAACGGCAATTGATGCTGGCGACCGATGGTCTTTCGTCCTTTGAAGTGCGGCCGGTGCCATGAGGAATCGCGAATGCGGCTTCACGCTGATCGAAGTGCTGGTCGCCCTGGCGCTCGTCGCCATCACGCTGGGCGCCGGGCTCAAGGCTGCCGGCGCGCTGACAAACAATGCCCAGCGCCTGGAGACCGTGATGGAGGCCCAGTGGTGCGCCGAGAACCAGCTGAGCGAACTGCGCCTGTCCAAGCAATTCCCCGGCACCGGTGAAACCAGCTTCAGCTGTGAACAGCTGGGCCAGACCTTCGCGGGCCGGCAGATCGTGCGCGCCACACCCAACCCGAACTTCCGGCGCGTTGACGCCCAGATCAGCGATGCCGACGGCACGCCGCGCCTGACCCTGTCGACCATCCTGGCCCGCTTCTGAACATCATGCAAACCAAGTCGCGCGGCTTCACTCTCGTCGAAGTGCTGGTGTCGCTGTTCATCCTGTCCATCATGGCCATGCTCGCCTGGCGCGGCATCGACGCCTTGCTGGTCAGCCGCGACACGGCCGCCACTCACATGGACCGCAGCGTGCGCCTGCAGACCGTGCTCTTGCAGTGGGAGCAAGACCTGCTCGCCATGCAGAGCGGCGGTTCCGACGTGCCCGAACTCGCTTTCGATGGTGCGAGCCTGCGCATCACACGCCGCCAGCCGCAAGGCTTGCAGATGATCGCCTGGACGGTGCGCGACGGCCGGCTTTACCGCTGGGCCGGTCCGGTCGTGCAGAACGTCAACGATCTGCGCGACAGCGAACAACACAGCAAGCAGTTCGTCGCCGATGACAGCCAACGGATCGTCGCACTGGAAGGCGTGGTCGGCTGGCAGATGTACTACTACCGGGACAACAGCTGGTCCAACGCGCAATCGAGCGGCGGCATCTCAAGCAGCAGCACGGCCGCTTCGGCGCCCACCGGTCCGGCTCTGTCGCCTCAGCAGCAACTGCTCCTGCAGCAGCAACAGCAGCAGCAGGCACAACAGGCGCCCACCGGCGTGCGCATGGTGCTCGAGTTTGATGGCAGCAGCGGGCCCTCAGGCCGGCTGACCAAGACCGCCATGCTGGGAGCCCAGCAGTGAAGACGCGCCCATCAGCCCAGCAAGGCGCGGCATTGCTGACGGCCATGATCATCGTGACCCTGGTCGCGGCGCTGGCCGCGGCCATGACCTGGCGGCAGACGCGCGCCGTGCAGGTCGAGGCCGCCGAGCGGGCCCGGGTCCAATCGGCCTGGATGCTGCAAGGTGCGCTCGACTGGGCCCGACTGATCCTGCGCGAGGACGCGATCGCCGACCAGAACAGCGGCGGCAAGCGCTTCTGGGATCATCTGGGCGAGCCCTGGGCCGTGCCTTTGGCCGAGGCGCGGCTCTCCACCTTCCTGGCCGCGCAGGACCCGAACGGCTCGGGCGACGCCAGCGACGGGCCGGAAGCCTTTCTGTCGGGCCGCATCGAGGATGCCCAGGCGCGCTACAACCTGCGCAATCTGATGAACGACACGGCGACGACGCATGATGAGCAGCTCACGCTTGAGCGCCTGTGCGCCTCGGCCGGTGTGCCCCAGGGCACCGCCAGTCTGATCGCCAGCCGCCTGCGTGCCGCGCTGATCACGCCGCCGGGCGATGAGCCGCCTCTGGCCCCGGTCAATGTCACCCAGTTGAGCTGGTTCGGCCTGCCGCCCGAGGTGATCGCCAAGCTGGAGCCGCTGCTCACGATCCTGCCCAACGCCACCCCCGTCAACCTCAACACCGCCTCGAGCACCGTGATCGCCGGCGTGCTCAACGTGAATCTGAGCGAAGCCGAAATCCTCGTGCGCAGCCGCGCCAGCGCGCCGCTGGCCAACACGCAGGCCGCGCAACTGTTCCTGCCGCTCAATACCCCACTCCCCGCCGCCCGCGTCAGCGTGCACTCGGACTACTTCTACGTGACCGGACGCCTGCGTCTGGACGAGCATGTGCTGCAGCAACGCTCGCTGCTGAATCGCAATGTGTTCATCATCCGGGTCCTGACCCGGGAACGCGTCAGCGAGTCGGCCCAGACTGCGCCCTAGAGACTGAGCCCTAGAATCAGCCCGCTTCATGACCACCCTGATCCTCCTCCTGCCGCCCCGCGCCCGCCTGCGCGCCCATGGCCGCGACGCCGTGACCCCATCCAGCCCGGAGCTGGATTGGGTGCTGACCGACGGCCGCCATGTCAGCGCCCAAGGCCGCGCCACGCCCCAAACGCTGCCTGATGCCACGCAAGTCGTTGCCGTGCTAGCCGACGAAGACGTGGCCTGGCGCCGCGTCGAGTTGCCGCGCGCCGGACGCCAGATGCGCCAAGCGCTGGCCGGCATGCTCGAAGAAAAGCTGCTCGACGACACCGAGCAGATGCATTTCGCCCTGGAGTCGCAGGCCACCGGCGGTGAAAGCGCCTGGGTGGCACTGTGCTCGCGGCCCTGGTTGAGCCGGCAACTGACGGCGCTGGAAGAAGCCGGCGTGCCGGTGGACCGCGTCGCGCCGCTGTCCTGGCCCGGCGCGGCTTCGATCGGCCATTTCGAGGAAGACCGCCTGCACTGGAGCAGCGGCGAGGGCGTGAACACGCTGAATCTGGAAGGTGCGCTCACGCGCCAGTTGATCACGCCGAGCGTGGTGGAAACCGGCGCCTGGAGCGCCACGCCGGCCAGTGCCGCGCGTGCTGAGGAATGGCTGGGCGCCAAGGTCGAGGCTCGCACGCGTGAGCAGCGCGCGCTGACGGCCCTGGCCAGCGACTGGAACCTGCGCCAGTTCGACCTGACGCCGCGCACACGCGGCCTGCAACAGCTGCGCCGCCTGTGGAGCGAATTCATGATGCCCGCCTGGCGCCCGGTGCGCTGGGGCCTGATCGGCCTGGTGGCGCTCAACCTGCTCGGCCTCAATGTGATGGCCTGGAAGCAGCAGCAGCAATTGAAGACGCAACGCGCCGCCATGAGCAGCGTGTTGACGCAAGCCTACCCTTCCGTGCGCGCCGTGCTCGATGCCCCGCAACAGATGCGCCGCGAGACCGAGGCGCTGCGCGCTGCCGCCGGCCAGCCCGGACGCAACGATCTTGAAACCCTGCTCGCCGCCGCCGCCGCCGCCTGGCCGGCCGAACTCGGCCCCGTCGAGAATTTCAGTTATGAATCAGGCCGGCTCACGCTGGCCAGCAGCGGCTGGACCGGCGCGCAGGTCGAACAGTTCGGCAACCGTCTGCGCAGCGACGGCTGGCAACTGGCCAGCGCCGACGGCCGCATGGTGATCAGCCCTCTCGATCTCTCGGGGCGTACCCAACCATGAGCTTGCAGAGCATGAACACCGAACTGCGCGAGCGCTTTGCCGCGCTCAACGCGCGCGAGCAAATGGGCGTGCGCCTCGCGGCCTGGGCCGTGGGCCTCTTGCTGGTCTTGTGGGTTGCCGTACTGCCGGCCTGGCGCACCTTGGCCCGCACACCGGCCGAGCTCGACCAGGTCGACAGCCAGTTGCAGGCCATGCAGGCTCAGGCGCAGGAGGCGCGCGAGCTGCGTGGTGTGCCCGCCATCGCCGGCGCACAGGCGCAGGAAGCACTGAAATCCGCCACCGGCCGCTTGGGCGGCATGGCCAGCCTGAACGTCAACAACGGCCGCGCCGTGCTCACGCTCAAGGGCGTCAGCAGCGACGCGCTCCAAGGCTGGCTGAGCGAGGCGCGCAGCGCCGCACGGGCCCAGCCCGTCGAAGCCCAATTGCAGCGCGCGGGCAACGGCTATGCCGGCACGATCACGATGGCCTTGCCCGGGGCCTCGCCATGAAAGCCCGGCGCTGGGCCGTGTTGGGTGCGGGCCTCGGCGGCCTGCTGGCCTTGATCGCTTTCGCGCCGGCCAGTTGGCTGGCTGACCGCGTGGCCACGGCCAGCAACCAGCATCTGCTCTTGTCCGACGCGCGGGGCAGCATCTGGAATGGCAGCGCCGTGGTCGTGCTGACCGGTGGCGCCGACAGCCGCGACGCCACCGCCCTGCCCGGCCGCCTGCAATGGAATCTGCATTGGCAAGGGCTCTCGATCTTGCTGGCAGCGCGCCAGGATTGCTGCATCAACGGCGAGCTGCAACTGCGGCTGACGCCGGGCTGGCGCAAGCTCGACATGGCCCTGCTCGACAAGCCCGACTGGCTGGTGCGCTGGCCCGCCGGGCTGCTGGCCGGCCTCGGCACGCCGTGGAACACCTTGCAGCTCGATGGCTCGGCCCGCATGCTCGCCCACGATCTGCGCATCAGCTGGAATGCCCAGGGCTGGCAACAGACGGGCGAGGTCGATCTCGACCTGCTCAACCTGAGCTCGCGTGTCTCGCCGATCGCGCCGCTGGGCAACTACCGCTTCAGGCTCAACGGCGGCCAGTTGCTGTTGACGACTTTGGACGGCGCTTTGCAACTGCAGGGCCACGGCCAGTTGAGCGCCGCCGGTGCCAGCTTCCGCGGCGAGGCCAGTGCTGCGCCGGGCCGCGAAGCCGCGCTGGACAATCTGCTGAACATCATGGGGCAGCGTCATGGCGCGCGCTCGATCATTTCCTTGGGATGAAGACGATGAAAAAACTTCCGCTGCTGCTGGCGATCGGCCTTGCGCTGAACCACATGCCAGGCACCGCGATGGCGGCTGTCAAGCCGGCCGTCAAGGCCAGCACGCCGGTGACGCTGAACTTCGTCAACGCCGACATCGAGGCCGTCTCGCGCGCCATCGGCGCCATGCTCAACCGCGACATCCTGGTCGACCCGCGCGTCAAGGGCAACATCACCGTCTACAACGACAAGCCCCAGCCGCTCGGCGAGGCCTATCGCAACTACCTGTCCGCGCTGCGCGGCCTGGGCTTCACGGTGGTGGAGTCGGGCGGCTTCCTGAAGGTGGTGCCCGAGGCCGACGCCAAGCTGCAGACCAGCACGGTCTCGGTGGGCGCGCCGTCGCAGCGCGGCGACGTGGTGCTCACGCAGATCTTCAAGCTCAACTACGAGAACCCGAACAACCTCGTGGCCGTGCTGCGCCCGCTGATCACCGCCAACAACACGATCAACGCGAGCCCCGGCAACAACTCGCTGGTGATCACCGACTACGCGGACAACCTGCAGCGCCTGGGCAAGATCATCACCGCGCTCGACCAGCCCGCGGGCGGCGAGATGCAGGTGGTGCAACTCAAGAACGCGGTCGCCTCCGACATCGTGCAGACGGTGCAGAAGCTGCTCGACAGTTCGAATTCGGCCGTGCCGGGCGTGCCCGGCCAGAGCAGCGCGGCGTCGGTGATCGTCGAGCCGCGCAGCAACTCGCTGATCGTGCGCGCCAGCAACCAGTCGCGCATGGCGTCGGCGCTGTCCATCATCGACAAGCTCGACCAGCCGGTCAACGGCGGCGGGCCCGCCGGCAACATCTGGGTCGTCTACCTGAAGAACGCCGACGCCGTGAAGGTGGCCGAGCTGCTGCGCGCGGCGGTGTCGGCCACCGGCTCGGGCAACGGCGGCGGCGGCCCGACCGGCGGCACCGGCGGCCCGGCGACGTCCGAGGGCCGCACGACGACCACGCAGAACCCGAACGCCCCGTCGGGCACGTCCGGCACCGCCGGCGGCCCGTCCGCGCAGTCGACCACGCCGGTGGCGGCGTCGGCCCGGCCGTCCACCGGCGGCCAGGTGCAGGCCGATCCGGCGACCAACTCGCTGATCATCACGGCCTCCGAGCCGGTGTACCGCCAGATGCGCCAGGTCATCGACCAGCTGGACGTGCGCCGCGCGCAGGTCTACGTCGAGTCGATGATGGTCAGCGTCGACGCCACCAAGGCGGCGCAGGCCGGCATCCAGTGGCAGGGCCTGTTCGGCGCCGGCAGCACCTACGTGGGCGGCGGCACGAACTTCAACAGCGCCAGCGGCGCGGGCAACATCATCAACCTGGCGGTCGCGGGCGGCTCGCTGTCCTCGGGCAGCACCGGCACCACCACCTCGACGACGGTGCCCTCCGCCAACGTCAGCGGCGGCCTGAACATCGGCTTCGTGCCCAAGATCAACGGCATCTACACGCTGGCCGCGCTGGCCAATTTCCTCGAGACCAACGCCGGCGGCAACGTGCTGGCCACGCCCAACATCGTGGCGCTCGACAACGAGGAAGCCAAGATCGTCATCGGCCAGAACATCCCGCTGACCACCGGCAGCTTCACCAACACCGGCTCGAGCGCCGGCAGCGTCAACCCGTTCCAGACCGTCGAGCGCCAGGACATCGGCATCACGCTGCGCATCCGCAGCCAGATCGGCGAGAACGGCACCATCCGCATGACGGTGTACGAGGAGAACTCGGCGCGCGACCCGAACTTCGCCACCAACCAGATCACCACCAAGACCTCGGTCGAGACGTACATCACCGTCGACGACGGCGCGATGGTGGTGCTGGGCGGCCTGACGCGCGACGAGTACGGCGACACCAGCGACGGCGTGCCGCTGCTGTCCTCGATCCCCATCATCGGCAACCTGTTCAAGAGCTCCACGCGCACGCGCCACAAGCAGACGCTGATGCTGTTCCTGCGCCCGATCGTCATGCGCGACCAGAGCGACGTGAACAAGCTGACCGTCGACCGCTACAACGCGATCCGCCAGCAGCAGCAGAGCTTCCAGCCGGACACCAGCTGGGTGATGCGCATCAACGACACGCCCATCGTGCCGCCGGTCAAGCCCGACACGCAGATCGATCCGAGCGTGCCGCACGACCCCGAGACCGAATCGGTGAAGCTGCCCACGATCACGCCGGTGCCCGACATGCGTCGCGTGCCGGCCGCGCCGGTGGCGCCGCTGATCCCGGTCAAGCCGGCGACCAACCCCGCGCCGGGCCAGACGCGGCCCAGCGCGCCGCCCGCGCCGGCCTCCGCGCCGTCGCAAGGCCAGTAAGCCACCGGAGGGCTGAAACCATGGGCGCACGCCATCCCCTGCCCTACGCCTGGGCCAAGACGTATTCGGTGCTGATCGAGGACGACGGCCGCGAGCGCGTGCTGCACGTCAGCGACGGCACCTCGCGCCAGGCGCTCGCCGAAGTGCTGCGCCTGCACGCGGTCGACCGCATCGAGAACGAGGCGCCCGCAGCGCTGCAGACGCGCATCGCGCAGGCCTACTCCGGCGGCCAGGGCAGCGCGGCGTCGGTCGTCGGCGAAGTCGAGAGCGCGGTCGACCTGTCGCGCATGATGCAGGAGCTGCCGGCCGTCGAGGACCTGCTCGAGGCGGCCAACGACGCCCCGATCATCCGCATGCTCAACGCGCTGCTCACGCAGGCCGCCAAGGACGGCGCGAGCGACATCCACATCGAGCCCTACGAACGCAGCTCCAGCGTGCGCTTCCGCGTCGACGGCACGCTGCGCGAGGTGGTGCAGCCGAACAAGGCGCTGCACGCGGCGCTGATCTCGCGCCTGAAGATCATGGCCGAGCTCGACATCTCCGAGAAGCGCCTGCCGCAGGACGGCCGCATCTCGCTGCGCATCGGCGGCCGCGCGATCGACGTTCGCGTCTCCACCCTGCCGTCGGCGCACGGCGAACGCGCGGTGCTGCGCCTGCTGGACAAGGGCGAGCAGAAGTTCAGCCTCGAGTCGCTCGGCATGGACGGCGAGGTGCTCGAGCAGTTCAACCGCCTGGTGCAGCAGCCGCACGGCATCGTGCTGGTGACCGGCCCGACCGGCTCGGGCAAGACGACCACGCTGTACGCCTCGCTCACCCGCCTGGACACGCGCACCTCCAACGTGCTGACCGTCGAAGACCCGGTCGAGTACGAGCTCGCCGGCATCGGCCAGACGCAGGTCAACCCGAAGAT
>DASYBU010000021.1:0-336946 GCA_036500605.1 Burkholderiaceae bacterium
GACATCGCCGACTACATCGTGGGCTTCTACAACAGCGTGCGGCTGCACTCCAAACTGGGCAACCTGCCACCCAATGCCTTCGAGCAGCAATCGGCAATCAAACAACCTATCGGTGTGTCCGAAAAAACTTGACCAGCACAAGGCGCGGCCATGGCATACGTCGAAGGGCGCGCCAGCTTGATCGTGTCATGCTCGACGGACGCGACCATCAGGAAATTCATGGTCCATGGCGCCGCGCCCACCACCTTGACCTCGGCTCCTTGTGCGCTCGGCAGAAGAGATTGGGCCAGCCGCTCAGGTTCGGTGACTGGAATCGTCAGATGTTCAAGTTCAGTGCCGGTCCACGATTGCACACGTCGCGCATGACTGAACGCCGCCGTGGCCGCGCGCGGCAGGATACCTTCGGCGTCAAAGAGCACATTGGTGGTGTCGATGTTCTCTGGCAAATCGGCGACCCAGATCTTGCCATCCGCCTCCGGCGGAGCTTGAGGCGGCGTGGAGCAGCGCTGCCAATCTGAAACCGCTGCTCCGCTGCTGAGAACGGGCGTCTCTCCTGGCGCAGCTTGCCATACCGTCCGGGCTGTCCGGCTTGCATCGGCCTGCGTCAGGATCAGCGTTTCATCGAGCCCATAGACACCGCCCGAGAGAACGACCCTGATAGGCAAATCTGGATGCAGCTTGCGCAGCCGGCGCGCCTGGCGCTGGGCCGCCTTCAAGGAACCCAGGGGACGGGATGAGGTGCCAGGCGCCGCGTCGTCCCCACGGGGTGAAACGTAGAGGCTGAGTCCACTCGGCGTGCCCTGCCCCGCGGCGGCCTCGGCGGCCTCGGCGGGCCGCGCGAGCGCGGCAATGCTGCTGGTCAAGAAAACACGTCTGTCCATCATGATTCCCAAGAGCTCCTCGCATGGCAATGGCCCGCGCCATGGTCTTGCCGACTGTCTGACGATGTGGCGCCGCCTTCGCATCAAGGCGGCGCCTCTGGCTTCTTAAAGCTGCCCTGTAAAGAAGAGGCAGCGCGGGTCCGTCCTCAGAACGATGCCCGCAGGGCCAGCGCGTAGGTTCGCGGTACTTCGTAGTAGTGCTCGAACACAGTGGTATCGGTCAGATAGTCTCTTCGGTTTTGACGGGTCAGGTTCGAGGCCGAAACCGTCACGCTCATGTGCTCCGTAACCTTGTAGGTCGCGGAGGCGTCCACGTTGAGCAGGGGATCGGTGAAAAGCGGGTACGGCACATAGCCGGCCCAGGGGAACTGACTCAGGTAGGCACTCCTGTAGGTAACCGCAACTCGAGCGTCCCAATCACCCTTGCTGTAATACGCGATGCCGTTGACGTTGCGCTTGGACACGCCGGGGAAGCTGACTTTCTGACCCGAGATCGGCTGATCAATCGCACTGTCCACGTAGGTGAAGTTGGCCTGGATGCCGAAGCCATCGAGTTCGGGCAACAAGGCACGCAGCGGCTGATTCAAGCCCAGTTCCATGCCCGCCGCATGACCCTTGGACATATTCTGCGGCTGCGTCACGTTGAACAGCATGGATCCGTACCCGGGCAGCGTCGTATTGAGGGTTACGACGGGCGCGATGAAATTGCTGACCCGCTTGTAGAACAGGCTGGCGACGTAGGACGCTCCAGACCGGGTGTAGTACTCAAGCGTTGAATCAAAATTCCAGCTGGTCGCCGGCTTCAGGTTCTGATTTCCGGCAGTACCGGTTCCTCTGGAGTCAGGATTGGTCAGCAGCAGTGCGGCACTCGGAACCGTGAGGTTGTTGTTCGGCGCCATGTCCAGGTATTCGGGACGACTCATCGTCTTGCCCACGCCAAAGCGGAGGTTCGTGTCCTGGTTCGGATGCAGCGTGATGTTGAGCGACGGAAGCGCGTTGGTATGGCTCGTGATCGCTTCTGCCGGGATGAAGCTTTCCGTGTGCAGATCAGTCCCTGAGGTGTTGTTCACTGTCGTGATGGTCTGGAACGCCCTGGCGCGGTTCTCGGTCCTGACGAGTCGAAGTCCCACATTGCCATCGACCGGCATGCCCCAGAACGTGTTCTCGAAATCAAGCTGCCCGAAAACGGCATCCACCTTTTCCTTGTTGGCGTAGATATAGCCAATGCTGGGATCGGCGTTGCCGCTCCAAGCGCCTTGAGCCTGGCTTGCATTCGAGAAATCGCCGCCGAACGGCGCCTGATTGAAATCGAATGCCGGATTGAAGAAGGCAGATCCGTTGACGCTGCTCGGACTTTGAGCAGGCACGGACCCAAAGTTGCCAATGGTGTGACCGGCCAGCAGATTGTCAGTGCCGCCCGGATACAGGATTCCCTGCAGGAGGGTGTTCTGCGCGCCTGTCAGCGCGAACGATGAGTTGTAGGCATTCCGCGTGTCCACATCAGCTGTTGAGTGCCGGAAGCCGACCTTCAAGGTGTCGTTATCGCTGAGTTCATAGCTGGCGGACAGATGCGCCTCGCCGCCCTCGTTCTTCATTTTGAAGTAGCGGCGCAACGCCCCAATGGTGTTGAAGTCTGAAAGCGAAAGTGCGGGTGCCCCGACATTGATGGAAGCCGGTCCAGACGTATTGGACGTGTAGTTCAGGCCGGTAAATGACGGGTAGGTGTATGAGGCGTAGAACCATCCCAGGTTCTGAAACGTCTGCGTCTTGTTGAACGACAGGTCACCCTCTACCTTGAGCTTGTCGCTGTGCCACTTGGCATTCAAGCCGCCGATCTTGGTGGTCGAATAGTTGTTGTAGTCGATCGGGAAGCCCAGCACGCCCGGCTTGCCGCTGTTGGGATCGGACGCATCCGGCGGCAGGTACTTGGTCATGTCCAGGGCCGTCACGGCGCCATGACTGATGGTGACACCGCCCGGCAGGAAGGTGCCGTTCAGAATATTGTTGGCGCTGAAGTCAGCAACGTAGGTATCTCGATTGTCGAATCGGTTCAACTTGCTCGACAGATAGTCGACATTGATGTCCCAATTCTCAGTCGGCTTCCATTGCAGATCACCGCTGATGGCATGACGCTGATCGTCCCTTCTCGAACGCCCGATGGTGAAGTTGTTGTAGAAGATGACGGACGGACGGGAAACGGTGCCATCGGCGGCTTGTACGTTGAGCGTCTGCTGGCTGACCGAATTACCTTCCATGAAATCCATCTGGTAGGGGTTCTTGCTCGTCATCGCGGCGACGACGAAGCCCAGCGTATTGCCGACAAGCTTGCCGCCCACAATGCCGCTGACGCCATTGCCGAACTTGGTGGCGCCTGAGCCGCTGCTCTCGTTGCCCTTTACCGTGAAGCTGCCGAAATATTGCTTCCCGTCCTTGAGCTTGTAGTCCAAGGGCCGCAGCGTCTGGAAGTCCACTGCGCCGCCCATGCCGGGTTCAATCATTTCGGCCGACGAGGTCTTGTAAACCAGCGCACCGCTGAGGATTTCTCCCGGCAAAACCTCAACCGCAAATTGGCGGAGGAACTGCTGGCCCTCCTTGCCGTAGCCGCCTGGGCTGCGGCCATTGATGGTGGTCGTGACGTATTCGCCGCCGATCCCACGCACGGACACGTGATCGCCGGAACGGCCGTCCGTGTTGCGGTCGATCTGCACGCCGGGAACACGCTGCAACTGATCGGCAATGCTGTTGTCGGTGAACTTCCCAAGATCCTCGGGCGTGATGGCCTCGACCACCGTCGCCGCATTTCGCTTGACACGCTGGGCAGACTCCAGGGATGCACGGATGCCGGTCACCACGACTGTTTCCAGCGCCTCGGTCTTTTCCTCCGTCCGCCCTTCACCGGCTTGACCGGCAACCGTCTGTGCCACTGCCGCAGCTATCGGGGTCAAGCAAGATGCTCCACCGACCAGGGCCGCCGACGCCAGATGGCAATATCTTCTGCTCCACCTCTCCCGCAAGGCAGGCCGGTTCCAATTTCCAATTGCGCGATTGAACATTCTTTTGTCTCCGTTATTGAATTTTCAAAGTACGTACCAACGAAATCAGCGGCCGCCAGCACGGAAAGTTGCCGGTGCGGGGCCCGTCGCCCGGGCTGATATTGATCAGCTTGATTGCGAAAACCACCGGCTTGAGCAAGGCGACAACTTGGCGAAAGCGATGACCGGCAGGGCCGATGGAAAGAAGAGTCCCCCCTGGACATGCCTGAGAAGACCGTCATTCAGGCCTCGCAGCAATTTTTATACATAAATCACTGATTTGCCAGCGAAATAACTAGCTGAAATCCAGGTGGAAACGCCATGTCCCTCAGCGCAGGCCATCGCGCACCCCGCTTGCGGGGCATCAACCGCCGTCAATCTGCCGAACACCGGCAAATCACGGTGCGGCCCGAGGGGTGACGGGGAAACAGACACACCGCTTCTGCGCCGCTTCCGGGCAGCCTTCCCCGCCCTAGGCAGCGAGCCGCCACGTACCTCAGCTGTAACTCATCTCGAGTTCAGGAATGCGTCCAAGGCCATGACGCAGGCAAAACAGGTATTTACCCTTGCAATCGTCCGACACATGCAAGCTACACTAACTTCATCTGTGAAAGCGCTATTTATGTACGAAACAATTGGGGCCAATGCCCCGTATCGAGTGCTTCGAATGCATCGAGTGCATGGAGTTCCGCCAGATTGGGGCCAACACGAATGATGGCCATGACAACCCAATCCCCGCCCCACGGGCTGGTGGCGCCGCTGCTCGCCGTGCGAGGCGTGTCCAAGGGCTTCAACGGCAATCCAGCGGTGATCGAGGTGGATTTCAGCCTGCTGCGCGGCGAGGTGCATGCCTTAATGGGCGAGAACGGTGCGGGCAAGTCCACGCTGATGAAAATCCTGGCGGGCATTCATCAGCCCGATCAAGGTCAGATCGAGATCGATGGCCGGCAGGTCAAGATAAGCACGCCCGGCGATGCCCAGCGTCTGGGCGTGAACATCATTCATCAGGAGCTCAACCTGATGAATGACCTGAGCGCAGGCGTGAACCTGTTCATCGGGCGCGAACCGCGTCGCGCTTTGGGACTGCTGATCGACGACGTGGCGCTGAACCAGGCCGCCACGCAACTGTTCACCCGACTGAACCTCAAGCTGGACCCACGCACACCGGTGGCCGAACTGTCGGTAGCGCAGCAGCAGATGGTTGAGATTGCCAAGGCTCTGTCCTTCGAGCCGCGCATTCTCATCATGGACGAGCCCACCGCAGCGCTCAACGACGCCGAGGTGGCCGAGCTGTTTCGCGTCATCCGCCAGCTCAAGAGCCAGGGCGTAGGCATCGTCTACATCTCGCACAAGATGGATGAGATTGCGCAGATTGCGGACCGCGTGACCGTGCTTCGCGATGGCCGCCGCATCGCCACGCGATCCATGAACGAGACCAGCACTGACGAGATCATCCGTTTGATGGTGGGTCGCCCGCTGGAACATGGCGTGACGACACCGCCCGACACTCGTGGCAACGAGGTGGTGCTGGAGGTGCGCGGCTTGAGCCGTGGCAAGGCTGTGCGCGACGTGAGCTTCCAGTTGCGCCGAGGCGAGATCCTGGGCATGGCCGGCCTGATGGGTGCGGGGCGTACCGAAATGGCGAGGCTGATCTTCGGCGCCGACAAACGCGATGCCGGCGAGATTCTTGTCAACGGCCGGGTCGCGCGCATCAACACGCCAGCCGACGCGGTCAAGCAAGGCATTGGCTATCTGTCCGAAGACCGCAAGCATTTCGGCTTGGCGGTGGACATGGACATCGAGGCCAATATCGCCATGGCCGCGCTGGCAGACTTTGTGAACGGCGCCCTCATGCTGCGCAAGTCCGCTCTACGCGAAACCGCCGATCGCTACCTGACTCAGCTGCAGATCAAAGCGGGCTCGGCCAGCCATGTGGTCCGCCAGCTCTCGGGCGGCAACCAGCAGAAGGTGGTGATTGCCAAATGGCTGCTGCGCGACTGCGCGGTACTGATCTTCGATGAGCCCACGCGCGGTATCGACGTGGGCGCCAAGGTCGAGATCTACAAGCTGTTGGAAGAACTCGCGAAAGCCGGCAAGGCCATCATCGTGATCTCGTCAGAGATGCCCGAAGTGCTGCGGCTTTCGCACCGCGTCCTGGTGATGTGCCAGGGCCGCCTGGCCGGTGAACTGCCCATCGCCGAGGCCACTCAAGAACGAATCATGCATTTGGCAGCGCACAAAGAAACGGTGGTGGCGTGATGAGCGCAAGGCAGATCTCTCCCAGCAGCGAGGCCGCAGTGGCACCGATGAACAAAGACGTTAGCAAACCCCTGATCAACCCGGCGCTGCAACAAAAACTGCTCGCCTTTGCCAGCCTGGTGGCATTGATCGTGTTCTTCGGTATCGCGTCGGAGAACTTCCTGCAGTTGGACAATATCGTCAACATCCTGCAGGCCACGGCGGTCAACGGGGTGCTGGCGATTGCCTGCACGATGGTGATCGTGACTGCGGGCATTGATTTGTCAGTCGGCACTTTGATGACCTTCTGCGCGGTGATCACCGGTCTGGTGCTCACCAATATGGGTTTGCCGCTGGGCGCAGGGATCGTGGCCGCGCTGCTGGCGGGCACGCTCAGCGGTTTCGTGTCGGGCACGCTGGTGGCGCGCTTCAAGATCCCGCCCTTCATTGCCACGCTGGGCATGATGATGGTGCTCAAGGGCCTGTCGCTCGTGATCTCGGGGACCCGGCCGATCTACTTCAACGACACGCCCAACTTCTCGGTGATCGCGCAGGACTCGCTGATCGGCGCAGTGTTGCCCGCGCTGCCCATTCCCAACGCGGTGCTGATCATGTTCGCGGTGGCGGGGCTGTTCGGGCTGATCCTCAACAAGACTGTGCTGGGCCGCTACGCGCAGGCCATCGGCAGCAACGAGGAAGCCGTGCGCCTTTCCGGCGTGAATGTGCGCTTCTGGAAGATCACCATCTACGCGGTCAGCGGCGCGGTTTGCGGCGTCGCCGGCCTCCTGATTGCCTCGCGGCTCAACTCGGCGCAACCAGCGCTCGGACAAGGTTACGAGCTGGATGCGATTGCTGCCGTGGTGATTGGTGGCACCTCGCTCAGCGGGGGCAAAGGAACCATCGTGGGAACGCTGATCGGCGCCTTCATCATGAGCGTGCTGACCAACGGATTGCGTGTCATGTCGGTGGCTCAGGAATGGCAGACCGTGGTGACCGGCGCCATCATCATCCTGGCGGTCTACGCGGACAAGGCGCGTCGCCAATCATGAAATACAACAGGAGCAGCGAATGAACAGCAACAGTGCACGCCGGATCTACGCACTGGCGATGGTGGCGATGACAGCCCTGGGTATCGGCGTACTTTGCAGTCCGGCCCAAGCGCAAACGCAAACGCAGCCCCAACTGTACGTGGCCGTGATCTCCAAAGGCTTTCAGCACCAGTTCTGGCAGACCGTGAAAGCCGGCGCCGAACAGGCAGGCCGCGACCTGCACGTGAAGGTGACTTTCGAGGGGCCCGAGTCCGAGACCATGATCGACAAGCAGATCGACATGCTGGCCGCCACCCTGTCCAAGAAACCCGGTGCCATCGGCTTTGCCGCGCTGGACAGCAAGGCCGCCATCCCGCTGCTGCGCAAGGCCAAGGCTGCCAACATTCCCGTGATCGCGTTTGATGCGGGCGTGGACAGCGACATTCCCGTGGCCACGGCGTCCACCGACAACCGTGCCGCCGCCAGCCTGGCGGCCGACAAGATGGCCGAGTTGATTGGCGGCAAGGGCGAGGTGGCTGTGGTGGCGCATGACCAGACCAGCCGCACGGGCACCGACCGGCGTGACGGCTTCGTCGAGCGCATCAAGAGCCAGTATCCGCAGATCAGAATTGTGTCGGTGCAATACGGGGCCGACCTGCTCTCGGCCACGGAAGTGGCCAAATCCATCCTGCAGGCCAACCCGCGCTTGAGCGGCCTCTTCGGCACCAACGAGGGCACGGCCATCGGCATCGTCAACGGCGTCAAGGAATCCAAGCGCAAGGTGGTGATCGTCGGCTTTGACTCCGGCAAGCAGCAGAAGGACGCGATCCGCGCCGGTCTGATTGCCGGCTCCATCACGCAGAACCCGCTGGGCATGGGCTACAAGACGGTGGAAGCCGCCGTCAAGGCCATCAAGGGGCAGCCACTGCCCAAGCTGATCGACACCGGGTTTTATTGGTACGACAAGACCACGATCGCCGACCCCAAGATCGCGCCACTCCTTTACGACTGAATCCAAGCTGAGGAATACAAGGTGAAACTTTTGCGCTACGGCCCGTCGGGTCACGAGAAGCCCGGCATCCTGGACGCGCAGGGCCGCGTGCACGACCTGTCCGCGCACATCAGCGACCTGAGCGGCGAGGTGCTGACGCCCGCCGGCTTGCAGGCTCTGCGTCAGTTGGACATTGAATCGCTCCCGCTGGTGGAAGGCGTGCCGCAACACACGCTGCGACTGGGCCCCTGCGTGGGCCAGGTCGGCAAGTTCATCTGCATCGGCCTGAACTACGCTGACCATGCAGCCGAATCGAACATGCCCGTGCCGGCCGAGCCGGTGGTGTTTGCCAAATGGACCAGCGCCATCGTCGGTCCGAACGACGATGTTGAAATCCCGCGCGGTTCCAGCCGCACCGATTGGGAGGTGGAGCTGGGCGTGGTGATCGGCCAGGCTGGGCGCTACATCAGCGAGGCCGACGCCCTGCGCCACGTGGCCGGCTACTGCGTGATCAACGATGTGTCCGAGCGCGAATTTCAGCTGGAGCGCGGCGGTGGCCAATGGGACAAGGGCAAGGGCTGCGACACCTTCGGTCCGCTTGGCCCCTGGCTCGTAACGGCTGACGAAGTGGCCGATCCGCAAAACCTGGACCTGTGGTTGGACGTCGACGGCAAACGCTACCAGACCGGCAACACCCGCACCATGGTGTTTGGCGTGGCGCGGCTCGTCAGCCACCTGAGTCAATTCATGACCCTGCAGCCGGGCGACGTGATTTCCACGGGCACCCCGCCCGGCGTGGGACTGGGTCAAAAACCACCCGTGTACCTGCGCGCCGGGCAAGTCATGCGTCTTGGCATCACCGGCCTGGGCGAGCAAGCGCAGCGCACCTGTCAAGAAGTGGGCACCCCCGACGCTGCGGCACGGACGAACGAATTGGAGAACCTGTTTCGATGAGCAAGATCACCTCGATGCGCGTGCTGGATGTGCGCTTCCCCACCTCAACACATCTGGACGGGTCCGATGCGATGAACCCCGACCCAGACTACTCGGCGGCCTACCTCGTCCTGGGCACCGACACGGCGGGTCTGGAGGGCCACGGCCTGACCTTCACCATCGGCCGTGGCAATGAGGTTTGCTGCGCGGCGATCAAAGCCTTGGAACACCTGATCGTGGGCCTGGATCTGGCCTGGATTGCCGGGGACATGGGCCGTTTCTGGCGCCACATCACGTCGGACAGCCAGCTGCGTTGGATTGGGCCGGACAAAGGCGCCATCCACCTCGCCACCGGCGCGGTGGTGAACGCGGTATGGGATCTCTGGGCCAAGTCTGTCGGCAAGCCCGTGTGGCAGTTGGTGGCCGACATGAGCCCCGAGGAAATCGTCAAGCTGATTGACTTCCGCTACATCACGGACTGCATCACGCCGGAGGAAGCGCTGACGATGCTGCGCGAACGCGCGCTGGACAAGCCCGCGCGCATGGCGGAGCTCCGGCAACACGGCTATCCCAGCTACACCACCTCGGCCGGATGGCTGGGTTATGACGACGAGAAGCTGCGCCGCCTGGCACAAGAGGCAGTGGACGAGGGCTTCACTCACATCAAGCTCAAGGTGGGCCGTGATCTGCAGGACGACATACGCCGTGTGCGCATTGCCCGCGAAGTCCTGGGGCCCGACCGCACGCTGATGATCGATGCCAACCAGATCTGGGAGGTGGACGAAGCCATCGCCTGGCTGCCCAAGCTGGCCTTTGCCAAACCCTGGTTCATCGAAGAGCCCACCAGCCCGGACGACATCGAGGGCCACCGCCGCATCCGCGAGGCCATGAAGGGCGCCATGCAGGTGGCCACCGGCGAGATGTGCCAGAACCGCATCATCTTCAAGCAGCTGATCATGCGCGGCGCGATTGACGTGGTGCAGATCGACGCCTGTCGCATCGGCGGTGTGAACGAGGTGCTGGCCGTGCTGCTGATGGCCGCCAAGTACAAGCTCAAGGTCTGCCCGCACGCTGGCGGCGTGGGCCTGTGCGAGTACGTGCAGCACTTGTCGATGATCGACTACCTGTGCATCAGCGGCGACAAGACCGGCCGCGTGATCGAATACGTGGATCATCTGCACGAGCATTTCGTTGACCCCTGCGTGATCCGCCACGGCGCCTACATGCCGCCCCAGCGGCCCGGGTACTCGATCGAGATGAAGCCGGAATCCCTGGCGCAATACACTTTCAAGCCCTGAACGACGCGACTCCCGCATGGACCTTCATCTGCAAGACCGGGTGATCCTCGTCACGGGCGGCAGCGCCGGCATTGGCGCGGCCATCAGCCTGGGGCTGGCCCGTGAGGGTGCCATTCCCGTCATCCTGGATCGCAACCCGCCCGACGAAGCGTTGGCTCGGCAGTTGGCTGCGCACAGTCCGCGCCATCGCTTCCATCGCGTGGATCTGAGTGAAGAGGCGCAGTGCGCCGAAGCGGTCCGCATCACGCTGGACCAACTGGGCGCGGTGCACGGCCTGGTCAACAACGCGGGCGCCAACGATGGCGCCGGCTTGCTCGGCAGCAGCGCAGCGTTCATGAAGTCCCTGCAAATCAATTTGCTGCACTACTTCGTGATGGCTCATCTGTGCGCCGAAGCGCTCAAGGCGCAGCGCGGCGCCATCGTCAACATCTCGTCCAAGACGGCCTTGACGGGACAAGGCGGCACCAGCGGCTACGTGGCCTCCAAGGCCGCCGTCCTCGGCCTCACGCGCGAGTGGGCCGCCGAGCTGGCGCCCCATGAGGTGCGCGTCAACGCCGTGCTGCCGGCCGAGGTCGCGACGCCACAATACGCCGCGTGGCTGGCCCTTCGGCCCGACCCTGAAGCCGCGCTGGCGCATATCAACCAGAGCATCCCGCTGGGCCGCCGCATGACGACCCCGCAGGAGATCGCCGATCTCGTGCTCTTCCTGTTGTCGGACCGCTCCTCGCACACGACGGGCCAATGGCTGCATCCTGACGGCGGCTACCTTCATCTTGACCGGGCGCTGACATGAAGACCTGCCTCTTCCTCGATCTGGCCGATGACCCGGAGCTGATAGAGCAATACGAGGCCCGTCACCGCGCCGTGCCCGCCGAGGTGCAAGGCTTTCTGCGCGAGCAAGGCGTGATCGGCATGGAGATCTATCGTCTGGGCACGCGCCTGGTGATGTGCATGGAAACCGATGACGCGCGCTTCGATGCTGCACGCTTTGCAGCCGCTGGCGCCGCCCACCCCGGCATTCGGGCCTGGGAGGCCCTCATGTGGAAGTTCCAGCGGCCCACGCCCTGGACCCCGGCCGGCGAGAAATGGACTGCCAGCCGGTCGATCTTCAGGCTTGATCAGTAGCTTGCGTCAGCGAGGTCATTCTGAAATCGTCGTCGCGCATCGCCACCTCGCGCCCATCTTTGAAGCGCATCCGCCGGACGGGAACACGAAAGCCCATGTCCTCCTCCACCAGTTCCGAGGCCAGGATTTCGCCGAGATCGCCGGAGCGCGCGCGCTTCGACTGCGGCAGCAGTGCCCTCAGAATTTCGCAGGCGCCTTCGTACCCGAGGCGGGCGACATCGTCAGCGATCCGGTCAGCCTGGTCGTAGTGCGTCCTGACGGCTTCGCCCAGCTGCGTAAGAACGGCTGCACGGCCGCCCTCTTTTTCCGAGTACGTTCGGAACGTCTTCTTCTCGCTTTTGTTCTTGGTGCCAGCGCACCAAGCCTTGAACAATGCCTGTCTCCTCCTGCTCATTTTTTTGGTTCCGATCGGGAGCGGCTGCCCATCGACCCGCTTAGGCTGACTTCCTCGTCCGTCACCCCGCCGCCTGTGCAGGCAATTCAATTTCATATGCCTGGGCGATGCGGGCCACCAGCTCGGCGATGGCGACGTTGCCAAGCTGCAGCGCTTTCGGGTCGATGGACGTGTCGGCAGCGACGGCAACAAGGAACCGCGTCATGTCGTCGCCGATCTTTTTGTCGACTGGAATGCGCGTGGCGGGCGCCAGCAGTTGCGAAAGGCGCAGCACATCGTTGAGGTGCTTGCGCACGTCCTTGGCGCCCACCTTGGCGCCCTGCTCTTGTCGCGCAGTCAGTTCCAGCCACGCGATGGCCTTGAGCGGGATCAGGCGGTCTTCACCCACCCAGGGCAGGCCGTCGACTTCGCGGCGCCCAGCCATGATGAATGCGTAGTAAACCTCGTCCAACAAAATGGCGGATAAGCTGGAGACGGCTTCGTCCAGTGGTATTGGTGTTAGCTGACTGCCTTCGGCCGGCTGCAATCCGTCGGGGGCTCTCGCGAACAGCTCAACCATCGCCGGGTAGCGAGCGTCAGCGGGCTTCTGGAACCGATAGAAGATTGGTTTTCCCGTGTCGCTGACCTGGCGGATTTCGTAGCCGCCGTCCTCAACGAATTTCCAGAAGGCCTTGCCAAATGCCGGCGTCAGCGCTTCCACATGCAAGACGATGTCGAGGTCTTTGGTGGCCCGGAACTCCAGCCCGGCTTCCTCCATCGTCAAGCTCGCCGCCGTGCCGCCAATCAAGACGTACTGGTCGACGTATTCCGCAAACCGCTCCTGGAAAATGTCCAAGCCTCTCACCATGGAAGTTGTCCTTTCAGTTCATCCAATGCGAGCTGGATTCGGTCGTCGGCATTCTCTTGCAGGCTGAGCGTCAGCGAGAGCGGGTCGACCGTGGTGGCGTCTGGCATCAACGCCGGGCTGTAGCTCCACAGCTGCCATTCTTGTGCACCCGTTTCGGGCTCAGGTAACTTTCGAACCCCGGCATTCGTCGCAGCCTTCCAGTCGGCTGCGGTCATCGCATACACCGGCCATTTCGGTTCGGTCAGCATGGAATGGCGCGCGAGTGCGCTTAAGCCCGCGATGCGGCTGGGCCGATGTGCAACGACCCCGTGGCCTGCCACCCAGACCACGCGCCTGACTGGCGTTCGCAGTGCGGGCTTCGCACGCTCCCAGGTCTGCTCCGGTGGGAGTTCCATTCGCAGCCAACGCGAGCGGCCGACCGCGTATGCAGTAGCCAACCCGGCCGCAGTCAGTTCCTTGACCGCGCGTGACAGTGTCATGGGCGTGTAGCCCAAGGCGACAGCGACCTTGGAGGGCTGCCAATCGGATTGCCACGGCTGGCGCAGCAAGGCGGTGATCAGCATGGCTTGCGCGGATGGACTCAGCGCTTCCGTGGCCGGAGCGCGCTGCCGAAAATACTCGCGCAGGTCCAGACCTAGGTCCGGCAGATAGAGTTGGTTGCCCGGCACGATGAACGGGACCTTTTGCTCGATCAAGCGTCGACGGTCATAGGAGGCCAGTGCATCGGTGACGTAGACCGCCGGGTGACCGGCCAGGGCCTTGACCTTGTCCAGCCAGGTCCGGACTTCGCTGAGGGACTGCTTGGCCTCCGCGCGCCCTATCGCCAGGACAACGGGCTGCCCCAGCAGTTCCAGTTCGCTGAACTGGAAGGCATCGCGAAGGAAGTACGGCAGTTCGTTTGCGCGTGCCCATGGCTTCACGCCTGGCGCTTCAATGCCCAGGACCTCTTGGAGGTAGCGCAGAACGGCGGTTGCGAGGGTGGTCAAGGCTCATCTTTGATAACTTTAATTCCACACGATAACACATGCATTGTTATCGTGCACATTTACGTTATCATGACGCTGCTGTTTCCGGCCCCGATGCCGAGGCCGTCCGACGAAAGGAACCAGACATGATCGGAACGAGAACTCGCTATTCCATCGCTCAATTCCTGGTCCGGGGCGTAGCGGCAGCAGAAGCCAGACCAGGACTCGCCGATACCGTCAGACGTGCTGTCAGAACAGCTTGCCTTGCAAGACAGCCCGTTTGATACCTTCATTGCCATCGCACCAAGCGCCTAGGCCGGACCTGCGCGTTCGATGCGCCCGTCAGCGTGCCGCGCAAATCGTTCAGGCTCGATGCCGTGAACCGGGCCGCTGTCAGGCCACGGCCAGCCACCGAACTCGGTGCGGCGGTAGTCGGCGAAGGCTTGCTGCAACTCCTGTTCGCTGTTCATCACGAAGGGGCCGTACTGGGCCACCGGCTCGCCGATCGGCCGGCCCTGCAGCATCAGAAATTCAGCGGGCGCATCACCGTTGATGAGTTCGACGGCTTGCGTCGCGCGCAGCTCGATGGAGGACTGCGCCTCGACGCGCTGCCCATCGATCACGACGCTGTTGCCCTTGAAGAAATAGAGCTTGCGACGTGTTTGCGCACCGCTCGCCGGCGGCAGCGTCCAGCGGGCGCCCGGCGCCATCTTCACCGTCAGGATCGCCACATCGGCCTCCGCCTGCGCGGCCCACGAGTCGGGCGGCGGCGGCAGCGGTGCGCCCAGGTCCGCGGCCATGAAATGCCCGGCAATGCAGGCGATGAGCGTCGCTCGCCCTTCACTATCGACGAGCTCGCGACGCGGAATCTTCTCGGACCAGAACATCGTGAAATGCGGGTCGGCCATCTTGCTGCGCGCGGGCAGGTTGAGCCAGATCTGAAAGAGCTCCAGCGGGTTGGGGCCGGTCGCATCGAGCAGAGGAAACATCTCCGCATGCACGATGCCGCTGCCGGCAGTCAGCCACTGCACATCGCCGTCGCCGCCGAAGCGGGCCGCGGCCCCCAGAGAATCGGAGTGGTCGATCAAGCCCTTGCGCACGATCGTCACGGTTTCGAAGCCGCGGTGCGGATGCGAGGGGAAGCCAGGCACCGTCGTGCCGTGGTACATCCGCCAACCGTCCTTGCCCGCGAAGTCCTGACCCAGATTGCGTCCGGCCAGCGAGGCATCGGGACCGAACTTGCCGTTGCCGCGCGGATAGGCGTCGTCGTGATAGACGCAGAACAGGAACGGGTCGAGGGTCTCCCAAGGAAAACCGAGCGGCTGGATCTTGAGAACGGCACCGGATGACATCGCGAATTCCTTGAAGCTGATGGTCCAGTCTAGTGGTTCACGATGCGAGGTACTGATGGATCATCGCGACCACGGCGGCGCCTTCGCCGATCGCACCGCCCACGCGCTTGACCGATGCGGCGCGCACATCGCCCACCGCGAAGACGCCGGACACGCGGGTCTCCAGCGGCAGCGGTAGTGGCACGGAGCCGCGAACCTCGGCGGACATCGCGGAGGACATCGCGGCGGCGCCCGTCAGCACGAATCCCTTCGCGTCGACCGCCACGCCGCAGCCTTCCAGCCAGGCGCTCTCCGGTTCCGCGCCGATGAACAGGAACAGATGGCGGATGTCGGATTCCAGCAGACGGCCCTCCCGGCCGACTTTCCATGTCATGCCCTGCAGCCCACTCGCGCGGTCGCCGCGGAGGGCGCTCAGCTCGGTGTGATGGAGCAGCTCGATGTTCGGCGTGTTGGCGATGCGATCGACAAGGTAGCGGGACATGCCGGCGGCCAGATCGGGGCCGCGGATCAGCAGGGAGACCTTGGCCGCATGGCTTGCCAGATAGACGGCGGCCTGGCCGGCAGAGTTGCCGCCGCCGACCAGCGCGACCTCCGCACTTGCACACAGCGCCGCCTCGGCCGCCGAGGCCCAGTACCAGACGCCGCGGCCTTCCAGCTCCGCCAGTCGCGGCACCTCGGGACGCCGGTAGCGCGCGCCGCTGGCGATGACGACCGTGCGCGCACACAGCCAGCGGCCGTCGTCCAGCTGCACCCGCAGGAGGCGATCCGGGTCGCGTCGCGTGCAATCGAGCAGGCAGGCCTGCGTCGGGATCATCAGCTCCGCACCGAACTTCTGCGCCTGCACGTAAGCCCGGGCCGCCAGCGCCATGCCGCTGATGCCGGTCGGAAAACCCAGGTAGTTCTCGATGCGCGCGCTCGCACTCGCCTGGCCACCGAAGTTGCGGCCATCGAGCACCGCCACCTTCAGGCCTTCGGAGGCGGCGTAGACGGCCGCGGCGAGTCCTGCGGGGCCGGCGCCGACGATCAGGACATCGAAGCGCTCCGTGCGGACACGCGCGTCGAGCATGCCGATGCAGCGGGCGAACTGCGCTTCGGTCGGATTGACGAGGACGGCGCCACTGGGGCAGATCGCCAGGACATCGTCGTCGGTCGCGCCATATTGCTCAAGCATCGCCAGCGTGGCGTCCAGCTCGTCCGGCCGCACATATTGGTGGGGCTGGGCGTTGCGGCGCAGAAAGCCCTGCAGGCGAAGCAGCTGCGGCGATTGCGGCCGGCCGATCAGCACCGGCCCGCTCGTGCCTGCCTCGACCAGCAGCATGCGCCGCAGGATCAGTGCGCGCATGACGCGCTCGCCCAGATCGGCCTCGCCAATGATCAGCGCGCGCAGCCGATCGGTCGGGATCAGCAGCGCCTCCACCGCTTCCTCGGCCTGGGCGTCGGTCAGCGACGCGCCGCCGCCCAGTTGCCCGACTTCGCCGAGGAATCCGCCGGCGCCATAGTCGGCAATCGGCTCGATCTGCCCGAGCCCCGTTCGCTGCCTGACGACAATGCGGCCGGACATGAGCACGAACAGGCCCGGCGGCCGCTGGCCGGCGCGCCGGAGGAACTCACCCGGCTCGAAGCGCACCCGCTCGCCGAAGCGTGCCATGCGTGCGATGTCGTCGGGCGACAGCACCGGGAACATCTGGTGGTGGCGTTGTTCCGCCAGGCGCTTTGCGGACTCATTGCTCATGCCCGATTGTTCGGGAGGCCTGCCTGCGCGGGAATGTCCAAAGGGAGGAGCGTGCGCTCCCCCTTCTGCCTTACCGAAAGTCCGGCGAAGCCGCAACTTCTCGAAAGAGGTAGAGGGCAGCTCAACTTGCTCCAGTGCCGCGCTTGCACGGTGAGCGCGAGCATCACGGCATGATGGACTACCGCCGGGCGGTTTGATGAATGCGGACGCAGTTCCCCAGTCGACGAGTCGAAGCCTGCGCCGAACGGTGGAGTTTGGCCCCTTTCGATACGACCCCCTGCACCGTCAGGTTTACGCACCCGAAGGCCCGCTGCGGATCGGCAGTCGTGCCATCGGGCTGCTGGACGTGTTGCTGGAAGTTCCCGGAAGGCTGTACAGCCGAGAAGAGTTGGTGTCGCGCGTCTGGCAAGGCATCGTCGTCGCGGAAACCAGCCTGCGCGTTCACATGTCGGAGTTGCGGCGCCAGTTGGGCGACCGGCACGAGCAGACGCCCTACATCACGAACGTCCCAGGACGTGGCTATGTCTTCACGGCGCCTGTTCGCCTCCCCTCCGGCCATCAGACACCCGGAGAGCGCAATCGCCGGTCCCTTCGCATTCCGCTGCCGCTCCCGGTGAACCTTGGCGCCCCGATCGGCCGCGAGGCGGCCATCGCTTGCATCTCGGACATGCTCGGCCACGCACGGCTGGTGTCATTGGTCGGCCCCGCGGGTGTCGGCAAGACCACGGTTGTGGAAGCGGCGCTCGCATCGCTCAGCAGCAGATTTGAAGACGGGATCGCCCTGGCTGATTTCAGTCTGATCAGTCAGTCGACCGACGTCGAATTCGCGCTGGGCCACGCCTTGGGGCTGCGTTGGCTTGGACCGAGTGGCCTGGAAGAAGCACTGCGCGATCGGCACCTGCTCATCGTCCTGGATCACTGCGAACACCTGGTTGACGCTGTCGCTGAACTGGTGGATCGGCTGCTGCAAACCTGCGCCGGGCTCTGCTTCATCTTCTCTGGTTGCGAGCCGCTGCGGGTTCGGGAAGAGTGGGTCTACAGACTTCAACCCCTCGCGGTGCCCGAAGAGCGGGCTGCCTGTGGACTGGAGGAACTGCTGTCCTATCCGGCCATCCGCCTGTTCGAGGAGCGGGCTCGCGCACGCTGCGCATCCTTCACCGTCTCGGAGCACAACGCTGCGACCGTGGCACGGCTATGCAGGCTGCTTGGCGGTGTCCCGCTGGCGCTGGAACTCGCCGCAGCACGGGTCGCCGAGGTCGGGTTGCCCACGCTCGCGGCAAGCTGCGAAAGCTCGCTTGCCCTGCTGGACCGGGGGCGGCGCACCGCCTGTCCGCGCCATCGCAGCCTCCGCGCCTTGCTGAGTTGGAGCTGCAGCGGATTGAGCGGGGGCGAGCGAGATTTGCTTCAGCGAATGTCGGCGTTCAGCGGCAGCTTCACGCTGTGTGATGCCACGGCCTTGCTGTGCGTGCCGGGCCGACCGGAACCTCATCTGGTGGGCGACATCCTGAACCTGTACAACAAGTCGATCCTGCTGAGCGAAGGATCGCGCAATACCGAGCCTCGGTATCGGCTCTTGCATGCCATGCGCGTGTTCGCCCAGGAGCTCAAAGCTGAGCGAGGCGTCGGGAGCATCGGGGTCCAAGACCACACCGGAGACACCCTCCCATGCCGGCGCGTGCTGCCCGTATGAGAATGAAAGACAGCCGCGAGTCCTGCATCGCGGAGCGCGATCGGACGACGCGCGAGCTCCACGATTCCCTGCTGCAGGACTTTCACGGCCTGATGCTGCACTTCCAGATCGCGGCTGATCGCATCCCGGCGGACAGCCCTGCTCGCACCCTGATGGAAGCCGCACTCAACCGCGCCGACGCCGTGCTGACCGAGAGCCGACATCGCCTGCTGGAGCTGGACACCTCGGGCCGCTTCGCTTCTGCGCAGGCCGTACCATCCGCTACCGACGCATCTTCAACCCCCAAGGCAAGGCCCCCGACGTGACGCCCGACGGCAATCAGCAGCTTCAACCGATCCGCGTGATGACGGTCGATGACCATCCGCTGTTGCGCGAAGGCTTGGCGGGAGCGATCGCGGCGCAGCCCGACATGAGCCTCGTGGCCGAGGTCGAGGATGGCGAGGCCGCCGTGCAGGCTTACCGCCTCCACCGGCCGGACGTCACGCTGATGGATGTGCGCATGCGGGGCATGGACGGCATCGCAGCGCTCGATGCCATCAGAAAGGAATTCCCCGCCGCCCGCATCGTCATGCTCAGCAGCTACCGCAACGATGCCCATGTCCTGAGGGCACTGCAGGCCGGGGCCTGCGGCTACCTGCTGAAGGAGTCACTTCGCAAGGAGTTGATGGACACGATCCGGCTGGTGCACGGCGGCGGCCGGCGTGTGCCTCCGGAGCTGGCGGTGCAGCTCGCCGAGCGCGTTGCCGATGAGCAGCTGACCGAACGCGAGATCGAAGTCCTGCGCTCGGCGGCCGATGGCAATTCCAACAAGCGCATCGGCAGCAAGCTGAACATCACCGAGGGCACGGTGAAGGCGCATATGAAGAACATCCTCGAGAAGCTGGCCGCGAGCGACCGCACGCATGCGGTCACCATTGCCCTGAAGCGGGGCATTCTCGAGTTGTAAGCTCGGTCGGCCACGCGCCGATCCGTCCCCACCCCGGCGCTCCCTCCGCGTTCCGAGGTATGTTCCGCGGTCCTCGTCTCCAGCCCCTGACATGCGCGCCTCACTCTCCACGATGCTTCGTTCGCTCGCCTTGATCGGGATGGGCTGTGTGCTTTCCATGATGAGCGCGTCGTTTGTCATGGCGGCCGTGCCGGGTCCGGCGCCTAAGCGCCTGTCTCTCGACGAGCTGCTGAGGAACCCGCCGCTGGACCAGCTCCACCACACCGCATGGGGCGCTCGCGAGGGCGTGTTCGGTCCGGTGTATGGCCTGGCCCAGACCACGGATGGCTATCTCTGGCTGGGAACCGATCGGGGCCTTCTGCGCTTCGACGGGGAGCGCTTCGAACCGTTTGCATCGATCGCTGGAGAGTCGCTGCAGGGTCGAGGCATCCTCACGCTCTATGCCACGCCGGACAACGGCCTGTGGATAGGCTACCTGAGCGGAGGCCTTGCGCTGGTCCGGGAGGGTCATGTCGTGCTCGAGGAAAACGCGAAGCCTGGCGGATTTCAGGGCGCGACACGCGGGTTTGCGCAGGAGAAGGACGGCACGCTGTGGGTGGCCAGCTCCCGCGGGCTCTTCAAGCGCTCGGGCGACACCTGGCATCGCATGGGCAAGGCCGAAGGCTGTCCGGATTCCGGCCAGGGGCTTTTCACGAAAAGCGTGGATGTCGACCCCGCAGGCAATGTCTGGGTCAACATAGACAAGCGTGCGCTGGTGCGGCCCGCAGGCCAGCAACGCTTCGTCGAGCTCGTCCTTCCCGAAAAGGATGCGGAGTACATGACCCTGGACCCGCAGGGTCGGATGTGGGCCAACACGCAACGCTCGGTCGGCCAGAAGTTCCACATGCGGTATTTCAGGCTGCCGCGCCCTCAGGTCCCCGGCGATGTCTTCGACAGCGGCCATCCTGTCCACAACGGCCTGTACATGCCGATCTTCGACCGCGACGGCTATCTCTGGTATGGCGCTGGCGATGGCGTCACGCGTGAACGTCTACCGGAGACGTCGCCGCCTGCATCGCAGGAGCTTGCGCCCGAAGCACAGGCTGCGCCGCCGCTTCCGCTGGTGCCCTTGTCTCCCACGCCGAACGCCGCCGCCCCGCACGACGCTCAATCATTCCGATTCTCGCAACCCGCCCTGCAGCGTTTGACCCGGAACCAGCGCCTCACCGGCGACGAAGTGCTGCGCATTCTGCAGGACCGGGAAGGGAACATCTGGATCGGCACGAACGGCGGGCTTGACCGGCTGCGTCGCACGCGAGTCTCCACGTTCCAGTTCCCGGTCGGCATGTCCACACCAGCGATGGCGCTCGGCCGTCAGGGCGACCTCTGGTTCACCTCACGCAATGGCATCTTCCATCTGCCGCTGGACGGCAAGGCCGCGGATCTGGTGAGTTACCCCCTGCCCTCGCCTTCGCTGACCCGCGTCGCCGTCGATCATGCAGGCACGGTGTGGCTCGGTGACCGCAACGGCCTGTCTCGATTGGGGCCCGATGGGCACAACATCGACGAGCGGCGAGACGCATTTCCTGACTGGCGCGGAACGCTGATGGAAATAGCCGAAGCCCGTTCGGGTGCGCTGTGGGTGTCTGCCCAAGCCATGGGCTTGCTGCGCCGGCTACCCGACGGAAGCTGGGAGCGCCTGCAGGGCAACAAGGGCTTCCCGGCCGACGCTCACGCCAAGGCGATTGCTCTCGACCAGCAGGGGCGGTCCTGGCTCGGTTATGAGGACGGCATGCTGCTGCGCGTCGATGAGGGTGACCGGATCACGACGTTCACCCAGAAGGAAGGCCTGCGCGTCGGCGACGTGCTGGCCCTTGCCGCGGGCGACCGGCATGTGTGGGTTGCCGGCGCGCACGGCCTGCAACGTGTCGACGACGCCGGCTTCCACGAGGTGTGGGCCGCGGCGGCGGACGCCTTCAACGGCGTGAGCGGGCTGCTGGAAACGCCGCAAGGCGATCTCTGGCTCAATGGCGCAGAAGGCATCACCCGCATCGAGGCTGCCGACCTGAAGCGCGCGATTGCCGATCCCGACTATCGCGTGCCGCTCATGAAGCTTGACACGTCCGATGGGCTGCCCGGTCGTGCCGAGACCATGTGGCCTCTGCGTACCGCGCTGCAAACGCCGGACGGCCACCTGTGGTTCACGGTCACCAATGGCGTCGTCGTCGTGGACCCCGCAACTCTGGCAGGCGCCCCAGCCGCATCGACGGCCCTGCAGATCCAACGCGTTTCGGCGAGCGGAACACCCGTGACGCCACACCAGGTCGGCTTGGTGCAGCCGCCAGCCGGGACGCAGGATCTGCAGATCGACTACACCTCGCTGTCGCTGGCCATGCCGGAGCGGATCCGCTTCAAGTACCGGCTCTCCGGTCTGGAAACCAGCTGGCATGACGCTGGGGCTCGTCGTCAGGCCTACTATTCCAATCTCGGCCCAGGTCGGTATGTCTTCGAGGTTCTGGGCACCGATGCCGATGGTGTGTGGAGCCCGAAGCCCGCGACCTTGGCGATCGAGATCCCGCCGACCTTCGTCCAGTCCCTCACCTTCCGCGCCTTGTGCGCCGTGCTCGCGCTGGCCCTGATCGCCTTGTTGGTGCTCATGCGCCTGCGGCAGCTGGAAGCACGCGCCGCTGAGCGCTATCTTGCCCGGCTGAATGAACGCACCCGCATCGCCCAGGATCTGCACGACACACTGCTCCAGGGCTTTCAGGGCCTGGTGCTGCGCTTCCAGCGCGTCGCCTGGGGGATCCCGGAAGCGCTGCCCGCGCGGGCAGAAATGGAGCGTGTACTGGATCGGGCCGACGAGATCGTGATCGAGGGGCGCCATCGCGTCACGGACCTGCGCCAGGAACCGTCGGACTCGCGCCCACTGGAGCAGACCCTCGAGTCGCTCGGCAACGATCTGGCCAGCTTCCATGAGGCGAGCTTCGAGATGCGGCTCGACGGTGAGTCTCGCCCGCTCGCGGCGGGTGTGCATGGCGAGTTGGCGCTGGTCGCACGCGAGGCGCTGTTCAATGCCTTCCAGCATTCGAAGGCGACCCGCATCGAGGCTCACGTCACCTACGCCGAGACCGGCCTTTCGATGAGCGTCTCGGACGATGGGGTCGGCGTCCCGCCGCAGACGCAGGCCAATGGCCAACGCCCCGGTCATTGGGGTCTGAGCGGCATGCGCGAGCGGGTCACGCGTGTGGGTGGCAGCTTCGCGTTGCGCAGCCCGCCGGGCGGGAGCACGCAGCTGGTCGTCAGCGTGCCGGCAGCGCAAGCCTATCTATCCGCCGGCGAGAACCCAGGCTCCGCCTCACGCCTGATCTGGAGAATGGCCTTGTTCGGCCGCCGTGCGGCGTCGACGTGATGTCGGTGGCCTCGCTGAGGCGGTACGGCATGGGCAGTTCGTCGGCCGCCGGCACGGCGGCCGCGGCCTCAATTCCTTGTCAGAACGCGCTCTTGACCACGCCCCCGTCAACACGCAGCGCCGCGCCTGTGGTCGCCGAAGCGAGCGGGCTGGCCACATAAGCGACCAGCGAGGCCACCTCCTGCGGCGTCGCGAAGCGCTTGATCAGCGAGGTCGGGCGCACGTGGTCGAAGAACTCGGCCTCGACCTGCTCGAAGCTCTTGTCGCTCGACTTCGCCATGTCCTGGACGAAGTCGCCCACGCCACGTGACTTGGTCGGGCCGGGCAACACGCTGTTGACCGTGATGCCCGTGCCGGCGACTGCTTCCGCCAAGCCGCGCGAGACGGCAAGCTGCGCGGTCTTGCTCATGCCGTAATGGATCATCTCGGTCGGGATCTGCACCGCGCTCTCGCTCGAGATGAAGATGATGCGCCCCCAGTTCGCGCGCTTCATCTCGGGCAGCACCAGGCGCGACAGGCGCACGCCGCTCAGCACGTTGACGTCGAAGAAGCGCAGCCAGTCGGCATCGGGGATGTCCTCGAATTGCTTGGGTTCGAAGATGCCGAGGTTGTTGACGAGGATGTTGATGCTCGGGAACAAGCGCAGGACTTCGTTCGCCGCTTCGGCCGTGCTCAGGTCCGCCGCGAACCCGTGGACGGTGCCCTGGGTCTCCGAGCGGATGCGCTCCGCGGCCTCGTCGACCGCCTTCTGCGTCCGGCCGTTGACGATGACGCTCGCGCCTTCCTGGGCCAGCGTGCGCGCGATCGCGTAGCCGATGCCGGCGGTGCTGCCGCTCACCAGGGCCAGCTTGCCATTCAGTTGCAGATCCATTCGATTCTCCAGGGTTGGTTGAACAGAAAAAAGAAGACGGCCACCCGTCATGCCCTTCGGTGGACCCAGCATGACAGCATTCAAGAGACCTTCCCGGCGAAGGCCTTCTCTTGATTGCGCTCAGGGCTTCGGCCGGTCCGCCCGGTAGAAGCTGCCGAATCGCTTGAGCGGCGACCAGGCCGGCAGGGGCGCCGGAATGACCGGTGCCAGCGAGGCATAGGAACCCGCGCCGTAGACCACCTTGCCGTCGACGATCGTCAGCACCGATTCGATCTTCTTGATCGCCTCGTCGGGCACCGTCATGTAGTCGTCCGACAGCATCGCCAGGTCCGCGAACTGCCCGGGCACCAGCCGGCCCTTCAACTGCTCCTCTTGCGAGAACCAGGCGCTGCCGCCTGAGTACAGACGCAGCGCTTCCTCGCGTGAAACGCGGTTGTTCGCAGCGAGCACCGTGCGCGACGAAGCCACCTTGCCGGTCGTGAGGAAGTACAGGCCTAGCCACGGGTTGAACGAGGAGCGCGTGGCATCCGTGCCCATGCCGACGGGCACGCCGCGGGCCAGCAGTTCGTGCACTGGCGGCGATTGCTCACCCGCTGCTGCGCCGTAGTGCTCCACGAAGTCATCGCCGAGGAAGTACATGCGGTCCTGGATCGCCACGCCGCCGCCGAGCGCCTTGATGCGGTCGATGTTCGCCACCTGCAGCGTCTCGCCATGGTCGATCGCCCAGCGCAGGCCGTTCAGCGGCGTCGTGCGGTTGACCTTCTCGATCACGTTCAGCAAGCGCGTGATCGATTCGTTGTACGTCGCGTGGATTCGGAAGGGCCAGCGGTGTTGCACGAAGAGGCGCACGATCGGCTCAAGCTTGTCTTCCATGTCCTCGTCCTGCGTCGGCCGGTCGGAGCGGAAGTTCTCGAAGTCGCCGGCCTTCCACAGGACCCACTCGCCCGCGCCGCCGAGCTCGAAGCCGTGCTCGCGGACCTCATCCAGGTTCTCGCCGACCTGGTTGTCCTTCATCCAGTTTTCGTAGTCCTCCAGCTCCTTGCCCGGATGCTGGGTGAACAGATAGAACGAGACGCGCAGCGGCAGCTTGCCCTCCTTGACGGCCTTGATCGGCGCGCTGTAGTCGTCCGGGAAATTGAAGCCGCCGCCGCCCGCGTCGATCACGCTGGTCAGGCCGAAGCGGGCCAGTTCATGGAACAGCTGCTGCGTCGAATTGCCAGCGGTTTCGAAGTCCAGCGCGGGCAGCTTGGCGAGCATCGCGTAGAAGAGACTCGGGCTCGGCGTGGCCTTGACCAGGCCGGTCGGTTCGCCTGTGCTGTCCAGCTCCACCTCGGTGCCCGGCAGCGGCTTCATCTGCTTCAAGCCCATCGCCGCAACGCCTGCGCGATTGAGCACGACGACGCTGTAGAAATACTGCACATAGACCGGCACATTCGGCGAGGCCGCGGTGAGCTCTTCCGGCGTCGGCATGCGCTTCTCGGCGAACTGCCACGGCGTGAAGCCGCCGACGATCCGTACCCACTGCCCAGGTGGCGTGATCTTGGCCTGCTCCGACACGCGGCGCAAGGCCTCGGCCAGCGTCGGGATGCCGTCCCAGCGCAGCTCCGTCGTGAACGAATTGCCGGCGCGCAGGTAGTGGCCGTGCGAATCGTTCAGGCCGGGGATGATGCGCCGCTGGTGCGCATCGATGGCCGTGGTCTTCGGGCCTTTGAACTGCAGGATCTCGGCGTTGGAGCCGACGGCGACGACCTTGCCGTCCCGCAGCGCGATGGCCTGGGCATGGGGTTGCTGGGCGTCCAGCGTCGTGATCCTGGCGTTCGTGATCACGATCTGGGCGGGTGGGACTGCGGCGAAGCTGGGCGTCAGCACCAGCGTGGCGGTCAAGGCCACCGCCGAGGTCAACAGGGTGGCCAAGGGCCTCATCAGGGCGCGCAAGTTTGCGATCGTTGTCATTGCTCTCTCCATTGAGTGTTCATGGGCTGGCGTTCAAGGCTTCATCACCTCGAAGGCCCTCTCCTGCTCTTGCGTGCAAGCCGCCTGGCTGCCCTGCACCTGCTCGAAGTCCGCGCAACTGCGGTTGCCGGCCGGGTTCTCCAGATCGGGATGCGCGACGATTCCGTAGTGGCCGGCCTGCCAGGGCTTGGCCGGAACAAAGCGCCAGCTCGATTCGCCATCGGCCAGCGCCACGCGGCCGGCGAGCCTTTGGCCATCGAGCCCTCTCACCGCAATCAGCCCTTCCGAGGCCGCGCTGATCGGCGCTTGCAGATGCACGATCAAAGGCTGGCGCGTGCCGGCTTTCGGCGGCTCGAAGGTCCAGTTCGCCGCCGCGGGCCGGCTCTCGTCAAACGCGGAGATCTGCCAGGTCTTGCGCACCGGCGCGCCGATGGCGGGGTCGTCGATGACCAGCGTCACTTCCTGCCCCGCGTGCAGGGCCCGCCCCACCATGAGGTTTGGCCCGACGCCCGACTTCACGCGGCCCGGATGCATCAGGATCGCGATGCGCCGGCCGTCGGCACTGGGCAACGGCAGGTCCAAAAAGGGCTCGGCGATGGTGTGGCCCGACGCGTCCTGAAGCGTCACATGCGTCATATCGAGCGGCCGATACAAAGGCTTCGGCAAACGCACTTCGATGCGCATCAGGTTCTCGGGCACCTGCGCGCCGGAGGGGTAGATCTCCACCCCTGCGGCGGCGGCCGTGGCGGCCGCAGCCAGCAGGCTGCCCGCCACACCAAGCCTGAGCCGCCACGCGTTCATCACTGCTGCGCCTTCGCCGCCAGGTTCGGATAACCCTCGTCAGCTCTCCACTGGGCGTGCGCCGCCTTGAAGGGATCGTTGGGGCCGTAGCGGAAATCACCGAAGTCGTATTCGTTGACGAAGTCGCTCACGCGCAGGAAAGCACCAGCGCGCATGGAGACGAGCTCCATCGCACCGGTCGCCTCATTGCGACGCAGGCCGGCCAGGAACTGCCCATCCTGCACGGCGAGGCTGGCCAGTCCAGCCAGCGGAATCGGGATCGCCTTCACGCCGAGATAAGGTTCGGTCGGCCACTTGATCGGCTCGTGCAGGCCGGGCTTGGCGGCGGCCTCGGCGATCGACGCGACGCTCATCAGGTCAGCCGCCTTGTGCGAATTGGCCAGCAGCACCACAGGCCCCTGCCCTGCGTCGAAGCTCACCATGCCGACGGGCTGGCTGCCCCAGCCGAGCTCGGCCACGGTCTTGCCGACGATGTGCGCACCGTCCTTCAAATCCTTCAGCGGGATCGTGACCAGCGGCGTGCAGGTGTAGGCCGCGATCAGCATCGGTTCGCCGTTGAGCTCGGCGATCGTCATCTTGCGGATCGGTGCGCGCGTCTCGACCTGGTTGTGGACCGCGTGGTACATCTCCACGCTCGTCGCGCTGGCCTGGCTGCTGAACGGGTAATCGAAGATGCGCAGCGTCGAGGCGAAGCTCGCGTTCGACAGGCCGGCCACGTAGAGGCGGCCCTTGTAGAAGGTCATGTCAGTGACCGTGTAGGTCGACGCCGGGATGTCGTTCCAGAACATCTTGTCGGCGGTCGGACGGTCCTTGATGGTGACGGAGGTGTGAGTCGCCGCAGCCAGGTCCAGTGCCTTGACCTTGCCCGTGTGATCCACCGAGACCAGCGCGGGGCTGGGCGCCTTGGACGCACCCCGGTCGATCGAGAGGCTGATGTACGCGAGCTCCGTGCCCGGACGAAAAGCCAGGTCTTCAAAGCGCAGCCTCTCGGGCGAGGTGTGCAGCGCCTTGGCGATCTGCGCCGAGACCTGCTTCAGGTTGAAGGGGCTGGGCTGCGAGGACTCGGCCGCGGGCAAGGTGATCGCATGGATCTCGCCGGCCTCGCGATCGGCCACGGCGAGCGTGTTCACGTCGAGAAAGGTCACCGAGCCGACCGAGCGGATCGGGCCGGCCAGGGCCAGCGTGGCGGTGGCGGACAGGGCCAGTCCGGCGAGGACCTGGATCGAGCGAAGAACAGGGGTTTGCATGGAATGAATCTCCAAGGTGTGATGTGACCTTGGCAGTCTCAGCGCGCCCTGTCTTGCGCACGCCTTGCATCCGGCGGTGGGCGAGCTCCCTCGAAAGACAGAGGGGGTCAGCTCATGTAACGCGTCACGCCAGCAGGCTCGAGCGCTTGAAGCTCCAGACCAGCATGCCGACGAGCAGGAAGACAGGCAGCAGCAGCACGAAGAAGCCCAGGTTCAGGAAGCCCAAGGCGCCACTGACCGCGCCGACCGCAAACGCGATCACCGGCCACAGCAGCTTGCGAACCCGCTCGCCGACGCCTTCCACCGGGCCGGCGAGCCCCTTCATGCACTCGATCACCAACTGCGTCACGTTGCCGGTCATGACCGTACTGGGCGAGAGCTTCGCATACAGCAGCCGCGCCGCTGCGTTCTGAACGCCCATCGCCGCGGCGCCGAGCATGCCTGCCGCCAGGGCCCGGCCCGCATCCGGGTTGACCAGCGGCTCGGCAGCCATGCCCGCCAGCATGAAGGCGATCATGAGCAGGGCTTGCATGGCCAGCAGAAAGCGCTCGCCCGAGCGCTCACGCCGCTCGGCCCAACGCACCAGCAGCGTCGAGACGGCGACCGACACGATGAAAGCCGGAAAGGCGAGCAGCTTGATCAGGGTGCCCGAACCCGGCTTCGCCAGCTCGGCGCCGAGCAGCACGAAATTGCCGGTCACGTGCGACGTGAAAACGCCGAACAGCGCCACATAACCGACCGTATCGACGTAGCCGGCCATGAAGCTCTGCAACGATGAGATGGTGTTCTCGCGGCTCATGTGTCTCCCTGCCTGGAAGTGAGGTCGTACCAGGCCACCAGGACGAAAGCCCCGACGAGACCCAGATGCTCGAAGAAGGCATTCTTGCTCATGAAACGCTCGGGGCCGCTCAGCAGCCAGAACCGGTTCGCCAGCATCGAGGCCGCGAAGGTGAAGACTGCCAGCGCCAGAGCGGCGAGCCAGCGGTACCGGTTGCCGAGCAGGATCAGCGCCGGGCCGACGAGCTCCAGCGCGATCACGGCCGCCGCGAGCGGCATGGCGGGCGCGAGGCCGAAATGCTGCATCTCGCCGACCGCGGCGTTGAAGTCGAACAGCTTGGTCAAGCCGCCGACGAGGTAAGCCGAGCACAAGCCCAGCAAGGCCAGCCACGCGACGGCGCGCGGCAGGAGCGGCATTGAGGTGCGGTTCATGGCTGCTCCTGTGATTTCGTCGTCGCAGCGTCCGCCGGCGCATGCAGCGCAGGCGGCGCTTCGTTCCCGCCGTAGCCGACGATATGCAGCGCCGACGGAATCTGCTCGCCGACCAGGATGCCGAGCAGGCCGACCAGCGCCACGAGCGGCGGCGCCGGCGAGCGCACGCGGAGCAGCGCGTAGATGACGCCGACCAGCAAACCGACGGCCAGGGCGATGAGATAGGGGCGCATGACTTTGCGGCTCACCGCCTTCAGCCTTCGTGGCCGCCGAACATGGCTTTGGCGTAGTCGACGCCCACGCCATACGCGCCGCCATTCGTGCTGGCGACGCCGGTGGTCAGGCCATACGTGTCACCGCGCGCCCAGTCGCGTTGCAACTCCAGCAGGTATTGCAGCGAGGTCATCGGCCGCACGCCGGCCTGGACCATGCGATCGAGCGCGCGGTCATGCGCCTCGGTCGAGACATCGCCGCACGCATCGGCGATCACATAGACCTCGAAGCCCTGCGCCAAGGCCGACAGCGTCGGGCCGACGATGCAGACCGAGGTCCACAGGCCGCACATCACGAGCCGATCCTTGCCCATGGCGTTGACAGCCGCGATCACGCCGGCGTCTTCCCAGGTGTTCATCGAGGTCCGGTCGATGCATTCCTGGCGAGGGAAGGGGCGCGTCACTTCCTTGAACATCGGGCCCGAGAAACTCTTCTCGGCCACGGTGGTCAGGATCGTCGGCACCTTGAAACCGGCAGCGCTCTGCGCCACCAGGCCCGCGTTGTTGCGCAGCAGGACCGGATCGATCGACTTGGTGGCGAAGGCCATCTGCGATTGGAAGTCGATCATGATCAGGGCATGGTCGGACGGAGAAAGCAGCAAGGGGCCTGGAACGGCTGTGGCACGAATCGGCATGGTTGAACTCCTGGAAGATGGGGTCCGGTCAGTCTGTGGTCAAAGGCCGCGAACGGCATCTGCCTTTCGAGAGAGATGCGCCTCCCTCGTCGATCAACGACGCATCAGCCGTGAGCCACATAACGTGCAGCTCGAGCGGCACCGACCACGTCGGCCGGGTCCCCGCGGATCGCCTCGCAAGGCGGCTGGTCGAGCAGCCAGGTGTTCGGCGCGGCGAACCAGTTGGCGATCTCCCAATCGCTGAGCACGTCGGTCAACTCGCGCATCACGGCCGTCACGGCCGGTTGCAGGACGGTGATGTCCTCCGAGAACTGGAACAGCGGGATGCGCAGCGCAGCGCGCCACTCGAAAGCGACCACCGAGCGGTTGACCACCCAGCGCGCCAGCATCGAGATCGGCTGATCGCAGCGCGCACGCAGGCGGTAGGCCAGCGAATCGCCGCTGGCCAGTCCTCCCGTCCGCAGGTAGACCTGGTGCATGCGGTTGAACTGGCCCTCGTCGCCATCGGGCAAACGGTGGGCGCGCGGGTGATGAAGTTGCAGGCACATGGCGCCGGCCCTTTTTTTTGCAGAAACTCAGAAGCTGTGCCGCACGCCCAGCGCGAACTCGGTGATCGAGTTGTCAGCGGGCACCGTCACGCCGGGCGGCACTGCGCCGTTGAAGCGGCCCAGGCCCGCCGTGCCGGCGCGGTCGTCGTTCTTGTAGCGCGTCAGCGAGGTGTACAGCGCGGAGCGTCGCGAGAGGTCGTAGACCCAGCCAGCGCCAAGCGCCTGCGTCTTGTTGTTTGCGCCGGAGCTGGGCTTGTTCTGGATGTACTGGATCTTGAACAGCTGCTGGCCGATCCGGTAATCAGCGCCGACCCAGGCGCCCTTGCCATCGAGGCCCGACGCGTTGGTCGGACGCTTGTCCTTGAAGTCCAGATAGCCCGCCACCACGCGGAAGCCCTCGATGCGGTATGAGGCCGCCAAGGTGCGCGTCTGCGCGTCCGTGGCGTCAAGCACGCTGCCGGCCGCCGTGCGATCGGAGACCAGCGAGGCGATCACGTCGAACCCGTCGCGCGTGTAGCGCACACCCAGGTCGACCGTGCGCGCCTGGTTCGTCAGGCCGGCAAGCTCACCGGCGCCATACAGCACGCTGAACTTGAAACCCTCATAGCTCGGCGACTCGTAGCGCACCGAGTTGTTGACGCGCAGCGGGCTGCCATTGCCCGTCGCACCGGTTGCGGGCGGGACCGCAGTGCCCGAAGCGCCGCGCACCGGCTCGTAGCCGCCGCCGAAACCGCCGATCAACACGGTGCTCGGCCCCGCGGCGGCGTTCGTGAAGATGCTCATGTCGGTGGTGGCGTAGTACAGCATTCCGTATTGCCGCCCGAGGCTCACCGTGCCGAAATTGCCCGACAGGCCGACCTGCGATTGCCGGCCGAAGAAGGCGCCGCTCTGGCTGATCGTGCCGTCATCCATGCTCATGCCCGACTCCAGCCAGAAGAAGGCCTTGAGGCCGCCGCCCAGATCCTCGCTGCCCTTGAAGCCGAGCCGGCTGCCGACCAGGCCGCCCGACTGCACTCGACTGATGTTCGCGCTGCCGTCGAGCACCTGGACGAAGGCGTCGGCCACGCCGTAGATCGTGACGCCCTCATCGGCATGCGCCGCCAGGCAGGACAGGCCGATCGAGACGGCGAGAACAGACTTTTTCTTCTTCATGGAACCTCCAACAAACAACAAGTACGACAAAGACAAAGGAGGTTCTGGACGCAGCGCCAAGCAATGAGCAGGAGACATGCAGACGGGGAAGGACGCTTCGCTCAACCCAGAACCTCTGAACCTCTAAAACCGATATCAGCGAGTCTGAGATTCGGAGCCGCTAACGCCATCTCCCCATGGAGGGAGCCGCGCTTACCAACGACTGGAGACAAAGCCGACGGTGCTGGCGCCACCGGCACGCTGGCGCTGCTGGGCGCGCAGGCTGCGCACCTGCGCTGCTGCACCGATCAGGAAGACGATGAAGCTCAGGCCATACAGCGCTTGCAGCCTCGGGTCTTCGGCGGTGGCGAACACCGGTGCGTCGCTCGGCAGGCGGGTCAGCGTCTCGGTCCACGCGGGGATCATGTGGAAGAAGAAGGTCAGCGAATAGCCGACCGTCTCAACGTAGCGAGAAGCGCGACCGAGCATGCCCCGGCCTGCCGCGAAGGCGATGGCCAGGGTGATCAGCGTGATCACGCCGAGTTGGTGCGGCTTGCCCCAGCCGCCATGCTGGAAGATGCCGAAGCCGGTGAGGCAGGTGATCACGGTGGTCCAGAGGTAGAGCTGGCCGAAGCCGCTGCGCGGCGAGATCTCGCGATTGCGGATCAGCGCCGCGGCGCCGGCCAGCAAGGCGACGACGCTGATGGCGGTATGGAAGATGCCCAGTGGGGTGAGTGCAGTCATGAGGAGCTCCTGAGAGTTGCAATGCTTGGGATCGAGCCGCTTCGCTCAGGTCATCGCGTAGCGGCCCATCGCCATCTGCTTGGCCACGCCGGCGACGCGGCGGCCCAGGTGTTCGGCCGTTCGCAGATCGGCCAGCGGCGGCGCCACCTCCGCGCTCTCGTCGGCATTCGATTGCGCGGCGGCGCCGAGGAAGAAGCCGAGGCGGTTCAGCGAGTCCTCGCTGGTCTTGGAGCTGTTGTGGCCCGGCGGCAGGCCGAGGTTGACCCAGTGCATGCCGTGCTGCGCGGCAAACACGGCCATCTGCTGCAAGGTGATCAGCTTGTCGCCCGAGCGCGCGGCGGAGTTGGTGAAGCCCGCGGCGATCTTGTCCTTCCACAGGCCGCCCTTGCCGAAGACGGTGCTCGAGGTGGCGTCCATGAAGGCCTTGAAGGCACCCGAGGCGCTGCCCATGTAAGTGGGTGCGCCGAAGATCAGCGCGTCGGCGGTTTCGAGCATGGCCCAGTGGGCCGACACGTCTTCGACCTTGACGAGCACGACCTCGGTGTTGCTCACATCGCGCGCGCCTTGCGCCACCGCCAGCGCCTGGCGTTCGGTGTGGCCGTAGCCGCTGTGATAGACGATGGCGACACGGATTTTGAAGTCAACGGACATGGTTTCTTTCCTTTCGAGCGAACGAGGGTGAGGAGGCTTGAGGCTATGCGTCCACGGCCGCTCGCAAATCCGCTGCTTGCTCCAGTGCCGGCTGCTTCCTTTGGGAGAGCGCGCGTCGATAGAGATCGGCCACAACGCCAGCCGCGTTGGTTGACGGCTTCCGGTCCGGCCAGTGAATTGCCGTGAATCCTCGTCAAGCACGCATAACAGGTCCCTCAGCAATTCACGCTGATTCACTCGCTTCACAGCGTGTTGGCACGCATGATTTGCATCACCCGGCCCGGATGAGTGCCGGGATGTTGGAGGATTCCATGCAGCAGACGCCATCCCCGATCCATGTTCGCATCGCGCACGCCGACCCGCTGCTCCAGCTGGGCCTGAAGTCCGCGCTGGGTCACTTCAGCGAGTTGGATATCAGCGAGCCCGACTACGGCGAAGCCGACCCCTTGGCCCACTGGCCCTGCCCGCTCGGCGATGCGAGAGTGCTGATCGCCGATCACACGAGCGGCATCGATCATGCGCTGCGCTTGCGTGAGCTGCTGGTGCCGCGCGGCGGCAAGCGGCCTGCCGTGCTGGTGCTCACCTCTTGCGCCAGCGAGGTCGGCATTCGCGCCGCGCTCGAAAGCGGCGTGACCGGCTATCTGTTGACCGGCTGCTCGGCCGATGAGCTCGCCACCGCCGTGCGCAGCGTGGCGCGTGGCGGTCGCCATCTCGCCACTGGCGTGGGCGAGCGCCTGGCCGAAAGCATGATCAACGACCTGCCTACGGAACGCGAGGTCGAGGTGCTGCGCCTGATGGCGATGGGCCTGGGCAACAAGGCGATTGCACTGGAGCTCTGCATCTCGGTCGGCACGGTCAAGACGCATGTCAAGGCGCTGATGCAGAAGCTCGGCGCCGCGACGCGCACCGAGGCCGCCGCCACGGCCGATCGGCGCGGTCTGCTCGATCGCGAGGGCCACAGCTCGGCGATCGAGGTGGTTCGCTTCGCGCATGTGCGCCACACTCGCGCCCAGCCCCGAGCCGTCATGGCCTCGCCCGTTTGAAGGAAACAACCATGTCCGAGAACCCACCCGACCTGATTCTGCGCAACGGCCGCATCGCCACGATGGACGCGCGACGCAGCGAGGCTTCGGCCATCGCCTTCAGCAAGGGCGAGATCCTTGCCGTGGGCAGCGAGCAGGAGGTGGTGCCCCTCGCCGGACGCGACACCCGCGTCGTCGATCTCGAACGACGCCGTGTCATCCCCGGCCTGACCGATTCGCACATGCACATCATCCGCGGCGGCCTCAGCTACAACATGGAGCTGCGCTGGGATGGCGTGCGCAGCCTCGGTCTGGCGATGGAGATGCTGCGCGAGCAGGTGCGCAACACACCGCCGCCGCAATGGGTGCGCGTGGTCGGCGGCTGGAGCGAGTTCCAGTTCGAGGAGATGCGCGGCCCCACGCTCGACGAGATCAACGCGGTCTCGCCGGACACACCAGTCTTCGTGATGAACCTCTACAGCATGGCCTACCTGAACCGCGCTGCGCTGCGCGCCGTGGGCTACACGCGCGACACGCCGCAGCCGCCGGGCGCCATCATCGAACGTGACTCAAGAGGCGAACCCACCGGCCTGCTGCTCGCCGAGCCCAATGCCTTCGTGCTCTACAACACGCTGGCCAAGGGCCCCAAGCTGAGCCTCGACGATCAGATCAACTCCACGCTGCAATTCATGCGCGAGGAAAACCGGCTCGGCGTGACTTCAGTCGGCGATGCCGGCGGCGGCTTCCAGAACTATCCCGACGACTACCAGATCATCGACAAGCTCGCCAAGGAAGACCGGCTGACGGTGCGCATCGCGTACAACCTCTTTCCGCAGAAGGCCAAGACCGAGCTCGACGATTTCAAGCGCTGGGCCAAGATGGGCCGGCCTGGCGATGGCACCGACTCGTACAAGCTGAATGGCGCGGGCGAGATGCTGGCCTTCTCGGCCGCCGACTTCGAAGACTTCCTGATGCCGCGGCCCGAGCTGCCCGCCAACATGGAGGAAGACCTCGAAGGCGTGGTGCGCTTTCTGGCCGGCAATGGCTGGCCGTGGCGCATGCATGCGACCTACGACGAGACCGTCAGCCGCGCGCTCGATGTCTTTGAGAAGGTGCACCGGGACATCCCGATCGACAAGCTCGGCTGGTTCTTCGATCACTGCGAGACCGTCACGCCGCCGAACCTGGAGCGTATCAAGCGCCTGGGCGGCGGCATCGCGGTGCAGAACCGCATGTCGATGCAGGGCGACTACTTCATCCGCCGCTACGGCATGTCGGCCGTGGCGGAGACGCCGGCCGTCAAGCGCATGATCGAGATGGAGATTCCCGTCACGCTCGGCACCGACGCCACGCGCGTCAACAGCTACAACCCCTGGCAGGCGCTGTACTGGCTGGTGTCGGGGCGGACGATCGCCGGCACGGTGCTGTATCCGGAAGAGAAGCGACTTGATCGCATGACGGCGCTGGGCCTGATGACCTCCGAGGGCAACTGGTTCTCGCGCGATCAGGGCCGCAAGGGCGTGCTCAAGGTCGGCGCGCTCGGCGATGTGGCGGTGCTCGATCGCGACTACTTCCGGGTGCCCGAGGGCGAGATCGGCGAGATCGTCTCCGAGCTCACCGTGGTCGGCGGCAAGATCGTCTATGCGGCCGGGCCGTTCTCGCCGCTGTCGCCGGCGCTGCCGCCGATCTCGCCGGACTGGTCACCGGTGGCGCGCTTCGGCGGCTACCAGAGCGCCAAGTCGCAACAGGCGCTCAAGACCCGCTATGCCGCGATGTGCGGATGCGCGAGTGCCTGCGGCGTGCATGGCCATCAGCACCTGTTTGCCAGCGAGAGTGAAATTCCTGCGGCCAATGCTCCGAAGTTCTGGGGCATGCTGGGTTGCAGCTGCTGGGTCTGAAGAAGAGCAAAGAACGCCACCTTCGCCATCGGCACGACCGAGTTCGTGATCATGGGCATCCTGCTGGTCTTCATCCTCGGCAATTTGCTGTCAGCCTGGGCACCGGGTTATGGCCTGCTGATGACGGCCGTGGCCCTCCTGCTGGGAGGCGTCATCCTCGCCAAGCGACAGGCCGCAGCGACGCGCTGAGCACCACAGACGCCGACCCCATGCGCGCTGTACGGGAAACGCCCGGCGCGTCGAGTTGAGCGCGCTAACATCGCGTTCATACGCAATTTCACCTGTCCATGTCCCCCCTGGTCGCCGACCCCATTGATCATGTCTATGTCTTCGACGGGTTCACGCTGGACCCGTCGCGGCGGTCGCTCGTCCGTGAGGATCAGGGCATCGCGCTCGGCAGTCGTGCGCTGGAGCTGCTGATCGCCCTGCTGGAGCAGGCCGGTGAAGTGCTGAGTCGAGACCATCTGACCTCGCGCGTGTGGCCAAGAACGGTCGTCGAGGAATCGAGCTTGCGTGTGCACATGGCCGCGCTGCGTCGCGCCTTGGGAGATGGCCAGGAAGGCCGACGCTATATCGCAACCATTCCGGGTCGCGGCTATGGCTTCGTGGCCGAGGTCCGTCGGCGCTCCCGGAACGTGACGGTGCACCAGGCCGCAGAAGCATTGCCGGGCATCCAGCCTGCTGACGCTCAGCCTCAGCGGCACGCTCGCCTGATCGGTCGCGACAGAGCCCTGTCCGCCCTGACGCGGCTGCTGGAAGCCAACCGCCTCGTCACGGTCGTGGGGCCGGGCGGCGTGGGCAAGTCAAGCGTGGCCCTGCATTGGGCCGAGATCCGTGAGCAGCCTCCGTGCATCGTCGACCTGGCGAAGGCGACCGGCGAAGCCGAGGTGCTGCAAAGCCTGGCGACGGCTCTTGATGTTGCTGCGTCCACGGGCTGGGCATCGATGGTGTCCGTGCTGCGCGAGTCGCCGCGGCTGCTGGTGATGGATGGCTGCGAGCATGTGATCGACGTCGCGGCAAGGCTCGCGCATGCGCTGCTCGCTGAAGTGCCCGAGCTGCAGTTGCTCGCCACCAGCCGCGAGCCCCTGAACGTCGACGGCGAGCATGTCTACCGGCTTGAAGCGCTGGACTTGCCGGCGAAGAGTCCGCGCTCGCTTGACGAGGCGCTTGAAGCCCCGGCGCTGAGCCTGCTGATCGAACGGGCGCGCGCCAGCGGGAACGATGTCGACTTTGACGATGCCGATGCTGCAGCGCTGTGCGAGCTCGCGCGTCAACTCGACGGTCTGCCGCTCGCGCTGGAACTTGGCGCCGCGCGCATTCGCGCGCTCGGCCTGAAAGGCATGCTCAGCCGCCTCGAAGATCTGCACGGCCTGTTGAACCGCGGCCGGCGCACGGCGCTGCCACGCCACCGTTCGCTGGAAGCCGCTATCGGCTGGAGTTATGAATTGCTCGACGAGACCGAGCGCAGCGTGCTGCGCGCCTTGTCGGCGTTTCCCGGCACCTTCTCGCTGAGCAATGCAGCCGCCGTCGTCGGCGCGATCGCGGCCTGCGGCTCGATCGAGGAACAGGTCTTGCGGCTGGTCGAGAAGTCGCTGGTCCTTGCCGTGCCGACCGCACTGCAAGCCGGATCGGTCGGCGATTGCACCTGCTACCGGCTCGCCAACACGACGCGTCGCTACGCGGCGCTGCAATTGCAATCGAACGGGGATGAAGCGGCCCGGGTGCTGGCGCGGCATGCGCTGGAGCTGGGCGTCAGCCTCGCGCCGTCGACGCGAGCGGCGGTGCTGGCCGAAGAAGCCACTCAATAACCCAGCAGGCGATCGGTCTCGCGCAGGTCGCGCGTGTCCAGGCCCTCGATGAAGCGAGCCCGCACGGCCGCCAGTTGCCGCATCGCAGCGGCGACGTCGCCCACGCCTTGCTCCAGGCGCAGCGCGCTCATGGCGGTTCGCAGTTCCCACGCCAGCGCACCTTGTGATCGCGCCAGCCGCAGCGATCTTTCAAGCAGGCTTCGGGCCTGCAGCAAGCCCCGCTCGCCGCCTGCGAGCCCGAGACGCTCGGCCTCCATGCGCAAGGCCTCGGGCGCGCACCAGCCCACCTCGCCGAGATTCACGCGCTCCAGGCTGTCGTGCGCCAGTTCACCGGCCTGCATGGTGACGAGGTGGTCGCGCAGCAGCACATGGTCCGCAGAGAGGAGGTCCTGCCGCATGTGTTCCGGCATCTGCGCCTCGTCACCGCGCAGGATCAGGCCGAGCACATCGGCCCATTGGCCCCAATACGCGTGGGCATAGCGACGTGCCATCTGCGCCAGGGCCTCGACCGCACGCTCGCCCTCTTCCCGCCGTCCACACCAGATCGCCAGCGGAATGTGCGTGAGCGCCAAGGTCTGGCAGACCCCCATCGGGTGATCGTCCTCGGCCAGCCGCAGGCCTTCATTCGCCACCTCCCAGGCCTGTTCCGCGTGGCCTTCGAGCCAGTGGATGCGGGCCAGCACGATGCGCATCGAGACGGCCATGCTGACCGGCGAAGGCATGTAGGCGAGCGGCAGCTTCAGGTCTCGCAAGGCGCAGATGCGCAGGGCGAGTGCCTTGGCGCCGGTGTGGTCGCCGAGGAAATGCCGGTTCTGCGCACGTGTGCGCATCGCCGTGATGTCGGCCACCGGATCGCCGTGCGCGTCGGCCAGGTCCTGCATCTGCAAGGTGCGCTGCACCGATTCGCGGTAGCCGCCCGTCTGGAAGGCGCGCGACCACAGCGCCAGCAGGCCGCCCAGCTGCGCCTGCACGGTGCCCACGTCGCGCCCCAGATCGCTGGCCTTGGTCAGCATGTCCAGGACTTGCGCCTGGCTGAGGGCTTCGCCCATCTGCCGGATGATGGGGGCGGTGTACAGGCGCATTTCGAGCTCGGGCCGGCGCGGGTTCATGGCCTGCACTTCGGTCAGTGCGCGGCGCGCGTGCTGCAGGTAGTCGACGATCAGATTGGTCTGGTCCGCCATCGGCATGGCGGCAAGCGTCAAGCGCACGCCCGCGTCGATGTTGCCGCCCTCGGCATACGCCCACGACAAGGCCGCGCGCACATCGTCGGCCCAGGCGCCATAACGGCGTCGCCAGGCGCTCAGCACCATCAGATCCCATTGGCGCTCGGAAGCCTGCAGCAGGCGGATCAGGCAGTCGGCATGGCGGAGCCGGCAGGCCGCGATCTCGGCGGCGGGCAGATGGGTCAGCGCGCGCTCGGCATAGCTGCGCGTCGTGTCCAGGAAGCGGTAGCAGACCTCTCCGCCAATGTTCTGCATCGTCAGCAGCGACTTTGAAAGCAGATCGAGCACCAGGCTCGCCGCCTCGGCCCGCGCACCGCCTGCCACCGCCACCGCGGCATCCAGATCGAAGTTGGCGCGGAAGGTGGCGAGGCTGCAGAAGACACGCCGTTCGTCGGCGCTCAGCAGATGGAAGCTCCAGTCGAGCACCGCTTCCAGCGATTGGTGGCGCGAGGGCGGGTCGGCCTGGCCCGGCGCGGGCGAGGAAGCACACCAGTCGAGCACGGCACGGTCGATCTGCGCGGCCACGCCATCGAGGCCCAGGCTCTGGACATGCGATGCGGCCAGGGTGATCGCCAGCGGGTTGCCGTCGAGCCGCCGGCAAATCGCGCCGGCCGCCAGCGCCTGTTCAGCGCTGAGCCTGAAGGCCGGGTCGCTCGCCCCCGCCACCTTGGTGAACAGTTGCAGGGCGGGATAGCCGCTGAGCAGCCACAGCGGCAGCGCCGCCTCCGGTGGGCAGGCCAGCGGCTCGATGGGGTGGACCCATTCGTCCGCGGCGTTGAGCGCCTCGCGGCCGGTCGTCAGCAGACTGCTCTGCGGCGAGGCTTCGATGATGGCCTCGACGAGCTCGGCGGCCGCATCGATGGCGACTTCGCAGCCATCAAGCACGATGAGCGTCTGCATGCCACGCAGCATCGCCAACAGCGCGGGCAGCGCATCGCCGGGGCTGGCTTCCAGGCCCAGCGTGACCGCCAGTTGCTGGGCCATCGCGCCGGCCGAGGCGTGGCGCGCCAGGTCGACGAAGTGCACGCCGTCGGACATGCCTGCGGTCAGCTCGCGAGCGACGGCAATGGCGAGGCTGGTCTTGCCCATGCCGCCCGGGCCGACGATGGAAACCAGGCGGTGCTGCGCGAAGCTGCTCTTGAGCGCCTCGATCGCCTCGCTGCGGCCGATCAGCGGCGCCGCCAGTTCCGGCAGCGAAGGCCCTCCGGCAGCCGGCGGCCACCCGTCCGGAGATCCCTCCCCCTCCTCCATGCCAACTCCCTTCATCAAGGAACCGAGCGGGCAGGCTGCCCGAGCAGTTCACGGGCCTGCCGCAGATCGGGCTGGGTCGAACCGTCATCGATCGCCTCGAGCAAGGTTTTCAGGCGCTCGCGGCTCGACGCATGGGCCGGCTCTCCGGCCTGGGCCACATGGCAAAGGCTCAGCAGGACGCGCAGCGACCAGAAGCGCGCGCCCTGCGCCTCGCTCAAGGCCAGGGCCTGTTCGAGCTGCTCGATGCAGCGCCGCCGGGAGGCCTCGTCGCCCTGCCGTGGGTCCAGCTCGCTCAGTGCGTGCCGACGCAGCAGCTCGGGCGCGCTCCAGCCCAGCTCGCCGCTGCGCACGCGCGCAAGCGTCGTCGGGTGCATCGAGGTGCCAGGGCGCAGCGTGTCGAAGGTGTCGGCGAGTGGCACGCAGACTTCGAGCATCCGCAGCTCGGCGTCGTCGAGCAACAAGGTTCGGCTGGCCAGCACCCATTCGTAGACATGCGCGTAACCTTCCAGATAGCCCACGCTGTGGCGCCTCGAATGGTCCATCAGTTCCTGTGCCCACCGGCGGCCCAGCGCCTCGTCGCCGCTCCAGAACGCGATCGGCAGGGCTGCCAGGGCCAGGGTCTGACCGAGCGCGAACATGTGCGCGTCGCGCGCCCGCGCCAGCGCGTCGCGAACGGTCGCTCGGGCCAGCTCGAAGTGCCCGCGCAGCCACTGGATGCGCGCCAGCTGGATGCGCATCGAGACGCCGAACGGCACCTCGCTGAAGAAGCGGCGGTTCAGGCGCGGCACCTTGAAGGCCAGTACACGCTCGATCAGACGCTCCGCCTCGTCATGCCGGCCCAGCGCGTGCAGGTTCAGCGCCATCATGCGATCGGCCACCACGATGGAGATCGGCGCCAGAGGACCCTGGGCCAGTTCGCGGATTTCGTCGCAGCAGGTCAGGGAGTAGCGATAGCGGCCTTGTCCGTAGGCGCCGACAGTCATGCCGAACAGCGTCTCGATCCGGTCCTCGACCGAGCCGACCTCGACCACCAGCGCGCGCACCCGCTTGAAAAGACGGTCCTGCTCATCGCCGCCGTTGCGAACATTGCCCGAGATGAAGGTTTCGCCCACGCGCAGCTTCAGCTCGATACGGGTGCCCTCGACACCCGCGCGCGCCAGCTTGCCCAGCGCCCTGTCCAGATGCCGCCGGTATTCGCCGATCATGCCGCTGTCGCAATAGGTGCGCATGGACTCCGCGGTGATCTCGAGGCCGAGGGCCAGTTCGTTCTCCTGCGTCATGGCCCACTCGATGGCGGCACGCAGATCGGCCAGCGGCGCTGCCAGCGCCGAGGTCCAGCGGTACTGCGACATGCTGGCGCCAGCCTTTTGGGCGGCCACCAGCTTGACCAGCAGGAGCCTGGCGTGGCGCAGATGCACGTCGGCCGCGTCGGGTGCGGCATCGAGCTGCTTCTGTGCGAACAGGCGGGTGATGAAGAGCAGACGATGCTGCGGCCCGTGATCCTCGCCCGAACATTCGCGCACGGCCAGCGATTTGGCGCACAGGCCCAGCACGTCTTCAATCACGCGCTGCGGTGGCAGGTCCGGGCCGCTCGCGACGGTGACGGCGCTCTCCAGATCGAAGGCACCGCGGAACACCGCCAGACGCTGCAACACGCGCTTCTCGCTGTCGCTGAGCAGGTCATAACTCCAATCCAGGACGGCATGCAGCGTGCGATGCCGGCTCAGCGCCGTGCGGCGGCCCCGCGTCAGCAGATCGAAGGCGCCCTCCAGCCTTTGCAGCAGTCCCTGCACGCCGAGGCTGTCGACCCGCGCAGCCGCGAGTTCGATGGCCAGCGGGATGCCGTCCAGGAACTGGCACAGCTGCCGCACCGCGGGCGCATTGAGCAGGGTCAGCTCGAAGGCATGGCTGATGGCGCGCGCGCGTTCAACGAACAGCTGGATCGCCGGATAGGCGAGCAGGTCCGCCAGCCCCATCGTCTCCTGAGGTTCCGGCATGTCCAGCGGCGGCAGCTTGAAGACCCACTCGGCATCGACCTCCAGCGGCTCGCGGCTTGTGGCGAGCACATGGATGCGCGGGCAGGCGCGGATCAGCCGATCCACCATCACGGCCACGGCATCGATGACATGCTCGCAGTTGTCCAGCACGACCAGCAGGTTCTTCTCGCGCAACGTGCTTTCCAGCGCCGCCCACGGTTCGCCTCGCGTCATGTTGAGCCCATGAGTCCGCCCGAGCTCCACCACAACCAGCGCCGGATCGGACAGCTGGGAGAGGTCGACGAAGACCGCCCCGTCCGCGAAGCTCTCCTGGGATTTCGCGGCGACTGCCAGCGCCACCGTCGTCTTGCCCATGCCACCGGCCCCGACCACCGAGACCAGCCGCTCACGCAGGCTGAGCTGGCAGATCTGCTCAAGCGTCTGTCCGCGGCCGATCAATTGTCCCGCCGGCGCGAGCAGGCGCTGGCTCGCCAAGGGCCGGATCGGCCGCAGCACGGTATCCACCGCGCCGTGGCGAGCGGCCGAGGCCTGCACTTCACCAATGAAGGCATAGCCGCGGCCCGGCACATTGGTGATGTAGTTCGCGCCCTCCTGACCGTCCCGCAGCACCCGGCGCAGGGCCGACATGTGAACGCGCAGGCTGGTCTCCTCGACCACGGTCTGCGGCCAGACACGCGACATCAGCTCGTCGCGGCTGTGGAGCCGGCCGGGGCTCTCGAGCAGCACGGCCAACAGCTGCAAGGCGCGGCTGCCGATGCGCACCAAGCCCTGGGCGTCCTGCAGTTCGCGACGCGTCGGGTGGTAGCGGAAGGGGCCAAACTCGACGATGCTCTCGAACATGAGCGAGCTCTTCTCGGCGCTCACGGCTGCCCCGCCCATGCCAGCAACTTGGCATCAGCGCTCGCGAGATCGGCTGTTTGAAAGCCGTCGGTGAAATGCTCGCGCACGCCGGACAACAAGGCCCGTGCTTCGCTTGCCCGACCCTGCGATTGCCACAGGTCGGACAAGCTCAAGGCCGCACGCAGCTCCCACGCGACCGCACCTTGCTGCCTTGCCGCTTCGAGCGAACGAACAAACAGGGCTTCGGCCTTCGCCAGGCCCGAGGCATCGATCGCCTGCTCGCGGGCCGCCTCGCCCTGCACTCGCCACACCTCGGGTGCGCACCAGCCGAGTGTGCCGGCCTCCGCCCGCGCGCGGGTCTCGGCGCCGAGCCAGCGCGGATCGACGGTGGCGAGCTGGTCCTGCAGTTTGATCGTGAACCGGTGCGCGGCTGAGGTCTTGTCGGGCTGCGCGGCGGCATCGCCCTTCCACAGCGCCAGCACCTCCTCATAAGCCTGCCACCACGGGTGCCAGAAGCTGAAGTCATAGCCCACATCGAGCTCACGCAACTCCTGGTTCCACTGGGCAGCGAGCCGCGCATCGCCGCACCAGAGCGCCAAGGGCAGAGCCGCCAAGGCCAGCGCGTGGCACAGGCCCTGGGAGGTGTCGGTGCGCGCGAATTGCAGGCTTTCCTGCATCAACTGGAGGGCCGTGCGCGGCTGCCCCTGCAACCACAGCACGCGCACAAGCACGACATGCATGGACACGCGCGGATCCACGGGCGAGGGAAAGTAGGCCCAGGGAATTCGCCGGCCCGCGAGCTCCAGCACCTCGTGGGCCATCCTCGAGGCCTGCGCCTGATCGCCCAGGTAGTGGCAGGCCTGAGCCCCCGTTCGCGCGGAGAGCTGCGCCAGGAAGGGGTCCCCTGTCGGCCGGCCCACCTCGCCGATGCGGCGACTCCAGTGCAAGGCGCCGTGGTAGTCGCCGTTCTGGTAGGACATGGCCCACAGCGCGATCAGAGGACCCGCCTGGCTCTTGGGCTCATCGCTGGCTACAGCCAGTGCCAGCACGTCCTGCATCCGCGCGATGGCTGTCTGCTCATCGATGGCCCCGCGCAAGCGAAAGAAGATCTGCAAGGTGCGCAGGCGGATCTCGAGCAGGGGCTGCCGGCCCTGCAGGCGCGGCAAGGCTTCGACCGCCCGATCCACCGATTCACCGTAGTCCGTCATCAAGGAGGTCTGGTCCGCCAGCGGGAAGGCCAGGTTGGTCAGATGCAGGGCGAGCTCGTCTTCACCCGGCATGGAGAAGGCCCAATCGAGGGCCGCGCGAACATCGTTGACCCAGGGTGCAAAGCTCGCGCGCCATTCGCCGCGCGTCATGCGCTCCCAGGCCGCTTCGGCCTCGACCAGCAAGGCACGCAGGGCCAGGGCATAGCGCCTGGCGACGATCTGCCGGTCAGGGTCGAGCGCGAGCTTGGCGGCCGCGTAGACACGCGTCGTGTCGAGCAGCCGGAACACCGGCACGCCGTCCGTGGCCACGCGCGACACCAGCGATTTGGCGACCAGATCCAGGATCACCTCCGTCAGTTCGCTGGCCTCGTCCAGCGTGCCATCGCCTTCACCAATCGCCGCGGCTGCGACCGCCAGGCTGAAGTTGCCACGGAACAGCGAGAGCCGGCGCAAGGCCTGCTGCTCGGGGTCAGAGAGCAGGTCGTGACTCCAGTCGAGCATGGCCTCCAGCGTCCGGTGCCGGTGGGGCTTGCGGCGCGAGCCGCCCTCCAGCAACAGGAGGCGATCCTCGATCTGCGAGGCCACCTCGTGCAGGCCCAGCAAAGCCACGCGCGCGGCGGCCAGTTCGATGGCCAGCGGAATGCCATCCAGCTTGATGCACAGCTCGGCCACGCTCGGCGCCAGCTCGTCGGTCAGCCTGAAGCCGCGCTGCCCGGCGCGCACGCGCTTGACGAAAAGCTCGATGCCGGAATAGGCGCCGGCCTCGGCTGCCGTCAATGCATCGGCACGGGCGGGCAGGCCCATCGGGTCCAGGCGATGCAGCCACTCGCCGAGCGCACGCAAGGGCTCGCGGCTCGTGACCAGCACATGGACCTGCACGGCGTCCGACAGGAAGGATTCCACCAGCGCCGCCGTATCGGCCAGCAGGTGTTCGCAGCTGTCCAGGATGATCAAGAGCCGGCGACCCTGCAGATACGCCGCCAGATCGATGGCGCCCTCCCCCTTCGGCAGGCCCAGCGCCCCGGCCAGCGCGCCGGGCACCAACCGACCTTCGCTGAGCGGCGCGAGATCGACGAAGCAGATGCCGTCGGGGTAGGCGGTACGCAGCGTTCGCGCCGTGGCCAGGGCCAGCGTGGTCTTGCCGATGCCGCCGGGCCCGACGATGGAGATGAAGCGCCGCGCGGGCAACTGCCGGGCCAGCAGCTCGATGCTTTCCGAGCGGCCGACCAGGCCCGTCGCCAGCCGATCCGCTTCGTCGAGCGGCTGCGCATGCGCCTTGGCCAAAGGCTGGATCAGGGCAAAGCCCGCCTCCGGCGTGTGCTCGACATAACCCGCTTCCACAGCGCACTCCGACAATATGCGATTGATCCTGATGGTGACCTCCCAAAGAGTGGCCGGTGCGTCGATGCCCGGCACGCCAACGGGCCCCAGGGCAGCGAGCAGTTCCTGGCCAGACAGGGGCCGCCCTGCCCGCTCGATCAGCACAGCCAGAACACCAAACTCCGCAGCGTCCAGCTTCAGCGGCACCGCGCCAAAGCGGATGAGCCGCTGCGCTGGGTGCACCGAAAACACGGACTGGACTTCGCTCATGAGGCCTCGCTGGCACTGTTCACGCCCGGGCATGTTGGCCGCTCCCCGGGTCCAAGGCGAGTGAATCAGCGTGAATTTCCATGAATTTCCCGGCGGAACCCAACTGAGCTCGGCCCGAGAAAACGAGTGAAATGATGTGAATCGTGGCGCCTTTTCGCCTTGCCCCGGCCTGGGTTTGGCTATCGTTCCGCCATGACTTCGCTGAACCCTGACACCATGACCGATCCCGCCGCTCCTGCCGCTCCTGCCGATATAGCCGCACGTCTGGACCGCCTGCCCGTGACCGCGCTGCACCTGCTGGTGCTTGGCGTCTGCGCCCTGGGCTTCGTCTTCGACCTGATGGAGGTGGCCTTCGGCAGCGTGCTGTCGGCCGTGTTCTCCACACCGCCTAACGCCGTGCCTCCGCAGCAACTGGCCGTGCTGCTGGCCTCCATGTATCTGGGCGCCGTGGTCGGCTCACCCTTGCTGGGCTGGGTGGCTGACCGCCAGGGCCGGCGCCGCACGCTGGTGGGGTTGATGCTGTGGCTGGGCGCGAGTTCGGTGGCCGCGGCCTTCAGCACGGGCCTCGATGCCTTGACGGTTTGCCGCGCGCTCTCCGGCCTTGCGCTTGGCGCCTATCCGCCGCTGATGATTTCCTACCTGACAGACCTGCTGCCGCCGACGCGGCGCGGCATGCTCTTCATGCTGATGGCCAGCGTGGCGGCACTCGGCCCGCCGCTCGGCATCTTCGGCGTGCGGGCGCTGGCCCATTCCCAGCCGCTGGGAATGGACCCCTGGCGCTGGGGCCTCGCCGTGGGCGCGGCGGGCGCCACGGTGGTCGGCCTGCTCTTCTTCGTGCTGCCGGAATCGCCACGATGGCTGAAGGCCAAGGGGCGGATCGCCGAAGCGGAACGCGCCTGCAGCGCCTTCGAGCGGTCACGCGTGCTGCTGGCCGCCGGTGCTGAAGTGCCCAAGCGCTCCGAGGCCGACGCGCCGTCGCGCCGCCCCTGGCCGCGCGTGGCCACGCTGTTCCTGCTGAGCCCCTGGGCGACGGTCGCCTTTCCGCTGCTGTCCGGTGCCGTGCTGGCGCAAAAGGGATTCGGCCTGTCGGACACCCTGTTCTACGTCGGCATCAGCACCTTCGGGCCGCTGGTGGGCAGCGCGCTCGCTGCGCTCGGACTGGACCGGCTCGACCGGCGCTGGCTGCTGATGGTGTGCGCCGCCGGGATGATCGTGGGCGGCGGCCTGTTCGTGCAGACCTCGCAACCGGGCTTGCTGGTGTTGGCCAATGTCGTCTTCGGCATCGCGGGCGCGGTCTACATCTCGGCGATGACGCTCTACGGCTCGGAGCTCTTCCCGACACCTCGCCGCGCCGCCTCGCTGGCCGGTGCCTGGTCCCTGAACCGCGTGGGCGCGGTGGCCGCGCCCTTCCTGCTGCTGCCGCTGCTCAAGCTCAGCGGGCCGGGCGCCATGTTCGCCGTCATCGCCGCGACGCTGGCCGCCAGCATCGCATTGCTGGCCTTGTCGCCGCAGGGACGGCAGGGGCAATCGGTCAACTGAGCGGGTCAGCCGAGCGGTCAGCCAAGCGGTCAGCCAAGCGGTCAACCAAGCAGGGCGAGCAGGCGCCGGGCCTCCCGCGGGTCGGCGTCCTGCTGGCCTTCGGTGAAGCGCGCCAGCACCTCCGCCAGCGGCTGCCGCCCTTCTTCCGGTCGCCCCCGTGCCAGCGCCAGGCGCGCGCGGCTGTTGGCGATCCTCAGCTCCCAGGCCAGAGCGCCCTGGCGGCTGGCCAGCTTCTGCGCTCGATCGAGCAGTGACTCGGCCGCCGGCCAATCGCTCTGCAGGCCGCCGGCCATCAGCTTCTCGGCTGAGGCTCTCAGCAGTTCGGGCGCACACCAATCCGTCAGGCCGGTCTCGGCCCGTTCCAGCGCACGCGCGGTGACCCATTCGGGAACCAAGGTGGCCCGCATGTCGAGCTCGGCCTCGCGGTCGGCATCGGGCGGATCGGGCCATTCGCCCGGCGCCTCGCCTGAGAGGCGCACTTCCAGCGCGCGCTCCAGCATGCGTGCCCAGGAGATCCAGTAGGGATTGGCGGCATGGGCGAGCGGCCCTTGCAGAACCTGCTGGAGCTTGCGCGCCGCGTCCAGGTCGCCGCGCCACAGCGCCAGGGCCAGGCCCGTGAGGTTGATGAGCTGGCAGGTGGCGACCGGCACCGCATCGGCCAGCAAGGGCATCACGCTGTCGTAGATCGCCTGCGCTTTCTCGGCGAAGCCCGTCATCCAGAGGATACGGGCCTGCATGCCGCCCATCGAGATGGCGTACGGAATCGCCGTGCTGAAACGGGTCTCCACCGGCGTATCCGCCGGGCACGCCAGCACGCGCTGCGACAGATGCCAGGCTTGCGTGTGATCGCCGCAATGATGCAGGGCCAGGACCAGCAGGCGATCGCTGAGCACGACGCGCAGGTGCGCGTAAGGGCCCGTGGTCGTCAGCTGGCGGATGCCGTTGGCGTGCGTCAGCGTGGCGGGATAGTCGGCGCGGCGGATCGCATCGGCATACAAGGCATATTGAAGTTCGAGGCGGTCGCCGGCATCGCCCACCTCGGCGACGAGCTCGATCGTCCGGTCGGTCAGGCCGTCGGTGCGGTAGCGGCTGTTTTCGGTCGGCACAACGAAATACAGCGCGATGCGCAGCCGCAACTCGAGATGCGGTTGCGGTTGCGGCAGTGCGCGCAATTTCTCGAACAGCGCCTCCAGCGGCTCGCGCATATTGCGCATGACACCGCCGCGCTGCATGAACATGAAGGCATCCATCACGAGCCGGATGCTGACTTCGAGGCTGCTCTGCGCGCCCTGCGTCCAGTCCAGCGCCATGTGCAGATCCTCGATCATGTGAGCGATCTCGGCGCGCCAGGGCTTGGCGCCGCCCGCATGGGCGGCTTCCAGCAGATCGCAGATCACCTGCGCGTGCCGCTGCCGCCAGGCTTCGCGTTCGCCCGACTGGGCGAGTTTTTCCTCGGCGTAGGCTCGGGTCGTGTAGAGCAGGCGGTATTGAACTTCATCGCCCTGCTTGTCCACGGCCACGAGCGATTTGGCGACGAGGCTCATCAGCGCCTCGATCACGGCCAAGGCGCCGAGCGCCTCGTGGCTGCACAGGCTGGTGGCCAGCTCCAGGGTGAAACTCGAGCGGAACAGGGAGAGGCGGCGCAGCACCGCCTGCTCCGATTCGTTCAACAGTGCGTGGCTCCAGTCGAGCAGCGCCAGCAGCGTGCGATGGCGGGGGAAGGCGGTTCGCCGGCCACGGGTCAGCACCTCGAACATATGGCCCAGGCGCGAGGCGACGCCCTCGATGCCCAGCGCATCTACGCGCGCCGCGGCAAGCTCGATGGCCAGCGGCATGCCGTCGAGGTAACGGCATATTTCGCAGACCGACTTGAGGTTGTCGGCGCGCAGCTCGAAGGCGGCCATCGCGGCCGAGGCCCGTTCAACGAAAAGCTGCACGGCGGGCAACTCCTGCGCCTGCTCGATCCCGAGGTCCTCGGGCTCACCGGCTGTTTGCAGGCCTTCCAGGCGGAGCACGCGTTCGCCGCGCACGTCCAGCGCCTCGCGGCTCGTGGCCAGCACGTGCACCTCGGGGGCCAGACGCATCAGCGTCTCCACCGCCTCGGCGGCCGACTGAACGACATGCTCGCAGTTGTCGAGTACCAGCAGCATGTGGCGGCCCTGAAGGTGATCCTCCACCACCGACCAGGGATCATCCGTCCGGTCTGGCAGATCGAGCGCATCGATCAAGGTGGGCAGCACCTCGCTGCCCGCCGGCAGCGGCGAGAAATCGACGAAGCGCACGCCGTCCGCATAGGCGGTCAGGCTGCGCTTGGCGACCAGCAGGGCAACCGTGGTCTTGCCCATGCCGCCGGCTCCGACGAGGGACGCCAGCCGGCCGCTCTGCAGCGCGGCCGCCAGCGCTTCCACGACCGTATCGCGGCCGATCACACGGGCCAGGCGACCCGGCAGCTTGTGGCCCGTGCGGGCTTGCTGCAAGGCGAGGTTCGCGGCTTCGGCGGATTCACCCGTGCCGCCGACCCGCTCGATCGGCGCCACGAAGCTGTATCCGCGGCCCGGCACATTGGCGATGTAGCGCACGCCGTCGGCGCCGTCACCCAGCGCCTTGCGCAGCGCCGAAATGTGGACCCGCAGGCTGGTTTCCTCGACCACGGTGCTGGGCCACAGGCGCGACTCCAGTTCGCTGCGGCTCATCAGTTCGCCGGCCCGCTCGGTCAGTGCGATCAGCAGTTCGAGCGCGCGGCTGCCCAGCCGCACCGGCTCTCCCCGCTCCAGCAATTGCCGGCGTTCGGGAAGCAGCTCGAAGGGGCCGAAGCAGAGACTTCCGGCAGATCTTGTCGTGTTCATCGCATACCGCGCCGCTCTTGCGTTCCCCTGAGTCTTGTTGCTGTGTTGCCGGGATTCTGGGGCGCGTTCATGGACAGGTGAACCGGGTTTGGCCTTGGCTTGGTTCGGTTTCTCAACAATTCACACCAACTCACTTGGCACGCCCGGGGGGGCTGAACGATCCTTCGACCCACCAATTTCGGAGATCCCATGCATCGCGGCAGCCCCGGCCTTCCATCGCGCCTAACCCTCAAATCACCTGCACGATCGCCTGCATGGGTGCCGCTGGCGGTCCTCCCTGCCATGCTCCTGGCTCAGCCTTCGGCCTCGGCCCAGGAAGCGAAGACAGAGCAGTTGCCGGAAGTGACCGTGACCGCCGAGCGTTCCGAAACGATCCTGCGGCGCACGCCGGTGTCGGTCGGTGTGGTCGGGCAGGACGAGATCGACCAGCGCAGCATGTACACGCTCAGCGACCTGGCCGGCACGATAGCGGGCGTGACGGTGCCCAACGGCTTCAGCAGTTCGCCCCAGGCCGTCGGTATCCGGGGCGTGGGCGTCTCGCTGCCGGCGATGAGCCAGGCCGTCGCCCTCTATGTCGACGATGTGCCGCTGGTCCGCGGCTACGCCACCGGCGTCTGGGACCTGCCGGACATCGCGCGCTTCGAGGTGCTGCGCGGGCCGCAGGGCACGCTGTATGGACAGAACTCGACAGCCGGCGCGGTCAAGATCGTCTCGCTCGATCCGGTCGCCAGCCCCTCGGCCTGGTGGCAACTGGGCGCCGGCAACTACGGCGAGAAGGAAGTGAAGGCCTACGCGGTTGGCGCGCTCGGCCCCGGACCGCTGTCGGCAAGCTTCGCGTTCTCGCACCGTGAGAATGACGGCTACGCCTACAACGCGACGCTGAGCGAGAAAGTCAACCGCCTGAACTTCACCCAGTTCCGCACCAAGCTGCGCTACGCGCCCTCTGCTGACTTCGATGCCGTGCTGGCTGTCGATGGCCTGCAGGACCGCTCGGACACCAACAGCTCGAACTTTCCCTTCAACGTGCCGGGCAGTCCGCCGCGGGTCAACTATGTGTCGAGCACCGACGGGCCGTTCAAGCGCAATGCCGGTGGCGTGGAGCTGAAGCTGCGCAAGGCCATCAATGCGGAGATGAGCTTCCGCTCGATCACCGCCTGGCGCACCTATCACGATGACCCGCAGATCGGCGATTTCGGCGGGCTGGTGCCGGCGCGTTTCTACCTGGAACAAACCGAGAAGCAGAACGCCTTCTCGCAGGAGTTCCAGTGGCAGAAGACCGGCGGCCCGCTGACCTGGACCACGGGCCTGGTCGCGGTGCATGACGATTTCACCTTCACGCGGTATTCCAGCACCCTCGCCCTGACGGCCACGAAGCCCAGCGACACCGACGCCTACACCAAGCTCGAGACCACGGACCTCGGCGCCTACGGCCAGTTGCGCTATGCGCTGGACGCACTGGACAGCGTGTCCTTCGGGCTGCGGGCCTATCACACCAAGCAGACCGGCTCGAACCAGTTCTGGGTCAGCGATGCCGACCATGACCACGTGGCCCCGATCTACAACGCCCAGGGCCTGTCCACACAGAAGTCAGGCGTGCTGCCGCGCCTGAGCCTGGAGCGCCAGTTCGATCCCGATCTGTTCGGCTACGCCAGCGTCGCGCAGGGCGCCAAGTTCGGCGGCTTCAACCGCGCGGCCAATTCGCTCTTTGCGGCGGAGTTCCCCGCCAAGCCCGAGCGCGTGACGGCCTACGAGATCGGCGGCAAGGGGCGCCTGGCCGGCGGCCGCGCCACGGTCCAACTGGCGGCGTTCTACAACGACTACCGTGACTATCTTTCCGCGTTGACCAACGCCACGCTCAATGGGGTGCAGATCAACGACACGGTGCTGCTGAACGCGGGCCGCGCCAAGACCTACGGCGTCGATCTGGACATGGCCGCCAAGCTGTCGGAGCACCTCGACTGGACGCTGTCAGCCGAAGTGCTGCGCACGCGCTTCGACGAGTTTCTCTCGACGGCCTCGGGCAGCAACTTCGTCGGTAACCAGTTGCCGAATGCGTCGCGGCTGAGCGGTGGTTCTTCGATCCGCTACAGCGCGCCGGTCGTGGACTGCGGACAGCTCTCGCTCAGTGCCTCGGTGCAGTACCAGGGGGCACAGTTTGCCGATGTCGCGAACACGCCGGCGCTGCGCGTCGCGCCGCAAACCTATGTTCATCTCGGCGCGGCGTTCTCCACCTTGTCGAGCAGCCCGTGGACTGTTTCGCTCGTCGTCAGGAATGCCTTGAACCGCACGCAGATGATCCTGCGGCAGATCATTCCCTCGCTCGGCGTGGATGCGGGCGCGTACAACCTGCCGCGCACGGTGGTGCTGTCAGTGCGGCACGATATCTGATTCAGGCTCAGTGTCCCGTCGGCGCGTCGAGGAAGTCGCGCACCGCGGCGATCAACTCGGCAGGACGCTCTTCCAGCACCCAATGGCCCGAGCCGGCGATGACGCGGCCCGTCACATCCTCGGCCACGTGGTTCATGATCGTGGCCATCGTCGTTCCGTACGAGCGCTCGCCGCCCACGGCCAGCACCGGCATGCGCAGCTTGCCCTGGGCCGCGAAAGCCTGGTTGTCGATCACATCCTGATCGAAAGCCTTGAACTGCTCAAAGGCCGCGTGCATGGCGCCCGGCAATGCGTAGAGCGCCGCATGGTGTTCACGCAGCGGCTCGGGGTAGTGATTGCCCGGCGCGGTGAACTCGTTCCAGAAACGATCGAGGTAGATGCGCTCGCGGCCGGCGACCAGACGCTCGGCATCCGCGCCCCAGAACGACCAATGCCAGACCGCGTGCCGCCGCGTGATGGCGTCCCACGGCTCAATGCCGGGCAGTGGCGCATCGATGAGCACGAAGCGGCTCACGCGATCAGGGAACTGGGCGGCGAAGGCGTAACCGACCATATTGCCGATGTCATGCGTGACCAGCGCGGCCTTGCGAACGCCGAGAGCATCGAGCATCTGCGCGATGTCGTGCGCCTGCGTCTTCTTGTCGTAGCCGCCCGCAGGCTTCGAAGAGAGGCCCATGCCGCGCAGGTCGGGCACGATGACTTGATGGTCACGCGCCAGTTCGGCAGCGAGGGGCGCCCACATATCGCCCGTCTCGCCGAAGCCGTGGAGCAGAACCACCGCCTCGCCGGCACCGGCGGTTCGCACGTGGATCGTGACGTCCGCGAGGGTGAGATCACGAACAGCGAAGCCGGCCGGAAACGCCTGCGCCTGCGTCTGCGTCTGCGTTTGCGTTTGCGTTTGCGTCTGCGGAGCGGCCTCGCCCTGCGTCCAGGCCAGCGAAAGCGCGAGCGTGGGCACCCATGCGCGGATGAGTTGCTTGATGAACATGCGGGGTCCTTGGAGTGGCCGTCTACTTTGAAGCGCTCGCGCGCGGCCCGCATCGTCCCGCCGAAGGCTGCCCGCCTCCCTCCGCAGCAGGAGGCGCCGCGTGGCAGCGCGATCAAACATGGACGTCAGGAGGCTTCTCCTCATGAACCCGTTTCAAGACCAATCCGCCCTCGTCATCGGCGGCAGCTCGGGCATCGGCGCCGCAACAGCGCTGGCCTTCTCTGCCGTGGGCGCCAGAGCCGCTCAGTTGCCCGGCTTGATGCGGAACCAGATCGAGTACATCGCCGGCAGAAATACCAGGGTCAGGACCGTCCCGGCGAACGTGCCTCCGATCAGCGTGTAGGCCAGCGTTCCCCAGAAGACCGAATGCGTCAGCGGGATGAACGCCAGGATCGCCGCCAAGGCTGTCAGGATCACAGGCCGGGCGCGCTGCACCGTCGCCTCGACGACTGCGCGGAACGGTTCCAGTCCCGCCGCTTCGTTGTGGCGGATCTGGCCGATCAATATCAGCGTGTTTCGCATCAGGATCCCCGACAGGGCAATCAGGCCGACCAAGGCGTTGATGCCGAAGGGTTGGCGGAAGAGGATCAAGGTCGGCACCACGCCGATCAGGCCGAGCGGGCTGGTCAGGAACACCATCACCATGGCGGAGATCGAGCGCGTCTGGAAGATGATGATCAGCAGCGTGATGGCGAGCATGATGGGAAAGAGGGGCAGCATCGCGGTCGTCGCCTTGCCTGACTCTTCAATCGACCCCGCTTCCTCGATGCGGTAGCCATCAGGCAGCGCCTTCACGATCGGCTGCAGTTGGCGGCTGATGGCGGTCGAGACGTCGGGCGGTTGCAGGTCGTCGGCGATGTCGCCGCGCACGGTGATCGTCGGCACGCGGTCGCGCCGGCGGACGATCGGCTCTTCCGAGCGGACGTCGACCTCGCCAAGTTGCGACAACGGAATGCGTTGCCCGTTGGCACCGGCCAGCGTGAAGTCACCGATCCTCGCCGGGTCCAGCCGGGTGTCGCCGGCCGAGCGCGCAAGCACCTGCACGGTGCGGATGTCCTCGCGCACCGCTGTGACCGGAACGCCGCTGAGCAGGAACTGAAGCTGCTGCGCGACGGCGCTGGAGCTCAGGCCGACCGCCTGCAGCCGATCCTGCTGCAAGGTGATGTGCAGCGCGGGTGAGCGGGTGCCCCAGTCGGTATTGACCGTGCGCATCATCGGACTGGCGTCCATGACCTTCTGCACGTCGCCGGCGATCTGGCGCAGCTTGTCCGGGTCGGGGCCGCTCACGCGAAAGGCGACCGGATACGCCGAGTACGGGCCGAACACCAACTGCGTGACGCGCACGCGCGCTTCGGACGCGAGGCCACCTGCGACCGACTCGCGCAGTCGCTGCTTCAATGCATCACGCTCGTGCTGGCTGTCCGTGCGGATCACGATCTTGGCGAACGACGGATCCGGCAACTCCGGTCCCATGGCCAGGTAGAAGCGCGGTGCCCCCTGCCCGATGTAGGCGGTGACAATTCTGGCCTCCGCCTGCTTGGCCAGCCAAGCCTCCACCTTCGCCGAAGCCGCGCTCGTCTGTTCGATGGCCGTGCCATAAGGCATCTGGATTTCGACCAGCACCTCGGGACGATCAGAGATCGGGAAGAACTGCTTCTTCACCACCGCCATGCCGAGAATGGCCAGCGCGAAGAGCGCCACCACAGACCCGGCAACCATCCACTTGCGTGCGATGACACGCGCCAGGATGCCGCGAAAGCGGTTGTAGTGCGGTGTGTCGTAGATGGCCTCGTGTCCGCCTTCGACCTTTTTCAAGTCGGGCAAGAGCTTGACACCCAGGTAGGGTGTGAAGACCACGGCCACGATCCACGACGTGATCAGCGCGATGCCGACGATCCAGAACATATTGCTCGTGTATTCGCCGGCCGTGGACCGGGCAAAGCCGTTGGGCATGAAGCCGACCGCCGTGACCAGCGTTCCCGACAGCATCGGCGCCGCGGTATGGCTCCACGCATAGGCGGAGGCGGCCACGCGGTCCAGGCCCTCTTCCATCTTCACCACCATCATCTCAATGGCGATGATCGCGTCGTCCACGAGCAGTCCGAGCGCGAGGATCAGCGATCCGAGCGTGATGCGGTCGAAGTTCTTGCCTGTGGCGGCCATCACGACGAAGACCATCGCCAGTGTCAGTGGCACCGCCGCGGCGACCACGACGCCGACGCGCCAGCCCATGCTCGCGAAACACACCAGCATGACCACCAGCAAGGCGGCGAAGAACTTGAGCATGAACTCATCGACGGCCGAACTGATGTTGACGGCTTGGTCGGTGACCTTGCTCAGGCTCATGCCCAACGGCATTCCCCCGTTGATCGCACCGACTTCCTTGTCGAGCGACTTGCCCAGGTCGAGCCCGTTCCAGCCGTCGCGCATGACGACGCCCAGGAGCAATGCGGGTTCGCCGCCATTGCGGATCATGAACGTGGCCGGGTCTTCATAGCCTCGTTTGACGGTGGCAATGTCCGACAGCTTCAGCGTGCGGCCCTGGGCCACGACCGGGGTATCGCGGATCTTCTGCAACTCGTCGAACGCGCCGTCCAGCCGTATGAACACCTGCGGGCCTTTGGTTTCCACCGAGCCGGCGGCCGTCAGCGCGTTCTGGCTGTTGAGCGCGGCGAACACATCCTGCGGACTCACGCCCAGCGTGGCCAGGCGATCGTGCGAGAACTCGATGTAGATACGCTCCGGTTGCTCGCCAGCGATGTTGACCTTCTTCACTCCGGGCACATGCAGCAGCCGCTGGCGCAGCGTTTCCGCGTCGCGTACCAACGTGCGCTGCGGTTCGCCCCTGGCTTTGAGCGCATAGAGCGCAAAGGTGACGTCGGCGTATTCATCGTTGACCATCGGGCCGATCACGCCCTGCGGAAGGTTGGCGGCCTCGTCGCTGATCTTCTTGCGCGCCTGGTAGAACTCCTCCCTCACTTCGGAGGGCGGCGTGCTGTCGAGCAAGCTCACCGTCGTGAAGGCCAGGCCGGGCCTTGTGTAGGTTTCGGCCCGGTCGTACCAGCGCAGTTCCTGCATGCGCTTCTCGAGTTTGTCGGCGACCTGGTCCTGCATTTCCTGCGCTGTCGCCCCGGGCCAGGCGGTGACAACGGTCATCACCTTGACCGTGAACGCGGGATCTTCGGCCCGACCCAGCTTGAAGAACGAGATCAGCCCAGCCAGCGAGATCAGGGCAATCAGGAACAGCGTGACGGAGCGCTCGCGTACCGCGAGCGCCGAAAGGTTGAAGCGGCCTTCACTCACGGACGTGCTCCTTCGTTCGCAGTGGCGACGGCTTGGCCGGCCGGCCGCACCGATTCACCTTCGCGCAGCAGGTGCGCACCGAGCGCGACGATGCGGTCGCCTTGCTTGAGCGTGCCGCCGACCAACGCGCTGTCGTCGTCCAGCCGCCGCACCGAAACAGGTCGCCATGAAACCTTGGCCGGCTCGCCGTCGACAACCCAGACGCCGGTTCCCTTGCCCGTGTCGAACAGGGATCCAAGCGGGACTCGCAGCCCTTGCCCGGACGAGGACGGTGCATCCGCAATCCGCACCGTGACCGTCGTGCCCAGTGGCGCGTTGGCCAGCGCGCCGTCGAGGACGTAGCGAGCCTCGAAGGTGCGGGTCAACCGGTCCGCGACGTCCGAGAGTTGCCGGAGCTCAGCCGTAATACTGGCGCCGTCGCTGCCGAAAAGCGTGGCTAGCGCGTGTGAGCCGACGGCCGGGTGCAAGGTCTCCGGCAACTGGACGATGGCCTCGCGGTGACCGGCGTGCGCGAGGCGCACCACGGGCTGCCCTGCGTTGACGACCTGGCCCGGTTCGGCCAGCGTCTCCATGACGACACCGTCTGCGTCGGCCAGCAGTTGGGCATAGGCGCTCGCGTTGCGGGCGACGTCCGCCTGGGCCTCGGCCGCGCTCAACTGCGCCTTCGCAGCGTCCGCCGCGGCCTTGACCTGGTCATAGGCAGAAGCCGAGATCGCGCCCGTGCCATTCAGGTCACGGTAGCGGGCTTCGTCCTTCGCCGTCTGCTGCGCGCGCGCCCGTGCGGCCGCGACGGCCTCCAGCTGCGCGCTCGCTGCCAGCTTCAGGTCGACAGGATCGATGCGCATGAGCGGCTGGCCGCGCTTGACGGTCTGGCCAGCGTCCACGAGCCGCTCGAGCACCTTTCCCGACACGCGGAAGCCCAGGTCGCTCTGCACGCGGGCGGCCACGGTGCCCGTGAACGAGCGCGACCCGGCCGTTGCCGCCTGGACCACCGCGATCCGCACCAGCGGTGCCGCGGTGCGTGGGTCGGATTGCGCCTTTTCGCCGCACGCTGCCAGGGCAAGCGGGAAGGCACAGGCGATCACTGAGAGAGCAAGGCGGGGCCGGTGCATGGAAGTCCCATCAACGAAGTGAGCAAGGCTTCATTGTGGAACTAGTGACTATATTAGTCAATAGTCACGGCTGAATTTGTCACGGGGACAGACTGCGGAGCACCAGGCTCGAGAGCTGCGCCGGCCCCTCGGCCGTGTAGTCAAAACTGTACTGGAGGAGCAGCGGGTTCATGAAGGGGCGCAGGACCAGGTATACCGCCATGACGGTCTCGTCGAGCGGTGTCTTGCGCTCGAAGTCGCCGCTCTGGCGACCCGCCTGCAGGATGTCGGTCAGCAGCGTCCGGACGCGCTCGTCATAGGCCAGGACGACGGGCCATTGCTCCGTCACCGCAGACGCCGCGATCTCATAGAGCTTGCGGTCCCGGGAGAGCAACTGAAGGCTTGCCTCGGTGATCGACCTGAACATCCGCCGCAGCTTTTCCGGCGGCTGGTCAGCCTGCTCGACGGCATTGCGGACATCCGCTTCGATCTCGCGCAGGCAGTTCGCGCAGATCATCTCGCCGATGGCCTGCTTGGACTCGAAGAACTTGTAGATGTAGGCCTTGGAAAAGCCGACGGCTTTGGCGAGGTCGGAAACGGCCGTCTTTTCGTAGCCGTAACGGCTGAAATGCTCGGTTGCGGCCGCGACGATCTGGTCACGCACCTCGTGGTCCGCTGGGCCGCGAGCCGGCGCTGTTGAGGAGGGCTTTGTAGTCATGCCCTGAGCTTACAGGAGACCATGGGGCTAGACAATGTGTGACCATTTGGTATTATGGTCACCAACCTCATCACACACGGACACGCCCATGCTTCCCAAGCACGCTCTCGCCGCCATCGTCGTGGCGGTCCTTTTTTCGACCGGCTGCGCCGTCGGGCCCGACTACGTCCGACCCGACCTGCCCATGCCGACGCAGTTTCACGGTCAGGCTGCGGTCGATCAGCGCAGCGCGACGGTCAAAGCCGATCTGGTCGGATGGTGGGCAAGCTTTGGCGACCCGAAGCTGACCCACTTCGTCGAGCTGGCACTCGAGCAGGACCTCGACCTCGCCCAGGCATCGGCCCGCGTCGCCCAGGCCCGCGCGGGATTGGGGGCGGCGAACGCTGCCTTGCTGCCCTCCGGCAACGTCAGCGGCCAGGCGGCCGACGGCTACCAATCGGTGGAGACGCCGCTGGGCCAGATCCTGAATTCGAGGCCCGGCTTCGATCGTCATGGCCACGCCTACGAGGCAGACCTCGGCGCGAGCTGGGACGTGGACGTCTTCGGAGGGCTGCGTCGCGGGCGTGAAGCAGCCATCGCCGAATACCAGGCGTCGGAGGCGGGCGCGGCCGCCACACGCCTGTCCGTCGCGGCCCAGACGGCGGAGATCTACATCGGCATTCGAGGACTGCAGGCGCGCCTCGACATCGCCCGTCGGCAGGTGCAGACGCAGCAGGAACTGCTCTCGAAGATCAAGCTCCTGCAGAGCAAGGGACTGGCCGCCGACCTTCAGGTGAACCAGGCGGAAGGCGCGCTCGCGCAGGTTCGCGCGACGGTGCCGGCCCTCGAGACGGCACTGGACTCCGCCCTGAACGCGTTCGACGTCATGCTGGGCTCGTCGCCCGGCACCCATCGCGCGGAGCTCGCCGAGCCGAGCGCCATCCCGATGGCTCCGCAGATCACGAACACCGGGTCCCCGGCCGACCTGTTGAGGCGCCGGCCCGACCTGATCGTCGCTGAGCGCCGACTCGCCGCGTCGAACGCGCGCATTGGCGTCGCAGTCTCCGAGTACTACCCGAAGTTGTCCCTGAGCGGTCTCATCGGCAGCGCGACATCCTTGTCAAGCGCCGATCTGTTCTCCAGCGGTGCGAATCAAGCCGCCGGCGTGGTGGGCCTGCGCTGGCGCCTGTTCGACTTCGGGCGCATCAACGCGCAGATCGACCAGGCCAAAGGCCAGAAAGCTGAAGCGCTGGCCGCCTATCGGCTTGCCGCGCTGCGCGCCACCGAGGACGTGGAGGACGCCTTCTCGGCCCTCGTCAAGCGCGAAGAGCAGGCCGCGGTGCTCACGCAAGGCGTCGCTTCACTCGGACGTGCGCGGGGAGCCTCGTTCGCGGCCTATCAAAAAGGCGTTGTCAGCCTGATCGAGGTATTGCAAGCCGACGAAAACCTGCAGCGCGCCGCCGATGCGCAGGCGCAAGCGCAGACGGACTCGGCGCGTGCGGCGGTCGCAGCCTTCAGGGCGCTGGGCGGCGGCTGGCAGCCCAGCGGAGCCGACACCGTCGCGATCAGATAGCTTTGCTTCGCACCGCTGCGGCCAAGCACCTGTCGTTCGGATGCCTCGGCGACCCGCGCGCACGCAACACGCTCCCTTCAGATTTCCCTACGCCTGCAACAGATTGACGCCGTCACGCGTCGAAGGAAAGAACATGTCCCCGACCATCGATTCCGAATCCAGCATCAAGATCCCCGGCACCCGCAGCCACTTCATCGAGCCAGCGACGCCCGGCACCCCAGGCGTGGGTCGCCTTCGCTATCTCGCGGGAGGAACGGGCGCGCCGTTGGTCCTGCTGCATACCGTGCGCACCCAGGCCGAGCACTTCCGGCGCCTCATTGCGCTGGTACAGGACCGCTACACCGTCTACGCACTCGACCTGCCGGGGATGGGGTACTCGCAGATCGTGCCAGGCGCCTCTTACGAAGAACCGGCCATGCGCGCCGCCGTCAAGACGCTCATCACGTCGCTCGACCTGCGCGACGTGACGCTGCTGGGTGAGTCGATGGGCGCCGTGCTCGCCCTGACCACGGCGGCTGATCTTCCCGAGCGAGTGCGGCGCGTCGTGGCGGTCAATCCGTATGACTACGCCGGCGGGATCTTGCGCTCCAGTCTCCTGGCTCGCTTCATCATCGCGAGTGTCCTCGCGCCCGTGATCGGCCCTACCTTCGCAGCCGTTGAACCGAAACCGATCATGCGCGCGGTGCTCCATGGAGGCCTTGTGGACAAGGACGCCCTGTGCGACGACTACCTGGACGAACTGCTCAGGGTCGGCCAGCGACCCGGTTATCCGGTGGTCGCTCGCTCGGTATACGCCAGCCTCACCAGCCTCATCGCCGCCCGCTCCCGCTACCGAGATGTCAAGGCACCGGTTCACCTCGTCTACGGCGAAAAAGACTGGTCGCGCCCGTCAGACAGACGAGCGAACAAGCAGCTGCTTCCCAGCGCCGATTTCACTCAGGTGCCCAATATGGGCCATTTCATCGCGCTGGAAGGCCCTGAGCTGCTTGCGGAGCTCCTGCCCTGAATGCCGTTGCAACGAGCTTTTCACATGCCACGAAGGTTCGAGATGCATGGCTGCAGCGCGCCCTCGCACCGCCACACCGCCCTCAGTCAGCGCGTGCGGTCGGTTCGATCCATTGCAAACCCAACTGCTCTCCGATATGGGCCCGCAGCGCTTCCAGGGACACCGGCTTGGCCAAGAACACATTGACGCCTGCCCGCAGGCAGTCGGCACGGTGCTCGGCGCTGGCCGAGGCCGAGACCGCGATCACAGGCACGGCTCCCAACTCGGCATCCTGCCGCAGTCGGCGCGTGGCCTCCACGCCGTCCACCGATGGCATCACGCTGTCGATGAGGATCAGGTCGGGCCGGAAACTCCTGGCGACCGTTAACAGTTCGCTGCCGTCGATGGCCTGCGCCACCTCGAACCCGGCGCTCGTGAGGAAGTCCCACATCAGCGTGCGATTCACCGCCGCGTCATCGACCACGAGCACCCGCTGCACAGGCCCCTGGTAGCGTACGACGCCGGGCACTTTTCGGGCTGCGGCCTCCGCCGACTGCACCAGCGCCAAGGGCAACTCCAAGCGGAACCGCGTGCCGACGCCGAACTCGCTGCTCACCTGCACCTGCCCGCCCATGTCGTTCACCAGCGCGCGTGTGATCGCGAGGCCCAGCCCCGTGCCTCCGCTGCGGCGTTGCACGTCGCCCACCTGCTCGAAGGGCTCGAAGATGCGGTCCAGGTCGTCAGGACGCATGCCGACGCCGGTGTCCTCGACATCAAGCCGCAGCAGCACGTGCTTCGGGTCTTTCGGCTCGGTTGAGGCGCGCAAGCTGACCGTGCCCTTGTCGGTGAACTTGATCGCATTGCCCAGCAGGTTGAGCAGCACCTGGCGCAATTGGCGCTCATCGGCCAGCACAGCCTCAGGCAAGCCCGTCCCGGCATCGAACCCGAAGGCCAGACGCTTCTCATCGGCCTTCACGCGCATGAGTTCCACCACCGACTGCAGGAGGCCGGACAGCTTGACCGGCGCCAGGTTCAGCTCTGCGTGGCCGGCCTCAATGCGCGCCAGGTCAAGGATGTCGTTGATCAGTGCCAGGAGGTGCTCCCCGCTCTGCCGGATGGTGTCCAGGCCCCGCTCCTGCCGCGCGCTCAGGCCGCCCTCCATGGTCAGCAGTTGCGCATAGCCGAGGACACCATTCAGCGGGGTTCGCAGCTCGTGGCTCACGCCGGTCAGGAACTGGCTCTTCGCACGGTTGGCCGCCTCGGCAGCGTGCCGGGCAGCGCGCTCGGTCTGAACCATCTCGCGATTGAGTTCGGTCGTCGCGGCATATTCGCGATCCTGCGCATCCAGCTTCGACAGGATGTTCCGCACCTGGCTTTCGACCGTCTCTTCGCTGAGCGCAAGCGCCCTGGCGATATCGGGGTAAGCGTTGCCCTGCGCGATGAATCGCAGGACGCTGATCTCTGCCGGCGTGAGGGCCTCGTCCGTGGCCTGCACGGCCAGCTCGAACGACACTTCCGAGGGAAGCGCCTTGCGGCCGGCGTGCACGGCACGGATGGCGTCCAGCAGTTCCTTGTGCAGTGCGTTCTTCAGCAGGTACCCGCAAGCACCGGCCTGCAAAGCGCGCTGTGCCTGCGCATCTCCGACGTAGGTGGTGAGCACGATGATCCGGGCGTCCGGGAATTCGGCGCGGATCGCGCCGATCGCGTCGAGCCCGCCCATCCCCGGCATCTGCAGGTCCATGAGCGTGACGTCCGGCCGGTGCGCGCGAAACTGCTGGATCGCCTCGCGTCCGTTCGATGCTTCAGCCACGAGGGCCATGTCAGGTTCCACGGCAAGCAGCGTTGCGATGCCCTGGCGCAGGATCGAATGGTCGTCCACACAGAGAACCTGGATGCGGGTCTGATCGTCTGTCATTTGTCGATCTCCTTGGGCGCAACCATTTTGTGGGGCAGTCACGATCCGACTGTGGAAGTTCGACTGTAAGCCTGCGCCCCGGGAACGCTGAAATCCACCTCCGTGCCTGCACCCACGACACTGCGGACGGTGAGCTTGACACCGACGAGTTCCGCGCGCTCCCGCATCCCGCTCAAGCCGAAGTGTCCTTCCTTGCTGCCCGCGCGCAGCACCTCCGGGTCGATCCCCTTGCCGTCGTCGCGCACCTGGACGCGCAAGCACCGTGTGTCGTAGTGGATCTCGACGTCGATCTGCTTCGCGTCGGCATGGTGAACAGCGTTGCGCATCGCCTCGCCGGCGATGCGGAAGACCTCGTCGCGCACAAGTGGCTGCAGCGCCTGGGGCGTGCCCTGCACTTCGACGCGCACCGCTGCCACGTGGCCCGTCTCGTTCGCGAGGTCCCCGGCCAGCGTTCGCAGGGAGTCCGCGAGGTCGTTCGTTTCCTGGGTTGAGGTCCGCAAGCCTTGCACGGTATCGCGCCCCTCGGTGATCGCCTCGGCCACCTGGTCGATGGCGTCCGCGAGGACCTGCTTCGATTCGCGCGGGCGATCCGGCAGGAGGTTGAACGCGGCCTGGAACTGCAGCAGCAGGCCGTGGAAACGCTGCAGCAGCGTGTCGTGCAGGTCGCGCGCGATGCGCGTGCGCTCGGCGACGCGCGCCTCCAGCGTGGCCTCAAGTTGGCGATGCAGCCGCCGCACGCGCATGTGCAGCCGGAGCTGGAAACTGCTCCATGCCAGGCCGACGAGCAGGACGACGCACGCAAGGCGGAACCAGCTCGTCTGATAGAAGGCCGGCAGGATCAGGAAATCGATCTGCGCGCCCTCCTTGTTCCACACGCCGCTGTTGTTGGATGCCATGACCCGGAAACGGTAGCTTCCCGGCGGCAGGTTCGTATAGGTGGCCTGGCGTCTGTCGGCGGCTTCCTGCCAATCGTCGTCGTGTCCCTCCAGCCGATAGCGGAATCGCATGCTCTTCGGATCGACAAGGCTCAGTGCCGAGAACTCTATCGTCATGTCGCGGACCAGCGGAGGCAGGCGCAGCCCATTCGCGACCGGGTACGTGTTGTGGTCGGCGACGAGGGCTTCGATATGAACTGGCGGGGGCAGCGGGTTGAATGTCAGGTGATCGGGATCGATCAAGTGGACTTCAGCGCCCGACACGAACCAGAACTTTCCATCGGGGGCTTTCGCCACAGGAGGATTGAAATAGGCCGGCGTCTGGGCCATCAGCGGGACCCCATCGGCGCCACCCCACAGCTTCGGGGCCAGCCGGCGGCTTGGGTCCGCGATCCAGGCTGCCAGGTCGTCACGCATGACCCGCACGAGTCCGCAGGCCGTGTACATCCACAGCGACCCGTTGTCGTCCAACGTCGACCAGTGGATCGTGTTGCAGGGCAGGCCGTTGGCGACTGTGAGCGTCTTGATGCGGCCATCCTTGATCCGGCTGAGGCCGCCTTTTTCAGTGGCTGCCCACACCGCCCCGTCGGCATCGAGCCGCAGACCGGCGACGTGGCCCGCACCCAGTCCTTGCGCGGAGGTGTAGGCCGCCTCGACCTTTCCATCCTTGAAATACAACACCCCGCCGTCCTGCCAGAAAGACAGCCACACCCCGCCACGATCAGCAACGATGACCTTGGCTTGTTGCCGGCGACCGAGCGCAGCCCACGGCATGGTCTCGACGAACCGGCCCCGGTGCAGCCGTGCGAGGCCTTCTTTGCCCGACAGCCACAGGTTGCCCGCCACGTCCCCCGTCATGGAGTAAACCTCGTTGCCGGGCATTCCGCTGACGGCGACGAAGCGGTCGCGGGCGAAGTAAGCGAGACCTTGAGCAGTGCTCACCCAGAGCCGCCCGTCAGCGTCCTGATACAGAGACTGCACCCTCGAATCCGGCAGTCCGTCGCGCTCCTTGTAGACGATGGGTCTCGCGTCATGCCAGCGCGCCAGTCCATCGTTGGTTGCCACCCAGACGCTGCCGTCCGTGGTGGCCAGCACCGACTTCGCGCTTTCGCTGGGAAGGCCCTGTTGTGTCGAGAGGGAGATGATTGGCAGCCTTCTGAAACGGTCGAGGCCTTTCTCGCTGCCGAACCAGATGTTGCCCTCGCGATCTTGGAACAGACTGCAGGCGATGTTGCCCGAGAGGCCTTCCGCCCGCGTGAACGCGTCCACCTTGCCGTCTTTCAGATGGAGGATGCCGAGGCCTTCGGTTCCGATCCACAGTCCCCCATCACGGTCGCGCAGCAACTTGTTCGACTTGATATTGAGGTCGGAGACCCCTTCATCGGGCTTGCCGGTGCGTCGGATCGGATAGGGGACGAGTTGGTCGCCCGCCACCTGCTTGAGCCCCGCGCCCCGGATGCCGATCAGGATCTGCCCATCGACGGTCGTGCTCAAGTCGCCCACGCGCATGGCGCGCGTCTCGAACCGTTGAGGTGCTCCGGGTTTCCATCGCCAAACGCCTGATTCCGCACCCACCCACAGGCTCCCGGCGCTGTCCTCGCCCAGGCTCCAGACAAACGAGCCGAAACCGCCGTTCGGCGTGAAGCACTGGACCTTGCCGGCGCGAACCGAGCACAGCCGCGCGGGGTCGCCGAGCAGGCCGGCCCAGAGGGTTCCGTCGCGATCCTCCAGCAAGGACGTCACGAACCCGTTGCCGAGCTGCGAATACTGGGTGAGCGCGGTGCCATTCCAACTGGCAAGACCACCGAAGGTGCCGATCCAGAGCGTGCCGTCGCGCGACACCAGCAAGGTGTAGGGACTCTCCGGCAGCGATTGGCCTGTCGGGGGTTGCCAGGACACGAATCTAAGGCCGTCGAAGCGGAAGAGTCCGAACGAGCCGGCAATCCAGAGGTAGCCGTCAGGTGTCTGTGCAATTGAGAAGACGAGGCCCAGCAAGGCCCCCTCTCGAGCGGTCCACGAGGTGTGCGCGTACTGAGCGATTTGCAGCGGCGGATCGAGCGCCCTGGCCGGGGACGGCGCGGCGAACAGCACCCATGCCAGGAGCAGGCCGGGCACGAGGCGTCTTCGAGCTTGGCCTTCCCGTTGAATCACGAGGAATCCTTTTCCGCTGCACGCCGATAGCGTATCGCGAAAGGCCCCGTGTTGGGACGATTGAATCGTCATCGCCGATCGGCAAATGACCATCATGATGTCTCGGGCGGTCTTGAAAGGTCTCACGCCGTCTTGGATTTCATTGAAGATCATTTGGCACGAGTCGCCGCGGCAATTGCCACGACAACCCGTTGCCGAGAGCTTCTTCCAGTTGCTCAAACGCGAACGCATCCGCATCCGCATCCGCATCCGCATCCGCATCCGCATCCGTCGCAGATGTTGTCCTCGACCCTCGATGACGCAAGAGCCCATGTCTTCAAATACATCGAGATGCTCTACAACGCCAAGCGTCGACATTCGACGGGTGCCGGCCTGGTGTGCATCTCGCGCTCCCCGTATCGATACCGTCACTCAGTACCGTCAGGTCGCCTGACGGTAGCGAAACGGGTCGTTGAGGAACAGCGAGTCGAGGCCGCAGTCAGTACCGTCACCCTCGATGGGCTTGTACGGGATGAGCTGGGAACAAGCGGGACACCTAAGGCCCTGTCAGCATTACGCTTATCTCAAAACGCCGGACCATCTTGGACGACCCGGCGCGAAGATAAATCATTCCCACTCGATCGTCGCGGGCGGCTTGCTGCTCACGTCATACGTCACGCGGTTGATGCCTCGCACCTCGTTGATGATGCGGCCGCTGCAGCGCTTGAGCAGCGCGTACGGCAGCTCGGCCCAGTCGGCGGTCATGAAGTCGCTGGTCTGCACGGCGCGCAGGGCCACGACGTAGTCATAAGTGCGGCCGTCACCCATCACGCCAACGCTCTTGACGGGCAGAAAGACGGCGAAGGCTTGGCTGGTCAGTTCGTACCAGGTCTTGCCGGTGGCTTCGTCCTTCGTGTTGCGCAGCTCTTCGATGAAGATCGCATCGGCGCGGCGCAGCAGGTCGGCATAGCTTTGCTTGACCTCGCCGAGGATGCGCACGCCCAGGCCCGGGCCGGGGAACGGGTGGCGGTAGACCATCTCGGGCGGCAGGCCCAGCGCGACGCCGAGCGCCCTCACCTCGTCCTTGAACAGCTCGCGCAGCGGCTCCAGCAGCTTCAGGCCCAGCGTCTCGGGCAGGCCACCGACGTTGTGGTGGCTCTTGATCGTGGTGGCCTTCTTGGTCTTGGTGCCGCCGCTTTCGACCACGTCCGGATAGATCGTGCCTTGGGCCAGCCACTTGGCATTGCTCAGCTTTTTGGCTTCGGCCTGGAAAACTTCCACGAACTCGCGGCCGATGATCTTGCGCTTCTGCTCTGGGTCGCTGATGCCCTTCAGATGACCAAGGAACTGCTCCTCCGCCTGCACATGCACGACCTTGGCGTGCAGTTTGCCGGCGAACATCTCCATCACCATCTGGCCTTCGTTGAGGCGCAGCAGGCCGTGGTCGACAAAGACGCAGGTGAGCTGGTCGCCGATGGCGCGATGGATCAGCGCAGCGGCGACGCTCGAATCGACACCACCGGAGAGACCAAGGATCACCTCCTCATCGCCGACCTGCTCGCGGATCTTGGCCACGGCTTCGGCAATGTAGTCGCCCATGATCCAGTCGCCCTTGCAGCCGGCGATGTCGCGCACGAAGCGCGTCAGCATGGCCTGGCCTTGCAAGGTGTGCGTGACCTCGGGGTGGAACTGCACCGCGTAGTAGCCCTTCTCTTCGTTGGCCATGCCGGCCATCGGGCAAGAAGGCGTGCTGGCCATCAGCTTGAAGCCGGGCGGCAGCGCGGTGACCTTGTCACCGTGGCTCATCCAGACCTTGAGCATGCCGTGGTTCTCGGCGGTGGTGAAGTCTGCAATGTCCTTCAGCAATGCGGTGTGGCCGTGTGCGCGCACCTCGGCATAGCCGAACTCGCGGTGGTCGCTCCACTCGACCTTGCCGCCGAGTTGCACGGCCATGGTCTGCATGCCGTAGCAGATGCCCAGCACGGGCACGCCGGCATCCCACACAGCTTGCGGCGCGCGCAGTTCGTGGTCTTCGTAGGTCGAGGCATGCGAGCCCGACAGGATGATGGCCTTCGGCTTGTAGGCCTTGATGAACTCATCGGACACATCGTTCGGATGGATCTCGCAATAGACCGCGGCCTCGCGCACGCGGCGGGCGATCAGCTGGGTGACTTGCGAGCCGAAATCAAGAATGAGGACTTTGTCGTGTTGCATATCGGTTCAGGCTCCGGCGGCTACGGCGGGCTCGCTCTCGGGCGGCAGGGTGGCAAAGAAGCGCCGCGCAAAGAACCACGAAAGCAGCTGCAGCACGGCGATGAAGAAGAAGGGAGCGCCGATGCGCACATCGGTCTTGGGCAGGTCGGCCACGAGGTACATCAGGCCCAGGCCCAGCGGCGGCGCGATCACGGCCATCAGGCTGTTGAGCGAAGAGATGGCGCCCATCGTCTCGCCCTGGTTGTTGGCGTTCGCCGCCTTCGAAACCTGGCTTTGCAGCGCCGGGCCGGCTGCATAGCCGAAACCACCGGCAACGATGCAGACGTAGACCATCCAGCCCTCGGTAGCGAGGCCGATGCACAGGTTCGTGACCACCGAGATGCCGAGACCTAACAGCACGATCCGACTGACCGGCATCAGCTTCATCAACGGCTTGAGCAGCACGCCCTGCATCAACACGGACATCGCGCCCACGGCCAGCAGCGAGAGGCCGTTGTCCAGCGGCTGCCAGCCCAGGCGATGCCCGGTGTAGAGCACCCAGCAGCTTTGCACCACGGTCTGCGCCAGGCCCGAGAAGCCGATCACGTAGATCAGCGGGCCGACGCCGCGCAGCGCCCGCACGCGCGAGAAGGCGCCGAGCGGGTTGGCCTTGCGCCAGTCGAAGGCGCGGCGGTTCTCGGGGGCCAGCGATTCGGGCAGCACAAAGAAGCCATAGCACCAGTTCACGATGGCCAAGGTACCGGCCACAAAGAACGGCAGGTGCAGATCGATGTGACCGAGGATGCCACCGAGCACCGGGCCGAGGATGAAGCCCATGCCGAAGGCGGCGCCGAGCTGCCCGTAGCGCTGCATGCGCTGCTCGGGCGGCGTGATGTCGGCCACGTAGGCGTTGGCGATCGCGATGTTCGACTGCATCGCGCCTGAAAAAAGGCGCACCACGATCAGCATCCACAGCGCGGTGGCCATCGCCGTGACGAAGAAGCTCAGCGCGAGGCCCGAGAAGCCGATCAGCATGACGCGGCGGCGGCCGTAGCGGTCTGAGAGACCGCCGAGGATCGGCGAGCTCAGGAAGTTGGCGACGCAGAAAGCAAAGGTCACCGCGAGCTGCGCCAGCGTGTGCGCGGATTCGCTGCTCGCGAAGGTGCCCACCAGCGGCGGCAGCACGGGAATGATCAGGCCGATCGAGATCATGTCGATCAGCACGGCAATCATGATGAAACCCATGCCCGCAGCTCTTGCTGGCTTGACGGGCTGGGCTGTTGGGTCGCTACCGCTCACAAGGTCTCCTGATTCAAGAAACAAGAAACGGGGCCGAAGCCCCGTTGTGCCTAACGCCGAGCTTACCCGGCGCGGTAATTGGGCGCCTCTTTGGTGATCTGCACGTCGTGGACATGGCTCTCGCGCATGCCGGCGGATGTGATCTGCACGAACTCGGCCTTGTTCTGCATGTCGGCGATCGACGCGCAACCGCAGTAGTGCATCGAAGCCTTGAGGCCACCGGCCATCTGGAAGATCACCTGCACGACCGATCCCTTGTAAGGCACCTGGCCTTCGATGCCTTCAGGCACGAGCTTCGAGGTGTTGGGGTTGTTGGCCGAGGTGTCCTGGAAATAGCGATCGGCCGAGCCCTGCGCCATCGCGCCCATCGAGCCCATGCCGCGATAGCTCTTGAAGGTGCGGCCCTGGTAGAGCACGACCTCGCCCGGCGCTTCTTCGGTGCCTGCGAAGGCGCCGCCCATCATCACGCAATCGGCGCCGGCCGCGATGGCTTTGGCCAGATCGCCCGAGTAGCGCACGCCGCCGTCACCAATCACCGGCACGCCGGTGCCGCGCAGCGCGGTGGCGACGTTGTCGATCGCGGTGATCTGCGGCACGCCCACGCCAGCGACGATGCGCGTGGTGCAGATCGAGCCGGGGCCGATGCCGACCTTGACGCCGTCAGCGCCCGCCTCGACCAGCGCCAGCGCCGCCGCGCCGGTGGCGATATTGCCGCCGATCACGTCGACATTGGGGAAGTTCTTCTTGACCCAGCGAACGCGCTCCAGCACGCCGGCGCTGTGGCCGTGCGCGGTGTCGACGATCAGCGCATCGACGCCGGCCTTGACCAGCATTTCCACGCGCGCTTCGGTGTCGTCGCCAAAGCCGACGGCCGCGCCGACGCGCAGCTTGCCTTGGGCATCGCGGGCGGCATTGGGGAAGTTGGTCTGCTTGGTGATGTCCTTCACCGTCATCAGGCCGCGCAGCTCGAAGCCCTCGCCGAGCACGACCACGCGCTCGAGCTTGTGCTTGTGCATCAGCGCCTTGGCTTCTTCAAGCGAGGCGCCTTCGCGGACGGTGACGAGCCTCTCGGCCGGCGTCATGATCTCGCGCACGGCGACATCCATGCGGGTTTCAAAGCGCAGATCGCGGCCCGTCACGATGCCGACAACCTTCTTGCCCTCGACCACCGGGAAGCCCGACACGCCGTGCTGGCGCGAGAGCTCAACCACTTCACGCACCGTGGCGTCAGGCGTGACGGTCAGCGGCTCACGAACCACGCCGGATTCATAGCGCTTGACGCGGGCGACCTCGCGGGCCTGCTGCTCGGCAGAAAGGTTTTTGTGAACAATCCCGATACCGCCCTCTTGCGCGATGGCGATCGCCAGACGCGCTTCGGTGACCGTGTCCATGGCCGCGGAGACCAGGGGCAGGTTCAGCTTGATGTTGCGGGAGAGCCGGGTGGCAAGGCTGGTGTCGCGGGGCAACACCTGGGAGAACGCTGGCACCAACAACACATCGTCGAAGGTGAGCGCTTTTCCAAGAAGGCGCATGAGGAAAACTCCAGTCGCAAAGCGGCATTATACGGAGGCCGGAATGCCCCTCGCCGGCTCGCCGCCTCTCCCGAACTTTTCGATACTTTCCGGTGCGTTTCTCCCGCGCTTCTTGCAAGATTTCTCACATCTCCTAACGCGATGGTCGGACTACACTGACCGCCATGAAAATCCATGCCACGCCCCTACGAGCGCTTGCCGTCTGCCTGACCGTGCTGTGCATCGCCCTGCCCGCCCAGGCGCAGTGGAAGTGGAAGGATGCCAACGGCAAGATCCAGTACAGCGACCTGCCCCCGCCCCCCGGCACGCCCGACGTCAGCATCCTGCAGCGCCCCCCGGGCCAGCAACTGGGCGTGATGGTGCTGCGCGATGGCAAGCCGGTGAATGTGACGGAGGCAGCGGCAGCGGCTTCGAAGGCCAGCGCACCGCCCTCCAAGGCGGAACAAGACGCCTTGGCCAAGCAGAAGAAGGACGAGGCCGACCAGCTCGCCAAGCAAAAGGCAGAGCAGGCCCGCATCAACATCCAGAAGCGCGCGAACTGCTCGGCGGCCCGCGACAACCTGGCCACCTTGCAATCGGGCGTGCGCCTGCGCACCGGCGCCGACGGCGCGATCATGGACGACGATCAGCGCAACGCTGCGATCAACCGCGCCCAGCAGGTCATCAACAGCGAGTGCAACTGAGTTCGACGAGAGCTCAATCGCACTCGTTCTTCTTGCCCGCTTTCCCCGCCAAAGGCCGATGCCTTGAGACGATGCGCTCGCCGCGATCGCGGTAGCGCTGACGGCGGGCTTCCATCGGGTCGACCGTCAGCGGGCGGTAGACCTCGATGCGGTCGCGGTCGCGCAGCGGCGTGCTGAGCGGGCGGATCCGACCCCAAACGCCGATCTTCAGCGCATCCAGGCCCGGCCCCTGTCTGGCAAATTCGGCAAATTCGGCAAATTCCGTGCAGCCGCGCAGCGCCGATTCAACGCTAACGCCCTCCTCCAGCGTCAGCCAGACATGGCGTACATCGCCGGCTCGCGGGCTCCAGACCAGCTCAACCTGGATCTCAACGCGGGCCATAGACGCTCTCGGCGCGCTTGACGAAGCCTTCCACGAAGCTGTTGGCGATGCGGTCGAACACGGGGCTGATCACCATCTCCAGCGTGCGGCTCGAGAAGGTGTAGTTCAGCTCAAACTCGATCTTGCAGGCCTGCGGATTGGCCAGCGGCAGGAAGCGCCAGAGGCCATCGAGCTGCGAGAACGGCCCGTCCACCAGCGCCATGTGAACGCTGGCGTCGGGCACGTTCACGTTGCGCGTCGTGAAGGACTGGCGCACGCCGGCGATGGCCATGCCGACGCGGGCGGTCACGCCGTCATCAAAGCGCTCGACCACTTCGGAGCGATCGCACCAGGGCAGGAATTCCGAATAGTGGTCCACATCGATGACCAGGCTGTACATCTCGTGCGGGCTGTACCAGAGCAGAACCGACTTCTTGACTTGCTTCATACGGGGGCTTCTTACAATAGGCGAATTATGTCCATTGCAGAAAACCGCCGCGCCCGCTTCGAATACCACATCGAAGAACAGTTTGAAGCCGGCATGGTGCTCGAGGGTTGGGAGGTCAAGGCCGTGCGCGCAGGCCAGGTCCAGCTGACCGACGGCTACGTGATGATCAAGGGCGGCGAGCTGTTCCTGATCGGCTGCCGCATCAACCCGCTGCGCACCGCGTCCACCCACGTCAATCCGCTGGCCGACCGCACCAAGAAGCTCTTGATGAAGAAGGCCGAGATCCGCCGCCTGATCGGCAAGGTCAACGAGCGCGGCTTCACGCTGGTGCCGCTGAACCTGCACTACAAAGGCAGCCACATCAAGGCCGACATCGCGCTCGCCAAGGGCAAGGACAAGGCGGACAAGCGCGAGACGGTCAAGGAACGCGAATGGGCGAAGGAGAAGGGTCGCCTGATGCGCCACGCATCCGGCAAGGCCTGATCGCTTTGGGACGCTATTGAGCCCGGTGCAGCCACAGGTCCGCGATGACGGGCCGGTGTTCCGAGGCCTGGCCGCCGCCCGCGTAGGCCTTTTCCACACCCAGCTCAGGGCTGACGAGGATGTGGTCGATGCGCAGGAAGGACATCCGCATGCGCAGCGCATGGCCCAGCGTGTAGCCGTAGCCCCAGCTTGAGCTCGAGTAAGCGTCGCGCAGGCCGCGATCGAGCAGGCGCCGGACCACCGGCGAGCTCTCGGCCGCGTTCAGATCACCGGCCACGATCATCGGGCGCCGCTGCTGGCCCTTGAGCTGCCCAATCGCTTCAGCGAGCTTCTGCGACTGCTCCAGGCGGTCGCCAAAGTTCTGCTGCCAGTCGTCAAGGCCGTCCACCTGCTCATAGCGCGTGGCGTTCAGTCCGGCGCGCGGAGAGTTCAGGTGCGCGGTCAGCAGGTCGATGTCCTGATCGCCGACGCGGACCACGCAGTGCACATGCGTGGCGAGCTGATCGCGGTAGGAGAGATCACCGGCTGCGCAATCCTTCAAAGGGAAGCGGCTCACCACGATGTACTGCCCCGAGGCATAGACCTGCCGACCCGCGAAGATGCCCGCGGCAACGTTGGGATGCCTGGCGTGCACGTGCGCCAGTTCGCCAGCATCCTGCATGACCAGGATGTCGGGATCCTGGCGCTTGATCTCATCCTCCAGCAGCGCCCAGCCGTCGGGCCGGCCCGAGGCCAGGTAAGCCTTGATGTTGTACGTCATCATGCGCAGATGCCCTTGGCCCGCATCGGCGCGGCCGGTCGCGAGGCCCATGACCGGGACCAGCACGAGCGCCACGGCAATCAGTGCCGCCCAGCGCCAGAGGCGGCCCAGCAGCAGCGAGATCGGCAAGGCAAGCAAGGCCGGGCCCAGATAGGCCGGGTACGGCACGTAATGCAGCAGTTCGACCCACCACGAGGCCAGGCTCGGCACCGCATAAGCCACCGATTGCAGCACGGCCAGCGCGAACACGCCGGCCACATAGAGTCGGAGCAGGGTCTTCAACGCGGCACTCAGCGGCTGGCCAAGGCTGCGAAAGCCTGTTCAAGATCGGCGCGCAGATCGGCCTCGGCCTCCAGCCCGATCGCGAACCTGACGACGACGCCTTCAGCAAACGCGCGCGGCAGCGAGCGGCTGCGGCGCAGGTCGTAGGGCACGGCCAGGCTCATCGGTCCGGCCCAGGAATAACCGATACCGAAGAGCTGCAAGGCGTCGACGTAACGGTCTACCTGAGCGGCGCTGTATTCGGGTTTGAAGACGGCGGAGAACAAGCAGCCGCCGCCATCGGCGCTCTGCGCCGCCCAATACTCATGTCCCGGCGAGCCCGGCAGCGCCGGATGCAGGATCTGCGCAATCTCGGGGCGCCCTTGCATCCATTGCGCGAGGGCGCGCGTGCAAGCGTCCTGCGCGCGATAGCGCAGCTCCAGGCTGGGCAGGCCGCGCAGCACCAGTTCCACATCATTGCTGGCCAGTTGGTAGCCCAGATGCTCGTGGCAGGTGTTGAGCTTCTCGTGCAGGGCGCGCTCGCGCGTGTAGACCGCGCCGGCCAGCACATCGGCGCCGCCCGAGGGGAATTTGGTCAGTGCCTGCATGGAGATGTCGACGCCCTCGCCGTCCGCGATGTCAAACGGCTTGAACGCCACGCCCGCGCCCCAGGTGTTGTCCAGCGCGGTCAGCACGCCGGCCGCGCGGCAGCGGCGGACGATGCTCAGCATGTCGGGGAACTCGAGCGTGATCGAGCCCGCGGCTTCGATCCATACGAGCTTGGTCTTCTCGCTCAAGGGCAGTTCATCGGCCTTGAGCGCGTCGTAGTAGCGCGTGCGGATGCCGAAGCGCGGCAGGAAATCGTCGGCCAGATAGCGGTTCTGGCCGTAGACGTTGTCGGGCATCAGCACCTCGTCGCCGGGGCTCAGCAGAGCCAGGTTGACGAGCGTGAGCGCAGAGAGGCCGCTCGGCGTGAGCAGGCAATGTTCAGCGCCTTCAAGCGTACAAAGGCGGGCGCTCAGCGTGTAGCTTGTGGGCGTGCCGTGCAGGCCGTAGCGGTAGCTCTGGCCGTCGCGCGGACGGAACTTGTGCAGATCGGCCGCGTCCTTGAAGAGCACGGTCGAGCCCTTGACCACCGGGACGGGAATCGCGTTCCAGTCTTGCGGCGCCTGGTAAGCGTGATGGATCTGATCGGTCGAAATCGCGCGCTTGGCCATCGTCAGATCACCATGCCGACCAGATCGTGCCCTTCTGTTGTGATGATGCGCACCTTGGCGAACTCACCGACCTTGAGCGTCCTGCTGGCCTTCTCGGGCGGCAGGATGCGCACGGTGCCGTCGATCTCGGGCGCATCGGCGTAGGAGCGGCCGACGCCGCCCTTGCGGCCCAGCGCCGGCGCGGAATCGACCAGCACCTGCATCGTCGCGCCGATACGGCTGCGCAGCTTGTCGATCGAAACTTGCTCGGCGATCTTCATGAAGCGCGCCTGGCGCTCCTTGCGGACGGCCTCGGGCAAGGCGCCCGGCAGTTCGTTGGCGCCTGCGCCTTCGACCGGTGAATAGGCAAAACAGCCTGCGCGATCAATGCGCGCTTCGTGCATGAAATCGAGCAGGTATTGGAACTCGGCCTCGGTCTCACCGGGGAAGCCGGCGATGAAGGTCGAGCGGATCACGATCTCGGGGCAGACCTCGCGCCAGCGCGCGATGCGCTCCATGTTCTTCTCGCCATTGGCCGGGCGCTTCATGCGCTTGAGCACATCGGGATGCGCGTGCTGCAAAGGCACATCGAGGTAAGGCAGGATCAGGCCCTCGGCCATCAGCGGCAGCACCTCGTCCACGTGCGGATAAGGGTAGACGTAGTGCAGGCGCACCCAGGCACCGTAGCCCTTGGCCATTTCGCCGAGCGCGGCCACCAGGTCGAACATGCGCGTCTTGATCGGCTTGCCGTCCCAGAAGCCGGTGCGGTACTTGACGTCGACACCGTAGGCCGAGGTGTCCTGGCTGATCACCAGCAACTCCTTGACGCCGCTTTCGAACAAAGCACGCGCCTCGTTCAGCACATCGCCGATCGGGCGAGAGACCAGGTCGCCGCGCATGCTCGGGATGATGCAGAAGGAGCAGCGGTGGTTGCAGCCTTCGCTGATCTTCAGGTAGGCGTAATGCCTGGGCGTGAGCTTGATGCCCGCAATGCCGCGCGCCTCGGGCACGAGATCCACAAACGGGTCATGCGGCTTGGGCACATGCGTGTGCACCGCGTCCATCACCTCCTGCGTGGCATGCGGGCCCGTAACGGCCAGAACCGACGGATGCATCTCGCGCACCAGGCCGCCCGCTTCCTTGCTCGTTTCACCGGCCTTGGCGCCCAGGCAACCGGTCACGATGACCTTGCCGTTCTCGGCGAGCGCCTCGCCGATGGTGTCCAGGCTTTCCTTGACGGCATCGTCGATGAAGCCGCAGGTGTTGACGATCACCAGATCGGCGCCGGCAAAGGTCTTCGAGGTTTCGTAGCCTTCGGCGCGCAGCTGGGTCAGGATCAGTTCGGAATCGGTCAGGGCCTTGGGGCAACCCAGGGAAACAAAGCCGATCTTGGGGGCGGCGGCCAGCGCGGGCGCGGTGGGGGTGATGATTTCGCTCATCCCCCAATTGTCGCCGAAGCGCTAGGGTTTCTTCGGTGGGAAGCCCGACAACCCCGGAAACAGCGCGCTCGCCTGCTTCATCTGCTCCTGCCACTGCTCCATCAGCGTCTTCGATTGCTCGGCGTAGCCTTCCATCATGCCCTTCATGGGCGTGCCGGCCAGGAACTGGGTCCAGGCTTCGGGGCTGTAGGGCAAGCCCGGGCTTTGCTCGGAGAAGCGCGTCTGCAGGTCGGTGAAGCTCTGCATGTTGCGCTCGAGGTAGTCGCCCATCACGCCCTGCATGGAGTGGCCGTAGAAACGGATGATCTGGGCCAGCGCCTGCGCCGTGAACATGGGTACGCCGCCGGTTTCTTCTTCCAGGATGATCTGCAGGAGGATGCTGCGGGTGAGCTCTTCGCCGGTCTTGGCATCGCGCACTTCAAAGACCTGGCTTTCGAGCACCATCGCCTTCACGTCGGCCAGGGTGATGTAGCTGCTGGTGCGGGTGTCGTAGAGGCGGCGGTTGGGGTACTTCTTGAGCACGCGCACGGCGCCCTCTTCTTCCGCCTTGCCTTTGCCAGCCCTCGTCATGTGCGCTCCTGAATAGTGCTTATGTTCATGCAAATTGTGCTGTTGCACAAATTCGGGACGGCAAGGGGTTTACCCCGGCCGCTCCGCAAATAAGACACAGCCCGCAGACAAGGTCGCGGGCTGTGTGTTTTTCGATGGCTTTATCGACTGAAGCCGAGCCTTCACCAGAGGCGGATGCGCTCCTCTGGCGCCTTGTACATCTTGTCGCCGGGCTTGGTCTGGAAGGCTTCGTGGAAGCCGTCGTGGTTGACCGCCGCACCATCGGCACGAACGGCCGCCGGTGAGTGGGGATCAACCGTCAGCAGTTGCATCGAACGCTCTTCGCGGATCTTGTCGCGCCAGACTTGCGCCCAGGCCATGAAGAAGCGCTGCTCACCCGTGGTGCCGCCAATCACCGGCGAGGGCTTGCCACCGAGCGTGCGCTTGTAGGCCTTGAAGGCGATCTGCAGGCCGGACAGGTCGGCGATGTTCTCGCCCAGGGTCAGCTTGCCGTTGACGTGCTTGCCGGGAATGGGTTCGTAACCGTCGTATTGCGCCACGAGCTTGGTCGTCACGGCTTCGAAGGCCTTGCGGTCGGCGTCAGTCCACCAGTTGGCGAGCTTGCCGTCGCCGTCGAACTGGCTGCCTTCGTCGTCAAAGCCGTGGCTGATCTCGTGGCCGATGGCCGCGCCGATCGCGCCGTAGTTGACCGCATCGTCGGCCGACATGTCGAAGAACGGCGGCTGCAGGATCGCAGCGGGGAAGACGATCTCGTTGAACGAAGGGTCGTAGTAGGCGTTGATGGTCTGCGGCGTCATGCCCCATTCGCTGCGGTCGACCGGCTTGCCGGCGCGCACCGCGTTGCGCAGCCACTCGAAACGGCCCGCGCGGTTGTGGTTGCCCACGGCATCGCCGGCCTTGACGCTCAGCGTGTCGTAGTCGCGGAACTTGTCCGGGTAGCCGATCTTGGTCCTGTACTTGGCGAGCTTGGCCTGCGCGGCCGCCTTGGTCTCGGGCGACATCCAGGTCAGGCCGTCGATCGATTCCTTGTAGGTGGCCAGCAGGCTCGCCACCAGTTGCTCCATGCGCGCCTTGTTGGCGGCCGGGAAGTAGCGCTCCACGTAGACCTTGCCCAGCGCTTCACCCATCGCGCCGTTGAGCTCGTCCACGCCTTGCTGCCAGCGCGGCTTCTGCTCCTTGGTGCCGCTCAGCGCGGTGCCACGGAAGGCGAAGCGGGCATCGCGGAACTGCTTGCCCAGCAGATTGGCCGATTCATCGAGCACATGCAGGCGCAGGTAGTCGCGCCATTGCGCCATCGGCACTTCGCTGGCCATCTTGGCGATGGCAGCGGTCGTGCTCGGCTGCGAGTTCGAGAGGCGGTCGACGTTCTTCAGCTGCGCGGCAGCCAGGAAGGCCGGCCAGTCCAGGCCCGGCGCGCTTTGGGCCAGCTCGGCCGGCGTCATGGCGTTGTAGATCTTGACCGGGTCGCGCAGGTCGACCTTGGACCAATGTACTTCGGCGATGCGCCGCTCCAGCGCGATCACCGACTTGGCGGTCTCGGCGGCATGCTTGTCGCCGGCGAGCTCGCCGAGCTGGGTCAGGTAGGCCAGGTAGGCGGCGCGCACCTTGACATAGCGGTCGTCGTCCTTGAGGTAGTAGTCGCGATCGGGCAGGCCCAGGCCGGCTTGCCAGGTCAGCACCGTGTAGCGCGTGGGCTCCTTGAAGTCGCCTTGCACGCCCAGGCCGATTGGCGTGTCGTGCACACCCTGGTTCTCGCCGAACCAGCGGGCCAGGTCGGCCGGCGTCTTGAGGGCGGCGATGCCTGCCAGCTCGCCTTGCACGGGCTGAAGGCCCGCTTTGTCGAGATGGTCGGTGTCGAGGAAGGCGCGATAGAAATCGGCGACCTTCTGGTCCGTGCTGCCGGGCTTTTGCGGCTTGGCCAGCAGCTCATCGGCGATGGTGCGCAGGCGCTTGTCGGACAGGTCGGCCAGCAGCGTGAAGGAGCCATAACGCGATTTGTCAGCGGGGATGGCGGTCTTGCTCAGCCACTCGCCGTTGACGGCGCGAAACAGGTCGTCTTGCGCGCGGACCTTGGGATCAAATCCATCGGTGCTCAGACCAGGAATCGCTTCGACCGAGGGCGCTGCATGCGCGAGACCCACCAGCGTCAGGGAGAGAACCAGCGGCAGCAGACGGCGTGCCGGGGAAGACAACAACTTCAGACTCATCAAATACACCTCAATAGCCAGGGCTTGACGCCACGAAGCGCGTGAGGGTAGTCGATGAGGGGGTGCCGGACAATATGACTTCCGTCAGCGGTAGCGGAACCACAGTGCCGCTCGCGGGTATGTCCCGAGAGCCGCGAATCAGCTGCGAGCGATCGAGGTGTAGGCCGTGAGGTCGGCCGAGGTTTCGCCGGGCTGCGCCGCCAGCGTGGGCTCGTGATGGAAGGAATACGCCTCGGCCTCGGAGGTCGATACCTGACCATCCTGGTTCACGTCAGCCGGATCGAAGGCGATCTCGGGCAGATGCTGTGAGGGGATCGGATCGAGACTCAAGGGCGCCGGCACGGGCGAGAAATAAACGCCGTGGATGGCCGGAACGGGTGCCGCGGTGGGCTGAGCGGCGTCCGTCGCAGGTTTCGGGGCCGTCGTCGGATTTGCGGCAGAACGCTGCGCATTGGCCTTGACCTGGTCCACCGTCGCCTTGGCCGTGGCCTGGGCGCTTGTTGGGTGCGCGTTGGCGGTCTGGGCGACGTGAGCGGCCTCAGCCGTGTGGGTGGCCTGCGCCGAAATCGTCACCACCGTCGATTCATGGGTGGCCGGGGCAGTCACATGAGGAGCGGGTGCGGCAGGCGCGGCGTGGCGCACCGCAGTTTCTTGCACACTGGGGCGCGTAGCTGCGCCGACCGGGGTCACGGCGCCTGTAGTGGTTACAGCATTGATCATCGCAGCCTCCTCGTGCGGTGGCTGGCGCAGGTGCCTGGTCTCCTGGTATTGATGGAGGCACCCCGCCCCAGCCGGGCATGTGTTATCGAGCATTTCGGCAGGACACAGCCGGACTTTAGGGCTGAATGATGAAAATCTTCAAACCCGGGCATCCACCCGGTCAGCATGCCAACTTTTCCCGCATCGGGACGAGGGGCAAGACATGGGGTGGTGTGGGCTCAGGATTTGAGTCGCGCGCCGGGCCGCTCCCAAGGCCGACTCAAGTCGACAGGCACAGTCAATCCGCAGGGACTGCCCGTGCCCGGCCTCAGCCCCCTTGGGGGACCGACTGCGTACTCGCAGGCGAGGGGCAAACATGACGGTGGCGGAGTGGACGGGACTCGAACCCGCGACCCCCGGCGTGACAGGCCGGTATTCTAACCAACTGAACTACCACTCCGCAGTGGCGATGATTTGCAGAACCTGCAAATCGAAACTGGCATCTCCTAGGGGATTCGAACCCCTGTAGCCACCGTGAAAGGGTGGTGTCCTAGGCCTCTAGACGAAGGAGACACAAAACTCTTCAAGCAATATCAATACCTGAACCGCGCGCCGCCAGAGAATTTCTGGTGGAGGTAAGCGGGATCGAACCGCTGACCTCTTGCATGCCATGCAAGCGCTCTCCCAGCTGAGCTATACCCCCGGGGAAGCCGAGGCCGCGCTGTTCAAGCATCGATCAAAATACAAATGGCCAATTTCTTGGCCATTTTTTAATACTGACGGATCAACGAACCCATCAATATTCAAAAACCTTGGCGGAGTGGACGGGACTCGAACCCGCGACCCCCGGCGTGACAGGCCGGTATTCTAACCAACTGAACTACCACTCCGCAGTGGGATAAATTCAAAATCGAGGCAGATTATATATCAATATAAACCTGCTCCGACCTTCAAGCTTTATCAAACTTGATTTTGGCATCTCCTAGGGGATTCGAACCCCTGTAGCCACCGTGAAAGGGTGGTGTCCTAGGCCTCTAGACGAAGGAGACATTCAATCTGTCTGCGTGAACTGCGCGCCGGCCAAGATCATAAAACCATCTTGGTGGAGGTAAGCGGGATCGAACCGCTGACCTCTTGCATGCCATGCAAGCGCTCTCCCAGCTGAGCTATACCCCCGGATGTCCCGATTCCCTTACAGAAATCAGTCCGCGCTGTTCAAGCAAGACGACGATTATAGGCTGAAATTCAAACGCCGCGCAAGCGTTCGAGAACGATTGCTCTATCAAACTGTTCAAGCACCGCATCGACCGACGGCGTCTGCGCGCGGCCACACACCAACACGCGCACCGGCACAGCCAGCAAAGGCATCTTGAGGCCATGCGCCGCGAGCGCCTCCTTGATCGCCGCGCTGATCGCTGCCTTGTTCCATTCGATCGTGGCGAGCTTCTCGGCCAGCGTACTGAGCGCTGGCTTGATCGCTTCCGTCACATGCGTGGCGAGCTCCTCATCGCTCGGCGTGACAGGCCCGAAATACATCGCAAGCCAATCAGCCAGCACCACCGTCGTCGCGCAGCGATCCTTGAACAAGGCGCACAGCGCCGGCAGCTTGGCCGTGTCAGCTTGAATGCCGCGTTTGGCCAGTTGCGCCTGCACGAGCGTGGCGAGGCGAGCATCGTCAGCCTGCTTGATGTACTGGCCGTTGACCCACTCGAGCTTGGCCGGATCCCATTGCGCGGGGCTCTTCGACAGGTGCGAGCCATCGAACCACGAGACCAGTTGCTCGCGCGAGAACAGCTCCTCATCGCCGTGGCTCCAGCCCAGGCGCGAGAGGTAGTTCAGCATCGCTTCGGGCAGGTAGCCGTTCTCTTCATAAGCCGTGACGCTGACCGCGCCACGACGCTTCGAAAGCTTCTGCCCATCGTCACCCAGGATCACCGGCACGTGGCCGAAGACCGGCAGCGGCGCGCCGAGCGCGTTGAAGATGTTGATCTGCCAAGGCGTGTTGTTGACGTGCTCGTCACCGCGGAAGACGTGGCTGATCAACATGTCCCAATCGTCGACCACCACGGCGAAGTTGTAGGTCGGCACACCATCGGTGCGCTGGATGATCAGGTCGTCAATCTCGCGGTTGTTGATGCTGATCGTGCCCTTGACCAGATCGTCCCAGCTCACGTCGCCGTCGATCGGGTTCTTGAAACGCACGACCGGCTTCACGCCCTCGGGAATCTGCGGCAGCGTCTTGCCGGCCTCGGGGCGCCAAGTGCCGTCGTAGCGCCGCTTCTCGCCACGCGCTTCCTGCCCGGCCTTCATCGCATCAAGCTCTTCGGGCGTGCAGTAGCAGCGGTAGGCCTTGCCCTCGGCGATCAACTGATCGATCACCGCCTGGTAGCGGTCGAGGCGCTGCATCTGGTAGATCGGGCCTTCGTCGTATTCGAGGCCCAGCCATTTCATGGCGGCAAGAATCTGGTCGACCGAATCCTGGGTGGAACGCGCCACATCGGTGTCTTCGATGCGCAGCACGAACTGGCCGCCGTGATGGCGTGCGTAGGCCCAGGAATAGAGCGCCGTGCGGGCCGTGCCCAGGTGCAGAAAGCCGGTGGGGGAAGGAGCGATTCGAGTGCGGATCATGGTCATCAAAAGTGTTCTTCTTACGGCTCGGTACGGCTTTGCAGCGCCAGGCGGCTGCGGCCCGGATCTTCTTCTTCATCGCCTTGTGACTTGCGCTGTTCGCGCAGCGTCTCGAAATCGGCGGCCGAGACATCGCCGGTGATGTAGTGGCCGTCGAAGCATGACGCCTCGAAGCCCGCCAGGCCGGGACGCAGCGCCGCGACCACGCGCTTCATCGCATCCACATCCTGGTAGATCAGCGCATCGGCGCCGATGAACTCGCGCACCTCTTCGATGCTGCGGCCATGCGCCACCAGCTCTTCGGAGGTCGGCATGTCGATGCCGTAGACATTGGGGAAGCGCACCGGCGGCGCGGCCGAGGCCAGATAGACCTTGCGCGCGCCAGCTTCGCGGGCCATCTGCACGATCTCTTTGGAGGTGGTGCCGCGCACGATCGAATCATCGACCAGCAGCACATTGCGCCCCTTGAACTCCATGCCGATCGCATTGAGCTTCTGGCGCACCGACTTCTTGCGAGCGCCCTGCCCCGGCATGATGAAGGTCCGGCCCACATAGCGGTTCTTGACGAAGCCCTCGCGGTAGGGCTTGCCGATCTTGTGCGCGAGCTGCATGGCCGAAGGACGGCTCGATTCGGGGATCGGGATCACCACGTCGATCTCGTTCGGCGGCATGGTCGAGATCAGGCGCTGGGCCAGCGTCTCGCCCATGTTCAGGCGCGCCTGGTAGACCGAGATGCCGTCCATCACCGAATCCGGCCGCGCGAGGTAGACAAACTCGAACATGCAGGGATTCAGCGACGGCGAATCATTGCATTGCTGCGTGTGCAGCGTGCCGTTCATGTCGATGAACAGGGCCTCGCCGGGCGCCACGTCGCGCACCAGCTTGTGGCCTGTGCCTTCGAGCGCCACGCTCTCGCTGGCCACCATCGTGCCGCCCTCGGGCGATTGACCGAAGCACAGCGGGCGGATGCCGAACGGATCGCGAAAAGCCAGCAGGCCGTGGCCGGCGATCAACGCGATCACGGCGTAAGAGCCCTTGATGCGCAGCTGCGTGGCGCGCACGGCCTTGAAGACCTCCTCGGGCGTGACCGGCCGGCCGCGCGCGGCGGATTCGAGCTCATGCGCGAAGACGTTGATCAGCACCTCGGTATCGCTCTCGGTGTTGATGTGGCGGCGGTCGTGATTGGCCAGCTCGGCCTTGAGCACATGCGCGTTCGTCAGGTTGCCGTTGTGCACGAGCACCAGACCGAAAGGCGCGTTGACGTAAAAGGGCTGCGCCTCTTCTTCGTTGTACGCATTGCCGGCGGTCGGGTAGCGCACCTGACCCAGGCCGATATTGCCCGGCAGCGCACGCATATTGCGGGTGCGGAACACGTCGCGCACCATGCCGCGCGCTTTGTGCATGAAGCACTTGTGGCCCTGCATGGTGACGATGCCCGCCGCGTCCTGGCCGCGGTGTTGCAGCAGCAACAGCGCGTCGTAGATCAGCTGGTTGACAGGGGTCTTGGCAATCACGCCGACGATGCCGCACATGACGGGGATCCTTCAGGGAGAGAGAGAAGGCGCGATCTCGTGAATCACGCCGGAATCAGTTTGACCATATCGTCTGGCAGGACCGGCCGCATGTCATGCAGCGTCGCTTCCAGCCAGGGCGCCATTTTCGACGCCTGCCAGGTATCCGACTTGGCCGCGGGGGTCATGCTGACGACCAGAACCAGCAGCAGGCAGAGCAGCACCCCACGCACCACACCAAAGCCCGCGCCCAGAATGCGGTCAATGATGCTCAGCGGCGTCGCGTGGATCAGCGCACGCACCAGCCGCGCCGCCAGGCCCCACAACACCAGGATGAGCATGAAAGCGATCACCAGGCTCGCCATATGAACCATCGAGGGTCCCATCCGATCTTGGGGCAGGAGCCGCTCGAACAAGGGCGCGACGAACGGGCAGGTGAAATAAGCGACGAACCAGCCGAGCAGCGAGAGCACTTCATAGACCAGCCCGCGCCACAGGCCCAGGAACAGCGAAGCGAGCAAGAGCACCACCAGCAGCAGATCGACCCAGGCCAGCTCCATGACGCCGAATTACAGCGTTAGCACGGCCGTGCTCAGGCCGGTGCTCTTGAGCTTGGCGGCGGCCTTGTCGGCCTCGCCGCGGTCTGCAAAGGGGCCGATGCGCACACGGATGCGCTTGCCACCCGCCGTGTCCACCGCTTGCAGATAGGTTTTGAGGCCCAGGTGCTCGACCTTCATGCGGGCTTCCTGTGCGGCCGAAGCTTCGGCGAAGGCGCCGACCTGGACCACGAAGCGGCCCTTGCCGGCTGCGGCGGCCTTGCCGTCGGTGGGCGTCTTGCCATCGAGCAGCGCTTGGGCTCGGGCGGCGTCCGCGGCCGGCTTGGTGGTGGCGGGCTTTTCGGCGGGCTTTTCGACCGGCTTGACGAGCTGCTTGCTAACGGGTTTTTCAACCGGAGCCACGTCGGGCTTCTTCACTTCGCGCTTGGGCTCGGGCCGGGCTTCGGGCTGCACCATGTCGGGTTGAGCCTGCGCGACCTTCTCGGGCGCTTGCTCGATTGGCTTGTCGACGGGCTTTTCCACCGCGGGCTCCGGCAGCTTCTCAGCCGCAACGGCCGGCGCGGCCACGGAAGCCGCAGCAGGCACGACCAGCGGCGGCGAGCTTTCCTTGCGCGGGATGTTGATCGGCAGATCGACCGGGATCGGGCGCGGCTGGGTCTCGAACACCAGCGGGAAGCCGATCACGCCGATCGCCACCAGCACGGCCGCGCCGATCAGGCGGCGGCGGGCGCGCACGCGCAGCACCTGCACGGCATCGCCGGATTCGTTCACCGGCCGGGCCGACGGAGCGTTCTTCTCGCCGCGCTTGAAAAGGGACTTGAAATCCATGAGGTAACCGGCTCGTGAAAACCGGCAATGGCTTTAGTGGAGAGGCTGGGAAGATCCGGGCGATCCAGCTTTGGAGGCCAATCGCGGCACCCCGTTCTTCAGCACACCGCCCACGGTGAAGAAGGAGCCGAAGACCAGAATTCTATCAGCGGGGTCTGCTGCGGCAGCCGCTGCGGCGAGGGCCGTGAGCGGATCCGCATGCTCGTACACGGCCACTTCGGGCGGCGTCTTCAGGAACTCTTCGGTGCACAGCGTTCGGAACTTTTCAGCCAGCGCCGAAGCCTTGGCCGCGCGCGGGATTTCAAGATCGCAGAAGTGCCAGGCGTCGACGAGCGGCGAGATCTTGCGGAAGATCGCCGGCAGGTCCTTGTCGGCCATCGCACCGAAGACCACATGCGTGCGCGGGAAGAAACCCATCTGGTCGAGGTTCTGCGCCAGCGCCGCCACCGCGTGCGGGTTGTGCGCCACGTCGAGAACCAGCGCGGGCTGCCCCGGCAGCACTTGGAAACGGCCCGGCAATTCGACCATCGCCAGACCGGTGCGCACGGCCTGCGCGCTGATCGGCAGACGCTCGTACAAGACCTCGAACACCGCCAGCACGCCGGCCGCGTTGAGCAACTGATTGACGCCGCGCAGCGCCGGATAAGCAAGGCCCGAGAAGCGCTTGGCGCGGCCCGACCATTGCCATTGCTGACGGTCGCCGCTGTAGGTGAAATCCTTGCCGAGCTGGCGCAGATCCGCGCCAATGCTGGCCGCGTGCGCCGCGATCGAGGCCGGCGGAACGGGGTCGCTCACCACCACCGGGCGGCCGGCCCGCATGATGTACGCCTTCTCGCGGCCGACCGATTCGCGATCAGGCCCCAGGTACTCGGTGTGATCGAGGTCGATGCTCGTGATCACCGCGCAATCGGCGTCGATGCAGTTGACCGCATCGAGCCGGCCGCCCAGACCCACTTCGAGGATCACCAGATCGAGCGGTTCACTCGCCAGGCGCAGCATGATGGCCAGCGTCGTGAACTCGAAATACGTGAGCGCCACATCACCGCGTGCCTTCTCGATCGTCTCGAAGAACGGGATCAGCGACTCGGCCTTGACCGGCTCGCCACCGACGCGGCAGCGCTCCTGGAAGTGCACGAGATGCGGCTTGATGTAGAGGCCCACGCGGTAACCTGCGCGCAGCGCGATCGACTCCAGCATCGCGCAGGTCGAGCCCTTGCCGTTGGTGCCGGCCACCATCACGACAGGCGCTTCAAACTTCAGGCCCAGGCGGTCGCGCATCTGCTGCACGCGCGCCAGCGTCATGTCGATTTCTTTGGGGTGCAGGCGCTCGCAGTGAGCGAGCCAGTCATCGAGGGTCATAAACAACGACGGCCAGACCCGTCAAGGTCTGGCCGCTGATTCAAGCGTTAGGAAATCAGGCCACCGCGTCCGAGCTTTGACGCTGGAGCATGGCCAGTTGGCGGGCGATCGTTTCGCGCAGTTGGCGGCGGTCGACGATCATGTCCACGGCGCCCTTCTCGACCAGGAACTCGGCGCGCTGGAAGCCGGCAGGCAGCTTCTCGCGGACGGTGTTCTCGATCACGCGCGGGCCGGCAAAGCCGATCAGCGCCTTGGGCTCGGCGATCACGATATCGCCGATGAAGGCAAAGCTGGCCGAGACGCCGCCCATCGTCGGGTCGGTCAGCACGCTGATGTAGGGCAGCTTGGCTTTGGCCAGATGCGTCAACGAGGCATTGGTCTTGGCCATCTGCATCAGCGAGAGCAGGCCTTCCTGCATGCGCGCGCCGCCGGTGGCGGTGAAGCAGATGAAGGGCACCTTCTGCTCGATGGCGGTTTCGACGCCGCGCACAAAGCGCTCGCCGACGACCGAACCCATCGAGCCGCCCATGAAGTCGAACTCGAAGCAGGCCACGACCACGGGCACGCTCATGACGGCGCCGCCCATCACGATCAGCGCGTCGGTCTCGCCGGTCGATTCCAGCGCTTCCTTCAGGCGATCGGGGTACTTCTTGCTGTCCTTGAACTTCAGGGGGTCAACCGGCAAGACCTCCTGGCCCAATTCATAACGGCCCTCGCCGTCGAGGAAGTGATCCAGGCGGGCGCGGGCGCCGATGCGGTGGTGATGTCCGCACTTGGGGCAGACATTGGCATTGCTTTCCAGGTCGGTCTTGTAGAGCACCGTCTCGCAGGACGGGCACTTGATCCATAAGCCTTCGGGCACCGTGCGGCGCTCGCCCGGTTCCTGCTGCTGCATCTTGGGCGGCAAAAGTTTCTCAAGCCAACTCATCGCAGACTCCTATCTAACGTTCGATTCAAGCGTCAAGCGCGGCCCTGATCTCGTGGATGAAGGCGGCACCGGCGGAAGCAACATTATCCCTTGACTGGACTTCAAGCAGCTCGACCAGCTTGGAACCGATCACCACGGCGTCCGAAACATCGGCCACGGCCCGCGCGGTGGCGCCATCGCGGATGCCGAAACCGACGCCGACCGGCACGCTCACATGCAGGCGGATGCGCGGAATTGCCTCGGCCACGGCGGTGGTATTCAGGTGCCCGGCCCCGGTCACGCCCTTGAGCGAGACGTAATAGACGTAGCCACTCGCCAACTGGCCGATCTGCTCCATGCGGGCCGCTGTCGATGTTGGCGCCAACAGGAAGATCAGATCCATCTCCTGCGCGCGCAAGGCGGCGGCGAAGCTTTCGCACTCCTCGGGCGGGTAGTCGACGATCAGCACGCCGTCCACGCCGGCGGCCTTGGCGTCCACCACGAAACGTTCCATGCCGTAGCGCTCGACCGGATTGGCGTAACCCATCAGCACCACGGGCGTCGTGTTGTTGCCGGCGCGGAAGGCGCTCACGTAACGCAATACCTGGGCGAGGCCGACACCGTGCTTCAAGGCCCGCTCACCGGCACGCTGGATCACCGGGCCATCGGCCATCGGGTCTGAGAAGGGCACACCGAGTTCGATCACGTCGGCGCCGGCGGCGGCCATCGCGAGCATCAGGTCGACCGTCGCGTCGGGGTACGGATCACCGGCGGTGACAAAGGGGATCAATGCCTTGCGGCCTTGGGCCTTGAGACCGGCGAAGGTGGCAGCGATGCGGCTCATTGCGCACCTCCCTTCACCGTATGCCCGGCTTGCGAGGGCTGGTCATAGACCTTGGCGCCCGACAGATCAGCCACCGTGCCGATGTCCTTGTCGCCGCGTCCCGAGAGGTTCACAAGCAGGATCTGATCCGGCTTCATCGTCGGCGCCAGCTTCATCGCATAGGCCACGGCATGGCTCGATTCGAGCGCCGGAATGATGCCTTCCGTGCGGCACAGGCGATGGAAAGCCTCAAGCGCCTCCGCATCGGTGATGCCCACGTATTCGGCGCGGCCGATGTCCTTCAGATAGGAATGCTCAGGGCCGACGCCCGGATAGTCGAGGCCCGCCGAGATCGAGTGTGTCTCGATGATCTGGCCGTCAGCATCCTGCAGCAGATAGGTGCGGTTGCCGTGCAGCACGCCCGGGCTGCCGCGGCTCAGCGTGGCCGCATGCTTGGGGCTGTCCATGCCCTGCCCGGCCGCTTCCACGCCGATCAGCCGAACGTCCGCGTGCTCGATGTACGGATAGAAAATGCCGATGGCGTTGGAGCCGCCGCCGACGCAGGCGATCACTGCATCAGGCTGGCGGCCGGCCAGCGGTGGCATCTGCGTCAGGCACTCATCGCCGATCACGCGCTGGAAATCGCGGACCATGCGCGGATAAGGCGAAGGCCCGGCCACGGTGCCGATGATGTAGAAGGTCGATTCGATGTTGGTGACCCAGTCGCGCATCGCCTCGTTGAGCGCGTCCTTCAGGGTCTTGCTGCCGCTCTCGACCGGCACCACGCGGGCGCCGAGCAGGTTCATGCGGTAGACATTCGGCGACTGACGCTTCACGTCTTCGCTGCCCATGTAGACCACGCATTCCATGCCGTAGCGAGCGCAGATCGTGGCCGTGGCCACGCCGTGCTGGCCCGCACCCGTTTCGGCGATCACGCGCTTCTTGCCCATGCGCTTGGCGAGCAGGGCCTGGCCGATCGTGTTGTTGACCTTGTGCGCGCCGGTGTGGTTCAGGTCTTCGCGCTTCAGGTAGATCTGCGCGCCGCCTAACTCCCGGCTCAAGCGGTCCGCGTGATAGATCGGGCTCGGGCGCCCCACGAAGTGGTCGAGCTCATGCGCGAACTCGCGCTTGAACTCGGCGTCCTGGCTGTAATGGTTGTACGCGGTTTCGAGTTCGTCGAGCGCGTGGACCAGGGTCTCGGCCACGAAACGGCCGCCATAGATGCCGAAATGCCCCTTGGCATCGGGTTGTTGATAGCTCATGTCTTCTTCCGCTTTCAGCTTGGCTGCAGATCGGCCGCGCGAACGGCGGCGCAGAACTGCTGGATCAGGTTGGCGTCCTTGATGCCTTTCGACACCTCGACGCCAGAACTCACGTCAACGGCCCAGGGCCGCAGCTGAAGCACGCCAGTCGTCACATTTCCGGCATGCAACCCACCAGACAAAACGACTGGACGGGGCACGTTTCGAGGAATGAGAGACCAATCGAAGACCTTTCCACCACCGCCATAACCTTCGACATGAGCGTCAAGAAGGATGGCCTGGGCGCGAGAAAACTGATGGGCGAAGTCTAGCAAATCGAAACCGGGCTCCATGCGCGCGGCGCGCAGGAAGGGACGCTGGATGCGCGCGCAGTCGGCCGGCGACTCGTCGCCGTGGAACTGCACCAGCATGTTCGGCACGGCAGCCAGCCCTTCGGCCAGTTCGGCATCGCTCGCATTCACGAACAGGCCCACGGGCGTGACGAATGGAGGCAGGCGGCTCGCCAGCTCGGCGGCGCGCGCCGGCGTCACGTAGCGCGGGCTCTTGGCGTAGAAGACAAAGCCCACGGCATCGGCGCCCGCAGCCACGGCGGCGTCAACGTCGGCCTCGCGGGTGAGGCCGCAGATCTTGATTCGAGTCATGGGAGCCAATCCATCGCGGCGGTGTGTTCAGGGATCTTCAATTCGGCATCGTAGTACGGGCCGACAAAGTACAGGCCATCCGCTGCAAAGGTCGGCGCGGCGGCATCGCGGTTGCGCGCGGCCAGCACCTCGACCAGCCAGTCGGGCTGGCGCGTGCCCGTGCCCACGGCGATCAGGCAGCCCATCAGGTTGCGCACCATGTGATGCAGGAAGGCCGAGCCGTCGAACTCAAAGCGCCAATAGGCACCACGCTTGCTGATCTCGATCTTGCGAAGCGTCTTGACCGGCGAAGCCGCCTGGCATTCCGAAGAGCGGAACGAAGTGAAATCATGCTCGCCGATCAGGTGCGCGGCCGCCGCCTGCATGGCTTCTTGATCGAGCGGGCGGAACACCCATCCCGCACTCCCGGCTTCGATCGCCGGGCGCACGATCGACTCGAGCAGCAGATAGACATAACGTCGCCCCCGAGCGTCGTAGCGCGCGTGGAAGCTGTCGCCCGGAAAGGCGCACCACTGCACCGCGATATCGGACGGCAGGTAGCGGTTGGTGCCGCGTATCCAGGAGAAAGGCTCGCGCTCGACCGGCGAATCAAAGTGCACGACCTGGTTGAGCCCATGCACGCCGGTATCGGTGCGGCCCGCGCAGATCGTGCGGATCGGCGCGGCGGCGAATTCGCTCAGACCCTTCTCCAGCGCATCCTGGACCGTGCGCCGGTCAGGCTGGCTTTGCCAGCCGTTGTAGGCCTGCCCGCGATAGGCAATGCCGAGCGCAACGCGCATCTTGAGAAACTCCAGCAGAAAGTAAAAAGCGCCCGGGGATGCCGGGCGCCTTGATTATCGAGGAGCCGGGATCAGCTCACTCAGTTCACTCAGTTCACTCAGTTCAGCTTGTCGAGCATGGCGCGAGCCTTGGCTTGCAGCTCGCCGCTGGACTTGCCGATGACTTCCTGCAGCACTTCGCGAGCACCTTCCACATCGCCGATCTGGCGGAATTCCTCGGCCAGCTCAAGCTGACGCTGGAGCGGGTCGCCCTCGTCGTCGGTCAGGTCGAAGCTGTGCGTGGATTCGATGTCGTCGGACGAAGACGAAGGCGCCTCGGTCTTGGGCAGATCCAGGCTGACCGAAGACAGGTCGAAGTCGAGGCCGCCACCGGAGGCCGGCGGTGCCGCAGGCGTCGAGCCGAGGTCGTCGAGATCGAACTTCAGGTCAGCGCCGAGATCTTCGGGCGGGGCCGAGAGATCGAAGTCCATCGCCATCGGCGATTGCGAGACCGAGGGCGACATGGCTTGCGTGGCCGCCATCGCGTTCGGCGACACCGGCGGTGCCGCGGGCGGGCTGCCCAGGTCCAGATCGAGGTCGAAACCGCTGATCGGGCCACCAGGATCGCCCATCGAAGAAGGCGTCAGTGCCATCGGCTCGGTCGGCATCAGGCTCGGCGCAGTGATGGTGGCCGGCATCGTGCTGGCGTCCATCGGCTCGGGGTGCACGGCCGGGCCGTCATCGGGCTGGGCGGGTGCGCCACCGGGCTGGTAGAGCGGGTTCTCGGCATCGATCTGGCGCCCCAGTTCCTGCGCCTTGAGCCAGTCTTCGCCCGTGCCGCCGGTTTCAGCAAAGAGCTGCACGGCCAGTTGCTCGAAGCCGCGCGTATCGCGGCGCTTGGCGTAGACCTCCAGCAGCTTGATGCGGATGGCCATGCGCTCAGGATTGGCGCGCAGCGCTTCCTTGAGGATTTCCTCGGCCTGCAGGTCGCGGCCATAGGCCAGGTACACATCCGCCTCGGCCACCGGATCGACGTCGCCGATCGCATCGAGCTGGCTCAGCGAATAGCTCATCGACGAAGCCGAGGTGGCATCGCGCGTGTCAACGCGCTGGCCGCCGGTCTGGCCGAAGAAGGAATCGGGCGCCAGACGGCTTTCGTGGAAGCCGGTGTCGGCCTTGCTGTTGTTGCGGTTGCGATAGCGGTAGAAACCGAAGCCCGCGAGGCCCAGCAGGGCCAGCAGACCGCCACCGAACGCGCCGGGGTTTTGCAGGATCAGGTCAACGATGCCATCCGAGCTCGGCGCAGGCGCCGGTGCCGGCACCACCACAGGCTTGCTGGCGGGCTTGCTCGCGGCCTGCGCCACGACGGGCGGCGGCACGATCTGGCTCGGCACCGAAGCCGCGACCACGGGCGCAGGAGCGGCCGCGACGACGGGAACCGGTGCAGGGGCCGGAGCCGGCGCTACCACCGGTGCCGGTGCGGGCTTGGCCGCATCCTGCAGCTTCTTCAGCTCTTCGACATTGCGGGTCAGCTCGGCCACGCGCGTGGCGGAATCCTTTTTCTCGGTGGCCTTCGAGGCCTTGACCTCGGCGGCAGCACTCGCGGCCTTGGACAGCGTCAGCTTGTCAGGCGCTTGCGCCACGGCAGGCTTCTTGTCCTCGACGGCGGCCTGCACCTGGCCCTTGGCCTGGCGCTGGCTCTCGTCCTGCTTCAAGGTCGGTGCGGCCCCGGCCAGGCGCTGGCGATAGGCGTTGAAATCGGCGCTCTGCGCCTGAATCACCTGCCGGGCCTCGCCCGTCGAAACGTTGCCGAGCTGTTCGCTGCCTGGCACCTGCAACACGCTGCCCGACTTGAGCAGGTTCATGTTGCTGTCGATGAAGGCATCGGGATTGGCGCGGTACAGGCCGACCAGCATCTGGTCGAGCGAAATGCCGGCCGGCTGGGTCTTGCCCGCAATGCGCGAGAGCGAATCGCCGGGCTTGACCGTGTACTCGCTGGCGCCCGTGGGAGCCGGCGCGGGCTTCGGCGCAGCAGCGTCGGCCATCTTGGGTGTCGGAGCAGGACGGCTGGCCGCGGGGGCGGGCCTTGGCGCTGTCGTGGGCGCTGCAGCCATCGGTGCGGGCGCTTCGGCAGCAACGGGAGCGGGTGCTGCTGCGGGTGCCGGCGCAATCACCGGCGCTGTGGCCACGCTCGACGGAGCCGAGGCCGGCTTGCTGGTCGGCGGGTCGAACAGCAGCGTGTATTCGCGCACCAGGCGACCACTGGCCCAATTGAGCTCGAGGATCACGTCGACAAACGGTTCCTGCACGGCGCGGTCACTGCTGACACGCAGCACCGTGCGGCCACCGCTTTGCACCATCTGCACCTGGGCCGTGGTCAGGATCGGGTTGTAGTCAATGCCGCTGGCGCGATAGGAATCAGGCGAGGCCACGCGCACCTTGAGCGTGCCGGCTTCTTCCGGGCTCAGGCTGGTGAGTTCGATCTCGGCCCGGAGCGTTTCGCCCAGAGCGGACTGGACTGACAATTTGCCCAGTCCGACGCCCCAGGCAGCGCTTGTGGCCCCAAGGGCCAGGGCAGCCGCCACCTGTGTGTAGGCAAAGCGCTTGAGCGCGCGGGATGAATGTTTCAAGGTGACCCCCAAAGCGACAAAGCGACCGCCCCGGGGCAGTCGCCTGTTACGACGATTGTTATCTGTGCGTCCGACACGCTCACCATGCTGTTCTCTTTGGTCATAGCCACAAGGAAAACACAACAACGACAAGCATATACGCTGCAACCCTCATCTAAAGGGTCAAATGCAGTCTTGCTTCACGCCATTCACGACCGGTAACAAGGTCATGTCGCAATCGGGCAACGAAAAGTTCGGGGTTCTACTGATCCCCGAACGGCCCCTCGTGTCACGTCATCGGTGTGTGGTCAGCGGTCGAGAAGGATGCGCAACATGCGGCGCAGCGGCTCGGCAGCGCCCCACAACAGCTGATCGCCGATCGTGAATGCACCCAGATACTCCGGCCCCATCGCCAGCTTGCGCAGGCGACCAACGGGGATCGTCATCGTTCCGGTGACGGCCACGGGGGTCAAGTCCTTGATGGTGGCTTCACGCGTGTTCGGCACCACCTTCACCCACTCGTTATCCGCGGCAATCATGGCCTCGATATCGGCCAGGGGCACATCCTTCTTGAGCTTGAAGGTCAGCGCCTGGCTGTGGCAGCGCATCGCGCCGACGCGCACGCAGAAGCCGTCGACCGGCACTGCGGCCACATTGCCGAGGATCTTGTTCGTCTCGGCCATGCCCTTCCACTCTTCCTTGGACATGCCGTCGCCGAGGTCGCGGTCGATCCAGGGGATCAACGAGCCGCCGAGCGGCACGCCGAAGTTGGCGGTCTCATCGGCCGAGAGCGAACGCTGCTTGGCGATGACCTTGCGGTCGATCTCGAGGATCGCGCTCTTGGGGTCGGCCAGCAGATCGCTAACCTCACGGTTCAGCGTGCCGTATTGGGTCAGCAGCTCGCGCATGTGCTGCGCGCCGCCGCCCGAGGCGGCTTGATACGTCTGCGTGCTCATCCAATCGACCAGGCCGGCCTTGAAGAGCGCGCCCACGCCCATCAGCATGCAGCTGACGGTGCAGTTGCCGCCGACCCAGTTCTTGCCGCCCTTGGCGATCGCGTCCTTGATCACCGGCATGTTGACCGGGTCGAGCACGATCACGGCGTCATCGTTCATGCGCAGCGTGGAGGCCGCGTCAATCCAGTGGCCGTTCCAGCCCGCAGCGCGCAGCTTGGGGAAAACTTCGCTCGTGTAGTCGCCGCCCTGCGCGGTGATGATGATCTCGCAGCGCTTGAGCTGTTCGATATCAAAAGCGCTTTGCAGCTGGGTCTCGTTCTTGGCGAAGGCCGGGGCCTTGCCGCCGGCGTTGCTGGTGCTGAAGAACAGCGGCTCGATCAGATCGAAGTCGCGCTCGGCCGCCATGCGGTCCATCAGCACGGAGCCGACCATGCCGCGCCAGCCTACCAGTCCTACCAATGTCGTCATCTTGCTTCCTTCTATCACCCTGGTTCACCCGGCTCGTTCGCCAGGGTGAGAGGGGCGAGACGAACCGAGAGCTCTAGCTCTTGATGGTTTTCGTCGTGGTCATCGCAGCAACAACTGCGTTACCCATCTCGCTTGTGCCCACTTTTTGGGTGCCCTCGCTCCAGATGTCCGCTGTACGCAGACCCTGGGACAGCACAACGCCAACGGCCGCTTCGATTTTCGAGGCAGCTTCGGGCTGGTTGAGGGAGAACTTGAGCATCATGGCAGCAGACAGAATTGTAGCCAGAGGATTGGCAATCCCCTTGCCCGCGATATCAGGGGCGCTGCCATGACTCGGTTCATAGAGCCCCTTGTTGTTCTTGTCCAACGAGGCCGAGGGCAGCATGCCGATCGAGCCGGTCAGCATTGCGGCCTCGTCCGAGAGGATGTCGCCGAACATATTGCCCGTCACGACCACGTCGAATTTCTTCGGCGCCTTGACGAGTTGCATCGCGGCGTTGTCCACGTACATGTGGTCGAGTTCGACGTCCGGGTACTGCGCGTGGACCTCGGTCACGACGTCCTTCCAGAACTGGAAGGTCTCCAGCACATTGGCCTTGTCGACGCTGGTCACGCGCTTGCTGCGCTTGCGCGCGGCCTGGAAGGCGACGTGCGCGATGCGCTCAATCTCGGGACGCGAGTAGCGCATCGTGTCGAAGGCTTCTTCGCTGCCGGGGAAGTGGCCGTCAACGGCAGTGCGGCGGCCGCGCGGCTGGCCGAAGTAGATGTCGCCGGTCAGCTCGCGGATGATCAGGATGTCGAGGCCCGCCACCAGTTCGGGCTTGAGGCTCGAAGCATGCGTCAGCTGCTCGTAGCAGATCGCCGGCCGGAAATTGGCGAACAGGCCCAGCTCCTTGCGCAGGCCCAGGATCGCCTGCTCGGGGCGCAGGCGTCGTTCGAGCTTGTCGTACTTCCAGTCGCCGACGGCGCCGAACAGCACGGCATCCGCGTCCTTCGCGAGCTTGAGCGTGGCTTCGGGCAGCGGATGGCCGGAAGCCTCGTAAGCGGCGCCGCCGACGGGCGCGGTTTCGGTCTCGAACTTCAGGTCCAGCACGTTCAAGACCTTGACGGCCTCGGCCATGATTTCGGTGCCGATGCCGTCACCGGGGAGGATTGCGATTTTCATGATGTTGAATTTTCCTTCGCATCGGCGACAAGGCCGGGAAGTACAGAGTTAGGTGAAGGGTGTGGGTGTGCGGCCGGCGCCTGGCGCTTGGCCGCCGGGACCAGCGAGAACGGCCGCTCGACCAGCAGGAACAGGATCAAGGACGGGACCAGGCTCACTGCGAAGAACACCGGCGGCAGCGCGAAGAAGAGCCAGGCCGAGTGCGCCGGCGCGGGCAGCACATGGGCCAGCACCTTCACCGCGACCTGCAAGGCCAGGCCATGGATCAGGTAGTACGAATAGGACATGTTGCCGAGCCAGCGCAGCGGCGTCCAGCTCAGCACGCGCGCCAGGCGCGATTCACGCCGGCGGAAAGCGCTCAGGCACAGCACGAAGAACAAGGCGCCCAGCACGACAAACTTCAGCGCCTGCAAACGCGGCCCCGGCGCGGGCGCCATCGCCACCGCCAAGGACAAAGCCAAGGCCGTCGCCCCTGCACCGCTGCCCAGGCGCTGGCAGAACCGCGTCGGGAAAGCCTCGAACAGCAGGATGCCCGCGATGAACATCAACAGCCGCACCGGCCCGCCGAACGTGGCAAATACCAGCGCGAGCACCAACCCCAGCCCGAGGAAAAGCCCGACGCGCCGCGCCCGGCCGTAGCCGCGCAAGCTCAGCACGCCGATCAGCAACGGCACCATCAGGTAGTAGAAGAATTCGTAGCTCAGCGACCAGGCCACCGCAATCATCGGCTCGATCGGGAACAGGCCCGGCAGCAGCAGGTAGTTCTCGGCGATGTACAGCGCCGCCGCAGTCGGCTCGGTCGGGATCTTGCTCAGCGCCGGGCTCAACCCGCTCAAGGCCAGATAGATCACGAACACGGCCGTGAACGCCGGATAGATGCGCCGCGCACGCCGCTGGATGAAGGTCTTGAAAGGCTGCGGCTTCGAGATCACCGCCCCATAGATCAGGAAACCGCTCAGCACGAAGAACAGGTCGACGCCGACATTGCCCATCGAATGCATCTGGTCCGCCACGGCGGTCAGCGCTGGATAGGGCTCCCACCACGGCATCGTGAAGGTCATGCAATGCACGAGGAAGACCAGGAACACGGCGATGCCCCGCAGGCCCTCCATCGGACGCAGATTGGAGCTCGCGCCGGCACGATCCAGCTCCAGGCGATGCTCGAACCAGTTGAACATGCGCCTCATCTACTTGTCGCCCAACCAATGCACGAGCCGGTACTCGCAAGCCTTGAACACGATGTACGCCAGCAAGGCCGCGTAGCCGCTGAACAGCAGCTCCAGCAACTGCTGGAAGGCGCCGTCTGCCAGCGCCATCCAGCCGTAGGTCGAGACCAGTTCGACGTTCGCCTGCAGCAGATGAATCAGGTTCAGCGTGCCGCAGCCAAACAGCAGAAAGGCCAGGCCCATGACGATGTACGTCAGCCAGAGCCGACGCAGGACGACACGGTGGAACCAGCTTCGCAACATGATGAGCTCAGAGCACCCGGTTGTTGAGCCAAGGTTTGGTCGCGATGCGCTCCGCCTCGAAAGCCTTGATCTTGTCGGCATGACGCAGAGTCAGGCCGATGTCGTCAAAACCACCGAGCAGGCAGAACTTGCGGAAGGGCTGCACCTCGAAAGGCAGCTCGGCGCCATCGGGCTTCACCACCACCTGGCGCTCCAGGTCGATCGTCAGCTGGTAGCCGGGGAAGGCAAACACTTCGTCGAAGAGCTTGGCCACCTGCGCCTCGGGCAGCTGAATAGGCAGCACGCCGTTCTTGAAGCAGTTGTTGAAGAAGATGTCGGCGAAGCTCGGTGCGATCAGCGCGCGAAAGCCATATTGCTCCAGCGCCCAGGGCGCGTGCTCGCGACTCGAACCGCAGCCGAAGTTGCTGCGCGCGATCAGCACCGAGGCGCCTTTGTAGCGCGGCTGGTTCAGCACGAAATCAGGGTTGGGTTTGCGCGTCGAAGGATCTTGCCCCGGTTCGCCATGATCGAGATAGCGCCATTCGTCGAACAGGTTCGGCCCGAAGCCGCTGCGCTTGATCGACTTGAGGAACTGCTTGGGGATGATCGCGTCGGTGTCGACGTTGTCGCGATCCATCGGGGCGACGAGGCCCTTGTGAATGGTGAACTTGTCCATTTACGAAAGTCTCCGGACGTCAACAAAATGGCCTTCCATCGCGGCGGCCGCAGCCATCGCGGGACTCACAAGGTGGGTGCGCCCCCCCTGCCCTTGCCGGCCTTCAAAATTACGGTTGCTGGTCGAGGCGCAGCGTTCGCCGGGCTCGAGCCGGTCGGCGTTCATCGCCAGGCACATCGAGCAACCGGGCTCGCGCCATTCAAAGCCGGCGGCCTTGAAGACTTGATCCAAGCCTTCGGCTTCGGCTTGTGCCTTGACCAGTCCCGAGCCGGGCACCACAAGCGCAAGCTTCACGTTCGAGGCAATGCGGCCACCGACGCGACGCACCACCGCAGCCGCTTCGCGCATGTCTTCAATGCGGCTGTTCGTGCACGAACCGATGAAGACCTTGTCGATGCGGATGTCGCTGATCGGCTTGTTCGGGTCGAGCGCCATGTACGTCAGCGCACGTTCCATCGCGCTGCGCTTGACGCTGTCTTTTTCCTTGTCGGGATCGGGCACGCGATCCTCGATCGACAGGACCATCTCGGGCGACGTGCCCCAGGTGACCTGCGGGCGGATCTGGCTCGCGTCGAGTTCCACCACCGCATCGAAATGCGCGCCGGCATCGCTGTGCAGCGTGCGCCAGTAGCTGACCGCGTGATCCCATTCCACGCCCTTCGGCGAGAAGGGCCGGCCCTTGACGTAGTTGATCGTCGTGTCGTCAACGCCGATCAAGCCGGCACGTGCGCCCGCCTCGATCGCCATATTGCAGACCGTCATGCGACCTTCCATCGAAAGCGCGCGGATCGCCGCGCCGCCGAACTCGATGGTGTAACCCGTGCCGCCGGCCGTGCCGATCTTGCCGATGATGGCCAGCACGATGTCTTTGGCGCCGCAGCCGCGCGGCAGCGTGCCTTCAACCCGCACCAGCAGGTTCTTCGCCTTCTTGGCCAGCAGCGTCTGCGTGGCCAGCACATGCTCGACCTCGGAGGTGCCGATGCCATGCGCCAGCGCGCCGAAAGCGCCGTGCGTGCTGGTGTGGCTGTCACCGCAGACGACCGTCATGCCGGGCAGCGTGGCGCCCTGCTCCGGGCCGATCACATGGACGATGCCCTGGCGCTTGTCGCTCATCTTGAACTGCGTGATGCCGAAACGGTCGCAGTTCTGGTCGAGCGTATCGACCTGCAGACGCGAGATCGGATCGGCGATGCCCTGGCTGCGATCGGTCGTCGGCACGTTGTGGTCGCTAACGGCCAGGTTCGCTGACAGGCGCCAGACCTTGCGGCCCGCCAGATCGAGGCCTTCAAAGGCCTGCGGGCTGGTCACTTCGTGAACCAGGTGCCGGTCGATGTAGAGCACGGCCGTGCCGTCCTCCTCGGTATGGACGACATGCTCATCCCAGAGCTTGTCGTAAAGCGTGCGTGCAGTCATTGATCACTTCTCCTTTGGACACAGTGCATCGACGAAGCGTTGCACTACCGTGGGCAGTCGCTCCTGACGAGCGACCCCCAAAACATAGTCGCGCCGGGCCCAGGGTTCATCCAGGGCCAGGTGCTGAACTTCAAAAACCTTGGCGAAGCGCTTGGCCGGCGCTTCGGGCAAGACCGCCACGCCCATGCCCGCTTCCACCAGTTGCGCAATCGCATCAAAGCCGCGCACCTGCCAGCGGGCCTTCAGCGTCTTGCCACGCGCCAGAGCCTGTTCGTGCATCAGCTCCTGCGCGGCAGCGCCCGCATGCAGACCGACAAGATCATGCTCCAGCAGATCATCGAAAGACACCTTCTTGCGCGAGGCCAGCTCATGCCCGTGCGGCACCAGCACGGCCAGGTTGCCTTGCGCATAGACGCGGGTCTCGAGGCGATTGTCCAGCAGCGGCGCGGTGAACACGCCGACATCGGCGCGCCCTTCGGCTACCGCAGCCTGCACATCGGCGCTGGTCATGTCTTCAAGACTGATGCGTATCTGCGGATGCTTCTCGCTGAACGCCGCCAGATCGGCCGGCAGGCATTCGGCGATCGCGCCGGCATTGGCGGCAATGCGCAGATGGCCCTTGATGCCGCGCGCGAATTCGACCACTTCGCTTTCCAGCGCATGCAGCGATGCATTGAGCGAGCGGATGTGCCGAACCAGCGCACGGCAAGCTTCGGTCGGCTCCACGCCGCGAGCGCGGCGCTCGAACAATTGAACGCCGAGCCGCGATTCCAGATCCGACAAGCGCTTGCTCGCCGCCGCCAGAGCCAGGTGCTCACGCTGTGCCCCCCGCGTGATCGAGCGGGTCTGCTCGATCGCGAGGACGAGGTTGAGCGTGGTGAGGTCAAGGCGCATACCCGAAGCATAAGCCTTCGTGCAAATACCCGAAACAATAAGTTTTCCAACAAACGCTTCGCTAACCACGAAGCATCATCTCGGCACGTAACGGCACATCTCGGCGCACCCCAATGCATCAGCCAGCATGTTCCGGCCCTCGTCCGCCGACATCAGCGGGTTCGGAGGTGGACGAGGGCCGGGACGTGCTGGCGGCCAAGTCTGAGCGTTTGCATGTGGGATCTATCTGTCTTTCTTTCCGCACGCGACGATCGTGGCCGCCAGCCGGAGCGTCCCTGCCCCTAACCACCTCTAACCCGCTGATGTCGGCGGTTAGGAGGCAGGAACACTCCGGCTTATTCCACCAGTGGGTTCCTTCGGCGAGGTGTGTGCGGACGCCGGTCCTCTCAACAAACCTCGGAGTACAGCCAGCATGTTCCGGCCCGTATCCGCCGACATCAGCGGGTTCGGAGGTGGATACGGGCCGGGACTTGCTGGCGGTATAGCGCGCAGGTCGCGGCAAACGCGGCCGACCATGCGCTCGTCTTATAGGCGCCCTCGCCCTCCGACGAATCACCAACGCAACACTTCCGTGAAACCCATCTTGACAGTGAAACCGGTTTCATCGATTCTCCATGTAACCGGTTTCAGGGACTTGACATGTCAGTTTCCAAGCTCGCCAAGGCGAGCGCCATGCCCCCGGATTTCCTCTGGGGTTGCGCCACTTCGGCTTATCAGATTGAAGGCTCGCCGCTGGCCGACGGTGCCGGCGCCAGCTTCTGGCAGCGTTTCGTGCGCACGCCCGGCCGGGTAATCGGCGGGGATACCGGCGATATCGCTTGCGGCCACTACGAGCGCATGAAAGAGGACGTGGCGATGATGCGCGACCTCGGCCTCACCTCCTACCGCTTCTCGATCGCCTGGGGCCGCGTGCTGCCCGAGGGTCGTGGCCGCGTCAATCCGGCCGGCCTGGGTTTTTACGAGCGCCTGGTCGATGAGTTGCTGAAGGCCGGCATCACGCCGATGGCCACGCTTTATCACTGGGACCTGCCCGAAGCGCTTGATGATCGCGGCGGCTGGCTCAACCCCGATGTGTCGGACTGGTTTGCCGAGTACACCGAGGTCTGCGTCAGGGCGCTCGATGACCGCGTGCCGCTCTGGGTCACGCTCAACGAGCCCTGGGTCGTGGCGCACGCCGGCTATATGCACGGCACGCTCGCGCCAGGTCACAAGAGCGCGTTTGAGGCGGCCATCGTTGCACATCGGCTGATGCAGGCGCATGCCAAGAGCGTGCAGGCTTTCCGCGCAAGCACGAAGAGCCAAGGCCGCAACAAGATCGGCCTCGTCGTCAACATCGAGCCCAAGGACCTGCCGAAGGATGCCAGCCCGGGCGACCGTCATGCACGCGATCTGGCCGATGCGTACATGAACCGCCAGTACCTCGACCCAGCTCTGTTGGGCCGTTATCCCGACGAGCTGCGCGAGGTGTTCGGCGAAGCGTGGCCCGACTGGCCCGCCGCCGAGGTCGAAGCACTCAAACAGCCGATCGACTTTCTCGGCCTCAACTACTACACGCGTGCCGTCGTGCGCGCCGATGCCGAAGGCTGGCCGGTCAAGGCCAAGCCCGAGCGCCAGCGCCACGCCACGCACACCGAGATGGACTGGGAAGTGCACGCGCCCTCGCTGACCGAAACGCTGGTCTGGATGCACGAGCGGTATGGTGGCCTGCCGCTCTACGTGACCGAGAACGGCGCCGCCTTCTATGACCCGCCGAAGGCGATCGATGGCCGCGTGGACGACCCGTTGCGCATCAACTATCTGCGCACGCACATCACCGCCGTTCAAGACGCCATCGCCCGTGGCGCCGATATCCGCGGCTATTACGCCTGGTCGCTGATGGACAACCTCGAATGGTCGCTCGGCTTTGCCAAGCGCTTCGGGCTTGTGCACGTGGACTTCGAAACGCTGGAGCGCACGCCGAAGGCGAGCGCCCTGGATTACAGCCGCATCATCGCGTCGAACGGCGCTCACATCTTTCCGCAAGGTTGACCATGGCCTCCACGATCAGGGATGTTGCACGCGCCGCAGGCGTTTCAGTGGCCACGGTTTCGCGAGCGCTCAACGACGCGAGCAAGGTGCTGCCCGAGACGCGCCAGCGCATCCTCGACGCCGCCGCCGCGCTGCGCTTCGTGCCTTCGGGCGCGGCGCGCAGCCTCTCGCTGCGCAGCACACAGACCATCGGCGCGATGCTGCCCGATCTGCACGGCGAATACTTCTCCGAGCTGATTCGCGGCATCGACCTCGCGGCCCGCGCACGCGGCTTGCATCTGCTGCTGTCGAGCTCGCACGGCGATGCCGATGAAGCCGCCGCCGCACTGCGCGCCATGAACGGCCGAGTCGATGGTTTGCTGTTGATGTCCCCGCATGTCGACGACGATTTCCTGCGCGGCAATGTGCCCGAGCACATCCCCGTCGTGCTGGTCAACACGCGCCTCGCGGGCCGCAGCCATCCGACCTTCCGCATCGACAACCAGGGCGGCGCCAAGCTGATGATCGAACACCTGCTGGCGAGCGGCCGGCGGCGTATCGCGATGCTGTCCGGCCCCGCCAGCAACCCCGAGGCCGTGGCTCGGCAACGCGGCTACACCGAGACCGTGGAGGCCGCCGGCTTCAAGCCGCTCGTGCTGCCCGGTGATTTCACCGAAGCCTCGGGCTGGCGCGCCGGCAAGGAAATCCTGCTGCTCTCGCAGCGGCCCGACGCCGTCTTCTGCTGCAACGACATGAGCGCCATCGGCCTGCTCGCCGCGCTGCGCGAAGGCGGCGTGCAAGTGCCGCGCGACATCGCCGTGGCCGGCTTCGACGACATCCCGATCGCGCGCTACATGAACCCCGCGCTCACCACCATGCGCGTGCCGATGGTCGGCCTGGGCACCCTCGCCGTCGAGGCGCTGGCCACTCACATTTCCGCCGCCGGCAGCACGCCGGTGCTCGATCAGCTGTTGCAGGTGGAGCTGATCCAGCGCGCGTCCACCGCACCCCTTCCCGTTCCCATCCGGCCTCCGCCGGACCGCAAGAGTCACTGAAGTCGTGGTCAACCAAAAAACAGATAGGAGACAAGCAAGATGAGCAAGAAACCAATCCCGATGCGCGTTCTCACGCGCCACCTGCTGGCTGCCGGCCTGCTGGGCAGCGTGCTGCTCGGCGCGATGCCAGTTCAAGCGCAGATGTCCAGCGCCACCGTGCGCGGCACGATCACCGCCGCGGGCACGAATGCACCGGCCGGTACCGATGTCGTGGCGGTCAACAAGGCCAACGGCAATACCTATCGCACCAAGACACTGGCCGACGGCAGCTATGTGCTGCCGGGCCTGAGCCCGGGCCAGTACGAGATCCGCATTGCCGGCGCCGCTACGGGCTCCACCGTGCAGTTGTCGGTCGGTGAGAACGCCACGCTCAACTTCGGCAGCGATGTCGCGCAGCTTGACCGCGTAGTCGTCAATGGCAATGCGCAGCGGCAAGGCGTCATCGACTCTCAGGTCGGCACCACCGTCTCGAACAAGATGATCGCGGCCTTGCCGCAGTTCACGCGCAACTTTCTGTCCTCAGCCGACCTCACGCCGGGTGTTCGTTTTGATACCGACACCTTGGGCAACACGCGCATTCGTGCCGGCTCAGCCAACCAGGACGCGGTCAATGTCTACATCGACGGCGTCGGACACAAGAACAACATCCTGCGTGGCGGCCTGACCGGCCAGGACACCAGCCACGGCAACCCCTTCCCGCAAGGCGCGATAGCCGAATACAAAGTGATCTCGCAGAACTACAAGGCCGAGTTTGATCAAGTGGCCAGCGCCGCCGTCAGCGCCGTGACCAAGTCCGGCGGCAACGAAACCCATGGCGAGGTCTACATCAACGGCACCAACCAGAGCCTGACCTCCAAGAGCCCGATCCAGAAGCAGGACGAGGCCAACGGCATCGCCGTACCCGACTACAAGCAGATCGAAGAAGGGTTCAGCATCGGCGGCGCGATCAAGAAGGATGTGCTGCACTACTTCGTCGCCTACGACGGCAAGTCCATCGACCAGCCCATCCAGATCAGCGCGCAAAACCTCGACAAGTACCCGAGCAACCCCGGCATCATTCCGCAGTTGGCGGCCATGCAGGGCAACTTCGTCCAGCATTTCAAGGAGCACCTGCTGTTCGCCAAGGTCTCGGCCGAGATCAGCGATGAACAGAAGCTCGACATCTCCACCACGCTGCGCAAGGAAACCAGCTACTCGATCAATGGCAACCATGACGCAGCCAGCACCGCCATCAACAACCACAACGACGAGTACCGCCTGGACGTCGCCCACGAATTCTCGCGCGGCCCCTGGCTGAACGAGGCACGCATCGGCTATGAAAGCTCCAAGTGGAACCCGCAGTCGGATTCGACCGATCCGCTGGTCAACTACAAGTACTCGCCGACCAATCTGATCAACAACGTGCAGGACATCATCCAGGGCGGCGGCTCGCCTAACGCCCAGGATCGGCGTCAGAGCGGCCTCTATGTCAAGGACGACCTCAGCTTCACCGGCGTGGCGGGTCACTCGATCAAGGGCGGCGTCCAGCTCAAGGCCATGGAATACACGCTCGGCGGCACGGCCTTCCGGGTGCCGCAGGTCGATACCGTCGTTTCCACAGTCGATGGCCAGTCCTTCTATGTCGGCGGCCTTTGCACCGGCACCAATGTGGCCAGCAGCGGCTTGTCCAGCGACCAGTGCACCGTGCGTGCCGCTGTGCCTGCCGTCGACGTGAAACTGCACAACAACCAGTTCGGCATCTACATCCAGGACGACTGGCGCGTCACCAAGAAGCTGGAACTCAATCTTGGCGTGCGCTGGGACTATGAGACCAATATGCTGAACAACGACTACGCCACGCCGGCCGACCGCGTCGCGGCGCTGCATGCGCTTGACGGGCGCACCGTTGGCGGCGTCACCGCACCGGCGGGCCAGACCTACGCGCAGTCGCTGGCCAAGGGCGGCATCAACATCGACGACTTCATCTCCAACGGCAGTTCGCGCAAGGCCTACAAGGGCGCGCTGGCACCGCGCCTGGGCTTCTCGTACGACATCAACAGCGACCGCTCCACCGTGATGTACGGCGGTTGGGGCCGCTCGTACGACCGCAAGATGGCCAACAACGCCCTGGACGAACTGCAGAAGAACGCGACGCCGGGCCAAGGCGAAATCTGGCTGATCAACAACAAGTTCAAGATGCCGTTCGCGGACCAGATGAGCCTGGGCGTGCGCCAGGCCGTCGGTGAATGGAACCTGGATCTGTCGCTGAGCCATATCCAGGCCAAGAACCAGTTCATCTGGTACGGCGGCGATCGTGATCCGAACGGCGGCTGGGGTACGCAAAGCCCGATCGACCCGATGTTCAGCGGCCCGCGCGGCTACGGCACCGTGGTGCTCGGCGACTTCGTGGGCCAGAACCGCAGCAACAGCGTGCTCCTGAGCCTGGAGAAGCCCTACACCCAGGCCAGCGGCTGGAGCGTGTCGGTGGCCTACACCTACACCAAGGCCGAGACGACCGAGAACAACTGGGATGACGACATCTTCGACTGGACCTATGGCAAGGGCACGCACGGCTGGAACCCGGCCACCTACGCCGAGAAGAATCGCCTCGTCGTTGGCGGCCTGTTCGACAAGCTGCCCTGGGACATCCAGTTGTCCGGCAAGCTGACGCTGGGCAGCGGCCAGCCGCGCCGTGCAACGGATTGCCATCTGGGCTTCCCCAACGGCAACACGCCGGGCACCTGCGTCTACGTCGAGCGCGACTCCGACTCGTTCAAGCAATTCGACATGGCCCTGGCCAAGAGCTTCAAGCTCAGCGGCGGCAGTTCGTTCAATGTGCGTCTTGACGTGCTGAACGTGTTCAACACCGCCAACTGGGGCTTCTACGACGACTGGGTCGGCGGCCCGAGCACCCCGCCGCAGAATGCTCTCGGTGGTGACAATGCCCACTTCGACACCCGCACCGGCGTGCGTGGCCCGATGCGGACGTTCAAGATCGGCGCTTCCTACTCGTTCTAAACACAAGCAATGTTGAAGAGTCCCCTGCGACGCCGGCTTCTCGCCGGCAGCGCGGCCCTGCTCGCCCTGCCCGCTCTGCGGGTGGGGGCGGCGCAGCAGGCCGCGCCTTTTCTCGGTGAGCTGGAACAGCGCACCTTCCAATACTTCTGGGACACCACGCCCGAGAACGGCCTGACGCCCGACCGCTGGCCCAGCGAGAGCTTCTGCTCGATCGCCGCCGTCGGCTTTGCGCTAACGGCCTACATCATCGGCGTCGAGCGCGGCTGGGTCACCCGCATCGCGGCTCGCGCCCGCGTCCGCACGACGCTCAAATTCTTCCGTGATGCCCCGCAAGGCGCAGGCTCCAGCGGCTTCGCCGGCCATCACGGTTTTTTCTACCACTTCCTCGATGCCAAGACCGGCACGCGCTACAAGGACTGCGAGCTGTCCACCGTCGACACCGCCCTGCTGATCGCCGGCATGCTAGCCTGCCAGAGCTATTTCGATGCGCCCGAGGAAGCCAGCCTGCGCGACATGGTCGACGAGATCTACTCGCGCGTCGACTGGAACTGGGCGATGGTGCGCCCGCCGATGATCAGCCACGGCTGGAAGCCGGAGAGCGGCCACATCCCTTGGGACTGGCGCGCCTACGATGAATCGCTGCTGGTCTACATCCTCGCGCTCGGCGCGCCCACACGCCCCCTCGGACGTGACAGTTATGACGGCTGGGCTTCGGGCTTGCCCAAGGCCTGGGGCAGCGAGTACGGCCAGACCTTCGCGCGCTTCCCGCCGCTGTTCGGCCACCAGTTCACGCAATGCTGGCTCGACCTGCGCGGCATGCCCGATGCCTTCATGCGTTCCAAGGGCATCGACTATTTCGAGAACTCGCGCCGCGCCACGCTGGCGCAACGCGCCTATGCCATCACCAACCCGAACGGCTGGCGCGGCTACGGCCCCGACTGCTGGGGCATCACCGCCAGCGACGGCCCGGCCGACGTGACGCGCCTCGTCGACGGCAAGGCCCGCACCTTCCACTCCTATGCGGGCCGCGGCATCGGCGGCGGCACCTGGGACGATGGCACGCTCGCGCCCTACGGCGCAGGCTCGTCGATCGTCTTCACGCCGGAAGAATCGACGCGCGTGCTGACGAACCTGCATCAGCGCTTTGGCGAGCACATTTACGGCAAGTACGGCTTCTACGACGCGTTCAACACAAGCTTCCGCTTCGAGAACGTCAAGCTCGACAAGGGCCGCGTCGTGCCCGATGTCGGCTGGTTCGACACCGACCACATCGGCATCGACCAGGGTCCGCTCGTCGCCATGCTCGCCAACCACCGCGACGAGACCGTCTGGCGCGCCACCCGCAGGAACCCGCACCTGAAGCGCGGCTTACTGAAGGCCGGGTTCAAGGGCGGCTGGTTGTGATCACACGGCGGCGCTTGCTCACCCGAGCGGCCGCAGGTGCGGCGCTGCCGCTGGTGGCCTGCGCCAAGACGGAGGAGCCGCTGCGTTTCTGGGCAATGGGGCGCGAGGGCGAGGTGCTGCCCGAGCTGCTCGACGGCTTCACGCGCGAGCATCCCGAGATCCCCGTGCATGTCGAGCGCCTGCCCTGGACGGCCGCGCACGAGAAGCTCTTGACCGCCTTTGCCGGCGACGCCACGCCCGACATGGCCAACCTGGGCAACACCTGGGTCGGCGAGATGGCCACGCTGCAAGCACTGGAGCCGCTTGACGCGATGGTGGCCGCCGCGCCCTCCGTGCAAGAAGCGGATTACTTCAGCGGCATCTGGCAGACCAATATCGTCAACGGCCAGTTGCTGGGCCTACCCTGGTATGTGGACACACGCCTGCTGTTCTACCGGCGTGATCTGCTCGAGAAGGTCGGCTTCAAGCACCCGCCGCGCGACTGGGATGAATGGCGCCACCAGATGCAAGTGCTCGCCACCGGGCCGGTGCCGCAGCCGCTGATCCTGCCGAACAACGAGTTCGAGCCACTGCTCGCCTTCGCCTTGCAACAGGGCGACCCGCTGCTGCGCGACGACAACACGCGTGGCAATTTTTCGAGCCCCGGCTTCAAGCGCGCGCTCGGTTTTTATCTGGACCTGCTCAGGAGCGGCCTCGCGCCGATCGAGTCGGACCAGCAGATCTCCAACGTCTGGCAGGAGTTCGGCAAGGGCCGCTTCGCCTTCTACATCTCAGGCCCCTGGAACATCAGCGAGTTCAAGAAGCGCATGCCGGCCGACCTGGCCACGAGCTGGAGCACTGCGCCCTTGCCCGGCCCGATGCCGGGCGGCGGCCCCGGCGCTTCAACCGCCGGCGGCACCAGCCTCGTGATCTTCAGGCGCTCCAAGCGCAAGGCCGCCGCCTTCAAGGTGATGGAGTACCTGAGCCGACCCGAGGTGCAGGGCCGCTTCTACGACCTGACCGGCGACCTGCCGCCGCGCAAATCAAGCTGGGCCTGGCCGGCGCTGGCCGCCGATGAACGTTCGCTCGCCTTCGCCGATCAGCTCGAACGCGTGCGGCCCACGCCGCCGGTGCCCGAATGGGAACGCATTGCCAACGAGATGCAGCTCTTCGCCGCCCGCGCCGCCGCGCATGGCGGCACTGTCAACGACACCGTCGCCGCGCTTGACGCCGACGTCGACCGCATCCTCGCCAAGCGGCGCTGGATGCTCAAGAAGTCATGATCCAGCGTTTACAACTTTCCGGTCTGGCCTTCGTGCTGCCGGCCCTCACCGTCATCGGCCTGTTCTTCGTCGTGCCCGTGCTGCTGGGCCTGGGCCTGAGCTTCACCGACTTTGATCTCTACGCGCTGGTGTCGCTCGACAACCTGCGCTTCGTCGGCCTGCACAATTACCTCGACGTGCTGCAGATGCCGCTGTTCTGGAAGGCGCTCGGCAACACCACGTATTTCGTCGTGCTGGGTGTGCCGCTGTCGATCTGCGTTTCGCTCGGCACGGCCGTGCTGCTGCAATCAAAGCTTGCGCGCTTCAAGCCCTTCTTCCGCACGGCCCTGTTCGCGCCCGTGGTCACCACGCTGGTCGCCGTATCGCTGATCTGGCGCTACCTGTTCCACACGCGCTACGGCCTCGTCAACGAGGCGCTGCAATCGTTCGGCCTCAGCCCGATCGACTGGCTCGGCGACCCGCATTGGTCGATGCCCACGATCATCCTGTTCGCGGCCTGGAAGAACTTCGGCAGCAACATGATCATCTTCATGGCCGCGCTGCAGGCCATTCCGGGCGATCTGTACGAAGCCGCCGATCTTGACGGCGCCAAGAGCTGGGCGCAGTTTCGCTACATCACGCTGCCCTCGCTGGCGCCGACGATGCTGATGGTCGGCATCCTCACCACCGCCGGCTACTTCCAGCTGTTTGCCGAGCCCTACGTGATGACCCAGGGCGGGCCGCTGCAAAGCACGGTCTCGGTGCTCTACCTGATGTATGACCAGGGCTTCAAGTGGTGGAACCTGGGCCTGGCCTCGGCCGTGGCCTTCCTGCTGTTCGGGCTGATCGTGCTCGTCACGCGCGGGCTGATGCTCGTCGCGCGAAGGAGTGCTGCGTGAAGCACAGCAAGAACCTGCGCTCAGTGCTGGTGAACGGGCTGTTAGGGCTCGCTGCACTGCTGGCGATCGCGCCGCTGCTGTGGATGTTGTCGGTCTCGCTGATGCACACGGGCGAGGCCAGCAACTTCCCCGCGCCGCTGCTGCCGCAAGACCCTTCGCTCGATCGTTACCGCGAGCTGTTCAAGACCGGCGGTTTTGGCCGCGCCTTCCTGATCAGCCTGGGGCTGGCCACGGTCAGCACCCTGGTCTCGACGCTGCTCAACGCCCTGGCCGGCTACGGCTTCGCCAAGCTGCAGTTCAAGGGCCGCGACGCGCTGTTCGCGCTGCTGCTCGGCGCGCTGGTGATCCCGAGCCAGGTCGGCATGCTGCCGCTCTTCCTGATGCTCAAGAACATGGGCCTCGTGAACACCTGGGCCGGCGTGTTGATCCCCTCGATGGCCGGCATCTTCGGCATCTTCCTCGTTCGGCAATACGCGCTCGGTCTGCCCAGCGAACTGATCGAGGCTGCGCGCATCGATGGCGCGAGCGAGTTTCGAATCTTCTTCTCGGTCGTGCTGCCGCTGCTCACGCCGGTGCTGGTGACGCTTGCGGTGCTGAGCTTCCTCGGCAGCTGGAATGACTTCATGTGGCCGCTGATCGTGCTGACCGATGGGCAGCTCTACACCCTGCCCGTCGCACTGGCCGCGCTCTCGCGTGAACACGTGCAGGACGTGGAGATGATGATGGCCGGCGCGGTGATCACGGTCGTGCCGGTGCTGTTCCTTTTCCTGGCTTTGCAGCGCTACTACATGCAAGGCTTGTTGATGGGTGGGGTCAAGCAATGAAGTTCCTGCTGCTGGCCGCCTTGATGGCACTTCCGGCCCATGCGGTCGACCTGCGCGAGCCCTGGACGGCCGACGCCTCCACGCAGGTGCAGGCGCGCGTCACGAGCGAGCGCGTCGGCCAATGCCTGCACTACGACTTCGCCGGCGTATCGGGTTATGCCGTGATGCGCCGCGCCTTGCCCATCAGTTGGCCGGCCGACTTCATGCTGCGCGCGAACGTGCAAGGCGATGGCGGTGCCAACAGCCTGCAGCTCAAGTTCGTGGATGCGAGCGGCGAGAACGTCTGGTGGCTCAACAAGCCCGGCTTTGCGCCGAGCGCCAAGGGCCAGCAGCTGCGCGCCCGGCGCCGCAATATCGACTTCGCGTGGGGGCCGAATACCGACAAGACGCTGCGCCAGACGGCGGCGGTCGAGCTGGTCGTCGCCTCGACCGGTCCCGGTGCCACGGGCGGGCGCGGCACGGTCTGCCTGACCGGCCTTTCGCTCACGCCGCAGGCGCCGCTCGACAGCGCACCGCCGCTGCCGCGCATCAGCGGCCACGGCGCACATCTGACCGTTGACCTGGGCCGCGAACGCGACTTCAGCGGCCTGCTGCTGCGCTGGGCCAAGGCTCCGCGCGATTTGAGAGTTAGCGGCTCGACCGATGGCAAGCATTGGCAAGCGCTCTCGCATCAACACACAGGCACGCTGACCGCGCTATACCTGCCTGAGAGCAGCGCCCGCTGGCTGCGGCTGGACGGCGATGCCGCGATGCGGCTCTCCTCGTTCAGCGTGCCCAGCCCCGAGCCCGGCGGCGATGCCGACTGGCCGAATCGCAATGCGATGCTGAGCGCCCTGGCGCGCGAGCTGCCCAAGGGCGACCTGCCGCGCGCCTTCCTCGGCGAGCAGAACTACTGGACGCTCGTTGGCTTGGACGGGGGCGGCGAACGCTCGGCCCTGATCAGCGAGGACGGAGCGATCGAGATCGGCCGTGGCGGCGCGAGCGTGGAGCCGCAACTGCGCCTGTTTGATGGCAATGGCAATGGCAATGGCCGCTGGCTCAACTGGTCCAATGCCGCGATCGGCCAATCGCTGGCGGACGGCGACCTGCCCGTGCCCAGCGTGCATCTGGCCTGGCCCGGCCTGCAGCTCGATGTGAACACCGCCGCCGATGGCGAGGCGGCCGCGCCGCGCTTGCTGGCGCGCTACACGCTGCACAACACCGGCAAGACCGCGCTGACGCTGAACTTCGGCCTCGCGTTGCGGCCCTGGCAGGTCAACCCGCCGCAGCAGTTCCTGAACACGCCCGGCGGCTTCAGCGCTGTCGATCAGTTGAGCTGGCAAGGCGATCAGTTGCAGCTCAACGGACAAGCCTGGATGCGCCCACTGTTCGCCCCCGATGCCGTTCACGCGCTGCCCTTCGCGAGCGGCCTGGCGCTGAACACCTTGGCGGCCGCGCCCGCTGTGCAGGATCTGAACGATCCTCAGCGCATGGCCTCCGCCTTGATCGACAAATCGCTGACGCTGGCGCCCGGCGAATCGCGCAGCCTCGATGTGGTGTTCGCTCTCGCTGCCACAGCCAGGCTCGACGCGCCCTTCGATATCGGCGCCGTCGAAGCCCGCTGGCGCGCGCGCCTGGGCCGCTTGACTGTGCAGTTACCTCCCGGCCAGGAAGCGCTCGCCCAGACGCTGCACGCCGCCTTGGCGCAGGTGCTGATGTCGCGCGACGGCCCAGGCCTGCGACCCGGCACGCGCTCCTACGCGCGCAGCTGGATCCGTGACGGCGCCATGATGTCGGCCGCGCTGCTGCGCATGGGCGAGGTGGACGCCGCCCGCGATTTTGTCGACTGGTTCGGCCCGCAGATCTTTGCCAACGGCAAGGTGCCTTGCTGCCTCGATTCGCATGGCGCCGATCCCGTGGCCGAGAACGATTCGCACGGCGAGTACCTGTTCGCCGTGGCCGAAGTCTGGCGCGCCACGAAGGACAAGGCCTGGCTCGCGAAGCAATGGCCGCGCGTGCAATCGGTGGTCGCCTACATGGATCAGCTGCGCGCTGAAACGCAGAACGACAAGACGCCCGCCAACGCGCGCGGCCTGATGCCGCCCTCGATCAGCCATGAGGGCTATTCCGACAAGGCCGCCTACTCCTTCTGGGACGACTGGTGGAGCTTGCGCGGCTACAAGGACGCGGTGCAGATGGCGCAAGCGCTGGGCCACGACAGCAGAGCCTTCGAGCACTCGCGCGACGCCTTCGCCGCCGACCTGGCCGCGAGCGTGCGCGCCACCGCCGTGCAGTTCCAGCTGCAGACGCTCAGCGGCGCGGCCGACCGCGGCGATGTGGACCCGACCTCGAGCACGATGGCCCTCGACCCGGCCCAGGGCGCCGATCTGGTTCCGACCGAGCTGCTCGCCACGACCTTCACCCAATACGCGGCCGACGCCGCCGCCCGCGCCGCCGGGACGCGGCCGCAAGGCGACTACACCCCGTACGAGCTGCGCAACATCGGCGCGCTGATCCGCCTCGGCCACGCCGACGAAGCCCAGGCCTTGCTCGACTTCTTCTTCGCCGACCAGCGCCCGCGTGCCTGGCGCCAATGGGCCGAAGTGGTCGGCCGCGAAGCGCGCACGCCGCGCTTCATCGGCGACATGCCGCACGCCTGGGTCTCGTCCGACTTCCTCCGCTCGGCGCTCGACATCTTTGGCTACGAAAACGAAACCGACCACACCATCGTCATCGGCGCAGGCATCACTTCGGCCTGGCGCCATGCGGGTGACGTTGGCGTTAGCGGCCTGATGCTGTCCGGTCAACGCCTCGACTGGCAACTGCAACGGCGCGGCGCGGGCTGGCATCTGTCGATCACGCAGACCCCCGCCGCCAGGCTGCTTCTCGCCTGGCCCGGCACCGATCCCCTGCCTCGTGCGACATTCAAGAAGGGCCAGCCGTTGAGCTGGCAAGGCCGTGAACTGCCGATCCCGGTCGGCATCACGGAAATTGATCTAGGAGACCCCACACCATGATGAACCGACGCGACACCTTGCTCGGCCTCGGCGCGCTTGCGCTGAGCGGATGCGCCACCCATCCCGCTACGCCAACGATCCCCGCCGGCCTCGAAGCCGGCGCGCAAAAGCCCTGGCAGAGCGACGGCATGAACCTCGGGCGCATGTGGGTCAGCCTGCCGAAGGACTATCTGGCCAGCAGCACACCCTGGCCCCTGGTCGTGTTCCTGCACGGCTCGGGCGAGCGCGGCACCGACCTGCCGGCCGTGCTGCGCAACGGCCCGCCGCTGCAAGCGAGCCAGGGCAAGCAATATCCCTTCGTGCTGTGCAGCCCGCAACTGCCCGAAGGCCAGCAATGGGAGCCCGGGCAACTGCACGCCTTGCTGCATGCCTTGCAGGAACGCTTCTACGTGGACAAGGACCGCAGCCTCGCCACCGGCCTCTCGCTCGGCGGCCACGGCGTGTGGAACTGGGCCACGGCCTATCCCGACGATCTGGCGGCGATCGTGCCCGTCTGCGGCCACGGCGACCCGAGCAAGGTCGCCGCGATGCGCAAGGTGCCGGTGCGCGCTTATCACGGCGACGCCGATACCTCAGTGCCCATCGCCGATCAGCGAGCTTGCGTGGATGCGCTGCGCGCGGCCGGCGGCACGGTCAGCTTCACGATTTATCCGGGCGTGGGTCATGCCTCGTGGATTCCGGCTTATGACGACGCAGATCTGATTCCCTGGATGCTCGCGCAAAGGCGGGCTGCGTAATGGCCGTTGTTGTACTGCGCAACCGCGCCGGCCTGGCCTTCGAGCTTTTCGCACATGGCGCGCCGGCACGCATGATGGCTGGCGATCTGCTGCTCAATCTTTTCCCAGGCAATGTGCTTGAAGGCGGCCCGGCCAATCTCTGGCTGCGCATGCGCCAGGGCGGCGGTGCCTGGCAAGCCACGCCGCTGCTCGGGCCGCGTTCGCCTTTGCAGGCCAGCTTCGGCACGCTAACGCTCACGATGAGCGGACAGTGGCAAGGCCTGCAACTCTCGTTGCAACTGCGTCTGGCCGAGGAATCGACGAGCTGGTTCTGGCATCTCGATGCCGTCAACCACGGTAGCGATGAAGTGGAGCTGAGCCTCGTGATGACGCAGGACGTCGGCCTGGCGAACCCGCAGGCGGTCGCGATCAATGAGTTCTACGTGAGCCAGTACATCGACTGGCAGCCGCTGGAGCACGCGCGCCACGGCACCTTGCTAGCCGCGCGCCAGAACCAGGCGCAGGACGGCCGCTATCCCTGGCTGCTGATGGGCTCGCTGCGCCGCGCCGGCAGTTACGCGACCGATGGCCTGCAGTTCTTCGGCCTGGCCGGGCGCGAAGGCGCCGCGCCGCCCGCGCTGGCGACAGGCCTGCCGGGCACGCGCCTGCAACACGAACACGCGCTCGCCGCCTTGGAAGACGAGCCGCTTCGCCTGGCCGCCGGCACCAGCGGTAGCACCGGCTTCTTCGCGCACTTCGTGCCCGACCATGCAGCCGCCAGCGGCAAGCCCGATATCGCCTTTGCCGATGCTGCGCTGCGCCTGCCCGAAGCGGCCGACCCCGCGCCATCGTCAGGCGCGTCGCAAGCCCATCCGCCGAGCCTCTTCGCCGGCGCCGCCATGCTGCGCACGCTCGATCTCGACAAGGCGCAGCTGGGTGTGCTGTTCGGCGCGGAACGCAAACATGCGGAACAGGACGGCCAAGGCCAGTTGCTGTCCTTCTTCCAGGGCGACAGCCGCCACGTCGTGCTGCGCGCCAAGGAGCTGCGCGTCAAACGCGCGCACGGCCACATGCTGCGCGCCGGCTCGCACCTGACGCCCGATGAACGCGCGCTCACCTCCACCTGCTGGATGGGCGGCTGCTTCCATTCGATGCTGACGCAGGGCCACGTCAAATTCGGCCGCCTGCTGTCGAACCAGCGCAGCGGCCTCTCGCTGTTCAACGCCCAGGGCCTGCGCGCCTTCGTGCGCCTGCCCGGCCAGGACTGGATGCTGCTGGGCTTGCCCTCGGCCTTCGTGATGGAGCCCGGCGGCTGCCGCTGGATCTATGCCTACGGCCTCGGCGTGCTGGAAGTGCAGAGCAGCGCCGGCCCGGTCGCGACCTGCATGGAGTTCAGCCTGAAGGTGCTCGAAGGGCCGCGGCTGGAATTGATGCTGACGCTGCACGCGCAGATCGACGACGACGATGCAGGCACCGGCAAGGCGCTGACGCCGCAAGCCGACGGCAACGGCTGGCTGCTGAAGGCCCCCGCCGACAGCACGCTGGCGCAACGCCTGACCGGCGCGGCCTTGCGGGTCACGCCCGACATTGCTGCCGCCGAAGCCGGTGACGACGCGCTCTTGCACGCCGATCACCTGGGCCGCGACAGCAGCATGTTCTGCCTGCGTTTCGCCCCGCTGAGCGCGCTGACCGTCGTGCTGCAAGGCGTCAACCAAGCCACCGACGTGGACACCGCGCCCGACAGCACGCCGCTCTCCTTGCCGCGGCTTGAATTGCCGGCTGAAGCGAGCCTCGGCCAGCTCGAATCGATGCTGCCCTGGCTCGCGCATAACGCCTTGGTTCACTACCTCGCGCCGCGCGGCCCGGAGCAGTTCAGCGGCGGCGGCTGGGGCGTGCGCGATGTCTGCCAAGGCCCGCTCGAGCTGCTGCTGGCGCTGGGCCGCGACGAGCCGGTGCGCGACCTGCTGGTGCGCGTGTTCTCGGCGCAGAACGCCGATGGCGATTGGCCGCAATGGTTCATGTTCTTCGCGCGCGACGCAAAGATCCGCGCCGGCGATTCGCATGGCGACGTGGTGTTCTGGCCGCTGCTCGGGCTGGCGCGCTACCTGATTCACAGCGGAGATGCCGCGCTGTTGAACGAGCCGCTGCCCTACTTCGACGCGCCGGCCGAGCCGCTGATCCGCCATGTGGAGCGAGCGCTGACCCTGATCGAAAGCCGCATGATCCCGGGCCGCGGCATCGTCGCCTACGGCCACGGCGACTGGAACGACGCGCTGCAACCGGCTGACCCGAGCCTGCGCGACGATCTGTGCAGCGCCTGGACCGTGACGCTGCATCACCAGACGCTGCACAGCCTGGCCGAGGCCTTCGACAAGACCGGCGGCGACGGGCAGAAGCTGCGTGCGCAGGCGCATGCCGTGCAGGAGGCTTTCCAGCGCGAGCTCGTGCGCGATGAGGTCGTGGCCGGCTACGCGCATTGCCCGCCCGGCGCCGAGCCTTCGCTGTGGATCCACCCGAGTGCGCCGACTGAAGGGCTCTCATACAGCCTGCTGCCGATGATGCACGCGGTGCTGGAAGACCTGCTCACGCCGGCCCAGGCCGCCAAGCAGTCCGCGCTGATCAAGCAGCACCTGCACGCCCCCGACGGTGCGCGCCTGTTCGACGCGCCGCTGCCCTATCACGGCGGCATCTCCACGCGCTTCCTGCGCGCCGAGACCAGCAGCTTCTTCGGCCGCGAGATCGGCATCATGTACATGCACGCGCATCTGCGTCATGCGCAGATGCTGGCCCACCTGGGCGATGCGCCGGCCTTCTTCGAGGCGCTGGGCCTCGCGAACCCGATCCTGCTGCCCGAACGCGTGGCGGCGGCCAGCCTGCGCCAGAGCAACTGCTACTACTCAAGTTCGGACGCCGCCTACGCAGATCGTTATGCCGCCCACGCCGAATACGGCCGCGTCTTCGACGGCAGCGTGGCGCTCGATGGCGGCTGGCGCATCTATTCGAGCGGCCCCGGCATCGCGCTCTCGCTGGTGATCAACCATCTGCTGGGCCTGCGGCTGGAACACGATGCGCTGCTGATCGACCCGGTCATGCCAGTCTCGCTGGCCGGCCTGCGGGCCGAGGTGCCGCTCGGTGACTTCACGCTGGAGCTGCGTTATGACCCCGGCGCTCAAGGCTCGGGCGTGACCGTCATCGAGGATGACAAGGGCCACGCCCTGCCTTTCACGCGACGTGGCAATCCTTACCGATTGGGCGCTGCAGCCATCGCCCGGCCCCAGGCCGGGCAACGCTTGCGCCTGACGGTCAGGACGCAATAGGCCTTCAGGCTCTACGGCTTTACGCGGCGCTCACAAGGACGTCTTGTTTGAAAGCTAGGCTCAGATCAGGCACTGCTTTTGCCCCACAGGTCTGGCCCGGATTCAAACAGGACACCATGCACGCACCTCACGAGCACGCGACCGAACACATCATGCCCTGGCGGGTCGAGGACATCGACTTCAGCCGGATCGACTGGCAGACGGCCACGGCCGACGAGGACCTGCTGCTGCTCATCTGCAGCGCCTCCTTCGTCGAGAGCGGCTCCGATCTCTATACGGGCAACCTGAGCGAGTTTTTCAGCGATGACCCGGAAGTCTCTGGCTGGCTGAACCGCGCCTGGGAGCCTGAGGAGTTGCAGCACGGACGGGTCTTGAAGACCTACATCCAGCATGTGTGGCCGGACTTCGATTGGGAGACGGCCTTCCAGCGATTTTTTGCCGAATACTCGCGCGTTTGCCTGGTCTCGAATTTCGAGAAGACCCGCGGCCTCGAGATGGTGGCGCGCTGCGTGATCGAGACCGGCACGGCCACGCTGTACCGCGCCATCGGCGAGCACGCCGCCGACCCGGTGCTCAAGGAGATTGCCGCCCTGGTCAGCGCTGACGAGGTTCGCCACTACAAGCACTTCTACAAATACTTCAAGCGCTACCAGGACAGCGAAGGCCAGAGCCGGCTGACCGTGCTGCGCACGCTGGCCCGCCGCCTGATGGAGATCCGCAATGAGGACTCGGAGATCGCGCTGCGCCACGTGCTGATCACGCGCTACCCCGAACGCGCAGAGGACGCGAGCTACCTGCGCCGGCGCATCGACCGCGCCACCGGCCTGATCCGCCAGCAGCTCTCAGCCGACATGTGCATCAAGATGCTGACCAAGCCGCTGGACCTGCCCGTGCGGGCCCAGCCCCTGATGCACTACCCGCTGACCAAGATCACGCAGCACGTGTTCTTCCGCTGAGGATCGAGCTTAGCGTCGGTCAACCGTGCTTCAAGCCGCCGTGACCGGAATCGAGATCGCCTTGCCCGAAGCAATGCGCTCCTTCCACTCGGCCGGGCCGGTGTTGTGCACGCTGGTGCCGGTCGAGTCGACAGCCACGGTGACGGGCATGTCGACCACGTCGAACTCGTAGATCGCTTCCATGCCGAGGTCGGCAAAGCCCACCACGGTAGCGTGCTTGATCGCCTTGCTGACCAGGTAGGCGGCGCCGCCCACGGCCATCAGGTAGGCGCTCTTGTTGTCCTTGATCGCCTCGATCGCGACGGGGCCGCGCTCGCTCTTGCCGATCATCGAGATCAGGCCGGTCTGCTCCAGCATCATGCGCGTGAACTTGTCCATGCGCGTGGCGGTCGTCGGGCCGGCCGGGCCGACCACTTCGTCGCGCACCGGATCGACCGGGCCGACGTAATAGATGACGCGGTTGGTGAAGTCCACCGGCAGCTTCTCGCCCTTGGCCAGCATCTCGGCGATGCGCTTGTGCGCGGCGTCGCGGCCGGTCAGCATCTTGCCGTTGAGCAGGATGGTGTCGCCGGGTTTCCAGCTCGCCACTTCAGCCTTGGTCAAGGTGTTGAGGTCGACGCGCTTGCTCTTGTTGTAGTCGGGCGCCCATTCCACATCGGGCCACAGGTCGAGGCTCGGCGGGTCGATATACGCGGGGCCGGAGCCGTCGAGCACGAAGTGCGCATGCCGTGTGGCCGCGCAGTTAGGGATCATGGCCACGGGCTTGCTGGCGGCGTGGGTCGGCCAGGTCTTGATCTTGATATCGAGCACGGTGGTCAGGCCGCCGAGGCCTTGAGCGCCGATGCCCAGGGCGTTGACCTTCTCGTACAGCTCGATGCGCAGCTCTTCGAGCTTGTTCTGCGGGCCGCGCTCGAGCAGCTCGTACATGTCGATGTCGTCCATCAAGGACTCCTTGGCCATCAGCATGGCCTTCTCGGCCGTGCCGCCGACGCCGATGCCCAGCATGCCCGGCGGGCACCAGCCCGCGCCCATCGTGGGCACGGTCTTGAGCACCCAGTCGACCAGGTCGTCGCTCGGGTTCATCATCACGAACTTGCTCTTGTTCTCGCTGCCGCCGCCCTTGGCCGCGACCATCACGTCGAGGGTGTTGCCCGGCACCAGGCTCATGTTGATGACGGCCGGCGTGTTGTCCTTGGTGTTCTTGCGCGCAAAGATCGGGTCGTCGAGCACCGAGGCGCGCAGCTTGTTGTCCTCGAAGTTGTAGGCGCGGCGCACGCCTTCGTTGACCGCGTCTTCGATCGAACCGGGGAAGTCGGCAAAGCGCACGTCCATGCCGATCTTCAGGAACACATTGCAGATGCCGGTGTCCTGGCAGATCGGGCGGTGGCCGGCGGCGCTCATGCGCGAGTTGGTCAGGATTTGCGCGATCGCGTCCTTGGCCGAGGCGCTCTGTTCACGTTCATAGGCGCGGGCCAGATGGGCGATGTAGTCGGCCGGGTGGTAGTAGCTGATGTACTGGAAGGCGGCGGCGACGCTCTCGACGAGGTCGGCATGGCGGATGGTGGTACTCATGATGAGGCGAGAATCCATGAACAATGAATGAGGGGAAGTTTAGATGACACGCGCTTTGAAGGCTTTCTTTGCCAGCGAATCCAGCGGCGGCATTCTTCTCGGCCTGGCGGCCGTCCTGGCACTGCTGGCCAGCAATTCGCCCTGGTCCGAGGTCTATCTGAAGTTCATCCACACGCCCGGCGCCGTGCACTTCGGCACCGCCCTGGTCCTGGCCAAGCCCCTGATCGTCTGGGTCAATGACCTCTGGATGGCGGTGTTCTTCTTCCTCGTCGGCCTGGAGATCAAGCGCGAATTCACGGCCGGCGAGCTCTCCAGCCGCGACCAGGCCATCCTGCCCGCCGTGGCGGCCCTGGGCGGCATGATCGTGCCGGCCCTGATCTATGCCGCCATCAACCACGCCGATCCGGTGGGCCTGCGCGGCTGGGCCATTCCCGCCGCCACGGACATCGCATTCGCAATCGGCATCGTGACGCTGCTGGGCTCGCGCGTGCCGGCCTCGCTGAAGATCTTCCTGACGGCCGTGGCCATCATCGACGACCTCGGTGCGATCGTGGTGATCGCACTGTTCTACACACAGCAGCTGTCCTTGCTGATGCTGGGCGGCGCGCTGGTCTGCCTGGTGCTGCTCTTCCTGCTCAATCGCTCGGGCGTCACACGCGCCGACGTCTATGTGGTGGTCGGCCTCGTCATGTGGCTGTGCGTGCTGAAGTCCGGCGTGCATGCCACGCTGGCCGGCGTGGCCACGGCGCTCTTCATCCCGAGCCAGGACGGCAAGGGCGGCACGCCGGCCGAGACGCTCGAGCATGGACTGCACCCGTGGGTGGCTTACCTGATCCTGCCGATGTTCGCTTTTGCTAACGCCGGTGTCATGCTGACCGGCATCACGCCGGCGGCGCTGCTCGACGCCCTGCCGCTGGGCATCGCCGCCGGCTTGCTGGTGGGCAAGGCGGTCGGCGTGTTCGGCAGTTCCTGGCTGATGGTGCGCGTCGGCTGGGCCAAGCCGCCGGCCGGCGCGAGCTGGCTCCAGGTGCTGGGCGTGGCCGTGCTTTGCGGCATCGGCTTCACCATGAGCCTGTTCATCGGCGGCCTGGCTTTTGAAGACCTCGGGCCGGAGTTTGAGACCCGCGTGAAGCTCGGCGTGCTGCTGGGCTCACTGCTGTCCGGCGTGATCGGCGCCTTCATTCTGGCGAAGGCAAGGAAGGCTTAGAACGCGATCAGTGCTTCTCGGGCGCTCCGCCCAGCAGCCGGTCTACCGCAGCAATCGCCAGGGCCGAGACCAGGAAGGTCAGGTGGATGGCGGTCTGCCACAGCAGGGTCTTGTCGCTCAGGTTCTCTGCGTTGATGAAGGTCTTGAGCAGATGGATGGATGAGATGCCGATGATGGCCGTGGCCAGCTTGACCTTCAGCACCGAGGCGTTCACATGCGATAGCCACTCGGGCTGGTCGCGGTGGCCGTCCAGGTCCATGCGCGAGACAAAGGTCTCGTAGCCGCCGACGATCACCATGATCAGCAGGTTGGAGATCATCACCACGTCGATCAGGCCCAGCACGACGAGCATCAGCACGGTCTCGTTGAGCTGCGTGGGCAGCGGCGTCGGCTTGTAGCCGCTGCTGGCCAGCAAGGCCGTGAAAGCTTCCTGATGGCCGAACACGGCTTCGATCAGATGGACCAGCTCGGTCCAGAACTGGAAGACGTAGATCGCCTGCGCGACGATCAGGCCCAGGTAGAGCGGGAGTTGCAGCCAGCGGCTGGCGAAGATGAGGCGTGGCAGGGGGCGCAAAGCGCGCGCGGGGGAATTCGGCGGGGAGGAAGGCGATGTCATACGATCATTCTATGGAGTAAGCCGTTCGTCAGTGCCGCGCGGCACAGTCCGAGCCGAACCGAGAACCGCAGCATCCCTGGAGACAAAGATCATGAGCGAAACCCATCTCTACCCGCCGAGCGCCGAATGGCAGGCTAACGCCCATATCAAGGGCATGGACGGCTACAACGCCCTGGTGGCCGAGGCCGAGGCCGATTACGAGGGTTTCTGGGCCCGCCAGGCGCGCGAGCTGCTGAGTTGGCATACGCCTTTCAGCAAGGTGCTCAACGACAGCGACGCGCCCTTCTTCAAGTGGTTTGAAGACGGCAAGCTGAACGCCTCGTACAACTGCCTGGACCGCAATGTCGAACGCGGCCTCGGCGACAAGACCGCGATCATCTTCGAGGCCGACAACGGCGACGTGACCCGCGTGAGCTATCGCGAATTGCTGGCCCAGGTTTCGCAATTCGCGAACGCGCTGAAGAGCCGCGGCGTCAAGAAGGGTGACCGTGTGGTCATCTACATGCCGATGTCGGTGCAAGGCGTGGCCGCGATGCAGGCCTGCGCGCGCATCGGCGCTACGCACTCGGTCGTGTTCGGCGGTTTCTCGGCGCAATCCTTGCGCGACCGCGTGCAAGACGCCGGCGCCGTGATGGTGATCACCGCCGACGAGCAGATGCGCGGTGGCAAGGCCCTGCCGCTGAAGAACATCGTCGACGAAGCCTTTGCGGGCGGCGTCTGCCCCACGCTCAAGGACGTGATTGTCTATCGCCGCACCGGCGGCAAAGTGCATTGGGAAGCCGGCCGTGATCTTTGGCTGCACGAGCTGATGGCTGCTGAATCGAGCGAATGCGCGCCCGAATGGGTCGAGGCCGAGCACCCGCTCTTCCTGCTCTACACCTCGGGATCGACCGGCAAGCCCAAGGGCGTGCAGCACAGCACCGGCGGCTATCTGCTGCATGCGGCGCTCACGACGAAGTGGACGTTTGACCTCAAGCCCGAGGACATCTTCTGGTGCACCGCCGACATCGGCTGGGTGACCGGCCACACCTACATCACCTACGGCCCGCTGGCCCTGGGCGGCACCGAGATCGTCTTTGAAGGCATCCCCACCTTCCCCGACGCGGGCCGCTTCTGGCAGATGATCGAGAAGCACAAGGTCACGATCTTCTACACGGCGCCCACTGCCATCCGCTCGCTGATCAAGGCCGCCGAAGGCAACGAAGCCGTCCATCCCAAGCGTTATGACCTGAGCAGCCTGCGCCTCCTCGGCTCGGTGGGCGAGCCGATCAACCCGGCCGCCTGGGAGTGGTATCACCTGCACATCGGCGGCGGCAAGTGCCCGATCGTCGACACCTTCTGGCAGACCGAAACCGGCGGCCACATGATCACGCCGCTGCCCGGCGCCACGACGCTCGTGCCCGGCTCCTGCACGCTGCCCTTCCCCGGCATTGCGGCCGCCATCGTTGACGAAATGGGCCATGACGTCCCCAACGGCCAAGGCGGCATTCTCGTCGTCAAGAAGCCCTGGCCCAGCATGATCCGCAACATCTGGGGCGACCCGGAGCGCTTCAAGAAGAGCTACTACCCCGCTGAACTCAAGGGTTACTACCTCGCGGGCGACGGCGCGATCCGCGACGTCAAGACGGGCTATTTCACGATCACGGGTCGTATCGATGACGTGCTGAACGTTTCGGGCCACCGCATGGGCACGATGGAAATTGAATCGGCCCTGGTGAGTTGCACGGAACTGGTGGCTGAAGCCGCTGTGGTCGGCCGTCCGGACGACACCACCGGCGAGGCCATCTGCGCGTTCGTCGTGCTGAAGCGCCCTCGCCCAACCGGCGACGAAGCCAAGGCGATTGCCAAGCAGTTGCGCGATTGGGTCGCCAAGGAGATCGGGCCGATTGCCAAGCCCAAGGACATCCGCTTTGGTGACAACCTGCCGAAGACACGCTCGGGGAAGATCATGCGTCGACTGCTGCGGTCGATTGCGAAGGGGGAGGCGATTACGCAGGATACGTCGACACTAGAGAATCCGGCGATCCTGGATCAGTTGGCTGAGGCCAATTGATCCAGGACGGGCCAGCCTCAGCTGGCCCGCTCCGCTTTACGGCACTGGGGATCCAATGCTAGCCATGCAAGGCTTTCACCGCCATCCTCGGCTCCGTCGCCACGATCTTGAGCAAGGCGGCTGCTGGCCCCGTCGGGCTGCGCCGATGCTGCTCCCAGTTCTGCAGCGTCTTCACGCTCACTCGCATCAGCTGCGCGAACTCGCTCTGCGTCAGGCCCGTCTGCTCGCGCACGGCCTTGGCGTCGGGCATGCTGAGTTCGAACCGACGTGACGGCTTGGCGCGCCCCTTCGCAATCGCCTGAGCCTCTTGCAGGCTACCTACCAAGTCCGCAAACAACGCCTTGTCCATGCTCACAACTCCTTGACCAGATCCCGCAGGATCGCCGTTTCCTTGTCACTAGCCGCAATCAAAACAGCGTCAGGCTCACCAACCAAACCCCGGCCAGTGCGCTCGCGAAACCCAGACCCCGAAGGATCCTGCCGCCGGCGTCTCGCTTGAGCAGCCCGTGCGCCCCAAAAGCGCCAATCAAATGCAGCGTTGCCGTCGTCGCCAGGAACCCAGCCACGTAGCCCAGCTTGTCCTCCATCACCGGCATCTCATAGCCATGCGCGTAGCCATGAAAGCAGCCGAACAGGCCGACGCCGGCTGAAGCGATGGCCACGGGAAACGTCTGCGCCAGGCCGATGGCCAGGCCGAGCAGGACGACCGAAGCCGCCACGCCGATCTCGATCCACGGCAGCTCGATCTGCTCGAAGCCCGCCAGTCCGCCGAGCAGCATGCAGCCCACGAAAGCGCTGGGCACGATCCAGATCGCGCGGCCGCCGATCTGGCAGCTCCAGGCGCCGACGGCGACCATGGCGAGGAAGTGATCGATGCCGGTCAGCGGATGGAGCCAGCCCGCGGCGCTGCCCGCATGAGCCCAAGCCGCTTGCGTACCCATCCCCGCCAACAAGAGCAAGGCGCGCTGGCAAACCCACTTCATCAGCGCGGCACGCTCAAAGTCAGCGAGGCCCACAAGCTCTCCCAATCGACGCTGCTGTCTTGGGCGGGCAGCATGTGCACCGCATTGAAAAGCCACAGTCCCTTGCGCGGCAACGCGAAGAACACCTTGCCGTTCTGGTCCGAAACGGCGCTCAGCTCCACGGGCGGATCGGCCTTGAGCTGTGCCTTCACCAAGGCACCGGCCAAGGGCTGGCCGTTGAAAATCAGCTGGACTGCAAACTTCCCGCCGTTCCCGCTAACGATGAATCCAAGCGGATCGGTGAGCGGCACCAACTCCAGCGGCAGACCGACGACGCGGCCATAACCCCGGCTGTTTTGATCCACCAGGATGATGCTCTTGGCACAGCGCGAAAAACTCTCGCGACCCGGCGTATCGAGCAGTCCATGACGCTGCCGCAGCGCGAGCACCTCGTTCAGCCCTTCCTCCTGAAGATACTGGTTGAACTCCGCGCCCGAAAGCTCAAGACGCGCAGGGTTGGTCCGCAGCGCCACCAACGTCGCACCGGCCGCGCGCGTGCGCAGATGGCCGACAGCCAGCGTTCCATCACGACCTTCAACGCTCATCGTACCCACGGCATCGTGCGCCTCAAACGAAGCGACCAAGTGCGGCAAGCGTGCCGTCTGAACACCGGGCCAGTTCGGCCCGATGCGCAACTCGAACACGACCGCATCACCGGTCTTCGCTTCGGCCTCATGCGGCACCAGCCAGAACTCGTGAGCATCCGCGCTAACGCCGAAGATCAGCGCCACAACAGCGCCGATCCAGATCGAGATCAGCCGCATGCCTACTTCAGTTCCACCGGCATGACGTAGGGAAACTCGGCCGTGTAGAGCTTGGGGTTGGCGATGGCCTGATCGGTGGGTGCGCCGATCAGCAGCGTCAGCATCGCGCTCATGGCGTCGTCGTCCAGCGCGCGGCCATTGCGTCGGGTATTGGAGAACTCGGCCTTGCTGCCGATCTTGTAGCTCAGCACGTCAGGCATCAGCATGCGCGCTACCTTGTCGCCGTAGGCCAACGGGTCCGCTTGCGATTTGGCCAGCGTCGAGGCGCGCGTGGCGCTGGCCGCCACGATGTTGCGCAGATCGTCGTCCATGCCGGGGCGGCTGCGGTCATGTTCGGTCTTGAGCGATTCCATCGCATAGAGCATCGCGTGCGAGAACAGCGGGTTGGCCGAATACTGCACCTGCGTCCAGTGGCCGGCCGCATCCTTCAGCGCCGTGGTCATGAAGACTTTCACGTCGGTGCCCAGCAGGCTGTTGGGCACTTCCACGACGATGGCGCCGGCCGAGCGGCCATTGAAGATGTTCGCGCCTTGCACGGACTTCCAGACGCCGGGCTCGAAGATGCCTTTCTCGAGCTGGTCGCGAAAAACATGCAGGCCCGGCGAGTTGCCGTAGAAGGGATCCTTGATCGCGCCGGCCCAGACCTTGATGCCGTCGAAGGAAGCGCCCTCCTTGTTGCCGATGGCGACGGAGCCGATCTTGCGACCCATCGCACCGACCGCACCGTTGGCCTCGTCCAGTTCGTAGACGGAAAACTGATCGGCGCTGAAGGCCAGGCTGAAGGTGTAGCCCGCCTTGATGCCCGCATCCTTGGCGACATGGATGTTGTAGAGCGCATCCTGCGCAAACACGCCGCCGGGGCCCGCCTTGGGCGCAGAGTTCACCGTCATCACGAAGGCTGTATAGCCAGGGCGCGAGGACTGGAACACGAAGTTGTCCAGCTGGTTGAGCGCCGTCTGCTTGAGCACGATGGCGGTTTCAAAGTGGTGGCTGGCAAACGCTGGCGTACACAGCAAAGCGGCTGCAGCGAGCGCCAGGCTTGCGAGAACTGGCGGCGAAAATCTCTTGATCATGTGAGTCGGCTCCGTTGGGTTGATCCGGTGTACGGCTGCACAGAGCACGCACACGTTCAAGCCATTCGAGTTCGACTCGCCCCCGCCGGCCTTGACTCATCACAACGCGGGGGGAGGTTCACGGAAATTACATCACTCGTCCATCATTCATACATGACCTGGCCGAGCTTGCTCAAGCGCTCCAGGGCCTCGTCGCTGGGCCAGAAGCGGCTCTCCTCGCCGAGGTCCAGCCGGCACTCCGCCCCCGCTGCCATCCGGTGCAGCGTCTGCATCTTCAAGCCCTGCCGCAGCTTCACGCCATCGTCCGTGTCGACCTCACGCGCCGGCCACTGCTTGATCACATCGCCCAGCGGCGGCACATGACCGTTCACCGCGACCTGGAAGTAACGCCCAAACCGAGCGCGTGCTGCGGGCAGATCAGAAATCGATTCGACCGTCAGCCGCAAGCCGCCCGAGAAACGGTCGTCGCGGACCTTGCCGCTGATGATCACGAGCTCGTCGTCCTTCAGCGTGTCCTTGTTGGCGTTGAGCAGCTCCTCGTTCGCCACGGCCTCGATCTGGCCGGTCTTGTCGTCGAGCTTGAAGATGCCGACGCGGCCGCGTTGGCCGTTGATGACGCGCAGGTCGCCGACGATGCCGGCCACCAGCACAGGCTCGCGGCTGTCGGCCAGCTCGCCCACGCGGCGCTTGACCATGCGGCGCACTTCCTCGGCGCTCTGGTCGAACATGTGGCCCGAGAGGTAGAAGCCGATCGCGGTCTTCTCCATCGAGAGGCGTTCCTTGATGCTCCACGTCGCGGCTTCAACGAGCGGTGGCTCGGCGCTCGCGCTGGCGTGCGAATCGGCAAAGTCAAAGAGGCCGCCCTGGTCCGCATCGGCGTCGAGCTTGTCTGCATAGGTGTAGCCCAGCGCCACGCTGGCGAGCAGGCGCGAACGCTCCGGTTCCAGCGGATCGAAGGCGCCGGCCTTGATCAGCGCCTCGACCACGCGCTTGTTGACCGCCTTGCGATCCACGCGAGCGCAGAAGTCGAAGAAGCTCTTGAACTTGCCGCCCTCTTCGCGCGCCCGCACGATCGCCTCGATCGCACCCTGGCCCGTGCCCTTGATCGCGCCGAGGCCGTAGTTGACCAACTTGTCGCCTAACGGTTCAAACCGATAGACACCGAGGTTCACATCGGGCGGCTGGAACTCGACGTTGAAGAGCTTGGCATCGTTGAGCAGCACCTTGAGCTTGTCGGTGTCGCCCATTTCGATGGTCATGTTCGCGGCGAAGAACTCGGCCGTGAAATGCACCTTGAGCCAGGCCGTGTGATAGGCCAGCAGCGAGTAAGCGGCCGCGTGCGACTTGTTGAAGCCGTAGCCCGCGAACTTCTCCATCAGGTCGAAGACTTCGTCGGCCTTCTCGGTATTGATGCCCTTCTCGGCCGCACCCTTGCGGAAGATCTCGCGGTGCTCGGCCATCTCCTCGGCCTTCTTCTTGCCCATCGCGCGGCGCAGCATGTCGGCGCCGCCCAGCGAGTAGCCGCCCAGCACCTGCGCGGTCTGCATCACCTGCTCCTGGTAGACCATGATGCCGTAGGTCTCGGACAGCACGGCCTCGGTCAGCGGATGCGGATACTCGACCTGCTCGCGGCCGTGCTTGCGCGCCACGAAGGTCGGGATCAGGTCCATCGGGCCCGGTCGGTACAAGGCGTTCAGCGCGATCAGGTCTTCCAGGCGCGACGGCTTGGCATCGCGCAGCATCTTCTGCATGCCGGTCGATTCAAACTGGAACACGCTCTCGGTCAGGCCGTCGGAGAACAGCTTGTAGACGCGGCGGTCATCGAGCGGGATGGTCTCGAAATTGAAATTCTTCTGCGCGGGATGGCGGGCGACGATGAAGTCCTTGGCCATCTCCAGGATGGTCAGCGTGGCCAGGCCCAAGAAGTCGAACTTCACGAGGCCGATGGCCTCGACGTCGTCCTTGTCGTACTGGCTCACCGCGCTGGTCGAACCGGGCTGCTGGTACTGCGGACAGAAATCGGTGATCTTGCCCGGCGCGATCAGCACGCCGCCGGCGTGCATGCCGATCGAGCGCACGGTGCCTTCCACGCGCGCGGCCAGCGCGAGCATCTCGGCGATTTCTTCGCTTTCCTTTTCGCGCTCACCGATCTCGGGCGATTCCAGCCGCGCGTAGATCAGCTTGTCGCCCGGATCGGCCGGCGGGATGGCCAGCGTGACCTGCTTGCCGGGCGGCGCGGGGATCAGCTTGGCGATCGCGTCGACCTGCCCGAAGCCCAGCCCCAGCACGCGGCCGATGTCGCGCAGCGCGCCCTTGGCGGCCATCGTGCCGAAGGTGGCAATCTGGCTCACGGCCGGGCGGCCGTACTTGTCCTTCACGTAGTCGATCACGCGGTCGCGATTGCCCTGGCAGAAGTCGATGTCGAAGTCGGGCATCGAGACGCGCTCGGGATTCAGGAAACGCTCGAACAGCAGGTTGTAGGCGAGCGGGTCCAGATCGGTGATCGACAGCACGTAGGCCACCAGCGAGCCGGCACCCGAACCCCGGCCCGGCCCGACCGGGCAGCCGTTCGCCTTGGCCCAGCGGATGAAGTCCGACACGATCAGGAAGTAGCCGGGGAAGCCCATCTTGATGATGGTCAACAGCTCGAATTCAAGTCGCTCGGCATAACGCGGACGTTCGGCGTCACGCTTGGCCGCATCGGGGAACAGCAGCACGAGGCGCTGCTCCAGGCCCTCGACGCTGAGCTGGCGGAAGTACTGCTCCATCGGCATCGGCGTGCCGTCGTCCTGGATCGGCGTCGGGAAGTCGGGCAGTTGCGGCTTGCCCAGCACCAGCGAGAGGCTGCAGCGGCGCGCGATCTCGACCGTGTTGGCGATCGCGCTGGGCACGTCGGCAAACAGCTTCTCCATCTCGGCCTGCGAGCGGAAATACTGGCCCGGCGAGAAGCGGCGCACCCGCTTGGGGTTGGCCAGCGTCTCGCCATCGGCCACGCAGATGCGCGCCTCGTGCGAATCAAAGTCGCCTTCGGTCAGGAACTGCACGGGATGGGTGGCAACCACGGGCAATTGCAGCTCGGCCGCTAACGCCACACTTGCTTGGACAAGCGGCTCATGCCCCGGCAGGCCGGCGCGTTGCAGTTCGATATAAAAACGCTGCGGGAAAATGGCGCTCAGGCGCTGCGCCACGGCGCGTGCGCGCACGCCGTCGCTGCTGCGCAAGGCCTGGCCCAGCAGGCCGAATTCGGCGCCCGAGAGGCAGATCAGCCCTTCGCCGAGCTCCTCCAGCCATTCCCACTTCAGGCAGGCCTGGTTGCGGACCACATTGGTGATCCAGGCCCGCGAGAGCAGCTCGCACAGGTTCAGATAGCCCTGCGTGTTCTGCACCAGCAGCAGCAGGCGCGAGGGGTTCTTGTCGGAGCCTTCGGGCTCAAGCCAGCAATCGGCGCCGATGACGGGCTTGACGCCCTTCTTGCGGCAGGCGCTGTAGAACTTGATCGCGCCAAACAGATTGGCCAGGTCGGTGATGGCCAGGGCGACCTGCCCATCCTTGGCGGCAGCAGCGGCCGCGTCGTCGGTTCGGAGGGTGCCGTCAACGACGGAATATTCGGTGTGGGTGCGCAGGTGAACAAAAGCCATTCATGGATTGTAGGGAGGCCGTTATCCTTGCCGCACTTTGGAGACCTACAAGATGCGCAAATCGCTCCCCTTTTTGCTGGCCGCCTGCTTGATCGCGAGCCCGGCTTTCGCTGCCAAAAAGACCAAATCCGCCGCCAAGGCGCCCGTCAAGACCTCGGCCGAAATCCTGGCCGCCGCGCCCGAGAGCGACTGGCGCAATCTCGACCCCAACAACACCGTGATCATGACGCTCGCCCAGGGCCCTGTGATCATCGAGTTGGCGCCGCGCTTTGCGCCCGAACACGTGGCCAATATCCGCGCGCTGGCCCACGGCGGCTTCTTCGATGGCCTGTCCATCGTGCGTGTTCAGGACAACTTCGTCACCCAATGGGGCGACCCGAACAGCGACGACCCCAAGCTGGCCAAGCCGCTCGGCGAGGGCGCCAAGCCGCACCTGCCGGCCGAGTTCTCGGTGCCCTTGAAGAGTGTGCGCCTGCGCAAGCTGCCCGATGTGGATGGCTGGGCTCCCCTAACGGGCTTCGTTGACGGCATGCCGGTGGCGGCCAATCCCAAGAAGGGCCAGGCCTGGTTGGCGCATTGCTACGGCATGGTCGGCGCGGGTCGAAGCGACAAGGAAGATTCCAGCACCGGCGCCGAGCTCTACGCCGTGATCGGCCATGCGCCGCGTGCGCTGGATCTGAACATCACCGTGGTGGGCCGTGTGATCCAGGGCATCGAAAACCTGTCCGCCCTGCCCCGCGGCGGACAGAACATGGGTTTTTATGACAAGCCCGAGCAGCGCACCGGCATCCAGAGCGTGAAGCTGCTGGCCGACATCCCGGCGGCCGAGCGGCCGCAGCTGCAGGTGCTGCGCACCGATGGCAAGAGCTGGCCGGCCCTGCTGCAAGCACGCCGCCACCGCACCGGTTGGTACGTGCACCCCGCCGATCACATCGACATCTGCAGCGTCACCGTCCCGACGCGCCCCACACCGCAGTAAACCAGCCCGGTTTTCATCAGGTGCATCACGTTGATCCGTGTCTGTTCAATACATTTTTGAACATGGATATACAGGATGCACAGGATAAAACCCAAGCCCCAGATGCCTTTGTATTCATCCTGTGCATCCTGTATATCCATGTAGAAAATGCATTGAAGAACATGGATTGACGTGATGCACGTGATGCACGTGATGAATACCTAACTCAGTAGTGCGGCGGCAGTTCGTCGCGGAGGCTGGCCTGACCCGGGCCGCCTTCGGGCATTCGGTCGCGCTGCTCGCTCAGTTCACGCGCGAGCAGCTCGATCTGCCGCTGCTGGCGCACAATGACCTCGTTGAGCTGTTCGACGGTGTCTTCCATGAAGCTGGCCTTGATTTCCAGCTCGGTGATGCGCGACTCGTGGCGCGATTCGTGACGCGACTCTTGGGGCGATTCCTGGCGTGATTCGGTGTTCATGGCCCGAATTTACAATCCCGGCCGAGCATGGAACACGCAATCCTCAATATTTCGGCCTACAAATTCGTAGGCCTCCCCGACGCCCCGGCCCTGCGCGAGACGCTTTTCGAGCGCGCCCAAGCGCAGGACCTGCACGGCACGGTGCTGCTGGCGGAAGAAGGCATCAATCTTTTCCTGGCCGGCGAGCCCGCTGCGGTGCGCGCCTGGGTGGACGCCCTGCGCACCGATCCACGCTTCGCCGACTTGCAGCCCAAGGAGAGCTGGAGCGAGGTGGTGCCATTCAAGAAGCTGCTGGTCAAGGTCAAGCCCGAGATCATCCGCATGAACCACCCGGCGATCCGGCCCGATGCGCTGGAGCGCGCGCCGGCCGTCAAGCCCGTCGACCTGGCCCGCTGGCTCGACCAGGGCCATGACGACGAAGGCCGGCCGCTGGTGATGCTGGACACACGCAATGCCTTCGAGGTCGACTACGGCGCGTTTGATAACGCCATCGATTGGCGGATCGAGAAGTTCAGCGATTTCCCCGAGGCCGTGAAAGCCCACCGCGAGGAGCTGGCCGGCAAGACGATCGTCAGCTACTGCACGGGCGGCATCCGCTGCGAGAAGGCGGCGATCTATCTGCAGCAGCAGGGGCTCGATGCGCCGGTCTACCAGCTCGAAGGCGGCATCCTCAAGTACTTTGAAGAGACACAGGGCGCGCCGCATTACCACGGCGGATGCTTTGTGTTCGACCAGCGCGAGGCGCTGGCCGCCGATCTGGCGCCCGCCACGGAAGTCGAGCGACCCGCCAGTGAGGCCCATCGAGCGCCGCAGACCTAGCTAGACTGCGCCCACCATGCCAAGGATCTCCATGCTTCGACATCTCAAATTCTTGGCGCTCGCGCTGGTCTGCTTTTTCGCGGCGACGGCCAGCCAGGCGCAGCCGCCCGACTGGAAGAAGATTCGCGTCGCGGTCGAAGGTGCCTACCCGCCCTTCTCCGAGATCGGCACCGACGGCAAGATCAAAGGCTTCGAGATCGACCTCGTCAACGAGCTCTGCGCGCGGATGAAGGCCGAATGCACGCTCGTGCAGCTCGAGTTCGACGGCATGATCCCGGCGCTCCAGGCCCGCAAGATCGACGTGATCTTCGCCTCGATGGCGATCACCGAAAAGCGCCAGAAGGTGATCGCCTTCTCGATGCCCTACATCAACAACCCGGCGCGCTTCGCGGCCAAGGCCGGCGCCAGGTTCGACTTCACCGCCGCAGGCTTGAAGGGCAAGCGCATCGGCGTGCAACGCTCGACGATCCACGAAGCCTTCGTCACCAAGACCTTCACGCAAAGCGAGATCGTGCGCTACGCGACGCAGGACCAGATCTTCCTGGACCTCAAGGCCGGCCGCGTCGACCTGATCCTGGCCGACAGCGTGGCGATCGACCAGGGCTTTCTGTCGCGCGCCGATGGCAAGGGTTTTGCATTCGCCGGGCCGGAGTACAACGACCCCAGCGCGTTCGGCATCGGCTCGGGCGCGGGCATGCGCAAGGCCGACGCGCCGACGCTGGCGCCGAAGTTCAACGCCGCGATCAAGGCGGTGATGGCCGACGGCACCTTCAAGAAGATCAACGACCGGTACTTCCCGTACTCGATCATGCCGAAGCAACAGTAAGCAAGCGACGATGCTGCACGGCTTCCTGCCCAGTCTGCTTGAAGGCGCCGGCGTCACGCTCTCGGTCGCGTTCAGCTCGCTGGCCGGCGCGCTCGTGCTGGGCTTGATCGGCGCGCTGGCCAAGCTTTCTCGCTCGCGCATTGCGCGCAGCATGGCGCAGGTTTATACGACCGTCATCCGCGGTGTGCCCGATCTGATCCTGCTGATGCTCGTCTTCTACGGCGGCCAGGTGGGCGTGAACGCCCTGGCCACGGCGCTCGATCACGACCCGATCGATGTGGACCCTTGGCTCGCCGGCGTGCTCTCCATCGCCTTCATCTTCGGCGCCTACATGACCGAGGTTTTCCGCGGCGCCTTCATGGCCGTGCCCTCGGGCCAGCGCGAGGCCGGCGTGGCCTTCGGCATGACACCGCTGCAAGTGCTGCGCCGCATCACGCTGCCGCAGATGCTGCGCCACGCGCTGCCGGGCCTCTCCAACAACTGGCTGGTGATGATCAAGAGCACGGCCATCGTTTCGGTGATCGGCCTCTCGGACCTGATGACGCGCGGCGGCCAGGCGGCCGGCGCCACGCGCGAGCCTTTCAGCTTTTATCTGGCGGTGGCGCTGATCTATCTGGCGTTCACGAGCCTGTCGGAACTGATGTTCGCGACGCTGAAAAGAAGGCTCTCGCCATGAGCTTCGATGTCGTCTGGGAGAACATCGCGCTCTACCTGCATGGCGCGCAGCTCACGCTCGAATTGCTGATCGTTTCACTGTTCTTCGGCCTGCTGCTTGCCGTGCCCTTGGCGGTGGTGCGCAGCCGCGGCGGCTGGGCCTCGCGCGCCGTGTGGCTCTACACCTATATGTTCCGCGGCACGCCGATGCTGGTGCAGCTCTTCCTCGTCTACTACGGCCTGGCGCAGTTCGAGCTTGTGCGTGAAAGCGCGGCCTGGCCGCTGTTCAGCTCGGCCTGGTTCTGCGCGGCGCTGACCTTCATCCTCAACACAACCGCCTACACGACCGAGATCTTTGCCGGCTGCATCCGCGCGCTGCCCCAGGGCGAGATCGAGGCCGCGCGCGCCGTCGGCATGTCGCCGCTGGCGATGCTGCGCCGCATCGTCTTGCCCGGCGCCTTGCGGCGCTCCCTGCCCGCTTATGGCAACGAGATGATCTTCATGCTGCATGGCACCTCGCTGGCCAGCGTGGTCACGCTGATGGACCTGACCAGCGCGGCGCGCGAGGTCAATGCCAGCAACTACATTCCGTTCGAGGCCTTCATCACGGCCGGTGCGATGTATCTTGCGATGACGATGATCCTCGTGGGCCTGTTCCACAAGGCCGAAGCCCGCTGGCTCCAACCGATACTGCAATCATGATGAAGCTCCAGACCCACAAGCTGCTCGCGCAATCTCCCGGTACGCAACGCGAGCTGGTCTCGCTGCACTACGGCACGCCGGCTGAATCGGGCACGGGCCCCAAGATCTACATTCAGGCGAGCCTGCATGCCGATGAGCTGCCCGGCATGCTGGTGGCGCACCACCTGCGCCAGCACTTCGATGCACTGGAGGCTGCCGGCCGGATCAGCGGCGAGATCATCCTCGTGCCGATGGCCAACCCGATCGGTCTCTCGCAGATGGTGCTGCACATGCCGCAGGGCCGTTTCGAGCTGAACACGGGCGAGAACTTCAACCGTCACTACCCCGAGCAGATTGAGGCCGTGGCCGCGGCGGTCGAAGGCGAGTTGAACCAGGATGCCGCACACAACGTTCGCATCCTTCGCGCTGCGCTGAGGAAGGCCGTTAGCGAATCACCGGCGGAGACCGAGCTGCAATCGCTGCGCCGCACCTTGCTGGGCCTCTCCGTCGACGCCGACGTGGTGCTCGATCTCCATTGCGACGCGCAAGCCGTGCTGCATCTCTACACCGAGACGCCGTGCTGGCCCGATTGCGAGCCGTTGGCGCGCTATCTGGGTTCACGCGTCACGCTGCTGGCCCAGGACTCGGGCGACAACCCGTTTGACGAGGCCTGCTCGCAAAGCTGGTGGCGCTGGGCGAGGCGCTTTGGCGAGCGCTTCCCGATCCCGCAGGCCTGCCTGGCGGTCACGGTCGAGCTGCGCGGCCTGGCCGATGTCGAGCATGAAACCGCGCGCGCTGATGCCCAGAACATCGTCGACTATCTGATCCACCGCGGCGCCATCAGCGGCCCCGGTGCGCCGCTGCCCGCCGCCGTCGGCGATGCCCGCCCGCTCGCCGGCAGCATGCCCGTCAGGGCTCCCAGCGCCGGCCTGCTGACCTTCCTGCGCCAGCCCGGCGAGACGGTCAGCCAAGGTGAGGTGTTAGCCCATGTGATCGACCCGATCAGCAATGTCGTGACCGAGCTGAAGGCGCCGGTTAGCGGCCTGCTCTACGCGCGGGAGAACCTGCGCTACGCGACCAACGGCTTGCGCGTCTGCAAGGTCGCCGGCGTTGAGGCGCTGCGCAGCGGCAAGCTGCTCGGGTTCTGAGATTGCTGAATGCGTTTTCTACATGGATGAACAGGATGCACAGGATCAATACAAGACGGCTGTTTTCTTATCCTGTTCATCCTGTTCATCCATGTTCAAAACCTGAATTTTTCCCATGCTGATCGTCGAGAACATCCACAAGCGCTACGGCGACCGCGAGGTGCTCAAGGGCGTTTCGCTGAGCGCCAAGCCGGGCGACGTGATCACCATGATCGGCTCCAGCGGCTCGGGCAAGAGCACCTTCCTGCGCTGCCTGAACCTGCTCGAACAGCCGCATGAAGGACGATTGCAACTGGGCAACGAGGAGCTGACGCTAACGCGCGATCACGACGGCAGCCTCAAGGCCGGCGACGCGAAGCAATTGCAGCGTTGGCGCGCGCGCCTGGCCTTCGTGTTCCAGAACTTCAACCTCTGGGCGCATCGCACGGCCATCGAGAATGTGATCGAGGCGCCCGTCCATGTGCTCGGCATCTCCAAGGCCGAGGCGCTTGAGAAGGCCGAAGCGCTGCTCGCCCGCGTGGGCGTGGCTCATCGCAAGAACGTCTACCCAGCGCGCTTGAGCGGCGGCGAGCAGCAGCGCGTGGCGATTGCCCGCGCGCTGGCCGTGGAGCCCGAGGTCATGCTGTTCGATGAACCGACCTCGGCGCTCGACCCGGAGCTGGTCGGCGAGGTGCTGAAGGTCATGCGCGATCTGGCCCGGGAGGGCCGCACGATGATCGTGGTGACGCATGAAATGGGCTTCGCCCGCGAGGTCTCCAACCACACGCTGTTCCTGCACCAGGGCTGCGTGGAAGAGCAAGGCGACCCGCGCGAAATGCTGCTGCGACCGCAGAGCCCGCGCCTCCAGCAATTCCTCAGCGGCGGCCTGAAGTAAGGGCAGACCCGTGGCGAACTAACGCTCATTTGCTACGGAGCAAATGCAGCGCTTGAAAGTGCAACTTCGGCGCCACAGTTGAAAACCCTAGCGCGGCCGAGCTTGCGCTGATCGGACTTTGGCCGGTTTCCATAGGCACAGAATCGTTTTGCAGAGGCGGGCAATAAAACACGCCTCAAAGGCATCGGCAGCCAATTGTTTGAAACGCGACAGTCTTGTACAGGGGGCTGTTCGTAGCATCCGATCACTGCAAAAAAGGCGGCAAAAAGCGATCAGCGCTGCGTCGCTTGCAGCAGACATCCGCATCTCTGGAGACAAAGACAATGAAGCAACTGACCCTCGTTCCCGTGGCACTGGCCGCACTGGCCGCCTGCTCTGCCGCATCGGCTCAATCTTCCGTTCAAATCTATGGTCAGGTGACCGCCGCCGTGGAGGTCAAGGACCACCAAGGCGCGGGCGCCGGTGGCAAGCAATATTCGGTGGGCAACAACGAGTTTTACGTCTCCCACATCGGTTTCCGCGGCACCGAGGATCTGGGTGATGGCATGAAGGCCATGTTCCGCCTCGAGTCGGGCCTCAACACGGACACCGGCGCCAACATCCGGGCCACCAAGTTCTTCGATCGCCAGGCCTTTGTCGGCATCGATCTCGGCGCTCCCGGCGCGGTCACCGCCGGCCGCCAGTTCTCGGCAGGCGTGGACCGCTTCGTCCGCACGCTGGACATCTTCAACGTCGGCGGTCAAGGCGCCGCCATCACGCCGCTGAGCCTGTTCGGCGTCAATCGCTTTGCCACGCCGGCCAATTGCTCGGTCAACGCAAATTCGGCCTGCGCCTCGACGGTGGTCGCCACCGACAACCGCGTTGATGACTCGGTCAAGTACCGTGTGGCCGGCCCGATGGGCCTGGAGTTCGGCGCCAGCGTCGGCCTCAACGACGGCGAGGGCCGCAGCTACTCGATGGACGTGGGACAGACCACCAAGGACTACGCCATCGGCCTGATCTACATGAACTACCAGTCGCCCGTGGTCTTGCCCGGCAACGTCAAGCCCAAGGCCACGACCTGGGCCATCGGCGGCAATGTGCCGATCGGCCCGGTCCGGCTCTTCGCCACCTACCTGAACAACTCGATGGATCCCAATGTGGCGGCGCTGCTGGGCAAGCCAGCCCAGAAGAACAAGGTCATTCACCTGGGCGCACGCTACAACATCGCCACGACGACCGACCTGACCCTCGCGTACTACGGCGACAAAGGCACGAACATGGACAACGTCGTCGCCCGCGATGGCCACAAGAACACCTACATCGCCGCCGTGGACTACTACCTGTCCAAGCGCAGCCTGATCAACGTCGGCTACTTCCGCAACAGCCTGACCGGCGGCTATCAGCTCGATCCGACCAATGCCACGGCGCTGTCGGGCGGGGCTACCCACGCGACCGGCATCGCGGGCCTGGGCTTCAGCGCCTTCAGTGGCTTCATGGTCGGCGTGCGCCAGTCGTTCTGATCGACGGACGAGTTCCGTCAATGGAAGACCGCAAGGGCGTGAGCCCTTGCGGTCTTTTTTCTTTGACGCCTCCGATAATTTCAACCATAATTATTGTTGATAAATCGCTAATATCGCATTTTCATCAGCAAATATGGTTGATTTTGCCATCGCCTTGCCTGTCGAGATTTGCCAGGAAATGGGTCGGCGGGCTCGCCTGCGGCGGGTCTCGCTCAACGTCTCCCTGGAGGACCTGGCTCAACGCGTCGGGATCTCCAACAACACCCTCGGCAACTTCGAGCGCACAGGGCGCTGCACCTTGGAGACCTTCGTCCGCATCCTGGAGGCGCTGAACGCCACGTCCGACATGGCGACCCTCCTGGTGACGCAGCCGCGCTCCATCGAGGACATGCGACAGAAGGCGGCCGCCAGCACACGGCAGCGCGCGTATACCAAGCGAAGGTCCGGCCCATGAAAGAGCTGCAGGTCACCTACGACGGGCTGGGCGGCCCGTTCTTGCTTGGCACGCTCGCCGAGGACAAGCAGGACCTGTTGTTCCAGTATTCGCCACAAGCCATCGAGCGGAACTGGGAGCTGTCGCCGGTTCGCTTGCCGCTGCGCACCGCAGCCTATCCGGATCGTCGAAGCGAGTACGTCAAGCTGCACGATGTTCCCGGGCTCATCTACGACTCGCTGCCCGACAGCTGGGGCTTTCGCCTGATGCATCGCCGCATGAAGGCACGCGGCATCGAACCCGAACGCGCTACGACGCTCGACCGCCTCGCCTATCTCGGTTCAAACACGATGGGCGCCTTGACCTACGCGCCGGCCATGTCCGACGCGCCGGACACACGCGACCTGACGCTGTTGGAGTTGGCGAATGAAGCGCAAGCCGTCATGACCGATGACGGGCACCAGGTGCTGGCCGAACTGGCCCGCGCGGGCGGCTCGCCCGGCGGAGCTCGACCGAAGGCCACGGTCTTCTTCAATCCGACCAGCGGCCTGATGAGCACCCGGAAGGGCCCTGTTCAGGAAGCGCAGGCCTGGTTGGTCAAATTCCCGGGAACCGATGATGAAGCCGACAGTTGTGCCTTGGAGGAGCTGTACGCGCGGATGGCGCGGCATTGCCAACTGGGCATGGAGGAAACGCGTTTCTTCGAGTTGCAAGGCGGGCGCTCGGCCTTCGGCACGAAGCGATTCGACCGTCGCGGTGACGCGCGCGTGCATATGCATTCACTTGCAGGCCTCCTGCACGCGGATTTCCAGGAGCCCTCGGTCAGCTACGAGGACTTCTTCCGCGTGACGCGTCGAATGACCCGAGACCAGCGCCAGCTCAAGAAAGCGGTCCAGCGCTGTGCCTTCAATGTGCTGATGAACAACCGCGACGACCACGCGAAGAATCTGGCGTTCATGTGGGAGGCGGATGGCAGCTGGCATCTGGCGCCGCCTTATGACCTGACCTACTGCGCCGGGTATCAAGGCGAACACTTCATGGACGTCGCGGGAGAGGGCCGAGCCCCGACAAGGCAGCACATCCTGCAGGCGGCGCAAGCGGCCGGGCTTCCTCGCCCTGTTGCGGAGGAGGCCATTGACGAAGTGGCCCAGCCGGCCTCGACACGCAAGCTCCGCGCCCTCGCCAAGAACCTGCCGATTCGCGCGGCCACCCTGGACAAGGTGGCCGAAGCCTTGAAAGCTCATCGCAAGCGGTTGCTCTGAAAGAAAAAACAGGTCGCTGTCCACGACCTGCTCTCTTGCCTTCAAAGGCTGCTTCAGCGCGCCAGATCGAAGACCAGCACTTCAGCATCCTGGCCCGCGCCCACGGTCACGCTGGGCACGTCGCTCAACTGCAGCGCGTCGCCGGCGCTGAGCGTCTGCCCGTTGACCGTCAACTGCCCGCGCACCAGATGCACATAGGCCAGGCGACCCGGCTTCAGCGCGAGTTCGGCAGCTTCCACGCCGTCAAACAAACCGGCATACAGCCGCGCATCGGCATGGATGCTGACCGAGCCGTCGGCGCCATCGCCCGAGGCCACCAGGCGCAGGCAGCCGCGCTTGTCGGCCGGTGCGAAATGCTTCTGCTCATAACTCGGCGCCACGCCCTTCTGGTCGGGCATGACCCAGATCTGCAGGAAATGGGTCTGCTGATCCTTGGCGTTATTGAATTCGCTGTGCATCACGCCCGTGCCGGCGCTCATGCGCTGCACGTCGCCGGGGCGGATGACGCCTGCGTGTTCGCCGCCGGCCTCCCCGTTGCCCATGCTGTCCTTGTGCGCCAGCTCGCCGTTCAGCACATAACTGATGATTTCCATGTCACGGTGGCCGTGCGTACCAAAACCCCGGCCCGCCTCGACGCGGTCTTCATTGATCACGCGCAGCGCGCCAAAACCCATGCGCTTCGGGTCGTAGTAGTCGGCGAACGAGAAGCTGTGGAAGGACTTCAGCCAGCCGTGATCGGCGTAGCCGCGTTGCGAGGACTTGATCAGTTCGATCGTCATGATTGCCTTTCTTGCTTGCCTGCTTGTTACCTTGTGTCGATGAGCCAATGTAGGCCGCGGCCCTTCGCTCGGGGCCGCAAGGCGCTGAAGACATCGTTCAAATAAGATGAAGGCATGGACAAACGCCATGCCTTGAGCCCCGAAGCCCTGACCATGATGGACACCATCGCCCGCACCGGCAGCTTTGCCGCGGCCGCGCGCGAGATGGGCAAGGTGCCGTCTGCGCTGACCTACAGCGTCAGGCAGCTCGAAGAAGCGCTCGACGTGCTGCTGTTCGACCGCCGCTCACGCCAGGCCGAGCTGACCGCCGCCGGCCATGAATTGCTCAACGAAGGCCGCCGCCTGCTGCATGAGCTCGATGCCGTGGCCAATCGCGTACGCCGCGTGGCCACCGGCTGGGAGAGCGAGCTGACCATCATGGTGGACGACGCCGTGGCCCGCCCCGCGCTGTTCGACCTGATGGCCGCCTTCACGCTGCTGCCGGCCGCTGCCGGCGTGCCGGGTGGGCCGCCTACGCGGCTGCGCTTTCTGAGCGGTGTCCTCTCGGGCACCTGGGAGGCGCTGATCTCGGGCCAGGCCGACCTGGCCATCGGCGTCGTCAACCAGCCGCCCAGCAGCAGCATGCATTGCGAACTGATCGGCGATCTGGAGCTGGTGTTCTGCGTGGCGCCGCATCACCCGCTGGCGAATGCACCCGAGCCGCTGGAGGCCGACGTGATCGTCAAGCACCGCATCATCACCGTGGCCGACACCGCCCGCACGCTCACGCCGATGACCGTGGGCGTGGTGCCCGGCCAGGACGTGCTGACGCTGCCGAACATGGCCTCCAAGCTCGAAGCGCTGATCCGCGGCCTCGGCTGCGGCGCCCTGCCCGCGGCGATGGTGCGCCGCCATATCGATGCCGGCCGCCTCGTGCGCAAGGCCACCTTCCAGGGTCGCCGCGTCGGGCCGATGCATTACGCCTGGCGCAATACCGGCCAGCAACCGGGCCTGGCGCTGAGCTGGTGGCTCTCGCAGTTGCAAAGCCCGACGACCCGACGCGCCCTACTCGAACAGCATGAGGGGCTGATCTGAGCGTCGACGTCACTGCTTATGTGGGCAGGTTCGCGCCTTCCCCGACGGGCCCCTTGCATGCGGGCTCGCTGGTGGCCGCGCTGGCCTCGTGGCTTGATGCGCGCGCGCACGGTGGGCGCTGGCGGGTCCGCGTCGAGGATGTCGATGGTCCGCGCTGCGTACCTGGCGCCGATCAGATCATCCTCGGCCAGCTCGCCCAATGTGGCTTGGTGCCCGACGAGCCGCCGGTCTGGCAATCGCAGCGCAGTGCGCTTTACGGCGAAGCCTTGCAGCGCCTGATCGCGGCCGGCCACGCCTACGGTTGCGCCTGCACCCGCAAGCAGATCGCCGAAGCCGCGGGACCCCACACGCGGCATGGCGAACTGATCTACCCCGGCACCTGCCGCTGCGGCACGCAAGGGCGGCCGGTTCGCGCCTGGCGCCTGCGCACCGACGATCAGGCGGTGCATTGGCATGATCGCCGCCTCGGCGCGCAAGTGCAGGACATCGAGCACGAGGTCGGCGACTTCGTGCTCAAGCGCGCTGACGGCCTCTGGGCCTATCAACTGGCCGTGGTCGTGGACGACGCCGCTCAAGGCATCACCGACGTCGTGCGCGGCGAAGACCTGGCCGACAACACGCCGCGCCAGCTGCGCTTGCAGACGCTGTTAGGGCTGTCGCAGCCGCGCTATCTGCACACGCCGCTGGTACTCGGCCCCAATGGCGAAAAGCTCTCGAAGCAGAACGGCGCCACGCCGCTGGATCTCGCCGATCCGGCCCACGCCGTGCGGATGGCCGCCGCGCATCTGGGTTTGCCGCTGCAGAAAGAATCCCTGCCCGCAGTGCTGGAAGAGGCCGTGAGCGCCTGGCGTGGCATGATGCCGACCTGATTTTTTGAGGACAGCCCCATCATGAACACCACCCCCAGCGGCCTGCAGTTTGAAGACACCACCGTCGGCGACGGCAAGGAAGCCAAATCGGGCCAGGACGTGACCGTCCACTACACCGGCTGGCTCTACCAGGACGACACCAAGGGTGCGAAGTTCGACTCCAGCCGCGATCGCAAGGACCCCTTCGAGTTCGAGCTCGACGCCGGCATGGTGATCCGTGGCTGGGACGAAGGCGTGCAAGGCATGAAGATCGGTGGCACACGCACGCTGATCATCCCGCCCGAACTCGGCTACGGCGCGCGCGGCGCAGGCGGCGTGATCCCGCCGAACGCCACGCTGATGTTCGAGGTGAGCCTGCTCGGCGTGGCCGGCGGCGAAGAGCCGATCGAGCTGACGCTGCAAACCGCTGCTTCCGGCCTGCAACACCAGGACATGGTCGAAGGCTCCGGCGCCGAAGCCCAGGCCGGCCAGCGCGTCACCGTGCACTACACCGGCTGGCTCTACCGCGACGGCCTGCGCGGCAAGAAGTTCGACTCCAGCAAGGACCGCGGCGACCCGTTCCGTTTCAAGCTGGCCGGCGGCGAAGTGATCCGCGGCTGGGATGAAGGCGTGCAAGGCATGAAGGTCGGCGGCACGCGCATGCTGGTGATCCCGGCCGAGCTCGGCTATGGCTCGCGCGGCGCGGGCGGCGTGATCCCGCCCAATGCCACGCTGCTGTTCGAGGTCGAGCTGCTGGCGGTCTGATCGCACCGGGAGGCAGCTGAGACGACCTGACAGCGGCCTTTCGACGCCTTCTATCCGCTGATCCTCTGCGTTAGCATCAAGCTAACAAAGCAAGAACAGAGGGATCAGCGATGGAAATGCTGTCGGCCGAGGGCCTGCTGCGCTTCTGGGGCAGCCTGCAGTGGCAGGCCAATGTGCTGATCCTGATGCACCTGCTCGGCGCCACTTTCCTGGGCTTGCTGCTCGGCTATGAGCGCGCCTATCACGGGCGCGCCGCCGGCATGCGCACCTATGCGCTGGTCTGCACGGCGTCCTGCGCCGTCACCGTGCTGGTGGCCTTCCCGCTGCAATGGTTCGGCGGCCACATGGCCGGCGGCACACCGCCGCAGTTCACCGATCCGACCCGCGTGATCCAGGGCGTGCTGACCGGTATCGGCTTCCTCTGCGCCGGCGTGATCATGCGCGAGGGCATGAACATCTCGGGGCTCACGACCGCCGCTTCGCTGTGGGTGGCTGCGGGCGTCGGCGTCGTGCTGGGCATGGGTTTTTATTTCGCGGCGATCGCCATGACGGTGCTCTGCTCCTCCATGATGATGTGGGGCGCCAGGCTGGAGTCCAAGCTGCCATCGCATCCCGCGATCCTGGTGACGCTGATCGGCGAGCCCTTGCGAACCTTCAAGCAATCCGAGCTGGCCGATTTCACCGACAAGCTCGGCTACCGCTTCGCGCCGGGTTCGCTCTCGATCAGCTACCGCGAGCGTTGCGAGGAATGGCGCTTCGTCTGCACCGCCAAGCGCAACTACCGCAGCCAGAACCTGACGCGCTTCACCACCGGCCTCCAGCAACTACCAGGAATCGCTGAATACCGTGTGACACACGCGAGAAACTGAGATTTCGCATAACGCGATGCCCCAGCGCAGTACCGGGGATTGGCGTCATGGCAGACTTGGGGTGTGACTTCCCCAACGAGGCCCGCCATGAAACCCACGTACGACACCCGTCCGGATGCCCAACGCCATCGCGATCAGCGCGAATACGAGCGCGTCGAGTTTCAGCTATCGCCCGTTGTGGAGCACAGCGGCTGGATGTCCCAGCCCAAGGATGCACCCAGGGATGCCCTCAATGCCGGCCTCGTGATGAACCTGAGCCAGACCGGCCTGCAGGTCATGACCAGCGCCGAACACCCGCTCACCGCCGACCACTACGAAGTGCGCCTGCTGGTGAACGACGACCACGACTCGATCGACTACTCCGGCCCGGTCCGCCGCGTCTGGACGCGCGAGCTCGGTGAGCCAAGCCAGTTGAGCGGTTTCGAGTTCGAGCACCCCGACTCGCCCACCAGCAATTTCCTGCAGCACCACAGCCTGCATGCGCAAGATCAGAGCTTCGTGCGGTGTGTGCTGGTGGAGCGCAAGATGATCGGGGATTGCGCGGGCTGAGTCCCACGCCTCAAAGGCTCAGCGAAGCAACTCGGCGTGCGGCAATTTCGCGGCGCCGGCGTCAAAGGTCAGAAAGCGATTGCGGCCCATCTGAACCGAGCGTGCCAGCAGAAGGCAATCTGCAAAATCGGCGGATGCATGATGCGTCCAGAGGTACATCGCCTCCTCGACCGTCGGCTCGTGCTCGAACTCAAGCCCGCGGCTCTCCAGCAATTGCGCGAATGCACTTGCGATCGACGCTTTGTCGAGCTTGTATCGGCTGCGCAGGACCCACTCGGTTTCCATCAAGGCACACAGCAGGATGAGCAAGGGTTCGCCGCTTTCGGCGGCTCGGTCCACGAATGCCTTGGCCGCCTTGAACTGCGCGGCATCGTCTTTCACCAGAAAGCGCACCAGCACATTGGTGTCGACCGCAATGCTCATGAACCGAAGGCGTTCATGTCCTCAATGCTGACCTTGGGTTGCCCAGGTCGCGTCAGCACGCCAGCCAGATCCGCAAGCCGCCGCGTCTTGGCACGCATGACGACCGTGCCGTCGCTCAGCAGTGTGAAGCTCAGCTTGTCGCCCGATTCGAGACCCAGCCGATCGCGAATTTCACGCGGCACCGTGACCTGACCCTTGCTGGTGAGTGTGGTTTCAGCCATGCTTGATTCCTTACGATTTCAATAATCGTAATACTTCAGTCAGGGCCGGTCAACTCGCTCTTACGCGTACACGCTCACCTCAGGCCGCCTTGCCAGCACCCCGATCGGTGGCGCCCAGCGCTCGCCGCGCGGCTTCTTCGACGTCACCAGCGTGATGTCCGAAGGCTCGAAGACCTCGACGTTGTGCGTGATCGGCGTGGTCAGCAAATACTGGGCGCGCGTCGATTTGAGGAAGTGACCGACAAGCTGGATGTTGCGCACATCCAGGTGGGCAAAGGGTTCGTCGATGAAGACGAAGCCGCCGGGCGCGTCGTCGTCCTTCATCAGGCCGACCAAGAGGATCAGGCTCTTGAGCACTTGCTGGCCGCCCGAGGCCTCGCCGTCGTTCAAGCCCACTTCGCCCTTGCCGTCGAAGTTGAAGCGCACCTGCAGGCCGGCTTGAGCGAGCACGATGTCGTCGTTGTCGAGGTGCGGCAGATCGGCTTGCGCGATCACGCCGGCCAGTTCGCCGAGCTCCTGCACGTTCTTCTTGTAGCGGCGCATGGTGGCGCGCAGCACGTCGATATAGCGCTCGCGGGCATTGCCCGAGGCCACGCGGGCCATCTCGTTGCTGGCGCGGCGGTCTTGCAGCAGCAGCTCTTCTTCGGTGACCTGCACCTTCATCCGGGCATGGCGCTCAAGCACTTGCGAATCGGTTTCCCAGCTGCCGGTTTCAAGTTCACGTTCCAGATGCGCGAGCGCGATGCGCGCCTGCGTCGCGGTCTCGAATTCATCGCGCAGATCGGCCAGCCGCGCGCGGTGGATCCAGCTCATCGGGAAGGCGGCGCGCTGCTTGTTGGACTCGGCCACCGCCGTGCGCAAATCCTGGCGGCGCGCAGCGTGGTCGCGCTGGCGTGCAGCCAACTGCTGTTCGTCGTTCTTGAGGCCGACTTGCGCGGCGTCGTAGTCGCGCTCGGTGTTGTTGGCGAGCTTGACGGCTTGATCGTGCTCCGCGTCGAGGGTGCTCATGCGCGAAGCCGCTTCACGGCGTGCTTGCGCCAGGCCGGGCAGGCGTGCACGGGCTTCTGCGAATTCATCGGAGCGCTCGACCAGCTCCTGCGCGGCCTTATGGCCTTGCGCGGCGCGCTGCGCATCCTTGAGCTGGCGTTCGACCTCGGCCTGTTCACGGGCGATGCGGCCTAACTCGGCATCGCGACGGACGATCTCGGCCTCGATCGACTGGCGGCGCGAGGCCATTGCGGACGCACCGAACTGGTAGTCGCGCGGCTCGATCCACAAGCTGCGGCCACCGCGGCCATCGCGGTAGTAGGCGTCCTGCGTGATCCACTCGCCGCCCTGCCCTGCACCGGCTTGCGCGTCCTTCACGCATTGGATGTTCGAGAGCTGGCGCAAGAGCCATGACGGCAATTTCGCACTGACACGCAGCGCAGCCAGCAAAGTACCCTTCGAAGCAGCCGGCGCGGTCTCGCCATCGGCCACGACATAGTGGCGATAGCGTTCCTTGGCGGCCAGCTGATAGGCGCGGCCTTCGTCCTGAGAATGCGCCAGCACCACGACCCAGCGCGAGGGGCGCAACAAACCTTCGGCGGCAGCGCGCCAGGTCTCGTCGGCGATGTCGATGCAATCGGCCAGCACGTGGTGGGCGATGCCGGCTTCATCGAGCTGCTTGCGAAAGCGCGTCACGTCCTGCGGTGGCGGCGGCAGCGTCTGGCCGGTCAGCGCGTCGAGCGCGGCCGCAGCCTTGTCATGGGCTTCCTTGGCGCGGAAATAACCCTCGCGCAGGCCATGCTGGCGGCCAGCCAGATCGTCGGTCAGCTGCGTCAAGGCCTTGGCGTCGGATTCCACCGCCGCCAGCGCCTTCAGCTGTTCCTCGCGCTTGGCCAGTTCTTCGACCGGCTTCTCGGCATCGCGCGCATCCTGGAAAGCCTGGCGCGCGTCGGGCCGCGATTTGTTGAGTGCATCGAGTCTTGCCTTGGCCGCTTCGGAGGCGGTGAACAGGCCATGCAGGCTGGCGCGCTTGGCGCTCAAGCCTTGTTGATCGTGCGCGGCAAAAAGGCGCTGGCGGTGCAACTCGCGCAGATCCTGCGTCGTGCGGTTGCGCGACTCGGTCCATTGCATCACCGGCAGCACTTCGGTCGCAAGGCGCTCGCGCTCCTTGATCTTGAGCTGGTGCTGCTGGTAGCTGTTGACACGCAAGCCGAGCTCGGTGAGCTGCGTCTGCGCATGGGCCAGTTCGCGCACGGCTTGCTCGACTTCTTTTTCGAGCTGCTGCTGATGGCTGCGCGCCTGGTCGTAGCGGTCCAGCACCTCCTGGTCGCCGAAGACCTCGAACACGAGGCGCAGCAATTCCTTGGGCGAGAGCTCGCACAGGCGGTCGGTCTGGCCTTGCTCCAGCGCCAGCACGCGCCCGATGGCGCGCGTGAGCCCGGCGGCTTCGAGGCGTTTCTTCCAGGCTTCGACGCCCATCCAGTCCTTCTCGGCGCGCTCGGCCAGTTGCTCGATGTCGAGCACGCCGTCGAGCATCAGATAGCGACGCTGCCAATCGCCGCCGTGGCGTTCGATGCGGCAGGCCAGCGTGACCTGGTCCGAATAAAGCAGCGAGGCCTTGGCGAAAGGCCGGTCGGAGTTTTGCCGGCTGCGCGGCCGGTTGTCGACCACGGCGCGCAGCCAGGCCGAATCGGCATTGGCGTGGCGCGCATAGGTCTTGTAGGTGCGGCCGCCCGAGCATTCGAGGCCCAGCAGCGTGCGCAGCGCATCAAGCAGCGTGGTCTTGCCCGAGCCGTTGGGCCCGGCGATCGTGATGATGGAACCATCGAGCGGCACGCTGACGCGGCGGCAGTAGTCCCAGTGCAGGAGTTCCAGCGATTGGAGGTGAAACATCTCAATTCAATTCAGGGTTTGAACATGGATGGGCAGGGCAAAAAACGGTATTGGTTTTATCCTGTTCATCCTGTATATCCATGTAGGTCATGCATTCAGAAATTCAGTTTTTGAACATGGATGTACAGGATGAACAGGATAAGAAAACAGCCGCCCGGCGTTCATCCTGTACCTCCTGTCCATCCATGTAAAAGCAGGATTTCATTCGCCCTGCCGCTGTTCCTGGATCGCGGCCAGTTCGGGCGCGATCACGGTGTCGGTAGAACGGGCCAGCACATCGGCCAGCGCGCCATCCAGGATGCGCGGCGCCAGCAGGTCGTAGTCGAGCAGCAGGTCGAGCAGCGGGCCTTCGGCGATGTCCTCGCCCTTGCGGGTGACGAAGCCGTAGTCCTTCAGCTGCTTCAGGTGCGTGTTGATGCGCAGCTGGCCGCCGAGCTGCTTGCCGAAGTCGGCCAGCAGGCTCTTGTACGAGACCGTCGGTGCCACGCTTTCGGCGGCGGGCAAGGGCTTTTGGGTGGCGAAGAACTCGCCCTGGCCAGGATCGATCGCATCGGTGCGAGCGACTTGGCGCTGGCGCTTGGGCAGGATGATCAGCGACCACAGCACCACCAGCAGCGCCACACCGTCGCGCGGCAGGTCGAGGTTGTTGTTGGCCGCAAGGCCGGTCTCGCCGAACACGGCCACTTCGGCCGGGCGCTGCATGGCCAGGCTGATGTGGTCGGCGTAGACGTTGTCGACCAGGCGCATGCCCACGCCGGCCAGGCGCTCGCCGACGGCGCTCCAGAGCTCGGTGTCGATCAAGGCGCGCTTGACCAGCGGATGCGTGCGCGGCAGCCAGCGGCGGGCCAGCAGTTGGGCGGCCAGTTGGGCCGCATCGTCGAGGGTCTGGCTCATGCTTGTTGTTCGTTGTTCTCTACTACTTCTTCGCGGCGCCCTTCATGACGCAGCAGGCCGCGGCTCATCCAGCGGATGAATTCATCGGGGGATTCGCCCTGCTCGGCCGACCATTCGACGCGCCAGGGCTGGCGCGCCATGTCGCCGGTCGCGCCTTGCAGGTGGCGCGCTTGTTCATCACCGAGCAAGGGCAGCAGTTGCGCGCGGTAGGACGCCAGCGCATAACTGCCTCCCAGCACGGCGGGCGAAAGATCGCATTCGACCTCGCCCTCGGCGCTCCAGCGGTTCAGCAGCGCCTGCATGATGCCCATCTCCGGCGGCAGGCTCATCACGGCGAGTTCGCCGGCCGGTGCCTGCATGCCTTCGGGCAAGGGCTCGGCCGTGGCGGTCTTGGGGCGGTCACGCTCGAACTCAGCTTCGGCCGTGTCGAGCAGCTCATGCTGGCCGACCAGCACCGGGTGTACGGGCCGCTGCAGCACGCCCAGGGCGAGGTTTTCGAGGAAATGCTGATTCTGCAACCAGCGGCGCACGTCCGTCGTGGTGACACCGGTTGAACCGAGGGTGACGCGCTGGCGGTCGGCCTGCTGCAGCGCGCGGTTGAACTGGCTGGCCATCGCCAGCAATCGTGCTTGGGCCAGGCCCAGTTCGCGCGCCAGGCGTTCCATGCGGGCATCGCCCTGGGCCTCGCCGATGATCGCGGTCAGCGCTTCGCTGGCCAGTTCAACAAGCTTCAGCGCGCGCTCGAAACGCTGGCGCGCACGGCGCAGGCGGAACTCGCTGCCGCTGGCGATCGCGTCGGCAAATTCGTCGTAGAGGCGCAGCAACTGCGCCTTCAAATGGTTGAGCTGGGCCGGGTCGAGCGTGCCCATCTGCTGGGAACCGGCCACATTGGCCAGCAGGCCGGCCAGGTCGGCGTCCTCATCGCCGTGGCCTTGAGTCATGGGCGAGAGCAAGGCCACCAGGCGCTGAGCGAGGGGCGTGACGCCGTAGTGCTGCGTCGAGGCATCCCAGACCAGCAGTTCGGCTTCACGCAGGCGCTTGAGCACCAGTTCCAGCGCTTCATCGCGCAGGGTGCGGAAATGGCGGTTCAGCGCGTCGCGCGAAATGCGCGACTCGGGCAAGGCCATCAGCTCGAGGAAGACCCAGGTGCGCAGGCGCACCAAAGGCGCCGGGCCGTGGCACAGCGCGCGCAAGGCGTCGAGCAGCGGTTCGTTGCGCTCCAGCTGCCACCAGAGCAAGGCGTCGGCCGGGGCATCGCCCTCGCGGAAATAGTCTTCGAAGCGCAGCTCTTGGAGTTCTTCTGCCGCGCCCAGATCGGGTTTCGTCATCGGGCGATTATCGCCGCTGGCGCTCCGGCACCCCTCAGCGCATCACACCCCGCAGGAACATGTCCAGACGCGCATCCAGCGCCGCACCGCTCATGTTCCGCCCACGGTTCAGCATGCGCGAGACCGAGTCGCCGAGAACACAGGTCGCGAAATACGCCGGCAACTGCTCAAAAGGCAGATCCTCGCGCAGCTGCATCCGGATGTCGGGCCGCGCGAAATAGCTGCGCAACGATTGCAGCGTGATGCCCGGGCCGGCGTTGAAAAAGGTTTCGACCAGCTCGGGATTGACGTGCGCCTCGGCCACCACGATACGGTGCAGCGCCAACGATTCGGGCAGGCTGATCAGGTTGTGCAGCTCGTGCGCGAACTCGCCCAGCGCCGTGCGGATCGGCCGCTGGTCCTGGGCGAGCGTCATGAAGGACTGGTAGCTGGCCCGCTTGTCCTCCATCAGCGCGGTCAGGATGCCGGCCTTGCCGCCGAACTTCACGTAGATCGTGCGCGTGGCCACCTGGGCCTCGCGCGCAATCATCTCGAGGCTGACATTGCTGTAGCCCTTTTTGAGAAAGAGCTTGCCGGCGGTCAGCAGCAACTCCTGCGCGCGCGCCTCGACGTCTTCGGCGCGGGGTCGGCCTGCACCGACGCGCTTGGTGGGCTTTGCAGGCTTCGCGGGCTTGATCGGCTTGTCTGGCCTCGCGGGCTTGGCGGGCCGATTGACCGAAGTCGGGGCCTTGGCTGTTCTGGCTGGGGCTGTCGTCATGCCGTGAGCATATCCGCACGAAAATGAAATGACAAGATTTCATTTCTTGACAAGCCCTCAAAGCCCGCCAATAATGAACACATCCAATTTCATTTCAAGCGAGTCATGCCATGGAAGAAGTCCAACAAGCCCGCAGTCCCAAGCTCCAGGTCGCGCCCCCGGCCGCCCAACAGGACAGCGCCCCCGCCGGCCCGCCTTCCAAGGTGCGCGTGCTGGTCGCCGCCGGTCTGCTGGCCCTCCTGGCCCTGGGCGCGGGTGGCCGCATGCTCTGGCGCAGCCACTACTTTGCGGAGACTGAAGACGCGTACATCGTCGGCCACGTGCACCCGATCTCGGCGCGCATTCCGGGCGTGATCGCCAAGGTGCTGGTCGAGGACAACCAGATCGTGAAGGCCGGCGATGTGCTGGCCGAACTGGATCCGGCCGATCAGCATGTGCGCGTCGAGCAGATCGAAGCCCAGATCGCGCAAGCTCAACAGCAGGTTGCACAAGCCGACGCACAGATCGCGCAAGCCCACGCCTCGGCCAGCGTGGCCAGCGCGCAGGTGCTGCAATCGCAAGCCACCTTGCTGCGCACCGAGCAGGACTCGACGCGCCTCTCGCAGCTCTACAACACGCAGATGAAGGCGATCTCGAAGGCCGAGCTCGATGCCGCCGTGGCCGCCCGCACGAGTGCTGCCGCCGACGTGACGGCTCGCAAGGATTCCGTGACGGCCGCACAGGCGCAGATCGTCGCCGCGCAAGCCGCGCGAGATGTGCTCAGGGCGCAAGTCAAGGTGCTGCAGACGCAGGCCAAGGACGCGCAATTGCAGCTCGGCTACAACCGCATCGTGGCGCCGATCAGCGGGCGCCTGGGCAAGCGCGACATGGAAGTCGGCCAGCGCATCCAGCCGGGCCAGCAGCTCGCGGCGATCGTGCAGAACGATGTCTGGGTGCAGGCCAATTTCAAGGAAACGCAGCTGGCGGGACTGCGCGTCGGCCAGGCCGTCGATCTCAACGTGGACGCCCTCCCCGGCGAGCATCTGGTCGGCCGCCTCGACAGCTTCTCGCCCGCTTCAGGCAACCAGTTCGCGCTGCTGCCGGCTGACAACGCCACCGGCAACTTCACCAAGATCGTGCAGCGCATTCCGGTCAAGGTGACCTTCGCGGCCGAAGACCTCAAGCGCCTCGATGGCCGCCTGACGCCGGGCATGTCGACTGTGGTGGACATCGATCTGCGCCAATCGAACAACGCGTCCGAAGCCAAGCGCTGAGGCCATCATGGCTAGCAACTCCTCCACCCTCGCGCCGATGCTGGCCGACCCGAACGCGAAGGTCAGCCTGCGCACCTGGTTCGCCGTCGCGGCGGGCCTGCTCGGCGCCTTCATGGCGATCCTGGACATCCAGATCACCAACGCCTCGCTGCAGGACATCCTCGGCACGCTCTCGGCCACGCAGGAAGAAGGCTCGTGGATTTCCACCGCCTATCTGTGCGCCGAAATCGTCGTGATCCCGCTGACCGGCCTGATGGCCCGCGTGCTGGGCCTGCGCGCCTACATGGTCGGCACCACCTGCCTGTTCCTGGTCTTCTCGACGCTGTGCGGCTCGGCCTGGAACCTGCCGAGCATGATCGGCTTTCGCATGATGCAGGGCCTGACCGGCGGCGCGCTGATCCCGATGGCGATGACGCTGGTGATGGCCAAGCTGCCGCCCTCCAAGCGCGCCGTGGGCCTGGCAATGTTCGGCCTCACCGCCACGCTGGCGCCCACGCTCGGCCCGACGGTCGGCGGCTACCTGACCGATCTCTACGGCTGGCCCTCGATCTTCTACATCAACTGGGTGCCCGGCCTGCTGCTGATCTCCGGTGTCCTGTGGGGCCTCGACAAGGACCGCAAGCACTGGTCACTGCTGTTCAGCGCCGACTGGATCGGCATTGCCTTCATGGCCGTTGGCCTCGCCAGCCTCACGGTGTTCCTGGAAGAAGGCAACTCGAAGGACTGGTTCAACTCCGACTTCATCCGCGGCTTCGCCTTCCTCGCGGCCGTGGGCATCGTGGGTTGGATCCTGATCAGCCTGGTGCGGCGCGAGCCCTTCGTGAACCTGCGGCTCTACGCGCAACGCAACTTCCTGGTCTCGGCCGCGCTCGGCGCCACCACGGGCATGGCGCTCTACGGCTCCTCGTTCCTGCTGCCGCTCTACCTCGGCCAGATCGCCGGCTACACGCCGATGCAGATCGGCGAGGTGATCATGTGGTCGGGCCTGCCGCAGCTGTTCATCATGCCCTTCGTGGCGATGGCTTCGGCGCGCATCGACAACCGCATCATGTGCACGATCGGCCTGGCCCTGTTCGGCACGTCCTGCCTGATGAACGCCGGCATGACGGCGCTGACGGGCTACGACCAGTTGCTGTGGTCGCAGATCGTGCGGGCCCTCGGCCAGCCGCTGATCATGCTGACGCTGTCCAACTTCGCCATGCAGGGCATCACGCCCAAGGACACGCCCTCGGCTTCGAGCCTGTTCAACATGACGCGCAATCTCGGCGGCTCCGTCGGCCTGGCCTTGCTGGCCACGCTGCTGACCACACGCCAGCATCTGCATTCCGAACGCCTCGGCGAAGCCGTCTCGATGGCCGCCGCCGCCACGCGCGGCCGCATCGATGCGCTGACCGCGGGCTTGAGTGCCAAGGGCATCGACCCGGTCACCGCCTCGCATCAGGCGCTCGGCGTGATCGACCGCATCACGCGGCGCGAGTCCTATGTGATGGCCTACAACGACGCCTTCCTGATGATGGCCGCCGTGCTGTTCGGCTGCATCGTGATCCTCTGGTTTGCCGACGGCGTGAAGTCGCCTTCGGGCGGCAACAACGCCGCGCATTGAATGATGAAGATGAAAGAAGAGAGCAACACCATGTCCAAGCTTCTCACCCCGCTCACCGCCCTCGGCGCGATCTGCGCCGCGTGCGCCCTGCTCGTGCTGTCGGGCTGCGCCTCGGTCGGTCCTGATTTCAAGGCGCCGGCCGACACCGCTGCGACAAACAGCTATCGCCATGCCGCTGCGGCGACGCAAGCACCGCTGCCGCCGGCCTGGTGGACGGTCTTCCAGGACGAGCAGCTCAATGCGCTCGAAACCCGCGCCCTCGCCGGCAGCCCCAGCGTGGTCGCCAGCGCGCAGCGTCTCGCCCAGGCCCAGGCTCAACTCGGTGTGTCACGCGCATCGATGGCGCCGCAGATCGGCGTGAGCTCATCGGCCGCCTACCAACGCAGCTCCGAGAACACCTCGCAAGGCATCCTGCAGCACAACACGTCGGTGAAGGGCATGAACTATGCCGTCGGCACCTCGATGTCGTATGAGCTCGATGCCTGGGGCCGCGTGCGTCGCCTCGTTGAATCGGCGCAGGCCCAGGTCGATGCCGCGCAGGATGACCACGGCGGCGTGCAGTTGACGCTGAGCTCGCAGATCGCCAGCACCTATTTCCAGCTGCGCGGGCTCGACTCGCAAGCCGCGATCCTCGCCGAGGCGCTGGCCAGCCGCAAGGAAACCGAACAGCTCGTGCAGGCGCGCTTTGATGCCGGCCTCTCGCAGGAGCTCGACCTCTCGCGCGCCCGCATCGAACGCGCCAACGCGCAAGCCTCGTGGCAGGACGTGCAGCGCCAGCGCAATGACACCGAACACGCGCTCGCCGTGCTGGTCGGCGCCTCGCCCTCGCTGCCCTTGGTGGCGCCCTTGTCCAAGGCCCAGTTGCCGCAAGCACCGGAGATCCCCGTCGGCCTGCCGGCCAGCCTGCTGGCTCAACGCCCTGATCTGGCCGGCAGCGTCGCCGGCCTGCGTGCGCTCAATGCGCAGGTCGGAGTTGCCGAAGCGGCGTTCTATCCGTCGTTCTCGTTGACGGCTGGTTTCGGCTTTGCCTCGCAGCCGCTCGACGACCTGCTCAAGGGCAGCTCGCGCCAGTTCAATGTCGGCCCGCTGGGTTTCTCGCTGCCGATCTTTGACGGCGGCCGCAACCAGGCCAATCTGTCAGTCGCGAAGGCGCGTTATGCCGAGGCCGTTGCCAACCACGAAGGCAAGCTGCTGACCGCGCTGCGCGAAGTCGAGGATGCGCTCAACGACGTGCAGCAGCTGCAAGCGCAGGCGCAGGCGCAGACCGAAGCGAAGACCGCTGCCGAACGTGCCTATGAAGTGGCCCGCGCACGCTACGAGCGCGGCGTGTCCAACTACCTCGACGTGACCGACGCGCAGCGCAGCGCGCTCTCGGCCGAACGCGATGCCGCGCAGATCGCCACCGCGCGCCTGCTGGCCGCCGTGGCCGTGGCCCGCTCGCTGGGCGGCGGCTGGACGGGGTCGTAAAGAAAGCGCCGAAAAAGCCCACTGAGGCAGGGGACGGGCCAAGTCGGCTAAATTCGCCGACATCATGAAGATCGATTTCGTCTCCGACGTCTCCTGCCCCTGGTGCGCCATCGGCCTCAAGTCCCTCGAAGAGGCGCTCACGCGCATCCCGGACCTGAAGGTCGACCTGCATTTCCAGCCCTTCGAGCTGAACCCGAACATGGTGCCCGAGGGTGAAGACATCACCGAGCACCTGAGCCGCAAGTACGGCCTGCCCGCGGCCCAGCTCGAAGCCAACCGCGATGCGATCCGCCAGCGCGGCGCCGCAGTCGGCTTCGATTTCGTGCAGGGTGCGCGCAGCCGCATCTACAACACGTTTGACGCGCACCGCCTGCTGCATTGGGCCGGCCTGCAAGGCGGCAACTTCCAGCGCGACCTGAAGCTGGCGCTGTTCGGCGCGTATTTCACCGATGGCAAGGACCCGAGCGATCACGCGCTCCTGCTCGAACGCGCCACGGCGGTAGGCCTGAACGCGGACGAAGCGCGCGCCGTGCTGGAGAGCGACCAGTTCGCGCAGGACGTGCGCGAGGCCGAGTCCTACTACCAGCAGCACGGCATCAACTCCGTGCCCGCCGTGATCATCAATGAGCGGCACCTGATTTCGGGCGGTCAGCCGCCGGAGATGTTCGAGCGCGCGTTGAGGCAGATCGCGGCCGAAGCCTGATCCGGGCCCGGTCCGGGCCCTTTGCACTTGATTTGAGCGTTAGCGAGCGTGCACTTGTGCGCGGCTTGCGCCCGCATGGCGGGCCGGCCTCCGGCTCCGGGGCCAAAACGGGCTTACCCTCGCGTTTTCCCTGATCCCTCCTCTTTTCCCGATCCGCGCAGCACCTGGATCTCCCGCCCCGGGCTTCGGTCGCGCACCAGCGTCCGGGCCGCATCTGGATGCCTCGTATGAACCTGAACAAACTCAATATCGGAGCCCGGCTGAGCCTGGGCTTCATCGTCGTGCTCGCCTTTGCCGTGGTGATTGCGGGGGTCGGCCTCGTGCAGCTTCGCAGCGTCGCCGAAGCCACCCGCCAAATGATGGAAGTGCCGTTGACCAAGGAGCGCCTGATCGGCGACTGGAACCGCAACATCAATGTGGCCGTCGCCCGCACGATCGCCACCGCCAAGAGCAACGACGTGAGCGTCATCGCCGCGCTGGCGCCCGACGCCAACGCCACCACGGCGAGCACCGGCGAGCTGCTGAAGAAGATCGAACCGCTGATCGCCGACGGCCACGAGAAGGACCTGCTGGCCCAGGTGATGGCCGCGCGCAAGCCTTATGTCGCCAGCCGCGACAAGATGTGGAAGCTCAAGGCCGACGGCAAGGCCGACGAAGCCGCCGCGGTGCTGACCGGCGAACACATCCCGGCCTCGCAAACTTATCTGAAACTGGTCGGTGATCTGGTGCAACTGCAACGTGACACGCTCGACGCACGCGCCGCCGACATCGCGCACGCCGAAGCCAGCAGCCGCATGCTGATGATCGTGCTGGCCGCGCTGGCGCTGGGCCTGGGCGCGCTGTGCGCCTGGCGTCTGACCAAGGGCATCACCGGCCCGCTGCAATCCGCCGTGACCGTGGCGCGCCGCGTGGCCGACGGCGACCTGAGCGCCGACGTCGAGGTCACCAGCCACGATGAAATCGGCCAGCTGATGCAGGCGCTGCGCGACATGAACAGCAGCCTCGGCCAGGTGGTCGGCCAGGTCCGCCAGGGCACTGACAGCATCGCCACCGCCTCGAGCCAGATCGCCTCGGGCAACCAGGACTTGTCGACACGCACTGAGCAGCAAGCCAGCTCGCTGCAGCAGACCGCCGCGTCGATGGAAGAGCTGACGGCCACGGTCAAGCAGAACGCCGACAACGCCCGCCAGGCCAACCAATTGGCGCTCTCGGCCTCCACCGTCGCCGTCAAGGGCGGCAACGTGGTGGCGCAGGTGGTCGGCACGATGGAAGCGATCACCACGTCGTCGCGCAAGATCGTCGACATCATCGGCGTGATTGACGGCATCGCGTTTCAAACGAACATCCTCGCGCTGAATGCGGCCGTGGAAGCCGCGCGCGCCGGCGAGCAAGGCCGCGGCTTCGCGGTCGTCGCCTCCGAGGTGCGCAGCCTCGCGCAGCGCAGCGCCGCAGCGGCCAAGGAGATCAAGGTGCTGATCGGCAACTCGGTCGACAAGGTCGAGGAAGGCAGCGCGCAGGTCGGCGAAGCCGGCAGGACGATGGATGAGATCGTCGACAGCGTGAAGCGCGTCAACGACATCATGGCCGAGATCAGCGCCGCCAGCCAGGAGCAGACTCAGGGCATCGAGCAGATCAATGTGGCCATCGCGCAGATGGACCAGGTCACGCAGCAGAACGCCGCGCTGGTCGAAGAAGCCGCCGCCGCTGCGCAATCGCTGCAGCACCAGGCCGGCGGTCTGTCGCAACTGGTCAGCAAGTTCAAGTTGAGCGGCCGGGCTGCGGTGGCTGCGCCGGTGCAAAAACCGGTGCAGAAGCCGATGCATCAGCCGACGCATAAGCCGATGCAGGCCCTGCACAAACCCGTGCAGAAACCCCTGCACAAGCCGGTGGCTGCCGCTCCGCGCGCCGCCGCAGCGCCTCGCCCCGCAGCAGCAACGCCCGTCGCCAAGCCGAAAGCCCCCTTCAAGGCGGCTGCAGCGGCCCCGGCGCCCAAGGCAGCACCTGTCGTCACTGCCGGCGACGACGACTGGGCCGAGTTCTAAGCAGGCGAGAAGGCCCGCGCGGCCTCCTCCGTCAGGCACGGGAAGGCCGACGGGACAAGAGCCACCGACTCAGCGTAGAGTCATGCCTCTCAGCTAAGCCGTTATGTCGACGGCATCGGGAGGCTCGATGGATCTCGGAACAATCCTTTCGATCGCGGGTGGCGCCCTGCTGGGCGCCCTGCTGGCCGTCGGCTTTGCCGCCTGGTGGTGGGGCGGGCAGCTCAAGGAGGCCGCGCAGCGCCTCGCCGCGCTCGACGAGTCGCGCCGACTGGCCCGCGAAGAGAGCGGCAAGCTGCGCCGGCAGGTCGATCAGATGCAGCAGGAGGTCAACGACTGGCGCATCCAGGCCATGCGCGCTAAGTCGGTCTCATCGGCGTTGGAGCCGGCCAGCAGCCGCGAAGAGATCGAGGACATGCTGCTGCGCGCTACGCCGCCCGCGGCGCCCGAACCCTTTGCCGCGACGGTGATCCTGCCGCGCAGGCCGCAGCAGGCGGAGGGTGAAGCCCCCTTCCCCGCCACCGACATCCTGCCGCGCCGGCCCTGAAAGCCGGCCCTGAAAGTCAGGGAGCGGCGGGCTTCTGCAGTTCCGCCAGCAGCTCCAGCGCATCCGCATTCTTCGGATCCAGCTCCAGCGCATGCTGGCAAGCCAGCAAGGCCTGCGCCTTGTCGCCCGACTTCTTGAACCCATCGGCCAGATTGGCAAAGGCATCGGCCGACTTCGGGTAGGCCTCGGTGTTCAGCTTCAGAAACGCGATCGCCTCGGTGAACATCTTCTTCTTGAGCAGGCGGTACGCCAGCGAAGCCAGCTCGCCCTCGCTCGCGTAGATATCGCCGAACTGCGCGGCCTTGAGCTCCCGGTAGCGCTTGACCGCCGCCTCCAGGCCCTGGTTCTGCACCAGGTCCTGCAGCACGTTCGACAGCACCTTGTCGTGCGCGCGGATGTCCATCACATGCAGCAGGAACACCAGCGTTGAGCCTGGCGGAATGGCCGTGCCCGCGCCCTTCTCGCCATACGCGATCTGCGGCGGCATGATGGCCACGGCCTCATCGCCGACGCCCAGCTTCGACATCACTTCCTCCATGCCCTTGATCACCTGCCCCGCGCCGACGGTGAAGCCGAAAGGGTCGCCGTGGTCGATCGAGCTCTCGATCTTCTTGCCATCGGCCAGCAGCACCGTGTAGTGGCTGAACATGACCTCGCCGGCCTGGGCATGGCGCCCGTTGGCGGCGTGCGTGACCATGTAGGTGAGACCGCTTGCGGTGGTGATGCCGAGCTGTGCCGGCGCGGCAACGGAAGCAGCAGCCGAGGCAGGCGTGGCGGGCGGCTTGGCCGCGCCGGCCTTCTTCTTGTCGGCGGCCGCGGCGGGATTGCACAGACAGATACCGAGGGCGATCGCGAGCCAGAAGCTGGCGTGTTTGGACATGGTCTGGACCTTGTGATGGGGTGGGACAGCGTTGAGAAATTCTATGCGGCGCCCGCTCAAGGGCTGGGCTGGAGCCGCTTCGCCAACTCTGCCGCCGGCATCGGCCGCCCCAGCAGATAACCCTGTGCTTCATCGCAGTGCAGGCGGCGCAAGGTGTCGAGCTGCTCGGCCGTTTCCACGCCCTCGGCCACGACCTTCAACCGCAGGCTGTGGGCCATCGCGATGACCGCCTCGGTGATCGCGATATCGTCCTTGTCGACCGGCAGGCCGTGGATGAAGGAGCGGTCGATCTTGACCGTCTGCGCCGGGAAACGCTTGAGGTACGAGAGCGAGGAATAGCCGGTGCCGAAGTCATCGATCGAGATGCGGATGCCGAGCCGGTGCAGTTGCTGCAGCACCTGGTTGGCCCATTCGGGGTCGGCCATCAGCACGCTCTCGGTCAGCTCGACCTCGAGCTGCGCGGGCACCACCTCATGCGCGGCCAGGGCCGCCGTGATGTCGTCCACCAGCGTGGAGCTGGCGAACTGGCGGGCCGAGAGATTCACTGCGATCGACGGCGGCTCCAGGCCCGCGCGGCGCCAGGCGTGGATCTGCCGGCACGCGGCCTCGATCACCCAACGGCCGACCGGCAGGATCAGCCCGCACTCCTCGGCCAGCGGGATGAAATCCATCGGCGGCACCATGCCGCGCGTCGGGTGCTGCCAGCGCAGCAGCGCTTCCACGCCGATCATGGCGCCGGAGGCGATGTCGACCTTGGGCTGGTAGTGCAGCAGGAACTCGTCGTTCAGCAACGCCAGTTGCAGCGCCGATTCAAGCTCGAACTGCTGCGCCGCCTGCTTGGCCAACTCGGCCGTATAGAACTGCACATTGTTCTTGCCCTTCTCCTTGGCCAGGTACATGGCCGCGTCGGCATGCTTGAGCAGCGTGGCGGAGTCCTCGCCGTCGTTCGGGAACAGGCCGATGCCGATGCTGCCGGTCACCAGAAAACGGTGGCTGTGCAGCAGCATGGGCTCGCCGATGGCCGTCAGCAGCTTCTCGGCAATCGTGGTCAGCGAATGCACGTCGGAGTTGCCCTCCAGCAGCACGACGAACTCATCGCCGCCCAGACGCGCCACCAGATCGGCCTCGCGCAGGGCGCTGCGCAGGCGCGTGGCCATTGAGCGCAGCAGCTCGTCGCCGGCGCTGTGGCCCAGCGTGTCGTTGACGGTCTTGAAGCGGTCGAGGTCGATGAAGCAGACCGCGAAATGCTCGCCCTTGCGGCGCCCGCGCGCGATGGCGCGGTCCAGCTCGCCGAGGAACATATTGCGGTTGGGCAGGCCGGTCAGCCCGTCGAAGCGGGCCAGTTCATGGACCTTCTGCTCGGCCAGCCGGTCCTGCGTGACGTCACGGCCCACGCCGCGATAACCCTGGAATTCACCGGTGTCGTTGAACACCGGCTCACCGCTGACGCGGATGTAGCAGCGCGAGCCATCGGGCCGGTCGAAGCCATACGTGAAATCACGAAAAGGCTTGCGCAGATCGAGCGCAGCCTCGAAGGTGGCGATCGCCTCGGAAGGCGTGTCGGCGCTGACGCTGTCGATCTGCTGCTGGCCGATTAGCAGTTCGGGCGAGAAACCCGCGGCGGCCTCGATGGCGTCGGAGATGTAGGTGAAGCGCAGCTCCGCATCCTGCTCCCAGATCCAGTCGGCCGACAGCGAAAGCAGGCTGGCCAGGCGGCTCTCGCTGATCCGCAAGGCCTCGGTGCGTTCCTGCACGCGGGACTCCAGCAGGTCACGGTCGGCACGCACGGTGGCGTAGAGCTCGGCCATTTCCTGCGAGGCCAGGTCTTGCGAGCGCTCCAGCAGATAGGCTTCCTGCTCATGCTCCTCGTACGCACGGCTGACCCGCTCGAGCAAGGCGCGCCAAACGGCGGTACGCGTGTCCTCCGCGTCGGGGTCGATGCCGACGCGTTTGAGCTGGCGCAGCAGCAGGGCGTGGAGCTTCATCGAACGCCGATCAATCAATCTTCGCTGAGCATCGTGACCGTCATGGTCTGGTTGTGCAGGTCGCTAACGCCGCCGTTCAGCGGCGGAGAAATCTCGCCGTAGGAATAGAAACCGACATGCGCCGCATGCCTGGGCGCGCTGTCCTCGACGATCTCGACCTCTTCCTCGGTGCGCTCGCCCAGCACCAGCCGGCGGCCCACGCAGCTGACCGAGATCATCAGCGAATCATCAACACCCTCCATGCCGTCACCGGCCGCACAGGCCGCCTTGCCGGCGCTGCCGATCAGCCGGTCGGTGTTGGCGCGCATCAGGCGGGCCACGCCGCCTTGCGGCATGTCGCCGGCAAAGGTCAGCGACTGCTGCGCCTCATCGATCGCGAGGATCGTGCGCACCAGCGCGTCGCCACCGGTCTGGCCGGCCCGGCGCACGGCCAGCGGGAACAGCAGGCCCGTGCCGGGCAGACCTTCTGCACGTTCGCCCAGATACGTCTTGTAGAGCTGCAGCGCGGGCTTGCCGTCGAGCTCGAACAGCACATTGCCTTCGGAGCGCGTGATCAGCCGCTCCGGGCCGAAGTCCGACCAGCCGCCATCGCAGCCATGCCCGACGCGCAAGCGCTCGCCATAGAAGCCAATCGCGCAGATGCGGTTGGCAAGCGCCTGTTCGCGATCCAGGATCCAGGTCTTCTGGAAGCGCCCGCCATCGCCGGCCAGGCCGCCCGTGATGATCACGCCCTCGGGCAGATGCGAGCTCAGGCTTTCGACCAGGCGCGTGCCGTTGACATTCAGGCCGTCCGACAAGAGGAAGACGGCGCGCAGGCCCTCGCTCTTCGGCTGCTGTTTCAGTTGTTCGGCCAGCCGAACGCCGGCTTCGAAGGAGTCGGCGGCACCTTCCACCGAGGTGAAGGCGCGGCGCAATTCGGTGTGCTCGAAGCGCGCGATGGCAACGCTGATGCTGCTGTCGCTGACCGTGGTGCCGGCGATCTCACCCGAGGTCGAGCAGCCGGCGATCACGGCTTGAGGAAAGGCGGCGGCCAGCTCTGCAAAGGGTTGGGGCCGAGTGCCGAACTCGGGCGCGGCAAAGGCCAGCACCAAGGTGCGCGGGCCATCCATGGGGCCGGGCAAGGGCGTGGTCCATCCCGCCTCGCCGGTGTATCGCGTGGTGAGCAGTTCCATGAATCCTCCAGGCGCGCAAAACGGACTTGGGACTTCTACTGCTGCTGCGACTGCTGCTGCGACGGCCGCTGTTCGGCTTCTTCTGGCTGTCGCGGGTACGGCTCGGGCCAGTGTAGCGAGCCGTCGCGCTGAGGGTGTCAGGGGCTGCCCTGCCCTGTTTTCCCCTTGCCGCGCAACATTCCGGCAAGGAAGGCGCATGGCGACGCCGGTCGCAGCGCCTGTTCTTCTTCATTGAGTACCAGACGGGCGTCGTCTGCGCCCACTCACTCAATGGCAGCTGCGTTCAGGTAGGCTCTCAATACGCGCCATGAAATTGCTCAGCCACTATTTGCCGAACTACCAGTTCGCCGAAGAACACAGCCTCTACATTCCGGCTTCGCCGGGTCTTGTCCTTGATGCGGCAAGCCGCCCGGAGGTGGTCGACGATCCCTTGGCGCGGCGCCTGATTGCGCTGCGCGAGCTGCCCAATCGTCTGCTGGGACGACTGGGCTTTGCGTCCGCCCTGTCGACGCGGCCCGCCTTCAGCGCGAGCAATTTCACCTTCCTGGGACGCGACGCCGACCATGAGCTGGCTTATGGTCTCGCCGGGCGCTTCTGGCGTTCGGACTATGGCTTGGTCGAGATGGCTGACGCACGTGATTTCGAGGCGCTTGACCCAGCCGGCTTGGCCAAGCTGGTGCTCAATTTCACGGCGCAAGTCGAGGGCAGCGGAACGCGACTGACGACGCGAACGCGCGTCTGGTGCGGTGACAACTCCGCGCGGCGCCGGTTCAATGCTTACTGGCTCTTGATCCGGCCGGCCAGCGGTTTGATTCGACGGCGTTTGTTGCAGCGCGTGCGCGATGCGGCGCTCAAGGCATGATTCATTCGCGGCCCTCTTCGGTCATCATCGATCACTCCGGGTCGGCGACGGCGTTGAGGCCGCTTGCCCCCTGGATGCTCCGCTGAACGCAACCATTGGTATCCATGACCGCATCTCCTCTCGCGTCTCGCGCGAATGCAGGGCTGGGCGAAGCCGGCGCGACTCAAACGAACGGAGATCGACCAAGGTCGACCCGCCTTCTGCCGTAGCGGCTCGAGAGCGAGTCGATCCAGTCACTAGCCGTTCAGTTCAATGCGCCGATGAGGCGTGGCGTTGCGCATAGCTGCAGCCCCGTTCGTCGACGCTGACGCCAGCCGGTGTCGATGGGCAAAGCTCATCGACATCGGCTACGCCATCGCCGTCTGAGTCCCGAAAGCGCGGATCAAGAGTGACGGTGGCAACGGAATCTTTGGGCGAATTGCTGGCCAAGGACAACGGCCAGGTCACCAGATTGCCGGTCTTCAGGTTCAGGTAGTGGCCACAAGGGCCAGTCGACGATGTATCTGCATCCGGGCAGGCGAAGGTGCCCGAATTCACAGTCCCGTCGGCGCCAATTTGGCCGCCCACAAACAGGTGCAGAAGGCTGCGTGCGGGCACGACGCCCGGTGACACCTCGGCCACCAGCACGTCGGTGATGTCGATTGAGCTGTTTCCGGGAATCTGGAAGTCGAGCCGCACAGCTTGACCCGATTTCGCGTCCACGGATTGAGTCGCCGTCACCACGGCATAGTAGGTGTTCCAGTTGCCGTTTGGAGATACCGTGAGGCCAGCGCCAATACTCTCATTGGTCTGGCTGTTTCGGAGCACCGGCGTGACGTCAAACCCGGCGGTGTCGGTGCGCATGGCAAAGCGCACCACGTAGCTTTTTCCGCTGGTCGTCTTCAAGCCATCGACCGTCATCGCAAGACGAGGCCGGTCATCGGTGGCATTTGCGGCGACAAAGTGGCCATGCCGGCTGTTGTTGCTGTCGGTGACCACGGTGAGGGAGTTCGTGCCCGCAGGCGTCCATGTGGACCACCATGACGTATTCATATGAAAGTCGCCGTTGACTGCTGCATTCGCCACGGCGGCAAAGCCGCTGCGTAGCGCGAGATGGTAGGGCGATGCCGGATTCGGCAGTGAACTGCTGCTCAGGTCACGCGACGGGGTCCGCCAAGCACTCCAGTTCAAGCGCATGGGCACGTTTTGCCATTTAGACTGGTCAAGTGCCGTGAAGCCCGTAAACGCGTTGGCATACTGATTTCCAACGTTCTCGCCGATATCAGTGAAATAGTCGGCGGTGTCGCCTTGCGTGCTCAGCAGATAATAGGCAGGCACATCAGGCAGACCCACAAAAAAATTAGCCTGCACCACATTTCCAACAATGCAGTTGTAGGGGTTAGCGCACATATTTCCACTGGCATATCCATTGGCCACCGAACGCTGATTGCCTGGCTCGTCTTCGCCAAACAGAACATCCTCATCCCGACTTGCGAAAAATATATTGTCCAGAAACGAACTGTTGCGAATCAAATGACCACCGATGGCGCGGCCTGTATCCACGATCGCATTGCCTGAAACCGTGACCGTATTGGCAAAATCATCAAGCGCGATGCCGCTGGTTTGCGCGGCCTGGTCCAGGTGGCGGCCAATTGGATTGCCTTTGGAGCGAAGCACGACGTTGTTGGTGATGGACACGTGGCTGGGCAGCCCATTTCTTCCGTCGGTGTAGATTGAGCTGCAATCATCCAGATAGAAACAGGTATCCTCAATCGTGTTGCCGTCGATATTTGTCATGTCTCCAGCGGATGGCGCGAACGCCGACGACGCACGAATGCCGATATATCCAGATTTGGCCACGCGATTATTCTTGATGCTGGCATTTTCAGCATATTGCATCTGTATGCCATAGTAGTTAGTCTCCTTCCATCGATCCAAGGCAAGGGGGGCACTGGGTGGCACGCTGGTGCCGGTATCGGTGATCTGGTTACCAGTGACGTTCGCGTTGATGCTGTTCGATGCAGAGAGACCGATGAAACCCGACTGCTCAATCGTGCTGTTCGTCATCGTGAAACCGCTGCTGCTCAGCGCGCGCGCACCGACGTAAGCAGACCTCGCAATGTGCAGCCCGTTCGCGCTGATGCCCGTGGATCCCGTTGCGTCCAGACCGACAGCCGCATCCACGACCTGAAGGTCGGTGAATGTCAGATAGGTCCGCCCGCTTGCATCGATGCCGATGGTTTCCTGGCTCTGCAAGGGCGTGATACGGATTGCGCCAGCCGCATTGGGATCTTCCGGCGGCGTCGTGCCGCTGGGCAGCTTGAGATCGAGAGAAAGCGACGAGCCACGTTCGATGGCCCATTCGTTCGCTTCTGCAATCATCCACGGAAGGCCAATCGCGAAGAATCCATCGCCCGGCTGAAGCGTGTTGATTGCGGGGCCTTGCAATCCGGTAGCGGCAGTACCGCCATAGCTTGGAGTCCAAATGATTTTTCCGGTGGTGGAGTCCTGACTCAGCACCCGCTTGCGATCAAAGTTGTACAAGCCCTCGCGGAGGATCAAGTCGGCGCCTTGCAGACTTTGCATTGATTGCAATGTTTGGGGCGTGGACACCAGGCCGCAACTTGCATCCGCGTTCGTCGAGTAACCAAGGCTTCCGCAGGTCACTGCTGATTGAACACGCAGCATATCGATGTCGTCAGCGGAGATTTTTGCCTGATCAGCGGGACGCAACGTTATTTTGGGATGGCGCGCGATGGGCAACAGCGTGCCCATGCCGTTTGTATAAGAAATAACTTGCCATGCATCGGAATTGATTGCTGCCCGCCATATTCCATTCGCAAAGGCCCATTTCGTGACGGGCATTGAACGACGGAAGATCGGTTTCGAAAGGCTGCCGCACTCGCCATAAGTGCCGAAGTTGATCGGTTTGGCAGCAGTACCTGAACTCCCCACAACGAGCGACTCATCCCAGATGCCGCCACATTTGAAGAGCACCGAATCACCTGGATTCAACGGCCAACTGTTGACCTGCGCGAGAGTTTTCCACGGACCTGGCTTTAATCGATCACCGACCGTTGGCCCCAGCCCGCTGTTGGTTTTACTCCCGCCGATCGAATCAACATAGTAGGTCGCTGCCGTCGCCGAATTGCTGGATGCTGCGGCGATGCAGACAAATAGTAGGGCGCTGGTCCTAAATTGAATACTCATGATACTTCTCTGAGTTGGGTTGATACATGTGACTTGCTTCAAAGCCTGAATCCTGAGTGCGCAGACTGTCTAGGCCCTTGCACGTAGCAATGTGCTCCGCGCTTCGATCCATCAGCACTTCAGCGCGTAGCACCAGGCGGCAAAAATGCAGTGGCGCGAATGCACGCGACACCCGGTCGGCGACACCATGGAATCGTGCAAACTCGCGCCTCTTGGTGCAGTCAATCGTCCAGTTCAGCCTCAGCATCGCCTGTGTCATGCCCAGCATCGTGCTCCTGCGCTGCGGTCAGCGAAAGATCAGATGTAGGGGGTTTTGAAGCGAGTCCCCGATGCGAGCGACTACAGCGGGCGTTCGCTCATCAACGCCCGCTCTGCGTCTCCCAACCGCCGCCCAAGGCAAGAAACACCCTCACCTGATCCTGCGCCACATCCGCATCGACCGCAGCCAACGCAGACTCAGCCCCGATCAGCGTGCGGCGCGCTTCAAGGCTGCTCGCATACGGATGCCGACCGGCGGCGACGAAGCGCTGCTGCTCGGCGGATAACGCGGCGGCGCGGTCGCGTGCATCGCGCTGCGCCTGCTGGCGTTCGAGATCGTGGCGATAACGGCTGAGCGCCGTCTCAACTTCGGCCAGCGCCTGCAGCACCACGCCGTCGAACTGCGCCAGCGCGGCCTGCTGATCGGCCTGCGCCATCTTCACGCGGGCCTTGGCGCCGGCATCCGGGATGCGCCAGCTCAGCAGCGGGCCGAGGCCGTAGGTCTGCGTCGCCGGCTGGCCGAGGTGTTCTGCGATGCCGATCAAACCGGCCGAAGCGCCAATGCTGATCGACGGGTAGAGCGAGGCCGTTGCCACGCCGATGCGCGCGCTGGCCACCGCCGCTTGCCGCTCGGCCTGACGGACATCGGGCCGGCGCTTGAGCAGCGCCGTGCCATCGCCGACAGGCAGCGCCTGATCGAGCTGCGGCGGCGTGGCGCAACGGACCGTGGCGGGGTCGAGTTCCTGCGGCGTGCGGCCCAGCAAAGCGGCCAGTCGATAAAGACCGGCTTCTCGCTCGGCATCAAAGCGCGGCAGCCCCGCGCGCTGCACTTCCACCAACCCTTGCGCGCGCAGCACGTCGGTCGAGTTGCCGCGCCCCGCTTCGGCCATGCGCTCGGCCAGTTGCAGCGTGTGCTGCTGCAGCGTCAGCGCATGCTCGGCCACGGTCTTCTCGGCTTGCGCATGGCAGACCTGCAGATAGGCCTGCACGGTTTGCGCCACGACGCTGACGCGTGCCACATCCTGCGCCGCCTCGACCGCCTCCAGATTGGCCTCGGCCGCTTCCTCGCCGCGCTTGAGCTGGCCCCAGAGGTCGATCTGGTATGACACCTCGAACATCAGCTCGCCTTCGTTCGTCATCGGCAGTTGCTCGGGCAGCAGATAGGCCTCGCCGGATTCGCGAGCGCGCTTGACCGCGGCCACCACGCCGGCATGCGGATCGCGCTCGCCGTTGACCTGCCTGAGCTGCGCGGAGGCACGCTGCAGATGCGCTTGCGCGGCACGGAGCGAGGTGTTGGCAGCCAGGGCCGAGCTCACGAGCGAATCGAGCTCTTCGCTGCGATACAGCTGCCACCATTGCGGCGGCAGCGGCTCCAGGCTCGCGGCGGCACCGGCCTTTTGCGCTTGCTGGAAGTTCGCTTGCGCGGCGGGGCGTTTGATCGCGGCGCTGTCAGGCACGCTGTAGTTCGGGCCCACGGTCGTGCAAGCGGCCAGCAGCAAACTCGCCGCAGCGACGGCCAGGGGCAAGGCCTTCTTGTTCATGGCTTGCTCCCCTGCTTCCCCTGCTTCCCCTGCTTCTCCTCAACGACGGAAACCGTGGCCGTGCGCCCGATCGTCGGCCGTTCGCCGGCGGGCCAGGCATCAAAGGCGATGCGCACCGGCACGCGCTGCGCCAGGCGCACCCAGTTGAAGCTCGGGTTCACATTGGGCAGCAGGTTGCTGCCGTTCGTGCGGTCGCGGTCCTCGATGCCGGCGGCCAGGCTCTGCACATGGCCTTTGAGCGAGCGTTCCTGGCCCATGATGTGGATCTCCACCGCCTGGCCCGCATGCAGCTTGTCGATCTTGGTTTCCTCGAAGTAACTGTCTACGTAGACGGACTTCAGATCGAGGATCGAAAGCACCGGGCGGCCGGTGCCGACGTAGTCGCCGACATGCGGGGCGCGGTCGTTCACATAGCCGTCAACGGGGCTGCGGACCTGCGTGCGCTCGAGGTTGAGCGTGGCCAGTTGCAGGGCTGCGGTGGCCGCCTGCGTGTTGGCTTGCGCTGCTGCCATCGCGGCCTGTGCCAGCGCCAATGCGGCTTCGCCCTGCTGCACCTTCACGTCGCCTTGCTCGATGTTCTCCTGCGCCACCAGATCGGACAGCTTGCGGTTGCGCGCCGATTCACGGCGCGCCTGCGCCAGTTGGGCGCGCTGGTTGTTGATGCTCGCCTGCGCCTGGCCCAGCGCGGCCTTTGACTGCGCCACCGTGGCTCGCGATTGCGCGACTGCGAGCTCGTAGCGGGCGCGGTCGATCTGGAACAGCAGATCGCCGGCGTGCACCGGCTGGTTGTCGCGCACCTGCACCTCGGTGACGAGGCCGGTCACGTCCGGCGCGATCTGCAGGATGTCGGCGCGGATGTGGGCGTCGCGCGTCCACGGCGCCTCGGCGTAGTGTTCCCACACGCGCCGGCCGGCGATGAAGGCCACGGCGACGACGACCCCGGTCAGCGCCACCGGCGCGAGCTTGCGGGCCAGGGCAGCGGCCGACGACCAAAAAGAGGAAGAAGAGTTTTTGCGTTTCATGACAGAAGCGTCCATCCAGCGGTCCAGCGCACGGCGGCGTAGAGCGCGATCACATAAAGCGAGACATTGAAGAGCGAGCGGTGCCAGACCCATCGATACAGGCCCGCGCGGCCGAACACCCAGCGCAGCCCCGCGACCATGAGATAGGCCAGCAGCAGCGGGACGGCCAGCGCGGGCAGATAGATGCCGTAGAAAGTGAGATCGCCGATCATGCGAGGGTTCCTTGGGCGGAGGAAGATTCGGGCTTCAGCGGGCACAGCGTGAGCCGCAGTTCGACCAAGGCCTGCAGCGTTTCGCGCTGCTCGGGCAACGGGGCCAGCGTGGCCACGGCCGCATCGAGGCGACGACGCAGTGCGGCCCCGGCCTGCAGCGCTTCGGTGAGGGGCAGCTGCAGGCGTCGCTGGTAGTGGTGTTCGAGCGCATCGAGCACGGCCTGCACCTGCTGCGCGGCCTCGGGCGGCAGGCCGCCGAGCTCGCGTTGCAGCATCACGGCACTGAAGCCCACGCGCAGTTCGGCCAGGCCGTCGGTGCCTTGCACGCCGGTGCTCGCGGCCAGGCGCGGCATCAGCTGCGCCAGGCGATCGATCATGCGGGCGCGCAGTGCGTCCAGATCGCCGCCGTGGCGACCGCAGGCGGTCAGGGCCAGGTCGGTCCAGGTGGCGCGCAGCAGTCGGTGCAGGCTCAGGCGCGCGCCGAAGGGCCGCGTCAGCAGCGTCCACAGCAGCGCCAGCAGGCAACCGGCGGCGCTGGCCAGGCTGCTGTTGACGAAGACGCCGAAGTCGGCGTTGTAGGCATCGCTGAGGCCCAGGCCCGTGGCCAGCGTGACGGTCAGGCCCATCGCGATGGTGGCAAAGGCCGGCCGCGTGACGAGCGTGCCGATGAACAGGAAGATCGGCGCGAGCAGCAGCGTCAGCGTCTCGAATTCATGCGCGGCGGGCAGCACGAGGAAGAGCATCAGCACGCCCAGCACCAGGCACATGATGGTGGCGTAGAAGAAGCCGAGCTGCGCGGGCGCCGGCTCGTCCTGCGCGGCAAAGAAGCAGGAGCAGACGGCGCACATGATCACGGCGCCGGCGCCGTCGGTCCAGCCGCTGAAGATCCAGATCAGGCAGGCGATGAAGGTCACCGCGCAGACCGAGACGGCCGAGAAGACCTGCATGCCGTGGTCGTGGTGGCGCACCGAGGGGCTGAAGGTCCAGCGCTCGTAGGCCGGCGTCCAGGCGGGGTCGAGCCGGCCTTCGGCCATCATGCGTTGCAGGGCGCGGCCATCGCGCCAGAGTTGCACGAGGCCTTCGAGCCGCTTCATGACCTGGCGGCGCAGCAATTGCAGATCGCGGGCCCGGCCTTGCGAGTCTTCCTCGGCGAGGCCGGCGCACGCCAGTGCGTGCAGACGCTCCTGCAGGCGCACGCCCTCGGCATCGACCTCGGCCGAAGGCGGCGCGGCCACCCAGTCGGCGATCTGGTCCATCTGCGCGCTCAGGCTCGCAGGCACACCGCCGGGCGCGTCGCGCAAGGCGCCCACTGCAGTGCTCAAGGAGGACAGTGTCGGCAGCAGCAGGCCCAGGCGCATGCGCAGCTCGCGCGCCATGCGGACGAGATCGCTGCTGTCGACGTCATAGCGCAGGTGGCTGATGAACTGGTCCAGCGCGAGCACATCGGCCGCGAGCCGGTGTGCGCTGACCAGCGCCTTGGCATCGCGCGGCCGGCTGTGCGCCTCGCTGCGCAGCAGGCCGGTGGCCCAGCGGCCCGCATCATCGAGCCACGCACGAAAGCGTGCTTCCAGCACCGGCGCCGCCTTGCCCGGAAACAGCAGCGAGGACACCAGGCTGGCGCTGACGATGCCGAGCAGGATCTCCTCGGTGCGCGAGACCGCGAAGGGGAAGACCAGGTCAGGCGTCTGCACCATCGGCAGCGCAATCATCGGCAGCGTGTAGGCCGACAGCATGTAGACGTAGTTGCTGGGCAGCCGGTCGAGGAAGGACAGGTAGAGCAAGGCGCCCGTCCACACCGAGATGAACAGGCTCATGGCGATCGGCATATTGGCCAGCAAAGGCAGCACGAGCACCGCAGCGCTCGCGCCGATCAGCGTGCCCAGCACGCGGTACAGGCCCTTGGAACGCGTGGCGCCGGTCAGCGGATTCGAGACAACATAAACCGTGGCGAAGGCCCAATACGGGCGCGGCAGGCCGGCCGACAAGGCGAGATAGAAGGCCAGCATGGCCGCCACGAAGGTCTTGCTGGACAGCAGCCATTCGCGCCAGGTCGGCAAGTGGACGAGCAGGCGGTCGAGTCGGGCGTTCAGGCGAGCATTCAGGCTCGACGAGGTGGAAGGAGCAGCGGTGTTCATGATGATGATGCGTGAACCTCAGCGCGCCCTGCCCGCGAGCCACGGATCGCGGTCGTCGTCGGGGAACACCTCGAACAGGAAATCGAGGAAGGCGCGTGTCTTGGCCTGCACGTATTTGCGCGAAGGGATGGCCGCGAACACCGAGATCTGGAACAGGTGCCAGCCGGGCAGCACACGTTCGAGCCTGCGCTCGGCAATGGCCTGCGCGGCCGCGTAGCTGGGCATCGCGCTGATGCCCAGGCCCGCCGTCGTGGCGGCCATCGAGATGTCCATCTGCACCGTGGACAGCGGCGAATGCTGGGCCACGAATTCAAAAGGCTTGCCCTCGCCGGCGCCGCGATCGACGTGCAGGGTCATGCTCTGCGACTGCGGGCCCATCAGCACCTCGTGCTTGTGCAGCTCGTCGGGCGCGGCGGGGCGGCCGTGGCGGGCCAGGTAGGTCGGCGAGGCGCAGAGAATCATGTGCGAGCGGGCCAGGCGCCGGGCCACGAACTCGCCGTCTTCAATGGTGTCGCCGCGCGCGGTGATCAGGCTGATGTCAAAGCTCTCGTCCATCGCCTCCACCGGCCCCGGCGCCGACAGGCCGATGGTCAGCAAGGGATAGCGCTGCCGGAAGCCGATCAGCAGCGGCGCCAGCTGGTATGCCGCAAAGGCGGCCGGCGCCAGCACTTTCAGATGCCCGCTCAGCGAATGGCTGGCCGAGCGCACCGAAGCCTCGGCCTCTTCAAGTTCCGCAAGAATGCGCCGCACCTGTTCGAGGTAGGCCTCGCCGGCCTCGGTCAGGCCCAGGCGGCGGGTCGTGCGATTGATCAGCCGTGCGCCCACATGGGCTTCGAGCTTGTTGATCAGCCGCGTGACCACCGAGGGCGAGAGGTTCATCTCGCGCGCCGCTGCCGCAAAGCCCTGCGTGTCGATGACCCGGCAGAACACTCGGAGGCTGTGCAGGTGGTCCATGCCCTGTTGCCCGCTGGGCAATAACTGTTGAATTACACGCAACTATAGGAGTGCGCCCTCGTAAGAACAATGTGCACGATGGCAATGGATAGTTGCCGTGGCGACAACAATCAGTGCGAGTCTCAGCCGGCGCTCCCGCGCCGGTACTTCAGCTGCGCTGATTCAGCGGGTTAGCGGGTTAGCGAGCTACCGAGTGGTCGCGTGGTGCTGCCGCTGCCAATGGTCAACAGCGGTGACGACCAGGTCCCAGGCGCTGCGGTCGTAGGTGACCGCGGCAAAGAGGTTGTCCTGGCTGGGCTGCTGGCGCACCGCGAAGCGGGCCAGGCGCTCGAGCGGCTCACGCGCCGCCGCAACGCAGCCCGGCAAATCGGTGAACCCCGAACTCACGCGATAAAACAGCACAGCCCGGCGCAACTCGGTCGCCTTGAGCGAGGACACCGCCACCGCCCGCACAAACACACGCGCCTGGCCTTCGCCCTGCAACTCCACGCAGAACTCGCGGCGCCAGCCGGTCAAGCTCTGTTCCGCCGTCAGTGCGGCGGGATTTTCATCAATCTGAATACCCATCGCCCCAGTCTGCACCAATCGGCGCCGGCGGATGCTTCAGGATGTATCTCGCTGCCGTGTTCCACCAGACGGCGTGGCGCGATGGTCGTCACCGTTTTTCACGGTCACGAGATACTCTTCCGACACACCACGGAGGACAGACGCATGCAATTCCCGAAGTTCGGATTCATCCTTGGCTTGCTGGTCGGCACAGCGCCGGTGCTTGCGCAGATCAACGCGGGGCCTCTGCCGCCCACGCCATCGCCTCCGTTCAAGCTCACGAAGGTCGCGCAGTTCGATCTGCCGTGGCGCATCGCCTTCCTGCCTGACGGCCGCATGCTGATCACCGAGAAGATCGGCAAGCTCTTCCTGACGACGCAAGCCGGGCAGAAGCTCGAGGTCACGGGCGTGCCGCGGGTGCTGAGCGAAGGCCAGAACGGCATGCTCGGCGTCTACCTGGCGCCGTCCTATGCGAGCGATGGCGCGATCTACCTGACCTACTCGGAGCCCGGCAAGGAGCCGGGCACCTCGAGCCTGGCGCTCGCCCGCGCACGACTCAAGATCGGCACCGGCACCGCCGCGCTGGAGGATCTGAAGGTCATCTGGCACGACCCGATCAAGGGCAAGGGCGGCCAGGCCGGCGCTGCGGTGGCCTTCTCGCTCGACGGGAAATTTCTCTTCCTCACCGCCGGCGACCGGCAGCGCTTCACGCCGGCCCAGGACCCGAACCAACCGGCCGGCAAGATCCTGCGGCTGACGCTGGATGGCAAGCCCGCGCCCGGCAACCCGATGGAGGGCAAGACCGGTGCGCACTCGGTGCCCGTGATCGATCCGCCCGAAGACACGGAGGCCGCCAAGACCGAGCCGCCCGTGCGGACCTATGTGTTTGACGGCCCGAACCTGACGCCGGCCGAGACCTGGAGCACCGGACATCGCACGCCCTACGGCCTGGCCTTCGCGCCGGACGGCCGCCTGTGGGAGCTTGAGCACGGGCCGCGCGGCGGCGACGAACTCAACCTGATCGAGCCCGGCAAGAACTACGGTTGGCCGCTCGTCTCCTACGCGGTGAACTACAACGGCGTACCCATCCCCAGCCCCGACACGCGCCCCGACCTCACCAAGCCGGTCATCTACTGGACGCCCGTGCTCGCGCCCGGCAACCTGATGTTCTACAGCGGCGCGATGTTCCCGAACTGGAAGGGCTCAGCGTTCGCGACGGGCCTGGTGAGCCGCGCCCTGCACCGGATCGAGGTTCACGGCGCGACCGCGACACCGGCTGAACACTGGCCGGTCGGCTTCCGCGCTCGTGATGTCGAGCAGGCGCCGGATGGCGCTCTCTGGCTGATCGAGGACGATCATGCGGGGGGCTTGTATCGACTCACGCCGAAATAGCGAGCGACAGCAACAGAACGCATGGGCCAGGTCTCGCCCCATCGCGGGACCGCGTCCTACGCGCACATGCACTCGAGGCTGACAGCGTCGACCGGCGCGCAGACCCTAGGCTTGCTTCATGGGACTGCATCGACTGATCGGGCGCCTCGCGATGGCGCCCTTCTCCAAGGCCTTGCCCCCGATGGGCGACACCGAACGGGCGGCACTCGAGGCCGGCACGGTGGGCTTCGAGGGCCAGCTGTTTGCCGGCCAGCCCGACTTCGACGCGCTGTTCGCGCGCGGTCCGAATCGCCTGACTGACGAAGAGCGCCGGTTCCTGAATGACGAGGTGACCACGCTCATCGGCATGCTCGACGACCACGCCATCGACCAGGCCGGCGACCTGCCGCCCGAGGTGTGGCGCACCCTGCGCGAGCGGCGCTTCTTCGGCATGATCATCCCGAAGGAGTACGGCGGCCTCGGCTTCGGCCATTACGCACACGCCGAGGTGGTGACCCGTATCGCCACGGTCAACGTCGCCTGCGCGGTGACCGTGATGGTGCCCAACTCGCTGGGCCCCGCCGAGTTGCTGCTGCGCTACGGCACGCCAGCCCAGCAGCAGCACTATCTGCCGCGCCTGGCCGATGGCCGCGAGCTGCCCTGCTTCGGCCTGACCTCGCCCCACGCCGGTTCGGACGCTGCCTCCATCCCCGACCGCGGCGTGCTGACCGAGCGCCAGATCGATGGCCGGGCCGTGCGCGGCTTCAGCGTTCGATTCGACAAGCGCTACATCACGCTCGCGCCGGTGGCGAGCGTGGTGGGCCTGGCCTTCCAGGCTGTCGATCCCTCTCGGCCTGCCGGCCAGCAGGAACTCGGCATCACCTGCGCGCTGCTGCCCGTGCCCACGCCGGGCATGGAGATCGGCCACCGCCACCATCCGATGAACTCGGCCTTCATGAATGGCCCGATCCGCGGCGAAGACGTGTTCGTGCCGATGGACTGGGTGATCGGCGGCGAGGAGCGCGTCGGCCAGGGCTGGCGCATGCTGATGGAATGCCTGGCCGCCGGCCGCGCCATCTCGCTGCCGGCGCTGGGCGCGGCGATGCAGCAGACGGCGCTGTTCGTGGTCAACGGCTACGGCCAGGTGCGCGAGCAGTTCGGCCTGCCGATCGGACGTTTTCATGCCATCGCAGGCATCACCGCGCAAATGGCTGCGCGGCTTTACGGCACCGACGCCGCACGGCGCTACACGGCGGCCGCGCTGGATGCCGGCGAGCAGCCCAGCGTCGCCAGCGCCATCCTCAAGGTCCAGCTCACCGAAGCGGGCCGGCGCGCCGTCAACGATGGCATGGATGTGCTGGGCGGCAAAGGCATCATCGCCGGCCCGCGCAACCTGCTCGGCGTGGCCTACCGTCATGCGCCCATCGCCATCACCGTGGAAGGGGCCAATCTGCTGTCACGGGCGTTGATCATCTTCGGCCAGGGCGCGACGCGCTGCCACCCCTTCGTGCAGGAAGAGATGACGGCCGTGCAGACGCAGGATCCCGAGCGATTGGGCCGCGCCCTGCTGGGTCATGGCGGCCATGTGATGCGCAACCTCTGGCGCAGCTTGTTCGGCGCGCCGCTGCAAGGAAATCCGCCGGCCGATCTGCGCGCCGAAGCGAAGCTCATCGCCTCGCTGTCCACCCGCTATGCGCTGACCGCCGATCTTGCGATGGGCCTGCTGGGCGGCAAGCTCAAACGCATGGAGTTGTTGTCCGCGCGCCTGGGCGACGTGCTCGCCGCCCTCTACCTCGCCTCCGCTTGCATTTGGCGTTACGGGCACGAGAACGAACCGGCGATGCTGCCGGTGGCGCGCGCAGCCATCCGCCTGCAACTGCACGAAGCCGCGACGCTGCTGCGGGAGCTCTACGCCAACCTGCCCTCACGCTTCCTGCGCGCGATGTCGCCGTTGCTTCTGCATGGCACCGGTCATCTCGCTCCCTTGCGCGACCGAGAGGCCCTTGCGCTGGCCGATGCGCTGCGCACGCAGCCTGCGCTGATGCGCCGGCTGTGCCCTGACGTCTCGCGCCCGAAGCGAGGCGGCCTGCTTGACCTGATGCGCGCGCTTGATGCGGCCCATTCATTGGGCGACGAAGTGCCCGAACTCAACAAGGCATTGCGGCGCTCCGGTTCCTTGGAGGCAGTGGCGCATGGCGCGCGCGATCCTGAAGCAGCGCTGGCCTACCTGCGGGCCGCTGAGGAGGTGATTCGGGTGGATGAGGATCAGGCGGTCTCTGCGTCAGATGACTTGACAGACAGCGTCACGCCAGCGCGTGCGCGACGCTGAACGCGAAAGCCGCGCCCAGGACGGTCAGCCAAAGCATTCGGCTCGATGCCCTCGGGCTCGCCCGTGAATGCGCCTGCGGCAGGATGTCGCAGACCCCGATGTACAGCAGGAAGCCAGCCAGGAAGCCGAGGTACAGCATCAACGCGAACGGCGGCAGCCTGAACAACGACGTCGATGCAGCGCCTGCGACGGGCGCCAGGGCATCAAGAACCAACAGGACCGACGCCTTGCGCCGCGTGTTGCCATGCGCCAGCATCAGCCCGACGGTGTTCAGGCCATCGCAGAAATCGTGCGCAATGACGGCAAGCGCAACCGTGGCGCCCACGCTGCTGGACACCTGGAAACCCAGACCGATCGCGACGCCATCCATCAGGCTGTGCCCGGACAACGCTATCGCCGAGATCACGCCGACACCGGGGTGATGGTGGGAAACATAGTCGGCTTCATGCGCCGTATGGACCAGGATGAATTTCTCAAGCGCATGAAAGACCAGGAAGCCTGCGACGAACGCCACCATCGCATGCAGGACAGCGAAGCCATGCGTCTGGGCCAGTTCAAAGACTTCGGGCAGCACGTCGAAAGCAACGACACCGAGCAGCACACCGGCGGTGAAGCTGAGCAGATAGTGCAGATGACCGCGAAAGCGCAGCCCGATCGTTCCGCCCGCGAGCGTGGAACACATCGAGCCCAGAGACATCAAGAGCACGGTCACGTTGCGGTTTCCTCGGCGCCGAGGATGCTCGGGAACACGGTGATGGGCAGGCGGCGCGGCGCCGGCTGGCTGGATGTCATGGAGTTCTTTCAGTGAGATGGGCGAGAAGCGGACCCGTCAGGCGGCCGACCGAGCCTCGGTGGGATGAGCGAATTCGGCCTTTGCCAGCCTTTGCGTCGCCACCACTAATGATAATTCAATATCAATAAAATCAAGCGCAGAGGCCATCGATCCCGCTCCGCAACGTGGCGCCATTATCAGTAACGTACTATCATTAGCAACGAGTTCGAGCGCGCTGATGGACAGCGGGCGAATGGCAGGCGCTCCCGCCACGGCCGACTCCCTCGATTTGAACCGGAGGTCCTCATGAAACTGATCCCGATCGTCCTGATCGCCCTGTCCGCAGGGCTTCTCTGCTCATGCGCTTCGGCGCCGCAATTCCAAAGCTCGATCAACGGCCTGCATTACCAGTCGCCACCCACCAGTCTGAGCGACCCCAGAATGCGCCATTCCCAGTTCTATCGGGATGACGACGACTCGCCCGCATGGATGCGCACCACGACGCCGCAAAGCAATAAATGAGTCCTGGACGGGACCGCCGGTGCTGGCCGTGCGAACATCCCGTTGGCGCCTTGCCAGATTCAGACTGAGTTCCCATGGAGCGATCCACACGCCAGCGCAGCGCGATCCGCAATGTCATCGAGGCCGTCGGCCGTCCCCTGTCACCGCAGGAGGTGCTGGACGCAGCTCAGCAGGAAGTGCCGGGCATGTCCCTGGCGACGGTCTACCGCAATCTGAAGCAACTCGTGGAGGCAGGCGAGATCGTCGTGGTCGCGCTGCCGGGCGAGAGTCCCCGCTACGAAGCGACGCAGCACGAGCACCACCATCACTTCCAGTGCACCGAATGCAAGCGCGTCTTCGATGTGCATGATTGCCCGGGAGATCTGGAAGGCTTGGCGCCCAAGGGTTTCACGGTCGAGCGGCATGAGCTGACCCTGTATGGTCGTTGCGACGGATGCCCTGCGCCGGTTCGGCGCGCCAGAAAAACGGCGCATCGACACTGAAGCGCCTAGGGCGAAGTCCCGGAGTGGGTGATCCGGACGGCCGAAATCAGGTAGCCGCTCGTGCCCATGACCGAGTCCTGGCGCGTCGTGCGCATCGTGCCGCTCACCCAGACCGTGTCCATCGCCTTGAAACCGCTCGCAGGCGTCTTCGCGATGACGTGAACAATCTGGTTCGCGGGCGGCGGTGGCGTGTGAATGCAGGCGCCAAAGTAAGGCACCAGCAGGAACTCGCTCAGGGCCTCGCGATTGCCGTCCAGCGGCACGATGTAGCCCGAGAGCTTGACCGCAGCGCCATCCATTGCGCTGACGGTCGGTGCGTTGTCCCAGGCCCCCTGCATCTGCAGCAGCAACTGGGCGGTGCGCGGGTCGCTGTCGCGCATCGCGTCCAGATTGAGCGTGCGAAAGCGCTTCGTCGGGTCCCATTCCCTGGGTGTCAGATCGGACCAGCGAATTTCCTTGAAGTCCGTCGACGGCACGGACACGCGCGGCGTCAGTGAAAAAAATATCCAGAGCCCTGCGAGCAGCGTGCCCAACACCGCTTGTGCCAGGCTGCGCTGCTCCACCATCAGATGCAGGAAGCGCTTCATCGGGATGATCGCTTGACGGTTCTGGGCCATCGGTGCAGGTGAAGCCGATGCATCAGGCGCTGCAGCGCTGTCATGCGTTCGAGCGCCTTCGCACCCCTGCGGCGAGCCTTCCCTTGCGACGTCGCCGAGCGTGCCGCGAGCTTGACCTCGCGTGGCGTGCGACGCCGGTCGCGCTCGATCCATCGAACCAGAAGCACCGATGCGATCAGCAAGGGCACCACGCCCACCAGGAGCAGCGGCGTGACCTGCTTCAGGCGTGTCACGAGGTCGGGTTCGGGACGGGCCGCGGAGATCATCGTGACAACATCCGCGTCAAGCAGGTATCCCGCGCGCCCCTGATCCGTATCGGTCGTCTCGATGTGCATGGTGCCGCCGACCCAGGCGTAATCCATCGACTGCAAGCCCTCGGCAGGCCTGGCAAGCTTGACGCGCAGCGTCTGGTTGGGCGGCGGCGGCGGCGAGTGGATGCAGGCCCCGAAATAAGGCACCAGCAAAAACTCGCGCAGGCGATGCGCACCATCGCGATCGAGGGGAACGATGTAGCCCGCGATGCGGATCCGCCGCTTGTCCAAGGCTTGCACGGCCGGCACGCGGCTCAAGGACTCCTTCAAGTGTTGCAGCGCAGCCCGTGCCCGCGGATCGTCGTCCCCGAGCAGCGCAAAGCTCAGGGTCTTCAGCCCGTAGCCGCCGTGCCAATCCTCGGGCAGCAAGGTGGTCCATTCGATGGTCTCGAACGTCCTGGCCGGCGCGGGCCTGAGTCCGGCATCGGCAGCCGCTGCAGGCGCGCTGGCGAGGCAGATCGCGATCAGGGCAAGCACACAAGTGTTCGAAGGACTCATGCGAGCCTCGCTTCGCCCTGACTCAACGCTTGCCTGCATAGGGCGCGATGCTGATCGCGTCCATGTGATAGCCCGCCATCCCCATGCCGGTGTCGCTGGGCGCGACATGCATCTGGCCCTTGACCCAGATGGCATCCATCATCCGCACGCCCTTCGCCGGCGTGGCCAAGGTCACGTGGATGACCTGGTTGGCCGGCGGCGGCGGCGTGTGGATGCAGGCCCCGAAGTACGGAACGAGCAGGAACTCGTGAAGTGCCGAACCCTCGGCATCCAGCGGCACGACGAAGCCGGCGATGCGGATGCGGGCGTTATCCAGGGTGGGCTCGGCCGGGGCGTTGTCCCAGGCACGCTTCAGCTCATCGATCGCTTGCATGGCCCTCGGATCGCCGTCGCCCATGAGCGCAAAACCCAGCGGATTGACGCCCTTCATCGGATCCCAACCCTTGGGCACGAGCGCATTCCATTCGGTCAGCTTGAACGCATCTGCGGCCGGGGCCGCCTGGGCCACTGACGTGCCGAAGAACAGCAATGCGGCGAGGATCATGAGTCGAAGCAACATGACGATTCCTTCACAGCCTGGGCGTCAGCCCATCGGCGAGCGCCAGACGGCTGGCGCGCCAGGCCGGAATGGCGCCGGCCACCAGACCGGCCAGCAGCACGAGACCGATCAGCGGCACCTCCTCCGCCGAGCCCATGCCCGCCTGGAACGCGAGCCCGTAGTTCGCCTGCAGCCACGGCCCCGCCAGCAGCGCAATCACGGCGAGCAGCAGCAGGCCGACCACCGATCCGACCGCCGTGGCGACGACACTTTCGATGACCAGCAGGCCGGCGATCTGCCAGGGACCGGCGCCAACCGAGCGCAGGATCGACAGCTCTCGTCGCCGCTCGTTCAGGCTGGCCAGGACCACCGCCACCATTCCCGCCAGGCCGATCACGACGATCATCGCGGACACGGCGAGCAAGGTCTGTTCGGCCACGCCGATGACGCGCCAGAGCTGGTCCAGCGCCACGCCCGGCAGCACGGCCAGCAAGGGCTCGCCTTCGAACTCGTTGACCTCGCGCTGGACCTTGAACACCGCGCTGCGGCTCTTCAGGCCAACCAGCATCGCGGTGATGGTCTTGGGCTGGAGGTTGAACTTGCGCACGTATTCGGGCGGGATCGACAGGCCCGGAATCGGCGCGCCGGCCTGCCAGTCGAGATGGATCGCTTCGATCGCCTGCAGGCTGATGTGCACCGTGCGGTCCACCGGCGTTCCGGTCGGCGCCAGGATGCCGATCACCGTGAAGGGCTTGTCGGCATGCTCGGGCAGCAGCCCGCCACCGGTGCCGTGGCTGAGGGTGATGCGCTGGCCCAGGCCATAGCCCAGCGAGCGCGCAACCTCCGAGCCGATGACGGCCTCGAACACGCCATCGACCGTGCCACTGAACGGCCGCCCGGCGCTCAGGAGGAGCGGCTGCTTGTAGCCGTAGCGGAAGTGCTCGAAATACGCGGGGGTCGTGCCGAGCACAGCGAAGCCGCGATGGGAGTCGCCCAGTGAAAGCGGTACGGCCCATGCGACGCCGGGCTTGGCGGCGATGGCCTCGAAGCTGCTCCAGCGTACGTTGTTGGTCGCCTCGCCGAGGCGGAACACGGCGTACAGCATCAGCTGCACCGGGCTCGTCCTCGCGCCGACCACCAGATCAGTGCCGGAAATCGACTGCTCGAAGCCCTCGCGCGCCGCGACGCGCGCACGTTCGACGCCGAGCAGCATCGTCACGGAAAGCGCGATCGACATGACGGTCAAGGCCAGCGTTGCCCGCCGGTTCCAGGCGCTGGCGATGGCGAGCTGCAGCAAGTACGTCATGGTCCGCTCCGGCGCTCGCGACTCATGCGACCGCCTCCTCGCTCGCAGCCGCCGCACGGTTGATCTCATGCAGCGCCAGTTCGCGCGTGAAGTGCCTTGCCAGACGCCGATCGTGGCTGACGAACACCAGGCTGGCATTCGACGCCGCGCACTCCTTGAGCAGCAGTTCAAGGAAGCGGTCCTGGCGCTGCGCGTCAAGCGCTGATGTCGGTTCGTCGGCGATCACGATCTCGGGGCGGCCGATCAACGCACGCGCCACGGCGACGCGCTGTTGCTGGCCGACCGAGAGCTGGGTCACGGGTCGCGCCATGAGGGTCTCCGACAGATCGAGTTCGCGCAGCAGCCTGCGCGCGTCGGCCGAAGGCTCATCGCCGGCCTGCTCGCGCCGGCGCGCCGAGAACCGGCACGGCAGGAGCACGTTGTCGAGAACGCTGAGATAGGGAATGAGGTTGAACTGCTGGAACACAAACCCGATGTGGTCGACGCGGAACCGGTCGCGCTCCGCCCGGCTGAGCTGCCCGAGGTCGACGCGCCCGCCGCCGATCGCGACGCTCACGCTGCCCTGCTCACCGACCAGCACGCCGCCCAGCAAGGCCAGCAAGGTGCTCTTGCCGCTGCCGCTGAGGCCGTGGATGAAAAGGCGCTCACCGGCCCGCACGTCGAGTTGCGAGATCTCGACGCAAGGCGGATCCGCGCGGCTCCATCGGAACCGCAGGTCCTGCACCCGCAGCAAGGGCATGTCGATCACGGGCTTCACCATCTGACCGTGCGCGTGCCGGGCGTCAGCACGACCGACGACTGGCCTGCGGGGCCAGCCACCGAGACGTTGATCTTGTGAAACCCCGCGAAGGCCTGCATCAGGTCCACGTCCATGCCTTTGAGCAGCGAAGGAGCTGCGCAGCTGAAGGTGAAGGTGGCGTCGAGATCCGCGTGCCCGTCTGCGTCGTGGGAGGCTTCGGGCGAGGCCGCCGGCTTCTCACCGAGCAAGTCGGCCGGCAAGGCGGCCGACGCGAGCTGCACCGTCGTCAGCCGGCAATGCGCCGCCGGTGTGGGAACGAACAGGGTTTGCGCCTGCCGCAGACGTGCGGCCATGACCCGCACGGCGGCTCTTTGCTTGTCGTCGCGTGGCGCATGCTCGAAGCCCAGCACGTTGTCCAGCGGACTCTCCAGGCTGATCTCCAGCTGCGGAGCGTCGATCGCCACACGCAGCTCGGCCATGCCGTGGACGTGAGCGCCGGGCTCATGGGCGCGAACGGGCTGCGCCATGCACGCCAGCGCGCAGAGCAAACCCGGTGTGAGACGCTTGTTCACCAACCACCTCCTGTCGATCATCGAGTCGCCCCGATCCGTTCGGTGCCGCATGCGGCGTGAAGTTCTGCGAGCGCGGCTTCCGACAATTCGCCTTCATGCACGCGGCAGATCTGCCCGTCGCGCAATGCCACGGTGAAGGGCAGGCCGCCCGTGCGGTTGCCCGCCCGGTGCATCAGCGCCACAACGCTCGGCCCCGCCTTGAGCACCGGCAGCGTGATGCCGCGCCGCTGCAGGAAGACGCGTGCGTCCTGCGGCGGGTCGGTGGCCACCAGCATCAAGGTCCAATCGCGCTGATCTTGGGCGAAGGCCTGCAAGCGCGGCAGTTCCGCCACGCAGGGCGGGCAATCACGCCCCCAGAAGTTGATGAGCACCGATCCGGGCAGGCGCGAGGCCTGCACGAAGCGGTCACCTTCCAGCGTGGGCAGCGTGAAGTCCCAAGGCTTGGCGCTGGCGGCATGCGCGGCGCTCAGCTGAATGCCGAGCACGACGCAGGCCAGGCCCAGGAACCTCCGGCGAACGAAGCAGTGAATGGCCTTCATCGCCCGTCCCGATCAGAACGACAGCTTCACGCCGGCCGTGACCGTACGACCGATGTTCGGGCCCCAGATGTGCGTGACGTCGATGTTGCCGTCGCCATCGAGCAGCAGGAAGCTGTCCTTCTTCGCCTGCTGGTAATCGAAGACGTTGTTGACGCCGATGTAGGTCGAGACGGTCTTGTTCCACTGGTACGACGCGCGGGCATCGACAACCCAGAAGGTCGGGCTCTTGTTCGGCTTGGCCGTGCCGTCGAGGTTGTACTGCTGCGAATCCGCGTAGTCGTAGAACTTGGCGAGGTTCTGCGGGCCGGTGTAGGTGGCGCGCACATTGACGTCCCACGGGCCGGCATCGTGGTCGAGCGTCAACGTCACGCGATAGTCGGGCCGCGAGAACAGGCTGCCCTGCATGTCGGTGGTGTTGAAGATGTACTTGTAGCGCTCGAATCCGGCCGTGATGGCGTCGGCCGGCGTCGCCTGCCAGGTGCCGACGATGTCGAAGTTGTTGACCGTGTAGGCGCTTGCGGCGGGCTCGAGCAGGAAGTTGCCGGAGTTCGCCGTGTCGTCGATGAACAGGGCCAGGTTCTTGATGCGCGTGTGATTCAGCGAAGTCGTGATCGCGACGCGGTCGTCAACATAGTTCAGTGCATACGAGATGTTGTCGGACTTCTCGGCCTTGGCGTGCGAGCGGTCCACCGCCGGCGCCGACAGGATCGCGTGTTCAAGCTCGAAGAAGGAGGTCGGGAAGCGGTAGCCCTTTCCCACCGCGAAGCGGCTGGAGAGATTGTCCGAGTGGTGCCACAGCAGGTTCAGCCGCGGCGTGGTGATCGCGCCGTACGTGTTGTTGTGGTCGTAGCGGACGCTTGCATTGGCTTCGAGCTTGTCGTCGAAGAAGGTCTCGTAGCCCTGCAGGAAAACGCCGGGCGTGCGGTAGGTGTAGGTGTCCGCATCGGTGCGCGGAACGCCGAAGGTCGGCGTCGACGAATCCTCGCTGATCGACAGGCTGTGCAAGTCTTCATAACGGTAGTTGACGCCTGCCGTCACGAGCGCGCCGCCCAGCTTGGTCTGCAGGCTGCTCTCCAGGTAGTACTGCTTCTGCTTGCCGAAGTAGTCGGCATCGCCGCCGTACCAGGAGTCCTGCTTGTGCTCGGCATAGCCCAGTGCGAAGTGCAGCTTGGTATCGCCGAACTGGCGATCAGCGGTGCCGGCGACTTGATCGCGCTTGGTGAAGATGATCTGCGCCAGGCCGAACTTGCCGTCGTCGTAAGGATCGACCAGGGCACCCGTGGAAGGATTGACCCACGTGCTGGGATCGGGCGAGCCGTTCGGTCCCTTGCTGAAGTCGAAGGGATTGCCGCTGGTGTCCGCGCGCACGCCGTTGTAGTCGTCGCCCAGGGGGCCGCCCATGCGCTTCTCGTCGATGTGGTCGTAGCGAGCCTTGATCTTGAAGCCGCCCACGTCGTCGAGGAACAGGCCCAGCCCGGCGAGCTTGCGGTCATAGCCGGTGTACTGCGAGATGCCGTAGCCGACGCCATCGACGCTGTCATGTTGTTGGACTGTGCCGGTGAAGGTGATCGCGCCGCCATCGAAGGTCTTGGCCGCGTAGGCCGCGCCGCGCCTGAACCCATAGCTGCCCGCGCTCAGGTCAAGCTCTCCACCATCCTGTGTCGGGCGCTTGGTGACAAGATTGACCGTGCCCGACAGTGACTCCGGGGCGATCAGGCTGGTGCCGGCACCGCGCGAGATGTCCACGCGCTCCAGGCCGTTCACGCCGATCATGTCCAGGCCATAGGCGTTGGATACCGACGAGAAGATCGGCACGCCGTCGAGCAGCAGGGTCGTGAAACGGCCCGGCAGATTGTTCAGTGTGATGTTGCGAACGTTGCAGACCGAGCATTCGACCTGCACGTCGATGCCGGGGCGGTTCGTCATCAGCTCGGTCAGGTTGGTCGCGCCGGTCTTGGCGATCTCGGCCGCGTTGATGGATTCGGTGGCCACCACATCATCCTTCAAGGCGCCCTGCTTCGTAGCGTTCAGCCGGCCCGTGACCACCACCTTCTGCAAGGTGGCGGCAGCCGCCGGTGCTGCCGTGCTCGGCGCGTCCTGCGCCTGTGCATGCGGCAGGCTGAGTGCCAGCGCAAGCGCGGCGGCAGGAGGCTTGAGGGAATGGATGTTCTTTGAGTGATTCATGTCGTGTCTGGCCAAGATGGCAAATTGAATGCGCGGCAGAACGGCAAGGCATGCCAGAAAGGCTTGCACTTGCTCGGGGCGATGCGCCAAGAGAATGGATAACCAGAACTCCAGCCGCCATGAACGACGCTCCTCGGAGGAGGACGCGCGTCAATGAGGCGAGGGGCTATGGAACTGCCAGCGGCCCTTCAGACGTGTCTTCAGACGGGTCTTCAGGCAGCTCGACAGCGAGGCTCAAGCGGCAATGGGAGGTGCGCGCGAGCGATAGGCAGAGACGAAGGGAACTTCAGGCGCGGGCAACTCGACTGCGGCCGTGGCCACATATCGAGTCACCAGCACGACCGGCAGGGCATGGGCCGGAGCCGGCATCGCGCCGGTGAACGCGCTCAGCGCATCGCACTCGTCGCAATGGCTTTGCGACGGCGCCCCCTTGGCATGGGTGGCCTCTATCGCGTGGGCAAGCCAGTGCTGCGCTGCATGCTGCTGGCTGAACAGCAGCAGCAGGCCGAGCACAACATGTGCCAGCCATCTGCGCAGGTTCAATCGCGAAACATACATAACGGGAAATCCTAGCGCATTGAAATGAAATGTCCAAGTCACATTGCACACCCAGTCTTGCCCGCGCTCGCTGCAAGACCGACCTGCGGGGCTGGCAAAGAGGCGGCAACCGCCCGATGAACGGCGCTGACTCGCGCCTTCACGCATCGCCGCGAGGCCGGCTCAGCAGAAAGGTCTCGAAGGGCACCAGTTGGCCGCCCGGGCCGACAACGTCGTAGTAGGTCACCTTGATCGTGGTGATCCCGCCGCCGCGGGATCCTGGGTCGACCTCGAAGGCCGCAAATCCATAGGCATGCGCCGCGTTCCGCACGGCCGACCACGGCGCCTGTTCCGTCACGTAGACCGGCGGCCGCTTGCCCAGCTCGTTCTCGTGATTGCCCGGCGAAGGCATCCAGGGCCGGTTGCGGGCGCTGCGGCTGTTGTTCTCCCAGAAGTCCCACCAGGTCCGCACCCGGTCCTCGGCCAGATTGGCATAGCAGAGATCACCGTTGAACGGGTGGAACAGAGGCTGCAGGCGAAGCGCCGCGTACAGATACGAGCTCAACGCCTGCAACCGATCGATCCTGGCGTGATGCGCATAGACGACCTGCTGGGCCTTCGCATCGGTATAGCTGACGGTTTCAGCCTGAACCGTCTGTTCGAATTTGCCGTCCGGTCGTCTGAGCACCACCCGCGGGTTCTGTATCGCCTGCAGCGTGTGCCAGGACACCACGACCTGCGGCGAGGCGAAGGTGCGCGCCGGCCGGGATGCGCCACGCAAGCCAGTTGAATTTGAACGGCAGCGTCACGACCTGCTCGGGCTTCAGCAGCTTCGCTTGGAAGAAGATGGTACGGCTGGCAAACGCCTGTTCAGGGCAGCGACTGATCAGGCCTGAAATCGAAATCCCAACGCAGCTCGTCGAAGTCGTCGATGCGCGCACGGACCTGGACCTGCCAGTCGCCGTCAAGCAGCAACTCATGGCCTCGATAGACGAAGCGACCCGGACCGGCGGCGTTCATGCCGCGGTGCAAGGCTTCGATGCCGAGCCGATGGCTGGTCAGCACCAGTTCCACGGCTGCAGGGTTCAGCGGCTGGCCTTGCGCCGTGCTGAGCTGCACCACCACGGCGTCGTCCTTGCGCGCATCGCGCTCGAGGGTCAGCTCCGCACGCTGGCCGTTGAGCACAAGCGAGCGCTGCCAAGCCGAGGCATGCGGCGAGGTCTGCACCAGCGCTGCGGTGGCCAGCAGCACGGCAAGCATGAGCACGATCTCGGCCCGCACGCTGTGTACGAGCGCAACAGATCGGCCCTGCTCTTGCAGGCGGGGCACCCAGACGTAACGATTCAGCGCCGCCAGTGCCAGCAGGAGCAGCAGCAGGCCCGTCTTCAGCATGATCAACTGACCGTAGCTCGATTGCACAAGTTCCCTCGGCGAGCCGAGTTGCAGGCAGACGAGCACGATGCCGGCCGCCAGCAACACGCCCACCATCACCACGGCCACGCGCGAAAAGCGCCCGAGCGCCTGCGACGCACGCTCACGGTCGCCACGCAGCAAGCTCGACAAGCCGATCAGCGATCCCAGCCAGAACGACGCGGCCAGCACATGCACGCACAGCGCGGCGCTCGCGATGACCCGTGAAGGCGAGGCAGCCGCATGGCCTGTAAAGGCAAAGCTTGAGATGCACAAGGCGGCCCCGGCCAGCAGCAGCCAGGGTCTGAAGGCTTCGCGCCCGGCGAGCGCGAGCAGAAGGACGCAGGCCGCACCCAGCATCGCAACGCCGCTGCTGGTGCCGAAGGAGCTGTGCAGGGCCGCATTCAAGGCGCCCAGGCTGAACGCAGCGGGCTGGCCGAGCAGCCACGCGCCTTGCAAGACCAGGCTCGCCACGCAGAGCGCGATGGCCGCCGTTGCCGCAACTGCCAGGCCCGCGCGCTCGCGCGGCAGCCTCGCCACGCCGAGCATGAACAGCGCCAGGCCCGCGACGCCCAGCACGGCGGCATCGCGCAAGCCACGCACCAGCACGAGCGGCCAGCCCGCTTCCTGCGCGTTCACCGCGGCTGCCGGCGCCATCGCATCGGCCGCGCCGACGGCAAACATCAGCGAACCGCCGACCGGATGCGAGTCCGCTGAAACAACGCGGTAGTTCAGCGCATAGCTGCCTTTGGCCAGCGGCTGCGGCAGCTCGGCCGTCAGCCGCGCGCCTTCGGCATGCGCTTGAAGCACCAGTCGCTGTCCCGCAGCGTTGACGAGCGTGAGTTGCAGCGGCTCGACCGGCTCATCGAACTGCAGGGCCAGTTGGGCTGGCGAGACGGGCAGCACGGCGCCGTCAGCCGGCTCCGCCGCCAGCAGCGAGGCATGGGCCTCGGCGCCGCCCGCGAACAGCATCAGGAGCAGCGCCGCCAGGACGGCTCGCAGGCGCGCCGACATCAGGGCTTGGCGCCGAGTTGCAGCGCCGGCGCCGGGAACTCCGGCTCGACACCTGGCCTGGCCGCATCGGGCTGCTCGATCCAGCGCGTGCTGCCCTTGACGCACTCCTGCACGACCGGCAGGTACAGGGTGGTGCCCGGACGGTCCGGCAGCTTCATGACGATGCGGAACTCATCGAAGTTGTCATCGGGCAGCGGGCCGCCGGTCCAGGCGATCTCGCTGACCCGCTCGGCCAGCACGTGGCCGTGGCCCGCGTCCACCGGCTGGGCCAGCTTGCTGCGTGTGATCTTCAGCGTCCAGCCGGGCTTGGGCTGCGGCTTGGCGTTGAAGATGCCGTCCGGAATGCGCACGCGCACCGCTGTGGTGGCCGAGCCCTTGCAGCCGTGCGGCACTTGCAGCACGGCCTTGTAGTAGCTGCCGGCCGGCGCCTGCTTCTGCTCCAGCGTGATGTGGGCGCTGGCCCAGGGTGCGGCCGTTGCCATGCCGATCGTGACGGCGATAGCGGCGGCGTTAGCGGCGGCGTTTGCGACGGCGTTAGCGACGGTGTTAGCGACGGTGTTAGCGAGCCATGTGGAACGTTGCTTCATCTGGATTTCCTTCAATGATTCAAAGATCAAATTTCAGCTCGGCGCTGTAGCTGCGCTGCGGATACGGGTGGAAGTTCCAGAACTGGTAGTTGTTCAGGTTGTCCACACCCACCGCTGCGCTCCACTGGCGATTGAAGCGGTAGAGCACGCGCATATCAAGCGTCGCGTACTTGCTCACACCCTGGTAGGTGAAGCCGTTCACGTCGGCATTGTTGAGCGTGCGGTACTGCGTGCCGCTGTAGCGACCGGCGAGCGTGGCGGTCCAATGCTCATCAAAGCGGTAGCTGGCCACGGCCGTGGCGCGCCAGCGCGGGATGTTGGGCTGCCACTTGCCCACCGTGTCGCCCGGCGTCGCCACGAAGCCGGCGTTGCTCTTGATCTTCGAATCGGCATACGTGACGCTGCCCGACAGATCGAGCCCCTTGAGCAGCCAGTCGCGGCTGGAGAGCGTGGCCTCAAGGCCGGTCGTCGCGATGTGATCGACGTTCTGCACGCGGCTGATGTTCTGGTTCGCGCCGGCGTCGAAGGTGGTCTGCGAATAGAGCGAGTCGCGCGTGTCTTCGGCAAAGAAGGTCAGGCGCGAAGACACCGGGCCGAAGCTGCTCTCGGCGCTGAGCTCGCCGGTCCAGGATTTCTCGGGCTTGAGGTTCGGGTCGTTGATGTACTTCGAGTTGGTGGTCGAGGTGGCACCGTACAGCTCCGAGACCGTGGGCATGCGCACCGCGCGGCCGATGGAGGCCTTCAGCACCGTGTCGGGCAGGAACTGCCAGGACAGCGCGGCCTTGGGCGAGAGGTCGTTGACCTTGCGTGAGGGATAGACCTGCGGAGCGGTGGCCGAGAAATCGGTGCGGCCGTCGGTGGCGGTCCAGTGTTCGGCGCGCAGGCCCAGCACGGCCTTCCAGCGCTCGGCGATGCTCCAGGCATCCTGCGCGTAGACGCTTTGCAGGCGGGTGTCGCCCTGCACGTTGTTGACCAGCGTGCCGGCGCCATCGACGAGATAGTTGGCGGCGATGTTGGAGGTTCGATAGCGCAGCGCGTAGCTGTCTTGCTGGGCGCCGAAATCGAGCACATGTTCGGCCGTCGGGCGCCAGGTGCCGCGCAGGCTCAGCGTGTTCCAGCCGGTGCCGCTGCCGTCGGCGATCGTGCCGGGGCCGCCGCTCAAAGCGCCGGGCTGCGGGTTGCCGCCGCCGTTCTGGCGCTTCGCGTCCTTGCGATAGTCGTATTGGCTGGCGGACACGCCCCAGTCCCACTCGCCGCCGCTGTGGCTCATGACGGACAGCCCCTGCATCACATGCAGCAGGCTCTCGCGCGTCACCGCAAAGTCTCCGCCGCCCAAGGCCTGCGAGGCCTTGCCGGGAACCGGCGAAACGGTGTACTGCAGGCCATCGATGTTGATCGGCCCGCTGTAGATCGCGTTGCCGTTGGCGTCCTTCAGATAGCTCCTGGAGTTGCCGTCCGAATCGTTGCGCCACACGCCGAGCAGGTAGCTGGCGCGCACCGAGGGCGTGATGTCGTAGGCAAGCTTCACCTTCACATGGTCCTGACGCGTGTCGTATTGCGTGCCGGTGCCGAGCACGGACCAGGGCTGGTTCGTGTTGCTGGCGTTGGGCACCGCACCGGTCACGGCCGTGCCCGCGCTGCCGGCCACGCCGACGCTGTTCAGGCGCGTGGCAAAGGTCAGCGGCTGGCCCAGGCTCTCGGTGTGGTTGACGTTGATCCACCAGGCCAGGTCGCCCGAGCGGCTGCCCACGGAGGCGCTGGTCTGCCACGCGTGTTCGTTCTCATCGGTGTTGTAGAGCTTGAAGGGCTGCAGCACGTAGCTGACCTTGGCGTGGGCTTCGAACTGCGTCGGCATGCGGGTGATGAAGTCCACCACCGCGCCGACCGAGTTGCCTGCGTACGCGGCCGAGAACGGGCCGTACATCACGTCCACGCGTTCGATTTCTTCGGGCGTGACGAGGTTCCAGCGCGGCGCGAAGGTCAGGCCGCCGACCCCGTTGCCGAGGTAGTTGGAGAGCAGGATGCCGTCGGCATAGACGGCCGAGCGCGCGCTGTTGCCGGTGCCCGAGGCGCGGCTGGAGAGGATGGCGTGGTTGTAGTCGCCGATGTAGCGCTTGCGCACGTTCAGGCTCGGGAAGTACTTGAGCGCGTCCTCGCTGTCGGTCGCGTTGACGGTGCGCTCGATGTCGGCGGCCGTCACGCTTTCCATCGTGGTGGGGATGTTGGTGGGCAGCGAAGTCGGGCGGCTGCCGTTGACCGTCACGATGCCGAGCTTCTTGATCTGGGTTTCGGTGCTGTCGGCGCCGCCGGAGGCGAGATCGGTGCTCTGCGCCTGGACGGCGGCGAAGGGAAAGGCCGTGGCGAGCGCGGCCACGAGCAAGGTCTTGTTCATCTTTGTTCCAGTGCTGGCGCAGCACGCCGTTCAACAGGCGGTGCGCGCGGATGCGAATGCGGGCCATGGGAAGGCATGGCCGAAGACATCACAGGCTCGTCAAGCGAGCCTCAGGCGAGGAACGGCGGGCCACGCGGTTGCGCGCTGCGCCAGGCGTGCTGCGTGCGCGGCGCCAGCAGGAAGGCCGGTGGCACTTCCTGATAGGTGGCCACGGCCCGCAGGATCACGGGCGCAGGGGGGGGCATGCCCAGCGCATTGGTGTGCAAGGAGCAATAAGGGCAATGGTCGAGCGGATGGCCGGACACGGGCGTCGGTTGCGGGTCGGTCGTGCCGGCGTCGATCTTGACCCACTTCGAGCCATAGACGCTGCAGATCTCGGCCCAGCCGCTGGCGCTCTTGGCGCCAAAGGCCTGCGACATCAGCGGCGCGAACGCCATCATCAGGACGGCCAGGATGGCCACCCAGATGGTGAAGCGTTGGCGGTCTTGGCGCAGGCGCATGCGGCGATTCTAGGGCTGCCAGGACGTCCAAGGATGGGGCGCCTGGTCATCCCGCATCGCGGCGCTCTGAACAACCTGCCGGGACGATCAGCCCGCGCTCTTCGCCAAACGAGTCGCGAGCTTCATGAGCGTGGGAACACGCTTCCTGCCGTGCATCGCTCGCACGCGTCCCTTGGCGGCGCCAATGTCGATGCCCGCGCAGGTCACGATCATGGGCTTCGTCTCCTCTTCCCGCATCACCTCGAATTGCGTCGACAGGCCCGGTCGGCTTGTTTTGGAGAGGCCGATGATGGGCGTCTTGCCGCCCAGGGCTTGAAACAGATGCCAGCCCAGGCCGGGCGTTTCTTCAGTATCGAGATGGACGAAACCGTCGATGAGGATGAGCTCGGGCTCCAGTTTGTGTTCGCGCAGCAGCTGCAACACGCAGGGCAATTCGCGGAGGTCGAGCGCTCCGCGTGCGGCCTTCTCAATCGGGGCGATATGGGTGCGGAAAGTCTTCGTCGCTTCTGACGAATCCCAGGCATCGAAGGCGACGGCAGCGGCTTGCGCCTGCGTGCCGTCGAAATGAACAGTGACTGCGAGTTTCATGAAGGATTATGAGACGCACTCTTTCGGGCAGCCGATGTCCTGGCACCTTCGGAGCCGGCCACAAATGCAAGAGGGTTTGCGTCTGTGTTTCCCGAGCCGAAAAAATCCAGACTCGGCCAGCGCGAACAAGTGGGCGACGGATGAAAACCATCCGTCGCCCACTCGCGGACTGACAAGATCAAACGGGGCGAGACCCTGCGGTCTGCGCCGCCGGATCAGTGGTGGTTCGGATCGTTCGGCCGACGGTCGGCGCCGTTCGGCACGCCGTCACGGTCGGCGTCGCCGTGTGCCCAGGCACCGCGCCTGAATTCCCAGCGGCCATCGTGTTCAACCCAGGCCGGCGGGTTGTAGGAATAGCCGTGGCGTTCCCTTATCCATGTGCCCTTCATCCAGACGTGGCGGTGGCCGTTCCAGTTCCAGTAGCCGGGCGACCAGACGTAGCCGGCTCGCGGTGCGGGGACAACCTCAACGCGCGCAGCCGGCGGTGCGGTCTGGATCCACACACTGGCCATTGCGGTGGCGGTGGTCGGCAGCGTTGCTGCGCCGAAGGCGAGGCCCGCGGCCAAGCACGATGCGAGGATGGTGGTCTTGTTGCGCATGGAAAGTCTCCAGGGTTGAGGCTTTCATTGAACGCCGGCGCGCGGCCGTCGGTGGTCGGAAGACCGCCCGTCACGGTGTAGGCCGCTTCCTGCAAGCGGTGCGGCCAGACGGGGACCTTGCTAGCTTCGAGCACGGTGCGCACCGGGCAGCAGCCAATGCGACAGGGCCGGAATCAGCAGCACCGCGCCGACCATGTTCCACAGGAACATGAAGGCCAGCAGCACGCCCATGTCGGCCTGGAACTTGATCGGGCTGAAGGCCCAGGTCGCGACGCCGGCGGCGAGCGTCACGCCGACCAGCACCACCACCTTGCCGGTGAATTGCAGCGAACGGCGGTAGGCCTCGGCCAGCGTGGCGCCGGCGCGCAGCTCGTTCAGCTGCACCGAGAGCAGATACAGCGCGTAGTCGATGCCGATGCCCACGCCCAGCGCAATCACCGGCAGCGTGGCCACCTTGACACCGAGGCCCAGCGTCACCATCAGCGCCTCGCACAGCACCGAGGTGATCAGCAGCGGCACCACGGCCACCACCACCGCGCGCCAGGAGCGGAAGGTCACGAAGCACAGCACGATCACGGCCGCGTAGACCAGCAGCAGCATCTGCGTCCAGGCCTTCTTGACCACGGCATTGGTGGCGGCCTCGATGCCGGCGCTGCCGGCCGCGAGCAGGAACTGGCGCTGCGGGTCGCCGTGCTGCGCGGCAAAGGCCTCGGCCGCGGCGGAGACGCGCTCCAGCGTGTCGGCGCGATGGTCGGCCAGGTAGGCGATCACGGGCATCACCGAGCAGGCGGTGTTGAAGAGTTCGGGGTTGTTGACGCTGGCCTGCTGGGCCGCGTAGTTCAGCATGTCCTGGTTGCGCGGGATCGTCATCCACTTGGGCGCGCCCTCGTTCGAGCCGGCCGTGATGCGGCGCACCGCGTCCGGCAGCGCCGCCGTGGTCTGCACGCCGGGCAGCTGTTGCAGGGTCCAGGCGAGGCGGTCGGCCTCGATCAAGGTCTCGTACTTGAGGCAACCCTCCGCAGGCGTCTTGACCATCACCGCGAAGGTGTCGCTGGAGAGCGTGTAGTGCGCGGTGATGTAGGCGTTGTCGCGGTTGTAGCGCGAGTCGGCGCGCAGCTCTGGCGCGCCGGGGTCGAGATCGCCGATCTGCAAATGGTGGCTCACCGCCAACGCGCCGACCAGCAGCACGCCGGTCACGGCCACCGTGGCCAAGGCCCAGCGCCGTTCGGTGAAGCGTTGCAGTCGTGCCCAGACGCGGTTGGCACCGGCCTCGGACGAGTCGGCCGCCAAGGCACGCGCCGCGCCCCGGCGGCTCACGCCGAGATAGGACAGCAGCACCGGCAGCAGCAGCAGGTTGGTGAAGATCAGCACGGCCACGCCGATCGAGGCGGTCAGGGCGAGGTCCTTGATGACGTCGATGTCGATCACCATCAGCACGCCGAAGCCGACCGCGTCGGCCAAGAGCGCGGTCAGCCCCGCCATGAAGAGGCGGCGGAAGGTGAAGCGCGCGGCCACGAGGCGATGCGCACCGCGGCCGATGTCCTGCATGATGCCGTTCATCTTCTGCGCGCCGTGGCTCACGCCGATCGCGAAGACGAGGAAGGGCACGAGGATCGAATACGGGTCGAGCTCGAAGCCGAGCAGCGAGATCAGGCCCAGTTGCCACAGCACGGCCACCAGCGAGCACGCGATCACGAGGCCCGTGCTTCTTGCGCAGCGCGTGTAGCCGTAGAGGATCAGCGCGGCCACCGCAGCGGCCAGCACGAAGTACAGCGCCACCTGGTAGAGCCCGTGGATCAGATCGCCGACGAGCTTGGCAAAGCCGATCACGTGCAGGTCGACATCGCCCGAGGCCTCGTGCTTTGCGCGCAGGTCTTCCAGCGCATGGCTCAAGGCGCGGTAGTCGATGGGCTTGCCGTCGGCGTCCTGCTCGAGCAAGGGCACGACCAGCATGCTGGACTTGAAATCGGTGCCGACCAGATTGCCCACGATGCCGGCCCGCGCGATGTTGGCGCGCAGCTGCTCGGTGGCGGCGGCCGAGCCGTCGTAGTTGTCGGGCATCACGGGGCCGCCGCGGAAGCCCTCCTCCGTCACTTCGGTCCAGCGCACGCCCGGCGCCCACAGCGACTTGAGCCAGGCGCGGTCCACGCCGGGCATCAGGAACAGCTCGTCGTGGATCTGGCGCAGTTGCTTCTGATACGCGGCGCTGAAGATGTCACCGTTACGGCTGACCACCACCACGCGCAGCGAGTTGCCCAGGCCGCGCAGCTCGGTCTTGTTCTCCAGATAGGCCTGGATGTAGGGGTGGCTGCGCGGGATCATCTTCTCGAAGCTGGCGTTGAGCCTGAGCTGCGTGATCGCAGCCCAGCCCAGCGCGAGGCTGACCGCGAGGCACAGCAGCAGGAAGAGGCGCCGGTGGTTGAAGACGAGCCGCTCGATCAGCGAACCGGAGCGGGGGTCGAAGTGCTCCAGCGCACCTGCGCTGGGCAGATCCTGGGCGGGAGGGCAATGCATGGAACAGGAATCCTAGGGTTGGGTCGTCGTCAGCACGCCGCGCGGGCCGGCGATCACGAGACCGGCGCTGCCACTGAGCAGGGCCGAGGCCGGTTGCGTGCGCTCGAGCTTGAGCGGCTGGAAGCTGCGCCCGTCGTCATGACTGACCAGCACATGGCCGGCCTGGCTGCCGAGCAACCAGCTGCCGTCGGCGCCGCGTGCGTTCGCGGTCAGGCCCACCTGCAGGCCGGTCTCGACCGGCTGCCAGCTGCGCCCGCCATCCGTGCTGCGCAGCGCGTGGCCGCGCAGGCCGTGGATCAGCAGCACCTTGTCGTCGCCGAAGATGCCGAACAGCGTGCCGGCATAAGGTTGCGGCAGCGCTTCAAAGCGACCGTCGGCCGCGCGGCGCAGCAGCAGGCCTTGCTCGCCGACGATGTAGAGCTGCCCGGCGATCGAGCGCACCGCGTACAGGTGCAGGCCCTTGGGGTTGTCGGCCAGCCGCGACTCGAGCTGCCAATGCTTGCCGCCATCTTCGGTGCCCATGATCAAGCCGAAGGCGCCGACGGCCCAACCGTGCAGCGCGTCCACGAAACAGACATCGAGCAAGGGCGTTTCCGCGCCCTGCTCGACCGGCTGGCCCGACTGCTCATGCATCAGCTTGCCGATCGAGCGGCCGTCGAGCTGGAGCCGCCATTCGCGGCCGCCGTCCTCGGTGTGCAGGATCACGCCGTCATGGCCGACAGCCCAGCCAAACTGGCCGTTCTCCGATTCGGGAAAGCTCAAGGCCACCAGATCCGAGCTGACGGGCACCTGGGCCTGTATCCAATGCACGCCCTCGTCGCCCGACCACAGCACATGACCGCGCGAACCGGCCACCACCAGCATGCCGCCCGCGCGGGCCAGGGCCGCCAGCGGCGCATGCGCCGCCAGTGCGCTGGGCTGCGCGGGAGTGTCCAGCACGTCGCGGAACTTGTCCGCGGCCTCGGCCTGAGACCCGAAGGCCAGGGCCAGGCACAGCAGCAGTGGCGACCAGCTAACGCGCATGTTCATCGCACTCCGGCGCCGGCCAAGGCATCGGCCGACCACTCGCGCTCGGACAGCGCCTTGGTCTGGCGCATGCCGCCGGTTTCGGCGGTGAAGCCGGTCAAGGAGTAGATGCCGCTCACCAGGTCGTAGAGGCCGAACATGTCGGTGTACGGCGCGGGCAGGTCGTAGCTCGGCGTCATGTAGGCGAAGCCGGCGCGGTAGAGCTGGCCACGCGCGTCATACGAATCCGAAGCGACAGCCGCCCAGGAGTCCTCGTCGAGGTAGAAGGTGCGCTTGCTGTAGATGTGGCGCTTGCCTTCACGCAGCGTCGCCTCGACGACCCAGACACGGTGCAGTTCCCAGCGCACGAGATCGGGGTTCAGGTGCTTCGGCTTGAGCAGATCGTCCTGCTTGGCCTGGTAGACGGCGGCGTAGTCGTTGTAGGGCACCAGCATTTCCTTCTTGCCCACGAGCTTGAAGTCGAAGCGGTCCATCGAGCCGTTGAACAGGAAGGTGTCGTCGAAGGTCGAGGCGCCGGCCGTGCCCGGGTTCGGCGTGTCGAAGGCCAGATCAGGTGCCACCTTGACGCGGCGCTGGCCCGGCAGATACGTCCAGGCCTTGCGGTCCTTCTGGCCCAGGTCCAGCGGGTCGACGATCAGCACGCCCTCGCCCGCGCGGCGCGCCGGGCCCGTGTAGTTGAGCTTGATGCGCCAGTAGATGTCCGCCGAGCTCTTGCTGGCGTCCCAGTACGGATACTCCTGCGCGCTGACGCCCTCGGTGGCCAGCACGGCGCGGCCGCTGGCGTCCACGGTGAGGTTGCGGTACTTGGCCTCGTAGGCGTGGCCGTTGAAGCGCAGCAGGTGGTTCCACATCGCCTCGTAGCCGGTCTTCGGGATCGGGAAGGGGAAGCCGGCATGGGCGTCAGCGATCGAGCGGCCGTCGTTGGTGGTGTGCGCCTTGAGCGCGATCTTGGCGGTGTTGTCGGTCAGCCACTTGGGGAAGGCGACGCTGCGGTGCGTCGGGTACACATCGATGCGGTAGCTCGGGTACTTCTGCATCAGCGCCTTCGTGCCTTCGGTCAGCTGTCCCGCATGCTGGGCCATGTTCTTGGCATCGACCGAGTAGAGCGGCTTCTCGCCGGCGAAGGGATTCGGGCGGATGCCGTCGCCGGGCTTGAAGCCGGCCGGCGCCTGCGTCACGCCGCCCGTGTAGGCGGGGATGCTGCCGTCCTTGTTGCCGGCCTTCTCGGCGCCGACGGCGGTCAGGGTGGTGCCGAGTTGCTTGGCTTCTTCAGGCGTGATGGCGGCGAAGGCCGGCAGGCTGCCAGCCGCCATCAACGCGATCAGGACGGAGAGAGTCGGGGTCTTGTGGGTCTTGTGGGTGCTCATGTTCAGGGTCTCCTCAGAACGTGGTCTTGAAAGTCAGGCTGACGAAGCCGCGGTCTTGCAGCAGCGTGGTGAAGCCGTTCTGCGAAGTCACGGCCGTGCCGTTGGTGCTGCGGTAGGAGCCGACGAAGTCGATGTACTTCAGGTCGAAGCGGTATTTCTGCTGCACGTCGAAGCCCAGACCCACGCTGTAGTTGCCCATGCGCTGGTTGCCGCCGAACACCGTGGCCGCGTTGCCCATCAGGCCGGTCGAGTAGGTGAAGGGCAGGCTCATGTCCACGCTCGGGAAGACCTGGAACCAACTCGGCGTGAAGCCCATGCCCATGCCGACGTACGAGTGCGTGGTGCAACCGTCGTACTTGTCCTTGCCCGCGCAAGGCGCATAGCCAATGGCGTTGAACAGGTTGGCGCCGCTGGTCACCTTGGTGTACTGCGACCAGACCAGCTCGCCCACCCAGGTGGCTGCATCCCACAAGGGCGTCTTGGCGATGGTGCCGATCGCGTTGACCAGCGCATGCTCCGTGTTGCCGCGCGGGCCCTTGGTCTCACCGGTCTCGGGCAAGCCGGGGGCGATGCCCAGCACCTGGCTGGACAGCGGCGTGTTGTGGCGAATCGAGAACTCGGCGCCCACGCTGATGCCGGCAATGCTCTTGGCCAGGCTGATGCCGTAGAGCTTGATGCCGTCGGCGTAGATCAGGTTGTACTGGCTGGCGCCCGGCGCGGCCTTGGTGATGAAGGACTGCGGCATCTTGTCGGCGAAGTCACGCACGTAGAAGCCCAGCGTGCCGTCGAGCCAATCGGGGCTCCAGCGCGCCGACAGGCCCCACTCGCCGCGCTGCTTGGGCTCGGCGGACGGGCCGTGCGTGGCAAAGCCCAGGCCGGCCGAGATGTACTGGCGATCGGGGCCGTTGAAGGCGAAGTCGACCGGGCCGAGGTAGGTGCCGCCTTCCGGATAGCGGAAGGACTCCCACTCCAGCATGTACTGGCCGGCCACCGACAGCGTGCTGCTGAGCTGCGCCTGCATGGACAGCTGCTTGAGCGGGCGGAACAGCTCCTTGGCCTCGACGCCGGGCGTGGCAAAACCCTTCTGCAGGTCAAGCGGGTTCTGTGCATAGGCCACGCTGTGCAGATTGCCGCCGAGCAGCAGCGACTCGCCCCAATAGACCGTGTGGCGGCCGAGCTTGGCCTCGACGGGCACATCACCCACATCAATGCCGCCGAACACGAAGGCATCGAGGATCTCGCCGGAGCCGCCGCGGTAGAAGCGCTGGATGTAATCGCTGTACGTGTGGTTCACGTAGCTCGGGATCGCCGAGAACGGCGCATTCGGGTTGCTCTGGCTGGTCTTGTCGTAGGCGAAGTCGCGCCAGGCCGTGCCGCTGACGCGGGCGCCATAACGCTTCATGTAGACGACATCGAACTCGCTCAGGAGGTCGATCCGCTCGGCCACGGCATCGCCCTTGTTGAAGCTGTACGTGCCTTCATCGGCGATCACGTCGTTGCCGATCTTGGGGTCGCGGCCTTCGACGCGCTGTGCGTAGTTCAGGCGCACCGTGGTGTCGAAGCGCACGGAAAGATCCGGGATCGAGGTGTTGATCTCGACGGCGCCCGCGCTGCACGCAAGCAGGGCCAGGATGGCCGCCGCGCAACGATTCAGGCGAGGCGCGCCGGTGGCCTTGAAGTGGTGGTGGTTCAATTTGTCTCCGTTCCTATTTTGATGATTTGGACCGCGCGAAGGAAGCGCGCCCTTTCGACAGATACCCAAGAAAATTCTGAAGCTCACCCCCTCTGCGATCCCCCCTCTTGGCTGGGGGGCGCGCGGGTCAGGAATTCACCGACTCCTGCGCAGTCGTGCGGAACTGCGCCACCGCCTGGTTCAAGCGCGCCGCCTGCTGCTTGAGGCTCTCGGCAGCGGCAGCGCTCTGTTCAACCAGCGCAGCGTTCTGTTGCGTGACGCGGTCCAGCTGCACCACGGCCTCGCCGACCTGCGCGATGCCGCGCGCCTGCTCGCCGCTGGACCCGCTGATTTCGTTGATCAGGCCGCTGACACGGCGCGCCTCGGCCACCGCGCCCTCCATCGTGCGACCGGCCTCGGCCACCTGCCTTCGGCCTGCCTCGACCGTGTGGCCGCTGAGCTCGATCAGCGTCTTGATGTCCTTGGCCGCGGCCGCCGAACGCTGCGCCAGCGCGCGCACTTCCGAGGCGACGACCGCGAAGCCGCGCCCCTGCTCGCCGGCACGCGCGGCCTCGACCGCCGCGTTCAGAGCGAGGATGTTGGTCTGGAACGCGATGCCGTCGATGACGCCGGTGATGTCGGCAATCTTGGCGCTGGCCTCGGCGATCTGGCTCATCGTGCCGACGACGCGATCAACGGCGCTGCCGCCCTGCTCCGCCGCGCCGGCCGCGACCTGTGCGAGCCGCGAGGCCGCGGCCGCCGTCTCGGCGTTGTGGCGCACGGCCGCGTTGAGCTGCTCCATCGACGCGGCCGTCTCCTCCAGGCTGCTCGCCTGCTGCTCGGTGCGCTGGCTCAGGTCGGCGTTGCCGGTGGCGATCTCGGCACTGCCGGTGGCGATGCTCTCGCTGCCGGCGCGCACCTCGGCCACGATGCCGCGCAGGCCCGTGCTCATGGACTGCAGGGCCTGCAGCAGTTGCGCGGTCTCATCGCGGCCGCGCACAACGACCTCGTGGCTGAGGTCGCCGTCGGCCACCGCCTGCGCGAGCTCCACCGCCTTGCGCAGCGGCTCGAGGATGGCGCGCAAGAGCCTGAATGCCAGCAGGCCCACCACCAGCAGCACGCCGGCGGTGATCGCGACGTTGCGCACGCGAGCCGCCTCGTAGGCCTCGCGCTCCGCGCGGTCGCGCGCTTCGGCATCGTCGAGCTGGATCAGGATCAGCTTGTCGATCGACGCGATGATCGGCTGCACGGAGGACTCGAGCCGCAGGTCGACCAGATCGCGCAGCGCCACCAGGCGCTCGCCTTGCAGCGCGTCGCGGATCTCCGTGAGCGCCGGTGCAGCAGCCTTCATGGCGGCCTCGACCTGCGTCGCCAGATCGCGCTCGGCGCCGGGCGGCAGGCTCGTGACATAACGGCGCCAGTCAGCGTCAGCGCGGGCACGGCCGGCATCAAAGGCCTGCAGCGCCGGCGCGGCCTCGAGCTGGCCGTTGACCGCGCTGCGCGCGGCCTGGCCGAGTGCGCCGCCATAGCCGTCGGAAACGGTCTTGAGCTGGCGCAGCGCCATGATGCGTTCGGTGTAGAGCGCATGCATGCTTTCGCTCGACTGGCGCTGGCGCATCATGTTGGCGTAGACCGCCAGCACGAGCATGCCGGAGAGGATGGCCAGCAGGATCAGCAGCCGGCTCTTGATCGTCAGGTTGCGCATGGGCATCAGAACGTGGCTTCGCCGACGATGCCCGCGCGTTCCATCTTGCGATGGCAGGCCGGGTAGTCCATCACCGCGTAATGCTGGGTGCTGCGGTTGTCCCAGAAGGCAACCGAGTTGGGCTTCCAGCGGAAGCGCACCTGGTACTCGGGAATCATGGCCTGGCTGACCAGGTAGCGCAGCAGCTCGCCGCCGCCGAAGTTGTAGTCCTGCCCGTAGCGCACGTGGTCGGGACGATGGAAGTTGCTGAAGTGGGTCGCGAAGGCGTTGACGAACAGCACCTTCTCGCCGGTCTCGGGATGCGTGCGCACGACCGGGTGCTCGGCATCCGGGAACTGCGCCTTGAGTGCCAGCCGCTTTTCGATCGGCATGACTGCCCCGAAGGTCGCTTCGATGCTGTGGCGGGCGCGCAGGTCGGCAATCTTGTGCTTCACGTCCTCGGGCAGCTTCTCGTAGGCCAGCACCATGTTCGCCCACATCGTGTCGCCGCCCACCGGCGGGCATTCGACGCAGCGCAGCACGCAGCCGAAGGGCGGCTTCTCGCGCCAGGTGGCGTCGGTATGCCACGCGTTTTCGTAGCGATCACCGGCGCTGTCGGGCGTCTTGTAGATGCGCACCAGGCCCGGATGATCGGGGTCGGAGCCGACCACCGGGTGGTCCTCCAGCTCGCCGAAGTAACGCGCAAACTCGACGTGCTCACCGCGCGAGAAATCCTGGTCGCGGAAGAACAACACGCGGTGCTTGAGCAGCAGGCTGCGGATCTCGGCCATCAGGCCTGCGTCGCGCGACGCAGCGCCCAGATGGACATTCGAGAGCTCGGCGCCCAGGGCGCAGGTCAGGGGCTCGACGTGGATCGAGCGCGTCAGCGACTGGGCATCGATGACGGCGGGGCTGGGCAGGCTCATGGCGGGTCTCCTGGAGCAGGGATGATTTGCCTGAAGTTTGTTGCGCGGCCCTCCTTCCCGCTTGACTTGGCAAGACCTCCACTTACCATTCCATGCCACGCATTCATGGCGTTATCCCTCACTCGCCCCCATGTCTTCTCTTGTTCGCGCCGCTGTCCTGACCAACTTCCCGGCGCTGGCGCGTTCCTTCGGTCTGGATCCGCAACGGCTGATGCGCGAGGTCGGCCTGCAGCCGCAGGTGCTCGACGAGCCGGACACGCGCATCCCCATCGAGCGCGCACTGGAACTGATGGACCTGGCGGCGCGCTTGAGCGCTTGCGAGTCCTTCGGCCTGCGCATGGCCGAGGCGCGGCAGCTCTCCAACCTCGGCCCGGTGGGCCTGATGATCCGCGACCAGCCGACGCTGCGCGATTCGCTGGCCGTGCTGCTGCGCTACTACCAGGCGCTGAACGGCGGTGTCGCGCTCGTGGTCGAGGAGCTGGCCGGCGTGGTGGTCTTCCAGGCCGAACTGATCACGGGGCGCGCGGCGCCGACGCGGCATGGCGTTGAACTGGCCGTCGGCGTGATGCTGCGCCTGATGCACCAGTTCCTGGGCCCCGAGTGGCGGCCGCGCCGCGTTTGTTTTACGCACGATGCGCCGCGCGACATCAGCACCCACCTGCGCGTCTTCGGGCCCTGCGTGGAATTCCGGCACGACTTCAACGGCATCGTCTGCGGCCGCCAGGATCTGGACACCGTCAATCCGCATGCCGATCCGGCAATGGTGCGCTACGCCCAGCAACTGATGGATGCCAGCCTGCGCGATCAGCCGAGCGCCCCCGCCGTGCTCGACGATGTGCGCCGCGCGGCGCTGCTGCTGCTGCCCAGCGGGCGCTGCTCGATCGAGCAGGTCGCCGATCAGTTGGGCCTGGCCTGCCGCACCGTGCAGCGCCGGCTGTCGGAGGACGGCACGAGCTTTTCAAAGCTGGTCAACGACCTGCGTGTCGAGCTGGCGCAGCGCCATGTGCAGGAGAGCGCGCGCCCGCTGACCGAAGTCGCGGCGCTGCTGGGCTTCTCGGCGCCGAGCGGCTTCTCGCGCTGGTATGTCGGCCAGTTCGGCCTCAGCCCGAGCGAGGCGCGTCAGCGCGCCAAGGCCTGATGCGCCAAAGCCTGATGCATCAGCGCCAGCAGTTCTTCGGCCGGCCGCGCACCGCTCATCACGTCGCTCCGGTTGACGATCAGGTACGGCACCCCCGGCACGCTTCGGGGCTTTGAAGCCGGCGGCATGTCGCCGGCGCATTCGAGGCCGAAATCCTGGGCCAGCGCCTCGAGCAGGTGCGCGTCGGACAGCGAAGCGCCGAGCTGAAAATGCGCGGCGAACAGTTGATCAAGCAGGCGCTCATAGGCTTCGGGCGCGAGCTGCACGGCGGCATCGCGCAGCAGCGCGTGGGCCAGGCCCGTGTGCGGCATGCGCTCGATGCGCTCGAAGTTGAAGTCGAGCCCGACGGCCCGCCCTGCCCTTTGCACCTGGGCCTGGCGCACGGCCACGGCCGAAGCGCTGCCGAGCCGGTGTTCGTAGAACTGGGCGTAAGGCAACCCCTCTTCGGGCAGATCGGGCAGCAGGGTCTGCAGATGCCAATACACATCGATCCGCACATCGGGTCGCTCGGCCAGCAGCAGCGCGCGCGCCCGCTCGAACTGGCGTTTGCCGATCTGGCACCAGGGGCAGATCAGCTCGATGTGGATGTCGATGCGCAGCTCGGTCACGGCATCAGCACCGTCGCGCCGACAGTGGCGCGCGACTCCAGCGCGTGGTGCGCCAACGCCGCATCGGCCAGCGCAAAGCGCTGCTGCGGCTTGCTGATGATCTTGCCTTGCAGCACGAGGTCGAACAGCTCGTCGGCCATCTTCAGCATGTTCGGGCGCGGCAGCGCGTAGTCGACCATCGCCGGTCGCGTGACCCACAGCGAACCCTTCATGGCCAGCTGCATGGTGTCGATCACCACCGGCCCCGAGCTGGTGCCGTTGGAGACCAGGGTGCCGCGCTTTTGCAGGCAGTCGAGCGAGCCGGCCAGCGTGTCCTTGCCGACCGAGTCGTAGACCACGGGCACGCCCCGGCCCTCGGTGATCTCCTTGACCCGCTCGACGAAATTCTCGGTCTTGTAGTTGATGACATGGGCGCAGCCATGCGCTTTGGCGACGGCCGCCTTCTCGTCGGAGCCCACCGTGCCGATCATGTTGACGCCGATGGCGCGCGCCCACTGGCAGGCGATCAGGCCCACGCCGCCGGCCGCCGCGTGATAGAGAATCGTGTCGCCGGCCTTCAGCGGATAGACCTGGCGGAACAGGTACTGGGCGGTCAGGCCCTTCATGATGAGCGTGGAGGCGGTCTCGTCGTCGATGCCATCGGGGATCTTGATCAGCACCTCGGCCGACAGCACGCGCATTTCCGAGTACGCGCCGAGCGGCCCGAACATATAGCCGACGCGGTCACCCACGGCGAGGAAGCTCACATCGGGCCCCACGGCCTCGACCACGCCCACGGCGTCAGACCCGAGCCCCGAGCCCACCCCTGCGGGCAGCGGCGCCGGATAACGGCCGGTGCGGAAATAGATGTCGATGAAGTTGACGGCGATGCCGGTGTGCCGCACGCGCACCTGCCCCGGGCCGGGCTCACCGACCTCGACCTGTTCAAACTTGAGCACCTCGGGGCCACCGGTCTGGTGGAAGCGGATGGCGTGGGTCTTCATGGTGATACCTTGCAAGAAAGAGGAAAATCAATTCATTCGGCGCTGACGCGGATGCCCGAGACGAGGCGCATGTCGGCCTCGTAGCTGAGCGTGGCGCGCAGGAAGGCCGCTGCCGCGAGCACGCTGAACAGCGGCACGATGGCGAGCGCGGTCTGCAGGCTCCAGAGGTCGGACAGCCAGCCGCTCAGGAAGGGCCCGACGGCCAGGCCGAGCAGGTTCTGCGCCAGCGACAGCACGGCGCCGCCGGTGGAACGGACGGCCGGGTGGATCACGTCGAACACCACCGCCGAGATCGGCCCGACCGTGCAGACCATCGTGAAGCCGCCAAGCAGGATCAGCACAAACTGCAGCGGCGAAGCGCTCAGCAGACCGAAGGCCGCGAGGAAGATCACCATCGACAGCAGGCACAGCGCGGAGACGATCAGCAGGCGCAGGCGCGCCTGCCCCTTCGCCAGGCGTTCGACGAGCGCACCCCAGAACAGGCTGCCCACCGCACCGGCCAGCACCACGATCGCGGCCTTCTGGCCCGCATGATCCGCCGGCACGCCGTGATAGCGGTTGAGGAAGCTCGGCAGCCAGGACCAGATGGAAGACACCACGATCAGTTGCATCGCCGCGCCCACGCAGGCCCACACCAGCGTGCGCGTGCCGGCCAGCGCGCGGAAGGTGCGCGAGACCAGCAGGCGCAAGGACAACTGCGTGCCCGACTGCGTGGCGCCGTGGATGTCCACCGTCTTGTAGTCGCGCACGAAGATGTAGAGCAAGGCCAGTGCCAGGCCCGGCACGCCGACCACGCCGAAGGCCGTCTTCCAGCCCCAACGCGCGGCGATCATGCCGCCCAGCAGCACGCCCAATACCGAGCCCAGCGAAGCCGCAGCAAAGAAGGCGCCGAGCAAGGTGCTGCGCAACCGGCGCGGAAAGAGGCTCGCGATCAGCGCCGCGCCGACCGAGCCATAGCCCGCTTCGCCGGCACCCACCACCGCGCGCGCCGCGAACAGCGCGCCGTAGCTGCTGGCGAACATGCAGGAGATCGAGGCGAAGCTCCAGGCTGTGGCCATCACCACCACGCTCTTGACGCGGCTGACGCGGTCCGCAATCAGCGCCACCGGCAAGCCGCCGAGCGCGACCACGACCGAGATCACCGACACCAGGCCGCCGAGCTGCTTGTCGCTCAAGGCCCAGTCGGCCTTCATGAAGGGGAACAACGAGACGATCACCTGGCGGTCGATGTAGTCGAACAGCATCAGGCCGAAGGTCATTGCGAAAGCGAACCAGGCCTGGGCGGGCGGGACGAGATAGTCCTTCTCAGCGCTCGTGCGGGCGTCGTCGTCATGAGGGAGATGCATGGAATCCTTTTTCTCTTCTCGTTTTTGTCTCGTTGTTTTCGTTCAAGCCGCAAAGTGCATCATGCCCAGCACCAGCAGCGCCAGGAAGAGGGTCTCACCGACCATCAGCGCCACCGGCTTGAAGCCCACGGTGACCAGTTCCTTGAGTTGCGTCTTCATGCCGATGCCGCCGATCGCCGCCACCAGGCACCAGCTCGACAGCGCGGTGCCGCCGGTCTGCACGAACTTCGGCAGCCAGCCCGTGCTGTTGATGGCGACGAGCAGCGCAAAGGCCACGGCAAACCACGGCAGCAGCGGTGGGCGCTCTCCGCTCACGGTGCCGGCTTCCTTGTTGCGAGCGCGGGTCACGAGGGCCGCGAACACGATCACCGGCAGCAGCATGGCCACGCGCATCAGCTTGACCAGCGTCGCCACGTCGCCGGTCTCGCGCGACAGGCTGTAGCCCGCGCCCACGACCTGCGCCACATCGTGGATCGTGCCGCCGAGAAACACACCGGCGGCCTTGGGCTCAAGCCCCAGCGCATGCACGATCATCGGGTAGACGATCATCGCTAACGTCGAAAGCGCACTGACACCGATCACGGTGAACAGCGTGGCCTTTTCCTTCTGCGGATGGGCCGGCAGCGCGGCCGACAAAGCCAGCGCCGCGGACGCCCCGCAGATCGCCGTGGCCCCACCGGTCAGCAGCCCGAAGATCGCTTGAAAACCCAGCAGCCGCGCCACGATCATCGAGACCGTGATCGTGATCACCACCGAGGCAACCACCATGCCCACCGGCCCCCAGCCGAGCGCGGCAACCTGGGCGATCGTGATGCGCAGGCCCAGCAGCGCCACGCCGATGCGCAGCAGCTCGCGCGCCGTGAAGGCGATGCCCGGCGCGCAAGGTCCATCGGCCGAGAGGAAGTTCATCGCCATGCCGAGCAGCAGCGCGAACAACATTACCGGCGCGCCGTAGTGCTCGGACAGGAAAGTGGCTGCCGCAGCAACCACGCCGCATGCCATCACGCCGGGAAACAGGCTGCGGCCGCGCGTGCCCGCCAGGGCCATCGTGTTCATCATGGTGCAAGCCCCAACAGGTGGTCCTGGTACTGCTCGCGCAGGCGGTGCTTGAGCATCTTGCCGGTGGCGCCGAGCGGAATCGCGTCGACGAAGATCACGTCGTCCGGCGTCCACCACTTGGCGATCCTGCCCTCGTAGAACTGCAGCAAGGCTTCGCCGGTGAGCTCGGCACCGGGCTTCTTCATGACGATCAGCAGCGGTCGCTCGTCCCATTTGGGGTGGCGCGCGGCGATGCAGGCCGCCATCGCCACGGCCGGGTGCGACATGGCGATGTTCTCCAGGTCGATCGAGCCGATCCACTCGCCGCCGCTCTTGATCACGTCCTTGGCGCGGTCGGTGATCTGCATGAAGCCTTCGGCATCGATGGTGGCCACGTCGCCGGTCGGGAACCAGCCGTCCTGCAACACCTCGTCGCCCTCGCCCTTCAGGTACTGCGACAGCACCCAGGGGCCGCGCACCAGCAGCTCGCCGCTGGCCTGCCCGTCCCAGGGCAGTTCGGCGCCCTCGGCGTCGACGATCTTCATGTCAACGCCGTAGACCGCGCGGCCCTGCTTGGCCTGGATCGCGTAACGCGCATCCGAGGGCAGCGCAGCGTGCGCGGACTTGAGCGCACCGGCCGTGCCGATCGGGCTCAGCTCGGTCATGCCCCAGGCGTGCAGAACCTGCACCGCGTGCTTCTCCTGGAAGCTGCGCATCATGGCCGGCGGGCAGGTCGAGCCGCCGATGATGGTGCGGCGCATCGTCGTGAACTTGAGATCGTGCGCCTCCACGTGGGCCAGCAAGCCTTGCCAGACCGTGGGCACGCCGGCCGACACGGTGACGCCCTCGCTCTCGAACAGCTCGTACAGGCTCTTGCCGTCCAGACCCGGGCCGGGCAGCACCAGCTTGGCGCCGACCATGCAGGCCGCATACGGCAGGCCCCAGGCGTTGACATGGAACATCGGCACCACGGGCAGGATCACCTCGCGGGCCGAGCAATGGAGTGCGTCGGGCAAGGCCACGGCCATGCTGTGCAGCACGGTGGAGCGGTGGCTGTAGAGCACGCCCTTCGGATTGCCGGTCGTGCCGCTGGTGTAGCAAAGGCTCGAGGCGCGCTGCTCGTCGAACTCGGGCCAGTCATAGTCATCACTGGCGGCACTGGCTGCATCGAGCAGTTCCTCGTAGCAGAGCAGGCCGGGAATCTTGCTTCCGGCCGGCATGCTTTCACGCCCGCATAACGCGATGAAATGACGGATGGTTTTCACGCGCGGCGCGATCGCCTCGACCAGCGGCAGGAAGCTCAGATCGAAGAACAGCGCCTCGTCCTCGGCGTGGTCGGCAATCCAGGCCATCTGGTCCGGATGCAGGCGCGGGTTGAGCGTGTGCAGCACGCGTCCGGAGCCCGAGACACCGTAGTAGAGCTCCAGATGCCGGTAGCCGTTCCAGGCCAGCGTGCCGACGCGGGCGTCCTCGCCCAGGCCCAGAGCCTGCAAGGCATGGGCCACGCGGCGCGAACGGGCCGCCAGCTCGCGAAAGCTGTAGCGATGGATGTCGCCCTCGACGCGGCGCGACACGATCTGCTGCGCGCCGTGGTGGCGCTCGGCGTGCGTCAGCAAGGAGGACACGAGCAGCGAGCGCTCCATCATCAGTCCGTTCATCGAACAGTCTCCGGCATTTTGTGATGTGCCGATTCTTCAGCGATGCGCTGATGGGCGATTGCCGCTGCGTGCCCGGCACTTATCCGTTGGCGCCAGCCCAGCGTTTACCCGCAGCGCCCGCCGCTTGCCGCGCGCGCCGGCCTCAGCCACTCCGCCACTCAGCTGATGGCACCCCCTCATCCGCGGGGCGGGCTTCCTCTAGCCCCCGCCCCCTCGCCGCGAGGGGGGCCGCGCCGCATGACGAATCTGAGAATTTTTTCACGACGCTGAACGCTCCGCTTCGGCCGCAGCCCAACGAGGAATCACTCATGAAGAAGACTTTGAAATCAGTGGCCCTGATGCGCAGGCAGGCATCCCTGCTGACGCGCTCCACCGTGTCCCGCGCTGCGCTGCTCGCCGCATTGGCGCTGGCCGGAGCGAGTCCGACGCAAGCCGCCGACGTGATCTGGACCAACGGCTCCGGCAGCTTTGCCTGGAACGCGACGCACCAGAACTGGGGCAGCGGCGCCTGGAACAACGCCGTCGGCAACGAGGCCGTGTTCGGCTACAGCGGCATCGGCGCGATCAATGTCGACCCCGCCGGCGTCAAGGTGTCGAGCATCAACTTCCAGGCCGACGGCTACTCGCTCAGCGGCGGCCCGATCACCTTCGTGCCCGGCGGCGGCTCGCTCACCTTTGCCTACGGCATCAAGGGCGCCAACTACACGGCCGGCGTGATCAGCACCGACCCCGGCGTCACGGCCAGCATCAGCAGTGCCATCAACACCAGCGTCGGCCTGATCAAGGCGGGCGCCGGCACGCTGCAGCTGTCGGGCCCCGTGACCTTCAGCGGCACGGGCATCAATTACCTGCTGGGCCCGACCGGCCCGGCAGCCGTCAACGACCTCGTGGTCGACGGCTACAGCGGCGTGACGATGGGCGGCACGCTGCAGATCATGAACAGCAATGTGCTGCCCAGCAGCACCCGTGTGGGCCTGGGCAACGGCCAGATCGACATCGGCAACAACCAGGTCACGATCGGCGCGCTGAATTTCTTCAACGAGAACGACCTCAACACCTACGACCCCGCGACCGGTGCTTCGCCGACCGGCTCGATCATCGGCAGCGGCACGCTGCGCGTGCTCGGCGACATCACGGTGATCGGCCGCTGCTGCGGCAACAACGGCGCCAACACGATCGCCGCCAACCTGGACCTGGGCGGCGGCACGCAAATCCTGCGCGTGTCCAACAACTCGTCCATCGGACAGAACCGCGGCCTGCAGTTCACTGGCGTGCTCTCCAACGGCTCGCTGCTCAAGACCTCCGGCCTGAACGAGAACGGCGTGCCCGGCCAGCCCGACGGCATCGGCCTGTACGGCAACAACACCTACACGGGCTCGACCATCCTCAACGGCGGCATCAACGTGGTCACCGGCACCAACGCCTCCAGCTTCGTCGAGATCTCCGGCGGCAACGCCACCCTCACGCTGCAGGGCGCCAACGGTTCCTACAAGTCGGCCCAGATCCTGCAGGCCAACGCCGGCGGCACGCTGGTCCTGGACAACTCGTCGGCCCTGCTCGGCATCGACACACCCCAGACGCCGGGCGCCAACAACAACGACCGCCTCAGCGACACCGCCGAGATCCAGCTGCGCAACGGCGGCTTCAGCTACATCGGCGCCGGCAACACGGCCTCGAGCGAGACCTTCGGCAAGCTCAACATCACGGGCGGCCACAACGTCGTCGGCATGACGGCGATGGGCACGGGTTCGGTCACGCTCAACGCCAGCGACATCGTGCTGGCCCCGCGCGCAACGCTGCAGATCACGGCCGCCAACCTCGGCGGCACGGCCAAGCTCTTCGTGGCCGGCGCCCTGCCCGCCGCTGACAGCACCGGCATCCTGCGCAACGTCATCGGCAAGGCCGACTTCGTCACCTACAACGCCACCACGGGCGTGACCCCGCTGGCCGCCGGCGCCTACGCGACCAGCTTTGCCTCGGGCGCTAACGCCAACGTCGCATTGACAGCCGCGTCGACGCTCGCCAGCTCGACCAGCATCAACGCGCTCAAGACCACCGGCAGCTTCACCACCACGATCGCCGCGGGCCAGACGCTGAACATCGCCTCGGGCATGGTGCTCAACACCTCGGGCACATCCACCTTCGCGGGTGGCACGGTGGACTTCGGCAGCGCGGCCGGCACCTTCTTCGGCGGCACGACCACGATCAACAGCGCCATTACCGGCACGAACGGCCTGATCAACGCCAGCTCCTCGCTCAACCTCAACGGCGACCTCTCGGGCCTCTCGGGCGTCATCACCACCAGCGGCACAACCGCGATCGGCACCAACAGCTTCGCGGGCGCCATCGCCGTGCGCGCGGGCACCTTGTCCTTCACCACCAGCCAGACCCTGGCCGGCCAGGGCGCGATCACGCTGGGCGTGCATGAGAACGACGGCAACCTGATCGGCTCCATTCCCGTCATCAGCCTCAGCAGCATGGGCGCCAATGCGACGATGGGCCGCGACATCATCGTGGACAACGGTGGCCAGACCATCGCCGGCATGGACTACGCGTACAGCATGCTGCCGCAGCTCACCCCGCTGTCGAACTCGAGCGGCTCGCAGACCCTCTCGGGCAACCTCACGCTGCTGAGCCCGCTGCGCGTGCAGGGCGGCAGCGGCGCCGGCACCGGCTCCACCAACTTCACCGGCAATCTCTCCGGTTCGTCCTACCTGAACATCGTCAACGGCCGCGCCAGCTTCAGCGGCAATGTGGGCAATACGGGCGGCTTCGTCATCGGCTACGGTGGCTTCAAGACCTACGTCAGCTTCCTGGGTACGACCTCGGGCTCGGCACCGCTGACGATCTTTGGCGGCAGCGGCACCACGAGCACCAACCTCAACGGCACCACGGTCAGCTATGCGCCGGGCGCCCTGCCCACGGGTGACATCTCCATCAAGGGCGGAGGCTACAACCTCAACGCACCGGCCCTGATCGCGCTGGGCAGCTCGACGATCAACAACAACATCACCGCCACGTACTCCGACATCTACGCCCAGGCCGACAGCGGCGTCACCGCGACCTGGAACGGCAAGGTGACGACCGATGGCACGGGCTACCTGACCAAGACCGGCGTCGGCACCCTGGTGCTCAACAACCTGAACAACAACGCTGCGGTGCGCGTCAATGCCGGCACCTTGCTGGTCAACGGCGCCATCGCCAGCCTGCCCGGCCAGGGCGTGGCCGTGAACACCGGCGGCACGCTGGGCGGTACCGGCAATATCACGAGCGATGTGCTGGTCAACGCGGGCGGCACGATCAATGCGGGCCCGAACAGTGGCAGCGGCATCGGCACCCTGTCGACCGGCTCGCTGGCCCTGAACGGCGTGATGGCTGCCGAGATCGACGGCCTGGCCGGCGCGGACCTGATCAACACTGCCAACGGTTTCAGCATCGGCGGCGGTTCGCTGCAGCTCGGCCTGAGCAATCTGCCCACAGGTGCGTTCTCGGAGACCTTCCTGCTGGTGGCCAATGCCGGCGCGAGCGCCATCAGCGGCACCTTCGCCGGCGTCAGCGGCGTGAGCGATGGCTACAACTGGTCGCTTGACTACGCCTACACCGGCACCGACGCGCTGGGCCGCATCGGCGACGGCAACGACCTGGCGCTGACCATCACGGCCGTGCCCGAGCCCTCGAGCTACGCGCTGCTGCTGGCCGGCCTGGGCGTGATCGGTGGCGTGGCCCGCCGCCGCACCCGCACGCAATAAGGCTGCGCTGCCACCGCCCGGCCGGGCGGTGGCCGTGGTCCGTTTTACCGAAGCAAGAGGTCTCGTATGAAAAGCATTCTTGGAAGTTCCCTGAGTTCCCTGTTCTGCGCTGCGGCGCTGGTGAGCACCGGCGCAACGCATGCGGCCGTTCTCGATTTCGAGAGCGTCGACACCACGCACGCCCCGTTCGCCCCCATCCTCAGCGATGGCGACTCCGTCAGCCAGGGCGCCTACTACGCCCAGGCTTTCGATCCGAACAACGACACCGGCGAGCCGAACATGGCCTTGGTCGGCGCGATGATGAACGGCGCGGATGCCGGCAGTTGCCTGGACGGCGCCTGCCCCACCGGCAACCTGAGCAACTACGTCGGCTCGGTGGACGATGGCGTGTTGCAGTTCGGCCGCCTCGATCACGGCGTCACCGCCCTGGGCGGCTTCGATGCGGCCTTTCTCGCACCGTCCGGCGCGGGGCTGGGCTCGGGCACCGTGGCCTTCCTGGCCATCCAGGCCCAGCGCCAGGACGGCACCTCTGCCACGGGCGTGTTCGCGCTCGGCGGCCCGGGCACCGACGGCACGGCCGCCTTCCAGACCTTCCAGGCCAGCCAGGCCCAGATCATCAGCGGCACCGGCACGCTGACTTCGGGCGCGGCCGCGTACTACGCCTTCGCCTATTACTGCGACGGCTCCGGCGACTGCTCGGCCTTCACGAGCAACAAAGGCCAGTTCGCGCTCGACAACATCGCGCTCGACGTGAGCGCCGTGCCCGAGCCGCAGCAATGGCTGTTGATGTCGCTCGGCCTCGTCGGCCTCAGCGTTCGTTTGAACCGCCGCCGTTCGGCTTGAGGCCGATCTCCACACAACACAAGCGGACACCCCACACCATGTCGAAGTTCAAACTCAAGACCACGACCCTCGCTGCACTGGCGCTGCTGACCGGTTTTTCCGCTCATGCGCAGGACGGCGTCAAGACCTACATCGTCCAGCTCAAGGATGAGCCCGTCGCTTCCTACCAGGGCTCGGTCGCGGGCTACGCCGCCACTCAGGCGCAGCCGGGCTCGCCGCTGCAATACAGCTCGCCCGCAGCGCAGTCCTATGCCAGCTATCTGCGCAGCAAGCAGCTCTCGGTGCTGTCGGCGATCAACGGGGCTCAGGTGGTCTCGCAGTACGACACCGTGTTCAATGGCTTCTCGACGCGCCTCACCGCCGCGCAGGCCGCCACGCTGAGCCTCAACGCCAATGTGGCCGGCGTCTACGAAGACGAGATCCGCCATGCGGTCACGGTCTCCACGCCGAAGTTCCTCGGCCTCAGCACGCCCGGCGGCGTCTGGTCGCAGACCGCCAACGGCCTGCCCGTGAACGGCGAAGGCATGGTGCTGGGCGATGTCGACCTCGGCATCTGGCCCGAAAGCCTGTCCTACGCCGACCACGTGGACGCCAGCGGCCAGCCCACGCGCGACGGCGGCACGCTGGTCTACGGCCCGCCGCCGGCCACCTTCACGGGCTCCTGCGTGAGCGCCGAAGGCTTCGACCCGGCCAAGCATTGCAACAACAAGCTGATCGGCGCCAAGTACTACAACACCAACCTGCTGTCCGACGGCTCGGTGCTGGACTGGACCGCCTTCAACTCGCCGCGCGACGACCTCGGCGGCGACACCGGCCACGGCGGCCACGGCGACCACACCGCTTCGACGGCCGTCGGCAACGCGCTGACCCCGACCAATGTCAACGGCATCGCGATGGGCCTGGCTTCGGGCATGGCGCCGCGTGCGCGCGTCTCGGTCTACAAGGTCTGCTTCACCTACGACGCGCCGGGCGCGACCGCGAACGCCAACTCCTGCTCCACGGCCGACTCGATGCAGGCCATCGACGATGCGGTCAAGGACGGCGTCAACGCGATCAACTTCTCGATCAGCGGCTCCACCAGCACCACCAACGACATCGTCGAGCAGGCTTTCTACCGCGCCACGCTGGCCGGCGTCTTCGTGGCTGCAGCGGCCGGCAACAGCGGCCCGACCAACACGGTCAACCACCCGAGCCCGTGGCTCACCACGGTCGCGGCCTCGACGCATGACCGGCTGCTGGCCGGCGATGTCACCTTGGGCAGCGGCGCCAAGTTCAACGGCACCTCCTTGGACGCGAATGCGCTGCCGGCCACCGCGCTGATCCGCGCCGAAGACGCGGCCGTCGCCGGCGGCGGCTCGGCCAACCTCTGCTTCAGCGATCCGACCGCGGCTTCGCAATCGAGCCAGGTGCTGCTCGATCCGGCCAAGGTGACCGGCAAGGTCGTCATCTGCACGCGCGGCATCAACGCCCGCGTGGACAAGAGCCTGGCCGTCTACAACGCTGGCGGCGTGGGCATGATCCTCGTCGACAACGACACCGGCCTGATCGCCGAGACCAACTCCGTCCCGACCGTGATGGTGTCCTCCGGCGATGGCGCAGCAATCAAGAGTTATGCCAGCGGCACTGCCGGCGCCACGGCGGCCTTGAGCGCCTTCTACATCAGCAAGCAGCCCGCGCCGATCATGGCGGCCTTCTCGGGCCGCGGCCCGAACATGGCCGACCCCAACATCATGAAGCCGGACCTGACGGCGCCGGGCGTGTCGGTGATCGCCGCCGTGACGCCGGCCCTCACGCCCGAGCAGCGCGCGGGCGTGGCCAACGGTACTTTCGTGCCGCCGACGGCCTGGGCCGCGTACGACGGCACCTCGATGGCCACGCCGCATGTCTCGGGCGTGGCGCTGCTGCTCAAGCAGGCGCATCCGGACTGGTCGCCCGCGGCGATCAAGTCGGCCCTCATGACGACGGCCTTCACGACGCTCGACGACGGCCTCACCGGCATGCAGAACGGCCTGCTGCCGTGGTCGCAAGGTGCGGGGCACATCAACCCGGCGGCGGCCATCGACCCGGGCCTGGTCTACGACGCCGGCAAGGCCGACTTCGTGCGCTACCAGTGCCTGACGCAGCGCTCGCTCGTCGCGGCCTCGGACTGCAACACCTATGGCACGCTGGACCAGACCTACAACCTGAACCAGCCGGCGATCACGGTCGCCACGGTCAGCGGCGCGGTCACGGTGACCCGCAAGGTCACCAATGTCGGCACCGCTCCCGCCACCTACACGGCGACGGCCAACGTGCCCGCCTTCGCGGCGACGGTCTCGCCGGCCAGCCTGACGCTGGCCCCCGGCGAGAGCAAGACCTTCACCGTGACGCTGACCAACAGCAGCTCGCCGACGGGCACCTGGCAGTACGGCTCGCTGGTCTGGACCGACGGCACGCACCGGGTGGTCAGCCCGATCAACGCCAAGGCCGGCCAGGCCATCTCGGTGACGGGCCAGATCAACGCCAGCATGCCCTCGGGCAGCCGCCTGGTGACGGCCAACACGGCCTTCAGCGGCAAGATGGGCGCCATCAAGGCGGGCCTGAAGGACGTGACGCTCGGCCCGGTCGTGACGCTGTCGCCCTACCCGTACAGCGGCGTCGCACTGGGCACCGCCTGCCAGGGCGGCGGTGGCTACTACGCCAAGGCCTACGACTTCGCCATCCCCGCCGGCACGTTGGTCGCGCGCTTCGCGCTGCGCCAGCAGGATGTGGGCGGTGTCAACGACGACAACGACCTGCTCGTGCTCGATCCCAGCGGCAAGGCCACCGTCTCGGGCAACGCCGGCTCGAACGAGGCAGTGCAGTACCTGAGCCCCACGGCCGGCAACTACCGCGTCTGCGTCGGGGCCTACGGCGGCAGCAAGGCGATGACGCACCGCCTGTCGTTCTGGATCGTCAGCGCCAATGACAAGGGCGGCAACTTCAACGTGCTGCTGCCGAGCCAGGTCTATGTGGGCGGCACGGCGACGCTGGGCATGAGCTGGTCCGGCCTGGTGCTGGGCGAACGCTACATCGGCGCGGTGCAGTTGCTCGATCCGAGCGGTGCGGTGCAATCGACGACCGGCGTGCGCGTTGAACCCAATGGCGGCCTGCCGCTGTCGGAGGATTTGAGCGCGGCGTCAAGCAAGGACCTGAACTCGAAGAACTGAAGTCCTTCGAGTTCGTTTCCCCAACCGCGTCGGTGGCTGCTGCTGCCGGCGCGGTTTTTTCTTGTCGTTCAGGCCGTGGCCAGCAGGCCGAGGGTCCGTGCGCGGGCCACCGCCTGGCGGCGCGTGCTGGCATCGAGCTTGGCCAGCAGGTTCTTGACATGCCACTTGATGGTCTCTTCGCCCACCTGAAGCGCCAGCGCGATCTCCTTGTTGGTGAGGCTGCGTTCGAGCAGGTCCAGCACCGAGCGCTCCTTCGGGGTCAGCGTCATGTTCGGCGCCATGTTCGGAACCATCGGCGGGCGATCGGTCTCAGGCTTGCTGGCCACGGCTGGGCCGACAGGTGCAGCGCCTTTGAGCTCACGCACCCAGGCCTCCAGGTCCGGGTGGGCATCGGCAAAGACGCGCCCAAGGCCCAGCGCCTCGGCCAGGTCGATGGCCTCCTTGATCAGCACATCGGCACAAGGCTCGCCCAGCCGGTTCATCGCATACGCATGCAGGGCTTGCGACTCGATGTGCAGGCGGCCGAGCCGGCGGCGCCGAGCCTCGTTGACCAGGCTCTCCAACGCTGCCGCGGCGCCGCGCCAATCCTGCGCGGCGATCAGCGCGAGGCCCCGCGCCAGGTTGGCAGAAAGCTCGACGCCGAAGCGCCACAGCGGCGCCTCTTCCAGGCTCGGCAGCGCCGGATCGGCCAGCAGGCGGTCGAGTTCGGCCACGAGACTGCGGCAGGTTTCCGCGCGGTAGCGGCGTGCATGCAGGCGCAGCTGTTCGACCAGACTGACCAACCGCAGGCGCGGCAGCTTGCGCGCCTGGCCCACGGCATCGAGCGTGGCCAGCAACTCCAGCGCGCGATGCTCGGCGCCCTGCGCGGTGGCCATGCGGGCCGCCGTGCAGAAGGCCAGCACCACGGCCTGCGGCATCGCGCTGCGCTCCAGCACATCCATGCGATGCGCCAGCAGCGCCGCCACGTCGGCGATCTGCCCGCGTTCCCACAGCGCTGCGGCGAGCAAGGCGGCCAGCATGCTGGCGAATTCACTGCGCCGGCCGAGCTCACGCTCCGCGCGCTGCAAGGCGCTCGGCAGTTGCTGCTCGACCTGGCGCACCTGCCCTTCCCAGAGATTGCACAAGGCCTGGATGATGAACGTCCATTGATCGCGATACGCGAGCCGGCGCCCGCCCACGCTGCGCTGGCGCATCAGCAGGCGTGCCTGCCCGGGTTCGCCTTGCAGCAACTGGCGCCAGGCGCTGCGGTTCTCGTGCACGAGCTGCCAGTTCTCGACGGCCGGCACTTCGCGCACGGCGTCGTGCAGGGCGGCGAAGCTGTCGGGCTGGTCGGCATACACCGCGGCGCCGCCCATGATGAGCGTGCATTCGTAGCGCAAGGCTTCACTGATGCCGGGCCGCGCGAGCAGCCGCTCCACGCGCTCGATGGCGGCGACATGCTGCCCTCGCAAGGTGAGGGTCCACGCGGCGGCGAGCTGCAAACGCGGGTAGCGATCCAGGCGCTGTTCGGGCAGACGCTCCAGCCATTCATGCAACAGCAGATGGCTGCCGTTCAGGGTCGTGCCATCGTCAAGGTTCTGCTCGGCAAGTTCCAGTGCCCGTTCGTACTGGTTGGCCTCCCAGGCGTGGCGGGCGGCGTCTTCCAGCAGGCCATGAGCGCTCAGCCAATCGGCGGCGAGGCCATGCAATTGCTCGCGCTCCGTGCGCGGCAACGCGTCCAGGCATTGGCACAGCCGTTCGCGTGCGAGGCGGTGCAGGCGCAGCCACTCGCCGCGCTCGCTGAAGCTGATCAGCGGGGTTTCGTTGGCCAGGCGTGTCAGGCGTTCATTCGCATCGGCGGCGCCGCTGAGCAGCACGCACAGATCGGGATGCAGCGGGTCGGCGATCGCGATGCGTTCGAGCACGCGCAGGTCAGCGGCGGAAAGCTGCCGGAACAACCGGTCGAGAAAATCATCGGCCAGGCGTTCGACATCGACGCTGCCATCAAGTTCATGCACCTCGCCCTCGCCGGGCATCGCACCGTTGGCGATGGCGGTCAGCAGCAGTTGCAGGCCGAGCGGCCAGCCCTCGCAGATCGCATGCAGGCGGGCGGCGCCGTCGTCGTCGATCTGCAGGCCCGGACGTTTGCGGGCGAGCTCGAGCGTCTCGACGATCGAGAACTTCAGCTGCCGGCCGGAGACGCGCTGCACACGGCCGTAGCTGAGCAGATCCTCGATGCCGAGCTCGCAAGGGTTGCGCGCGGCCAGCAGGATCTTCAAGTTCGGCGGCTGGTTGCGCAGCAGGTAGACGACCAGCCTTTGCGATTCGGGGCTCATGCGGTCCACCTCGTCGAGCACGAGCACGAGGTCCAGGGCGATCTGCGCAACTTCGGCCAGCCAGCCCGTCACACAGTCGGTCGGCGTCATCGCTTCCTTCAGGAGCGCCTCGCCAAAACGCGGCCGCCCGGCGCCAACGCGCACACTGAGAATCAGCGTCTGCGCGAAGCGATCGGGATCGAGCGAACCCGGGTCGGCGATCCAGGCCACCGCCGCGCCGCGCGCCACCTGCTCGAGGCGCCACTGCGCCAGCAGCGAGGTCTTGCCAAAGCCGGCACTCGCCTGCACGAGCACGGCCGAGGCATCACGCAGCGGCTCGCTCGTCAGGCTCAGGCCGGCGCGCGTGAGCAGCTGTCGAGTGGCGCGCGGCGATTGCACCTTGAGCAGCAGATCGGGCGGGAAGGTCTTGGACATCGATACCTCATGCTGAGATTCGGCCTCATGCTAGACAGGCCGCGCCGGCCGCTCCCTACTCCCGGCGGGGGGGCTGCGGGGGGTGCGGCTCGCCGGCCCGCTGCCGCTACGATCACCCCCTCGCCATGACTGCCACGCCGTCCTCGCCCCTCCCCCCCGCGCCCGATCTGCTGCTCAAGGTCACGCCGCCGCGCGTGAGCCGCCAGTCGCTGATCCGCGCCGCGCTGCAGATCGGCGGCGCCCGGCTGCGCGAGTGCCCTTGCCTGCTCGTCCAGGCCCCGGGGGGCTATGGCAAGACCTCGCTGCTGGCGCAGTGGCGCCTCGAACTGATCGCTCACGGCAGCGCGGTGGCCTGGTTCAGCGCGCAGGCGCAGGACAACGAGCAGCGCCTGCTTCAGGGCCTGGCACTGAGCGTGCGCTTCGGGGCCAGCCGCCCGACGTTCGGCCAGCAATGGCTGGACCCGCTCGGCTCGCGCAGCGAAGCGCTCGAAGGCGTGACGCGTTTCCTCGCTGAGCTGGCGCAGCTCGCCCTCGATCTCGTGCTGATCGTCGACGAGGCCGATCGCCTGCCGCCCGCCAGCCGCGCGCTGCTCGCCTATCTGCTGCGCAACCAGCCGCCCAATCTGCGCGTGGTGATCGCCGCGCGCGCTGATTGCGAGCTCGAGGTCGAAGACCTGCTGAGCTATGGGCAACTGCTTCGCCTGGGCCCCGCGGAATTGCGCTTCAGCCTGGAGGAAGCGCTGGAGCTGAGCCAGAAGCTGCCCGGCCTCGGCGTCTCGCTCGATCTCGACACCGCCGCGCGGCTGCATGAACTCTGCGAAGGCTGGCCCTTGGGCCTGCAACTGCTGCTGAGTGCGGTGGCGAACGGCGCCGACACGCGAACAAGCCTGAACCACCTGAGCGGCGCCGACCTGCGCGAGCGCCTGCTGGACCTGCTGCTGTCCAAACTCGACGCGGCGGACCTGCGCTTCCTCGAAGACGCCAGCATCGTCGAGCCGCTGCATCCGGCGCTGTGCAATGCGCTGAGCGAATGTGAAGACGCCGTCGAGCGTCTTGCACGCCTGGCCCGTGCCACGCCGCTGCTGGCCAGCGCTGAATCCGGCGAGTGGCTGCGCCTGCACGCCTTGGCCCGCGAGCGCCTGCGCGAACGGGTGCGCCAGCGCCCCGCAGCCGAACAGGCGGCATTGCACGGCCGCGCGGCCGCCTGGTTGGCGGATCGCGGCATGCTGGAAGCCGCGGCGGGCCAGGCCTGGGAGGCCGGCGAGCGCAGCCTCGCGCTGGATCTGGCCGAGCGCAGCCTCTACGAAGCGCTGGCCCGGCACGGCCATCACGCCACGGTGCTCGAATGGGTGAACCGCCTGCCCCCGGAAGAGGTGCAGCGCAGCCCGCGCCTGCAGCTCACCGCGGCCTGGACCCTGGCCCTGAGCGAACGCCACGCGGAAGCCGGCAGCCTCGTTGATGAGCTGCTCGCACGAGCCGGTGACGATGCCGCGCTGCGCTGCGAATGCGCGCTGGTGCAGAGCGGCGCCGCGGTGTTTGCCGATCTGCCCGATCGTTTTGCCGCACTGCACGACCCTTGGGACCAGAACCCGCCGCTGCAAGATCCCCTGCTGCTGCAGATCCACGCCAACCGCAGCGCCTTCCGCCGCCTGCTGGCCGGCGAGCCCGCGCTGGCGCGGCTGTGTCTTCAACGGCCCCATGCGGGACGGGCGGGCTATGTGGCCCACTGGTCCGACCTGATCGGCGGCATGAGCCTGCTGTGGGAAGGCCAGGTCGCCGCGGCCGAAGCGCAGCTGCGCCCGGCGCTCAGGCGGGCCGAGGTCGAGTTCGGCCGGCGCAGCACCTTCGCCTCGATGCTGGCCGCGCTGCTGGCGGCGACGGTCTGGGAGCAAGGCCAGGCCGGCGAGGCCCAGGCGCTGCTGGCCAATCGGCTCGATGTGCTCGAACGCAGTGCGCTGCCGGAAGCCGTCTTGCTCGGCTTCCGTACGCTGGCACGCGTGGCCAGTGCCGAAGGCTCGGAGCCACGCGCCCTGGGCCTGCTGACCGCGCTCGATGCCGTGGGCCAGGCACGCGCCCTGCCGCGCTTGCGCCTGGTGAGCCTGACCGAACAGATCCGGCTGCACGCACGCCGGCACCGCGCCGAGACCTGCAAGGCCTTGTGGGCCGAATTGCAGACGCTGCTGGCCGACCCGTCCTTACCGGATCGCGAGCAAGCGCCGCTGTGGTGGCGTGGCGTGCGGACGCTGGTGGCCTTGGCACAAGGCCAGGTCGCGATCGCCGCGCAGGACTGGCGTGCCGCGCTGCCGCCCCTGAGTGAAGCCGCGGACGGCGCGCTGCGCCTGCACCTCGTGCGCCTTCGCATCGAGGCGCAAGGGCTGAGAGCCTACGCGCTGGACCGTTGCGGCGAACGCGCGGCCCAGGCCTTGATCGCCGAGACCCGCGATCTGGCTGAGGCGATGGGCCTGCACCGGGTGTTCGCCGATGCGCATCCGGCGCTGGGCGATTGGGTGCAGCAGCTGGAGGGCCGTGCACCGGTGCCCACGTTCCGGCCGGAGCTTGCCACGCCGCCACCTTCTGCACCTGTCCGCGTCGCCTCAACGACGGCGCTCACGCCCAAGGAGCGCGAGGTGCTGGAACTGCTGGCCCGCAACCTCTCCAACAAGGAAATCGCGCTGGCCATGCAGGTGGGCGAGCAGACGATCAAGTGGCATGTGAAGAACCTGTTCGCCAAGCTCGAAGCCGGTGCGCGCAAGCAGGTGGTGGCCCGCGCGCGCCTGCTGGGGCTGCTGCCCTCGCCGGACTAGGACTTTTTCTTCTTCTGGTGCCGGCTGCGCCAGCTTGCCGGCGTCATGCCGAACTCCGCGGTGAACCAGCGCGTGAACGAGCTCTGCACCGAATAGCCCAGCAAGGCCGCGATCTGGCCGAGCGAGTATTTCGGGATGGCGAGATAGACCTGCGCCAGATCGCGCCGCACGCCCGTGACCAGGCCCGAGAACACCTCGCCGGCATCGTCCAGCTGCCGCTGCAAGGTCCGCACGGTCAGGCGCAGGCCGCGCGCCGTGTCCTCGATATTGGCGCGGCCCATCGGCAGCAGCAGATAGATGGCCTTGCGCGCTTCGAGCACCACGGAGCGCTCGTGCGCACCCGGCAAGGATTCGATGAACCGCCGCGCATAGGTGGCCATCGCGGGGTCGGCCGCCGGGTTGGGCAGGTTCAGATCGGCGGCGGCGCAGACCACGCCGTTGAACTCGCTGGTGAACGCCAGCCGGCACTTGAACAGGCGCCGGTGTACTTGCAGATCGGCCGGCGCCTCATGCGTGAAATGCACGCTCTCGGGTTGCCAGTGCGGCCCGAGCAAGGCGCGGCACAAGCGCGAGAACACGCCCAGCGCCAGCTCGTTGGCCTGGCGCAGCGCGCTGCATCCTTCGACCACGAGCTCCTCGCGCACGATCACGAGCTTGCCCGCCTCCTCGATCTGCATCGCGAGCGACTCGTTGAGCAACTGGCGGTAGTGGATCGAGGTGTTCAGCACATCGCGCAGCGTTCTCTGGTGAGCGAGCAGCAGGCTGATCGAACCGAGGTCGGAGAGCTGGCGCAGTTCGGCCATGCGCAAGCCGAAGGTCGGGCAGTCCGAGGCTTCGGCCGAGTCCTCCAGCAGGGTGAGCGCAGCGAGGGCGGGAATGCGCTGCTCGGGGTCGGCCAGCATGTCGCGGCTGAGGCCCGCTCGACGCAGCAGCGGCCGCGTGTCCAGCTTCAGGCTGGCGGCAACTTCAAAGTAGTGCGTGAGCACGGCAGCGCGGACGTGAGCGCTCATACGGTCGCATTCGGCATGTCACGAAATGCGAAAAGTATGTCATGAAATGCGAAACGCCAAACAGGGCGCCGCGCTAAATTTTGTGCCATCCGAGATCAAGACCCACCAGGAGACCCACATGCAATTCCTCGACGATTCGCTGCACCCCGAGAACCAGGACAAGCTGGTCATCACCGTCGCGCCCTACGGCCCGGAATGGATGCCCGCGGACTTCCCCGAAGACATCCCGGTGACGATGGAAGAGCAGATCCAGAAGGCGGTCGATTGCTACGAAGCCGGCGCCACGGTGCTGCACCTGCATGTGCGTGAACTCGATGGCAAGGGCTCGAAGCGCCTGTCCAAGTTCAACGAACTGATCGAGGGCGTGCGCAAGGCCGTGCCCGACATGATCATCCAGGTCGGTGGCTCGATCTCCTTCGCGCCGGAAGACGACGGACAGGCCGCCAAATGGCTCAGCGATGACACGCGCCATGCGCTGGCCGAGCTCAGCCCCAAGCCCGACCAGGTGACCGTGGCGATCAACACGACGCAGATGAACCTGATGGAGCTGCTCTATCCCGAATATCTGGAAGGCACTTCGCTGGGCCACCCCGCCGTGCAGCATGCCTACCGTGAGATGACGGTGCCGGCCGGCCCGCAGTGGCTCGAAGAACACCTGAAGCGCTTGCAGGCCAGCGGCATCCAGCCGCACTTCCAGCTGGCGGGCATTCACTCCTACGAAACGCTGGAGCGCCTGATCCGTCGCGGGGTCTACAAGGGCCCGGTCAACCTGACCTGGATCGGCATTGCCGGCGGCGTCGACGGCCCGAACCCCTACAACTTCATGAACCTGGTCCAGCGCACGGCCGACGGCATCTGCATCACCTCGGAATCGCTGATGAAGAACGTGCTGCCGCTGAACATGATGTCGATGGCGATGGGCTTCCATGTGCGCGTCGGCACCGAGGACACGCTGATCGATCAGCAGGGCCGGCGCATGACATCGGTGCAGCAAGTGCAGCAATGCGTGCGCCTGGCCAACGAGCTGAGCCGCGGCGTGGCCAATGGCCGTGAAGCGCGCGAGATCTACAAGATCGGCGTGCAGTACAGCTCGGTGGACGAGACGCTGGCCAGGCTCGGCATGGCGCCGAACCGCAAGCCGGGCCAGAAGAACGTGCCGATGGCGGCCTGAACCCGGTGCTTCGCCCATCATGAGCTCATCCAACAAGGTCATCATCACCTGCGCGGTGACGGGGGCGATCCACACGCCGTCGATGTCTCCGCACCTGCCGGTCACGCCCGAGGAAATCGCCGACGCGGCGGTAGGCGCCTGCGAGGCCGGCGCCGCGATCATCCACCTGCACGCGCGTGACCCGCAGACGGGCAAGCCCGACCAGCGGCCCGAGGCTTTCGAGCCCTTCCTGAAGTCCATCAAGCAGCGCTGCGGCGCCATCGTCAACCTCACGACAGGCGGCTCGCCCTACATGAGCGTGCAGGAGCGCATGCGGCCGGCCGCGGTATTCAAGCCCGAGATCGCGTCGATGAACCTGGGCTCGATGAACTTCGGCACGTACCCGATGCTGAACCGCTTCAAGGCGTTCAAGCACGACTGGGAGCGCCCTTACTTGAAGGCACCAAGGACCTGGTGTTCCGCAACACCTTCGGCGACCTTGAAGCCATCTTCAAGGAGCTCGGCCCGAACCACACGCGCTACGAGTTCGAGTGCTATGACACGGCGCACCTCTACAACCTCGCGCATTTCCGGCGCCTCGCTGGCCAATGGCAAGCTGGAGGGCGTGTTCGTGCGCTGCCCGGCGCATGGCTTGCAATTCGACGTGCGCAGCGGCTGCATGAAGGGCAATGAGGCCTTCAGCGCCAAGCCGTTTGCGGTGCAGGTGTGCGGCGATCAAGTCGTGCTGCTCGTCGATTGAAGCAGCCTGCCCCCTCCACGATGGGGGGGCGAATCCCCTGCTCGCTCCTTACGCTGATCGGAAACAGGGCGTGCCGAATGCTGGTGCGCGCCTGCCCTTCCACGGCATCCAGGAGACCTTGCCATGAACTTCCTCGACGGTTCGCTCTTCCCCGAAAACCAGGACAAGCTCGTCATCACCGCCGCGCCCTACGGCCCCGAATGGATTCCTTCGGACTTTCCGGACGATATCCCGGTGACGATGGACGAGCAGATCCAGAAGGCGGTCGATTGCTACAACGCCGGCGCCACCGTGCTGCACCTGCATGTGCGCGAGCTCGACGGCCGTGGGTCAAAGCGCCTGTCCATGTTCAACGAGCTGATCGCCGGCGTGCGCCAGGCCGCGCCCGACATGCTCATCCAGGTCGGCGGCTCGATCTCCTTCGCGCCGGTGGGCGAAGGCGCGATTGCCAAATGGCTGTCCGACGACACCCGCCACATGCTGGCCGATCTGGACCCCAAGCCGGACCAGGTGACCGTGACCGTCAACACCACGATGATGAACGTGCTCGAGCAGATGGACATGGCCGACGTGGCCGGCACGTCGCTGGCCGAGCCCGACGGCTTCCGCGCCTACACCGAGATGGTCGTGCCCTCGGCGCCGAGCTTCTTCGAGGAGCATGTGCGCCGCCTGAACAAGGCCGGCATCCAGAGCGCCTTCCAGTTCTACAACATCAACAGCTTCGAGAGCGTCGAGCGCCTGATCCGCCGCGGCATCTACAAGGGTCCGCTGGTGTGCAACTGGGTCGCCATCGGCGGCGGCATGGATGCGCCGAACATCTACAACCTGGCCAACTTCGTGCGCGCGATTCCCGATGGCTCGATGCTGACCGTGGAGAGCAGCATGCGCAATGTGCTGCCGATCAACATGATGGGTATCGCGATGGGCCTGCATGTGCGCTGCGGCATCGAGGACAACCTCTGGAACCAGTCGCGCACCGAGAAGATGAGCACCGTGAAGCAGATCGAGCAGTTGGTGCGCATGTCGCGCGAGTTCGGCCGCGAGATCGCCACCGGCAAGGAAGCGCGCGAGATCTGCAAGATCGGCGTGTTCTACGACACCGTCGAGGAAACGCTGGCCGCCAACGGCTTCGCGCCCAACCCCAAGGGCGGCCACCAGGGCTATCTGCGCAAGGCATCGATGGCATGAAGCTCGCAGCCACTGTCCTGATCGTGCCCGGGCTGCGCGACGCCGTTGCGCAGCATTGGCAGACCTTGCTTGAGGCGAAGCTTTCACGCGTGGTCAGCGTGCCGCCGATGGGACGCGAGGATCTCGATTGCGCCAGGCGCATGGCCGCGATCGAAGCGGCGGCGCAGTCCATCGAAGGTCCGATCATCGCCGTCGCGCACAGCGGCGGCTGCATCATGCTGGCGCATTGGGCGCGGCAAACGCGGCGCCCGCTGTGGGCGGCGCTGCTGGCCACGCCGCCCGATTTCGAGTCGCCGATGCCCGAGGGTTATCCGAGCCTGCAAGCGCTGGACGCTGGCGGCTGGCTGCCGGTGCCGCGCGAGCCCCTGCCCTTCCGCTCGCTGGTCGCGGCCAGCCGCGACGACCCGCTTGGCGAGTTCGACCGCGTGGCCGCACTGGCCAACGACTGGGGTTCCGATCTCCTCGACCTGGGCCAGGTCGGCCATCTGAACCCGGCCTCGGGCTACGGCGATTGGCCGCTGGCGCTCGAACTGATCGAGCGCCTGGGCGGTTGAGCGCTTGAGCGGCCGGACGGGCCGCTCCCTGCTCAGCGCGTGCCGCTGGCCGGCGTCCCGGCCGGCGTGGGCAGCGGCCTGGGTGTGCTCACCTTCACTTCGCCCGTCACGGAATGGATCGACTTGAAAGCCGAATGCTCGGCCGATGCGAGCATCTTGTCGATCATTTCCTTGCTGGCCATCTCACTGCCCACATCGAGTGCCCTCGAATTCGGATCGGCGTACTTGGTGTTGTCGAAGTAGACCTGGCGCTTGAGCAGCGCCATCGATTTGGCATCAAAGGTGAGGCGCTCGAAGTACATGAACGGTGCCACGTAGGTCGCGGCATGCGCGGTAGCGCCGGTCTTGGGATCGACGGTGCGGTAATCACCGTCGGACTCGGTGAGGATGACGGCGCTGCCGCCACCGGAGTCGGCGCCGATGCTGTCGAGGTCAAAGGTCTGGGGCGCCTGGGGCTGCACATACACGCCGATGCCGCTGAGCTTGGTGCCCATGCCGTCCTTGTCCAGGTAGGTGTAGGCCGGCACGATCACTTCGATGCGGTCCCATTGCTGGCGCTCCGGCAGGCTTTTCAGGTGTTCGGTCAGGGCGCCGATCATCAGGTCCCCGCGTTGGTCACCGCGGGCCTTCGTGATCTTGTCGGCCAGTTCAGGCGGTGCGTCCCATTGCAGGAGCACATGCTTGGCCTCGGGGTCCTCTTCCGTCAGGGCCTTGTCCATCCCCCGGAGCACGGCAAAGTTCAGCGTCTGGTCCGTGATCTGCATCGTCTTGCGTCGGTACGGATCACCCGGGCGGGCCGAGGTCTTCAGATGGCGCACGATTTCGACGCGGTCACCGATCGCCGCGAGGAGGGCAATCGTTTGCGGAGCCTTTGGTGATCGCGGAGCCTCGGGTGCAGCGGCGGCGAGGAAGGGAACTGCCAGGACAAGAAGGGCAAGCTGTCTCATGGATTATTCAATCGGCGCTGGTTGTCAGTCGGACCTGCATGCTAGGGCCGGCGTGTAAGGCGCCTGTAAAGCCATCTCGTAACAAGTGAGTATGGCGCAACAGCGCCGTCAAAAAAACGTCGAGCTTCTCTCCAGCGAACCCTGTGGCCCACGCGGCTTTCATCGATCCCTTGACCCGGCTGCCGAACCGGCTGCTGCTGCAAGACCGCATCGGGCAGGCGCTCGCGGTGGCCCGGCGCGAGAATACGCGGCGGGGGACGGCAAGCGCCAGGGCAAGGGCCGCGTGCTTTCCGCGTGATCAGCGTCTCTCGAACGGGCGTCGGCTAGCGCGTGAAGTGCTTCGCCATGAATTCGCTCATCTCGGTCTTGACGCGATGCAGGGCTTCCTTGGCGGCATCGAAAGCGTGCAACTCCTCGTGGCTGGGATTGCCATCCGCAGCGGGATGCATCCGGTGCGTCACCTTGTCCACGGCCGCGCGCAGCAGCAGCTCCGCCTCGTCGTAGGCCCGGCACAGGGCCAACCATTGTTCGTAGGGATCCATGAGCGTCTCGCTTGCAAAGTTTCCTGCACAGCTTACGCCCACACGCCGAGTCCGTGTGTCGGATGAGCGCTTGACTCAGCGCGCCACTGTGACTTTGACGGGCACTGAAACGCGGCCCGCCGCAGTGCTGACGTACGCCTCCCAGGCCGGCGCATCAGCGAAGTCTCCGCTCCTGCTCCAGCCCGCGCCCAGGTAGTAGACAAAGGGCTGTCTTGGCTTGGCCTGGGCCAGCGCCAGGTAGTTGCCGTTGTTCACCGTGTAGCCGCTCGCCCCGGGCACGATGACCGCGCAGGCGTTGCTGCCGTTGCCGCCGGTCGCCGGCTCCCAGTAGCTCATCCAGCCGGCCTTGTCGTTCACGTAATGGCCTTTGCCTTCGCCGTGCTGCACGATGCCGACGCCGAGGGTCAGCGGCTGCGTGCCGCTGGCGGTGAAGCGGCTCTCCACGCGGCTGAAGTTGCTGCCCGCGTCCAGCGACACGCGCCGAAGCTCCTCGATCTTGCGGCCCGCTGCATCCCAGGCCTCAAAGCGCAGTTCAAATTCCGCGCGCAGCGGGCCGTCGGCCAGTACCTTGTAGCCGGCGAAGTTCCTGGAGACGTACAGCGTCTGCCCGTCGAAGATGCCCAGGCCACCGCAGCCGCGCGTGCGGCCGACGTCGTAGAAGTCCAGGCCCTCGCCTTTGTCGACGTGGTATTCGCCACTCTTGTACCAGGCGTCCTGCACCAGCTTGCGGGTCCGCTTGGACCACACATCGACGCCGCTTGACACCAGCTTCTCGCGCGGGTCGGTCATGAGGGCGGTGCCATACACGCGATGTGCAACGCGGTCGTTCTCCCACGCGAAATCATCGAGACGCTCGGGCACGAAGCGCGCATGGGCGCGCGCCACCACGGGCGGTTGGGCCGGAATCCGTGAGCGCGGAAACAGCAGGAAGCGGCGCGTCTCGCCCGGCGCCAGATCGGTCTGGAACAGCAAGCCCTTGGCCGTCGCCTGGGTCGGCAAGAGGCGTGAGGTCAAGGCGTCCATCACCGCTCCATCGGTGTCCGCAATCTCAATCGTTTCCTCAGGGCGCCGCAACGCGCTGTCGTTGAACACGGTGACCACGGCGGGCTTGCCGCCCTCCTCCAGCGCCATGCGGTACAGCTCGCTGCCGGCCATCAGGAAGGCGCCGACAGCGAAGATGTCGGTGGACTCCGCATCGAAGTGCTTGGGCGCCTCGCCGATCGGCTGCACATGCACGAGCTTGCCATCGGCCTCCACGCTCGCGTTCAAGGCGCGCCACGCGCGATTGACGGCCGGGCCGAAGGTCGGCCTGTCGAGAATGCCCTGGTTGATGCCCCAGGCCAGCGCATAGGTGTACAGGCCGGTGCCGCTGGTCTCCTGCAAGGGGTAGCTGGCCGGGTCGAGCAGGCTGGTGCGCCAAAGTCCGTCGGCTTGCTGCAGGCCCAGCACACGCTGCGCCATATCACGGTACTGCTGCAGGAAGCGCGCACGTGCCGGATGCTGCTCGGGGATGTATTGCAGCATCCGCGCGAGACCGGCCAACACCCAGCCATTGCCCCGCCCCCAGAACACCTTCTTGCCGTTGGCTTCGCGCTGCTTGAAGTAGCGGCTGTCGCGGAAGTAAAGGTGCTCTTCCTTGTCGTATAAATAGTCGGAGGTGAGCCACCAGCCCTCGATCGCGAACTCCAGATAACGCGGATCGCCCGTCAACCGGGCCAGCCGAGCCCAGGCGGGCGGGCCCATGAACAGGGCATCGCACCAGGACCAGCGATCCGTCGCGTTCGGCGTCTGGAAATCAAGCGTGCCATCCTTGGGCGCGGCCAGGATGCCGTCGAACTGCGCGCGCATCGGCCCGATCATTTTCGGATCGCGGAGCATCTGGTAGAGCTCGGCGTAGGTCTGGCCGACCACGTGATCATCGGCGTGGTAAGGGCGCCGACCCAATCGCCAACCGTTTCGCGTGCCCATCAGCACCATCGCATCGCGGTACCTCGCGTTGCCTGAAATGCCGGCCAGGGCCATGAAGCCGGCATCGCCCACGCCTTCGGTCCAGTCGTCGGCCGGATAGACCGTGGGATGCGCGAGCTGCCAATCGGCCACGCGTTCCATGAGAGCCAGCGTGGCCGCTGGTGTGGCAGCGTCGGCCCACGCGGGCGGGCTGGTGGTGCCCAGCAGAAGCAGGGCGACGACCAGGCTGGCCCAGGGACGCAGGATCGTGATGCGGCTTGTCATTTCAATGCTCATTCTTGTTTTGCACGAGAACATTGCCGCGTCATTCGGAGCGACTCTTCGCAACGCGAAAGCGGCCCGCCATCCTAGCTTCGAGAAGCAAGGGCAGAGAAAAAGCGCCTGGCGATTGCTCGCCAGGCGCTTGATTCTGGAGGAAGGGGGTCGGCACTACGATGGCCTGGAGGCCGCACAAATACTAGGGTTGCTGAGTTCGACGGGACATTCGTTCCCCCAAAAAGTCCCCTCCAAGTGTTCCCCTCCTTTCCGCCGATTGCGGGGTGGCTCTGGTCACGCTTCGAAGACTAGTCTTACGCAAAAAAATTTCGGGTGTTGCGCTGACACGCCAGGAGTGCATGTTTCCAATTTCGACGCACAGCGCACCAGAAGCGGCAACGCTGTGAGGATGCGGCTGGCCATGGAAGTCAGTTCGGGGTTGCCGCTATGTGCCTTCACGAGCTCTCGATTCAGGCCTGCCCAGCGCGCGCCCCTAGGCCTCCGCCGCGCGGATAGACTGCGATTTCGATACAGCAGGGAATATGAGATGAAGCTCGAACACGTTTTTGGGGTTAGCAGAGACTTAGTCGCCAGCTACATAGAGCGCAAATCCGTGGACGACGCCTTGGCGACCGCGCTCGCCGAGTCTCGGCAGATCATCATCTACGGTTCGTCCAAACAGGGTAAGACGTCGCTGCTTCAACGCCATGTTCCAGACGGAAAGCGTGTGACTGTCCATTGCGGGCCTACAACCACAGCTGAAGATATCTACCGCTCATTTCTGCGGCAACGCGGCGTCGAAATCAAGACCGAGAGGTCCGCGGGTACTTCCCGTGAGCTGGGCACTTCTATTTCGGCCAAGTTCACAGCAATGATTCCGTTCTTCGGCAGCGGAACTGCCGAGGCTAAGGGCGAGGTTAAGGCAGGGGCAGACGAGGGCACCAAGTGGAAATCAATCGAGTTCAACCTGGCCAACGCACAGGATGTCGGTGAGCTGTTGCACCAGGTGGAAGGTTCGGGCATTTTCTATGTCTTGGAAAACTTCCACTACTTAACAGACGAGGTGCAGCGTCAGCTCGCTTTCGACTTGCGTACATACGAAGAAATGGGCCTGCGCTTCGTCATATTGGGTGTCTGGCGCGAACGCAATCGCTTGGTTCAGTACAACGGGGACCTGCAAGATCGGATCGCTGAAGTCCCTGTCGAGCCATGGGAGGTCGCCGACTTCCAACGCATCGTCGACGAAGGCGCGAAGGTCTTGCGCGTGTCCTTCTCCAGCGAAGTCGCAGCGAAGATCTTTCAAGAAGCACATGGCAGCGTTGCGGTCGTCCAAGAGCTGCTGAAAAAATCCTGCGAAAAGGCGGGGATCGCAGAATCTGTTCCTACTGATCAGCCACAGGTCGTGCTCGCCGATGTCGCGAAGCTGCAGGATGCCATTGCTGACAAGGTTGCAGAGTACGCCGCGCGCCACATTCGAAGTCTAGAGTCGATCGCCGCCGGTTCGCGCACGCGTCGAAGCACCGAGGAGACGGCGGCGCTCTTCCTGCCGTATCACTTGGTGCGCGTCATGGTTCATCGCACATATGCCGAGCTCAAAGATGGCATCGACCGCAAGACCCTGCAGACACTGATTCAAGAGCAACACAAGACGCCCGATAACGTGAGAACGTCGGACGTCTCGGGGATGCTCGTCAGACTTGCGGCGCTCCAGGCTAACCAGAAGATCGTCCCGCCATTGTTCGATTTCGATCCTGGCACTAGACGAGTCAAAGTCGTGGACTCGACGCTGTACTTCTTCATCGACAACTGCGATCCCGAAGAAGTCATGGCCGAGATCCCACATCCCGATCCCGAGCAAGCCGGAAGTCCAGTAGACGAAGAAGGCGACTGATTTCGTTTCGGACGATTTAGACCGCTACGTCAACCCCAGCGCCGCCATGCGCTGGATCTCGGCGTACACACGCTCGACGAATATCTCTTGGCGCCATACATTGAGTTTGGCGTCGATTGCGGGCCACACGAGCGCCAGCGCATCCGCGTATTCCGCGGGCATTGGCCACTGCTGCTGACGGCCGATCAACTCAAACACTGGTTTCATCGCGGCGACCACTTCGTCAGCAAATGCCGTCGAAAAGCCTTGTCGCGCCACCTCGCCGCGAATGACCTCTATCAGCTCGCGCCACACGCGCTGATCACCCACCGGCAAGATGACGACGTCACCCATCGAGATGCTCTGATGCGGCGCCCGCGCTCGGGCCGAGCAAGACGTCGCGGTCTGTCCTGCTCATCCTGGCAGCTCTTGCGGCTCTAGGCGCGTTCATGCTGCCGTCTGCGCTTCTGGTTCGCCAGCGCGGGCAGTCCCGGCCGATCTGCCCGGCCCACCAAGAGGCGCTTCGTCAACGACAGTGGCGAGCAATGACCCGTCCGGCAAGCGCTCGCCCACAATGCGCTTTGCGATGCGGCCAGGAAAGTGCGCGTGCACCGTTGAGTCGCCGACTTCGACATAGGTGTCGCCCAGATTGACCACCGGCGCCGGCATTGCCTTGATGGCCTCCGTCATGGCCTTGATGATCGTCGCTGTGAGTTGCTCGGTCGCCGCGGGCTCAACTGCGCCGCTTGCTCGCGATTCCTTCGCTTCAGCTGCCGCAGGCGCGGTTGTAGTGGCCTTCGACGCATCCATCTTGGCAAGCATGCGCCGACTCTCCACGCTATTCAGCGCAGTCTCAACCAGCACCTTCTCGATCGCAGAAACTGCGAGCTGGTCGCCGTCAGCGCGCGCTTGCTCAAGCGTGTGCAGGAGATCTGAAACCCCTTTGCCTACGTCTTCGCTGACCCTCAGTCGGCCGCGATCATCGAGGCACGCCCCCGCGATAACCGCAACGGCCGTCGCCTTGATGAGGTCGCTTACTTTCCCAGCCGCGGGTAGATTCCCCGCCTTCTCGAGTCGACCGCGCGCACTCATGAGAGTTTGGAATTGCAGCAAGAGCAGCGCCCACGAATTGCCGGTTTGCGTCGTCATGACTTGGAACTCCTCAGCTCTGAAGTGATGGGATTACGGCCGTGTCGAAAGCTGCGTGGTGGCCGCCTGCAACTCGGCGAGAACGTGCGCCACCAACGTGTGGTCGATCAGGACGCCTACCCTGGCATTGATCCGCTTGACGGAGGCGCCGAACCCTGCAGCCGCAGCGAGCTCGCGCAACCTCAGCAGCAGTAACAAGTAGTCGGCAACCGTCAGCGCGTTTTGCGAGGCCAAAGGGGGAATGCAGCGGGGGCACGACCAGCGGCCGCCCCTGGCGATGCCAGCGCGGGCGCGCCTTCCGGTGATTGGTAGGGCTGCTCGTCGTGCGGCGCGCGTCACGTATTGCCTCCAGTGATCGGCACGAAGTCGCGCGCGTTCTTTCGCATGGCCGATGCGATGTGCTTGGCGTTGCCCATGATGAATTTCTTCGCGCTATCGCCGTCGACCCCGGTGAAGCTGAAGTTGTACTGGTCGCCGGCTTTGAGTGCGCCATGGGCGGCCGACACCTGGCTCTCGCTGAGCGATGCGCCAGAGTTGATATTGCGGACCGCCGAGACGCTGCTCGGAAGCGCCGTCGGCAGGTTGATATTGCGGACCGCCGAGACGCCGCTCGGAAGCGCCGTCGGCAGGTTGATCTTCTTGATGGCGTCGCGCAGGCCCGCGGCATAGTCCCGGGACAGGATCGTCTCGTCCTTGTGGACGAAGCGCAGGCCGTCTTCAGAGACCTGCGTATCGCCGCCGGCCGACGACTTGATTCGGCTGGCGAAGCCGAGCACGACACCCCCCGCCGCGATGGCAGCGGCCGGGGCCAGGAACGGTCCAACGTAGGGGATGGCAGCGATGGACGAGTAGACGTTCGCCGCCGCCTCCCAGGCCTTGCTGGCGATGTTGGCGATGGCAGACTCGCCCGTCGACGCGATCGAGGTAGCAGACGACGAGATCGCGACCGCATCCTGCGTGGCGCCGCTCTCGACGCTGGCCGCGGCCTTGGCCTCTTCGCCGGTGACGTGCGCAGCCACGGCGGCGCCTGTTGCGGCTTCCGACGTCGCAGCGGCCGAGGCCTGGATCGTCTTCTCCGTGGCCGCCGTGGCCTTGTCCGAGGTCAGCTTGGCTGTATTGCCCGCGACGAACCTCTTGACGATCGAGGCTACGCCACTGGTCACGTAGCCCACCATCTGGTCGATGGCCTTGTTCACGCCGGCCGCATCGAACAGCTGATCCGTGAACTTCTGCGCGATCAGGTTGGTGAAGGTGTTCGCCACGTTCACCGCGAACTGGCGGAACACGTCCGAGATCTTCTGCGTGCCCGCCAGCAGGCCGTTGATCATGGTCGAGAACGACTGCTGGAACGACTGTTGCGCCTCCAGCGAGTACTTCGAGCGCTCCAGAGCGGCGGCGTTGTCGATCTGGGTCAGCTTCTGCTGGTGCGTCTGCTCGGCAGCCTGCTGTTCCAGCGCCAGCGACTGCCGCGCCTTCTCGACCTAGGCGTCGGTACCGTGAATGGCCGCGGCCTTGGCATCAAGCGAGGCCTGGAGCGCGGCGAAGCTCTCGGTCTCCAGCCGCTTCTCGATGTCGAAGGCATCGTCGGCGCTGATCTGGCGCAACTGCTTGAGCTGCTCCAACTGCGCGCGCTCGCTGTCGACCTGGTCATCGGCGCCGCTCTTGGTCGCGGCCGCGTTGTAGGCGTTCAGCGCGTCCAGGCGGTCACGGGCAGCGTCACGGTAGGCGTTGGCGTTGGCGGTGATGGCTTCGTTGCGCTTGACTTCGAGGACGTTCAGCGCCGCCGAGATCGTGACCTCTTGCGCCTGCGCCTTCAGCTTGGCCTCGGCAGCGCCCGGGCCCGTCGCCGCGGCTTCGAGCGCGCGCGCGGCCGTGAGTTCCTTCTGCTTGGCCGCGATCTCGGCGTCGATGCCGGAGAGCGTGATCTGAAGCGATGCCTCGTAATACTGCTGGGTGCTGATCAACCCCTGCTTGTAGGCGTCGTCGTAGAGCTGCTGGGCCTCGCTGAGATAGGCCTTCTGCACGGCCAGGTCGGCTTCGGCCGAGGCCTTGGCCAGGGCGTTGCGCGCGGCTGCGGCGGCCTGCGCACCCTTGTCCTCCACAGTCGCAGTCTTCGTGCCGCCCTTTGGCGCGCCGACCTGCGTTCCCTTTTTAGCCTGCTCGTAGGGCTTCTCGAAGAGAGCGTGGCCGAGATCGGTGGCGCCCTTGTCCGCGATCTCGACCGCCTTCTGCATGCCCTGCTGCAGCTGCTGGTTGTATTCGTCGATCGCGCTCTTGAAGGCAGCCTTGGCGCCGGAGAAGTCCAGGTGCAGCACGCGATCGGCGACTGCGCCGAAGCCCGCCACTTCCGTGACCAGGAGCTGCAGCCCGGTCTTGACGGCGTTGACCAATTCCTGAAAGCCGATGCGGAAGCCGATGAACGCGGCCGATACGATGCCTAGCGCGTTCTTGAAGATCTGCATGGCGGAGATGGATTCGCCACCGAAGACATCATTGAGGGCGTCGACCAAGGTGCGCAAGGTCTCGCTGATGATGTCGACGGCTTCGTCGACCACCTCCTGCAGGGTGTGCCAGATATCGATGAAGACATCGACCGCAGCCTTCATGCCCTCCACCAGCGTCGGCCCCCAGGCGGACAGCTTCTCGGCGGACTCGGTGAAGAGTGGAATGACGCCCTCGCCGACCGTCTTCTCCAGCCCCTTCAAGACGTCGTTGACGTCGTTCATCGCCAGCTTGTAGGCCTTGCTGGCGTTGACGCTCTCCTGCGTGATGTTGAGGTTCAGCGCCTCGTTCTTCTTGCGCACCTCGTCCATGTCGATGCCCTGCAGCTTCATCAGCGTGCGGACGTCGTCGACGCTGCGGCCGAACAGTTGCATGGCCACGCGCGTCTGATCCTGGCCGGCCTTGTACTGGCCGACGATCGAGAGCGCTTGCAGGAACGCTTCGTTGCCGGTGATCAGGCCCGCGTTCAGGCCCTTCACGTCCACGCCCAGGCCCTGCAGCGTCGCGCTGTTGTTCTGGAGCTGGCGGCCGAACTTCTGGAAGGCGCCGGTGTAGGCCTCGGCATTGCTGCCGATGTCTTCGAGCGCAGTGTTCAGGGTCGCGGCTTCGTCGCCGGTGATGCCCAGCGACTTCGACAGGCTCATGGCCTCGCTGTTGGCCTTGTTCGCTTCGTTGATGAAGGACTTGAAGGCGGAACCGCCCGCGACGACGGCAGCGAGCACGGCGAAGCGCTCGGTGAGTTCCTTGAACAGGCCCTGGACTTCGCCGAGCTTGCCCTTCAGATCATCGATCTGGGCACCGAACTTTACGTTGACGTCGTCTGAGTCAGCCATGGTCTTTCCTCGCGCACTTCACGCGCAGCTGGCGCCGGCACATGCCAACGTGGGATATTTCTGGGGGCACGTCGCCCCAGCGGCGACCAGCGCGGCAAGCCGTGCCGCCGCGCCGGGCCCAAGGTTGCGATGCTGGGCGCTCGGCCGTTTCATGATGAGGCGCTGCCACGCTCCCCCGAACCTTCGCGGCACATGCGGGCGTGAACGCAAACCTTCAACCCAAGTCGTACGCATGCAGGATCCCCAGGGAGCGCGGCAGCATCTCGATCAGACGGCAGCGCCGGTGGTGTCCCGCCAGGCGGCGCCGTCCCACGTCAGAACCTTGTTGCTCAGGCTCTTGTCGATGAATGTTCGTCCGTAGTCGCGGGCGCTCAAAGAGGGGCGATCCTCGATGAACCCGACCTCGCCGAGGTCGATCCAGAAGTTCACGTTCTGCATTCCGCCCATGCCGTAAGGCACATCGACGGTTGATCCGATGGCGCAGCTGTAGCTGGCGCCAGCAACAACGATGGGAATCGCGTTGCCGGTCGAGGGGTCCAACAACTGCGCCGCAGCAGCTGGCCGCAGATAGCGATGTTTTGTCGACATGGTCGATCTCCTGTGCAAGTTCGTTGTGGGCTGGCGTGTCGTCAGGGCATGAAGAGGCGACCGCCAAATGAGTCTCACGATCCGACTAGCCGAGAAGCCCGTGGGCCCTCAGCTCATCGGCCAGGGCCGTGGGGACTTCAACGTAGCCGTCCGCGTCGGCGACAACTTCGACACCGCCGATGTTGATCGAAGGGGCCATGCCCGAAGGCACGCGCAATCGCGTTGTCGCGAGCTTGCGTTCTGCCGCAGCTTTTGCTTCGGCGAGCGACGAATACGAATTGGCCCGGGCTTCCGCCGTCGTGTTGATATCTGGCATGAGCTTGTTCTCCGATTGGGGTTTTGATGGGCGCGTCATTCAGTTCTTGCGGAGTCCCAGATGGGCCTGCAGCGGCGTTCCGCCACCAAGCTGGACGGCCTTGATGCACGTAGCGACGTCGCTCCTTTCGTTCGGACGAAGGCCTTGGGTGACAGCAAAATTCGGATCGGACACGCGCTCGAGTAGCGTCATGTCCTCGACCTTCTTGAGAGCCGCAGGCGAGCCGGCGAGACGAGCGAGATGGAGTCCTTTGATCAGGCTCGCGACCCCGTTCTCGCCGCCGAAACCATCGTCGACGCGGAAGTCGCCTTTCTCCAGCCGGGATGCGCTTTCGCGGCGCACCTGATCGGCGACGGCGGCCGGACTCTGGGCCTTCTTGACGGCCGGCGCCGCCGGTGTTTGGCCCGACGGGTTGAGGACGTTGGTCAGGTTCTTGAGGTTGGTTCGAGTGGTCATGTCAGCCCCTTTCATGGGTTGTTGGATTGGTGAAACTGGAGGCTTGGACAGCGGCAGCCAGCATGGGATAGCGGTGCATCGCCTAGACCTCCACGATCAGCGGTAGGACGCCGAGCTCTTTCGAGATGCCCGCGACGGCCAGATCGCGCCCACGTCGGTAGGCCGCCCATTCCTCGGTGGTCAAACTCTTCGGCGCATTCGGCGCCCAGGTGACGTGTGAAGAGAACGGCAGGCCGCCGGCAGGCCGCATAACAGTCAGGGTGCAGCAACGAATGCCGACGCGCCAGCTGCGCGAGAGTTGGCTGGGGGTTTCGCTCATGACGTGAGCCCTCGATGCTGGCTCGACGCACACGTCACGCGAGCGTGTTCCGCTTTGGAAGAGCTCCGATCCTGGGACTGTTCGACCTGAAGGGAGAACTGTCCCGGCGAAGTGTCCCGTTCTGTCCCGCATGTGTCCCGCAGGACAACGGGACAGCTACCCCGTAGGGGTATCGGGCGCGCGCAAGAGTGTCCCGGTGCAGTTTGTCCCGTTTGTCCTGATTTCTGTCCCGTTTCGGTGCATTTTTGTCCCGGTGTCATAGCTTGCCTTTCAGGGTGATGACGTGCCCTTGGGCAACTTCCATGAAGCCTGCTTTGATCGCCCAGGTCTTGGCGCGGTTGTAGACGCGACGCCGACTTTCGATGTCGCTGAGACCGCACTGCTCATAGAAGGCCTTGCGCAGATCCGCTTCCTTGCTGCCGCTCTGGAGCAGACTGAGAAGCAGCTGGTTCTTGCCGCCGCGGCCAGCGCTCCGTTCTTCCGCCATGGCATCCTCGAGATCGTCGGCGCTGCTGAGATGGTGAGCGACCAGCGACGTCACCATGTCGCCGTCCTCATCGGTGCCTAGCTCGTGAATCGACAGGGCAAACGTCACGTCGTCGAAGGCTTCGCCATCTTTCTGCTTGTCGCAGGTGAGCGTGGCCAGCATCTCCTTCTCGTCACGGAAAACGCCGAACATGAAGTCGAGGTTGGCGCGGATTGCACTGGATCCACGCGGCCGATCCGTGGCCTGGTGGCCGGTGTGATGGATCAGCAGCACCGCGCACTTCCAGAGAGATCTGAAGCGGTTGCCGAGCTCACGAAAATAGGCCGCCATCTCATTGGCGCTGTTCTCCTCGCCAGCGTACGTTTGGCTGAGCGTATCAACCACTACCAGCACCGGCGCGAGGCCCTTGCTCTGGGATGCTTCGACAACGCGCCAAGCGTCGGCCGTCAAGTTGACTGCGGCCGGCACGACCTTGAATTGCCCCTCGATGGCAGCCCACGGCAGGCGCCGCGCACGATGCCAGGCGCAGACGCGAGGCCATAGGCCGCCACCACCTTCGGCGGCGATGTAGAGGACCGGACCGGGCTTGGTGCGCCGCCCCATCCATGGCAGGCCATGAGCGATGTGCAGCGCCGCATCGAGGGCAATGAAGCTCTTGAAGGTTCCGCTGCCACCGTAGAGCATGCCGATCGAATCGGCCGGGACGATGTGCTTGACCAGCCAGGACACAGCCTGCGAGTGCTCGCGCAACTCGGCCAGGCCAAGGAGCGGCATGCGCTGGCTGCCGAGCCGGCGCTGGTCACTGAGCCGGCCCAACGCTACTTTTGCGTCGTCAAGAACTTGGCCGGCGTCCCGAACGTCAAACGCGGCGCCGGCCACCGCGTCTGTCACGGCGATGATCGAGCGCAGCGTCGCGCGGTCGATCACGATCTCAGCATAGCGAGCGATATTTGAAGCGCTGGGCACGCTCTGCGCGACGTCGTTGAGGTACGGCAGGCCTCCCGCCTCGGCGCCGTGCTCGCCCAGGCGTTCGAAGACGGTCACCACATCCACAGGCTTGGCCTCGCCGAGCAAGGACGTGATGGCGGCAAACATCAGGCGGTGCGCATGCACGTAGAAGTCGCTCTCGCCAATCTTGTCCGAGATCAGCGAGAACGCAGTAGGGCTCGTCAGCAGGCCGCCCAGCACGCTCTGCTCGGCCTCTACGGAATGCGGCGGCACGCGCAGCTGCGTCGCGTCGTCTACAGGCCGTGCATCGGTGTTGGAGAGGACCGCACTCATGGTCGTGCCGATGCCTCCATTCGGGTCAGCAGTTCATCGACGGCGTCGAGATCGGGAAGCTCGCGCGTCAGGTTCCATCGCGTCAGCACGAACACCTGGTCGCCCCGATCGTTCTCGATGCCCAGCAGGGTGCCGCCGAGCAGCGCCGCGCGGGCTCTCGCGGTCGCCAGCAACTTGTCAGGCCTGCAGGTCGTCTCGGCGGCTACTGGCGGCTGCGTCGGAAGCGGCATTGCGCTCATTGCGAATGCGCCGTTGCCGCCAGCGTCTTACGAGCCGCATGGAGCTCCGAAACCAACACGCGAATCTCGTCGTCGGTCATGCCGGCGATGCGAGCCAGATTCAGCCTCTCGACCTCGGTCGCCGGCCATGCAATCGACTTCGGGCCGATTCGGACGGGTCTTGTGAAGACGCCGTTCTGCACGTCCTTCAAGGTCGCCGATCTGCTCCGGCCGCGGATGGCAAGAACGGCCGGGAGTCGCAAGAGAGTTGCAGCATTCATATTTACCAACGCCTCAGTAAGTTTCAAATCCGACGAAGCAGCCTTGGCGCGATTAGTTGGCCCGAACCCGCCGCACAAACGAAGGGATTCGGTCTGGCCGACCGTCCGCACGTTTTGATGAAACGAATACTGAAATAAGCGAGAAAGAACTCAAAGACGCAGAACCCAACGACGTTAGGTTGGTGGTACTTGACTCGTAGTTTTGGGGCAACGAGTAATAGAGAAAGTTGCGTGACCAGCATGCAAATGGGGGCAACGCAAGGGGCCTCACGATTGCGTCGTGATCCTGAAGTGAGACATGACGCCGTGCGCGCTCGTTGATTCGACTGCCTGTGCGGCTGCGATACGTACCTGAGCGCGAGATGCTCAAGCCGGGGCTGTCGTTCCGCAGCTGGCCGCGGCAGCCCGTCGCGATGGGGTCCGATCAGGCAAAGCAGCGGCTCCGCCTGCGGTCAGAGCTGGCAGGGTCAGTCAAGGACAATGAGATAGCCCGTTGCGCGGCAGGCGCGGGCTTCAAGAAGGCCAAGCGCGCCTCTATCGCATGGGCATGCGGCTAGAGCTGCAGTGGGTTGGGCCTGGCGTGGCAGGCGTCAGTTCTGGATGGCCGTCAGCACGCCGTTCTCGAAATAGAGGAAGTTGCTGCTGCCGCTGTAGACCCACTGCTCATGAATGCCGTTGGCGGTTGTGGTGCGGTTCACGCTCTCGGGCCTGCCCCAGCTGCTGTCGAGCACATCCTGCGCGCTCATGCCGATTGCCACGCCGTTCTTCTTCTTGAAGGCCTTTAGCTCGGCCGCAGCCTTCCGATCGGCAGCATCCGCGACAAGCTTGGCCGCGGCGTCGGCCTTCGCCCTGGCGATCTTTGCCGTCTCGTCCGCCTTGGTCTTGGCAGCGCGCGCCTGGCCCAGCAGTGCCAACACCTCGGGTGTAGCCGTCGATGGCAGATCGCAGCCGAACAGCTTGGCAAGCGCAATCTCGGGCTTGCCTTCAGCCATGCCGGCGCGCGCAGCCTCGATCGTCGTCGGCAGATTGGTGGCGCAGCGCGCGCGCCGCGCGTTCTCCAGTGCGGCCGCGTGATCAGCCTTTGCTTTGGCCTCTTCGCGGGCCACACCATCGGCCTTCATCCCGATCACCATGTTTCCGACCGTGCAATACGCCAGGGTGAGCACGATCAGCACGATCACAATTTTTGCCCCCAATGAGCAGGATGCCCACGCCCGCGCAAATAGGCCTCGTTTCTCGGTGGTAGTTGACATCGATCCTCCCTATGTTGGTTTATTACTCTTCCTAAGCCCCGCATCGGCGCGCCAGCTCGCAAAAACTTCAGCGCTAGACAGGCTTGCCGATCTCAGATGCCTCCAACGTGACCAGCAGGTCCGAAGCCTGCTTCACCTGGTAGGCCCAGTCAGTGACGCCTTCGATAGCCACGGCAAGCATGCCATCCTCGATCACCTTGCCGAGCAGTTCCAACATCACCGAAACCCGCTCGGAGGTTTCCTGGATGAACGCGCGCAACTCGCGCCCGTCGGTGAAGCGAATGTCGCCCCCTGAGTTGGTGTAGACGGACAGCGTCGGCGAAGCGCCTTCTGGGACAATTGAATCAGCATTCATCTCGATCTCCTGATGATCGGGTTGGGTGTCAGGCCTCGGTCGCTGTTCCACCAGCTTCCGGGGCCGCTTTGTCTCAGAACCGCTGAGACGCCGGGATTCTCAAACCTTGACTTTGCATTGACTGTTCGGCGGCTGTACCTTGACTTTGCATTGACTACTCGGCCCGCTCAGGCAGCTTTGATCGGCAAGATCCTGGCGCCCTGCCGCAACGCGTCCAAGTGATCGGCCCAGGCCTGCATCATTCGCCGGCGTGGGCCCAGGTAGGTCGCGAAGTTATAGGCGGCGCTGGTGTCGTCACGCTCTTGATGCGCGAGCTGCAGCTCGATGTGCGCGTGATCGAAGCCGAGCTCGTGCAAGACCGTCGACGCGATGCCGCGGAAGCCGTGACCTGTCATGCGACCCTGGTAGCCCATGCGCCGCAGCGCGCCCAGGATCGCGCCGTTGCTCATCGGCTTCTCGTGGTCGCGCTCGCCCGGGAACACGAGCCCGCTGAGCCCCTTGATTTCCTCGAGGCAGCGCAGCACATCGACCGCTTGGGTGGAGAGCGGCACGACGTGCGGCGTTCCCATCTTCATGCCATAGACCTTGTTGCCGGCGGCGTCGTTGATCCGGCCCGGGATCCGCCACTCCGCAGCGTCAAGATCGAAGTCCTGCCAGCGCGCCCCGATCAACTCACTGGTGCGCACGAAGGTGAGCGCCATCAGCTGTAGGGCGAAGCGCGTGAAGGGCGTGCCCTGGTAGGCCTCGATCTTGCGCAGGAATTCCGGCAGCTCCCGCGCTTCCAGACGCGCAAAGTGTTGCTTGTCGCGGGGCTTGAGCGCGACGCTCGGCCGGATGTCCTTGGTGGGATTGCGCTCAGCAACGCCGTGGGCCAGCGCGTACTCAAAGACCTGGCCGCAGGTCTGCCAGGCGCGCCGGGCGATGTCCAGCGCGCCGCGGCTCTCGATCTTCTTTGCCATGGCCAGAAGCTGAGGAGCCGTGATCTCGGAGACTGGCTTCGAGCCGATGTCCGGGAACACGTCCATCTCCAGGCGGCGCAGCACGTAGTCGGCGTGCCGGGGCGATCTCGGGCCCTTCCAGTGAGCAAACCAAGCGCGGGCCACCGCCTCGAATGTGTTTCCCATCCGCAAGCGATCGGCCAGCTTCTGGTCCTTCTTGACCTGAACGGGATCCAGGCCCGTCTTCACCTTCTCGCGCGCGACATCACGCTCGCGACGGGCGATGGCCAGGGAAACTGCGGGATAGGTGCCCAGCGACAAACGCTTTTCCTTGCCTGCGAAGCGGTATTTCCAGCGCCAGTACTTCGACCCGGTGGGTTGTACTTCGAGGTAAAGGCCACCACTGTCCGTGTACCGCTCACGGGGGCGGTCGGCGGGGCACTTGGCGTTGCGGCAGGCGGTGTCGGTGAGCGGCATTTGGGGGACTTTCTGCGTTTCCGCTGGGGGAATCGCGACTTGTTCCCCCGGAATGTCCCCCGCTAAGGTGCGGATGTCAACGAACCGAAAAACACTCAAAAGAACGAAAAAGCCCCGCAGAGCGGGGCCTTTTGCGAGCATTCAGAACTTGAAAGAATCAGTTAGAACGCATTTCTGGAGGGAAGGGGGGGATTCGAACCCCCGGAACGTTTGACCGTTCGCCTGATTTCGAGTCAGGTACATTCAACCACTCTGCCACCTTCCCAAATTCGGTGCACTTTCGGTGTGCTGGCTCGTCCAATAAATAAACGGTCAGCGAGTGAAGCCCGCAAGTATAGCGGAAAAAATCAGGCCCTCAGGAATTCGACGCCGCCCAGGTATGGGCGAAGCGCTTCGGGAACAGCGATGGAACCATCGGCCTGCTGGCAGTTCTCCAGCACCGCCACCAACGTGCGGCCGACGGCAAGCCCCGAGCCGTTCAGCGTGTGCACCAGCTCGTTCTTGCCCGCCGCATTCTTGAAGCGCGCCTGCATGCGGCGCGCCTGGAAAGCCTCGCAATTGCTGCAGGAGCTGATCTCGCGATAGACGCCCTGCGCGGGCACCCACACCTCGAGGTCATAGGTCTTGGCGGCGCCAAAGCCCATGTCGCCCGTGCACAGGGCCAGCACGCGGTACGGCAAGCCGAGCTTTTGCAGGATAGCCTCGGCATGGCCGACCATTTCTTCGAGCGCGGCTTCGCTGTGCTCGGGTTGCACGATCTGCACCATCTCGACCTTGTCGAACTGGTGCTGGCGGATCATGCCGCGCTGGTCGCGGCCGCCGCTGCCGGCTTCGGAGCGGAAGCAGGGGCTGTGCGCGGTCAGCTTGATCGGCAGGTTAGCGGCATCGAGCACCTGCTCGCGCACGGTGTTGGTCAGCGAGATTTCCGAGGTGGAGATCAGGTATTGCTCGGTCTGCTCTTCGTCGCCCCCACGCAGCACCCAGAACATGTCTTCCTTGAACTTCGGCAACTGGCCCGTGCCTTCAAGCACTTCGCGGTTGACGATGTAAGGCGTGTAGCACTCGGTGTAGCCGTGCTCTTCGGTCTGCACATCGAGCATGAACTGCGCGAGTGCGCGATGCAGGCGTGCGACGGGGCCCTTCAGGAAGGTGAAGCGGGCGCCCGAGAGCTTGATGCCGGTCTCGAAATCCAGGCCCAGCGGCGCGCCCAGGTCGACGTGATCCTTGATCTCGAAATCAAAGACGCGCGGCGCGCCCCAGCGGCGCACTTCCACATTGCCGGTTTCGTCGGAGCCGACGGGGACGCTCGCCTGCGGCAGGTTGGGCACGCTCATGAGCATGACGGTGAGCTCGGCCTGGATCGCGTCGAGACGTTCAGCGCTGGCCTTCATCTCGTCGCCGATGCCGGCCACTTCGGCCATCACGGCCGAGGTGTCTTCGCCCTTGCCCTTGAGCATGCCGATCTGCTTGGACAGGCTGTTGCGGCGGGCTTGCAGTTCTTCGGTGCGGGTCTGCACGCTCTTGCGCTCGGTTTCCAGCGCCTTGTAGCGCTCGACGTCGAGGAAAGGCTGCGGGCTCTTGCGCGTGGACAGGCCGGCGACGACCGCGTCGAGGTCCTTGCGCAGCAGGGTGATATCAAGCATGGCTGTTCTTTCTTGGATTCGATGTGATTCTATGAAGCCGGCACGCGGGCCCGCCTTCATCATCAAGTCGTTCGCCGGGCCGCCCCAAGGACGACTTGAGCCGATGTCGATGCCGGGCCACCCCGGCATTGATCGGCGTCCCCTCGGGGGACCGGCCACGTACCCGTGGACGAGGGGCAAACATTCAAGATCGCGATGCGGCGACCTCGGCCATCGACTTGTCGCCCAGGCCCATCGGCAGCGGGAAGCGCACATGCTCCTCAACGCCGGGCAGGCTGCGCACGCTGGTGGCGCCGAGCTCACGCAGGCGGTTGATCACGGCTTGCACCAGCACATCGGGTGCCGAGGCGCCCGCGGTCAGGCCCACGCGCGAACGACCTTCAAACCATTCGGCCTTGAGCTCGTCGCCGCTGTCAACCATATAGCCCGGCGTGCCCAGGCGCTCGGCCAGCTCGCGCAGGCGGTTGCTGTTGGAGCTGGTGGGGCTGCCCACCACGATCACCACATCGACCTGCGGCGCGAGCACCTTGACCGCGTCCTGGCGGTTCTGCGTGGCGTAGCAGATGTCCTGCTTCTTGGGCTCGCGAACCTGCGGGAAATGCTGCTTCACCGCCGCGAGGATCTCGGCCGCGTCGTCCACGCTGAGCGTGGTCTGCGTGACGACGGCCAGCTTCTCGGGGTTCTTGACCTGCACGTATTGCACGTCGCTGACTTCTTCGACCAGGTAGATGCCGTCGGTCAGCTGGCCCATCGTGCCTTCGACTTCGGGGTGCCCCTTGTGGCCGATCATGATGAACTCGAAGCCTTCCCTGCGGAGCTTGGCGACCTCGACGTGAACCTTGGTGACCAGCGGGCAAGTGGCGTCGAAGACCTCGAAGCCGCGCTCGGCCGCTTCCTTGCGCACCGCCTGGCTCACGCCGTGGGCGCTGAAGACCAGCGTGGCGCCGGGCGGCACTTCGGAGAGTTCCTCGATGAAGATCGCGCCGCGCGATTTCAGGTCGTTGACCACATAGGTGTTGTGCACGATCTCGTGGCGCACATAGATCGGCGCGCCGAACTTGATCAGCGCACGCTCCACGATCTCGATGGCACGGTCCACGCCGGCGCAAAAGCCGCGTGGTTCAGCAAGCAGGATTTCTTGTGTCGTTGTCATAGCACGCCAATCACTTGGACTTCAAAGCTGACGGGCTTGCCGGCCAGCGGGTGATTGAAATCAAACAGCAGCCAATCGGCGCCCACTTCCTGCACGCGGCCGGCGTATACGCCCTGCCCGTCCGGCGTGGGGAACTGCACGACATCGCCGACGTGGTACTGCTCGTCCGGATCGCCCAACTCGCGCAGCAGGGACAGGCCCACGCGCTGGATCATCTCGGCGTTGTGCTCGCCAAAAGCCTCGCCCGGGGCCAGCGTGAAGCTGGTGCGCGCGCCCTCCTCCAGGCCGATCAGGCGCGCCTCGATGGCCGGCGACAGCTCGCCAGCCCCCAGGGACAGGGTCGCCGGCTTGTCGGCAAAGGTGTTGATCAGATCCTCACCCTGGGGGCCGCTGAGGCGGTAATGCAGGGTCAGGAACGATCCCTCTTGAACGCGGGTCATAGCTATTTGATGGATAAACTGACCGTGATTTTAAGTGCTGTCCCATGTCCCTAGATGATCTGCCCCTTGAAGCGCGCCCGCGCGAGAAGTTGCTGGCCCGTGGCCCGGGCGCTTTGGCCGATGCCGAACTGCTGGCTTTGCTGCTGAGAACAGGGCTCGCGGGACGCTCGGTTTTGCACTTGGCGCAGGATGTTCTGGACACTTTTGGCGGCTGGCCCGGCCTCTTGAAAGCCCAGGCGAGCGACCTGGCGCGAATCAAGGGCCTGGGGCCGGCCAAGCGGGCCGAGATCGCCGCCGTGCTGGAGATTGCGCGCCGCTCCCTGGCCGCGGAGCTGCAGGAACGTGCGGTCTTCAAGTCGCCTGAGGCGGTCAAGCAATATTGCCAGTTGCAGCTCGGAGGGCTCAGCCATGAGGTGTTTGCCGTCCTGTTCCTCGATTCGCAGCAGCGCCTGATTCGCATGGAAACCCTGTTCCAAGGCACGCTGACCCGCACGGCCGTCTACCCGCGCGAGGTGGCCCGGCGCGCGCTGGAGCTGAACGCCTGCGCGGTGATCCTGGCCCACAACCATCCTTCGGGCGTCGCCGAGCCTTCGCGCGCCGATGAACTGCTGACCGGCGGCCTCCAGGCTGCACTCGGCTTGCTCGATGTGCGCGTGATCGATCATCTGATCGTCGGTTCAGGCGAGGTGATCTCGTTTGCCGAACGGGGGCTGCTGTGAACCCGCTCAAATCGCTGGCCGATCTCAAGGAACTCCAGCGCGAGCTGCAACTCCGCCGCCGGCTCGAAGAAGAACAGCGTGAACGCGCCGCCGCGGCCGCGCGTCTGGCCGACCAGGAGCGAAGATTGTTCGAGCTCAGCGTCGGCGAGGTGACGCCCATGCCGTCGAACTTGCGCGTTATGCATTCTTTCGCTCTGCCCGAGCCCTTGCCCCTGCAACGCGAGGCGGACGAACGTGCGGTGCTCCTGCAGGCGCTCTCGGACGACTTCGATGTCGAATCGCTGCTGGAGACCGACGAAGCGCTGTCCTTCCGTCGCCCCGAGGTCAGCGTCGACGTGGTTCACAAGCTGCGCCGCGGCCACTGGGCCTTGCAGGCACAGATCGATCTGCATGGGCTGCGACGCGATCAGGCGCGCGAGGCCTTGAGTAGCTTCGTGCATGAGTCCGGCCGACGCGGCCTGCGCTGCGTGCGAGTGGTCCACGGCAAAGGCAACGGCTCGCCGGGACGGGAATCAATCCTCAAGAGCCGCGTACGTCGCTGGCTCGTTCAAAAGAACGAGGTGCTGGCGTTTGTTCAGGCGCGCGCCAGCGATGGCGGCGCGGGTGCCTTGATGGTCCTGCTGGGTTCCTGAGCCTCGATCGATTTGCAGCGGGCGCACAACAGCCGGGGGTTTGACGCCGACAGGATCGCTGGATAGGCTCAAGACGCGGATTTGGTTTCACCGTTCAGTTGGTTCAGCCGTCTTGGTTCTCTTGGTTCTCTTGGTTCTCTTCATTGCGAAGGAAATGAGCATGGACTCCACAGCGCGTCTTCCCCAGAACCCTGCAGCCCGCTTCACGGGCATCGGCCTTGCCGTAGCGGTTCATGTCGTGGTCATCCTGGCCCTGAGCCAGGGCTTGATGAACACGACCAAACCCAAGCCCGCCGAAGCTCCCATCGTCGTGCTCAAGGACGAACCCAAGCCCTTGCCCTTGCCCGTACCACCGCCCAAACCCACGGTGATCAAGCTTGACGATCCGACGCTACCGGTCATCCCGACGCCGGTCTTCAAGGAATCCGAACCTGCGCTGACGAACCCGCCAACGATCCGTCCGCTTGAAGGCACGGATACCCGCCCGGTCGGCCCGGTGCTGGCGCAGGCGGATCCCGTGCCTGTCCCACACAACGGCCCTCAACCCGTCAACGCGGTCTGCACGAAGACGATGGCACCGACGATGCCGGCCACCAACTTCTCGGGCGACGCGGTATTCCGGGTCATCGCCGGCACGCATGCGGGCCATGTCAATTCGGTCGAGATCCAGGCCGTCAGCGGCGGCATGGACATGCGTTCGCAGCGCGCCTTCAAGGCGGCCATCGAATCCGCCTTGCGCGAAGGTTATGAATGCGCCAGCGATGTGCGCTTCACGCAGGAGTTCCACTTCCGGGTTGAGTGAGTCCGGCACCGGCTTGCTTCATCCATTCGAGGCGCGCGCAAGGCAACTTGCGCGCGCCTTTGTTCTTTAAGCGACAGCGGGGATAGCAGACACGCAATCCAGGGGCGTGAACTAGATCATCCTTGTCTCCTATTTGCGAAGCTCACCCCCGACTCAGGGTACCCATCAGGTCGCTGCCCCAGTAACCTTGAGTCAATCCCTAGCCCGGATAAGTTTGCAGTAAATAAAAAGTGAGCTTCGTCATGTACAGAAATCTTGTCGCCGCCGCCGTCCTGATGGCACTTGCAGCGGCTGCCCAGGCCAATGTCACCGCCGGCATCGCCAACCAGAATTCCACCTCCTTCCTCGACCTGTCTTCCGCGAGCAGCGGCATCACGGTCTCGGGCGGCGCGCTTTACAACACCAACACGAACGGCCTGCCCAGTGCGGCCATTCCCACGGACGTCGCGAGCAGCACCGCGAGCATCGGCGAATGGCTGGGCGTGGGCCCGAACAACGGCACGGGTGGCGATGCCGTCCTGAGCTTCACCTCACCGGTGTCTTATGTGAGCTTCCTGTGGGGTTCGCCGGACAGCTACAACACGCTGACGGTCACCACGAATCTGGGCACCTACAACTTCCAGTCGAGCAACCTCACGGGCCTCGTCTACGACGGTAACCAGTCTTATGCCTCGTATGTGGGCTTCACCGCCAGCGCGGGCGAGTCGATCACCTCGCTGACCTTCAGCAGCGGCGGCAATGCCTTTGAAGCCTCGAACTTCTCGGTCACGAGCCCGGTGCCGGAACCCGAGAGCTACGCCTTGCTGATGGCCGGTTTGTTCGCCATCGGCCTCTTCCGCCGCCGTCGCGCGGCTCGCTGAGTCGCAAGCAGCCGTCCGCCGTTCTCAGATATTGCGCATCCAGTCCGCGGTGCCTGAGAACGACTCGGCCAGACGAGACTGCAAGGCCGGATCGAGCTCACATTCCTGCATCGCCTGCGCCATGCAGGCGAGCCACTGATCACGCTCCTTGATGCCGATGCGGAACGGCATGTGCCGCGCCCGCAGCCGCGGGTGGCCGAAGCGTTCGATGTATTGGTCGGGGCCGCCGAGCCAGCCGCACAGAAACCAATTGAGCTTGTCGCGCGCAGCGTCCAGGCTCTCGCCGTGAACCGAGCGCAACTGCGCATAGGCCGGTTCCAGATCCATCAGGTCGTAGAAACGATCGACAAGCTTGCGCACGGCAGCCTCGCCGCCGACCCACTCGAAAGCGGTGCTGGGGGATTCGCTCACGGGAACACGCTCAGTCAGGAAGAAATCTTCAGCGCCAAGGCCTTGATGGCCTGCGCAGCATCGCTGCCCGGGAAGTTCTCAAGCACCAGCTGGCGCTTGAGCACCGCCTGCTTGACAGCCGTATCGGAGCGCACCTCGCCCAGCAGATTGAGCTGGAAGGTGGCACCCGGCATGGCGCCGACAAAGCGTTGCAAGACCTGCTGCAACTGGCCACAGATCAGCTTGCCTTCACCTGCGCGGTTGGTCTGGTTGACCAGCAGGCCGATGACACGGCGCTCCTGTTGCGTGGCCAGCACCTTGATGGTGGCGTAGGCATCGGTCAGCGAAGTCGGCTCAGGTGTGGCCACCACGAGCACGTCGGCCGCCAGCGAAATCGAATACAGCACCACATCCGAGATGCCGGCGCCGGTGTCGAGCAGGACCCAGTCGTAGCGCGGCTTGACCACGTCGAGGATGTGCAGGAGCTTGTCCCGCACCTCGGGCGTCAGGCGCGAATACTCGACCATGCCGGAGCCGGCCAGCAGCACCGAGAAACCACCGGGCGCGGGCAGGATGGCCTGGTCCAGCGTGCAGCGCTCGGTGAACACATCGTGCAGCGTGAGCTTGGGGTGCAGGTTCAGCACCACGTCGAGATTGGCGAGGCCGAGGTCGGCGTCCAGCACCAGCACCTTGAAGCCGCGCTCGGCCAGAGCCGCAGCCAGATTGGCCGTGACGAAGGTCTTGCCCACGCCTCCCTTGCCGCTGGTCACGGCCAGGGTGCGGGCACCCGGCTTCGAGCTTGCGGTCGTATTCATTCGTCTTCCTGTTGGGTCAGGGCAAAGAGCATGCCCTTTTCTTCAGCGCTCACCTGCGATTCGACCAAGGGCTCCAGGCACACGCGATCGCGGCCTTCGGTCTTGGATCGATAAAGCTGGCGGTCGGAACGTTCCATCCACAGCAACGACGAGGAGCGCACCCACTGCGGCGCAAACGCCCCGCCCAGGCTCACCGTGACATTGATCTTCTGCCCCGGCGCGACCTCGATCAATTCGGCCGCCACGCGCTCGCGCACGCGCTCGGCCACCGCCGTGCCGTAGGCGCTCGCGCAATTGGGCAGGATCACGGCGAATTCTTCGCCACCGACGCGCGCCACCGTGTCCATCGGGCGCACCACATGGTTCAGGCAAGCGGCCACGGCCTGGATCACCAGATCGCCGGCGTTGTGGCCATAGGTGTCGTTGACGGTCTTGAAGTGATCAATGTCGAGCGTGAGCAGCAGGGCCGGTTCACCGGAACGGGCCACGCGGTCAATTTCGCGGGCGAGCGCCATCTCGAAGCTGCGACGGTTGTAAAGCCCCGTCAAGGCATCCTTGCTGGAGAGATCGCACAAGGCGTCCACCACGGCCTGGACCCACAGCAAACTGTAAGGTTCAACTTCAGGCAGTGTTGCACCGGCCTGTTGCAGCAACTGCAAAGCCTGGTCTAGCCGCAAGCTGCGGGCATCAACGAAAGCAGTAGGCGTAGAGCGGTTCAAGGGTGCAGACAGACAAGACTTCAGCGCTTTGGCGGCAGTCTATCAGCGCACTGACAGGCGCAATGATGTGAAAGTGCGACCTCTTGCCGCAGTTCGCCGTACTAACGCCCCAGTTTTGCGTCAGGATGGCGTCCGAGCGTGCAAAATCAGCGCGTATCCGCAGGTTGAGGGTGAACAGGCCTGACCTAATTACAGAAGCGAGCTCAACGTATGCCTCCTGTCGCAAGTGCCGACGCTGCCGAAGCCATCGACCATGAGTTCAGCTTTAGCCGCGCCGATTTTGATCGCGTGCGTCAACTGATCTACAAACATGCGGGCATCAGCCTCCACGATGGCAAGAACGCCATGGTCTACAGCCGGCTCTCGCGCCGCCTGCGCGAGACGGGCCACACCAGTTTCGCCGCTTACTTGCAATCATTGGAAAGCAGCAACAACGCGCAGGAGTGGCAAGAGTTCGTCAACTGCCTGACGACGAACCTGACCAGTTTCTTCCGCGAGGAACATCATTTCCACGCACTGACCGAAGACCTGAAAGCCCTGTCCGCCCGGCCCGTGCGCATCTGGTGCTGCGCCGCCTCCACCGGCGAAGAGCCCTACTCGATCGCGATGACCTGCCATGAGGCGCTGGGCAGCAACTCCAGCGTTCAACTGACCTGCAGCGACATCGACACGAACGTGCTGAACACCGCTCGCAAGGGCGTCTACAGCGCCGATGCACGGGGCTTGAACCCGCAGCGGCTCAAATCCTTCTTCCTGCGCGGCACGGGTGCCAACTCGGGCCGCATGCGCGTCAAGCCGGAACTGCAACGCGGCATCGAGTTCCGCTCGCTGAACCTGATGGACCAGCAGTGGTCGCTCGGCGACCCTTTTCACATGGTGTTCTGCCGCAACGTGATGATCTATTTCGATGCCCCGACGCAGCGCAAGGTGCTGGAGCGCATCCATCGCGTGATGAAGCCGCAAGGCCTGCTGTACGTCGGCCATTCGGAGAACTTCACCGAGGCCAAAGACCTGTTCCGCCTCCGTGGCAAGACCATCTACGAGCGGGTTTAAAGACATATGAGCACCCCCGCCGGCCTGCTCGCCGCCGCTGCCAGCGCCAACAGCGTCGGTGCCGCACGCGTCGCTCACCTCAAGACACTGCCTCGCAAGAACGGCGAGGCCTCCTTCTTCTTCTACGACGCGCATTTCAAGAACGCCGCCGTCAAGATCCTGCCGGGCGAGTATTTCGTCGACAACGAAGACCTGCTGGTCATGACCACGCTGGGTTCCTGCATCGCCGCCTGCCTGTGGGACCGCACCGCCATGATCGGCGGCATGAACCACTTCATGCTGCCCGAAGGCTCCGGCGATTCAGGCCGTTATGGCTCGTTCGCGATGGAGCTCTTGATCAACGAAATGATGAAGCGCGGCGCTGCCAAGAGCCGCATGGAAGCCAAGATCTTCGGCGGCGGCGCGGTGATTGCCGGCATGAACACGATCAACGTGGGCGAGCGCAACACCAACTTCGTGATCGACTACCTGAAGACCGAGCGCATCCCCATCGTCTCCAAGGACGTGATGGACGTCTATCCGCGCAAGGTCTGCTTCCTGCCGCACAGCGGCAAGGCCATGGTCAAGCGCCTGGCCCCGACCAACACCGATGCCCTGGTCCAGCAAGACCGCGTCGCGGCCCAGAAGGCGGCGCCAGTGGTCAGCACCGGCGGCTCCATCGACCTGTTTTGATTGAATGAACGCACGTAAGAAGTTAGGAATTTGACATGGCCAAGACACGTGTCGTTGTGGTGGATGACTCGGCGCTGGTGCGCAGCATCCTGACCGAGATCATCAACCGCCAGCCCGATATGGAATGCATCGGCGCCGCCAGCGACCCGCTCGTGGCACGCGAGATGATCCGCACCCTGAATCCCGATGTGATCACGCTCGACGTGGAAATGCCGCGCATGGACGGCCTCGATTTCCTCTCGCGCCTGATGCGCCTGCGGCCGATGCCCGTGGTGATGGTCTCGACGTTGACCGAACGCGGTGCCGAGGTCACGCTGAAGGCGCTCGAACTCGGCGCGATCGACTTCGTCGCCAAGCCCAAGATCGGCGTGGCCGAAGGCATCCGCCAGCTCTCGCAGGACATCACCGACAAGATCCGCGTCGCCGCCAAGGCGCGCGTCCATCGTTCGGCCGTGCCCGTGCCGGGTGGCACTGCGGCGCCTGCTGCGGCCAAGCCCGCTTCGCCGATGGCCAATATCGGCCGCATGTCGACCGAGAAGATCATCTTCATCGGTGCCTCCACCGGCGGCACCGAAGCCACCAAGGATGTGCTGATGCAACTGCCGCCGGATTGTCCGGCCGTCGTCATCACCCAGCACATGCCGCCCGGCTTCACGACCAGCTATGCCAAGCGCCTCGACGGCCTGTGCAAGATCCGCGTCAAGGAAGCGACCGATGGCGAACGGATCCTGCCCGGCCACGGCTATATCGCGCCCGGCGGCCTGCACCTGAGCGTCGAGCGCTCGGGCGCCAACTACATCGCCCGCGTGCAAGAGAGCGAACCCGTCAACCGCCATCGCCCTTCGGTCGAGGTGCTATTCCTCTCGGCGGCCCGCGTGGTCGGCCCCAATGCGCTGGGCGTGATGCTGACCGGCATGGGTGCCGATGGCGCCAAGGCGATGAAGGTCATGAAGGACGCCGGCTCCTACAACCTCTGCCAGGACGAGGCGACCTGCGTCGTCTTCGGCATGCCGCGTGAGGCGATTGCCGCCGGCGCGGCCGACGAGGTGCTGCCGCTGAACCAGATTGCGGGCAAGCTGATCGAGCGTCTTCGCGCCACGAACGGGATGTCGAATCGCGTTTGATGGAGAGCGTGCGAACGCGCTGGGGCGGCCCGCATAATCACCGCGGCCGCCGCTGTGTGGGCGGCAAAGGATGAGCCGATGCCCCAAGCCTCAGAGCAGCTGATTGTTCGCCACGCCGATGTGCTCGTCACGATGGACGAGCGCCGACGCGAGATCGCCGACGGCGCGCTGGTCGCCACCGACGGCGTCATCGAATGGGTCGGCCCGACGACGGATCTCCCTCCGCAAGTCCTGGCGAACGCCAGCGGCGCGCGCCAACGAGTGCTCGACATGCAGGGCCATGTCGTGATCCCCGGCTTGGTGAACACGCACCACCACATGTACCAGAGCCTCACGCGCGCCCTGCCCGGCGCGCAGGACGCCGAGCTCTTCAATTGGCTGGTCTGCCTCTACCCCGTCTGGGCCGGGCTCACGCCGGAGATGGTCAAGGTCTCCACGCTGACCGCGATGGCCGAGCTGCTGCTGTCCGGTTGCACGACGAGCAGCGACCATCTCTACATCTACCCCAACGGCAGCCGGCTCGATGATTCGATCGAGGCGGCCGCCGATATCGGCATGCGCTTCCATGCCGCGCGCGGCAGCATGAGCGTGGGCCAGAGCCAGGGCGGCCTGCCGCCCGATCATGTGGTCGAGCAGGAAGAGGCGATCCTGCTCGACACGCGCCGCCTGATCGAGCGCTATCACGATGCCAGCCGCCACAGCATGCTGCGCGTGGTGGTGGCGCCGTGCTCGCCGTTCTCGGTCTCGCGCGATCTGATGCGCGAATCGGCGCTGCTGGCGCGCAGCTATGGCGTCTCCCTGCACACGCATCTGGCCGAGAACGACAACGACATCGCCTACTCGCGCGAAAAGTTCGGCGCCACGCCGGCTGAATACGCCGAGAGCCTCGGCTGGGTTGGCCGCGACGTCTGGCACGCGCATTGCGTGAAGCTCGACAGTGCGGGCATCGGCCTGTTCGCCCGATCCGGCACCGGCGTGGCTCACTGCCCCTGCTCGAACATGCGGCTCGCCTCGGGCATCGCACCGATACGCGCGATGCGTGATGCGGGTGTGCCCGTCGGCCTCGGCGTGGACGGCAGCGCGTCCAACGACGGCGCGCACATGCTGGGCGAAGCGCGCCAGGCTTTGCTGCTGCAACGCGTGGGCTTTGGCCCCGCCGCCATGAGCGCTCGCGAAGCGCTGGAGATCGCCACGCTGGGCGGCGCGCGCGTGCTGGGCCGCGACGATATCGGTGCGCTGGCGCCCGGCATGTCCGCCGATCTGGCGGCCTTTGATGTGCGCGGCGTCAGTCATGCCGGCGCGGGCCATGATCCGGTCGCTTCGCTGGTGTTCTGCGCGCCGGTCGGTGTGTCGACCTGCGTGGTCAACGGCCGGGTCGTGGTTCACGAAGGGCGGCTGACGACGCTCGATCTGCCCGTGCACCTTGAGCAGCATCGTGCGATGGCCCTGCAACTGGCGCGTGGCTAGCTAGGAGCCGGCGCCCCGCGCGTGGCGCCTTGCCACCGGTGCGTAGGGCTTGGCCTCCACCCGGCTGCTCAAGGCCGCACGCAGCCGTGGCTGCGGCAGTTGCAAGCTCAGTTGGCTGTTGAGTGTGAGGATCGGGCTCAAGCGTCGGACTTTCTTCGGTGCATGGTTCTCGGCAATATCGGCGAGCCGATGCTCCAGAAAAGGGTTCAGCAAGCGCTCGCGAAGATCGACCAGATAGGCCAGCGCCGCGCTCTCCTGGCCGAGAGCCCTGAAGATCGGGATCACGTCCTCGGCCCACATGGCCTCGAGCTCGGCCCGCATCTCGCCGTGGTTCATGGCCTGCAGCACCGTCATGTGCTTGTCCAGCGCCCGGGCCAGCCACAGCTCGGCCAGATACGTCTGGCCGCCGTGCAGGAGAAAGAGCTTGAAGCGTTCATGCCTTTCGAGATCATCGGTCAGCACGATGGCCTCGTGCGCACAGGGCAGCAGCAGACCGGGCTTGCGCTCGACGGCCCACAGCGCATACGGTTCGGTCACGGCGCCGACTGGATGCAGAGCCTGCCCCACCATGCGATCCACCACCGAATTGGCCCACACGCAGTGCCGCCACAACCAGCCGACGAAGCCCCCCGGCAAACGCCATTGCTGGGCCAGGCGCGTCACCGTGTCGCGCAGCGTGTCGCCATTGCGTTCGACGAGCTCGCAAGGGAACAGCGACAGAGGCGCATGCGGACATTCACGCCAGCGGTGATGCAGCAGCACGACGAGCTTGGCGGGATAGCTGCGCGGCGCGCGCCAGGTTTGGGTGAGCAGGCCGGCCTCGTCACGTTCATCGAGCCGGAAGCCCCGGTCGCCCGTGTTGGAGACGATCACCCGTACCTCGGAGGCCATCGCATCGAGCAAGCGATGCCAATGCGAATCCGCATGCACCGCCGCGCGGATGGCGCCGCAGTTGATGCCGTAATCCAGGGTGTGACCGCGGCGAACGCCGCGGATGTGCACCGGGTAGCCATCGCCGCCGGCCAATGCCACCACGCGCGCGGTGCTGATGGCGCTGTTGGTGGACTGCACGACGCAGATGCCACCCGCATTCGGGTCGCAGCGGTCAAACGCCTGGGAGACAAACAGGTCGACATGCGCCTGCAGGAAACGGCTGGTGCCGAATTGAAGAATGGCTTGAGCAATCACCAATCCATGATGGCGTGGCCGGGCAAGAGGCCGCCCTGTGAAAGATCAACTCAGGCGGCTTCCCTCCCGGTGTGAAGCCTGCAACAGGCGCCTAGAGAAACAGGGCCTGCAGATCGCTGAGGAAATCAAAGCCCTTCGCGGTCGCGGCAATGCGCGACGGATCGTCCACCAACAGGCCTTTGGCGCGGCCCTGCTCCATGCCCTTGGCGATGGCCGAAGGCGGCAGCCCCGTGCGCTCCAGGAACTGCGTGATCGGCACGCCGTCCTTCAGGCGCAAGGCGTTGAGCATGAACTCGAACGGCAGCTCCTTGCGCTGGACTTCGTTCTCGTTCGACACCGCCGCGCCCGTCATCGCGTTGCTCATGTAGGCGGCCGGCTCGCGCCAGCGCACCTGGCGCAGCACGCGATGCGGGAACGAGAGCTTGCTGTGCGCGCCCGCGCCGATGCCGAGGTAATCGCCGAACTGCCAGTAGTTGAGGTTGTGCTCGCAGCGGTGCTGCGGCTTCGCATACGCGGACACCTCATAACGCTCCATCCCGACGGAGCCCGTGCGCGAGGTGATGAGATCCAGCATCTCGCTGGCCAGATCGGCGTCGGGCAGGTTCTCGGGCGGCCGCGTGGCAAAGCGCGTGTTGGGCTCGATGGTCAGGTGGTAGACCGACAGATGCGGCGGCGAATAGGCCAAGGCAATCTCAAGCTCGCGATCCAGCTCGGCCAGCGTCTGACCCGGCAGCGCGTACATCAGGTCGATGTTGAAGGTGTCGAAAGCGCCCGCCGCTTCCTCGATCGCCGCACGGGCCTGTTCACTGTTGTGAACGCGGCCCAGCGCCTGCAGCTTGGCGTCGTCGAAGCTCTGCACGCCGATCGAAAGACGCGTCACGCCGGCCGTGCGGAAACCCTTGAAGCGCTCGCGCTCGAAGGTGCCGGGATTGGCTTCGAGCGTGATCTCGCAGGCCGGCTCCAGCGGCAGACGCGCCCGGATGTCGGAGATCAGCTGCGCGATGCTCTCCGGCGGGAACAAGCTCGGCGTACCGCCGCCGATGAAGATACTGATCACGCGCCGGCCCCAGATCAGCGGCAGCGCCGCTTCCAGATCGGCGCGCAATGCGGCCAGGTACTGCGCGGCGGTTTCGCTGTCGAGCTCCTTGCCGTTGCGGAACTCATGCGAGTTGAAATCGCAATAAGGGCACTTCTTCAGGCACCACGGCAGATGCACGTAGAGCGAGAGCGGCGGCAATGCGGCGAGGCTCAGCGTGCCTGGCCGCATCATGTGGATGACGTCAGCCATGGCGTCGGGCCGTCCCTGGGAATACAGAGTTTCCGGAACGCAGAGGACGCAAAGGGACGCAGAGCCCGCAGAGAAGTGGTGGCTCCAAGCTTTGCGATCTCTGCGCTTGCTCTGCGTCCTCTGCGTTCCGGATATCGTGTTTCACATCAGCCAAGGTGCCAGGCCTCGCGCATTTGCTTGAGAAGTTCGACGGTGGCAATCGCTCGGTGGCTTTGCGTGTTCTTCTCGCCTGAGCTCAGTTGAGCGACGCTCTTGCCCAGCGAGGGAATGAACATCAATGGGTCATAGCCGAAGCCGCCCTCGCCCGTCATCGTGTCAAGAATCTCGCCTTGCCAGCGGCCCATCGCAATCAATGGGACGGGATCATCGGCCGAACGCACGGCCACCAAGGCGCAGACAAAACTGCCCGCGCGATCGCTCTTGCCGTGCAACTGCTCCAGCAGCACGCGGTTGTTGTCCGCGTCGCTCTTGGGCTGTCCGAACAGCGTGGCATAGCGCGCCGACAGCACGCCCGGCGCACCGCTTAATGCATCGACCGCGAGGCCCGAATCATCAGCCAGCGCTGGCAAGCCACTGGCTTGCGAGGCATGCCGCGCCTTCGTCAGCGCGTTCTCCACAAACGTGTGAAAAGGCTCTTCGGCTTCAGCAATGCCGAGCGAGCCCTGCGTGATCAGCTCAACGCCGAGCGGCGCGAACAGCGTCTGCAGCTCGGCCAGCTTCTTGGCGTTGTTCGACGCGAGAACGAGTTTCATCGTTGCTCAGCCGGCCAACGCTGCCTTCTGAGCAGACAGCAATTCGCCAATGCCCTTCTCGGCCAGGTCAAGCAGCGCGTTCATTTCCTTGCGCGTGAAGGCCGCGCCTTCAGCTGTGCCTTGCAGTTCGACAAAGCCGCCGGCCGCGGTCATGACGACGTTCATGTCGGTATCGCAAGCCGAGTCTTCGATGTATTCGAGATCGAGCAAGGGCACGCCTTCGACGATGCCGACCGAGATCGCGGCCACCGCATCCTTGATCGGGCTTTGCGTGATCTTGCCTTGCGCGAGCAGCCAGGTCACGGCGTCGTGAGCCGCAACGTAGGCGCCGGTGATCGCCGCCGTGCGCGTGCCGCCATCGGCCTGGATCACATCGCAATCAAGCGAGATCGTGCGTTCGCCGAGCTTGGACAGATCGAACACGCAGCGCAGCGAACGGCCGATCAGGCGCTGGATTTCCTGCGTGCGGCCGCTCTGCTTGCCCTTGGCCGCTTCACGGTCGCTGCGCGTGTGCGTGGCGCGCGGCAGCATGCCGTATTCAGCCGTGACCCAGCCTTCGCCCGAACCGCGCTTGTGCGGCGGCACGCGCTCTTCCACCGAAGCCGTGCACAGCACCTTCGTGCCGCCGAACTCGATCAGCACGGAGCCCTCGGCATGACGGGTGTAGCGGCGGGTGATCGTCACCGGGCGCAATGCGTTGATGGCACGGTCTTGCGTGCGCTTGAATTCAGCGGTCATGATGAGAAAAATCTTTCTGTTTACTTCTTGGCGCGGTGGATGGCGTCGTTGATCTCACGCACCTGGCGGTCGATCTCGGCCTCTTCCAGCGATTCAGGCAAATCGCCCGGCGCCTGGATGGTGGACGCGAATCCACTCTCGTCCAGCTCATGGGTGGAGTCGGCGCTGGGCTCACCCTCGCCTTCCCATTCCACGGCCAGCACGGTCACATTGTCGCAGCGTGGGCCGCCCACGCGCAGCGCATGCTCCACCAGATCGGGCACGGCCTCGTTCAGCGGCGCAGCGCTCAGGCGCGCCGTGATCTCCTGGTCGCTGACATTGCCCCACAGCCCGTCGGAGCACAGCAGCATGCGGTCGCCGCGCTCCAGCCGCAGCGGGCCTTGGTTGTCGAGCATGGGCTTGCCGGGGCTGCCCAGGCAGGTGAACAGCACATTGCGGTTGAAGCGCTCGGCACCCGGCATGCTCTCGGTTCGACCCAGCGCTTCCTGCAATTCAAGATAGGAATGGTCGCGCGTGCGGGCGATCAGCTTACCCTGGCGGACCAGGTACAGGCGCGAGTCACCGCAATGGATCCAGTACATGCTGTCGCCCTGCATCACGCAGGCCACGGCGGTCGTGCGCGGCGTGTCGGCGAGGCGCTTCTGGCGCGCGTACTGCAGCAACTGCTGATGCGCGATCAGCACGCCGTCCATCAGATAGCTCGGGGGATCGGCCAATCGCGGCTTGGCTTCGCGCTGGAACAGCGCCGCCATCGTGTGCAGCGCCATCTGCGAGGCGACCTCGCCTTCCGGGTGGCCGCCCATGCCGTCGGCCAGTGCGAAGAGACCGACGTCCCGCGTGTAGCAGTAGCCCATGCGGTCCTCGTTCTTCTCACGTCCGCCCTTTCGGCTGACCTGAAAGACGTTGAACCTCACGCTTTTGCCCCGGTCTTCAGGTTCTCCAGTTGGAGTTTCAAGCGTTCAGAAAAACTCAGCTTGGTATAGCGGCGCTCGGTCTCACGAGCGAGTTCCTTTTGCAGCGCGAACACGCTCTGCGGGCGGGCCAGCGGATCAAGCGACATGCACCATTCGGTCACCTCGATGAGGTTGTCCGAATAGACATTGCGCAGGCGCGACAGGCTCAGCGCCAGGCGGTCTTTCTCGATGCGCTGAGGCGCGTCGTTAGGCGGATAGCCCTGCATGCAGGCGTAGATGCAGGCGCCGATCGCGTAGATGTCGGTCCAGGGGCCTAACGATCCATCGCGGCGGTACATCTCGGGCGCGGCAAAGCCGGGCGTGTACATCGGGCGGATGAAGTTGCCTTCCTTGGACAGCACTTCGCGCGCCGCGCCGAAATCCAGCAGCACGGCCTTGTTGTCGTTGGTGATGAAGATGTTGGCGGGCTTGATGTCCAGGTGCAGCATCTTGTGCTGGTGGACGATGCGCAAGCCGCGCAGGATTTCGTCGAACAGGCTGCGGATGGTCGACTCGCGGAAGACCTTGTCGCGTTTCAGGTCGCGCGCGGTGACGATGAAGTCCTGCAAGGTGTCGCCTTGCAGATAGTTCATCACCATGTAGACGGTTTCGTTCTCGCGCAGGAAGTTCAGCACCGAGACCACGCTCGGGTGCGAGATCTGCGCCAGCGAACGGCCTTCTTCGAAGAAGCTCTTGAGGCCCAGGCGATAGAGCGGTTGCTTCTCCGGCTTGACGCGCGGCATCAGCTCGCCGGGCGAGCGCTCGGCAAGGCTGGAGGGCAGATATTCCTTCAGCGCGACCAGGTGATGCTCGGGGTCTTCAGCCAGATAGACCACGCCGAAACCGCCCGCCGCCAGCCGCTTGATGATCTGATAGCCCCCAACCACAGTGCCGGGTGGCAAAGGTGCTGGTTTTGGCTTTGACATAATCGCGCTTTACTTATCCCTGTTGCGTGATGCCAGTCTACAGCATGACGGGTTATGCGAGTGCCTCCTCGCAGCCTGTAGCCGAAGGTGAAAATTCCACTATTCCACACGCCAGCGTGACGGTGGAGATACGTTCCGTTAACGGACGTTTCCTGGACCTTTCAATGCGCATGCCCGAAGAGCTGCGCGGCCTTGAGCCGGCCCTGCGCGAGCTGGTCTCGGCCGGGGTCAAGCGCGGCAAGATCGAGCTGCGCATCAACACCCAGCGCGAGAACGACAACGCCTGGCCCAAGCCCCAGCCCGACCTGCTCAACCAGCTCGCCCTGCTCGAATCAACCGTGCAGAACTGGTTGCCCAAGGCTGCGGGTTTGTCCGTGCATGAAGCCCTGAATTGGTGCAAGACGGGGTCGAGCGCCACCGAGAAGCTCGACGAGCCCACGCTCGCCGCCGCCCGCGCCTGTGTGGCCGGCCTCGTGGAAGCCCGGGCCCGCGAGGGCGAGAAGCTGATGGCCGTGTTGATGGAACGCGTCGGCCGTCTGCGCGAGCTGGCCAAGGATGCCGAGCCCTTGGTGCCCGCCGTGGTGGCCCGTCAGCAGCAGCGTTTCCTGGAGCGGTGGCAGGAAGCCCTGACCGCCAGCGGTGCCGGCCAGACCATTTCCGAAGAGGCGTTGCGCGAGCGCGCCCTCAACGAGGCCGCCGCCTTTGCGATCCGCATCGACGTGGCCGAAGAGCTGGCCCGCCTGCGCGCCCACCTGGAAGAAATCACCCGCCTGCTCAAGAAGGGCGGCGAGCTCGGCAAGCGCCTCGACTTCCTGATCCAGGAGCTGCTGCGGGAGGCCAACACCCTCGGTTCCAAATCTTCGGCGCTGGAACTGACAAATATTTCCGTGGAAATGAAGGTGGCCATCGAGCAGATGCGCGAACAAGTGCAAAACATCGAATAACTTCGGCAGATGGAATACCCCGGAAATCTCTTCGTCGTGGCCGCCCCGAGCGGCGCGGGCAAATCAAGCCTGGTCAAGGCGCTCCTGGAACTCGACGCCAAGCTCGACGTCTCCATCTCGCACACCACCCGCGCGCCGCGTGGGCAGGAGCAGCACGGGCGCGAATACTGGTTCGTGCCGGCGGATGAATTCCGCTCCATGATCGACCAGGGCGACTTCTTCGAGTGGGCCGAGGTCCACGGCAATCTCTACGGCACCTCACGCGCCGCCATCGAGGCCCGCATGGCCCACGGCGACGATGTGATGCTCGAGATCGACTATCAAGGCGCGCTCCAGATCAAGCAGCTCTTCCCTTACGCCGTGCTGATCTTCATCCTGCCGCCGAGCTGGGATGAATTGAAGCAGCGCCTGGCCCGCCGCGGCGACACCGAAGCTAACGTCATCGACAAGCGCATGGCGAATGCCCGCGTCGAGGTGGCGCAGGCGCGGCACTTCGATTTCGTGGTCGTCAATGCGGTGTTCGACACCGCTGTTTTTGACCTTAAATCCATTGTTCACGCACAACGGTTAAAATATCTGGCTCAGCGCCGGAATCGCTCCGTCGTGTTCAAAGCGCTTGACCTCCCCTGAAGGAACAAAATGGCCCGCATCACCGTTGAAGACTGCCTGACCAAGATCCCGAACCGCTTCCAGCTGGTGCTTGCCGCGACCTACCGCGCCCGCATGCTGAGCCAAGGCCACACGCCCAAGATCGAAAGCAAGAACAAGCCGGGCGTGACCGCCCTGCGCGAAATCGCCGCTGGCGAAGTCGGCATCGAAATGCTGCGCAAGGTCCCGCTCTGAGGAACTAAGCCGAACTAAGCTGTTACTTGCATGCACATGCATGCAGTTCAGGGCCAGCTGGCAGCTGGCACGCAACGGGCGCTTCGGCGCCCGTTTGCTTTTGGCGCAAATTTGCCGCTTGCAAACGGCTCTTCAAACGACCCAAGCCCTCGCTTCTGAGCGACCTCCGGGCATGCTGTAAATTCCAGACATGGGATTTCGCTCGTTCGCCGCCGCCAAACTGCCAACCTTCACCGGCCTGGCTTTGCGCCATGCCACGTCCGTGGCCACCCTCGAAGAACCGACGGAAGCCGAGGCCGCCTCCTTTGACGCCCTCGTCCACCGGCTCAACTACCTGAGCAAGGCCGACCTCAAGCGCGTCCGCGAGGCCTACAAGTTTGCCGACGAAGCCCATCTGGGCCAGATGCGAGCCAGCGGCCAACCCTACATCACCCATCCGATTGCCGTGGCCGGCATCTGCGCCGATTGGCGGCTCGACGCCCAGGCCATCATGGCCGCGCTGATGCACGACGCGATGGAAGACTGCGGCATCACCAAGACCGAGCTGATCGAGCGCTTCGAGGCGCCCACGGCCGAACTGGTCGACGGCCTCACCAAGCTCGACAAGCTGCAGTTCTCCACCAAGGAGGAATCGCAGGCCGAGTCCTTCCGCAAGATGCTGCTGGCGATGGCGCGCGATGTGCGCGTCATCCTGATCAAGCTGGCCGACCGTTTGCACAATATGCGCACGATGGAAGCGATGGCCTCGCACAAGGCCTCGCGCATCGCCCGCGAGACGCTCGACATCTACGCCCCGATCGCGCACCGCCTCGGCCTGAACCAGATCTACCGCGAGCTGCAGGAGCTCTCGTTCAAGTACATCCATCCGTGGCGTTATGCGGCGCTGTCCAAGGCCGTCTCCAAGGCGCGCGGCAACCGGCGCGATCTGGTGGCGCGCATCGAGAAAGATGTGGTCAAGGCTTTCGAGAGCTCGCCCATCAGTGTCGAGATCCACGGCCGCGAGAAGACGCTCTATTCGATTTACAAGAAGATGCGCGACAAGCGCTTGTCCTTCGCGCAGGTCAGCGACATCTTTGGCTTCCGCGTCGTGGTCGAAGAACTCTACGGCTGCTACGTCTCGCTCGGCGTGCTGCACCAGCTCTACCAGCCGATGCCGCGCCGCTTCAAGGACTACATCGCCCTGCCCAAGCCGAACGGCTATCAGTCGCTGCACACCACGCTGATGAGCCCGCTCGGCACGCCCGTCGAGTTCCAGATGCGCACGCAGAGCATGCACCTCGTGGCCGAGAAAGGCGTGGCCGCGCACTGGATGTACAAGACCGATGCGGCTTCGTCGGGCATGCAGCAGCTCGGCGCCAACTGGCTGCAATCGCTGATCGACATTCAGGACGAAACGCGCGACGCCAACGAGTTCCTCGAGCACGTCAAGATCGACCTCTTCCCCGATGCCGTCTACGTCTTCACGCCGAAGAGCAAGATCATGGCCCTGCCCAAGGGCGCCACGCCGGTCGACTTCGCCTATGCGATCCACTCCGATGTGGGCGACCATTGCGTGGCCGCGCAGGTCAATGGTGAACCGGTGCCGTTGCGCACGCCGCTGCACAGCGGCGATGTGATCGAGGTGATCACCGCGCCCAATGCCACGCCCAATCCGGCCTGGCTGAGCTTTGTGCGCACCGGCCGCGCGCGCTCCAAGATCCGTCATTTCCTGAAGAACCTCGAACAGGAAGAATCGCGCGATCTTGGCGAGAAGATGCTGGCCCAGGCGCTGCGCGCCGAAGGCCTCTCGCTGCCCAGCCTCAACGACGATGACGAAGCCGCCACCCAGCTCTGGCAACAGCTCGCCCGCTGGGCCGGCAACCGCCATGTTGAAGAGCTGCTGATCGAGGTCGGCCTCGGCCGCAAGATCGCCACGATCGTCGCCAAGAAGCTGGCCCGCATGCTGGCCGAACAGGGCGAACGGCCTGACGCCGTGTTGCTCAGTTATGGCCGCTTCGCCGCCGACAACGCCACAGCCCAAGGCCAGGTCACGCTCGACGGCAGCGAAGGCGCTTCCGTTCGTTTGGCGCCTTGCTGCCGGCCGATTCCCGGCGATGACGTCAAGGGCTATCTGGGCCGCGGTGAAGGCCTCGTCGTCCACACCTCCGAATGCGCGATCGGCCGCCGCCTCTTCCAGCGCGACCCCGAACATTGGATCGCGGTCAGCTGGGCCGAAGAACTGAGCCGCTCCTACGAAGCCTCGATCGCGCTGCTGCTGACCAACTCCAAGGGCATGCTCGCGCAGGTGGCCTCGGCCGTCAGCAGCGCGGAGGCCGACATCACGCACATCTCGATGAGCGATGAATCGAAGGAGCACGAAACGGCCGAGCTGAACCTGCTCGTCTCCGTGCGCGACCGACTGCACCTGGCCGAGGTCCTGCGCACCCTCAAGCGCTCGCCCGCCGTCATCAAGGCGTGGCGGATCAAGCCTGGGGTTTCGGGTAACTGACCTCGATCACCTCGATCTTCTCGAGCCCGCCCGGCGTCACGAGTTGCAACTCATCGCCCTCGCGCGCCTTCAGCAAGGTGCGCGCGATCGGCGAGATCCATGAGACCTCGCCCGCCAGACTGTCGCTCTCGTCAATGCCCTTGATCGTGATCGTGCGCTCCTCGCCGCGCGCGTTCGCGTAGGTCACGGTTGCACCGAAGAAGATCTGGTCCTTGCCATGATGGATGCTCGGATCGGCCACCTCGGCGATGTCGAGCCGCTTGGTCAGAAAGCGCAGGCGCCGGTCGATCTCGCGCAGCCGCTTCTTGCCATAGAGATAGTCGCCGTTCTCCGACCGATCGCCGTTCTTGGCCGCCCACGAAACGATCTCCACGATCTTCGGCCGCTCAACATCGAGCAGCTCCATGAACTCCGCGCGCAGGCGGGCATAACCCTCTGGCGTCATGTAGTTGCGGGTGCCTTGGGGCAGCGAGGGCAGCGCGACGTCATCGTCGTCGCTGTCGCCGTCGCTTTCCTTGGTGAATGCCTTGTTCATCGGCTAGGTGATTCCATGTGCGCCCGGCTGAGCGTCTGAGGGTACAAATGCGGGCGCCAGATCCGCTCGCCGCCATTTTGCGTCCTTCGTGCGCCTCAGCAATTCATGATCACAGAACTTTCTGCTGCCCCCGATACCGACTTGGGAACGCGCATTCTCAAAGTCAATCACGCCGGAGAGAACGGTGCGGTGCACATCTACACGGCGCAAGCCCTGGTTGCGCGCCTGACAGCGCCGTCCCTGGTGCCTGAACTGCTGGCGTTCAAATCCCACGAGGAAGGACACCGCGCGATCTTCTGGACGGAACTGCAACGACGAGGCCGGCCCAAGTGCCGCAGCTACGCGCTGTGCGGCATCGGCGGCTTCGTTCTCGGTTTCATGACCGCGCTGATGGGTCGTGCTGCGATTGCGGCCACAACGGTCGCCGTCGAACGCGTGGTGCTCCGTCACCTGCGCGATCAGATCGAGCGGCTTGGCGAATCGGACGCATCTGCTGTGCGTGCCATTCAAGCCATCTTTGCTGAAGAGCAGCAGCATCACGATCAGGCTGCCGAGCATGCGACGCAGCGTGGGGTCTGGCTGCATCTGCTTCAGCCGGTGGTCTCGCTCTCGACCGAAACCGTGATATGGCTCGGCATGAAGTTGTGACCCCATCAAGACCCGCCCTTGAGCCCGGGCAATCTTGCGTCGATCTCGGCCGTTAGCTGAACCCGCTACGCTCATTGAATGACTGATCCCAACCCCTACACCCCGCCCGCCGTCTGGACCTGGAACAAGGCCAACGGCGGCGAGTTCGCCAAGATCAACCGGCCCATTGCAGGCCCCACGCATGACAAGGAACTGCCCGTCGGCAAGCATCCGATGCAGCTCTATTCGCTGGGCACGCCGAACGGCATCAAGGTCACGGTGATGCTTGAGGAATTGCTGGCGCTTGGGCACACGGGCGCCGAGTACGACGCGTGGCTGATCTCGATCAGCGATGGCGATCAGTTCGGCAGCGGCTTCGTGGGCATCAACCCGAACTCGAAGATTCCGGCGCTGCAGGATCGCAGCGGCCCTGAGCCGATCCGCGTGTTCGAGTCGGGCGCGATCCTTGTGTACCTGGCGGAGAAGTTCGGTGCCTTTTTGCCGACGCGTATCGAGCAACGCGCTGAAGTCCTCTCGTGGCTGTTCTGGCAGATGGGCAGCACGCCTTTCCTCGGCGGCGGCTTCGGGCACTTTTATGCCTACGCGCCGAGCAAGATCGAATATCCGATCGACCGCTACGCGATGGAGGTCAAGCGCCAGCTCGACGTGCTCGATCGGCGCCTGGCTGAGAACACCTACTTGGCCGGCGAGGACTACACGATCGCCGACATGGCCGTCTGGCCCTGGTACGGCGCGCTCGTCAAAGGCCAGATCTACGGCGCGGGCGAGTTTCTTTCCGTCCATGAATACAAGCATGTCATTCGCTGGGCCGAGCAGATCGCCGAGCGGCCCGCCGTCAAGCGCGGCCGCATCGTCAACCGCCGCTGGGGCGAGCCGGCCAGCCAGTTGCACGAGCGCCATGACGCGAGCGACTTCGACACCAAGACGCAGGACAAGCTGAACCCCACAGCATGACCGCGATGATCACGCTCTACGACTGCGCCACCGCGCCGAGCCCCCGACGAGCCCGCATCCTGCTGGCCGAAAAAGGCATCACGCATCACACGATCCAGGTTGATCTGCGCAAAGGCGAACAGTTAGGCGAGGCCTACCGCCAGATCAACCCCATGTGCACGGTGCCCGCACTGCGCACCGAGGAAGGCAGCATGCTGACCGACAACGCGGCCATCGCCGCGTTCCTCGAAGCGCGCTATCCGGAGCCGCCGCTGCTCGGCGTCACGCCCGAAGAGAAAGCCGAGATCGCAAGCTGGCAGTGGCGCCTCGAATTCGAGGGCCTGATCGCGATTGCCGAAGCGCTGCGCAACGGCAGCCCGGCGATGGCGAACCGCGCCCTGCCCGGCCCCTTCGACTACGCGCAGATCCCCGAGCTCGCGCAGCGCGGCCTGGCGCGCGTCCAGCAGTTCTTCGACACGCTCAACGAGCGCTTGAAGGACGAAGCCTTCGTGGCCGCGAAGCGCTTCAGCATTGCCGACATCACGGCCGTCGTGGCCGTCGATTTCGCGCGCATCGTCAAGCTCAAGCCCGATGAGCGGCACCTGCATCTCTTGCGCTGGCGCGCGGCAATGGCAGAGCGCCCCTCGATGTCCGCCTGAGCGTCCCATCGCTGTGCATGCGCGCCTCAGCGCAGTGCTCGCAGCGCGGCAGGTGTAAGGCTTTGAATCAAGCCTCCCGGGAGGGGTGTTTTGGCGCGCAACTTGCTAACTTCAAACACGTCGTCACTCTCGGGAGACCGCCTTGATAAGGGCCCTCTTGCCTGGAAAAACCCGCCTGCCGCTGGAGAGCGAGCCTAACGCGATCGATGCGCTGACCGGGCGGCACTCGTCATGAACGAGCCCACCTTGCCGGCACTCTCGGCGCCCAATGCAAAATTTACCGGTCAGGGTTTCCTGAAGTCGCTGTCGCAGGCCTGGCACGCGCACAAGGCCCTGCAGCGCCGCACGGCGCGTCGCATGGAATTCCAGGAGCGCTATCGCGGCCAGCAGTTCGAGATCGGCCGCTTCAGCTATGGCGAACCGACGATCCATTTCGACAGCTCCGGCTCGCGTCTGAGCATCGGCCAGTTCTGCTCGATCGGCGAAGACGTGACGATTTTCATGGGCGGCGAGCACCGGCCCGACTGGGTCACCACCTACCCCTTCTCGCTGATGATCCCCGGGGCCTCGCAGCACGAGGGCCATCCGAAGACCAAGGGCGACGTGATCATCGGCAACGACGTGTGGCTCGGCTTTGGTTCCACCGTGCTGTCCGGCGTGCGCATCGGCGACGGTGCGGTGATCGGCGCGGGCGCCGTCGTCGCGAAAGACATCCCGCCGTACGCGATTGCCGTCGGCAACCCGGCGCGCGTGATCCGCAGCCGCTTCACGCCGGCGCAGGTCACGGCGCTGCTGCGCATCCAGTGGTGGGATTGGCCGATGGAGAAGATCGAGGCGCAACTGCCGCTGCTCCTGTCCGGCCAGATCGACGCCTTCATCGCGGCTCATCTGACCCCGGCCTAGCAGGCATGGCCGCCAAACTGAACCTCTCGCTCGCCGTGCTGGCCGCGGCCCAACTGGTCGCCGGCCTGGCGATGCAGTTCGTCGTGCTGATCGTGATCGGCGCCGGCCACGCTACGGACGCCTTCGCCGCCGCGCAGACCGTGCCCATGTTCGTGCTCGCCGTCTTCGCCGTGCCCTTGCAGAACGTCTGGCTGCCGCAGTTCTCGGTGCTGGCCGCGCAGCCCAGCGAATGGCGCCGCGCGCAAGGCGTGGCGCAGGGTCAGCTGCTGCTGCTCGCGGGTGGCGTGGCCGCCGCCCTCGGCGTAGGGGCCTCGCTGTGGGCGCCGCTGGTCTTCCCGGGCCTGACTAACGAGCAGACTCAGCTGACCATCCACCTGACGCAGATCCTCCTGCTGGCCGCGCTGTTCAACGGGCAGGTCGCGCTGCTGACCGTCGCCTTGCGCGCGCGCGACCGCTTCATCACGCCGGAGCTCACCCTGTTTCTGGTGACCGTGGCGGGCGTGGCCACGACCTTCTTCGTGCTGCCGCGTTGGGGCGTGCTCGGCGCGGCCTGGGTCAGCGCGGGGCGTTCCGCGCTGGTCGCCGGCATCCTCTATCTGTTCGCCGAGCGCCCGCCGATCTCGCTGCTCGCCGCAGTCCGCGACGGCGAGCTGTGGCAACGCGTGAAGCCCGTCCTGCTCGGCGCCTCGTTCTACAAATGCGAACCGCTGATCGATCGCTTCTGGGCCTCGCAATCGAGCGCCGGCGGCCTGACCGTCTTCGCGCTCGCGCAGACCGGCATGGGCGCGATCGGCCAGATCCTCGAGCGCTCGGTCTGCATGCCGATGGCGCCTCGCCTGGCGCGTCTGGCCGAAGCGAAAGACTACGCCGGCATGCGCGCGCTCTACCGCAACTGCCTGTGGCGCGTCACGCTGCTGATGGGCGCCTGCCTTGTCGGCTTGCTGCTCGTTCATCCGATCTGGCCCGAAGCCATGCACCGCGTGTTCAAGCTGCCGCAGGCCTCGGCCACGCAGATGTGGCTGATCTGCCTGGCGCTGCTCGGCTTTGTGCACGTGGTGGCCTCGGGCGCGGTGCCGGTCGCGGCCTTCTATGCGCTCGGCGATACGCGCACGCCGGTCAAGCTGAGCATGATCGCCTTCGTCATCGGCATCGGCCTGAAGTCGGCTGGCTTCATCACGCTCGGCCTGCCGGGCCTGGCCCTGGGCACCTCGGTCTACTACCTCGGCAACCTGATCGTCGTCTCGCTGTTCCTGGAGCGGCGCCTGCGGGCCGAGGCTCAATCGCTGCGGCAAGCGCAGCCCGTTCCCCTTCCCGTTCCCCTTCCCCTTCCCATTCCCATTCCCACCGCCGCCACCGATCCCCGCCGCGATGTCACGCTCGTCACCGTCACCTACGGCCGGCGCTGGCACCTGCTCCAACAGGTGCTCGACTCCGCCTTCGAGCAAGGTGCCGCTGAAGCCATCGTGATCGACAACGGCTCGCAGGACGACATCGCCACGCTCGCGCACGAGCGGCACGGCGCCAAGGTGCGCATCGTGCAGATGGGCCGCAACACCGGCTCGGCCAAGGCCTTCCATGTCGGCATCACCGAGGCTGCGGCCAGCGCCGCGCGCTTCATCCTGCTGCTCGACGACGACAACAAGCTCGAGCCCGGCGCGCTCGACGCGCTGCTCGCCGCGCATGAGCAAACGCGCCGCGCGCAGCCGAACCGCCTGCTGATCGCGCTGGGTTTCCGGCCCGGCAACCAGTTCGAGATCGCGGCCGGTGCCAAGCGCCGCGTCCTGCCGCGCAATGCCTTCCTCGGCTTCGACCTGACGCAAGTGCCCGATCGACTCTGGCGCCGCTTGCGTCCTGCGCGCAAAGGGCCTGTGCCGGCCTTCGCGCAGCTTGACGTTGCGCCCTACGGCGGCATGCTGTTCGACAAGTCCCTGATCGCCGAGATCGGCCTGCCTAACCCCGATTTCGTGCTGTATGCGGATGACACCGAGTTCTCCTACCGTGTCACCAAGCGCGGCGGCCAATTGCTGCTGGTGACCGAGGCGCGCATCAGCGATATCGAGACCTCATGGAACCTCAAGGCCTCGCAGGGTTCGGCCTTTGCGAAGTGGCTGCAAGGCGGGTCCGATCTGTCGAGCTACTACGCGCTGCGCAACCGCGTCTGCTTCGAGACACACCATGTCGAACACTTCGCGGCCTGGCGCTGGCTCAACCGGCTGGTCTTCCTGAGCGCCTTGCGCTGGACCTCGCACCGCCTCGGCACGTCGCAAAGACTGGCGCTGCTCCTGCAGGCCGTGCGCGATGGCGAGGCGCGGCAGCTCGGCGTCAAACCGGGACTCGAATTGCAATGAAGACGAGCACCCGATTCCTGCTCGCCGCAGCCCTGCTGCCGACCCTCGCACTCGCGCAGTTCGACCCCTTGCCCAAAGGCATGCAGGTCGCGCCGGCCAATCCGGCCGTCGACGGCCCGCGCTTTCTTGAATGGTCGGCGCTGGCCACTGCCGCGACCACGAGCCCGGCCAAGGTCGAAGCCGGTGACATCAGCAAGCACTGGAAAGCGCCCGACGGCCGCGAGATCCAGCTCGTGGTCAAGCGCCCTCACCCGCGCCCCGATGCACCCACGGTGACGATGGCCAAGGTCGCTGAGAGCGAGGACGCGCGGCCGGCCTTCGATGCCGCGATGGCCGAGGTGCGCGCCAAGCAGGCGGGCCGGCTGGTGATCCCGAAAGGCCTCTACCACTTCCGCTCGCTGGCCAAGCCCGGCACCGGCCATGCGCAGATCGAGGACGTGTCCGACCTCACCATCGACGGCCGCGGCGCCACCTTCGTCTTCTCGCTGAACCAGCCCGGCATCATGGTCACGCACAGCCAGCGCGTGGCCGTGGTCGGGCTCACGATGGAGTCGGCGCTGCACATCATTTCGGCCGCGACGGTGACCGAGAAGGACGGCCAGAACCTGCTGGTGATCGACCCCGAATTCCCCGTCACCGACCGCGACCCGGTCGTCTACGTGTCCGAGTACGACATCGCCAACGGCAAATGGCTGCAAGGCGGCCAAACCTTGATCCTCGACCCCGGCTCGACCAAGTTCCCGCCCACCTATATGGGCGCGCAAACCTATCTCTCGCCACTCTTCAAGTCGCTCAAGACCGGCACGCGGGCGATCGTCTATCACTACTGGTACGGCAGCGCATCTTTCCGCATCAATGACGCACCCGGCCCGAAGCAGACCGAGGACATCGTGATCGACTCGATGACCTTTCACACCTCGCCGGGCTTTGCGATCTATGCCTACGGCATGAAGCGCGGCCTCGCGATCGTCAACTCCACGATCGCGGCCAAGCCCGGCGCCAAGCTGCCGATCAGCGCCACGTATGACGCGATCCACGTCACCGGCGGCGCGGGCGATATCCAGATCACCGGCACGCGCATCGCCAACCAGGGCGACGATGCGATCAACCTCGAAGGGGCGATCAGCCCCGTGGTTTCGCTCAGCGACGACGGCCGCACGCTGCGCCTGGGCAAGCACTCGCGCCTGATCGCGAAGGGCGATCAGCTCGCCTTCTTCGACCGCACGGGCCGCTATCTGGGCAAGGCGACGGTCAGTGCGAATCCGAAGTCATTGGGCGCCGACAACGAGATCGTGATCGACCAGAAAGTCGCCGGCGTCGAGGCGCTCAGCGTGGCGCGCGATGTAGCCAACATCTCTTCGCGCTACGACGTCTCCAACAACATCATGGAAGACTGCGGTTGCCATGCGCTCGTGGCGCAGCTGCCCAACGGCCTGGTCGAGAACAACACCATGCGCAACCTCGCCGGTAACGCGATCCGCCTGCTGACCGATGTCGGCTACTGGAACGAAGGCATCGGCGCCTTCAACGTGATCGTGCGCGGCAACAAGATCAGCAACAGCGGCGTGGATCGCGCGCGCATGGCGCCCTGGGCCGCGATCACCGCGTATGGCGGCGCGGTCGGCGGCGCGGCGGTGTTCCCGGTCAACCGGGATCTGCAGATCACCGACAACATCATCAGCAATGCCAGGCAAGGCTGCGTCAGCATCTCCAGCAGCGCCAAGGTGCTCGTCGCGCGCAACCAGTGCGATTCGACGAACCTGGCCGAGCCTGGCCAGCCCAGTATCAATGTGCAGAACGCGACCGACGTGACGCTTGAGGGCAACCGCCGCAGCGGCAGCACGACCGGCGCGCAGCGCATCAAAGCTGCTGCGGACGCGCCGATCGCGCAGCAGGCGAACTACTGAACCATCATCGCCCTGCGGCGGCGCATGACGAGTGCGAGCACCGCCGCGCCCAGAGCGCTCAGTGCCAGGCTGCCCGGTTCAGAGACCACCTGAGACACATCGTCGATCTTCACATCGACGAGCCGCGCATCGTCATCCGTGTATTGCTGGCCCTGGACGCCGACCGGGTACGGAAAGTCCCCCACCGAGGCCGAATCGGACCAGCCCTCGCTGTAATGAACGACCGTGTCGCCCAGCATCGCACTCTCCAGGAAACTCGCCAGCGCGTCGCCGGTGAATTCATAGCCCGAACTGCCATCGCCATTGCGTGCGGCCGAGGTCTTGGTGAGGCTGACCTCGAAGCTGTAGTAAGGCGAGGCAATGCCGTGATCCAGCGGCGGGCCCAGGAAGTACGCAAGGAAGTCCACGCCCTCGACAAAGCCGGTCGGGCTGTCCGTCGTGAAGCCGGTGAAGCTCGGGGAGGAGAACGGCTGCGTCGTGAGGAAGAAGCCGGACAGCGAATAAGGCAGGCTCGTCGGCAGCGGCGACTCAAAGCGGAGATCCTCATGGTATTCGTAGTCATCGAGCACGATCGAGGTCGTCGTCGTGTTGCCGTCATGCGTGACCGTGCGCGCCGCATCGGAGCTGACGTCAAAAGCCCCGGTTGCGCTCAGCGGCGTGATCGCCTCGTAGCTCTGCGTCTGCACGTTGTAGACCTGCGTGAGGTTCACGCGGAAATCAGCGGTGACCAACGCGGCTTGCGCGGGCGGCGCCGCCAGGCCGGCCACGAGCGCCGTTCCCAGCGCCGATGCCAGCGCCGATCCCAGCTTCAAGGCCAGCGGTTTCAGATTCATCATCTTCATGGTTGTCTTCCTCCACTATTGAGCGCCCGCGGGAACAGCGCTGACGGTGCGTTGCGGGCTGCGCAGCGCCGTTTCGTAGACGTCCACATACTTGTCGATCACCGCATCGGGCCGGATGCGCGCGAGCGCAGCCTGCAGCGGCGCAGCCGGGACGCGGCACGGATCGGCCGCATCCATCACTTCGCTCATCTTTTGCGCGAGCGCGTCGGCGTCACCGGCGGTGAAGAGCGAGTCAGGGTCGATCTGGCCGATGATCTCGGCCACGCCGGCGATGTTGGAGCCGATCACGCGCACACCGGCGATGTAGGCCTCGAAGATCGTCAGACCAAACGGTTCGAGCCAGACCGAGGGCACGACGAGCACGTCGATCGAGGCCAGGAAACTGGCCGGATCGACAAAGCCCTCGAACTCCACAGGCAGGCCGGCCGCGGCCTGCACCAAAGGCGCCGCGTCCTTGGGCGCACGGCCGCCGACGCGCAGGCGCCAGCCTTGTTGCAGCAATTTGCGGCACGCTTCGAGCAGCACTTCGATGCCCTTCTCCGGCACCAGCCGGCCGAGGAAGCCGAAGGTCAAAGGGGCAAAGGGCTTGCGCCCAGGCCGAGGTGCTAACGCCGTCATCGCACGCAAGGGATTCCAGATCGCATGCCGATGCTCCTCGGGCACATGCGCGAAGAAGCCGTGCTCCAGATGCGTCTGCAAGACGCTGTGCGACACCCCCGCCACATGGCTGATCGCGCGGTGATGCAAGCGCTTGACCTCCGAGAACGCCGCACATGAAAGATGGCGCGGCGTGCAATGCCGGCCATCCTTGTAGAGCGTGCCGCGGATGCACAACAGGTCGTAATCGTGCAGCGTGTGGACCAGGGGGATCTTGCGGTCACCGGCCGCCTTCCACATCAGCGGCGTCAGGTCCGACATCGAATGCGAGTGCACGAGATCGGGCTTGAACTCGTCGAGCAGACGGCCGAAGTCGCTGGCGGTCAGCACATTGAACAGCGTCGCGATCTTGTTCAGGTTGCGGATCGGGCCCGAGTAGCGCGCCGAGTCCTCGATCCACAGCGGGTTGCGATGCTTGAGCGGCTTGACCGCAACGCCATTGCCTTGCCAGGCCGGGCTCGGACTGCGCACCTGGTGCGCCACGCCGACCTCGACACCGCGCGCCGCCGTGCCTTCGGCCAGCACCTGGACGACTTTCTCCGCGCCGCCAAAGGCTTGCGGCGGATAGAGAGAACTCAAATGCAGGATGCGCATATCTTTTTTTATTTGATTCAGGGCGCGACGCGAAGCCGCGGGACAAAAGCGTGTTGGAACCAGCGCGTGATCGGCGCTTCAAGCCATCGAAAGCTGAGCAGGCCGACGCTCACCGAAGCCACCACCAGCGTCGCCGCAAACACGGGCCAGGGCAGGAAACGATCAAGCCCGAAAACCATCCAGCTCTTGCCGATCACGATCAACGCAAACGGATGCATCAGGTAGAGCGAATAGGAGCTGTCGCCGATGCGCTCCAGCAGGCTCAGCGCTCGCGACCGCAACTGCCGCCCCTGCTCGTAGCCGACCGCCGCAAACAGGATCGCCGCAGCCGGCAGGCCCCACGAGGCCACACGCACCCAGTCATTGGGCGTCGTCGTCGTGCCCGGTGCGACCGCCAGGCCGAGCGGATTCAGACTCAGCACCACGACGCTGATCGCGGCCAGCAAGCCCGCCGTCACGCCCTTCAAGGCAAAGCCGCGCAGCCACGCGCCCCCGGCAAGCACGCCCAAGGCGAACTCCACGATGATCGGCTGCGTCCAGAAGCGCAACGCCGTCGATTCGGGCCGCCAGGCCATGCCGAGCAGCACGATCGACATGATCGCCAGACACACGCCCGTCACCGCCCTGCGAATCGGCAGCACGATGAACACCGAGAACACGAGGTAGAAGAACACCTCGTAGTTCAGCGACCAGCCGAGGTTGTGCAGCGGGAACACCGCCTCGCCCTCGAAGCCATAGGTCGGATAGGGCCAGAAGGACAGCGAGGTCGCCAGCGCCGCTCGCAGATCACCGGCGTAAGGATGGCGACCGTAGAGCAGCAGCGGCAGCATGCAAAGCGTCGCAATCCAGTAGAGCGGAACCAGCCGCACCGCACGCCGCGCCAGGAAGGTCGAACGCGCGCCGGTTGTCTCGAACAGCCGCCGCGACGACACGACCATGATGAAACCCGAGATACAGAAGAACAGATCGACGCCGAAACCGCCCGGGAAGACCAGCGGCATCAGCACCTCGCCCCGCAGCTTCGCCGCTGCGATCACCGCGCCCTGCGTGTGGCCGGCCAGTACCAGCAAGGCCGCGCAGGCGCGCAGCACCTGCACCAGCACCAGCGGCCGAACCTTGTCGTTGGACAGCGTCGTCATGCGGCCCGCCTCTCAGCCTGGACCATCACCGGCATCCGTCGAGCCCTAGTGACGAGCACGAAGCGGATCCGCCAGTTGATCCGGGCGAGCGTCGGCTTCTCGACAAACCGATGCAGCAGGGCGGCCGCCCCGACGCAGGCGAGGCAGCCCATAACGACGAAGGTCCACGGATCCGTCAGCGCGGTGCGGCGCGCCAGCGAGACCATCACCGCCAGCGTGAACGGGTGCGACAGGTACAGCAGGTACGAGGTATCGCCGGCAAAGGCCAGGAGGTCGCTGATCGGACCGAAGGATTTCGTCTCACGTGTCAGCACCGCCGCCGCGCAGATGATCAACGCAGGCAGGCCCATCCAGAAGGCACGCGGCGCCCAGAACGGGCTGGCTCCGCTGTACGGGCTGCCCAGCAGCAGCAGCGCGATGCCGAGCGCCAGCATCGCCACACCCCAGGTGTTCGAGCCGCGCCAGCCGCTGGCATGCACGCGTGCGAGGCCGATGCCGAACAGGAACTCGAACACGATCGGGTTGAACCAGAACGCCAGTTGCGGAGACCTCGGTTCGAACAGCAGGCCGCCCAAGCCCAGGAAGGACACGACGCCCGCGATGAGGGCCAGGCCTCGCGCGCGCGGCCAGCGCAGGCCGATCGCGAAGATCGTGTAGAACAGCATCTCGAAGTTGAGCGTCCAGCCCAGGATCAGCACCGGATACAGATCGCCGTGCGCATTGGGCGTGGGGATGAAGAAGTACGAGCCCATCACCAGGTCGAGCGAGAGCTGCTTGTTGTTGACGTGATTCGCGAACAGCACCGTGGCGGCCAGCATCAGGCTGGTGAAGGCCCAGTACGGCGGCACGATCCGCGCGAGCCGGCGCAGCATGAAATCGCTGGGCGCCTGCGGCCGGCCGAACTGCTCGCTCGCAATCGCATACATGATGAAGCCGCTGAGCACGAAGAACACGTCGACGCCGCTCGCGTAGAAGGCCGCGTTGCCGAGCTGCTGGAAGTTCGACAGGTCCATGCCGGGCACCTCGCGCACCTGGTGCTGCGCATGGCCGAACAGCACCATGCCGGCGGCGGCGAAGCGCAGCATCTGGAGGCGGGGCAGATAGGCCAGCATTGGCTCTCAGGCCGGCTCGGCCATGATCGATGACGCGGCACTGCCCGCGCGCGCGGCCGCATGGCTGCGGCGCACCTCGTCGTACAGATCGAGATAACGCCGCGCCACCTTGTGCGGCTGCGTCTCGTCGACGATGTGCCGGAAATCCGCGATCCCCGGCAGCGACTCGCGGCCGCCGCTGATCACTCGGCTCATGATGGCCGCCAGCGCGGCATCGTCGCCCGGCGGGTACAGCCAGTCGCGGTTGGTCGGCCCGATCAGGTCAGGAATGCCGCCCGAATCGGCACCGATGACCGGCACGCCCATCGCATACGACTCGAGGATGGTGCGCGGCAGCGGCTCGGCCCAGATCGAGGGCACGACCAGCACGTCGATCTGGTCGAACAGCTCGCGTGCCGGCGTGAAGCCCGCGAACTCGATCGGCAGGCCTTGCGCCTGAGCCTTGAAGGAGTCGCGCTCCGAGGCCTCCTTGCCGGCAACGATCAGGCGCCAGCCGCCCGGCGCGAGACGACGGCAGGCATCGACCAGCGTGCCCACGCCCTTCTCCACATTGATGCGGCCCAGGTAGCCGAAGGTCAGCGGCTGGCCATGCAGCAGCGGCTTCGTGTAGTTGGCGCCCACGCCGTCGACCTTGGCCGGGTTCCAGATCACGCGCCGCAGGTGCTCCGGGATGTGGCCGAAGTAGCCCATGTCCAGATGCGATTGCAGAATGCCCGCGCCCACGCCCACCACCGCATTCACCTCGCGCTGGTGCAGCGCCTTCATGAAGGTGAACGCCTTGCACTTGAGGTGGCGCTTCTCGCAGCGCTTGCCGTCCTTGAACATCGCGGCGTTGCCGCAGGCGAGGTCAAAGTCGCGCAGCGTGTGCACGATCGGCAAGCCGCGTGAGCGTGCGGCGAGCCAGACCCGCGTCGAGACATCGAGCAGCGAATGCGTGTGCACGACGTCGGGCTTGAACTCGTCGATCACGGTCAGGAAGTGATCCTCGATGCGGCGATTGAACTGCTGCTTGAAGCGGCGGACGCCGCGCTCCAGCACCGAATGCTCGGGCCATTCCTCGGGCCAGAAGTCGGTCTCGTGCGGCATGCGGTAGACCTGCACGCCGTGCCGCAGCTCCTGCTTCCAGCCGGTCGGCGTGATGCTGGCCGCGGCCACGGCGTGGCCCTCAGCCACCAGGGCTTCGGAGAGCATCGCGACAGACATTTCCGCACCGCCCATGATGTGCGGCGGGTAGAGCATGCTGAGATGGAGGATGCGGGTCATGGGAACCTTTCTGTTAGGTATTGAGGCCGGCGCGCATCAGGCGATGCGATCCACGGCGTCCATCAGAAGCCGCGCGCTGCGGCTCCACGAATAAAGCGCCACGCGCTCATCACCCCGCTTCGCGAGGGTCTCCAGCATTGCCGGGTCTTGCAGGGCACGGTGCATGGCGCGCGTCAGCGAGCCGAGGTTGGCCGGGTTGAAATACAGCACCGCATCGCCGCACACCTCGACCACGGGCGGGATGTCGGAAGCGATCACGGGGCAGCCGTTCAACATCGCTTCCAGCGGCGGGATGCCGAAGCCTTCATAAAGGCTTGGGAAGACGAGCGCCGTCGCGTTGCGCAGCAGCGCCACCATCTCGGCATCGCTGAGCGCACCCGGCAACTGCACGCCGGGCGGGATCTCGGCCAGGCCGCGGCCGAACACGGCCGTATCGACCGCGCCCACGATCACGAACTGCTGAGCCAGCGCCCCCAGCTTCTCAAACGCCTCGAGCGCGAAGCGCATGTTCTTGTTCGGCACCGGCGAGCCGATGGCCAGAAAGTAGCGGCCCGCCGTCAGCCCGAGGCGCGTGAGCGTGGTCGGGTCGGGTTCCACCGCGCGCAAGTGCTCGCAGCTGTTGGGCACGACGAAGATCCGCTCGGCGTTGAGGCCCAGCGCGCTCGACAACTCGCCCTTCGAGAATTGCGAGACGGTGCCGATCGTCGAGCGCAGCGCCAGCAGCCGGCCCAGCATCTGATGGAAGAGCCGGTAGGCACGCGTGAAGTTGTCGGGCGTGCGGTAGACCGCCGCATCGTGCAGCACCGCAATGCTGCGGTCCCGCAGCACCGGCCCGCTGTTGGCGAGGTTGACGAGGATGTCGTCGCGCTCGCAGGCGAAGCGCAGGCCCTGGTCCCACAGATGGCCGCGCAGCCGGCCGACCGCGCGCGTCTCGATGTGCTTGAGCTTGGGCGTGGAGCTCACGCCCGGCGGCACCAGCAGCCGCCAGCGCCGGCCGGTGTTCACCGCGCCCAGTTCCTCATCAAGCGCCAGCACCAGCTGCCGCGCAAAGCGCTGCACGCCGCTGCCGCGCTGGCTCAGGAAGCGGCCGTTGATGAAGACATCGCCGCGCCGCGCCGAAGCGATCGGCAGCGAACCGCCCTTGAAGGCCTGCCATTGCGCGCTCATCCGCCGATCCTCCCGGCTTCTTGCGGCTTCGCGTAGGCGCCGGCTCGCGCCGAACCGTGCAGAGCCTCGGCGTACACCTGCATCAGGCCGTCGTTCGTTCGCTTGCTCGTGAAGCATTCGAGGAAGCGCGCATGGCCGGCCTGCCCCATGCGCTCCAGGCGGTCTCGGTTCAGCGTGGACAACGCGGCCGCCAGCGCGTGGGCGTTGTCGGGCTGCACAAGGTAGCCGGTGACGTCGTTCAGCACGATCTCGGGCAGGCCGCCGATCGCCGATGCGATCACCGGCTTGCCCGCCCGCATGGCCTCCACCGCCACGAGGCCGAAGCCTTCCCAGCGTGAAGGCATCACGACCGCGTCGCAGGCATTGAGTTGCGCGGCCACGCCCTGCTTGTCCTGCCAACCGAGGAACTCGACATGCGGCAAGGTGTTGGCCGCCGCGAGGCTCGGCGCACCGGAGACGACCTGCTCGCCGACGATGCGCAGCGCGATATGGTCTTCCAGGCCGGTGACCGCCTTCAGCAGCACATCGACGCCCTTCTGCCGATCGAGCCGACCGACGAAGAGCAGCTTGATCCGCTCATCGTTCCATTCGGCGCGTTGCGTCGGCACCTGGGCGCCAATGCCGTTGGCGACGACCACGAGCTTGTCCGCGCTGATGCCCGCCCGTTCACCCGAAAGCCTCTCGGCCTGCGAGATCGCCACGATGCGCCTGGCGCGATGCGACAGCATGCGCTCGGCCGCCTCGGTCATGCGCCGCGCCACCGGCCGCCTGGCCACATCGAAGACCCAGCCATGCGCGCAATACACGATCGGCGGCATCGCTTGAAAGCAGGACATCGCGCGCACCACGGCGCCGGCGAAGGTCGAATGCGCATGGATCACATCCGGCTGCCAATCGCGCACCGCCGCGCGCGTGGCCGAGGCCAGCCGCAGCAGGCCCGTCTTGCGTGAAGGCCGATCGAAGCCATCGACCAGCTCCTCGGGAATATCCGACAGATGCGCCAGATGCTGCGTGGGCACGATGCAGCGCAGGTTGTGTGCGCCGAGCCGGTCGATCTGCAGCGGCACGATCTCGTTGAGGTAGGTGCCGCAACCACCCCAGATGGTCTCGGCGATGTGGAGGATTTTCATGATGCGTGCATTCCTTTGCCGCGGCCCGCAAGGCCCCAGCGTTGGGAGAAGGCCGACACCAGCTGGCGGCCCCATCGGATCGAAGGCGTTTCCACCCAGCGGTGGACGGCATGTGAGGCCGCGAGCGTGAGCAGGAGCGTCGCCGCGATCAGCGTGCCGGCGCTGAGCGGCCACGGCTGACCCGCTGCAAGATGCCGGCCGATCTCAAGCGCCAGCGGATGCAGCAGGTAGAGCGGATAGCTGATCGCACCGAGGTAGATCAGGCCGCGCCAAGCCAGGGCTTTGAACTTCGCCACGCCGACGAAGATCAGCAGGCCGAGCCAGAAGGCGCTGACATCGGCCAGCACCGATTCGCGATGCGAGTGGTCGTCATACGCGGTCGCCCAGGCCAGCGGCACGACGACGCACAAGGCAGGCAGCATCACGGCGATGCAGCGGCGCGCCAGCGCGTCCTGCTCGAGCGTCGCGCGGCGCAGCATCGTGCCGAACAGCATCACCGACAGGTAGAGCGGCAAGCCCACCGGCGCGCCCTGCATGCCGCCGTTCCGCAGCACGGCGGAGCCCAGCGCCAGCAAGAGCATCACGCCGAACACGCTGCCGAGCACGCGCGCCGAGCGCAGGCCGTCCACGCAGTACAGCGCAAAGCAAAGCCCGTAGAACAGCACCTCGATCAAGAGCGTCCAATACACGCCCAGCACATCGGGCTGCTTGAGCAGCATCTGCACCATCGAGGCGTTGGCAAGCAACTGGCCGCTGGAGAAGTTCGCGGCGCTCAAGGTCGGCAACAGCCAAGCTGCCGCCGCGAGCGACAGCCAGTAAGCCGGATAGAGCCTGAAGACGCGTGACAGCACAAAGCCCACGCGCGGCGCCGCAGCCGGGAAGCTGAACGGCACGATGTAGCCGCTGAGCGCAAAGAAGATCACCACGCCGAGCTTGCCGAGATCGAGATGGCCGAGCAGCCAGTCCGCATGCAGCCGCATCCAGGCGCCAGCGGGCGCCGCATTCGCGAGGTACTCGACCAGATGCTGATACAGCACGAGCGACGCGGCGAGGCCCCGCAGCCCGTCGAGATGCGCCAGCCGGTGACGGCCTGCGGCGCTCATGCCAAAGCCGTCTGCGGCGCTCACGCGATAGCTCCTTGCTGCATGGCGCGCGGCGGCCTGACCAGGATGCCAACCACAAGCTGCAGGACCAGAAAGGCGCCATACGCCTTGAAGGCGCTCAGCCCGATCACCGAGTACAGCGTGGCCTGCGACATCAGCGACATGACCTGCAGGCACACATACGCCGGCAGCAGCACATTGAACGGGTTGCCCGACATCAGCATGCGCGCCAGCCAGGTGAAAGCCCAACCCGCCAGCACGCCCGCCGCCAGCACGCAGAACAGCAGCCCGAGATACCCGAAGGTCACCAGGGCGTAGGCCTCGAACACCAGCGTCGGCGTGACCATGCCCGCGTTGTTGAGGAAGGATTCATACATCGCCGAGGGCGCATAGCGCTCGACGAAATAAAAGGCCGCAAGCCGGTGGTGGAAGGTAAAGTCAGACGCCGGATTCGCGAGCAGGTTCTCGATGTTGAGCCGCACCGTCTCCACATTGAAGGCGACCAGCCGCGAGGCATCCTGCACCGCCACATGCCACAGCTGCCCCTGCCCCGCCACGCGGTCGCCGACCTTCAGAAAAGTGGCCTCGGGGCTCAGCGTGCCGTAGCCCGAGTAGATGTAGACCGTGACCGCGAACACGCAGGCCACGACCGCCACCGCCGTCAGGAAATGCTGCCGCACGAGCCTGACGATGTGCTTTGGCTCCTTGATCAGCAGCGGCATTGCGTAGAAGGCGGCGGCCACCAGGATGATGAAGAACTTGTCGCCGAACAGGAAGGACAGCAGCAGGTAGCCGAGAAAGACCGCGTGGTGCCAGAAGCGCTGCTGCCGGCTCGCCGCGAAGGTCGCACCGGCGCCGAGAAAGGCGCTGAACAGGAATTTCTGGTTCAGGAAATTGAGCGTCAGGATGTCAGCGCTGAGGCGGCGGAACTCGAAGCGGTCGGTGCCGGTCAGCAGCGGAAAACCTTGCCGCAAGCCGGCCATCAACAGATAGAGATCGACGAAGCCGACGATCAGCACGGCGCCCCAGGCCAGCACGAAGGGGCGCGGGCTCAGCAAATACTTCAGCGGCATGGCGAAGGGCCGCTTCTGCAACTGTCGCAGGTGCACGACCGCCGCCGTCAGCAGGAACAGCGTGACCGTCACCGCGAAAGCCGCCGAGGCCGGCGAGGCCACGCCGCGGCGCCCGATCTCCTTCATGTACGCCCCGCCCTCGATCGCGATCATCGAGGCCAGCGACGACACATAGATGATCACGAAGGGCAGCAGCAGCACGGTCGCGCCGGGGCTGGCCAGGAACAAGCGCCAAGCCATCGCGACGAAGAGCGCGAACGCGGCCACTGAGGTCAACAGCGACGGCCACAGCACCGCGAGCGCGCAATTGGCCAGCATCAACATGCCGATGCCCAGCATGTCGAAGGGCAGCTTGGCGGCGCTCAGCGCACCCGGGCGAGGCAGCACGGCGCGCAACTCAATACTCGTTCAAGAGCACGCCCGCCACCTGCGTCGGCGTTCGGGCCAGTGAATGCAGCAAGGCCTGCATCGGCTTGACCGCCGTCGCATTGCGCCGGCCCAGCACCAGCGCCGAGCCGCATTTCGTGGCGATCACGCGCGAGTCGGCACCGTGGCTGGCGGCCGGCGTGTCCACGATGATGTGGTCGAACTTGCCGTGCAGCTCGTTCAGCAGCAGCGAGAAGCGGCTGTGCTGGACCAGCTCCAGCGGGTTCGGCGGCAACGTGCCGACCGGCAGCAGATACAGGCTCGGCAGCTCGGCCACCTCCTGGATCACATCGACGCCAAAGCGGCCCGACAGCACGCCGCTCAAGCCGATGCTGCTGCCCTCCACACCGAAGAGCTTGCCCTGGCGCGGCGTGCGCATGTCGGCGTCGATCAGCAGCGTACGGCCGCCGAGCTGGCTCAGCGCGATCGCCATATTGGCGGCCACGTAGGTCTTGCCGTCGCCGGATTGAGCGCTCAGCACTGCCAACGCGGTGCGCGGGTTCTCGGGCGCCATAACGCCGACGAGCAGCTGACTGCGCAGATCGCGAAACGCCTCGGCCTGATCGCCGAACGGGTCGATCGCCACGACCAGCTCCGGGTCGAAGCTGCCGCTCTTGCCCGCATACGCGTAGTCGAATTGCTGCGACAGCGCCCACAGCACATCGCCACGCGTGGCCAGGTTCAGCGCCACGGCCGAATCACCAAAGCGCGCGCCATGCTTGCGCTGGTAGACCATGATCTGCTCGACCTGCTCGTCGGTCAGGCGGCGCCGGTCGCGGATGTAGTTGCCGATCGAGCGATCGGGCGGCGGCGAGCGGTCGTTCTCCACCTGCTCGAGGAAGGAGAGGCGGCGCGGGCCGGGCTTGGTGCCCGTGGCAGCGGCCGCGGTATTGGTGCGGAAGGTGGTCATGGCTCAGGCCCCTCTCGGTGCGCGTTCATGGTCGATCAGGCGGCGCGCGGCGGCGCTGAAGCCGAGCTCGCGCTTCTCGCGCTGCTTCGGGGGCGTGCCACGCGGCAGCACGCCGAACAGTTGTTGCTGCAGCAGCGCCGGCACGTCGTCCTCGCTGCGCAGGCGCGGATCACGCTGTTCGCGCACGATCACCACGGCCACGGCCAGCAGCAGGCCCATCGCCGCGGCCACGGCCAGGTTCACGAACACGCGCGGGCGCGAAGGCGCCCCCGGCACCGTCGCCACGCGCAGCGTCGAAACGTTGGTCTGCGTGGACTGGCTCTCCATATTGGCCTGCCCGACGCGCGAGTAGGCAGCGCTGTAGGCCTGATTGGCGTTGTCCACGTCACGTTGCAGCACGGCCGCCTGGTCGCGCTGTTCCTTCAGGTGCAGGACCTTGGCGCGTTGCGCTTCCAGCGAACCGCGCAGCTCACCGGCCTTCTGCGAATAGACGCTCGCGTTCATGGCCAGGCTGGTCTGCACCTTGGCGGTCTCGTTCTTGAGCCGCGTCTGCATCTCCAGCACGTTGGCGCGCGCGGTTTCAACCGCGGGGTTGCGGTCGCCGAGCGTGGTCTGCAACTGCGCGAGCTGCGCCTGCTGGCGCGTCAGGTCGGCCGTGATCGAGGCGATCACGGGGCTCTGCAGCACCTCCTGCGAGCTTTCCGGGTTGGCCGCGCCTTCGCGCTTGCGGCTGCCCGATTCGGTCGCTGCGGCTTGAGCCGTCACCAGTTGGCTCGACAGCTCGTTGAGCCGGCTGTTCTCGACATCGAGCCGCTCATCGTTGACCAGCACGCCCGCATCCCTCTGGAACGTTGAGAGGCGCGTCTGCGCCTGCTCCAGCGCGGCGCGCAACTCCTTGGCGCGATCATCGAAGAAGGCGTTGTACTGCTTGGCCGGCTCGGCGCGCAACTCGATCGTGGTGGCGACGTAGGACTTCACGATGGCGTTCACCAGCGCCGCGCTCTGCTGCGGGTCGACATCGGTGTACGAGATCGTGATCACGTTCGACTCGCGCGAAGGCAGCACCTCGAAATGCTTCAAGGTCTGCTCGTAGAGCCAGTTCATGAAGTCGCCCTGCCCGTTCGTCGCGGCCTGCCAGCGGGCAATCGTCTTCGGGTCCTTGTCGATCTTGAGATCGCGCAGCGCGCCCTCGATCACCCGCTCGCTGACCAGCACGTCAGCCTGCGTCGCCATATAGCCGGAGATGGCCAGGGCCTGCATCGACGAGCCGGCAATCGGGTCGGACGATTTCACGTCGAGCAGCACGGAGGCGGTGGCCGAGTATTGCCGCGGCATGATCGCCGTGAGCAGCGCGGCGCTGCCCACAACAAGCAGCATCACCAGGGCCGCGCTGCGCCAACGCGCGCGCAGCACCATCAGGATCTGTGAGAGGTTCATGGGCTGAGCTCCCCGGGTTGGGATTCGGAATGCTGCGCATACGCGGCCAGCAGCTTGGCGTCGAAGTCGGAGGCCGCAAAGCGCGCGCGGGCGGAGCGCCGCGCTTCTCCGCCGATGCGCGCCCGCAAGGCGGCGTCGTCGATCAGCAGCGCGATCGTCTCGATCATGTCGCGGTCGGTCTTGCACAGGAAACCGCTCTCGCCATCGCGGATCACCTCGCGGTGCTGCGCGCAATCAAACGCCACGCAAGGCAGGCCCGCGGCCATCGCCTCGACCAGGAACAGCGGGAAGCCGCGCGTGGCCACTGGGGCCAGGTGCAGCCAGCCGCCGGACAGCCGCGCCGCGCACTCGGTGTCGCCGACCACCTCGAACAGGCCCACGCCGGCCGCCTTCAGGCTCAGGCGCGAGACCTCGTCCACCGCGCCGATCCAGTTGAAGCTGATGCGCAGATCCTCGCCGCTGAGCAGCACCGCCAGCTGCGCTACCAGGGCCGCACCCTGCGCAACCTGCGCGGAACCGCCGGTGACGATCAGCGGGTAGCGCGCTTCCCTGCGCTTGGCCGAGAAGAAGACCTCGCCGACCGGACATTCGACGAGCTGCGAGGACTGCCAGCTGTCGAAGGCCGTGGTTTCCTGCGGCGCGCTGACGATGGCCGCATTGCGCGTGGTACGCAGCAGCGCACGCACCAGGAGACCCAGGCTGCCGAGCGAGTTGATCATGCCGCCCGCATGCGGGGAGAAGAACACCGGCGCATCGACCCGCGCGCTGCGAACCGCTCGCGCGCCCACCAGCGCGGGCAACATGCCGTGCAGATGCACCGCATGCAGCGGCCCGCTCAGCAGCGCCTTGCAGGACGCCTCATGCATCGCCGACCATTGCTTGAACGGGTTGCGCTGGGCCGGCGCCATCACCAGCTCGGCCGACTCGTGCAGGTTCGCGATGTGATGTCGATAGCGCATCTCATCGATCATCACGATCACCTGCTCGCGGCCCGTGCGTGCCACCGCGTGGCTGGCGGGGCCGAGGAAGGTGAAGACCTGGTCGGTCACCGCGCCGACCACATGCACGACCTTGCCGGTGTGCGCCAGCGATTCAGGATCGCGGCGCATCAGCGGGCCCCTTCCTTGAGGAGCACCACGCGCACGGTCTTGAAGAGGATGCCCACATCGCCAAACAGCGAACGCTGCGCGACATAGCGGCGGTCCAGCTCCACGCGCTCCTCGTAGGTCGTGTTGTTGCGGCCGCTGACCTGCCACAGGCCCGTGATGCCGGGCCGCACGCTCAGGTAGTGCCAGCGCACGCGGCCGTAGCGCGACAGCTCGGGCACCGTGACGGGGCGCGGCCCCACCAGGTTCATCTCGCCGCGCAGCACGTTCAAGAGCTGCGGCAATTCGTCGAGACTGCTCTTGCGCAGGAAGTTGCCGATCGGCGTGATGCGCGGGTCGTTCGTGAGTTTCTGATCCCGCTCCCACTCGGCACGTGCCGCCGGATGGGCTGCGAGGTGATCGGCCAGCGCCTTCTCGGACTCGCGCAGCATCGAGCGGAACTTCAGGCAGGGAAACAGCTTGCCATCGCGTCCGACGCGGTAATGCGCAAAGAAGATCGGCGGCCCATCGCGCTGCCAGATCAGGAAGGACACGATCAAGAGCAGCGGGCTCAGGAGCAGCAGCAGCAGCAGCGCCGCCAGTTGGTTGAATCTGAGCTCGACCGCGTCTCGCAGCCTCGCGTCAGAGCCGGACAGTGGATGAAGATCCTTGGCTTGCGCCACGAAGTTTGCAACGGTCATGGGCCATCTCCTTGCGTCGATGAGGTCATTCGGTCACGCTCTCTCAACGCAAGAGCCGCGCCAGTGGCGACTCCCCAATCTGGCTCGCGCGCCCCACGAAAGCGCGGGGTGCGCCAGAAACGATTGAAGCGAACAAGGAGAGTGCGCATATCGCTTTGGCGCGGTGCAAACGCGCGCTGGCGTGCACCGTGAAAAAGCGTCGGCGGGTCTCGTCGTTGCAAAGTGTTTCCTCTGCATTGAGGACGACGGTGCACGTCGCGCGGAGCGCGGCGGCCTTGTCTCCATCTGTCCTACAAATCCTGTACGGCGCCGTCCTACAAACCAGCACTCCCGGTGTGCCCACGGCACGCTGAAAGTGCGCTGAGGAACGCGAAAAAGGTGCGGGATTCCAGCGCGCGGATGTATGAATATGTAATTTCCGCGCGCAAAACAAAAAGGGCCAGCGATTGCTCGCTGGTCCTTCAGGTTTGAACGCCTCGAGGCGCGCTTTTCTTCACCCATATTGCGCGGCGCCTCGGTAACTCTTCCACGGGTCGGGGCGCGTGCTCGGGCTGCTCGAACCGTTCGATCCGAACGGAAGCAGGCGGTCGCACTCCAACTTCACGACCTCATAGCACTCGCAAGCGCGGTCTTCAAGACCGGCGCGGTCGAGCACTTCGATGTGGCCGCGTGCATAGCGGATCAGGCCGCTGCGTTGCAGCGCGAGCGCACAGGCGGTGACGCTTTCGCGGCGCACGCCCAGGCGACCGGCGAGCAGCTCCTGCGTGGTCTGCAGATCATTGCCGCGCACGCGGTCCAGACTCAGGAGAATCAGTCGGCAGACCTGTTGGTCGACCGAGTGGTGGCGGTTGCAGGTGGCGGTTTGCGCCATCTGCGTCAGCAAGGCCTGCGTGTAATGCAGCAGCAATTGCATCAGCGCGCCACCGCGGTTGAATTCCTCGGTGAGGATCTGGCCCTTGATGCGATAACCCTGGCCGGCGCTCTGCACCACGGCGCGGCCGTTGGTGGAGGTGCCGCCCATCAGCACGGGCACGCCGACCACGCCGTCATTGCCGACCGTGGCGACTTCGGCGCAAGCGCCATCAGCCGTCAGGTTCTGCAGCGAAACGATCGCCGAGACCGGGAAGTACACATGGTTCAGGCTGCGACCGGACTCGTACAGCACCTGGCCGAGCGGCATGTCCACCAGCTCGAGCTGGTGCGACCAACGCTGCAAGTCTTCGACGGGCAAAGCTTCGAGCAGCAGGTTGACTTGCTGTGCGCCCTCGTTCGGTGTGGCCGCGCTGGCGCGGCGGCTGACCGAACGGGATTGGGCGGGCCGGACTGCGTTGAAGGGCGCTTCGATCACATGCATAGCAACTTGCTCCATGAAGAACTGATGGAAGTGATTCTTCCGTTCTGCATGGCGCCGGTCTGTCGGTGCGCTGGACAACTCTTGGTAAGACATTGACTACAGGATTTGCGTTCAGAAATAAGGCGGTCTTGGCATCAATCCCGCATCAATCCCAGTACGGGCGCGTGCTGTAGTACTGGTGCACCTCTTCATGCCAATCGCGATCGGACATGCTGGGCCAGTGCTTCTTGTCGAAGCTCGGTGCGTTGTCGAAATACTCCTTGTCGACGTTCATCACGAAGCAGTCGCGTTCAGCATCGAGCGTCAGGGCCGACCAGGGAATTGCGAACAGCCGCTCACCAAAGGCGAAGAAACCACCCGAGCGCATCACCGCATAGGCCACCAGACCAAGTTCGACGTCGAGCGTGACTTCCTCGATATAGCCGAGCGTTTCTTCCTCGTGGTTGACGACACGCTTGTCGATCATGGCGCCGGCGCCTTGCAGGCGCGGCCCTGGGCCGCCATCGGGTGCGGCGTGCAGCAGGCCGCGGTAGCGTTGGTCGATCTGGTAGCTGTCCAGGGTGTTCATCATCAAAACTTCTCCATCGCGGTTGCGACGCCGATGCAGCGCCGTGCCCGCCTCAAGGGCAAGCGCCATGCCCAAGGCGCCGGATCAGCCGTTTCGGCCTGTCTTGTTACGCAACCGTTCGTAAGCGCCATGCATAACGGGCCCCTTGTCGGTGTCGACGAGGCCGCGCTTCACATCACGGTAGGCCTGCTCCACGGTCTCGTCGTTCTTCTGTGCCGTGCTGTTCTGCGAGGATTCATCCGCCTCGTGCGGCAGCGGCGGCACCTTGTTGCCGGAAATACTGACGCTGGTCCGCGCTGACTTGCCGAAGGCGCCGCGGCGTTGGGTGGGATGGGCCATGCTTGTTCTCCTGTTGTTTCCTGTTGTGTCTCAGAGGGGCAAGCAAGGTGCCCGCGCCGTTCCGCATGCCGTCGCGCCTGCCGTCGGGCATTCCGATTGCCCGGACAAGGCACCCGCAATTGCCGCAAAGGAAACCGTCATGAGACAGACACAGAAAAACGAGTCCGACGAGGTTCGCAATCTCTCGACTGCGCGCCGGCCCAAGCACAAGCGGGATCTGTCCGATCGCGATGAACGCCATGAAGATGAGAACCTCACGTCGGTGGCCGGCGAGGAAGATCCCGGCAGCGCCGATGAGGAGCTGCGAGAGAAGGAGCCGGGACGAGACGTTTAAGCAGCGTCAGCTTGGCTCGTGGGTCAGCGCTTCAGGCCGCCGCGCGGCGCCGCTGGTCACAAGGCTCGATGCGCAGCATCTGCCGGTACTTGGTGACAGTGCGGCGCGCCACGTCGAGGCCTTGCGCGTTCAGGCGGCGCGCAATCTCGGCATCCGAGAGCGCAACGCCGGGCGCCTCGGCCTCGAGCATCTGCTGCACCAAGCCGCGGATCGCCGTCGGCGAGCATTCACTGCCATTGCGATTGATGTGAGCGCGCGAGAAGAAATGCTTGAGCTCGAAGACGCCACCGGGCGTGGCCATGTACTTGTTGCTGGTCACGCGCGAGACGGTCGACTCATGCATGCCGAGCTCGTCGGCAATCTCCCGCAGGCCCAGCGGCCTCATCGCCATCGGGCCGTAGTCGAGGAAATGCCGCTGCCGGTCAATGATCGCCTGCGCCACATTGGCAATCGTCGAGAAGCGCTGCTCGATATTGCGCACGGTCCAGCGCGCCTCCTGCAGATGATCGGCCAGCTCCTGCGTGCCGCCGCCCGCCGCGTGCGTGTGCGCATGCCGCTGCAGCAGATCCACATAAGTCTTGTTGAGGCTGACCTTGGGCACGACCGAGGCGTTCAGCACCGCGGTCCAGCGGCCGCGCTTCTTGCGCACCAGCACATCGGGTGTGATGTAGCGCGTCTGTGCGAGGCCATGGCGCCAGCCGGGGCGCGGGTCCATGTGGCGAATGTGCCGGCAGGCCAGGTCCAGCTGCGAGGCCGAACAGCCGAGCTCGCGCGCCATGCCGGCCCACTGGTGGCGCGCCATCGCCTGCAGGCCGTGGTCGATGATGGCTGAGACGAGCGCGCGTTCTTCGAGACTGTCGATCGTGGTCAGTTGCAGCTGCAGGCATTCCTTCAGATCGCGCGCGCCCACGCCGAGCGGATCGAGCGATTGAACGTGGCGCAGTGCGGCCTGAAGTTCGCGCAGCTCGGGCTTCGGCGTCAAGGAACCCGGCGGCAGCAGCTCTTCAAGCGGCGTGCGCAGATAGCCGTCTTCATCGAGCGAGTCGATGACCGCATGCGCCAGCGCCAGCTCGCGCGTGGACAAACGCATCAAGGACAACTGGAAATGCAGATGCTCGGCCAGGCTGCTCACGCAAGGCAGGAAGTCGAGCGCGCTGACATCGCCGCCTTCGTTCAGGCGCGCGGACTGCGTGCCGTCGCCGACCCAGGGCTCATGATCGGCATCGAGGACGCTGCTCTCGCCCTCCTCCACTTCGATCTCGGCGCCGGCATCGGCGTCCGACTCGGGCTCGAAATCCAGAAAGGGATTGCGGCCCTGCAGGGCCGCAATCTCGAGATTGAAATCCAGCGACGAGAGCTGCAGCAGGCGCACCGCTTGTTGCAGGCGGGGTGAGAGCGTCTGCGCCTGGGCTTGCTTGGCGTGGAGCGTGAGGTGAAGGTTCATGTCCTCGGGCGCCGCAAGCTCCGTGCCGAGGACATGCCTTTTGTAGGAAAAACGGAAACTTCCCCGAGCCGGGGGCCTCTTTGGGGCGCGCACGCTTTCACTTCGCCGCGCGTCGCGTCGTCCTTACGTACCGATCCCGTCCAAAATTTGCGGCAAGCGAGCGGCAATCTGCGTGCCTGCTTTATGCATACGGTGTGCGCTGGACCTCAAAGTTACCAAAGAATTACAGCGGGCGCGCCGATTGCCTGCGCCGAGGCATGGACCTGCACTTCCCCGCCGCCTCCATTGAGAACCGCCAGCGCCGCGCGCTCATGCGCAGCCTGAGCCGTCCCCTGCTGAACGGCAACCATGTGGAACTGCTTCAGGACGGCCCGGAAACCTTTGCCGCCATGTTCGAGGCGGTGGCCGAGGCGCACGACCATATCAATGTGGCGAGCTACATCGTCGACGCCGAAGGCCCGGGCCAGGAGTTGCTGAGCCGGCTCGTGGCGCGGCGGCGCCAGGGGATCGAAGTCAACCTCGCCTTCGACAGCGTGGGCTCCTTCGGCACCTCGCGCCGGGTCTTCGAGGCGCTGCGCCGCGACGGCATCACGCTGCTGGAGCACCGCCCCTTGAGTGTGATGAAGACCTGGCTCGACAAGGCGCTGCAATGGCGCAACCACCGCAAGCTGATGATCGTGGATGGCAGCACGGGCTTCATCGGCGGGCTCAATATCAGCGGCGTGTATTCGGGCTCAATATCAGCGGGCTCGGCTCCGTGCAGTCATACCGTTAGCGACAGCAGCACCGACACCAACTGGCGAGACACCCACGTGCGCGTGCAAGGCCCCGTGGTCGGCGAGCTGCAGCGGCTCTTCGTCGACCATTGGCAGCGCCATGCCGGCCACCTGCCCGGGCCGGCCTGCTATTTCCCGACCTCGCGCAAGGTCGGTGGCCAGCGTGCCGGCGTGGCGGCTTCCGAATGCGGGCGCGGCCGCAATGATTTCTACCGGGCGCTGCTGGCCAGCATCGGCACGGCGCGCAGCCGCGCGTGGATCACGACCGCCTACTTTGTCCCGCCGCGGCGTCTGCTGAGTGCGCTGACGAAAGCGTCGCAGCGCGGGGTCGACGTGCAATTGCTGCTGCCGGGCCGCAGCGACTGCTGGGCGCCGCTGCATGCCGGGCGCTGGCACTACGGCCACCTGCTGCGGGCCGGCGTGCGCATCCACGAGCGGCACGACCGCGTGCTGCACGCCAAGACGGCCGTGATCGACGGCGTCTGGGCCTCGGTCGGCTCCAGCAATCTGGACTGGTGCAGCCTCGTGCACAACGCCGAGGCCAATCTGGTCGTGCTGGACGCGCCTTTTGCGCAGCGCATGGAGGAGATGTTCACCCTTGACGTGGCGCAGTCGCGCGAGGTGCTGCTGCAACGCTGGAACGGGCGCGGCAGCCTGGACCGGCTCAAGGAGTGGACAGCGACCCGTTTCGAGTCGCTGCTCTGATGCTGCAGGTGCTGCCGATCACCGCCGCCCTGCTGCTCGCCGGCGCTGTGCTGGTGACGATGGCGTTAGCGGAACCGCTGGTGCGGCGCCTGCCGCTGTCGCCCGCGCTGGTCTACCTGCTCTGCGGGTGGCTGGCCGGCTGGCTCGCCACGCCGCCGCTGCCCGATCTGGACCTGGAGATGCAAGCCCCGCTGATCCGACTGCTCAGCGAGATCGCGGTGCTGCTTTCGCTCTTTGCGATCGGCCTGAAGATCCGCGTGGCCGCCACCTGGCCGGCCTGGCGCGTGCCGGTTTTGCTCGCCACGGTCGGCATGATTTGGTCCGTGGCGCTGGCCACGCTCGTGGCCTGGCTGCTGCTGCCGCTGTCCTGGCCGCTGGCGCTGCTTTTGGCGGCCATGCTCGCGCCGACCGACCCGGTGCTGGCCTCCGACGTGCAGATCCACCACCAGGACGACCGTGACGGCCTGCGCGTGGCGCTCAGCGCCGAGGGGGCGCTCAATGACGCCACCGCCTACCCCGTGGTGATGCTGGCCCTGGGCCTGCTGGGCATGCACGAGCTCGGCGACCACGGCAGCCGCTGGCTGACGCTCGATGTGATCTGGTCCGTGGCCGCCGGTGGCGCCTTGGGCGTGGCCTGCGGGCGCGGCCTGGGCTGGGCGATGCAGAGAAAGCTCGAGGCCGGCGCGCAGCCCGATTGGGATGAGTTGCTCTACCTCGGCGCCATCGCCCTCACCTACGGCCTGGCCCTGGTCCTGCAGGTCTCGCCCTTCCTGGCCGTGTTTGCCACGGGGGCGACCTTGCTGCGCCAGCACCCGGCCGAGAAACCCGAGCCGGTGGCGCGCGAGCTCGGGGATCAGCTGCAGAATTTTGGCGCGCATTGCGAACGGCTGGTCGAGGTGCTGATGGTGCTGCTGATCGGCGCGGCGCTGCCGCACATCAGCTGGAGCCTGGGCGTCGTGGGCTTTGCGCTGCTGATGCTGATCGTGGTGCGCCCGGCCAGCGTGTTCCTGAGCCTGCCGCGTTCCGTGCTGCCGCCGGTGCAGCGCAATCTGGCCGCCTGGTTCGGCATCCGCGGCGTCGGTTCGATCTTTTATCTGACCATGTCCATGCAGCAAGGCGTGGGCGGCATCTCCGCGGAGGTTCTTGTATCCGCCTGTCTCAGTTGTATCGCCTTGTCCATCGCCTTGCATGGGATTTCATCCACACCCCTGATGAGCTTCTACCAAAACCACCGAACGTCTCGACGCAAACGCACCGCCTGACGAGGCGCCCTCCTACAAATTCAGCCATGCAGCACTGCTAGCCTAGTGCTTGCATGAAGCTGCCCGCCACAAAACTCGTTTCCCTGCAGACTTATCTCTGCGCCGTGATGCTGGTCGCCACGGTGCCGCTGGCGCTTTTGCTGGCCTACCAGGTCTTCAGCAGCCTGCAGACGCAGCACCAGCGCATGCGCGACGAATTGCAGCGTACGGCCCTGCTGGTGACATCTTCCGTCGAGCACGATCTGGAAGCGCGGGCGCCGGGCACCCGTTCCGTCGCCCGCTCAGACACCGCCCACTGGCAGCGCCTGCTCGACAGCAGCGCCCCGCCCGGCGGCTTCATCCAGCTCAGCGACAGCAGCGGCCGGCCGATCTCGGCTTCCGAAGGCGTGTCGCTGCTGGCTTCCTCCGATTCCGCCCTCTACAGCGTCACCCAGACCGTGCCGGGGACCGACTGGCGCATCGACGTGAGCGTGCCCGCCGCCGTGCTCGACGACGCGGAGCGCCGCATGCTGCTGGCGGCGATGGCCACCATCGCGGCCGGCCTGCTGCTGGGCCTGGGCCTGGCGACGCTGGCGGCACGCCGCATCAGCGACCCGCTGCGCGAACTGGCCACCGGTGGCCCCGGGCCCGCCCGCCGCACACGTGTGCAGGAGGTGGCCTGGCTGCGCGAGGCGCTGACCGAGAGCCAGACCCAGCAGGCGCAGGCGCAGGCCAGCCTGCAACGCAAGGCGACCGAGTTCGAGACCCTGTTTGCCAGCACGCCGATCGGTTTGGCCGTGCTGCGCGAAGGCGTGGCCGAGGACATGCGCAACGCCGCGATGAGCCTGCTCTTCGCCCACGGCCGAACGCTCTACCTCGACGGACAGCCGCTTGCCCGCGATCAGCAGCCGCTGCAGCGCGCGGCTGCCACCGGCCAGCCCGTGGGCCCGCTGGAGCTGGAGTTGCGCGAGCGCGGCGATCTCGGCGACGGCAAGGCCCCGCGCCATGTGCTGATGCAGGCCGTGCCTTTGCTCGACGCCAACGGCCAGGTGCAGGGCGCGCTCGAAAGCGCGGTCGACATCACCGCGCGCAAAACGGCCGAGCAACGCGTGCTGCAGGCCGATCGGCAATTGCAGGAAAGCCAGCGCCTGATCGACTTGGCGCAGGAAGCCGGCGAGGTCGGCTTCTTCAGCATCGACGCCGGCGCCACGACCTGGACGCCGGGGCAGGCGCGGCTGTTCGGCTTTGACGGCCTGGCCGGCTCGCCCGGCTCAGCAGGCTCTCCCGGTACGCTCGGCGATCTGCTGGAGCGCATCCACGAGGAGGATCGCAGCGCGGTGGAAGACGGCCTGCGCGCGATGGTCGAACACCGCCGCGACCGCAGCACGCTGGAATTCCGCGTCAATCTTCCCGATGGCGGCACGAACTGGCTCTCGAGCCGCGTGCTGATGAACTTTGATGGCGAGGGCCGGCCGCAGCAACTGGTCGGCGCCACGCTCAACGTCAACGAACAGAAGAGCCTGGAGCTCGAACGCCAGACGCTCGCCTCGCTCGAACAGCGCGCGCGCATCGAAGCCGAGGCCGCCAACCGCGCCAAGGATGAATTCATCGCGATGCTCGGGCATGAGCTGCGCAACCCGCTCGGCGCGATCGGCTCGGCGGCCGAGGTGCTGAACCAGCTTTCCAGCGGCGCCAATGTGGTCAACGAGCGCGTGGACATCGACCTCGGCGTCAGCGCACGCGCCATCATTGCAAGGCAGACGAACCATCTCGCGCGGCTCGTCGACGATCTGCTCGATGTCGGCCGCGTCATCTCGGGCAAGGTGATCCTGCATCGCCAGCCCTTCGACCTGGCCGCGCTGATGGAACGCGCGGTCGAGAACTTCCGCGTCACCGGCGCTCTTGAGCACCACGATGTGCGGGTACACAGCGCTGAGGTCTGGGTGGAGGCTGACAGCACGCGGATCGAGCAGGTGATCAACAACCTGCTGGGCAACGCGCTCAAGTACACACCGGCGGGGCGGCGCATCGAGCTCACGCTGCAATCGCACAACGGCCACGCCTTCATCGAGGTGCGCGACGAAGGCGACGGCATCTCGCCCGTGCTGCTGCCACATGTGTTCGATCTGTTCGTGCAGGGCGAGCGCTCGCTCGACCGCGGCGCGGGCGGCCTCGGTATCGGGCTGACACTCGTGCGCCGACTCGTGGAAATGCACGGCGGCACCGTCACGGTCGAGAGCTCGCCGGCCGGCAGTACTTTCACCGTTCAGCTGGCCGAGCTTCCCGCCAATGTGGTGTCGTCGTTCGTGCCGGCGGCCTGCGAGCCCGAGGCGCACTGCCGCCTGTGCCGCGTGCTGGTGATCGAAGACAACGAGGATGCGCGCGACACCTTGCGCACCCTGCTGGAGCTTGACGGCCACAGCGTGGCCACGGCCGAGACGGGCCCGCAAGGCCTCGATCTGCTGCTCGGCGAACGGCCCGATGTGGCCATCGTCGACATCGGCCTGCCCGGCCTGAGCGGCTTCGAGCTCGCCAAACTTTGCCGACGCGCCGGTTATGCGGGCCAGTTGCTCGCGCTCTCCGGCTACAGCAGCGATGCCGATGTGGCGCAAGCCCTGCGCAACGGCTTTGACGCGCATCTGGCCAAGCCCGTCGATTCGCAAAGGCTGCGCCGGCTCATGGCCGATGCGCCGAATGTGGCGGCGGCCCATGCAAACGCGCACGGCGGATGAGCGATGCAATGGCTGCCACCACCGACAACAGCGCTGCCGCGCCGAGCGACGCCACGGCGAAGGCCGCCAGGCTCGATGGCCCGGCCACCAGCGGCGAGAGCAGCCAGCCCGCCAGCAGCGCGCCCAAGCCGCCTAACGCGATGTGCACCAGCACAAGCTCCCGCCTGCCCGTACGCAAAAGCATGCTGACCATCCAACCAATCAATCCTCCAACGAGAAGCCAGGCCATCAGATTGCCGATCATGAAGGGGACCTCCGAACACAGCTCGACGGCAAACGGTGTGCCCGCTCACCCTCACCGAGGGGAAGCCCCATGAGCCATGTCCTGATCGTTGACGACGACGTCGACGCGGCGAGCATGCTGGCCGCCCTGGTCGCGGCCGAAGGCTTCACCGTCGCCTGCGTGCACCGTCTGTCAGACGCCCGTGCCCAGCTCGCCATGCAGCCGCCCGACCTCGTGCTGCTCGACCTGCACCTGCCCGACGGCAATGCGATGACGCTGTTCGATGATCCCGGCCTGCTCGCGCAATCGCAGGTCGTGCTGATCACCGGACACGCCAGCATCGAGACCTCGATCCAGGCCCTGCGCCTCGGCGTGGCCGACTACCTGATCAAGCCGCTCAAGCAGACGCAGCTCAAGGGCATCCTCTCGCGCGTGGTGCGGCCTTCGGTGATGCGAGCGGAGCTGGCCGATGTCGAGGCCGAATGGCAACGCAGCGGGCGCTTCGGCCATTTGTGGGGCCGCACGCCGACCATGCAACTGGTCTATCACCAGGTCGCCCGCGTGGCCGCTACGGCCGTCTCGGTGCTGATCACCGGCGAGAGCGGCACCGGCAAGGAAGTGGTGGCGCGCACGCTGCACGACCTGAGCCGCCGGCGCGGCCAGGCCTTCCTCGCGGTCAACTGCGGCGCGATCTCTCCGCACCTGATCGAGAGCGAAGTCTTCGGCCATGAGAAAGGCAGCTTCACCGGCGCCGAGCGCCAGCACCAGGGCTTCTTCGAGCGCGCCAACGGCGGCACGCTGTTCCTCGACGAGATCACCGAGATGCCGGCCGAGCTGCAGGTAAAACTGCTGCGCGTGCTCGAAACCGGCACCTACATGCGCGTGGGTTCCACGCAGGCGCAGGAGGCCGACGTGCGCATCGTCGCCGCCACCAACCGCGTGCCCGAACATGCGGTCGCCACCGGCAAGCTGCGCGAGGATCTGCTCTACCGCCTGAACGTCTTCCCGATCGCCCTGCCTCCGCTGCGCGCCCGCCGCGACGACGTGCCGCTGCTCGCCGAGCAGTTCCTCGTCGATATCGGCCACAGCGAAGGCGGCCCCAAGCGCTTCACGCCCGCAGCGCTCACCAAGCTCGCCGCCTACAGCTGGCCCGGCAATGTGCGCGAGCTGCGCAACGTCGTGCAACGCAGTTATGTGATGAGCGACGGCGGCCAGATCACCGATGAATGGCTGCCCAGCGATACGCTGGATCGCAGCGTTATGGGTGAGACGGCGGAGGGTGGCTCTGCTGCTGCTGCTACTGCTGTTTCAGCTGGGGCCTCGCCGTTCACCAACTCCTTGTCGTCGTCGTCGTTGTCATCATCATCAGCACCGACCGTGACGATCACGGTCGGCAGCACGATGGCCGACGCCGAACGCCAGATCATCCTGGCGACGTTCGCGCATTTCAAGAACCAGCGGGAGAGAACGGCGTCGGCGCTGGGGATCAGCTTGAAGACGCTTTACAACCGGTTGAGGGAGTATGCGGAAAAGGGAGACGGGGCGGGACTGTCCAAGGATTGAAGGCATGCGCAAAACCTGGCGCGTGTCCGACACCAAGCGACGATCAGAGCATCGCGAGCAGTTCTGAGGCCACCGCCTCGAAAGAGGAGAACGCTTCCGCATATTCCACTTCCTCGCCCTCGTAGATGAGCGGCAAGAGGATGACTTTGATGTCGATGTCCTCGGACATCCGGGCAATCAAGCGATGCGCCTTGGAGAGGCAGGTGCCGCCGGCGAACACCAGTTGAATGCCGTCGTCGATCTTGCTCAGTTCGCCCTTTTTTAGCCCCTTGAAGTGCCCATGGGATACCTTGAGATTGCTCAACGCGGCTAGGACGTCCGTGACGTGAATGTCCTTCTCTGCAGTCTGCAGCGGCAAGCCCCCGAGATCCCCGCAACGGCACAAGCCTTTGCGTGATGCCAGCGCTCCGCGGGCACCTCACGGGAACACCGCTGACCGGCATCTCCGGCCGTCTTGCGACGGAATCCGTCCGAACCCGCATTCGCAGTCGATCAACAAGCAGCCCGGCCATCAAAAATGGTAGCGTGAGCATCGCTGCTCGCGCCTTGCATGGCGATCCAGCTCAGCCTCCGCCCGGGGCGCGAGGGGTTGGCCGTGTTCCTCGTAGACATCGAGGAAACCGGACACAAAGAACCACTAAACAACGCTTTGTCTTGTTCTGGCAACGTCAAGGGTTGCCACCGATTTCTCTTGACTTCATTGTGAATCTATAGTGAATTGGTTGCGCTACCATTTGCGCAACAAACACTAAACGACACACGTTCGTCAAAGTGGCCCTCAAGGGCCCGATTCAGGAGACAAGACATGCGCAACATCCACCGGCCGCCCTGCGGCCAGTCCCTGCACGGCCGCAAGGTGGCGCTCGCCACCACCTTGCTGGCCGGCCTGATTTCCCAGGCTTATGCCCAGCAGGCAGCGGCCCCGGCCGGTGCGGCTTCGGCCCCCAGCAGCGCGGCAAGCCCGGCCAACACGCCCACCGCCGCCGAGGCCAAGCCGGCCACCAGAGCGCAGGCCAATGAGGAACTGCAGAAGGTCGTCGTAACCGGCATCCGCGGTGCCCTGCAGTCTTCGCAGTTCCTGAAGCAGAACGCCGACCAGATCATCGATTCGGTGACGGCGACCGACATCAACGCCCTGCCCGACCGCAGCGTGACCGAGACCCTGCAGCGCATCAGCGGCGTCACGGTGGACCACTTCCTCGCCGACGATGATCCGGATCACCCGTCGGGCGAAGGCAGCGGCGTGCTGATTCGCGGCCTGCCCTATGTGGCCAGCCAGCTGAACGGCCGCGAGAGTTTCTCGGCCAACAATGGCCGCTCGCTCGGCTTCCAGGACGTGCCGGCCGAACTGATGGCCGGCGTGGACGTGTACAAGAACCCCTCCGCGGAAATCATCGAAGGCGGCATCGGCGGCACGGTCAACCTGCGCACGCGCATGCCTTTCGACAGCAAGGGCCGCGTGATGGCGTTCTCGCTCGGTGCCAACCGGGGCGACATGGCCAAGGAGACCAAGCCCTCGGCTTCGGCCCTGTACAGCAACCGCTGGAATACCCAGGCCGGCGAGTTCGGCGCGCTGGTCGACGTCGCGTATTCAAGACTGAGCACCCGCAGCGACGGCATCCAGACCAACCCCTACGTGCTGCAGCCCGCCAACAACCTCGGCGCCTGCCCGTGCGAGCCCACGTCGGCCGCCGGCTCCGGCTCGGTTGCCGTCCCGGGCGACATCAACTGGTCCGAGCAGCAGATGCAGCGCAAGCGCGTCGGCATGTACGGCGCCGTGCAATGGAAGCCGAACGACGACCTGGAATTCTCCAGCCAGCTCTTCCGCTCCAACTACAAGCTGCAGTGGAACCAGCACTGGGTGCAGACCAACGAAAGCAACTACTACAACATGGTGCCGATGCCCGGCACCGCGTTCACCTACGGTGCCAACGGCGTCTTCCAGAACGGCACGATGTTGGCCAGTTCGTGGAAGGGTAGTCCTGGTGCAGCGCCGACGGTCAACCACGGGGACTATTCGGACGGGACTCCGCTCGGTGGCGCCAACTACTACGCCGACAACCGCCTCAACACGCAATCGACGAGCACGACCGACTGGTCGAACAACGTCAAGCTGCGCATCAACGACCGCTTGAAGGTGAGCGCCGATCTGCAGTTCGTCAGGTCCACCTCCGACACGCTGGACTTCTCGGTCTACAACCAGTTCTTCATGCCGGCGTCCACGGTGAACGTGCAGGGTACGCCCAGCCTCGTGCTGACCAATCCGACGTACCTCTACACGCCCAACAAGGGCAGTGTCGTCACCACCGACCCGAACAGCCTGGCCGACCCGACGAACTACTATCTCGGCGCCGCGATGGACCACATCCAACGCGACACCGGCACGCAGAAAACGCTTCGACTCGACGGTGAATACGACATCGACGGCGCCTGGCTTCAGTCCGCCAAGTTCGGCGTGCGCGTGACCGACCGCGACGCGCACAGCAACAACACGAACAGCAGCTACAACTGGGGCCCGATCAGCCAGGTCTGGATGGGTGGCGCCACGCCCGCGACGCTGCAATGGATCACCAAGCTGCCGGCTGGCATGCAGCAGCAGTGGACGATGAGCAACTTCTATCACGGTGCCAACCTGCCGACCACGCTGTGGTTCCCGAGCATGTCGCTGGTGTCGAATTACGCGGCGGCCGCCAAGTTGCTGCAGCCGTATGAGATCGCCGCAGGCGGCTGGTGCCCGCAAGGCACCACCGACGGCTCCTGCACGCCCGGTTCGCCGATGAGCGACAACAGCATGAAGGAGAAGACGCAAGCCGTTTACGGTTCGCTTTATTTCGGCAATGACAGCGCGCTCGGCGTGCCGGTTGACGGCAACCTCGGCCTGCGCGTCGTGCACACCAGCGTGCATGCCAATGGCTCGGTCACGTTCCCGTCGAGCTCGTCCATCACCGGCGATTCCAGCTCCATCACGCCGGCTCAGATGGCGCTGTTCAACGTGCCCACGCAGCCCATCGACGGCAGCACCAGCTACACCGATGTGCTGCCCAGCCTGAACCTGCGCTTCAAGCTGGCCAAGGACCTGCAGCTGCGCCTGGCCGCCTCCGAGGCCATGACGCGCCCGGACATCACCCAGCTCAACTCGTACATGAAGATCGGTTCGTCGTGGTCCGCGGCCTCGGGCCAGCAGGCCACCTTCGCCGGCTTCACCGCGGGAACGGGCGGCAATCCTGCCTTGAAGCCGATGCGGGCCAACCAGTTCGACCTGGCGCTCGAGTGGTACTTCTCGAAGACGGGTTCGCTGTACGGCACGGCCTTCGAGAAGAAGATCAAGGACTACGTCACCACCGAAACCTCATCGCAAACCATCATGGGCCAACCCGTGGCCGTGACCGGTCCGGTGAACGCCGGCGATGGCACCGTGAAGGGGCTTGAGGTCGGCTATCAGCAGTTCTTTGACTTCCTGCCGGGCTTCCTCAAGGGCTTCGGCGTGCAGGCCAACTACACCTACCTGCAAAGCAGCCTGATCAGCAACACGACCTCGTGCGACCCGAACCACGGCAATGGCTCGTGTGCTTCAGACTCCCTCGTCAAGAACCCCGCGTTGCCGATGGCAGGCCTGTCGCCGCACAGCTTCAACCTCATCGCGATGTACGAGAACTCGGACTGGTCCGCACGGCTGGCCTATTCATGGCGCAGCAAGTACCTCATCACGTCTGAGGATTCCGGCGATACCTACCTGCCGATGTGGAACGCGGCAAGCGGCCAGCTGGATGGCTCGGTGTCCTATCACCTCACCAAGGACATGCAACTCGGCTTGCAGGCGAACAACCTGAACCGCGCCACCACGCGCGTGCTGATGGGACCGACGACCTACACCAACGGCTTCGTCGATCACAACCTGTACACCCGCGCGATCTTCCAGAACGATCGCCGCTTTGAAGTGGTGTTCCGCGCGACGTTCTGATCTGGAAAGCGCCCGCTGCTTCCGGCAGCGGGCGCTGTTCAAGACCTGCTGCGGCTTCGCTGGCACGTTCTGTGTCAGCTCCCCCGAGACCTGACTTCGGGCGGCCTATCCAAACAGCCTCTTCGCGATCCCCGCCACATGCTTCCCTTGGAAGCTGGCCATGCCCAGTTCCTGTGCGCTGGGCGTGCGCTCGCCCTTCCCGCCGGCAATCGTCGAAGCGCCATACGGACTGCCGCCCTTGATCTCATCAAGCCCCATCTGGCGTTGCTCGGAGTACGGAAGACCGACGACGATCATGCCGAGGTGGAATAGGGTCGGATGGAAGGTGAGGATGGTGCTCTCCTGGCCGCCGTGCTGCGTGGCGCTCGACGCGAAGACCGAACCGACCTTGCCGACGAGCGCGCCCGACATCCACAAGCCGCCGAGCTGGTCGAGAAAATTCCGCATCTGGCCACTCATATTGCCGAAGCGCGTGGGCGTGCCGAAGAGGATCGCGTCGTAGTTGGCGAGCTCGGCCGGCTGAGCGATGGGCGCGGTTTGACCACCCTTCCCACCCGTGCTGGCGAAGACATCGGGCGGCACGGTCTCGGGCACTCGCTTGATGTCGACGCTGGCGCCGTCGACTTCGCGAACACCGTCGGCAATGGCGTTCGCCATCGCTTCGATGTGGCCGTAGTAGCTGTGATACAGGACGAGGACTTTTGCCATTTCAGCTCCTTGGTGAATGAGGTCAAGCCGGGGCACGGCTGCGTGCGCCGAGAGCTTACGCTCACCGCGGCGACAGGCCTACCGGATCGCGCTCCTCATCTTCGATATCGCCCGTCGTCGCGATCTCCTCGCGCCAGCGTTTGAGCATGTCTTCCATTTCGGTGGACAGCACCGCCTTGTTCACGCCGCAGTTGATGCTTTGCGCGGCCTCCAGCGCCTGCTGGATGCGCACGGAGCGCAGGCCGGCGATGCCTTCAAGCGCACCGAGCACAACGATGTTCGCGGCCGGATCGAGCTTGCCTGCCTGCACCAGCTCGGCCAGATCGCGCAGCTTCTCGATCTCTTCGTAGATGAGCAGCGTGTCGACGCGGAGCTTGATGTCGCCTTCCTTCATGGCGGGCAGCAGCACCAGCTCTTCGAGCTTCCAGCCGAGCTCCAGCGCGAGCAGAAGGCGCTTCTGCGCAGCGGAACGTTGGACGGCATCGGCACCGAGGTAATCGTCAAAGCAGCGCTTGGTGGCTTGGTGCAAGCCGGACCAGAGAGCGTCCGCGTTGGGCTTGACCGGCGCTTGGGCGTAGGCGGCGGCGCTCATGATTTGCGCGGCTCGGGGCCGCCTTGACTGCCGATTTGGCTACCGGTCTCCGCAAGGGCGCCGCCCTCAGCTTCCCAGGTCGGCACGGCCGCCTTGGCGTGCTTGCCGGCAGCGAGCTTGTGTTGCAGTTGCCGCTGGCGGCGCGCTTCCGATTGCCAATGCCAGAGCGCCAGGCCGGTGAGGCCGAGGAACAGCGTGTGGATGTATTTGCTCGCAGCCATGCTGGGCTCCTTGTTCATTCGGGAGGGATCTTCTTGCCGCCACGACGGCGGCGCATGGCTTGATATTGGCGGGCTCTTGCGCAATTGGACAGGTAAGGGAGCGCCGTCTCGCTGTAGGAGTTTTCTGTAGGACGCGGCTGGAGTCCTAACGCGCTTGCGCGCTGACAGTTGCAGCGGCGCTTGGCCGACGTCGGCCGCCCGGCAAAAGAACGAAGCTTGAAGCGTGACAAGCCAACGAACGAGTTAGCTACTCAGTACATCAACAAGAAGGAGCTGATCATGAGCAAAACAACATGCACACGCAGCGACAACCAGTTTGAAGTTCGCTTTGAGTCCCTGTTCATTCCCGGCCGCGCGCTGACCTTCCCCTGCGACGATCACGGCCAGGTGAACCTTGATGCCCTGCCCCCGCGCGCCAAGAACAACTACTTCTTCGCCCGCGCGATGGTCGGCAAGGATTTCTCGCCGCCGGCACTGTGCTGCCATCGTTGAGAAGTTTTCAGAAGTCCTTGGAAGTTCTCAGACTTCCTGCACAGCGGGCATGGCGGGCAAGGCCGGCAGTGCCGTCGCTTGTTCCATGCCTTGCGAGGCGGGCGTCGAGGGACCCGCTTCATCTCCAGGCTTGGCCAGCACGCGCAAACGAGCCGACTCGTTGAGCAGCAACTGCGCCACCACCACCATCAAGGGCCCGAGGGCCAGACCCCAGCCGCCCCACAGCACGCTCCAGAAGATCGTGCCCGCGAACAGCGTGGCGCTGTCGATCTTGGCGACTCGACCCTGCAGCCACATGCCCATCACCGTGCCGACCACGGTGCCGATGCCCATCACCAGCAGCGCACCGAGCAGCGCCGAGATCATCGAGCTCTGCGCCACGTAAACCTCCAACGCGGCCAGGCACATCATGACGACCAGGCCGGCATACGGCAGGAAGTGCAAAGCAGCAGCAACGAGGCCCCAGGTCCAGGGGTCGGGCACATCGAAGAAGGCAAAGCCCAGCCCCACGCCCACGCCAATCGCGAGGTTGGTGACGACGGTCACGCCCGCGAACAGGCGCACCTGCCGCGCCACCATCAGCAGCAGCGGCTCGCAATGCTGCGGGCCGCCGAGGTTGCGGCTGAGGCTTGCATGGCACCAGGCGCGCAGGCGCACCGCCAGCAGTTCGCCGCTGCACAGCATGAAGAAGGTCAGCAAGGCGATCATGCTGACCTGCAGGAAAACGCTGGCTGCCGATTTGGAGGCTTCGATCGCGAACTGTGTGATGCCATCCAGCGTCTTGGCGACGATCGAGCGCGGCGCGGCCGGTTGCGCATCGGCCTGCAAGTTGGCTGAGGGCACGGCCGGCTGGGCGACCGTGCCCGTGGCGCGCGCCACCGTGCGGTCGAGCTCGTTCAACGCGGTGCGCGTACGCAGGATCGCCCGAGCGCTGCCCGTACCGAGGCTCGCAACGTCGCGCGTCATGAGGCGCAACGCGCTCGGAAACTGATCCGTCGCGCTGGTGAGCTTGGTACCCATCGCCATCAGCAGCGCCGCCACGCAGAACAGTGTGACCAGCACGGCCACCAACGCCGAAAGCGCGCGCAGACGCAACACACGATCAAGGATGGGCAGCAGGGGCCACAGGAGCGTGGCGATCGTGGCCGACATCGCCAGCGGGATCAGGAAATCGCGGCCCAGCCACAGCGCCGCAATGATCGCCAGGACGGCCAGCACCGTCAGCGGCCAGGCGCGCAGGCTGAACGCGGGGCTGGCTGGGCGATCAGGGGCGTCCCGGGCGTCCATAGGGACGCTCTAGCGGATCGGAGCGCTGGCCGGCGGAGCAGACGGGGCGGCCGGCCCGGCCGCGGTCGCATCCATCTGGATCGTCGAGATCTCGCGGATCACGCCGCCCTGCGCCACCGTGCCTTCGCGGCTGCCTTCGCCGCGCATCATGCGTTCGCAATCGGCGCGGTCCTTGGGAGGCTGCACTTCGCAGCGCTTCACCGCGTTGGCGGCGAGCACGTCCGCCGACGGCGAGGTCAGGTTGCCGCGGCGCGCTTCGACGAGCGCAGCGCTGGCTTCCTTCAGGCAGGTCGGACGGTCTTGCTGCGTGTGGCCGTTCATGCAGTCGGCGCGCTCCTTGCGATAGTTGTCTTCAGGCGTGCCGGCCGCGGCGAGCGAGGCGCCGCCAGTCAAGGCGGCAAAGCCGACGCCAGCGAGCACGGTCTTGGCGCTGAACAGGTAAGGGTTCATGGTGATGACTCCTGGTGAAGAAGAAGGCGAAGTTGGCCTGGGCTGCGGAACTTGTCGGCTGGAAACCAGCGGCAACCAGCGGCCATCCACACGGATCAGCACGCGGCGGGCAGGCCGCGCGCGGTCAGCGTTCAGGCGCTTGAGGCAGCGACGACCGGCCACGCGCAGTGCACGTTCAGACGGCGTGTCGCCTTCGCAGTGCTGGCGTGGGATCACGAGGCCGAGGTCGGGGCCGCAGCTGCCGTCGGCAAACTCGGCGCGGGCACGCACGACGATGCTCAAGTGAGTGCTGAGCAAGAGTTCCGGTACTGCGTCGGACGGGAGGAATTGGGTTTTGTCAGTCATGGCTGGATGCTAGGCAGTGCAGTGCCTCGGTGCTTGTCAGGCCGCGCAGGCAGCGCCTGTAGGACACCGCCCCGTTCATGTTGGGCGGCATGCGGGCGCCGTGCATGGCGCGAAGTCCTACGCCCGGATGTGCTGCGCGCCGATGCCCTGCGCGCCCCGGGCACCCTAGAGTGAATCCACAACACGCCCTTGTGGCGCCACGAAAGGATTTGCCATGTTGAAGTGGGCACTCATCTTTGCAGTTGTCTCCCTGATCGCCGGCTTGCTCGGCTTCACGGGTATCGCCGCTGGTGCGGCCGGTATCGCCAAGGCCTTGTTCCTGATCTGCCTGGTGGTCTTCCTGGTGCTGCTGGCCTTTGCGCTGATGGGCGCGAACGCGCTCAAGAAATAAGGGCCGCGGCTCCTCCAGCTCCTCCAACTCCTGAAAGGACTCCCCATGTCTAAGCATTCCCTGCGCGTGGCTTCGTCGAAGGCCAAGCAAGCTCCGGCGCCCGAACCCGGTGAACCGACCGAACAGCTCTCGCTGGACCAGGACGCGCTGGACCAGGCCCGCAACAACCTCGATGCGGGCCCGATCACGCCGAGCTACGGCCCCTGGCGCGAGCAGATCGTCAAGCTGCTCAATGACGCGCTGGCCACCGAGCTGGTCTGCGTGATGCGCTACAAGCGCCATTACTTCACCGCTCGAGGCCTCGCCTCGCCGCGCGTGGCTGAAGAGTTTCTCGAGCATGCGAACGAGGAAAGCGCTCACGGCGACCTGCTGGCCGAGCGCATCGTGCAGCTTGGGGGCGAGCCCGATTTCTCGCCTAACACCCTGCTTGAGCGCAGCCATGCCGACTACGACGAGTCGAGCGACCTGAAGGACATGATCCGCGCCAACCTGGTCGCCGAGCGCATCGCGATCGAGGCCTACCGCCAGATGGTCACCTTGATCGGCCCCAAGGATCCGAGCACGCGCCGCATCCTCGAAGGGATCCTGCATGCCGAGGAAGAGCATGCCGAGGATCTGTCGGATCTGCTGAAAGAGTAGACGCTCCTTCATCATGTCCATGCCCATGCCACGCGTTCTGACTCGGGTCGTGCGCGGCGCATGGGTTCTTCTTTCGGCCGGCGTGCTGGTGGCGTGCGCAGCCACGCCGCCCGCCCTGCCGAATACGCCGGCACCGCCCTCGCCTTCGGCCAGCGCGCCAAGCACGGCTGCGGTGGCCAGCCAGATCCAGGTAGAAAGCCCCAAAGGCTCGCTCGACCAGAATCAAAAAGAACAGGCCTTGCATCAGGTGGTTGCGCAAGGCGGGGCCGATGCGATCAAGCGCCAGCTCGCGGCAATGGCCAGCTTTGGCGATGTCGGCCTCTATGCCGACAACGACGCCCAGCTGTTGATCGACGGGCCTGCCACTTTCAAGGCGATGTTCGCCGCGATCGGCCAGGCCAGGCGCAGCATCCTGCTTGAGAGCTACATCATCGAAGACACCGGGCTCTCGCAGCGGCTCGCCGCGCTGCTGGCGGAGAAGCGAGCGCAAGGCGTGCAGGTGCTGGTCCTCTACGACTCGCTCGGTTCGGTCAGCACCAGCGATGCCTTCTTCAAGGCGCTGCAGGACAAGGGCATCGCGACCTGCGCGTTCAATCCGATGAACCCGCTCAAGAGCTCGGGCGAGCTGGACCTCGCGCACCGCGACCACCGCAAGATCCTGACGGTTGACCGCGAGATCGGATTCACCGGCGGCATCAACATCAGCGCGGTCTACGCCTCGGGCTCCTTCGGCCACAAACGCGAGGTCACCGGCAAAACCAATGGCAGCGGCTGGCGCGACACCCAGATCGAATTGCGCGGTTCGGCGGCCGGCGCGCTCGAAGATCTGATCAGCGAGACCTGGCGGCAGCAGAAATGCGAAGGCACGCCACCGGTCGCGCCGACGACGAAGCCTGCCGCCGGCTTGGCACCAGGCAAGCAGCTGCTGCGCATCGTGGCCTCCACGCCTGACGACAGCGTCAACCACATCTATGCGCTGATGATGAGTTCGATCGGCGCTGCCAAGCAGAGCGTCTACCTGACGATGGCCTACTTCGCGCCCGGCGACGACATGATCGACGCGCTCTGCGATGCCGCGGGCCGCGGCGTCGATGTGCAGCTCATCCTGCCTTCGCGCAGCGACTTCACGCCGGTGCTGCACGCGGGCCGCAGCCACTATGCGCGCCTGCTCGGCGCGGGCGTGAAGATCCATGAGCTGCAGGATTCGGTGCTGCACGCGAAGACGATGGTGATCGACGGGGTCGTGTCCACCGTGGGTTCGAGCAATATGGACAGCCGCAGCTTCGTGGGCAACAACGAGATCGACGCCGTGGTGATCGGCGAGGACTTCGGCGAAGCGATGACGCGCATGTTCCGCGCCGACCTCAAGGCCTCGAAGGAGATCACCTTGCAGGCCTGGAATTCGCGCTCCGTGTTTCAGCGCGGCAAGGAATTCTTCGCGCGAATCTTTGAGGGCCTGTGGTGACAGCGGCACTGCTTCGTCTCCTACAAACCTGCGTCAGCTTCTCCGATTCCGGCCGCCGAGCCCGTTTCCTAGACTTGAACCATGCCAAGCAACAAGGCATGTATCGCCCAACAATGAAATGGAGAAAGCCATCATGCTCAACACACGCAAGACATTCATCGCTGTCGCCACCGCGCTCGCCGCCCTGTCGGTGCTGCCGGGCTGCGCCGTCACCCGCGGCCAATCCACCGTCGGCGCCTACGTGGACGATGCCGCCATCACCACCGCCGTGAAGGCCAAGTTCGTGGAAGACAAAACTGTGGACGCCACCTCGATCAAGGTCGAGACGCTGAACGGTGAAGTGTTGCTGTCCGGTTTTGCCAAGAACTGGAATGAAAAGAACAACGCCGAAAAGCTGGCGCGCAACGTCAACGGCGTGCGCAATGTGAAGAATGAGATCGTGGTGCGCGCCTGAGTTTCCTCAAGCGTCGACCGCCTCTCCCATTCCGCTCAACCTGAAAGTTAGGAACACACCATGAACTGGGAACGCATCGAAGGCAATTGGAAGCAAGTGCAAGGCAAGGTCAAGGAGCAATGGGGCAAGCTGACCCACGACGATCTTGACGTGATCGCGGGCCGCCGCGACCAACTGGCCGGCCGCATCCAGGAACGCTACGGCATTGCCAAGGACGAGGCCGAACGCCAGTTGAAGGACTGGGAAGCCCGCCTGGACATGTACGAGTACCACGACTGAAACGAGGCTTGAATCAGACCCCGATCTGATCATTCGCCAGAGGATTTGACCGCGCCGCGCGGGCAACAGCCGGCGCGGTTTTCATTGGAGTTGCGGGTTTGCGCATAGGCGTCCTCCTACAGGCATTGGCCCGTCGCGCTGACGCCGCCGCGCGGCCCGGGCCTGCCGGGAAAGGACGCTCGGCTTTCTACAGTTAAGGCATCGCAGCGAAAGCATTTGCTGCCCTGAATTTCCAAAGGAGATCGAAATGCTGCACTACGCCGTCGTGTTCTTTGTCATCGCGCTGATCGCTGCGCTGTTCGGCTTCGGTGGCTTGGCCGCTGGCGCCGTCGGCATCGCCAAGGTGCTGTTCTTCATCTTCGTGATCATGGCCGTGGTCACGTTCCTGATGGGTCTGCTGCGCAAGTAGTTCGCCCCTGCTTTCTGTCCTAACCCTCAAGGAGTCACATCATGTCCAAGAACCCCGCCACCGCCATTGCCGATGCCCGCACTGACCAAGCCCTGGGCGTACGCGAAGAAATGCGCAGCGAAGCCGCTGCCGCGCTGAGCCATGCCGCCAACTGCGTGGAAGCCATGACCCGCCGTCCGATCGAACAGGCCCGCCAGGCCAAGGAACAGGTGCGCCAGCAACTGGGCCGCGCCGGCGACTACACGGCCGGCTATATCCAGGAAGGCCCGATCAAGTCGATCGCCATCGCCGCGGCCGCCGGTGCGACCGCCGCCATGCTGCTGAGCTGGTGGGCCAGTTCGCGCAGCTCGCGCCCCTGAGTGCGCAGGCCAAAGGCTGTCAGCCCGATCCGACACGGGAAGGCGATGACCGCCGATAGGCTCGCGCAGACACACAACTTAGTCTGGATTTATGGATCACGGTCATTGCACCCGATCCAGTCTTCAAACCGAAACCACTGGAAGAGGATCACCACCATGAACGCATTCACCACTTACCGATCGACACTGCTGGTCGCCTCGATGGCCTCGCTGATGCTGGTCGCCTGCGGCCGCGCCGATGACAACCGCACGGCCGGCCAGAAGCTCGACGACACCGTCGCCACCGTGCAGCAGAAGTCTGAAGAAGCCAAGGCGAAGACCGAAGCCGAAGCCAACAAGCTCGGCGACAAGATGGCCAACGCCGCCGACAAGACTGAAGCCGCCGCTCAAGACGCGACCATCACGGCCAGCATCAAGACCGAGCTGGCCCGTGACCCGAGCCTGAGCGCGCTGAAGATCAATGTGGACACGAAGGACCGCCTGGTCGAGCTGCACGGCACGGCTCCCGACCCCGCCTCGCGTGACCGTGCGACCCGTATCGCATTGGCCGTGAAGGGCGTGCTGAGCGTCGACAACAAGCTCGTCGTGCCCGGCAACAACGCATGATGACCCCGGCCCTGGCTCCGCTGTCGTCCCCTGAGGCAGCAAAACGCCAGCGGCCCGGATGGGTGACCGCCCTCGGCCTGCGGCTTTCGAGCTGGTGGGCCGATTCGCTGGTCACCTTTCGTTTTTTCGGCGAGGTGCAACTCGCTTTGCTGCGCCTCTTCCGCGGCAAGGCGCAGTTCAGGCCTGCCGATCTGTTCTGGCAGCTGGATCAAGCCGGGCCGCGCAGCGTGGCGATCGTCTCGCTGGTCAGCGGGCTGGTCGGCGTGATCCTCGCCTACATGGGCGCGGTGCAGTTGCAGCGCTTTGGCGCGCAGACTTACATCGCGGACCTGGTCACCATCGGCGCGGTGCGCGAGGTGGCTGCGCTGATGACGGGCGTTATCTTGTCGGGCCGCGTGGGCGCTGCCTATGCGGCGCAGCTCGGCAGCATGCAGGCCAATGAGGAGATCGATGCGCTGCGTGCGCTCGGTATCGATCCGATCGACTACCTGGTGCTGCCGCGCGTGCTGGCCTTGCTGATCGTCGCGCCGCTGCTGACCGCCTTTGCGGCGCTCGTCGCGTGTGCGGCCGGTTGGCTCGTCGCCGTCGCGATCTTCGGCGCCACGCCGCTGGAGTATCTGTACAAGAGCCTGCAGGCGCTGACGCTGCCCCATGTGCTGATCGGCCTCGGCAAGGGCACGGTCTACTGCGTGCTTGTCGGGCTGGCCGGTTGCCGCCAGGGCTTGTGTGCCGGTCGCAGCGCGCAGGCGGTGGGCAATGCCGTGACCGCTTCCGTGGTGCAGGCCATCGTGTGGATCGTGATTGCCGCTTCGACCTTGACGGTCGCTCTGCAGAGATTGGACTGGTGATGGAACAGCAAGCTGCATCACAAGCCCAAGCCCAAGCTCAGGCTCAGGCTCAGGCTCAAGTGCACGTTGAAGGCCTGACCATGTGCTACGGCTCCAAGCTCGTCCAGCACGACCTGAACTTCGACATCCGTGAAAAGGAAGTGCTGGCCATCATCGGCGGCAGCGGCTGCGGCAAGAGCACGCTGCTCAAGCATCTGATCGGCCTGCTCAAGCCGAGCGCGGGCCACATCGCCTACGGCGGCCAGGATCTCAACACGGCCGATGGCGAAGCGCTCGCGAAGCTGCGCCGCCAGTTCGGCGTGAGCTTTCAATCGGGCGCCTTGTGGAGCTCGATGACGGTCGGCGAGAACGTGATGTTGCCGCTCGAGATGTTCACCGACCAGAAGCCCGCCGAGCGCGAGCAGAAGGCGCGCGACAAGCTGGCGCTGGTGGAGCTGGGTGACACCTTCGACCAGGAACCCTCGGCGCTGAGCGGCGGCATGAAGAAGCGCGTCGCCATCGCGCGCGCGCTGGCGCTGGAGCCGCCGCTGCTCTATCTGGATGAGCCTTCGGCCGGCCTCGATCCGCCCACCTCATCGCAGCTCGACGAGCTGATCCGCCAGCTCTGCCACGAGCACGGCACCACCGTCGTGATGGTCACGCATGAGCTCGACAGCATCTTCGCCGTGGCCGATCGCGCGCTGTTCCTCGATGCCGAGACCAAGACCATGCTGGCGCTCGACTCGCCGAAAGCGCTGCTCGACCACGGCCCGGAACCTGTTCAGGAATTCCTGAGAAGAGGAAAGGGCAAGCCTTCATGAAGCGCAACGCCAACGCCACCTTGATCGGCGTCTTCGCCGTGGCTGGCATCGCGCTGATCCTGGCCGTGGTGATCGCGGCCGGCGGCGGCAAGCTGTTTGTGCGCAAGGAGCGCGTGGTCATGCACTTCGGCGGCTCGATCTACGGGCTGCAGGTCGGCGCGCCGGTGGTGTTCCGCGGCGTGCGCCTGGGCACGGTCAGCTCGATCAACGTGGTCTACGACAAGCGGACCGATGACTTCATCATTCCCGTGGTGGCCGATCTCGACCCGGCCGCAATCCGCGGCCTGGCCGTCGGCACCGAGAGCGAGAAGCGCGCCATCCTGCCCGGCATGGTGGCGCGCGGCCTGAAGGCGCAGCTCTCGATGCAGAGCCTGTTGACCGGCCAGCTCTATGTGGACCTGGACCTGCGGCCGAAGAAGCCATCGCTGCTGCTCGGCAATGCGGGCGCCGACGGCGCGCTCGAGATTCCGACCACCGCCACCACAATCCAGCAGCTGAAGAACCAGCTTGACGGGCTTGATTTCCGCCGCCTGCTTGACGATGTCTCGGCCATCGCCGAATCGGCGCGCACGATCGTCGCGGGCCCGCAGCTCAAGAAGGCGATGGACGACCTGGCCGCGATCACGACGCATGTGCGCCGCATCACGAAGAGCCTCGATTCACGCGTGGACCCGCTGGCCGATTCCGCCGCCGCCACGCTCAAGGATGCTCGCAGCGCGGCCAACAAGGTGGGCACCGCCGCCGATGGCGTGGGCGACACCGCCAAGCGCCTGGGCACCGCTGCAGATCGCTACAAGGCACTCGTGGCGCCCAACTCGCCGCTGCTGCAAAGCATCCAGAAGACCGTGGACGAACTCGCGCTCACCGCCGCCTCGCTGCGCGAAGACGTGGGCTCCGATTCGGCGCTGATGCAGAACGCCGACCGCGCGCTGCAGGACATGTCACGCGCCGCGCGCTCGGTGCGCGAGCTGGCCGATCAGCTCGACCGCCATCCTGATGCGCTGCTGCGCGGCCGGCAAGCCGACCCGCTGAAGCCGGCCAACCCGGAGAAGCAAAAATGAAGATCAACGCTCGCCCCCTTCTGAACATCGCGCTGCTGGGCGCTGCCTTGGCGCTCACGGCCTGCGCCGGCAGCTCCGCCCCGCCGCCGCAGTTCTATCAACTGCGGCTGGACCCGCCGGTTGCGGTCAACAAGCCGAGCGCGGCAAGCACCGAGGTCTGGCAGATCATGAGCCCGATCCACGTGCCCGAATACCTGGAGCGCGATGTGCTGTGGCTGCCCACCGGCAGCGCGGGCCTGCAGCCGCTGCCCGACCAGCGCTGGGCCGAGCCGCTCGCCGACGCGATCCCGCGCGTGCTGCTGCATGACCTGGGCGTGCTGCGCGGCACCGACCACCTATGGGGCGGCGCGGTGCCTACGGGCGTCGTGATCGCCTATCAGTTGCGCATCGACGTGCAGGACATGAGTGTCACGGAGGGTCGCAATGCGGTGCACTTGCGCGCCCGTTGCGCCGCCAGCGATCCGCGGGGCCAGATGCCGACGCGTGTGATCGAGATCGACGTGACCGCGCCTTCGAGCGGCTCCTCGCCCGACGCCTTGGTCGCCGCGCACCGCCTGGCGCTGTGGAGCATGGCGCAGCAGCTGAGCGAGCGGCTCAGTGCAGCCGCCCCGAATCCCCGATGAACCTCAGATGGCGAAGTCTTCCAGGGACGCGCCGGCTGTGAGTGCAGCCTGAACCCAGCGCGGCCTGAGGCCGCGCCCCGTCCAGGTTTCGCCGGTCTGCCGATGGCGATATTTGGGCGCAACCTTGCCCGGATTGCCGCGCCGCGTGCGGGTCAGGTCATCCGCGTCGAGTTCGTAGGTTTCCATGATCTCCTTGATCTGCGCAAGGGCATTGGCGCGCTCGCGGGCCTGCAGGCGGGCGATCTCGGTGTCGATCATCGACCGCTGGCGGAGGAGTTCTCTGAGGTTCGGCAGCATACGTGTGAGTTGACGGTTAGAAGGATGCGGCTTTGTACCAAGGCCTAACCCTCTGGCACAGGGGATTTGGGACAAATCGGGACAAATCGGGACTTCAATTTAGGGGTGTTTTCAGAAGGGTTTTCCGCACACGTAAGCAGCGTAGGACAAGACCGACAAGCCGAGGCGACAGCGTCTGAGTCTGGAATCGGAGGGGGCTCGATAGAGTGATTCAACGGTCGCCGAATGCTCAAACCCTTCGACGTACCCCCGGTTTTCCCTTCAATTTCTCAGCCCACCCCACACCATGACCACCGCCACCTTCGCCGCCAACCTCGACAAGGCCCAAGCCCCCAACGACACCGCCCCTGATTTGCATCGCCATCTGCAGCAATGCGACAGCGCGCGAGGCCGATGGTTCGGCGCGGCCATGCTGGCGGAGCGGGTGCACGGCATGGTGGCGCCACGCTTCGCCACCACGGTCGCGTGCGCTGCGGTGCTGCTGTTGCTGGTCTGCCGGTGAACAACAGCAACCCACCGCCACACGCCAACAGGCCGCCGCCGCAGCAGCCGCTGATCGAAGCCCGCCTGCTCGACGCGAGCGCCGGAGCGCTGGAGCCGCCGATCCGCTCGGTGCTGTTCGGCCCGGCGCGCTTCGAGCAGCACGGCCACAGCCTCGCCCGAGCGCATGAGATCGTCAGCGGCACCCGCTCGGGCAAGCGTTTCTTCCCGCGCCTGCAGAGCAATATCGAAATGCTCAAGCTGGCCCGCGCGCAGCTGGAGCGCCGCGCGGCCGATGGGCGCCACCTCGGCCCCGCCGCGCACTGGCTGCTCGACAACGCCACGCTGATCGACGAGCAGTTGCACGCGATCCGCAACGGCCTGCCGCGCAGTTTTTTTCGCCTGCTGCCGCGCCTGCGCGATGAGCCCCTCTCGGGCCTGCCGCGCATCTACGGCGTGGCCTGGGCCTGGGTCGCGCACACCGACAGCGGCTTTGATGCCGCCCTGCTAAGTTGTTATCTGCGCGCATACCAGGCGGAGCGCGAACTCTCGCTCGCCGAGCTCTGGGCCTTGCCGACGACGCTGCGCGTGGTGCTGGTCGAGAACCTGCGCCGACTGGCCGAACGCTCGGCCACGCAGCAAGCCGCGCGCGATGCCGCGCACCGCTGGTTCGATCAGGATCCGACGCTGGAACAGATGGCCGAGCTCGACCGGCTCGAGCCCAGCATCAAGGCGCGCGGTGTCGACGAAGCCTTCCTGCTGCAGCTCGACCAGCGACAGGAAGAGCTCGAGCCCGAGGTCGCCCGCGCGCTTGAAGCCTGGCTCAGCACGCGCCTGCCCGATCCGGCCGGCTCGCTGGCGCGCCAACAGAACGAGACCACCGAAGACCAGCAGAGCATCCGCAATGCCATCGTGAGCCTGCGCCTGCTCGACCACACCGACTGGCGCGAGCTGATCGCCGCCACCAGCGCGGTGATGCAAATCCTGCAGGCCGCGCCCGTGCATGCGGCCGAGGCCAAGACCACGCAGGACGAGACGCTGCATGCGATCGAGAGGCTCTCGCGCCGCTCGGGCCGCAGCGAGGCCACGGTCGCGAAGCTGATTGTCGAACTCGCGCGCTCGGCCGATGGGCTCGACCCTGACGACGAACCCGGCCAGGCCGGCGCGCCCGCCTTCTGGTGGCGTGGCCCCGGCAAGGCGCGTCTGTATGAAGGCCTGGGCTTGCCACCGCCGTGGGGGCCCACCGCCAAATCATCGGGCCAGGTCACCGGCCGCGGCTGGGCCACGTTCGCGTACCTGGGCAGCCTGCTCGTCCTGACGCTGGGCACGGTCAGTTGGCTGATGTCGCATGAAGCCGCGCCCGCATCGGCGGGCTTGCTGGCCCTCACCGCCTTCCTGCTGCTCGGCCCGATCAGCGAGGCCGTGGTGGCGCTGGTGAACCGGCTGATCAGTGAATCGGTGCCGCCGCGGCGGCTGCCTCGACTGGCCTTCTCGCAAGGCGTGCCCGAGACACACCGCACGCTCGTGGTGATGCCGGCGATGTTCGCGAAGGAGGCCGACATACCGGAGCTGTGCGCGCAGCTGGAGCAGCACTACCTCGCCAACACCGAGCGCTACGCGCAGTTCGCCTTGCTCAGCGACTTTGTCGATGCGGATGCGCAGGAGAAACCCGGCGACGACGCCCTGCTCAACGCCGCGCAGGAAGCCATCGCACTGCTCAACCTGCGCTACCCGCTGCCCGACGGCGAACCGCTGCGCTTCCTGCTGCTGCACCGCGGGCGGCAATGGAATGTGGGCGAGCAGCGCTGGATCGGCTGGGAGCGCAAGCGCGGCAAGCTGGAACAATTGGTGCACACGCTGGCGCAGCCGGACGACCAACCGTTTGTGCCATTCGTGCCACTAGGCGCGCTCTCCACACCGGCCCCGCAGACGCGCTACATCGTCACGCTCGATGCCGACACCGACATGCCGCCGGGCCGCTTGCGAAGCCTCGTCGGCATTGCCGCGCACCCGCAGAACCTGCCGCGCGTCGAGGGCCGCCGCATCGTCGGCGGCTACGCCATCCTGCAGCCGCGCGTGCTCACGCCGCTGCCGCCGCCGGGCGAGACCACGCCCTTTCATCAGTTGTTCAGCGGCCAGGGCGGTATCGACCCCTACAGCGCCGCCAGCTCCGAGATCTACCAGGACCTGTTCGGCGAAGGCACCTTCACCGGCAAGGGCCTCTTGAATGTGCAGGCGCTGCATGCGGTGCTCGAAGGCCGCCTGCCCGAGGACCAGGTGCTGAGCCATGATCTGCTCGAAGGCTCCCTCACGCGCTGCGCCGCGGTCAGCGATGTGGCGTTGATGGAAGACTCGCCCGCGCATGCCGACGTGGCCGCCTCGCGCCTGCACCGCTGGACCCGTGGAGATTGGCAGTTACTGCCCTTCCTCGCGCGGGCCAACCACTACGGTCTGGCCGCGATCAATCGCTGGAAGATGGTCGACAACCTGCGGCGTTCGCTGGTGGCGCCGATGTCGCTCGCCTTGCTGGTGCTCGTGCTTGCCAGCGGCGTGCTGCCGATCACCTCGGCGCTCGTCGTCGTGGCCGCCGCCTTCAGTGCGGGGCCGATCCTGGGCGCGATGGCGGGCCTCGCGCCAAGCCGTGACGACGTCGCCCTGCGGCTCTTCTATCGTCATGCCGGCGCCGATCTGCTGCGCGCCTTGATGCTGGCGGCCTGGCACGGCGCGCAGTTGCTGCAGCTGAGCCTGATGTATGTGGATGCAATCGCGCGGGCGCTGTACCGCCAGCTGATCTCACACCGCAAGCTGCTGCAATGGACGACAGCCGCGCAAGCCCAGGCCGCCGCGCGAACCGACCTGCCGGGCCTGATGCAACAGCATCGCCGCGTGCCGATCGCCGCTGCGGTGCTGCTCGCGGGCCTCGGGCTCGCCAGCTTCCTCGGCGCGCCGGTGCATTGGCCGCTTGCCGCCGCCGTGCTGCTGATCTGGGCCGCTTCGCCGGTCTGGACCTGGGTCGCCAGCCGGCCGCGCCAGGCGCCGGTGGCAAGCAAGCTCGACGAACCTTCGCGCCAATACCTGCAGGACCTGGCGCGCGACACCTGGCGCTTCTACGAGCACCACATCGGCGCCAGCGACCACCACCTGCCGCCCGACAACGTGCAGCAGACGCCGTTCACGATGGTGGCGCACCGCACCTCGCCGACCAATATCGGCCTTTACCTGCTGGGCGTGGCCTGTGCGCGCGAGCTCGGTTTCATCGGCATGGCATCGATGGTCGAGCGGCTTGACGCGACGCTGGCCACGCTCGAAAAATTGCCGCGCTGGAACGGCCATTTCTACAACTGGTACGACACGCAATCGCTGGCCGTGCTGACACCGGCCTACGTCTCTTCGGTCGACAGCGGCAACTGCTCCGCCCATCTGCTGGCCGTGGCGCGCGCCTGCGAATGCGCGGCGGAGCAATCAGACATCGATGCCCGGGCGCTGATGCAGGGCGCGGTGGCCCGCTCCATGCAAAGGCTGCGCGCGCTGCAGCCCGTGCTGGCCGGCGCGCCATCGCTGCACATGCTCTCGCAGCTGGCCGAAGGCGAATGGACCTGGCCGCTGACGCCCGAGCAGTTGCAGGAGCTCAACGGCCGCGTGCGCCAGGCGCATGTGGAACTCGACGCGCTGCACCTGCGCCTCGGCGATGCCGAACGCGGCGCCATGTGGCTGCTTCACGATCTGATCTACACGCTTCAGTCCTTCCTGCTCGACCAGAATAGCGACCAGTTGGCCACGCGTTCGCGCCTGCTCGAACTGGGCCAGCGCTTTCACGAGATGGCGCTGGAAGCCGACTTCAAGCCGCTGTACGACCGCGAGCGCCGGCTGCTGCACATCGGCTATCGCGTCGAGACCTCGCAGGTCGACGAGAACCACTACGACCTGCTGGCCAGCGAATCGCGGCTCACCAGCTTGCTGGCCATTGCCAAGGGTGATGTGCCGGTCGAACATTGGGCGGCGCTGGGCCGCCCCTTCTTTGCCAAGGGCACCGAGGTGGGCTTGAAATCCTGGTCGGGCTCGATGTTCGAGTACCTGATGCCTTCGCTGGTGCTCGATGAACCGTACGACAGCGCGCTGGGCCAGGCCATCCGCAGCGCCGTGGCCGAACAACGCGGCGAAGGCGAGCGGCACGGCACGCCCTGGGGCATTTCGGAATCGGCAATCGCCGGCCAGGACCACACGCTCGCCTACCAATACGGCCCGCAAGGCGCGGGACGACTGGCCTTGCGCCGCGTGCCGGCCGATGAGCGCGTGCTCGCGCCTTACGCCACGATGCTGGCCGCGATGCTCGCGCCCTGCCCCGCCGTCGACAACCTGCGCGCGCTGCAAACGCTCGGCGCGCGGCACGCGATGGGCTTCATCGAAGCGCTCGACTACACACCGCAACGCCAGACCGCCGGTCGCGGCTTCACGCTGGTCGAAACCTACATGACCCATCACCAGTCGATGGGACTGGTGTCGATCACCAATCTGCTCGCCGACAACGCGCCGCGCCGCTGGGCCATGAGCGACCCGCATCTGCGCGCGGTGGCACCGCTGCTGCATGAACGCGCGCCGAGCGAGGTGGCCGCGCTCTCCTGGGCCGAGCCTCCGCCGGAGCAGCGCGGCCCGCGCAGCGCGCGTCTGGTGCTGGAGACCAAGCCGCTCAACGATCGCCTGCCGCGCACGCAGCTGCTGACCAACGGCCGCTACGCCGTGCTGCTGCGCAGCCACGGCGGCGGTTACAGCGGCTGGAGCGATGTCAACGTGACGCGTTGGCGTGACGACCTGCTGCGCGACGCGCACGGCAGCTTCTTCTACGTGCAGCGCAACAGCGTGGACGAGCCCTGGCATTCGATCACCGCGCACCCGGCACCCGATCCGACCGCGCGCTACGACTGCCGCATGCAGGCCGACCGCGTGATCTTCGATGCGCATTGGGCCGACCTGCACGCACGCTGCAGCACCTGGGTCAGCCCCGAGGATGACTGCGAGCTGCGCCAGATCGAGCTCAGCAATCTCGGCAACCAGCGCGTCTCCTTGCGCCTGGCCGCCTGCTTCGAGGCGACGCTCGCACCGCAAGGGGCCGACGAAGCGCATCCGGCCTTCTCGAACATGTTCGTGCAGGAGCGTTGGGATGGGGACGAGCGCGCTCTCTACATGAGCCGCCGCCCGCGCCTGGCTGAAGAAGCGGCCGTGCATGCGGTGCACTTCCTGGCCAATGCCGACGGCGCGATCGAGTCTGCCGCGCCCTGCACCGATCGTTCGCGCTGGCTCGGCCGTTACGGCAGCAGCGCGCGGCCGCTCGGCGACGCGGGCTGCATCGAGCTCGAGGCCGACGGCCAGCATCCCGGCGTGGCGATGGACACCGGCCTCGACCCGCTCGCCGGCCTGATCGTGAGCCTGCAGCTGGAGCCCGGCGCGAGCCTCAAGCTGACCTTCTGCACCGCGGCTTCGCGCGAGCTCGAGACGCTCGACGCACTGGTCGACAAATACCGCCAGGCGAGCCACGTGGAGCGCGCGGCCAGCATGTCGCACACGATGGCCGGCATCCGGCTGCGCGAGCTGCAGTTCGACGCCGACACCTGGGCCGCGATGCTGCACGTCAACACGCTGGTCAGCGGCCAGACCGCGCGCGAAGGCGCCGCGGCCTGGCATGTGGCCGGCTCGGGCACGGCGCGTTGCGATCGACGTCTGCTGTGGCGGCACGGCCTCTCGGGCGATCGCCCGATCGTGTGGGTCTCGATCAGCGGTGAGGAAGGGCTCGGCCTCGTGCAGACCTTGAAAAAAGCGCTGCGCCTGTGGTCGGCCGCGGGCCTCGGCGTGGATCTCGTCGTCACCAATGGCGAGCCGCCTTCGTACCTCTCGCCGGTGCAGGATCAGCTCCAGCAACTGCAGGCGCGCCAGCAGGCCCAGCACCATGACCGGCCCGCCAACCTGTGCGCCAAGCTGCACGTGCTGCGCGAGCAGGACCTGAGCGTCGACGAGCGCTTCACGCTGCACACGCTGGCGCGGCTCAAGCTGTTGGCCGACGGTCGGCCGCTGGCGCAGCAGATGGAGCGCTGGATCGACGAGTTCGAGCGCGCCAATGTGCAGCCGCGCGGCTCGCAGCGCTGGCCCGTGGCCGATGTGTTGCCCTGGCCTCGCCAAGGTTTGTCGCGGCCGCAGGCGCTCGCGCCGGATGGGAATTTCAATGCCGACAACGGCAGCTTCAGCTTCGAACTTTCGCCGGGCCGCCGGCCTTCGAAGCCCTGGGTCAATGTGCTGGCCAATCCCGATTTCGGCTGCCAGGTCTCGGAGCTCGCGGGCGGCTACACCTGGGCCGGCAACAGCCGCATGCACCAGGTCACGCAGTGGTCCAACGACCCGCTGACCGACCCGGCCGGCGAGTGGCTGCTGCTGCACGATCTGGAGCGCGGTCGTGTCTGGGCGCTCGGGCGGCGCCTGAATGAACGCATGGCCGCCGACATCGAACACGGCCTCGGCTTCACGCGCTCGACGCAGCACATTGATGATCTCGCCGTCACGCTGACCTGGTGCGTCGACGAGAAGGCGGCGATCAAGCAGGTGCAGGTCAATGTGCGCGTGGAGACCGGTCCGAAGCGGCGCCTGCGCCTCGTGGCGATGGCCGAATGGATGATGGGCAGCGACCGCCGCGAGAAGCTGTCTCTCACCACGCGGCAGCAATGGCTCAGCGTCGGCCCCGAAGGCGCGGGCCTGCCGCAGCCGGTTCGTGCGCTCGCCTTGCAGGTGACGCAGCTCGATCACCTGAGCGGCTTTGGCGACTCGACCGCCTTCCTCACCTTGCGCCCGCCGCAGCCCACGGAAGACGAATCGAGCGAGACGGTGAAGCTCCTGATGCAGGACTGGACCTGCGACCGCCGCGAGTTCTTCGACAACGCCGGCCGCATGGTGCTGCCGGGCCAGCTCGGCCAGCGCAGCGGCTCGGGCCTTGATGCCTGCGCCGCACTGGCCGCGCTGATGAACCCCGAGCCCGGCAACAGCGCCTCGCTGACCGTGCTGCTCGGCCATGGGGCTAACGCCACGGCTGCGCAGACACTGCTCGCCGAGGCCTGGCCGGTCGAGCCTGCCACGCGCCTGCTCCGGCAACGCGAGCTGCTCGACAACCTGATCGGCGGCGTCCATGTGCGCACGCCCGATCCGCGCTTCGATGCGCTGGTCAACCACTGGCTGCCTTACCAGACGCTGGTCTGCCGGATGTGGGCCAAGGCTGGCTTCTACCAGGCCGGCGGCGCCTTCGGCTTCCGCGATCAGCTGCAGGATGCGATGGCGCTGGTCACGCATGCGCCGGCGCTGCTGGCCGAGCAGATCCGCAGGAACGCGGCGCGACAGTTCCCCGAAGGCGACGTTCAGCATTGGTGGCATGAGCCGGGCGGCGCTGGCGTGCGCACGCATTTCTCGGACGATCGGCTGTGGCTGCCCTACGCGCTCGCGCATTACGTGAAGCGCACCGGCGACGTGGCCCTGCTCGATGAGACGCAGCCCTTCCTGCTCGGCCAGCAGGTGCCTGCGGGCCACGAAGACATCTACGAGACGCCGGGCCGCACGGAGCAGATGTTCAGCCTCTACGAGCACGCGGCGCGCGCCATCGATCGCAGCCTCGCCGTCGGCATGGGCGTGCACGGCCTGCCGCTGTTCGGCACTGGCGACTGGAACGACGGCATGAACCGCGTCGGCTTCGAGGGCAAGGGTGAATCCGTCTGGCTTGCCTGGTTCCTGTGCAAGACCGTCGACGATTTCCTGCCGATCGCCCAGGCGCGCCGCGACGAAGCGCGCGTGCGCACCTGGCAAGCCGCACATCTGGGCTGGGCGCAGGCCCTCGATGCGCAGGCCTGGGACGGCCAGTGGTACCTGCGCGGCTTCTTCGACGACGGCTCGCCGCTGGGCACCTCGCACCACGACGAATGCCGCATCGACCTGATCGCGCAGGCCTGGGCCGTGCTCTCGGGCGCGGGCGAACCGGCGCGCGCGCGGCAGGCGATGGCCAGTGCCTGCGACAAGCTGCTCGACACCGGCCATCAGCTCGTGCACCTGCTCGATCCGCCCTTGCAGCACGCCAAGCCCAGCGCCGGCTACATCCAGGCCTACCCGCCCGGCGTGCGCGAGAACGGCGGCCAGTACAACCACGGCGCGGTCTGGGCCCTGATGGCGCTGGCGCAGCTCGGCCAGCGCGAGCCGATGTGGCAGATGTTCACCTCGCTGAGCCCCGCCCACCGCTGGATGGACCGCCGCCGCGGCACCACCTATGCGATTGAACCTTACGTTATGGCGGGCGATGTCTACACGCAAGCGCCCTGGGTCGGCCGTGGTGGCTGGAGCTGGTACACCGGTTCCGCCGGCTGGTTGATGCGCGCCGGTGTCGAGTCGATGTGCGGCGTGATCCTGGCCCAGGGCCGCGTCACGCTGCGCCCCTGCCTGCCCGCGCATTGGTCCCATGCCGAAGTGGCGTTGCGCCACCAGGGCCAATGGCACCGCATCATCGTCTGCGCCGATCAGTTCACGCTCGATTCAAAGCGTGCGCAGGAGCCGGGGGCGCGGATCGTGAAGGCCGGTGAAGTGATCGATCTTGCAGCTTCGCCCGATGGCAGCGTGCAACTCGTGCTCGCGGCCAAGAGCTTGGCCGAGATGCCTGGCGGCGTGGCGCAGATGGCGGCACCGTTTGGGGTGTCGGGCTGATCTGCCCACCCTGCCCAAAAAAAAGCCGCTCCGTGGGGACGGAGCAGCTTCAAGAAATGCCAGTCACAAATGAGGGAGGGATGACTGGCTGGGTGTGATTCTGGCGACTTCGGACGCGGTGGTTTGTAGGACGATGCCGCAAGTTACGGGGTCGCTGTTTGAAGGGCGCCAGTCGCACAGAGCAAGGGCACAGAGCACGGCTTGGCCAAGCTCGATCAAGCTCGACCAAGGAGCTCATCGGCCGAGCTGGCGCACAGGCCGTCTCCTGCTTTTTAGAGCGCGCCGTTATCCAGCTGCCTTTGCTCGAACAGGTAGTCGCCGTCCGATGCTCCGCCCAGGCCGGAGCTGCTGCCGTACTGAGGCCGCTGCGGCAGCTCGCGCGCCACGGCGAAGCGCACGCGCGCGAAGACGTTGCCGCCCAACTGCCATTTCGACACCTTGCCCAGTTGCTCCATCAAGTTCCAGGAGAACGGCGAGTGGCCCTGTTTGCCGGTGTCGAACACGGGCTCGTTGCCGCCCGATGACATCACCACCACCGACTTCTCGGCCAGCAGCTGGGTGGGATCAACGGTCGATGTCGTGCCGGCACGGATGTGTCGCTCCGTGACCAGGGAGCCCGAATAGCAGCTGTCCGAAATCAGCGCCACCTGCGACGCGTCGATCTGGGCAATCTGGCGACCGATATCGGCGTTGGACAGCCACGTCTCGGGCTTCTTGGCGTCGGCGTCCGACAGCAGCCAATAGCCCTGCTTCGTCGCCTCGACCACATCGCCATGGCCGGCGTAGTAGATGACGACCGAGTCCTTGGGGCCGACCTCAAGCGCCAGACGATTGAGCGCGCTGATCACCGCCGCCTTGCTCGCGTTGGCGATCACGACGGTCTCATAGCCGAGCTGGTCCTCCAGCACATGACCGACCGCCTCGGCATCGTTGACCGCATTGCCCAGTCGCGGGATCGACTTGTCCTGGTAGTCATCAACGCCGATGACCACCGCGACTTTGCGCTCGATCTGCGGCAGCGCAGCGGTCTTGACATGTCGACGCGCCGGCAGGCTGGTCGCTCGATGCGTCACAACCGGTGTTGGCGCGGCGGTTGCGGCCACCGTAACCCCGCCGGCCGCCGGCGGCGCAGCGCTCAGTTGCGCAGCGGGGTCCGCGGCCACGGCGAGTTGCTGCTGTTGTGGCTGCTGCTGCTGCTGCTGTTGCTGCTTGGCTCGGCTCTCGCGCCGCAGCGCCTCGCTCACGAGGCAAAGACCGTTGTCCGCTTCCTTCAGCGTCGTGCAGACCTTGGCGTCGGCCAGCGAGGGATCTTTCTGAAGCTTGACCGCTGCATCCGCGAACAAGGCCTGCTTGTAGAGGTCGCGTCCGGCCAGCAGTGTCGACAGAGCGTTCATCGACAGCCCTGACAAGCGGACCGGCGCGAAGCTCTGCGCCGTGGCCGTTGCGGGCGTGGCCGAGGCCCCGCCGACACTGGTCTGCGCGACGATCTGCGCAGTCGCCGAAGCGGATTCAGTGGAGGGCGATGGCGACGGCGATGGCACACCAGCGCCCGGTGCCTCCAACAAATTCAACAGACCGCCAGGGACGTCGCCGCCGGATGAGGCCACGGTGACCACAGGCGGCGTGGCGATGGCCTGGATCACTTCCGGAGCCTGCGTCACCGGCGGAGGCCCCGCAACCGTGAGCGCATTGGCATTGCTGTCGGCCTGCACGAATTGGTAGTTCTGCGCGCTCAGGCCCTGGCCGTTGACGGCATAACTGCCGGCCGTCGAATCGGCCGATGCCGTGGTGTTGAAACTCAGGCTGCCGCTGGTCGCCGTGGCCTGGGTCTCACCGCCGACAAAACCGTTGACCGTCCCGCTCAATGCCGGCACTGCAGCACTGGCCAGCTTGTTCGCCGGGTCGGCAAGGTAGGTCAAGGTGGCCGGCGTGACGCTGGCGCTGAGATCCGGCGTTAGGGCGGCGTAGTTGCCGGCGTCAGGGCCGCTCAGAGCGAGGCCGCTGAGCAGCACCCTCTTGTCCGTGCCCACATTCTTGTCAGCAAAGGCGCCGACGGCGCTGCCACCCAGGCTCACCTGATCGCTGCCCAGGGGCTGAATCCTGGCACTGCCGCTGAGCGTGGCCGCGGTGCTGGCGTCGTAGACCTTGTCGTTGGCCGTCAATCCGCTCACTGTCAAAGGGGCCGCGGTGATGGTCGCTGTCAGCCCGGGCGGCGCACCGAGCACGTAGTTGCCGGCGTCGGTACCGCCGAGGCTGGCGCCGCTGAGCGTGACGGGCTTGGCAGAGCCGACATTCTTGTCCGCAAAGCTTCCGATGAGGGTTCCCGTTACGTTGACCGAATCGCTCCCGAGCGCCAGCACGTTTGCCGAGCCGCTGATCGTGGCCGCGGTCGTCGTGTCATAGACCTTGTTGTTGGCCGCCAGCCCGCTGATGTTCAACGTCGCGGGCGTGATGTCGGCGGAAAGGCTGGCCGGAGCGCTGAGCACATAGTTGCCCGCGTCGGCGCCGCCGAGCGCATAGCCACTCAAGACCACCGTCTTGCCATTGCCCACGTTCTTGTCGCTGAACTGCGCGGTACCGCCCACCAGGCTGACCTGATCGCCGCCCAGCGCGGCGACGTTGCCAGCCCCCGCGAGCGTGGCGACCCGCGTCGCGTCATAGACCTTGTTGTTGGCGCTCAGGCCGCTGACCACCAGAGTCGCCGGCGTGATGTCGGCCGTCAGGCTGGCCGAAGCACTCAGCGCATAGTTGCCGGCGTCGAGCCCGCTCAAGGAGAAGCCGCTGAGCAGCACCGTCTTGTTGCTGCCGACGTCTTTCGTCGCGAACTGCGCACTGCCGCTGCTCAGCAAGACCTGATCGCTGCCGAGCGCGCTGATGCTGCCGCTGCCACTGAGCGCGGCCACCGTCGTGGCGTCATAGACCTTGTTGGTGGCGGCAAGGCCATTGACCGTCAAGGTTGCGGGAGTGATGTTGGCCGTCAGGTTGCTGGGTTCGACCAGCACATAGTTCCCCGAATCAGCTCCGCCCAGGCTCAGGCCGCTGACCGTGACGGCCAGGCCGTTGCCGACATTCTTGGTCGAGAAACCACCGCCTGCCGTTCCGACCAGAAAGACGGCATCGCTGCCCATCGGCGTGACGCTGCCGCCGCCCGAGAACGAGGCCACTGTCGTCGCGTCGTAGACCTTGTTGTTCGCCGTCAGGCCGCTGAGCAGCAAGCTTGCCGGCGTGATGTTGCCGCTGGTGTTGACGGTCAGCGGCAAGGTGTAGTTGCCGGCGTCCGCGCCGCTCAAGGCGAGCCCCGAGACACTCACGAACTTCGCGTTGCCCACGCGCTTGTCGTTGAAGGTGGCCGTGCCGCCCGTCACCGCTACCGCGTCGCCCGCGAAGAAATTGGCCGTGAACGGGCTGTTGAAGCTGGCGCTGGTGGTCGTGTCGTAGACCTTGTCCTGGATGGTGCCGCCGCTCAGGGCCACCTGGAGCGGAAGGATGTTGCCAACGACCAGGGATTGCACCGAGAGCCCATAGACAGGCATGTTGGCGCTGTCAAGAAAACTGCTCGGTGGCGTCACCAGAATGGTCTTCCCGTTGCCGGCGTTCTTGTCGGCAAACTGAACGGCGCTGACAAAGTTGGCCAGAGGGCCGCGGGGGCCGTTGGCACTGAGCGAGCCTTGCAGTTGGGCACTCACCGTCGAGTCATAGGACTTGGTGATCAGGTTGCCCGTGACGTAGGCGGTGCCGGGTGCCTGCGACACGTAGCCATTGCCCGCAATGCCGCTCCAGACCGAAGCATCGTTCGCGCCATACAGCGTGAAGCCATAGGGCAGCGCACCGGGCACGAAGAAACTGCCGCTGATATCCGCGTCCCAAATAATCCAGCGCGCCAGGCCGCCCAAGGCGGACAGCGCGTTCGCGCCGGCACCGTTGGAGAAGCTCGTCATCGGGCCGGCGATGCCTTGCAGCACGATGGCGTCGCCGGTCGGGCGGTTGGACGTCAGTAGCGTCCCGGTGCCGAAGCTCACGTTGTCAGCCATCACCTGGATCGCGCCATTCGCCGAGATCTGCGAGTTCGACATGTCCAGCGTGTTGGCACCGCTGATCGTCACGCCCTGCACCGATCCGAGAATGATCGCGTTGTCGAGCGCGATCATGTTGCTGTTGCCCAGGGTGCCGATCGTCAGCGGGCCACCCGAGCTGGCATCGAGCGTGCCCGTCACCAGCACGGCCACCGGCACCTGGCCTGCCGGTACCGCATTGCCGCCGATGATGGTCATGGCCGTCCCGTTGCCGGCCGTGATCGACCCGCCGCCGCTGAGCTCGATGGACACGCCACCGTTGAGACCGCCGCTGGCCCCGATGAGGCTCAGCGTCGAGCCCGAGCCCGCCACCGGTGGCGAGGCTGTGATCACGGTGTTGCCGGCGACCGCGAGCGCCGACCCGAAGTCGCTGTAGCCCTGAACCAGGATGGAACCGGGCGAGTACAAGGTGGACGAATCGATGAAAACGCCGGTCGCGCCCGAGCCCGGTGCCGAGCCGTTGATCGAAATGTTCCGCCCCACCAGCGCGCTGCTGGCCTGCAAGTAAACGCCGTTGTTTCCCTGGCTCGTGCCGGAGATCGAGATGTTGCCGGTCGAGCCGCCGTTCAGCGTGGTGCCGCTGAGGCTCACCGCATCGGTGCTCAAGCTGGTGGCGGCATTGCCGAAACTGCCGCCCTGCGGTGTGATGCCTGTGGCATAGCCGCCGAGCGTGATGTCACCGCCGGAGGAACTGATCGAGGTCCCGGTCAGGTTGATCGCGCCAACATTCGCCAACGACTGCCCGGCCAGCAGGCTGATCGGCATGGCGCCGCCGCTGCTGATCGCACTGCCCGTCACTGTGATATTGCCGCCCGCATTCAGCAGCAGACCGCCCGAGCCTGCCTGCAGATCGACGTTGAGCAGCGACAGCGTGTTGTTCGCTCCCGTGGCGTTGAACTGCATCAGACCGCCGCCGGAAGCGGCATCGACCATGAGCGTGTTGGTCGAATAGCCGATCAGGGACAGGGCCGGATTGCCGCCCGCCTGATTGGCGGCGCTGACCGACAGCGTGGCTCCATTGGTCACTCTGAGGATCACGCCCAGGGCATTGCTGTTGTCGAGCAGCATGGCTTCGCCGGGACTGTGGCCAAGAGCGGTCAACGTGAGCGAGGCACTGGGGTCTGGCGAGGCGGGGGCCACATAGAAATTCCCCGCGTTCGACACCGCGATGCCCAGATTGTTGCCGTTGCCTTGTACGTTCACCGAATGCGTGGCGCCGATATTGGACTGCAGCACGTTCACACCGATGCCGGCCAGCGAGTAGCCGTAGATCGTCAGATCACCGGCCTTCAAATTGCTGACGACCGGAATATCGACGCCGCCATTGTTGCCATAGCCGTAGATATTGAGCTGGCCGATTCCCGCGTCGAGCGTCGAGTTGCTGATGCTGATGCCGGTACCCGTGGCGCCGTTGGCCGCGCCGCTGAAGGTGCTGCCGTTGGGAAGCCGGCCATTGTTTTGAAAGCCGCCCAGCGTGATGTCGCCGCCCTTGCTCACCAGATTGGCGCCCGTCAGCGTGATGCCGCCGATGCCGCCATTGCCCGACAGCAAGGTGATCGCCAGCGGGCCGTTCATGCTGACGATGGCGCCGTGGTAGTTGATCGCGTGATCGGCCGTGAGCATCAGCCTCCCGGGGGTGGCGGCCGTCACCTTGACGGTGCCGGAGGCGTTGATGTCACCCGGGTCCGTCGGGCTGGCCGAGGTGGTCGTGATATTGACATTGGTGCCGCCGTTCAGCGCCGTGGCGATGCTGCCGGTGGAGATGTGCGAGCCTTCTCCCGTGGGCGTGTAGACGCCGCTGGCGTAATTGACGAAGTTGTCGCCGGGCGTGTCGTCGATCGTCACATCGATCGGGTCCAGCAGCCAGGTCCCGACGCTGCCCCTGGGCGCGCTGACATTCAGGCTCGACGGCCTCGCGTCGAGCCAGTGGCCCGAAGTTTCGATCAAGCCGCCATTGCCGCCCTGCGCACCGCCGGTGGCGCTCAAGCTGCCGTAGGCTCGAGTGGCCGTGTTGCTCCACAGCACGATGTGTCCGCCATCGCCCGATTGCGTGGCGTTGGCTGCGATGCTTGCCGCGGGCGCGAAATAGACCGCGTCGGAGTTCGGCACGCTCGCATCCTTGCCCTGCGCCCCGCCGCCGACCAGCACGGTACCGCCGCCTAACGCTCCATTCGCACTGACAGTCGAACCGTCGGCCAGGTCAATCTGATTGCCCAGCAGCTGGATCTGTCCGCCGCCTTGCCCACCGTCGGCCGAAGTCACGCTGCCCGCGGCCAGCGTCAAGCGCCCACCATTGGCGTTCATCACGATCTCGCCTGCGGGACCCACAGCCAGCGAATCGGCCCGCACGATGCCTTGCTGGTTCACGCTGGCCGCCATCACGTCGATGCGGCCACCGGCCGCGCTCAGCGTTCCGAGATTCACGACCTGCCCTGTCGGCGCCGTCACCTTGACGCTGAAGCCCGGTGCCGTCGTGTCCACCAATTCCACGCTGGCGCCGGCAGCCAGGGTGATCTGGCCGCCTTGCGCTTCAATGAGGCCCTCATTGCTCACACCGCCCGAGGCGAGCAGCAGAACCTGCCCTCCCGAGCTGGCGCGGATTTCGCCCTGATTCCTGATCTCCGCGGCCGGCGCCTTGAGGTCGGCGCTGAACAGATATCTCCCGGCGAGCCAGTCCTGGTCCTTGAGGTTCAGCGTCGAGGTCACGAGGCTGGCGACATCGACCCTGGCGCCCTGGCCGAACAGCACGCCGTTCGGGTTCAGCAACCAGACCTTGCCGTTGCTGATCAGGCTGCCGAGGATCTGTGAGGGGTCGTTTCCGGTCACACGGTTGAGCACCTGGCTCGTGCTGCTGGGCTGCACGAAGGTGACCGTGTTCTGGGCACCGATCGAGAAGCTGCTCCAGTTGAGGATCGCACCGTTGCTGTTGGTCACCGTCAGCTGCTTGCCGTTCGTGCTGAGGCTGGCTTGCCCCTGCGCCACTTGCAGACCGGACGGCAGCGCCGGCCCTGCCACGCTCGCCCCCATGAAGGAGCAGGCGGCCAGAGCGAGCACCAAACGGCGCGGCGCGAACAAGGAGGACGGGCAGCCAGCAGAAGTTTTCATCGCGAAATCCATTCAAATGAAGCTACTGCCAGTCAGGGAATGCAGCCGCGGGTCGGTGCGGAGGATCGATGTCGCGGGTCAGCGCACCTGCGTCTGAGCCGATGCCGCCGCCCTCAGAATGGACGCGCAGGCCATAGGCACGACAACAGTAATTACCCTCGCCCGAAAGCCCGGTGAAATAGGCGTTAGCACGGCCGCCAAGACAAGTCGCTGATCCTAGGGGCGTTGCCTGTCCGCGTCATCCTCAGATGGGGGAGCGCGAGGATATTGCGTCGCGCCGACCACAAGACGGCGGTTCGGCCTGCGGCGGCCGGGCCTTCGACTTCTCAAATTCGACGCTGTAAAGCTGACGTTCGTTTTGCGTGCTGGCGAATGTCGCTGAACGACCCGTTGCGGTCCTTCGCCTGCACGAATTGGCCGCCCCGAAGCGGTCATTGAGACCCTCGGCTTAAACCCACTCAAGTTCGACCGTGTCGACCTCGATGTCGTCACGGCGCTGAATTTCCTGGATCTCATCGGCGTTAATCACAGGCCGCGGGAATGGCCCGGTCGCCTGTGCAAGCTCAGGATGCACCCTCATCGCAAGCTCGCACGCCTTACTGAACGCATCGTTCGCACCGACCGCCTCTACGATTCCCGTCAACTCGAAGCGGCGCGTCTCGTCCGCGAGGCGAAACCCTTCACCGATGATCAAGACCTGCCAGAGCTTCATGGAATACCGCATTCAATACGCGAGCGTTCAGTCTATCGCCACCCGAGAGCTGCCACCGGCCAACGTCAACTAGTGGCCGTCAGCGCCCAGCGCGGAATTGATAGTTGAGCACGCTGTGCGGGTTGACGATGAGGTAGACGAGGTCAGGCTGCAGATGGGCGCCCTTGGTATGGGCGATTTCTCCTCGGATGACTACCGTAGCTGTCAGGACGCACAGGCCGCGTTGGCCGGTCCGCTTGCATTCGGTGGCGCGGGCATCCGCAAATGCCTGAACAGAGGGATCTCGCTCAGGCACGGCAAAGCCCAGGTCTAGGGTATTTTGACCGGCGCAGGACGAATCCTTCAGGTACTCGTAGTGCATGGAGTCTGTCAGGTAGGTCGCGGAGACCGTTACGACTCTGCCAAGGTAGTCGCCGGGATGGCGCCGAATCTCACAAATGCTCGCAGCTGTGGCAGGACTGGCGGAAGGCGCAGGTGCTTCCTCACCTGGCATGGATAGCTCAGCAACGACCGTGCTACTACCTGCTGCAAAAGTCGTAACCAACGCCATGAGCGTCAGCAAGCAAAATGAAGTTTGATTCGGCATGCTGGGGGTGAATTTCCGTCAAGTAGTCCGTCGCATAGCAGCCAGTCATCAATGCCCGCTCCTGGCCGACTGCGGCTGTCGCTGGCCGACCCGTTGTGGACATCGAAATCGCAAGCTAGGACGCCAGCAAGCAGACGCTCGTCGCGATGATTTGATGCCGGCCGAACGGTCCAATTTACGTGGCTCGTTCAACCTACTTCCCGTAGCCGCAGTGCTGACAATGAGCGTTTCGCATTGA
>DASYBU010000022.1:0-121827 GCA_036500605.1 Burkholderiaceae bacterium
AGATGGGAACCCTGACTGCGTATAGCCATAATGGGCCGCAGTACCTCTGCACACACAGCCCGGATGTAAGGCTGCAAGCCATTCAATCTGTCACGAAGCCGAAAACTTGCTCTCCTTGGGCGGACCATGTAGGTAGGCTACAACCCAGAACCATAACGCCCGTGATGCATGGCTGCCATCTTCGCCTTCAAATGCAATAGCTGTGGAGACATTCACGAGGGGTCGCCGAGCTTCGGATTTCGTGCGCCCGACCACTACGTCGGTCTATCCGACGTACAACAGGCAGCAAGCAAGCTAAGCGACGATTTGTGCGTGATTGAACGCGATGGCGTCACAGATCGCTTTGTCCGGGCGGTGCTTGAGGTTCCGATCCACGGCGTGTCCGATCCCTTTCTGTGGGGCGTCTGGGTATCGTTGAGTGAGAAGAGTTTCAAACGCTACGTCGATACTTTCGACGACCCCGTGGCCGGCGAAGGTTTCTTCGGATGGGTGTGCAACGACATCTCGCAGTACCCCTACCATCGTTCACGCGCCGCGGATGTGGTCGTCCAAGGTGGACACGGTAGGCCGAAGGTCGTGCTGCATCAAGGTGACGCGGAAGACGATCCGCTCGTGCTCGACCAGGCCCAGGGCATTTCGATTGCAAGAGCGCAGGAATTGGCGGAAAGCGCAATGCACGAGTCCTAGATGACTGAGCGACGACGAGCGTTCTTGCCGATGGCCGTCAGCGAAAGCTGTCGCTTCTGGCCATGACTAGCCAGTCGCGAGCGGCCGCATTCAGGCACTCCATTTTGGGCTCGCGTTGCTCTACGATTGCGCGTCCGCGTCGCGGAACGAAAAACGTGCTGCTACAGCAGCCCCGGCAATGGGTGCAGGTTTCGATACCTGCCGCCGACAACCTCAACTCGGCTGCAGTCGGCCAAGAACAGTCCTTCGTGAGTGTCAGCAATCGGTCGTACCGATTTGACGCTTCTGTATGCTGTCCGGTCATGAAGAACGCACTCTTGATAGCAATCCTCTTTGCACCGGCCCTGGGTTGGGCGCAACGAAGCGTCGCCGAGGAACAGCGCTGCTTCAAACTCATTGGCCATGCGAACGCGAGAGCGTGTCTTGAACAAGCGGCGCAATCCGCTGCCAAGGCTCGCAGCGAGGCGGAAGACGCAATGCAGCTGGCGGTAAAACAATGGGATCAGGAGGAAACTGAGAAATCTCGTGCGGCTTTGGCACTCCAGGCGTCACAGGCGGCGTTTCTCACTCTTCGCAGGATCCAGTGCGATCTTTTGGCCTCGCTGGCTGCAGGAGGTAATGGGGCTGGGGATCGGCGCTTGCTGTGCGAAATCGAACTCGATAGGCAACGTGCCGCCTACCTTCGTCTCGATATTTCGTCCTTGCAGGAGTAGCCTGTTGCTGCATCCGGCTCCGGCCACTAGCAGAGGGTCGCGAGCGCCTGCTTTCAGGTACGCTGAACCTTCGCCTACAACACGTTGGACTAACCGATGGATTACTCGACAAGCGACCGCAATGTGGACTTCGTCAACTTCGCCGCGGCCTTCTCGGGTTACGTCTCCTCGAACTTTCGCGCGATTGATTTCTCGGCCAGTGGTCCTGCAAGTTTTCAGTGCAGAGTTATCTTGCGACTTGAAAACGCCGACGACCGTCAGGCAATCAGCGATGCGCTTGAGGACTTCGAGGCAATGCGTCGGCCGCTGTACGAGTTGCCGTTCGACATGGAATGCCAAGTGCTTGTGAGCGACAGTGAAATTGGTCATCCTGCAGCTCATGAACTGCGCCTATTCGCGTTGCGAGAGGATTGATCAATGCAACCGACAAGCGGCGGTAGCCGACCACTTCCAGACGGCCACTGATGTTTGCTTTCAGGTAGCCTGGCCGGTTCGGGACGAGCTTAAAAGCGTCGTTCGACGCACGGCAGAACGCGGGTAAAGTCAACTAACAATGGTCAAGCGAGCTCTTGTCTCTTTCGCGTTCAGCTTCTTGCTTGGGTCGACCTGGGCCAAGCCATTGGACGGTGTTGTTGTGTCAGATGATGCGGCGCTGCTCACTCAGCCAGCAGCATCTTCTGCGCCGGTGATGGCCCGGCACCTTCACATGAGGCAACCTGGCGAAGTCACCACGCAACCGCCAACGTCCGAGCCTGTCACCCTTCAGATCGGATCGCGGGTACGTGTACTGAAGGAAACCGAGGATCGGAAGTGGCGCTTGGTCGAGAGCAGCGTCTACTGCGACCGTCAAAGCCTGTGCCAAGGATGGACGTTGAGTGACGCAATCGCCTCTCGATCAGAATTCCGCGTGGTAACGAAATGGGATGGGCCAAGCAAAATTGATGTCGGGGCCGGTGACTATGCAGATACGTTCAATTTTTCCGGAAACGGCCGGTTCGTAACGGAGACAGAGCGAGGTAGGCTGTACCGGGCAGGCCCCGCGGTCTTGGCGATCGGTATCAAGGGAAGTTCGGACGTGTTTTTCTTTAGGGGTAATCAGTTCTGCTGGGCTGACGACGTTCGAATCTGCGTAAGCGCACGATAGCGTGTGGAGCATTCACGTTGCGTTGAGGCCAGGCCGTACAGCAGGTCTCGGCCATTTGCAGTCGTCCACGAACGTCGCCTTTCCGATTGGTTGGCGGTGCCGCTCAACTTCATCGTTTGCCATCAAGTATGCAAATCCGAGATTTCATTGCTTCCTTGATTCTGGTTGCCGCCGGCACCGTTGCTTGCGCACAGAATCCACCGATAGAAGCACAGGTTGAGTCATCAGCACTCGCCGCCGACATGGAGTGTTGGTTTCGCGGAGTTGTCGAGTCCAAGCTTCAAGGTAATGCAGAGACAGAGTTTTTTCGAAAGTGCCGGGTTTTGCTGACCGAGGAAATTGAAAAACAGAAGACTTCAATGCTTGAGGCCGAGAGAAAAATGGATGCAGCCTTTCGCGCATTGCAAGCACGAGCCTCAACGGATCCAACAGAACAGGGCGTACTTGTCCTGAGAGAGCAACGAGCCTGGGCCAAATATCGAGAAGCGCACTGCAGCGTCGAGGTGGGACGTAGCAGTTGGAAATACAGCTTGCAGTACAGGTACGCGCGATGCGCCGAGGACGAGGCAAACAAGAGAACGATTTACCTCCAAAGTTTGCTCTCTTCAGATGCTGGCTAAACCGTCACAGCGAATTCACCCGAGACCGCCATACCTGCTTTCGGCCATGAGCGGGCGTCGAAGCGCGACGGCTTTCGGGTAGCCTACGGAGATGAAAGCAATCCAGAGTTCGCGACTCACAGCGCTAGAGGAGTTCGCGAGTTGGTTTCATCAAGATTTTTTCGTGTTGTTCCCGAATGTTCAATCAGGGGCCGCCGAATATCTCGCCCAACTGACTGATTCGCAGCGACACCTTCTTCTCAGCCAGTTGGGGCTGTTTGTGCAGGCCAATGGAAGAGCTTCGGAAAAGGCGATACGTCGAGCCTGGTTCAAGCTTGGGGCGCAGGCCTGGCCAGCCCGGGGCGACACAAAGGCATTGCTCGCAAGCTTTCTGGAGCAGATCCGATGATGCCCTGACCGATGGAGCGACCAGTCGCGGCTGTCGGCCACGAGCGGCCAGTGACGAATGGCCGCTTGACGGCGCTGACAAGTAACTGCTCATTCAATCTTGAGCGACGGTAGGATCGCGATGATGTCAACCAAGCCAGTCCACCTCCCTGCAACCGCTTCCGATGACGATTTGCTTCGATTCGTCGATGGATGGGTGCGCTTGATGGAGCGCGAGGACTATGTTGCAGCCTTCGGCTTCACGGAGCACGACCCATACATGCGCTGGACTCCTGCGCTGCTCTGCGAGGTCATCAAGGCGTACGACAAGAGTGACCCAGCTCAAAGGGTCACGCTGGATGGCAAGCCGACGGACGTGCATCAACGCAAAGAGGTTACGCGTTGGGGCGAGAACAGACCCGGCGGCATTGGCGAGATCTGGTACGACCTGAACATCGACGGCTATGTGTCGGACCTGACTGCGACGTTCGCGATTAAACCTTGTGCCGATGGTTTCACTATCGTCCTTGGAGACATCCACGTGATGTAACTAGCGTCGGCTTTGCGGCGTCGAATCTGAGAATTCGGAGGGCCGCAACGGGTCGTTCTGCGACATCCGCCGACACGCCATACGAACATCAGCTTTGCGGCGTCGAATTGGAGAAGTTGAAAGACAGCAACGGGTCGACAGCTGCCGCACGACATCGCGACGTTTCAGTCAGCCAGGACCTTTCGCCACCCTAGTCCACACAGCCCTTGTGGCTGAACTTAGCTGGCGGCCCGATGCTGCCCCAACAGCTTCACTGCCAGCGCCCCCAGCACCGCGCCCATCACATAGCGCTGCACCGCCAGCCACATGCGATTGCGCGCGAACCACCGAGCCATGCGCGCGGCCGACCAGACCACGCTCAGGTTGATGGCCGCGCCGATGACGATCTGCGTGGCGCCGAGCAGCAGGCTTTGGGTCAGCACCGAGCCGGCCTCGGGCGAGACGAACTGCGGCAGCACCGACAGATAAAAGATCGCGACCTTGGGGTTGAGGATGCTGGTCAGCAAGCCCATCACGAAGAGCTTGCGCGGCGGCTCGGGTGGCAGTTCGCGCGTGGCAAACGGCGAGGCGGCGCCGGGGCGCACGGCTTGCCAGGCCATCCACAGCAGATAGGCCGCGCCGCCGATCTTCAGCACTTCGTAGCCCATCGGCACGGCCATGAAGAGGGCGGTGAGACCGACGGCCGCGCAGGTCATGTGCACGGTGAAACCGAGCACGACACCGAACCAGGACATCAGGCCGGCCGAGCGCCCCTGGCACAGTGAGCGCGAGAGCAGGTAGATCATGTTCGGGCCGGGCGTGAGCGCCATCAGGAAGGCCGCGGCGGCGAAGGAGAGCAGTGCGGTGAGGGGGATCATGGTCGGCCGGAAGCGGGTTGTGCCTTATTGTGTCGCGGTGCGGCCGGCGGCCGGGCCCTGCATTCGAGTAGCCTACGCATTCGACAGCAGTCCAGGTTCAACTCCCAAGGGGTCTCACCCAATGCTTGGTCAGCGAAGCGCCATCTACGCCCCACTTTTCCTCCGGGTCACGCTGGGCGCCATGTTCATCGCGCACCTTTACTGGAAATTTGCGCTTCTGCCGGGCGGGCTGGAAACGTGGTGGTCGAACTTTGCAGCGAACGGTTATCCGTGGTTCGCGCCCTGGTACGCAATCTCAGCCGAATTTGCGGGCGCGCTGCTTCTCATTCCCGGGATCTGCACGCGCTGGGTCAGCTTGTATGCGGTGCCGTTGATGCTGGGCGCCGCGCAGTTCTGGGCAGTTCGCAAGGGCTTCTATTTCACGACGGCCGGCGCCGAGCTTCCTGTCATCTGGGCTGCCATGTTGCTCTTGCAGGCGATGCTTGGAGACGGGCCCTGCGCCGTGCGTGTCGGTCGATCCTCGTCGGGGATGCGCGCGGATGCTTCCGGCGCGCGCTCTTGACTCAGGCGGATTCGAACGGATTTTTCAGTCGGACGCCTGAACTCGAAAAATCGGCTGTATTGCGCGTCACCACGGTGAGGTCGTTGACCAGCGCAATGGCAGCGATCTGCTTATCAATTTCGTGCTCGGCGTGAGGCACTCGCAGCCGACCCCAGACTTGGGCAGCTTCGGCGTCGAAAGGCAAGACCTTGTCGCCGTATTGACCGAGGACGTCCACCAGCCAAGCCTCCAGCAGCTTTGCCTGCGGAGCATCCCCGCGATGGCGGATGAGCTCAATGCCTCGTCGAAGCTCGCCGATCGAAATCGCAGACAGGTAGAGCGCGTCATCGTTGGCAGCGGCCTCCGCGAAAAACGCCGTGACTCCGCGATTGGCTTTGCCGCCCTTTCGAGCCTCGCTGACCACATTCGTGTCAATCAAATACACGAGGCGCCTCCGACCCGGAAATTGCACGCTCAAAGTCGGCATCGGTTCCGACGTCCGGCATGGAGGCCAAGACGTCGGCAAAGCTGCGCCTGCGCGGACGAGCAAGGGCTGCGGCCAGGATTTCCCGATGCTCGGCCTCTGCACTGCGTCCATGTTCACCAGCCCGCACCTTCAGCGCTCGGACAAGGCTCTCGTCAACACCGCGTACCAGCAGATCGGCCATGCGTTTCTCCTGCAAGAATCGATATGAATGATATCAATGATATCAATCCACATCTGGCAGTCAATCGACGGCCCAAAGCGACGGGCCGCGTGCCAACCCATGCATGAAGAATCCGCAAGACTTCAGTCATGCGAAACCCAGCACAATCCGCCGTCCTCACTTCATCCGGATTGGTCCAGTGACAAACTTCCAACGCAACTTGTTTCGTGTCTTGCCGCTCCTCGTGGCACAACTGTTCGTCACCGCGGCCCGAGCGGACGAGCTGGAGAATATTGAAGCTCCGGTCGCCCGTGATGCGTCGAACTTCGGATTGGGCGTTGTTGTCGGCAGCCGTCAGCGACCGTACAAGGGGCTGGACAGCGATACCCGAGTCCTTCCGCTCATCTCGTACGAGAACAGCTGGGTGCGCCTTCAGGGGCTGGGCGCCACGTTCAAGCTCGGCAGCGTCGAGAACTTTTCCTTCGGCCTGCGGATTGATCGCGCGCTGAACGGCTACAAGGCTTCCGACGCGCCCATCCTCGCCGGCATGGAAGATCGCAAGGCCAGTTTCTGGGCGGGGCCGAGCGTGCAGTGGCGCACCGGCTACGTGAACCTGTCGGGCGAGGCCAGCGCCGATGTGTCGGGCAAGAGCAAGGGAACGCAGCTCAGGTTCTCCGCAGACCACATGTTCAGGACCGGCCGATTCGGCTTCACGCCGCGGGTGTCGGTGGCGTGGCTCGATCGCAAAAGCGTGGACTACTACTACGGCGTGAGGGCCAGCGAAGCCACGCAGGAGCGCTCGGCCTATGACGGAAGCTCCACGGCCAATGTGGGCGTGGGCCTTCGCAGCGACTTCCTGGTGGCGCCGCGCCAGTCGATCTTCCTGGACCTCAGCGCCACCCGGCTCGGGAACGCCATCAAGAACAGTCCGCTGGTGGACAAGAGCACGCAGTCCGGCTTCCTGCTGGGCTATCTGTATCGCTTCTGAGCACGACGCCGGGCCATGTGATCGAAGCTCAACCGCGCAGCTTTTCCAGCAGACGCCAGAACTTCGGATCTTGCGCCGTCGCGTAGTTGATGCGCATCAGCGTGCCCGCCTGCCGCGTGGCGGAGAACAGCAGGCCCGGCGCGATCAGCCAGCCGGCATCGAGCATCGGTTGCGCCAGGCGCTCGGTGTCGCAACCGACATCGACCCAGCCGAACAGCCCCTGAGGCGGCGCGATGAAACGGCAGCCGGCGTCTTCGGCCAGCTTGACCGTGCGGTGGCGCGCGGCATCGAGCTTTTGCAGCACGCGCTCGGCATGGCGTCGCAACTGGCCTTGCTCGATGCACAGCGCGACGGCGCGGTCCATCAGCGGGCTGGTGGTCAGGCTGGCCAGCAGCTTCTGCTCGGTCAGGCGTTCCACGCGCGCGGGGCTGGCGGCGAGAAAACCGACGCGCCACGCCGGCGTGAGCATCTTGGAAAAGCCGCCGACATAAACCGTTCTTTGCAGGCCATCGAGCGCGCACAGGCGCGGCGAGTGGCTGGGCGCGAAGTCGGCATAACTGTCATCCTCGACGATCACGAAATCATGCGCCTCGGCAAGCTTCAGGATCTCGTGCGCGGCGGCCAGCGTGAGGATGTTGCCGGTCGGGTTGTGCAGCACCGAGACGGTCACGTACAGGCGCGGCCGGTGCTGCTCGGCGAGGTGGCGCATGCGTTCGATATCCGGGCCCTGCGCGCCGCGCGGCACGGGCAGCAGCTTCATGCCGGCCTGGGTCAAACGCGCGTATTCGACGGACCAGCCCGGGTCGTCCACGAGCACCGCATCGCCGGGGTTGAGCAGGCCGCGCGTGATCAGCTCCAGCGCATGCGTGGCGCCGACCGTGCTGACGATCTGCTCAGGCGCCGCGGCCACGCCGAACAGCGAGAGCCGCTGTGAAAGCGCCGTGCGCAGGCGCACATCGCCACCGGCTTCGCCATACTGGAGCTGCAGATCGCCCGCGTCTTGCGACATGGCGCGGCGCAGCGTGCTCTGCAGCAGCGACAGATCGAGCCATTCACGCGGCAGCGTGCCGAGGCCGGGCGCCTTGCGGGTGTCGGCCTCGAACATGCCTCGGATCAGCGCGCTGGCGCTGAGTGGCGCGCGCGAAAGCGGGACGGGCGCCGCGCGTTGTGTCGGGGCCTGCACTTCGCGCACGAAGAAGCCGCGTTGCTTGCGGGCTTCGAGCAGCCCGCGCGCCAGCAACTGGTCATACGCCGCCACGACCGTGTAGGGGCTAACGCCGTGGTGACGTGCACAGTCGCGCACCGAAGGCAGCCGCGCGCCGGGCAGCAGCAGGCGCTGCTGGATGCGCTCCGCATAGCGTTCCGCGAGCTGCAGGCTCAGGGGCTGATCGCTGTCGCGGCTCAGCAAGGTGCGGTTCTCTGTGCCGGTGTTCACGCCAATACAGTGTGTGGGGGTGTTCTGTGAAGTGTATTGGTGATGTGCTGGTCTTATCAATACACTGAGCCGCATGACGACCGTGTCGGCCTCGGACCAGAACCGTGCGCTCCTGCTGGGGACGCTCGGCGTGTTCCTGTTTGGCTTGACCATCCCGATGACGCGTCTGGCGGTCGGGCCGCTGAGCTCGCCGCAGCTCGATCCGGCCTTTGTGGCGATGGGCCGCGCGGCGGTGGCGGGTTGCCTGTCAGCGCTCTATTTGTTCTTCAGCGGCGCACGCCGGCCTACGGCGCATGAGGTGCGCTGGCTGCTTTGCACCGCGCTGGGCGTGGTGTTCGGCTGGCCCTTGATGCTGGGCATGGCGGTGCGGCGTGTGGATGCGATCCATGCGGCCGTCGTCACCGGCGTGCTGCCTTTGGTCACGGCGGCGGTGGGCGCGCTGATGCTGCGCCAGCGGCCTTCCCTGGGTTTCTGGATCACGTCGGTCGCAGGCCTCGCGCTGGTGATCGGCTTTGCCTGGTGGCGCGGTGCCACGGGGCTGCAATGGGCCGACGCGCTGCTGTTCGGCGCGGTGCTTGCCACTTCGATCGGCTATGTGATCGGCGCGCGGCTCTCGCTGGCGCTGCGGCCCGAGCAGGTGATCAGCTGGCTGCTGGTGCTGTGCCTCCCGGTGACCGTGCCCTCAGCCCTCTTCCTGGCGCCGACGCATGAGATCAGCGTCGGAGCCTGGGGCGGCTTTGCCTACGTTTCCGTTTTCTCGATGTGGCTGGGCTTCTTCGCCTGGTACCGCGCGCTGGCCCTCGGTGGCACCTTGCGCGTGAGCCAGGTGCAGGTGGTGCAGCCGTTTTTCTCCATGCTGATGGCCGTGCCCTTGCTGGGCGAAAGGCTTGACGCGATGACGCTGATCTTTGCGCTGGCGGTTATCGCCGTCGTCTGGATTGGCAAACGCATGCCGGTCGATCAAAGGTATCGTGCCGGCACGACGACGACGAAGAAGTCCTAGAGGCCCACATGACATCTCCTTTCACCCAAGCGCGCCGCGCCGCGCGCATGAACCCGTCCATCATCCGCGAGATCCTCAAGGTCACCGAAAAGCCCGGCGTGCTGTCGATGGCCGGCGGACTCCCTTCGAGCGACACCTTCCCGGTCGATGCGCTGAAGGCGGCCTGCGATCGCGTGCTGACGAACAACGCGAAGGAAGCGCTGCAATATGCCTCGAGCGAAGGCTTTGCACCGCTGCGCGATTGGGTCGCGGCCAAGGTCGGGAGCCTGGGTCTGAAGGCCAGCGCCGATCAGATCCTGATCACCAGCGGCTCGCAGCAGGGCCTGGATCTGGTCGGCAAGATCTTGTGCGACGCCGGCGCGCCGGTCGCCGTCGAGACGCCGACGTACCTCGGCGCGCTGCAAGCCTTCACGCCGTATGAGCCGAACTTCGCCAGCCTCGCCAGCGACCATGAAGGCGTGCGCCCCGAGGCGCTGGCCGCCTTGCCGCATGACGCGCCGGGCACCCGCTTTGCGTACCTGCTGCCCAACTTCCAGAACCCGACCGGCCGCATGATGGGCCAGGCCCGGCGTGAGGCCGTGATGGCCGCCGCCCGCGCCGCCAAGGTGCCCGTGGTCGAGGACAACCCCTACGGCGATCTGTGGTTTGACGAAGCCCCGCCGGCTTCGCTGTCCTCGCTGTGGCCCGAAGGCTCGGTCTATCTGGGCAGCTTCTCGAAGGTGCTGACGCCAGGTTTCCGCCTTGGCTATATCGTGGCGCCGCCAGAGATCTTCCCCAAGCTGCTGCAGGCCAAGCAGGCGGCCGATCTGCACACGCCGGGCTTCAACCAGCGCGTCGTGCATGAGGTGATCAAGGACGGCTTCCTCGACCAGCATGTGCCGAAGATCCGCGCCAAGTACAAGGCCAACCGCGACGCAATGGCGACTGCCTTGAAGGAGCATCTGCCCGAGGGCTGCGAATGGCAGATGCCGGTCGGCGGCATGTTCTTCTGGATCCGCCTGCCGGCGGGCTTTGATGCGATGGCGCTGCTGCCCAAGGCCGTGGATGCCGGCATCGCGTTTGTGCCGGGCGCGGCGTTCTATGCGCAGCAGCCTGACCCGCGCACGCTGCGACTGTCGTTCGTGACGCTCACGCCCGATCTGATCGCCGAAGGTGTGGCGATCCTTGGTCGCGTGTTGAAGGCTGAACTCGAATCTGCCGAGGTGCCCACGCCATGAGTGATCCGAGTGACGGGCCGCCCCTAACCGGATCGCATCCCCTCGGGGGATCGGGCGCCAATGGCGACCGAGGGGCCAACAGTTCTTTGCGTCGCTTTGTGCAGGTCGATGTGTTCACGGCCACTGCTTTGCGCGGCAACGCTCTGGCCGTCGTGGTCGATGGCGCGGGCCTGAGCGACGCGCAGATGGCCGATTTCGCGCGCTGGACCAATCTCTCGGAAACCACCTTCCTGCTGCCGCCCACCGATGCCGGCGCCGACTACCGCGTGCGCATCTTCACGCCGGGCGGCGAGTTGCCTTTTGCGGGCCACCCGACGCTGGGCTCGGCCCACGCGTGGCTGGCCAGCGGCGGCGATCCGAAGAAGCCGGGCGAAGTGGTGCAGCAATGCGGCGTGGGCCTGGTGCGTGTCAAGCGCGAAGGTGCGCGGCTCGCCTTTGCGGCGCCGCCGTTGCTGCAAAGCGGGCCGGTCGATGCCGAGGTGCATGCGCAGGTGCTGCGCTCGCTCGGCCTGTCGGCTGAAGAAGTGCTCGATGTGCAATGGGTCAGCAACGGCCCGCAGTGGATTGCGGCGCGGCTCAAGAGCGCCGAAGCCGTGCTGGCGCTAACGCCTGATTTCATCGCCATGAAGGGCTTGAAGCTCGGTGTGGTCGGCGCGTATCCGGCCGGCAGCGAAGTCGACTTCGAAGTGCGCGCCTTTGTGCCGAGCCTCGGTGTTCCCGAAGATCCGGTCACGGGCAGCTTGAACGCCGGCATCGCGCTGTGGCTGCAAGGCGCGGGTCTGGCACCTGCGCGTTACGTGGCGGCGCAAGGAGCAGCGCTGGGTCGTGCGGGCCGCGTGCACGTGGCCCGTGAAATTGGCGCTGCGGGCGCTGTGACCTGGATCGGCGGCGATGTGACGCCGCTGATCCATGGCCAAGTGCGGCTGTGATGGACAAGATTCTCGGCAAGGCTGCCTCGATCAATGTCCGCAAGGTGCTCTGGACCTGTGCCGAACTCGGCCTGGAGTTTGAGCGCGAGGATTGGGGCGCCGGCTTTGCCGACCCGAACAGGGCGGAATTCATGGCGCTCAATCCGAACGCCCTGGTGCCGGTGCTGATCGATGGCGACTTCGTGCTGTGGGAGAGCAACACGATCTGCCGCTATCTGGCCCATCGCGAACACGCCGAAAGCCTGCTGCCCGCCGAGCCGCGCCAGCGCGCGCGTGTCGAGCAATGGATGGATTGGCAGGCCGGCGAGCTGAACAACTCATGGCGCTATGCCTTCATGGGCCTCGTGCGCAAGAGCGCGGCGCATCAGGACGCCGCGCTGCTGGGCAGCAGTGTTGCGAGCTGGAACCGCCACATGGGCATTCTTGCGCAGCAGCTGGAGTCGACCGGCGCCTATGTCTGCGGCCCGCAGTTCAGCTTGGCCGACGTGGTGCTGGGCCTGTCCACGCACCGCTGGCTGGCGGCGCCGATCGAGCGGCCGTCCTTGCCGGCCGTCGAGACTTATTACGAGCGCCTCAGCGAGCGCCCGGGCTTCATGGCCCACGGCCGCAACGGCCAACCCTGAGGCCGTCAGGCGTGGGCGGTGGCGGCTGCTCGCGCACCCTCAGTCCACGATGATCCCGCCCGTCAGGTTCGCCACCGTGCCGGTCATGGCGGCGGCCATGTCCGAGGCCAGAAACACGGCGGCATCGCCCAGTTCCGCCAGGCTGGTGGACCGGCGCCGATGCGTCATGGCTTCCAGCATCGCCTGGAAGTGCGCGCGCGGCACGCCGAGGGCGCGGGCGTGAAGCTCAAAGACCGTGTCGATGGTGGCTGTTTCTGGCAGGCCCGTGCTGCGCATGACGACGCTGCGGATGCCCGAGGGCGCCAGCTCGGCCGAGAGCGCGCGGCTCAAGCCCTCCAAGGCAGCCCATGCCGGCCCCATGCCGCCGACCAACGGAGCGCCGAGGCGTGCGGGTTCGGGCGTGTGCATCAGGATCACACCCTTCTTGCGCGCCAGCATGTGGCGAGCCGCAGCACGCGCGGTCAGGAAGTGCGAGCGCAGATAGGCGGCCACGGGCTGCATGAAGCGATCCGCGTCCAGTTCCAGCAAGGGCGTGCCCTGGATGCCGGGCTGTGCAATGCCCGTGGCGTTGAAGCACACGTCGAGAGCGCCCGCCGAAGCGAACACCTTCTCGGCATGGGCTTCCACGGCGGTTTCGTCCAGTGCATCGACCTCGGCTGTCTGGGCCAAACCGCCAGCGTCGCGAATGCGCTGCGCCGTGGCTGCGACGCTGGCAAGCCGCCGGCCTGCCAGGAAGAGTTGCGCGCCTTGCCGGGCCATGGCCAGCGCGACCGAACTGCCAACGGCGCCGCCGGCGCCGTGAATGATGATGACCTTGTCCTTGAGTAGCATGCTCGGAATCTCCAGATTGATGTGAGGTGGATCGCAGCCCGGCCAACCCGCGATCAGCGCCAGGGCCTGCATTCCAAAGACGAAGCCACGCGGCCCAAGGTTGCGGCGAAGAAATATTTCTTTGCGACCGCATCCTTTGCCGCGCATCCGGCGTCCTGGTTGGACTGCTCACACTGATCAAGGAAATGTCATGCTCGGCTCACTTGTCCGTTATCGCGTTCACCCGGAGGCCATCGACATGAACAGGCGTCTGATCGAAGCGGTCTTCACCCAATTGCAATCGGTGGCGCCGGCCGGGCTCAGCTATGCCGTGTTCTGCTCGGAGGACGGCCACTTCTTTCACTGCGTGCAAACGGCAGACGGCGTGTCGAGCCAGGTCTTGAGCAGCCAGCCGGCCTTCAAGACCTTTCTGCAAGACTTGGGGCAGCGCTGTGCCACGCCGGTCGAAAGAAGCGCGGTCCTGCGCATTGGCAGTTACGGCAAGCTCGAGCAGCCATGAACGATCCGATCGACACCACCGTGCCTGAAGGCGACTTTCAGGATTGGCTCGCTTCGATGCGACCCGAACTGCATCGCTACTGCTCGCGCATGATGGGATCAGCGATTGACGGCGAGGATGCCGTGCAACAGGCGCTGCTGCACGCCATCGAGGCGCGAGCGGGTTTTGGCGCGGTGGAACAGCCGCGACCGTGGCTCTACCGGATCGCTCACAACGCCAGCATGGACATGCTGCGCCGACGTCGCCGCGAGGGCCCGTTTGCGACGGAAGAAGAGCAGGCCTCGATCCCGGATGCCGGGACCACGCCCGAACAGCGGCAGATGGCGAGGATCGCCCTGCGTTGCTTCATGCAGTTGCCACCACTGCAGCGCTCATGCGTGGCGTTGATGGACGTGCTGGGCTATTCGCAGCAGGAGCTGTGTGACATCACGAACAGCAGCCTGCCGGCCGTCAAGGCCGCCTTGCATCGGGGACGCACGCGCCTGCAGGCTTTGGCTGCCGACGGATCCGCCGGACCTGCGACGCCTCTGAGCGTGTCCGAGCAAGGGTTGCTGTCGGCCTACGCGGAACACTTCAATGCCCGCCGCTTTGACGCCATTCGGAGCCTGCTGGCCGAAGAGGTCCGGCTCGACCTCGTCGGACGCCAGCGCATGCAGGGCAAAGCCGAGGTCGGGAACTATCTGCACAACTATGCCGGGACGACCGACTGGTTCATCAGCGTGGGCCGCGTGGACGGGCGCGCCGCCCTGATCGTCAGTGCGCCGGCGCAGCCCGCCGTGCCCAGCTATTTCATCCTGCTGGAATGGGCAGGAGGCAAGCTCGTGGACGTCCGCGATTTCCGCTATGCGCGCTATGCGATGGAGTCCGCCGTGATCGATGCAAGCTCGCCAGCCCTTCGTGGCTCATGACGGCAACGGTCTGCTCATTCGCTGCGGAAGTGATCGTGGCAGGCCTTGCAACTTTGCCCGGTCGCGCCGACCGCCGCCTTCAACTGCGCCAGATCGCCTGAGCGCGCCGCTGCCGGCAGCTTGGCCGCAGCGGCCTGCATCTTCTCGGCCGCCTCGTTGAAGCGCGGCATTTCCTTCCAGACCTCGGGCTTGGCGTGCGAGGGCGCGTCCATGTCCGTGCCTTCGGCGAACGCGGGGAAGGGCAGCTTGGACAGCACGACGACCACGTCGGCGTTCTCGCCGGCGATCTTCGGGTCGTAAGGCACCTTGCCCTGGGCCATCGCCGCGAGCCGGCCGAAATGCGTGGACATCACGCGCAGCGCGGCCTGGCGGTACTTGATGGCGTCCTCGGGCGTCTTGAACTGCGCCTGTGCGGGCACGGCGGCGCAGAGCGTGCACAGGCTGAGGAGGCTGGCTACAAGCAGGCGGTGTTTCATCGACAGGGCTCCGAATTGCAAAATGTGGCTGGCACAAAAAAGGGTGATCCCGAGGTCGCTAGACGCGGGCACAGGCCGCAGACGATACCTCTTGACGCCAAGCTGCGCTATGGTCGGGTCCCCATGAAACAACATGATTTGAACCGCCGCGTGCGCGTGTGGGACTTGCCGCTCCGCGTCTTCCACTGGGCGCTCGCGCTCTGCGTCATGGCTGCGCTGGCGACGGGCTGGATCGGCGAGGACTGGGCGATGGTCTGGCATCTGCGCCTCGGGCTGACGGTGCTGGCCTTGCTTGCCTTTCGCGTGATCTGGGGCTTGATCGGCGGGCGCTGGTCGCGCTTCACGAGCTTTCTGTTCTCGCCGGCGGCCTTGTGGCGCTATTGGCGCGGCCAGGCGCGGCCTGAAGATCGTTTCGAGGTCGGGCACAGCCCGCTCGCGGCGCTGTCGGTGTGGGTGATGCTTTTGCTGCTGATCGCGCAGGTGGGTACGGGCCTGTTTGCCGATGATGAGATCGCCTTCAGCGGGCCGCTGCTGCGATTCGTCTCCGAACGCATCAGCAAGCTCTGCACGCACTGGCACACGAATTTCGGGCAATGGCTGGTGGCGGGGCTGATCGCGCTGCATGTGCTGGCCATCGCCTTCTACCAATGGCGCGGCCGGAAGTTGCTGGCGGCGATGTGGCATGGCGACAAGGCGCTCCCGCCCGACACGCCGGCCTCGAAAGATGGGTGGGGCTTGCGGAGTCTCGCCGTGCTGTTGCTCGCGGCCTGCGCGGCAGGCGCTGTGCTGATCGCACGTCTGGCCTGAAGTTTCGCCGGGTTACGGGACTAGCATGCCGCCCATGCAAACCTATCAAGTCAGCGCCGCCGGTTCCGCCGTGGCCGGCACGGGCGAGTCGCCACTCTGGCACGCCGCCGAGCAATGCCTGTATTACGTGGACATTCCCGGGCAAGAGGTGCTGCGGCTTGATCCCGCCAATGGCGATCTGCGCCGCTGGCACATGGACAGCGAGCTCGGCTGCATCGCCCTGCGCGAAGGCGGCGGCCTGCTGGTGGCGCAGCGCTCGGGCCTGTGGTCGCTCGACACCGTGACGGGCGAACAGCGCAAGCTCGCCGAACCACCCTATGACCCGGGCAAGCAGCGCTTCAATGATGGCAAGGCCGATGCGGCCGGTCGTCTGTGGGTTGGCACGATCGACGACGCGAGGCGTCCTGACGCTGGCCTGTACCGTTATGTCGACGGCAAGTTTGAATTGGCGGCGTCGGGCATCAGCAACTCCAACGGCCTGGCCTGGAGTCTCGACAACAAGCGCATGTATTGGAGCGACACCAAGGCGCACGAGATCTACACGCTCGATTTCGACGCAGCCACCGGCGCGATCGGCGAGCGCCGCGTCTTCGCGCAATTCGCTCTGCGCGTCGAAGGCCAGCCGCTCGAACAATATGGCGGCCGGCCCGATGGTGCTGCAATCGACGCCGAAGGCTGCTACTGGGTCTCGATGTACGAGGGCCAGCGCGTGCTGCGCCTGTCGCCCGAAGGTCAGGTCTTGCGCGAAGTGAAGCTGCCCGTGCGCTGCCCGACGATGCCCGCGTTCGGCGGCGCCGATCTGCGCACGCTCTACATCACGACTGCGAGCAAAGGCCGTCCCGCCGACGAGCTCGCGGCACAACCCTTGTCGGGCTGCGTGCTGCAGATGCGCGTTGAAGTGCCGGGCCTGCCGGCCCACGTTGCGCGCTTGTAAACCCGGCCCTTCTTAAGCCGCCTCTCATTGACAAGCTGCGGGCTTTCCCGAGCAGCTTGCTATGCGGTCGCGGATGTCTGCGGGTTTCCACATATAATCTTTGGGTTTTGCTGACAGTCGACCGAGTTCTAGCGTGAGTCTGAAACCCCAGCCTATGCCCAAAGCCAATTGGAACGCCTGGGAGGATGACGATGGCGTCGATTCGGAAAAATTCAAGACCCTGACGCCAGAAGAAGCGCAGGCACTGAGGAGACGATTTCCCGCCGTTTCGCCCTGGCGCGTGGTGGCTGCGCAAGCAGCGGTGGGATTGGTCTGCTGGGTGCTCTGGCGGGTCCTGGCTGCGGATGTCGGCAAGGCGAGCGCAGCGATGTATGGCGCTGTTGCCGTGGTTCTGCCCAATGCCTTGATGGCGTGGGGTCTGACCCGGCGACCGGCCCCAACGGCGGCGGCGGCATTTTTGTCGCTGATGCTGTGGGAGTCGATCAAGATTTTGTTGACCATGGCCATCCTGTTGGCGGTGGTCACGAGAGTGAAGGACCTGAGTTGGCTGGCACTGCTGACGACTCTGTTCTTGACTCTGAAGGTAAATTGGCTGGCTCTGCTTTTGCAGGGCCGAAGTAAAAGCATCAGCGACGGAAACTGAACATGGCAGCCGAAGAGCATGGGCCCAATGCCGGTGAGTACATCACTCACCATTTGCACCATCTGACGAAGAACTTCGATTTTCAGAACGTGCCGCAGCACGGCATCGTCGATTTCAGCGTCTTCAACTTTGACTCCGTCGTCTACTCGATTCTCTTGGGTAGCTTGGGATGCTTTGTGCTGTGGTTGGCGGCAAGGCGTGCCACCTCCGGCGTGCCGGGCCGCTTCCAGGCTGCTGTCGAGATCTTGTGCGAGATGGTCGAGAACCAGGCCAAGGGCGTGATTCACAACGCGAACAGCCGCAAGCTGGTCTCGCCACTGGCGCTCACCGTGTTCGTCTGGATCTTCCTGATGAACGCGATGGACATGCTGCCGGTCGACTTCGTCCCGGCTGTCTGGACGCAGATCTACACGGCCTCAGGCGGCGAAGCGCACCACGCTTTCATGCGCAGCGTGCCCTCTGCTGACCTGTCCACCACGCTGGGCTTGTCGATCAGCGTGCTGCTGCTCTGCTTCTACTACAACATCAAGATCAAGGGACTGGGCGGCTGGGGTCATGAACTGATCTCCGCGCCGTTCGGCGCACACCCGCTGCTGTGGCCGTTCAACTTCGCCATGCAGGTCATCGAATTCATCGCCAAGACGGTTTCGCATGGCATGCGGCTGTTTGGCAATATGTTCGCCGGCGAACTGGTGTTCATGCTGATCGCCCTGATGGGCGGTGCGCTGGCCGCCACGGGCACGGGTATTGGCCTGGCCATCGGCCATCTGATCGCTGGCACCGTGTGGACGCTGTTCCACATCCTGATCATCACGCTCCAGGCATTCATCTTCATGATGCTGACGCTGATCTACATCGGCCAGGCGCACGACGCGCACTGATCGACCCTCGTTCTTCCTCTCTTTTCCACCCGCTTTACTTTTTATATTTCTCTAGGAGCAAAAAAATGGAACACATCCTCGGTCTCGTGGCACTGGCTTGCGGCATCATCGTTGGTCTGGGCGCTATCGGCGCTTCCATCGGCATCGGCCTGATGGGTGGCAAGTTCCTCGAAGCATCGGCTCGCCAACCTGAGCTGATGAACGAACTGCAAACCAAGATGTTCATCTTGGCCGGTCTGATTGACGCTGCTTTCCTGATCGGCGTTGCTATCGCCCTGATGTTTGCATTCGCCAATCCGTTCGCCCTGGCGCATTGATTCCCTCCGAACCTTTCACGACTGAAAGGATCGTGCCGTGAACATCAATTCAACACTGTTTATCCAGGCGATCGTTTTTGCGATCTTGGTCTGGTTCACCACGCGCTTCATCTGGCCGCCGATCACGAAGGCACTGGACGAACGCGTCGGGAAGATCCGCGACGGCCTGGCCGCTGCGGACCTGGCCAAGGCTGAGCTGGCAACTGCCAACAAGAAGGTTGACGAGCAACTCGCCGAAACGCGCGACCAGAGCACCAAGCTGCTGGCCGATGCCGAAAAGCGCGGTGCCGCCCTTGTTGAAGAAGCCAAGAAGCGCGCCGAAGAAGTGGCTGCCAAGATCGTCGCAGACGCCAAGGCCGAGGCTGAACAGCAATCTGTTCGTGCTCGCGAAGCATTGCGCGAACAGGTGGCTGTGCTGGCCGTCAAGGGTGCCGAGCAGATTCTGCAGCGCGAGGTGAACGCCAGCGTGCATGCCGAACTGCTGGGTCGTCTGAAGACGGAGCTCTGATATGGCCGAGCTCGCAACGATTGCGCGTCCGTACGCTGAAGCGCTGTATGAAGTCGCCACTTCGACCGGGAACGGACAGGTCTGGGGCGCTGCGCTAGACGCACTGTCGCAGGTTGCTCAGGACGCCGAGTTGCGCTCGTTTGCCGACAACCCGAAGTCCACGACCGAGCAAGTCTGTGCCGTCATGACGGCCGCTGCCAGGCAAGACCTGCCGCCTGCGCTGCATAACTTCTTGTTTGCAGTGATCGAGAACGGTCGCCTGGCGGCCCTTCCGACCGCTGTGGCGCACTTCCATGCGCTGGTCAATGCGGCTTCGGGTGTATCGGAGGCGCATATTTACAGCGCCTTCCCGATTGCCGATGCCCAACTGGCCGACGTGGTGGGCTCGCTTGAAAAGCGCTTCGGCCGCAAGCTCGAAGCCTCGGTGAGCCTCGAGCCCGAACTGATCGGCGGCATCCGGGTCGTGGTCGGCGATGAGGTGCTGGACACCTCGGTCAAGGCCCGACTGGAACGCATGAAGGTGGCATTGACGGCCTGATTCTTCGGGCCTCAAACACCAACCGATTTACCCCTTGTGGGAGCAAGCAATGCAACTGAATCCTGCTGAAATTTCCGAACTGATCAAGACCCGCATCGAGGGTCTGGGCAGCTCGACCGACGTCCGCAACCAGGGCACCGTGGTGTCCGTGTCGGACGGTATCGTGCGCGTGTACGGCCTGTCCGACGTGATGCAAGGCGAAATGCTGGAGTTCCCGGCGGCCAAGGACGGCTCGCAGAGCTTCGGCCTCGCGCTGAACCTCGAGCGCGACTCGGTCGGCGCCGTGATTCTGGGTGCCTACGAGCACATCTCCGAAGGCGACACCGTGAAGTGCACGGGCCGCATTCTGGAAGTGCCGGTCGGCCCCGAGCTGATTGGCCGCGTGGTCAACGCGCTGGGCCAGCCGATCGACGGCAAGGGCCCGATCAACGCCAAGATGACCGACGTGATCGAAAAGGTCGCTCCGGGCGTGATCGCACGCAAGAGCGTCGACCAGCCGGTGCAGACCGGCCTGAAGTCGATCGACTCGATGGTGCCCGTCGGCCGTGGCCAGCGCGAGCTGATCATCGGCGACCGCCAGACCGGCAAGACCGCCGTGGCGATCGACGCGATCATCAACCAGAAGGGTCAGAACATGACCTGCGTCTACGTTGCGATCGGCCAGAAGGCTTCGTCGATCAAGAACGTGGTGCGCTCGCTGGAACAAGCCGGCGCGATGGACTACACCATCGTCGTGGCCGCTTCGGCTTCCGAGTCTGCCGCGATGCAATACGTGTCGGCCTACTCGGGCTGCACGATGGGCGAGTACTTCCGCGACCGCGGCCAAGACGCGCTGATCATTTATGACGACCTGTCCAAGCAAGCCGTGGCGTATCGCCAGGTCTCGCTGCTGCTGCGCCGTCCTCCGGGCCGCGAAGCCTACCCGGGCGACGTGTTCTATCTCCACAGCCGTCTGCTCGAGCGCGCAGCCCGCGTGAACGCCGACTACGTCGAAGCCTTCACCAAGGGTGAAGTCAAGGGCAAGACCGGTTCGCTGACGGCCCTGCCGATCATCGAAACTCAAGCCGGCGACGTGTCCGCCTTCGTGCCGACCAACGTGATCTCGATCACCGACGGCCAGATCTTCCTGGAAACCAGCCTGTTCAACGCCGGCATCCGCCCCGCCATCAACGCCGGTATCTCGGTGTCGCGCGTCGGTGGTGCTGCCCAGACCAAGCTGATCAAGGGCCTGTCCGGCGGTATCCGTACCGACCTGGCGCAGTACCGTGAACTGGCTGCGTTCGCGCAGTTCGCTTCCGATCTGGACGAGTCGACCCGCAAGCAGCTGGACCGCGGTGCCCGCGTGACCGAACTGCTGAAGCAGGCTCAGTACTCGCCGCAGTCGATCAGCCTGATGGCTGCCACGCTGTACGCGGTGAACAAGGGCTTCATGGACAGCCTGCCGGTGAACAAGGTCCTGGCCTTCGAACATGGCATGCACCAGTTCCTGAAGACCAGCCACGCTCCGCTGCTGGCCAAGCTGGAAGCCGAACAGGCTTTCGACAAGGCAGGTGTGTCCGAGGGTGAACTGAACGCCGCCATCACGGCCTTCAAGAAGTCTTTCGCTTGACCATGAATCACCCCCGAAGCGCTTCGCGCCTCCCCCTCAAGGGGGCGTCACCAGTGGCCTGGCAAAGCCAGTTCCACGGCGCCTGCTTGATGGGTCGCGCGCTGCGCGGCGCTTCGGGAAATTAACAGGAGCATTCATGGCATCCAGCAAAGAAATTCGCGGCAAGATCAAGTCGGTCGAGAACACCAAGAAGATCACCAAGGCCATGGAAATGGTCGCGGCTTCGAAGATGCGCAAGGCGCAGGAGCGCATGCGCTCGGCTCGGCCCTATGCAGAGAAGATCGGCCACATCGCCGGCAATCTCGCCAAGGCCAACCCCGAGTTCCAGCATCCGTTCATGATCCCGCACGCAGAGGCCAAGACGGCCGGCTTCGTCGTGGTCACGACCGACAAGGGCTTGTGCGGCGGCTTGAATACCAACCTGCTGCGCGCGACCACGGCCAAGCTGCGTGAGATCGAAACCGCCGGTGGCAAATCGGAAGTCGTGGCCATTGGCAACAAGGGCTTCGGTTTCATGAACCGCATCGGCGCCAAGGTCGTGGCTCACGCCACCAACCTCGGCGACGCACCGCACATCGACAAGCTGATTGGTCCCGTCAAGGTGCTGCTCGACGCTTACGCCGAAGGTCGCCTCTCGGCCGTCTACCTCTGCTACAACCGCTTCATCAATGCGATCAAGCAGGAGCCGGTGGTCAAGCAACTGCTGCCGCTCGACGCCAACGGCCTCAAGGCCAAGGCCGAAGTGCACAGCTGGGACTACCTCTACGAGCCCGACGCGGCCACGGTCATCAACGACCTGCTGTTGCGCTACGCCGAAGCTCTGGTGTATCAGGCCGTGGCGGAAAACATGGCGTCCGAGCAATCGGCCCGCATGGTGGCGATGAAGGCCGCAACCGACAACGCCGGGACGCTGATCGGTGAGCTGAAGCTGGTCTACAACAAGACCCGCCAGGCGGCCATCACCAAAGAGTTGTCCGAGATTGTCAGCGGCGCTGCCGCAGTCGGCTGATCCGTCAGCAGCAAGCACAAGAATCTGAATTGAAGGAACGAAGAAATGGCTAACACTCAAAACGTGGGCAAGATCGTTCAGTGCATCGGCGCCGTGGTGGACGTGGAATTCCCGCGTGACCGCATGCCCAAGGTGTACGACGCCCTGAAGATGGAAGGCTCGGCGCTGACGCTGGAAGTCCAGCAGCAGCTGGGCGACGGCGTGGTGCGCACGATTGCTCTCGGCTCGTCCGACGGCCTGCGCCGCGGCACCGAGGTCTACAACACCGGCGACACCATCCAGGTGCCGATCGGCAAGGCCACGCTCGGCCGCATCATGGACGTGCTGGGCAGCCCCATCGACGAACGCGGCCCGGTCTCGTCGGAGCTGAAGGCTTCGATCCACCGCTCGGCTCCTGCGTACGACGAACTCTCGCCTTCGCAAGACCTGCTGGAAACCGGCATCAAGGTGATCGACCTGATCTGCCCGTTCGCCAAGGGCGGCAAGGTCGGCCTGTTCGGCGGTGCCGGCGTGGGCAAGACCGTGAACATGATGGAACTCATCAACAACATCGCCAAGGCTCACTCGGGTCTGTCGGTGTTCGCGGGTGTGGGCGAGCGTACCCGTGAGGGCAACGACTTCTATCACGAGATGGCCGATTCGGGCGTCGTGAACCTCGAGAAGCTCGAAGACTCCAAGGTCGCGATGGTCTACGGCCAGATGAACGAGCCCCCGGGCAACCGTCTGCGCGTGGCCCTGACCGGCCTGACGATCGCTGAATCGTTCCGTGACGAAGGCAAGGACGTGCTGTTCTTCGTGGACAACATCTACCGCTACACCCTGGCCGGTACCGAAGTGTCCGCCCTGCTGGGCCGCATGCCTTCCGCCGTGGGCTACCAGCCGACGCTGGCCGAAGAAATGGGCCGTCTGCAAGAGCGCATCACCTCGACCAAGGTCGGCTCGATCACCTCGATCCAGGCCGTCTACGTCCCTGCGGATGACTTGACCGACCCGTCGCCTGCCACCACCTTCGCCCACTTGGACGCGACCGTCGTGCTGTCGCGTGACATCGCTTCGCTGGGCATCTACCCCGCCGTGGACCCGCTCGATTCGACCTCGCGTCAGATCGACCCGAACGTCATCGGTGAAGAGCACTACAACACGACCCGTGCAGTGCAGGCCATCCTGCAACGCTACAAGGAACTGCGCGACATCATCGCGATCCTGGGCATGGACGAACTGTCGCCGGAAGACAAGCAGTCGGTCGCCCGCGCTCGCAAGATCCAGCGTTTCCTGTCGCAGCCTTTCCACGTGGCCGAAGTCTTCACCGGCTCGCCCGGCAAGTACGTGCCGCTGAAGGAAACCATCCGCGGCTTCAAGATGATCGTCGCCGGTGAATGCGACCACCTGCCGGAACAAGCGTTCTACATGGTCGGCACCATCGACGAAGCGATCGAGAAAGCGAAGAAGCTGCAGTAATGCTTGGGCGCTCCGGCGCCTTTGCGTACGCAACTTCTTAAACGCTAAAGGAAGATTTATATGGCAACCCTCCACGTCGACGTGGTCTCCGCCGAAGAGCAGATCTTCTCCGGCGAAGCCACCTTCGTCGCGCTGCCGGGTGAAAGCGGTGAGCTGGGCATCAAGCCCCGCCACACGCCGCTGATCACCCGCATCAAGCCCGGCGCCGTGCGCATCCAGATGGCCGACGGCAACGAGGAATTCGTCTTCGTCGCCGGTGGCATTCTCGAAGTGCAGCCCGGCACCGTGACCGTGCTGGCCGATACCGCCATCCGCGGCAAGGACCTCGACGAAGCCAAGGCCCTCGAAGCCAAGCAGCACGCCGAAGAGGCCATGAAAAACGCCAAGAGCGACATCGACTTCGCCAAGGCGCAAGGCGAGTTCGCGGCGATGGCGGCGCAGATCGCGGCGATCCGCAAGTTCCGCGGCAAGTAAGTCACACGCTTCTTCCGCTTGTCGGAATGCGAAAGCCCGCCCCGTTGATTCGCGGCGGGTTTGTTTTTGCTGAATCATGAATCCGCTCCACCTGCAAATCGACCGTTGGGCTGCCTGGGCACCGGGCCTGGAAACCTCAGAGGCCTGGGTGGAATGGCTGCGCGCGCCGCAGCCCGTGACGGCTGAAGGCGTGCCCGCCTTGAGCGAGATGCCGGCCATGATGCGCCGCCGGATCGAACCGCTGGGCCGCGTCGCCTTGCAGGCCGCGTACTGGGCCCAAGGCGATGCGCCGACCGGCCCGGTCGTGCTGGCTTCGCGCTGGGGCGAGATCGAGCGCTCGGTCGGCATGCTGGAGCAACTGGCGGCCGGTGAATCGCTGTCACCCACGGCCTTCAGCCTCTCGGTCCACAACGCCGTGGGCGCGCTGTTCTCGATCGCCCGCAAGGACAAGAACAACTACCAGGCAGTCGCGGCCGGCGAGTTCAGTGCCGAGGCCGGCTTTGCCGAGGCGGCCGGCCTGCTGGCCGATGGCGCGCCGCAGGTGCTGGTCGTGTACTTCGATGCGCCGCTGCCCGAGGCGTATGCCGCCTTCGAACAGCAAGCCAGTTTCCCGCACGCCTTTGCCTGCCTGTTGAGCCGCGCGGAGTCCGGCGGCATCAGCCTGGGCAGCGAGTTGTCGCAGGCCTCGCGGCCGTCGCCGGCCGACGGCCTGCCGCCGGGCCTGCAGGTGCTGAACTTCCTGCTGGGCGACGCAACGCAGCTGCGCCGACATAACTGGTTATGGCAGCGCCATGCTGTCTAGCCTGAACCGCGCCTGGCGCGTGCCCGCCACCGCGCTGGCCTTCACCTGCTTCGGCGTGGGCGGCGTGCTGCTGGGGCTCGTCGGCTTCCCCTTGCAGCGGCTGCTGCTCCGCGATGAGCGACGCCGGATCCTGGCTGCGCGTGCCCTGGTGCACTTCTCGTTCGCCTGCTTCATCCGCCTGCTCTGGCTGCTCGGCATCATCAGCTGCGAGATCCGCGGCCGCGAGCGCCTGGATCGGCAAGGTTTGCTGATCCTGGCCAATCACCCGACGCTGATCGACGTGGTCTTCCTCGTCTCGCTGGTGCGCAATGCCGATTGCATCGTGCGCGCCGGCCTGGCGGACAACCCTTTCACACGCGGCCCGGTGCGCGCCACCGGCTATATCTGCAATGACGGCGGGCCTGAACTGTTGGACGCCGCCATCGCCAGTCTGCATGCCGGCAACAACTTGGTAATTTTCCCCGAGGGCACGCGCAGCCGTCCCGGCGAGCCGCTGCAAATGCAGCGCGGCGCCGCGCAGATCGCGATGCGCGCACCCTGCGCCGTGACGCCCGTCACCATCCGCTGCCATCCGCTGGGATTGACCAAAGGCAGACCCTGGTGGCGCTGTCATGACAGGCCCATGCATTTCACGATCGAAGTGGGTGAGGATGTCTCGGTTGCCCCATTTCTACGGGCTTCTGCTGGAGAACCCGCTCTAGCCGCGCGCAATCTGACGGCATACTTGAGCGAATATTTCTCGGATGCAAAGGGCGGAAAATAATATGCAGGCGCTGGAGCTTGAAATCAAGCAGTTGCTCATCGAAGCGCTGAATCTCGAAGACATGACACCCGAACAGATCAAGGCCGACGAGGCCTTGTTCGTCAAGGGGCTGGGGCTCGATTCGATCGACGCCCTGGAGTTGGGCCTGGCCCTGCAAAAGCGCTACGGCGTGCACATGTCGGCCGACTCGGAAGAAACCCGCGCCCATTTCGCCAGCATCCAGGCTTTGGCTCATTTCGTCAGCGCGCAGCGCGCTCGCTGAACTCGGACCCCGCTTTACCAAGGTCACGTTTTCAGAGGATTCTTCTCATGACCAACCAAGACATTTTTGAGCGGCTGCGTGCCATCCTGATCGAGACCTTCGATATCGAAGGCGAACGCATCCACCCCGAGGCCCGCCTCTACGAAGACCTCGACATCGACAGCATCGACGCCGTCGACCTGATCGTGAAGCTCAAGCCCCTGGTGGGCAAGCGGCTCCAGCCCGAAGCCTTCAAGGCCGTGCGCACGCTGCAGGACGTCATCGACGCGCTGCAAGGCCTGATCAAGGACGAGGCCGGGGCGCTTCAGAACTGAAATGAACGCTGGTCTTTGATGCGCGCCGTCATCGTCATCACGATCACGGCGGCTTACCCGCTGCTGGTGTACTTCGGCCTCGGTCACTTCGAGCCGCGCTATCTGGCGCTGCTGCTGGCCGGCCTGGCCGTGGTGCGCGCGCTCGGCAGCCGTGACCGTTTCTGGTGGTGGGCGGCCGGTGCCGGCCTGGTGCTCGCTGCGGTGTCCGCTGCGGCCAATCAGCTGATGCCGCTGAAGCTCTACCCGGTGCTGGTCAACACCTTGCTGCTGATTGTCTTTGCGGCGAGCCTCAGGCACCCGCCTCCGATGATCGAACGCCTGGCGCGCTTGCGCGAGCCCGATCTGGACGAGCACGGCGTGGCCTACACGCGCCGTGTCACGCAGGTCTGGTGCGGCTTCTTCCTGCTCAACGGCGGCATTGCGCTGGCCACCTGCCTGTGGGCCAGCGACAAGACCTGGGCGCTCTACAACGGCCTGATCGCCTATGTGCTGATCGGCGCCTTGATGGGCGGTGAGTGGCTCGTGCGCCGGGCCGTTCGCGCCAAGAAAAAGAGCAGCGCCGGTGTTTGATCTCCGCTCCCTGCTGAGCGCGCCACCGCCGCTCGATGCGCCCGTCGCGCGACGGGCCGGCCAACTCATCACCTTCGGCGCCTTTGCTGAACGCGCCGACGCTTGGCGGACCGCCTTTGCCGAGCACGCGGGCCAGCACTTCGCGCTCTACTTTGAAGACAGCCTTGAATTCGCTGCCGCCCTGATGGGCGTGTGGCACGCCGGCAAGGCTGCCTGGCTGCCCGGCGATGTGCTGCCCGCCACGCTATCCGGTCTTGCCGCTCACATAGATGGTTATGCGGGTGACATGCCCGCCGATCGCGCCACCGTTCAGGCGCTGAAAGGTTCCACCGCGCGTTGGCCGCTGCTCGATGAGCAGGCGCAACAACTCGTGATCTTCACCTCGGGATCGAGCGGCGCACCGGTCGCCATCGCGAAGCGCCTGGGCCAGCTGTTCGCCGAGGCGCGTGCCTTGCAGCAGCTGTTCGACGAGAGGGTGGCGCAAGCCGAGGTGCTGGCCACCGTCTCGCACCAGCACATCTACGGCCTGCTGTTCCGCGTGCTGTGGCCCTTGGCGAGCGGCCGCGTCTTCCATGCCGAGAGGCTCAGCTACATCGAGGACATTCCGGCTCGCGCGCAAGGCCCCGTCGTGCTGATCGCCAGCCCCGCGCACCTCAAGCGCTTGCCCGAAGCCGCGCTGGCGCCGCGCGCCGTGTTCTCTTCGGGCGGCCCGCTGCCCGATGCGGCCGTGCCCGACTGCATCGCCAAGCTCGGGCAGGCGCCGATCGAGGTCTACGGCAGCAGCGAAACCGGCGGCGTGGCCTGGCGCCAGCGCAGCGGCCTGCAGGCGTGGCAAGCCTTGCCGAACGTCCAGTGGCGGCTGCAGGACGAGACGCTGGAGGTTCGTTCGCCGCATCTGCCGAGCAGCAGCTGGACCGCCACTGCCGACCGCGCTGCGCCGGATGGCGAAGGCTTCACGCTGCTGGGCCGCGCCGACCGCGTGCTCAAGATCGAGGAGAAGCGCGTCTCGCTGAGCGCCGTCGAACAGGCGCTGCTCGCCACCGGACTCTTGCAGGATCTGCGCGTGCTGACGCTGCCCGGCCCGCGCGAACAGCTCGCGGTCGTGGCCGTGCCGAACGCAGCGGGCTGGACCCTGCATGCGAACCAGGGCAAGGCGGCGCTCGCCAACGCCCTGCGCGAGGCGCTGCGACAGCAAATCGAGGCCGTGGCCTTGCCCCGCCGCTGGCGTTTTGTCTCTGTCCTGCCCAGCAATACCCAGGGCAAGACCACCGTCGAGGCTTTGCGTTCGCTGTTCGATCCGCGCCGCCCCCAACCTCGCGTCCTGATCGCCACGCCGACCAGCGCCGAGCTGAGCATCACGGTCGACGCCGCCCTGCCGCAGTTCGACGGCCATTTCCCCGACCACCCGATCCTGCCCGGCGTCGCTCAGCTCGAATGGGCCATCCTCCTGGGCCGCGAGCTGTTCGCGCTGCCGCCGCGCTTCCTGGCGCTCGAGGGCCTGAAGTTCCAGCAGGTGATCCGGCCCGGCGACACGGTGACGCTGACGCTCGACTTCAAGCCCGAAGCCGGCAAGCTCAACTTCAAGTACAGCTCCGAACGCGGCCAGCATGCTGCCGGGCGCATCCTGTTCGGGGCCGCCGAAGCATGAAGTTAGGTGCCGTCATTCCTGTCTACAACCACGGCGAAGCGGTCGGCGCCGTGGTGCACGCCATTCGCGCCCACGGCCTGCCCGTGCTGCTGGTGGACGATGGCAGCCACGCCGATTGCGCCGCCGTGCTCGACAGCCTGGTGGCGCCCGAGGTGCATCTGCACCGCCTGCCGGTCAACCAGGGCAAGGGCGGCGCCGTGATGGCCGGCCTGCGCGTGGCGCAGACGCTCGGCTGGACCCACGCGCTGCAGATTGATGCCGACGGCCAGCATGACGCTGCCGACATCCCGAAATTCGCCGCCGCCGCCGCCGAGCATCCCCAGCACTTCATCTGCGGCTGCCCGGTCTATGACGAGTCGGTTCCCAAGGCGCGGCTCTACGGCCGCTACGCCACGCATGTCTGGGTCTGGATCAACACGCTGTCGCTGGCGATCCGTGATTCGATGTGCGGCTTCCGCGTCTATCCGCTCGCGGCCGTGCTGCCGCTGATCGACAGCGTCAGCATCGGCCGGCGCATGGACTTCGATGTCGAGGTGGCGGTGCGTCTGTACTGGCGCGGCGTGCCCGTCATCAACCAGCCCACGAAGGTCAGCTATCCGACCGATGGCGTCTCGCATTTCCGCGCCCTGCAGGACAACCTGCTGATCTCGTGGATGCACACGCGGCTCTTCTTCGGCATGCTGATGCGGTTGCCGCTGCTGCTCTGGCGCAAGGCGTCGGCATGAGCAACGCAAGCAACCCCGGCAACCCGCGCAGCTCACATTGGGCGCAGCAGCGCGAAACCACTTTCGTGGCCGGCATCTGGCTGCTGTACGGCGTGTACCGACTGACGGGGCGTTGGTTGTTTCGCCTGTGCATGGCGCCCGTCGTGCTCGTGCACTGGCTCGCGCGGCCGGCGCTGCGCCAGGCCTCGCTGCAATATCTGAAACGGCTGCATGCGACCCATACCGTGTTCGCCAAGCCGCCCGGCGCGTGGCAGAGCCTGCGCCATGTGGCGCTGTTTGCCGACACCATGCTCGACAAGCTGCTCGTCATGGGCGGCCGCTACGCCGCCGAGAACGTCCACGAGTACGGCTACGAGCCGGTCCGGCAGGCGCGCCAGTCGGGCCAGGGCGGCATCTTCGTGACGGCCCACATGGGCTGCCTCGAACTGTGCCGCGTGATGTCGGCGCATGAAAGCACCTTCAGGCTCAATGTGCTGGTACACACCCAGCATGCCCAGGCTTTCAACCGCATCCTGCAGCGCCTCAATCCGCAGGCGCATGTGAACCTGATCGAAGTCACCGATATGGGCGTGCCCCTGGCGATGATGCTGGCCGAGAAAGTCGCTGCGGGTGAATTCATCGCCATCGCCGGCGACCGCGTGCCCGTGCGGCAAAGCAAGACCGTGACCGTCGACTTCCTCGGGCATCCGGCGCCGCTGCCTGTCGGCCCCTATGTGCTCGCGAGCCTGCTCAAATGCCCGCTCTATCTGCTCGGCTGCATGCACGAGGGGCGCGGCTACGCGGTTCATTTCGAGCGCCTGGCCGAGCGGGTGGAGTTGCCACGCGCCACCCGCCAGGCGGCCTTGCAGGCGCATGCTCAACAATTCGCCGATGCCGTGGCGGCGCTGCTGTGCCGTTCGCCTTATGACTGGTTCAATTTCTTTCCCTTCTGGGACCAAGCCCATGCCGACTGATCAAGTCATCTTCGACGGGCAGCGCCTGTCCATCGAAGACATCGCCGCCCTCTCGCGCCGAGAGCGCGAAGCGCGCCTGAGCACGGACGCTGCGTTCCGCCAGCACATCCAGGCCGGCGCCGATTTCGTCGCGCGGCTGCTGGCCGAGGAGGGCGTGATCTATGGCGTCACGACCGGCTATGGCGATTCCTGCACCGTGCAGATCCCGCCCGAACTCGTGGCCGAACTGCCCCACCACCTCTACACCTATCACGGCTGCGGCGCAGGTGCCGTGCTGAGCCCCGAGCAGACGCGCGCCGTGCTGGCTGCACGCCTGGCCTCGCTGTCGCAAGGCATGTCGGGCGTCAGCGTCGATCTGCTCGCGCAACTCGAAGCCCTGCTGCATCACGACATCCTGCCGCTGATCCCGAGCGAAGGTTCGGTCGGCGCGAGCGGCGATCTGACGCCGCTTTCCTACGTTGCCGCCGTACTCTGCGGCGAGCGCGAAGTGTTGATGGCCGGCGAGCGCATGAGCGCGGCCGACGCGCTGCAACGTGCCGGGCTCAAGTCGCTGCGCCTGCGTCCCAAGGAAGGCCTGGCGATCATGAACGGCACGGCCGTGATGACCGCGCTGGCCTGCCTGGCCTGGGAACGCGCCGACGCGCTGGCCCGCATGGCGACGCGGCTTACCGCGATCAATGTCGTGGCGAGTGCGGGCAACGCGCATCACTTCGACGAAACCCTGTTTGCGGCCAAGCCGCATCCGGGCCAGCAGAAGATCGCCGCACGCCTGCGCGCCGATCTGGCCAGCGATCAGCCGAGCCGCAACGAGCAGCGCCTGCAGGACCGCTACTCGCTGCGCTGCGCACCGCACGTGATCGGGGTGCTTGAAGACGCTTTGCCCTTCCTGCGCCAGCTGATCGAGAACGAGCTCAACAGCGCCAACGACAACCCGCTGATCGACCCGGTCGGCGAGCGCGTGCTGCATGGCGGCCATTTCTACGGCGGCCATATCGCGCTGGCGATGGACACGCTCAAGACTGCCGTCGCCAATGTGGCCGATCTGCTCGACCGGCAGCTGGCGCTGCTGGTGGATACGCGTTTCAACCACGGCCTGCCCAGCAATCTCTCCGGCGCCACGGGGCCGCGCGCGGCCATCAACCACGGCCTGAAGGCGCTGCAGATCAGCGTTTCGGCCTGGACCGCCGAAGCGCTCAAGGGCACCATGCCGGCGTCGGTGTTCAGCCGCTCGACCGAATGCCACAACCAGGACAAGGTCAGCATGGGCACGATCGCCGCGCGCGATTGCCTGCGCGTGCTGGAACTGAGCGAGCAGGTGCTGGCTGCGATGCTGATCGCGGCGCGGCAAGGACTGGCCCTGCGACAGCGCGTGCAGCCGGATCTCACACTGAGCCCTGCGCTTGCGGCCATGCAGGCCGATCTGAACGATCGCATCGCCCTCGTCGATGAAGACCGTGCGCTCGACCGTGATCTGCAAAGCCTGCTGACTGCGCTGCGCACTCGGGCGTGGAGGCTCTATGACTGAGCTGAGCATCGAGATCGAGATCGCTCCCGCCTTTCACGATCTCGATCCGATGAGCGTCGTCTGGCATGGCCACTACCCGAAGTACCTGGAAGTGGCCCGCTGCGCCTTGCTCGCCAAGTTCAACTACGACTACCCGCAGATGCGCGACTCGGGCTATGCGTGGCCCATCGTCGACATGCGATTGAAGTACGTGCGCTCGGCCGAGTTCATGCAGAAGCTGATCGTGCGTGCCGAGATCGTCGAGTGGGAGAACCGACTCAAGATCGAGTATGTGATCCGCGACGCGGCCAGCGGCGAGACCGTCAACAAGGCGCACACCACGCAGGTCGCCGTGAACATGCAGACACGTGAGATGTGCTTTGTCTGCCCCGAGGTGCTGTGGCAGCGCCTGGGTGTGGAAGGGGAGATTTAGTTTCCGGAACGCAGAGGACGCAAAGGGACGCAGAGGTCGCGGAGAAAACGTAGAGAAAGCGCAGAGGAAGCAGGGTGGAAAACGAAATCAGTGAGAAGGTGATCGGGGCAGCGATGGAGGTCCATCGCACGCTGGGCCCGGGCTTGTTGGAGTCGGCCTACGCCGCCGCATTGGCGATTGAATTGCAGGAGCGCGGTTGCGCGTTTGAAAGAGAGAAAGCCATTCATGCGTCGTACAAGGGACAGCAACTCGGGGCTGTGTTTCGCGCGGATTTCGTTGTGGAAAACTGCCTCGTGCTGGAACTGAAAGCCGTGGACACCCTCGCGGAGCAACATGCATCACAGCTCCTGACTTATCTGCGACTCACCGATCTCCGGCTGGGTTTGTTGATCAATTTCAATCAAGCCACGCTCGTCAAAGGACTGCGACGTGTCATCAATTCACCATGAAACTCCGCGAACTCTGCATCCCTTTGCGTCCTCTGCGTTCCGGAAACTCAAGGACGTCGGCATGAGAGCTTTCATCCTCGCCCTGACATTGCTGGCCGCCGACGCCCAGGCCGCAACCGATCTCGCTCAGTCCGTGCGCGAACGGCTCGTGCAAGCCCCGGTGCTGCGCGGCGAGTTCGAGCAGCAGAAGCAGGTGCAAGGTTTTGCCAAGCCGCTCATCTCGCGCGGCAGCTTCGTCGTGGCGCGCGAGCGCGGCGTGCTGTGGCTGACCAAGACGCCGTTTGCCTCGCAGTTGCGGCTCACGCGTGACGAGATCAAGGCCACGCAGAACGGCGCGGTCGCCTTCCGGCTCGATGCGAGCAAGGAACCCTCGGTGCGCGTCATCAACGGCTTGATGTTCTCGCTGCTGAATGGCGATATCGGCGGCCTGAGCGAGCTCTTCAAGGTCGAAGGCAGCGCCGAAGGCAAGGCCTGGCAACTGCACCTCACGCCGCGCGCCAGCGCCCTGGCCAAGCTGATGACCAGCATCGACCTGAGCGGCGAGATGCAGGTGCGCAGCATCACGATCTTGGAAGCCAGTGGCGACAAGACCGTGATCCGCTTCAGCGCGCAAAGCGCCGAGCCGGCCACCCTGACGGCCGAAGAGGCGCATCAGTTTGAATAACAAGAAGCTGCGCGCCTGGGCCTGGCTGCTGATCGTGCTGGCCATGGCCACTCACGTCGGCTGGCTGCTGGCCAGTGGCCGTCTTCAGCTCGACACCGACGTGCTCGCCATGCTGCCCCAGGACGAGCGCCAGCCTGCCGTGCAGCAGGCCACGCGCGCGTTGACCGACGCCGCCGCGCGTCGCGTTGTGGTGTTGGTGGGCGGGCAGGACGAGGCCAGCGCGCAGCGCGCGGGCGATGCTTATGCCGAGAGTCTTGTCAACGCGCCTGTCGATGTGCGCTACCGCGTCGGCGATGCGGCCGCCGATCAGTGGCTGAGCTTCTTCGAGCCCCATCGCCATCAACTGCTCAGTGACGCTCAACGCCGCCAACTCGAAAGCCAATCGGCGGAGCAACTGGCACAGGCGGCGGTCGAGCAGCTTTATCGTCCAATGGGCATGCCCCGCATCGGCCCTTGGGCTGAGGACCCGCTCAATCTCTTCGGCGCCTGGCTGGGCGAGCGAGCCGCCGACAGCAAGGTGCGCGTGACCGACGGGCGGCTCTCACTGACCGACGGCGACAAGCACTACGCGCTGCTGATGCTCGAGCTGCGCGGCTCCGCCTTCTCGATGTCGGCGCAGCAGGCGCTCGTGCCGCAACTGAACCTCGCGCGTGAAGCCGCCTTGCGCGCCGCACCGGGGCAGATGATCTACGCCATCGGCGTGCCGCTCTATGCGGCGGCGGCGGCCACGCAGGCCGAGCATGAGATCCACACGATCGGCATCGGCTCGCTGCTGGGCATCGTGGCGCTGACCTGGTTTGCCTTCAAGGCCCTGCGCCCGCGCGTGCTGGTCACGCTCTCGATCGCCACGGGCCTGCTGGCTGCGGTGTCGGTCTCCAGCCTCTTGTTCGAGCGCCTGCACATGATCACGCTGGTGTTCGGCGCGAGCCTCGTCGGCGTGGCCGAGAACTACGCCAGCAATTACTTCAGCGGCCGCAGCGGGCGACCGTTCTCCGAGCGTTTCGCCATGCTCGGCGAACAGGCACCGGTGATGTGGCTGGCCATGCTGACCACGGCGATCGGCTATGCCTTGCTGGCGCTGACGCCTTTCCCCGGCCTGCGCCAGATCGCGGTGTTCTCGGTCGTGGGCCTGTTGGCCGCGTTCATCAGCACGCTCTGGTGGTTCCCTCTGCTCGACAAGGGCGAGATGCCGTTCACGCGCTTCTCGCGCTGGATTGGCTCGCAGCGCGCGCGCTGGCCGGCGCTGGGTGCCAACCGCTTGACCTTGGCGTTAGCGCTCTTGCTGATTGCGGTGCTGACGTTCGGTGGCATGCGGATGCGCGCGAACGACGACATCCGTCTGCTGCAGAACACGCCGTCCGATCTGATCACGCAACAGCGCGCGATCGGCCGTCTGATGGACCTGCCCAGCCCGGCGCAGTTCTACCTGGTGCGCGGCGACAGCGAAGAGCAGTTGCTGCAACGCGAAGAGGCGTTGAAGGCGGCCGTGCGCGCCAGCGGCCTGGCCGATGTGCAGGCGGTATCCGATTGGCTGCCCTCGCAGAAGCAGCAGAACAGCGATGCTTCGCTGATCGACCGCAGCCAGCGCGCCGTGCTGGCGCAGGCACCTCAACTTCTGGGCGAACCGATCAAGCTGCCGGCGCCCTCGGTCTTCAGGCCCTTGCTGCCCGCGGCCTGGCTGGCGGCTCCGGTCTCGGAGCCGCTGCGCCACCAATGGCTGGGCCCGTTTGAAGGCGGCTACGCCAGCGTCGTGATGCTGCGCGGCGTCAGCGACCCGGCCGTGTTGCCCAAGCTCGCCGCGCTCGTCACACCCGGCGTGCAATGGGTGGACAAGGTGGCTGAAGTCTCCAGCGTGATGGCACGCACACGCCAGCTGATGGCGGCCGTGATCGGCGTCAGCTATGCCTTGGTGTTCGTCGCGCTCACCGTTCGCTTCGGCCGCCGCGCGTGGCGCGCGCTGCTACCTACGGCGCTTGCCAGCGCGCTGGCTCTGGCCTTGCCGGCGCTGTTCGGCCAGCCGCTGCAACTCTTCAATGTGCTGGCTCTGCTGCTGATCCTGGGCATGGGCGTGGACTACGGCATCTTCATGCTCGAGCAGCCCGCACGCACGGCGCTGCGGCCTTTCCTGTCGATCACGTTGGCGGCCGCGTCAACGTTGCTGGCCTTCGGCCTGCTGGCGCTGTCCGAAACCCCGGCGCTGCGCGCCTTCGGGCTGACCATGCTGCTGGGCATCAGCCTGGCCTGGCTCATGACACCCCTGTTCCTGCCCACCACCGCCACCAAGGAAACGCCTTGAAGACCGAGCACAAAGAGATCGTGATCATCGGTGCGGGCCCGGCCGGCTCGGTCGCGGCAGGCCTGCTGCGCCGCCAGGGCCGCGAGGTGCTGGTGATCGAGAAGGAACAGTTTCCGCGCTTCTCGATCGGCGAGAGCCTGTTGCCGCAGTCGATGGAGTACATCGAGGCTGCGGGCTTCCTGCGCGATGTCGTCGAGGCCGGCTTCCAATACAAGAACGGCGCGGCCTTTCAGCGGGGCGCACGGCGCACGGCCTTTGATTTCCGCGACAAGTTCTCGGCGGGCTGGGGCACGACTTACCAGGTGCAGCGCGGCAATTTCGACCATGTGCTGGCGCGCGCCGCCGAGCGGGCCGGGGCCGAGATCCGCTTCGGCCACCAGGTCACGGCGGTCGATGTGGCCGGCGAGCATCCGCGGGTGACCGTCAAATCGCCCGAGGGCGAGAGCTGCCAGATCAGCGCGCGCTTCCTGCTCGATGCGAGCGGCTTTGGCCGCACGCTGCCGCGCCTGCTCGATCTGGAGACGCCGTCCGACTTCCCGGTTCGCGGCGCGCTGTTCACGCACATCGAGGACCGCATCGGCGATCCCGAATTCGACCGCAACAAGATCCTGGTCAGCGTGCATCCGGAGCATGTCGATGTCTGGTTCTGGACCATCCCTTTCTCGAACGGCCGCTGCTCGCAAGGCGTGGTGGCGAAGGCCGAGTTCCTGGAGCGTTTCAAGGGCGATGACACCGAACGCCTGCGCGCCATCATGGCCGGAGTGCCTACGCTTGCCACCTTGTTGAAGGACGCCGTCTGGGACACGCCCGCACGCAAGCTGACGGGCTACGCGGCCAACGTCAAATCGCTGTGGGGCAAGAACTTCGCGCTGCTCGGCAATGCCGGCGAGTTCCTTGATCCCGTGTTCTCCAGCGGTGTGACCATCGCTTTCAAGTCCGCCAGCCTCGCGGCGGCGGCCATCGAACGCGAGTTCAAGGGCGAGGCTGTCGATTGGGAGGCCGACTACGGCGCAAAGCTCAAGCGCGGCGTTGACACCTTCCGCGCCTTCGTGGAGAGCTGGTATCGCGGCGGCTTCCAGGACGTGATCTTTCATGAGGACCAGTCCCCCGATATTCGCCGCATGATTGCGGCCATCCTGGCCGGCTACGCGTGGGATCAGTCCAACCCCTATGTGGCCAAGCCGGCCCGATTGGCGACCCTGGAAGCCCTGTGCGCGCCCTGATTTTCTCTATCGCCTTGATGCTCGCGGGCTGCGTGCACGCGCCGGTTCAGCCGCGCCTGCAAATGCCGGCGTTGGCCTTGAGCCCCGCGAGCCTGGGCGCCCGTCTGAGCCTCGCGCAGCGCCTGACCGTGCAGGAACTGCCCGATACGGCCGCTGAGGAAGTGCCGCAGGAACGCAGCCTGGAGGCGCAACTCGAGGTCGAACCCGCCGAGCTGCGCCTGGCCGCTTTCGCGATGAACCAGCGCGTGCTGCTGCTGCGCTGGGATGGCCATAACCTTGACGTCAAGCGGCATCCGATGTTGCCGGCTGCGGTCGACGCGAGCCGCGTCTTGCGCGATATTCAACTCGTCTACTGGCCGCTGGCTTCGGTGCAGGCGGCGCTGCCGGCGGATTGGACCGTGGAAGAAGTCGGCGTGCAGCGCCTGCTCAAGCATGACGGCGAAATCGAAGTGCAGATTGCCTATGCAGGCGCGCCCCGCTGGCGGGGCCGCGCCGAGCTGGACAACCGGCTCGAGCATTACCGCCTGTCCATCGACTCCAGCATCTTGGGAGACTCGCAGCCGTGAGCGCCGAGAGCTTTTATCTGAACGCGATGGGCGTGGTCTGCGCCTTGGGCAGCGGTGCCGAGGCGGTGCGCGCGGCCTTGTTTGCGGAGGCGCCCGGCGGCGTCGCGATCAACGAGACCGTGCGCCCCGGTCGCGCACTGCATCTCGGCGCGATCACCACAACGCTGCCCAGCGTGAGCGAGCTGCCCTTGCACCACCGCAGCCGCAACAGCGCGCTGCTGCTTGAAGCGCTGGCGCAGCTCCGTCCGCAGTTGGATGCGGCCATCGCGCGCTTCGGCGCCACGCGCGTCGCCGTGATTCTGGGCACCAGCACCTCGGGCATTGGCGAGGCCGAGGTGGCGATGGCCGTCAAGCTGAGCGAGGGCGCCTTGCCGGCCGGTTTCGATGTGCGGCAGCAGGAGATTGGCTCGCCCGCGCTGATGCTGTCTGAACTGCTGGGCGTGGTCGGCCCGAGCTATGTGATCTCCACCGCCTGCTCGTCCAGCGCCAAGGCGATGGCGGCCGGCGCGCGCCTGCTCGCCGCCGGCGTTTGCGATGCGGTGCTGACCGGCGGCGCCGATTCGCTGTGCGGCTTCACCGTGGCGGGTTTCGAGGCGCTGGAATCGGTTTCGGCCGAACGTTGCAATCCCATGAGCGCGAACCGGCACGGCATCAATATCGGCGAGGCCGCAGCGTTGTTCGTGATGACGCGCGAGCCGTCCGAGGTGCGCCTGGCCGGCTGGGGCGAGACCTCGGACGCCCACCACATCTCCGCCCCCGAGCCTTCGGGCGAAGGCGCCTTGACCGCCATGCGCGAGGCCCTGCGCCGCGCCGGCCTGCAGCCGCAGGACATCGACTATCTGAACCTGCACGGCACCGCCACGCCGCACAACGACGCGATGGAAAGCCGTGCGGTCAACGAGCTGTTCGGCTCGGCCCTTCCGTGCAGCTCCACCAAGCCGCTGACCGGCCACACGCTCGGCGCGGCGGGCGCGCTGGAGGCGGCGCTTGCGTACCTGAGCCTGGTCGACAACCCGCAGGGGTTCCTGCCGCCGCATTGGTGGGATGGCGAACGCGACGCCGCGCTGGCGCCTTTGACGCTGGTGGCGGCGGGCCAATCGCTGGGCCGGCCCTTGCGTGCGGTCCTCAGCAATTCATTCGCCTTTGGCGGCAGCAACGCCGCCTTGGTGCTGGAGCGGGCATGAGCGGTTTCGAGATGCAATGGACTGTCGAGCAACTGGTGCCGCATGCCGGCCGCATGAGCCTACTCGATCAGGTGCTGTCGAGCGAGGGCGAAGGTCTGGTGGCCGAGCTGGTGATCAGTGCCGAGGATCTGTTCTTCGATTCGATGGGGCCGGGCACCGGGGTGGGCGGCTGGGTCGGCATCGAGTACATGGCCCAGGCCGTGGCCGCGTGGGCCGGCGTGCAGGTGCGTCGCGAAGGCGGCCAGCCCTTGATCGGCTTCCTGCTCGGCAGCCGCAAATATGAATCGAGCCGAGCTGCCTTTGCGGCCGGCGAGCGCCTGCGCATCGTCGTGCAGCGTGAATTCCAGGCCGACAACGGCCTCGGGCAGTTTGATTGCCGGATCGAGATCGACGGCGAGACCGTGGCCAGCGCCAAGCTGACCGTCTTCGGTCCGCCCGATCCGACCGCGTTCCTGAAGGGTGAAGGTCATGAGTGATAACAAAAGCGTGCTGGTGACCGGTTCCAGCCGCGGCATCGGCCGTGCGATCGCACTGCGCCTGGCGCGCGAGGGCTATGACGTGGTGCTGCATTGCCGCAGCCAGCGCGAGCAGGCCGATGCGGCGGCCGCCGAGATTGCCGCGCTGGGCCGCAACGCGCGTGTCCTGCAGTTTGATGTGGCTGATCGTGAAGCAACGGCTGCGGCCTTGCTCGCCGATGTCGAGGCCCACGGCTGCTACTACGGTGTTGTCTGCAACGCCGGCATCGCGCGCGACGGCGCTTTTCCGGCGCTGGGCCCCGAGGATTGGGATGCGGTCATCCACACCAATCTCGACGCCTTCTATAACGTCCTGCATCCACTGACCATGCCGCTGGTGCGCCGCCGCAAGCCCGGCCGCATCGTGACGCTGGCATCGGTATCGGGCCTGATGGGCAACCGCGGGCAGGTCAACTACAGTGCCGCCAAGGCCGGCATCATCGGCGCAAGCAAGGCACTGGCCGTGGAACTCGCGAGCCGCAACATCACGGTCAACTGCGTGGCGCCGGGGCTGATCGCCACCGAGATGGTGGACGAGCGCGTGCTGGAAGAAGCGCTGAAGATGATTCCCGCGCAGCGCGTGGGCAAGGCGGAAGAAGTGGCGGCGCTCGTTGCATTCCTGATGAGCGAGGACGCCGCCTATATAACGAGACAAGTGATCTCGGTGAACGGGGGAATGGTGGGATGAGTGACGGAGCAGGACCACGACGCGTGGTCGTCACCGGTGTCGGGGCGATCAGCCCCCTGGGTTGCGATTGGGCGACGGTCGAAGCGCACCTGAAGAGCGGCCGCAACGCGGTGCAGCACATCGTCGAGTGGGATCAATACGAGGGCCTGAACACCCGCGTCGGCGTGCCGGCCGCGCCGTTCGAGCTCGACCCCAAGCGCTACAACCGCAAGGCCACGCGCAGCATGGGCCGCGTCGCGCTGATGGCCGTGCGCGCGACTGAAATCGCGCTGCGCGAAGCGGGGCTGCTCGACGATCCCTGGCTCAAGAGCGGCGAGGTCGGCGTGTCCTACGGCTCCTCGGCCGGCACGCCCAGCGCGATCGGCGATTTCGGCCGCATGCTCAACGAGAAGAGCACCGAGGGCATCAACGCGACCACCTACATCAAGATGATGTCGCACACGGCGCCGGTCAATATCGGCGTGCACTTCGGGCTCACCGGCCGCGTCATCACGACCAGCAGCGCCTGCACCTCGGGTAGCCAGGGGCTGGGCTATGCGTATGAGGCGATCAAGTCGGGCCGGCAGGTGGCGATGCTGGCCGGTGGCGCGGAAGAGCTCGACGCGACCGAGGCGGCGGTGTTTGACACGCTCTTCGCGACGAGCGTCAAACATAACGACACGCCGGAGCTGACGCCGCGCCCCTTCGATGCCAAGCGCGATGGTCTCGTGCTCGGCGAGGGCGCCTGCACCTTCGTGCTGGAAGAATACGAACACGCCAAGGCGCGCGGCGCCCGCATCCTGGCCGAGATCGTCGGCTTCGGCACCAACAGCGACGGCTGCCACGTCACGCAACCCAATGCGCCGACGATGGCGCAAGCCATGCGCCTGGCGCTGCAGGACGCGGGCCTTGACGCTGGCGCGATTCCCTACGTCAACGCCCACGGCACGGCCACCGAGCATGGCGATGTGGCCGAATCACAAGCCACGAACCAGGTCTTCGGCTCCCGGGTGATGATCTCCTCGCTCAAGAGCTATATGGGCCACACGCTCGGCGCGTGCGGTGCACTCGAAGCCTGGATGACCATCGAGATGATGCGCAGCGGCTGGTTCGCCCCGACGGTGAATCTGACCGAACTGGACCCGCGCTGTGGTGAACTCGACTATCTTGTCGGCGCCGGTCGCACCCTGCAGACCGAGCTGGTGATGAGCAACAACTTCGCGTTTGGCGGGATCAATACGTCGTTGATCTTCAAGCGCGTTTGAACGCCCGATTTCCTTCACCCCGCTCCTTTCAATGACTCCAAGGACATCATGATGAGAAAAAGTCTGACGCTTGCCCTCTTGCTCGCAAGCCTGGCGCCGCTGGCGCACGCGCGCGACACAGTCTTGAACATTCCGCTGGCCGATGTGCTGGCCATGCCTGAAGCTCAGAGCGAGCTCGATGGCTCGGTCAAGTTCTACCTGGCCGGCGCCAAGACGCCCGCGATCGAGAAGCGCATGGGCAGTGACACCTCCAATCCCAAGACCAATGGCGTGGGCAAGAGCGATGAGTTCGGCTGCAAGTGGGCCGCGCTATCCGCGCTGAAGGCCTTCCAGCACAAAGCCAAGGCGCAAGGCGCCAACGCGGTGGTCGACATCGTGAGCTACTACAAGAAGGTAGAGACCAAGAGCGATACGACCTTTGAGTGCCACGCGGGATCGATCGTGATCGGTGTTGCGCTCAAGGGAACCTACGCCACCGTGGCGAATTGAATCCGGTGGCGCCGGGTCTGGCGCTGGCCTCTCTACAGACGCTGCGCTGGCCCGATCCGACCCTCTGGCTTGCGCCGGGTGAGCGCCAACGTCTTGCAACTTTCACGCATCCGCGGCGGCGCGAGATCTCTCTGGCCAGCCGCTGGCTCGCGCGAACCTTGCTGGCCGGCGTGATGGGAGGGGGGCCGGACGAAGTGTCCGTGGACATCGATGCTGCAGGTCGCAGCTTCCTGCCTTCTCACCCCGATTGGCATCTCTCGATATCTCACAGCGGTGATTGGGTAGCCTGCGTGGTGGCACCCAGCGCCGTGGGACTCGATATCGAGCAGCTCAGGCCGCGCGCCCAACTGGTGGATATCGCAGCGACGGCCTTCCCGCCCTCCGTCTGCGAGCATCTTGCAACATTGCACGGCGAGGCAAGAACGCTGCGCTTCTATCAGGAATGGACGCTGCGTGAAGCCTGGCTCAAACGCCAGGGTCAGGGCCTGGACCTTGCCCGGATGCGCACGCTTCAGCACGAGGAAGCGGATGACGACAGCGCCCAGGCGCTGAGCCTGTTCGACGAATCAAACGGCTTGGTGATCGCGGTGGATGGCGCCGCGCTGCGGGTCAGTTGGCCCGACCCGATCAAGCTCGTGCGCCGTCTGCGCTATTTGGCCGCTGGGGCGGCTGGCGTGGCCGAAGGCTTCGAGGGCGGCAGCGGCTGAACGGCCGCCAGATCCTGGAAGGATGCCATGGCCCGGTGGCTCTGCTCTTCGGTGGGTTCGAAGGTCACCCAGTTGTCGCCGGCCTTGTTCTTGTAGCGAACCTGGTTCTTGTCTGGATCGAATTCGTACAGCGCGTAGGGATCACGGAAGCCGCCGAGGGCCAGCGCCGGCGCGAAAAACAGGATGCTCAAGGTCATCGTCTTGCCATTCACGCGCATGGGCAGGATGCCGTACATCGTGGCGCCTTGTGCGGACGTCGCCTTGAATTCGTATTGCCCCGTCGATTTGGAGTCGAGCACTTCGTCGCGCGGCAGCTCGGTGTGAGGCAGGCCCTTGAAGACCAGCGTCGAATGGGGCGCGCTGGTCCCGAGGTGCGTGGGCGTGGTGCAGGCCGCAAGACATGAGGCCGTGGCGCCAACCAGGGCCACGCGTTTGGCGAGTGAAAGCCGACGTGTCATGCGGATTCTCCGGGGTGCAAGGGGAAGCGGCGGGCGGGATTGCCGGCGGCGCGATTCTAGGGCGCACAAAGCGAGCGCGGAGGCCGTTTTCCCTAGGTAGTTTTCACCACGCGCTGCTTTCGTCACGCGCCTTGACTTGCCTTGCCCTGCGGGCTTGCGAACCCCCCAATTCATAGTCAGACTCCCACGATCCCAGTCGGCTGCCCTGCTGCACCAAGGAGCGTGGATGAAGGATCTGAGCGTCAAACAGCGCATTGCGGCGAGCTTCCTGCTGGTGATTGCGGTGATGTCCGCCACCTCAGGGTTGTTCTACCTGCACGCCCTCGCCAACGAGGCGCGCGCCGAGCATGTCGAGACCTATGACCTGACCGGCATGGCCGGCGCGATGGAGCTTCGCACGCTGCTGAACGATCACATCCTGGAGACCTACCGTGTGGTCTTCGAGGCGCAGACGATGCACAACAAGCTCGTCGACGTGAAGGCGCGGCGGGCGCGCTTCGAGTTGCTCGACGATGAACTGGAACGCAGCTATGCGGCCTATCTGCCGACCGTGACGGACGGCGCCGATCACGAGGCCACGGCCCGCTTCAAGACTGCGCTGGACGCCTACCGGGCGCTGCACCCGCGGCTTCTCGTCCTGCTCGATCAAGCGGCCATCGCCGAAGCCAATGTCTTCGCCAACGAGGAACTGCGCCCGGCCTGGTTTGCCTGCCGCCAGGCGCTGTTGAAGATGATGACCGTCAACGAGGGCTTGATCGAGGAGGCCATGCACGGAATTCGCAAGACCGCCACGCAGAACAAGCTGATCGTTCTGGTCGCGTGCAGTGTCGCGATCGCCTTGTCGCTGGGCTGCGGCCTGCTCCTGTACCGTTCGATCTCGCGGCCGCTCGATGCCACGCTGGCCGCCATCCGCCTGCTTGGCAGCGGCGATCTGTCGGGCCGCCTTTCGCTGCAGCGCGGTGATGAATTCGACGCCATCGAGCGCGGCTTCAACAACATGGTCAGCTCGCTGCGCAGCCTGGTGGCGCAGGCCCAGCGCTCGGCCGAACAGTTGACCACCTCGATCAGCGAGATCGCGGCCACCGCGCGGCAGCAGCAAGCCACGGTCACCGAGACCGCGGCCTCGACGATGCAGATCGGCAACACCTCGACCGAAATCGCCAGCACCTCGCGTGAACTCGTGCGCACGATGGGCGAGATCTCGGGCAAGGCGGAGCAGACCGCCATGCTGGCCGGTTCCGGCCAGCTGGGCGTGGCGCGTATCGGTGAGGTGATGCGGCAGTTGACGGCCGCCGCGGCCACCGTCAGCGACAAGCTCACGCTGCTGAGCCAGAAGACTGGCGACGCCAACCAGATGGTGACGGGCATCGCCCGAGTGGCTGAGCAGGCGGAGCGTCTTTCACGCAGTGTTTCGCAGAGGGCGGAGCTGGCCGAAAAAGCTGCGGCGGACGACAGCGGCCGCGGCTTTGCGCTGATGGCCACCGAAGTGCGCCGGCTGGCGGACCAGTCCTCCAGCGGTGCCGAGAACATCGGGCGCAAGCTGCGAGAGATTCAATCGAGCGCGGCCGAAGGTGCGGCCGGCATGGAGCGGTTTGCCGACGAAGTCCGGCGCGGCAACACCGAGATGATGCAGGTCAGCGTGCAGCTGCAGAAGATCATCCATCAAATCCTGGCGTTAGCTCCGCGCGTCCAGTCGGCCAGCGAGGGCATGCGCGCGCAGTCCGCCGGCGCCGTGCAGATCGATCAGGCGCTGGACCAGCTCAGCGAGACCACGCGCCAGACGGCGCTGGCGCTCACGCATGCCAACACGGCGATCCAGAACGTGGACAAGGTGGCCAAGGATCTGCGCGGCGGCGTGGCTTCGTTCAAGATCTGAAGCCGAAAGGCTTCGTGGTTTCTTAGAATCACGGGCTTATGCCCACCACCTCCATTCCCATCAGCCGTGACCACGGCCTCGACGTCCTGCAACTGACCGCGCCCGATGGCGCCCGTGCCACCATCGCGCTGCATGGCGCCCATGTGCTGTCCTGGGTGCCGGCCGGCAGTGACGAAGAACAGCTCTATCTCTCGCCGCGCTCCGGCTTCGGCGCCGGCCAGGCCATCCGCGGCGGCGTGCCGGTGGTGTTCCCGCAGTTCTCCTCGCGCGGCCCGCTGCCCAAGCATGGTTTCGCGCGCACGCGGCCCTGGCAACTGGTCTCGGCCGAACAGGGCGAGCATGATGCGCTGGCCGTGCTGCGCCTCACCGACGATGCCGCCACGCGCCTGCTGTGGCCGCATGCCTTCGAGGCCGAGCTCAGTGTTCGCGTCGCCGGCCAGGTGCTCGAGATTGAGCTGGCGTGCGAGAACAAGGGCGAAGAAGCCTTCAGCTTCATGGCCGCGCTGCACACCTATCTGCGCTTGAACGATCTGGACTCGGCCAGCGTGAAAGGCCTTTCGGGGCACAACTACCGGGATTCGGTCGCTAACGTCGAGAAACAGCAGCGTGTCGACCTGCTCCTGCCCAGCGGTGAGCTCGATCGGATCTACTACGACGTGCACGACGAGTTGCTGATGCAGGAGGACGGCCGCCACGTGACGGTGCACCAGCAGGGCTTCCAGGATGCCGTGATCTGGAACCCCGCCGCCGAGCGCTGCGCGACGCTGCCGGACATGCCGCCGGACGGCTGGCGCCAGATGATCTGCATCGAGGCCGCGACGATCAATCATCCCGTGCTGTTGCAGCCGGGCGAGAGCTGGGCGGGAATGCAAAGTCTCAACAGCGCAAAAAGTACCGCCTGATCCCCCTTCTTAGGGCCTCACCAATCCGTGTAGCTAACGATATATTCAAGCGGATAGTTGATACATTCAAGTCTCTGACTGAACCTCAGCCACCGCAGTGAAGTCCGATTCCCCCATCCAAGTGCACAGCTCCGAGGAGTTCGCCAAGGGCCCTTTCAAGCCTCATGGCCGGGTGCACATGTGGCTGGAGGGTTCGACGGTCTACGGCGTGGCGCAGGGGCCGTTCAACCAGGAGTTCGTGGCGGCCACGGCGCTGGCGCACGCCGAGCTGGTCAAGTCTTCACCGCCGCCCGCAAGGCATGCGCATGTTCTGCAGGTGCAACGCAGCATGATGGCCTCGCCGGAGATGCTGACGGTCTTTGCCCAGTTCGCTGCGCAGATGAAGTCGCCGCCCGTGGCCACGGCCTGGGTGATCGCACCCGATGTCGAAGGGCGCGATTTCCTGCTGCCGATGTTCGAGCGGATCTTCCGCACGGTGGGTCGCAACTTCCGGGCTTTCGAGACCCTGGCCGAGGCCGAAGCCTGGGTCCGACCTTTCATCGAGGAGCGCAGCGCCCTGTGAAGTCCGAGCCGCCACCCAGCGTCCGCAATTCCGACGAATTCGCCGTCGGCCTGTTCCGGCCGCACGGGCGCGCCCAGATGTGGTCCGAGGGCTCGATCATCTACTCGGTGGCGGAAGGGCCGTTCAACGCCGAGTTCGTCAAGGCGCTGCAACTCGCGCGCGGCGATCTGGTGGCGAAGACGAAGATTGCCGCCATCCACGGGCACATCGTTCAGGTGCACACCAGCATGATGGCCTCGCCGGACATGCTCGAGAACTACGCCAGGTTCATTGAGGGCCTGGGCGAGACCATCGCCACCGCCACAGCCTGGGTGATCGCGCCCGAGGTCGAAGGCCGCGCCTTCATGCTGCCACTGTTCGAGCAGCTCTACGCCGAGCGGAAGCTGAACTTCAAGGCCTTCGAGAAGCTCGCCGATGCCCAGGCCTGGGTGCACAGCTTTGTCGACTGACTGACTGAGTGACTGACTGACCGAAGAGCCCTAAAGCACCACGACCTCGTTGGAAAGTTCGTTGGGCCCGGCCTGCTCTCCCGCGGCGAGCGGGAATTCGCGTTGCAGCAGAGTGCCCACCGCATCCACGGCCTCGTTGAGCCCCTCTTCAAAGCGGCCCGCCTGCAAGGCGATGCGCAAGCCCGCCACCAGCGGTGGCCAGGCTTCAGCTTGATGGCGCAGGCCGCGGTCGGCCACCACTTCAATCGCGTGTTCGGCCAGCAGCAGGTAGATCAGCACGCCGTTGTTGTGCTCGGTATCCCACACGCCCAGCTTGCCGAACAGCGTGACCGCGCGTTGGCGCGCCGAGGCCTGCTGGCGCAGATAGCGCAGTGGCAGGCTGGCCTCAACGCAGATGCGGATCTGGCCGCTGTGTGTTGCCTCGCTCGCGGCGATGCGTGCGGCCAGCCGCGCGAGGCTGTCAGCGGGCAGGGCGCGGCGCGAATCGCGCTCATCCCAGAGGCGATGCTTGAGGAATCTTGCGAGGCGTCCCATCACCAGCCTCCCGAGGCGCCGCCGCCGCCGAAATCGCCACCGCCGCCGGAGGAGAAGCCACCGCCTCCACCACCGCCGCCGCCGAGATCGATGCCACTGCCGCTGCCGCCTCCGCCGCCACCCCAGATCACCGGCGGCACAAAGCCGCCACCGCCGCCGTAACTGCTTCGCAAGCCGCTGCGCGAGCGCATCGCGCCGGCGCCCATCACACCGATCAGCACGAGCGACACCACGGAAGCCAGCACGCCGAAGAACACGCTGCCGCCCAGCATCCAGCCCATTGCGCCCGCGCCACCCGAGGTGACGACGCTGCCGAGCACGCGACCCAGCATCGCGGTCAGCACCGCGCCGAGCACGGGCACGCCGATGAAGAACATGATCGCCAGCGTCGAGAAATCGATGCCGCTGCTGTGCGTGCCCGGGTTGATATGCCGAGCAGCGGGCGCCGGCAGGCTCTCGCCGCGGATGCGCGCCTCGAGCTGGTCGATGGCAAGGTTCAGGCCGCCCGCGAAATCGTCCTTCTTGAACGCCGGCTTGATCGCACCATCGATGATCTGCCGCGCTGCCAGATCAGGCACCGCGCCCTCCAGCGCCTTGGCCGGCGCGATGCGGATCTTGCGGTCGTCCTTGGCCACCACGATCAGCAGGCCGTCGCCGACATCGCGGCGGCCCAGCTTCCATTGATCGCCCACGCGCTGCGTGTAGTCGACGATGTCTTCCGGCGCCACGGTGGGCACCATCAGCACGACGATCTGCGGGCCCGCTTGCGCTTCAAACGCGGCCAGCTTGCTGTCCAGCGCCTGAACCTGCGCAGCGCTCAAGGTGTGCGTCAGGTCCATCACGCGGCCGTTGATCGGCGGCACCGGCTGCACGTCCTGCGCCTGCGCGAAGGCGCAAGACATCAGCAGCAGCAGCGACAGCAGGAATCTCACTTCGAGGCCGGCTTGTCGAAGCTGACGGCGGGCGGCGCGCTGATCTGCGCCTCGTTGGCCACTTCAAAGTTCGGCTTGGCCTTGTAGCCGAACATCATGCCGGTCAGGTTGTTGGGAAAGCTGCGCGCATGCACGTTGTAGGTCGCCACCGATTTGATGTAGCGGTTGCGCGCCACGGTGATGCGGTTCTCGGTGCCTTCAAGCTGCACGCGCAGATCCTGGAAAGCCTGGTTCGCCCTCAGGTTCGGATAGTTCTCGCTCACCACCATCAGGCGCGAGAGCGCGCTGGTCAGGCCGCTCTGTGCATCCTGCCATTTCTTGAGCGCCTCAGGGTCATTGGCCAGCTCGGGCGTGACCTGGATGCTGGTGGCCTTGGCGCGGGCCTCGATCACCTTGGTCAGCGTGTCCTGCTCGAAGCTGGCCTCGCCCTTGACCGTGGCCACCAGATTGGGCACGAGGTCGGCGCGGCGCTGGTACTGGTTCAGCACCTCGCTCCAGCTTGCCTTGGTCTGCTCATCGAGGCTCTGGAACTCGTTGTAGCCGCAGCCCGAGAGGGCCAGTGTGCCGGTCAGGAGCAGGGCGGCGAGCGCCGCGCGCTTCGAGAGTTGGCGAGAAGAAACTTGGGTCATCAATCAATCCTCCGATGGGAGCCGTCAAGGTGAGGCCGGGGCCTGCGCTTTCAACAGGATAATCCCGCCCAATGACTGCTCCTCTGCAAAACGACAATTTCCTGCGCGCCTGTCTGCGCCAGCCGACCGACCATACGCCCGTCTGGCTGATGCGCCAGGCCGGCCGCTACCTGCCCGAGTACCGTGCCACGCGTGAGAAGGCCGGCAGCTTCATGGGCCTGGCCACCAACCGCGACTACGCGACCGAGGTCACACTGCAGCCGCTCGAACGCTACCCGCTCGACGCCGCCATCCTGTTCAGCGACATCCTGACCGTGCCCGATGCGATGGGCCTGGGCCTGTCCTTTGCGATCGGCGAGGGCCCCAAGTTCGCCGAGGTCGTGCGCGACGAAGCGGCCGTCGCCAAGTTGGCGGTGCCTGACATGGAAAAGCTCCGTTATGTCTTCGACGCCGTGAGCTCGATCCGCAAGGCCCTGAACGGCCGCGTCCCGCTGATCGGCTTCTCGGGCAGCCCCTGGACGCTGGCTTGCTACATGGTCGAAGGCGGGGGCTCCGACGACTACCGTCAGGTCAAGAGTCTGATGTATGCGCGCCCCGACCTCATGCACCGCATCCTCACGATCAACGCTGATGCCGTCGCCGCGTACCTGAACGCGCAGATCGAAGCCGGCGCCCAGGCCGTGATGCTGTTCGACTCCTGGGGCGGCGTGCTGGCCGATGGCGCTTTCCAGCGCTTCAGCCTCGACTACTCGCGTCGCGTGCTCGCCCAGGTCAAGACCGAACATGAAGGCCAACGCATCCCGCGGATCCTGTTCACCAAGGGCGGCGCCCTGTGGCTCGACGAGATTGCCGACGCGGGGGCCGATGCCGTGGGCCTGGACTGGACGGCCAACCTGGGCAAGGCCCGCGCGCAGGTCGGCGGTCGCGTGGCTCTGCAAGGCAATCTGGACCCGAATGTGCTGTTCGCGCCCGAGGCCGCGATCCGCCATGAAGCGCGCGCCGTGCTCGACGCTTTCGGCGCCCCGACGGCGGGTAGCGGCCACATCTTCAACCTCGGCCACGGCATCAGCCAGTTCACGCCACCTGACGCTGTGAGTGTGCTCGTGGACGAAGTTCATGCCTACTCACGTCAATTGCGTGCGGCCCGATAACCGCGACTTATCCCCAAAAGTCCCGAAGCGAGACAGGGCCTGATTTCATGTTGCGGCGCAGCTTGGCGTTTTCCCGATTGAAGGCTAAGTGCTTGATTCGTCTGCGGACCTTTGTGTTATCGCAACTGCAGCCCTGGGGCATTTGCTTCCCTAGAACGGGTATGGCTTTGTGGCAGTGCAAAACTTTCCCACAAAGTTATCCACACCCCGCCGGGGCCCTGCCGGCGAGGCTGACAAGGTGAGTGCCGGCACACTTAGCGGCCACCGCGTGCGCGTGGCCGTGGAGGCGCCGCAGTACAGCGGCATCAGCGGGCCGCTCGACTATCTGGCCCAGCAAGAGCTTGTTCCGGGCAGTCTCGTGCGCGTGCCTTTGGGCAAGCGCGAGCTGCTGGGCGTGGTCTGGCCGGGCGAGTCGGACCAGGACACGCCGGACGAGGCCTTGCGCCCCATCCTCGGCGCCTTGGAAGGTTTGCCGCCGCTCTCAACGGCCTGGCTCCAGCTGGTCGAATTTGCCGCCACGTACTACCAGCGCGGGGTGGGCGAGGTCGCGCTGGCGGTGCTGCCGCCGCAGTTGCGTGAGCTCGACGCCAAGCAGCTGACGCGCCGGCTCAACAAGAAGAAGGCGGCGGCCGACGAACGGGCACCAGAGACCGCGCCGCGCCCTGAACTGAACGAGGCGCAGGCCGCCGTTCTTGCACAACTCGATGGCGCCCTGAACGCCGCGACGCCGAAGCCTGTCCTGCTCCACGGCGTGACCGGCTCCGGCAAGACCGAGGTCTATCTGCGCGCCGCTGAACACGCCTTGGCCCAGGGCCGGCAGGTGCTGGTGCTGGTGCCCGAGATCAACCTGACGCCGCAGCTCGAAGCGCGTTTCGCCGAACGCTTCTCCGGCACGCCGATCGCCGCTCTGCACAGCGGCCTGACGCCGCCACAACGCTTACGTAACTGGTTAGCTGCGCATCAGGGACAGGCACGGCTGATTCTGGGCACGCGGCTGGCCGTGTTCGCGTCGATCCCCGAGCTGGGCCTGATCGTGGTCGATGAGGAACACGACCCTTCGTACAAGCAGCAGGATGGCGCCCGCTATTCGGCCCGCGATCTGGCGGTGTATCGCGGCCATCTCGAGAAGCTGCCGGTGATCCTCGGCTCGGCCACGCCCTCGATGGAGAGCTGGCAGCGCGCCAAGGAAGGCCGTTACCAGTTGCTGAGCCTGCCCGGGCGCATCGGCGACGGCGCGATGCCGCGCGTGCGCATCTTCGACATGAAGCTGTTGCCGCTCAAATCAGGCGTGACGACGGCGCTGACCGCGCTGCTGCTGGAAGCGATGAAAGCGCGCATCGCGCGCGGCGAGCAGAGCCTGATCTTCCTGAACCGGCGGGGCTATGCGCCCGTGCTCCATTGCGGCGAATGCCAGTGGAAAAGCGATTGCCCGCATTGCAGCGCCTGGCGCGTCTTCCACAAGCGCGACCGCACGCTGCGTTGCCACCATTGCGGCTTTACCGAGCGCGTGCCGACCGCCTGCCCCAAGTGCGGCAACCAGGACATCGCTCCGCTGGGCCGCGGCACCGAGCGGCTCGAAGAGCAACTGGCCGAGAGCCTGCCCGGCGCGCGCGTGGCCCGCATCGACGCCGACTCCACCAAGCTCAAGGGCGCGCTCGAAGCGCAGCTCGCTGCCGTGCATGCGGGTGAGATCGATGTGCTGGTGGGCACGCAGATGATCACCAAGGGCCACGACTTCCGCCGCATCACGCTGGTGGCCGCCGTCAATCCGGACGCGGCCTTGTTCAGCAGCGACTTCCGCGCGCCGGAGCGGCTTTTCTCGCTGCTGATGCAGGCCGCAGGCCGCGCCGGCCGTGATGCCGACCAAGCCGCGCGCAGCGAGATGTGGGTGCAGACCTGGCACCCTGAGCACGCGCTCTACAAATCGCTCGTCAAGCACGACTTCGAGGCCTTCGCCGCGAGCCAGCTGGCCGAGCGCGAATCGGCGCACCTGCCGCCCGTCTCGCATCTCGCGCTGCTGCGGGCCGAAGCGAAGACGGCCGAGATTGCGCAAGCGTTTCTCGAGGCCGCCGCGCTCGCTGCGCAGGATCTGCCCGAAAGCCAGCACGCCTTGATCTACCCGCCCGTGCCGCTGTCGGTCGCGCGTGTGGCCGATGTCGAGCGCATGCAGATGCTGATCGAGGCCAGCCATCGCGGCGCGCTGCAACGCTTGCTGGCTTTGTGGCTGCCCCAACTGCACGCGATCCGGCGCGAGCACAAGGGCTTGATCCGCTGGGCGATCGATGTGGATCCGCTGGCGATCTGAGCTGATCGGATAAATCTGGCTCATGGGTGAGAGCCATGCAGGAATGTGCGGACGGTCGCCCGGCGGGCATCATCCGATGCCATGACATTTCATCGCATCGCTGCCTTGCTGCTCGTCGGTCTGCTCTCGAATCGGGCCCTGGCCCAGAGCTGCGAAGCCCCCGGCCCGGTGTCTGAGCGCGGCCGGCAACTGGCGCAACTTGCGCTCGCCGAATACGCCCAATTCAACGGTCACCGCATCGACGCCCAGGGCCGCTTGTGGAAGTTCGGCTCGGTCGAAGTCGAGACCGAGCCGCTGGTCGACGGCCAGCCCGACGACCGCTTCGCCTGGCGCCGCGTCTGGCGCTACTGGCAGACGCTCGATACGCATCAGCCGGGCACCGTCGACACGCGCCGCGTCACCTGGGCCGAAGGCCTGCTCGACGATCCCGCGCAAGCCGGCCGCAGGCACCTGACGACGCTGCGCGAGATTTTCTCGCGGCTGCCGCCCGACGACGACAAAGGCACGAACGAGATCCTGCGCGAGGCCGTGGTGCGCACCACGATCTCCGACACGCCCTGGTCGGCCGCCTTCATCTCCTACCTGATGGACCGCGCCGGCTTGTCAGAGCAGGAATTCCATTACTCCTCGGCGCATGCGGTCTACATTCGGCCGGCGCTCGAAGGCGCGCCGGACTATGCCTACCGCGCCTGCGATCCGCAGCGCACCGTGCCGCGCGTGGGCGACCTGATCTGCTACGGCCGCGCGGCCAAGCCCTTGCTCAATTTCGCTGACTGGCAGGCGCATGCGGATCAACTGAACAGCAATGTCAAATCGCATTGCGACCTCATCACCAACGTCGACCTCGCGGCGAAGAAGATCGAGAGCATGGGCGGCAATGTCGAGCAATCAGTCACTTGGCGCCGCATGATGCTCAATGAGAAGGGCACGCTCTCGAGCCGGCACCTGCGGGCCTTGCACGCCAAGCCTTCTGGCCCCAATGCGAAGGCCTGCGCCAGTGATCCGAGCTGCGCCAAGTCGGACCTGAATCTGCAGTACTGGGGCCTCCTGCTGCAGCTGCGTTGATGTGTCGCAAGGCGGCACCGCGCTGAGCGGCCGCCCCGGAGGGCATCATGAACGCCAGCCCCTGACGCGGAGGTGTTCATGAACGAGACGATGGCAGACCAGATCCGTTATTGCCACGCCTGCTGCCAGCGGGTTCCCGGCAGTGCCACCAGCTGCCCGGCTTGCGGCACGCTGCAACCCCGAGTCTCCGAACCTCATTCAGACAAGCTGATCGTGGCCGCGCTCTTGCTGTGTTTCTTTTTCGGCTGGTTCGGTCTGCACCGCTTCTACGTCGGCAAGATCGGCACCGGCATCTTGACCCTCCTGACGATCGGAGGCTTCTTCGGCCTCTGGCCCATGATTGACTTCATCGTGCTGATCTTCGGCGCCTTCACCGACAAGCAGGGCCGCAAACTCACGCGCTGGACCTGAGCCCGCAGGGCCGAGGCCGCCATCGCAGTTCAGGCGGCCACCAGCGCACCGCTGTCGAGATCGATCACCGTGCCGGTCAGCGCGCGGGCTTGCATGGCAAACAGATAGGCGGCGGCCGTGTCTTCCGCGCTGGCCACGAAGCCGACCGGCAGCGTGCCGGGCAGCTTGTCGAACATCGCGCGGCGCGCGGTCTCGTCCATCGCGGCCCAGTTGGGCGTGTCCACGGGGCCCGGGCTCACGCCATAGACGCGCAGCGGCGCGAACTCGCGGGCCAGTTGGCGCACGGCCGCCTCCAGCCCGGCATTGATGACCGTCTTGAGCACGGTGTTCACGCCGATCTTGCGACCGAGCACGCCGCTGGTGAAGCCGATCGACCCACCGGCGCGCAGGTGCGGCGCCGCATGCTTGGCGGCCAGCAGGCTGCCGATCAGCTTGCCGGCGATGGCGTCTTGCGCCACGGCCAGGTCGAGCGCACGCAAGGGCGTCGCGCCAAGCACGGCGCCCGCGGTGACCACCAAATGATCGAGCGAGCCGATCTCGGCAAAGAATTGCGAGAGCGAGCTTTCGTCAGTGACATCGACCCCCCGCGCCTGTGCGCCGGGGAATGCTTCATGGGCCTGTGCGAGCCGCTGCGGATCGCGGCCGGCGATCCACACCCGCGCGCCCTGTGCCAGTGCGCCGCGCGCCACAGCCTGGCCAATGCCCGAGCTGCCGCCAATGATCGCCACGGTTTGATTCTGAAAAGTCGTCATGTCGTGCTCCGTTGAAATAAGAAATTACGTACATGGACTGTGAGCTTTGCTGATTTGTTTGAGAATTGGCCCAATCGAACAACCAGCTGTTCCAAAAAGTTGAAGACCGACCTCGAAGACATGCGCCTGTTTGTCACGGCGATTCAGGCCGGCAGCTTGTCGGCCGCCGGCCGCGAGCTCGGCCATTCACCGGCGGTGGCCAGCAAGCGCATGACGCGGCTGGAGGCGGCCCTGGGCACGCGCTTGCTGCAGCGCAGTTCGCGTCGCCTGGCCCTGACCGACGAAGGCGCGATCTACTTCGAGCGTTGCAGCCGCATCCTCGCGGAGGTGGACGAGGCCGAGGCCGCGGTGGGCGCGGGACGCCACGCGCCGCAAGGCCTGCTGCGCGTGTCTTCGCCAGTGGGCCTGGGTCGGCGCTGGGTCGCGCCCGTCCTCGCGCAACTGGTGCTCGAGCATCCGCAGTTGTCCGTGCAACTGTCCTTGTCGGACGCGATGGTCGATCTGATCGACGGCGGCTTTGATTGCGCCGTGCGCATCGGCGGTCCCGAGGATTCACGCCTGCACGCGCGCCTGCTCGCTGACAACCGGCGCGTTGTTTGCGCGGCGCCGGCCTATCTGGCCCAACGCGGCACGCCCCTCCATCCGAGCGAACTGCTGACGCACGACTGCATCGTGCTGCAAGGCGACGCGCTGGCGCCCGCGCCGTGGGATTTCTTCCCCGTCAACGGGGGCGAGCGGCTGCGCGTTGCGGTGCGAGGAAGGTTCCTGACCGATACCGGCGAGCTCGCGCATGAATGGGCCTTGGCGGGCCTGGGTGTGATGCGCCGCTCGATCTGGGATCTGAAGGCCGATTTGCTCGCCGGTCGCCTGGTGGAGCTGCTGCCTGAATGGACCAGTCCCAGCGCGCCGATTCAGCTGGTGTTTCCGAGCCGGCGCCATCTGCCGGCGCGCACGCGCTTGTTCATCGAGCGCATGGCGCAGGTGTTTGAAGATGTTTAACTTTGCACCGCGGACATACCTCGTCGTCCACGGATGCGGGAAGCTAACGCCATGATTGCACGTCGTCATCTGCTCGCCGCCTCCGTCCTGACCCCGCTGCTGCCTCGCGCGATGGCCGCGGTTGATACAGCGCCGCTCAGCGATGCCGAACGCGCCGTGCATGCGCTCAACCGGCTCGGCTTTGGCCCGCGCCCGGCCGACGCAGCGGCGATCGCGGCTCAAGGCCCCAAGGTCTGGCTCGATCAATTCCTCACGCAGCAGTTGCAGCCTTCAACGCTGGCGATGCCGCAAGCCTTGAGCGATCGCCTGCAAGGCATGGAGACCTTGGACATGAGCGAGGGCGCGCTGTTCGATCGCTTCCGCAAGGCGCAGCAACTGAACCGCGAAGCCAAGCGTGAGGACAAGAAGGGGGACGGCAAAGCCGGAGAAAACGCCCGCAAAGAGCTGGTCCGGCCGATCGTGCAACAGGCCGCTGCGCAACGCGTGCTGCGCGCCATCGGCAGCCCGGCCCAGCTGCAGGAAGTGCTGGTCGACTTCTGGTTCAACCACTTCAATGTGTTCGCCGGCAAGGGGCCGGTGTCCGTCTGGGTGGGCAGTTATGAGCGCGAGGCCATCCGCCCGCATGTGCTCGGATCCTTCCGCGCGATGCTGGGCGCCACGGCCAAGCATCCGGCCATGCTGTACTACCTCGACAACTACCAGAGCGTGGCGCCGGGCTGGCATCCGCGCGTCAGGCGCTTTGCGGCCGAGAAGCCCAACCAGCCCTCGGGCCTCAACGAGAACTATGCGCGTGAGCTCATGGAGCTGCACACGCTCGGCGTGGACGGCGGCTACACGCAGGGCGACGTGACCCAGCTGGCGCGCATGCTGACCGGCTGGACAGTCGACCTTCGCGGTGACCCGAACGCGCTGTTCCGCTTTGATCCTGAACGCCATGATCGCGGCACCAAGCAATGGCTGGGCCGCACGGTGGCGGGCGCGGGCCAGAGCGAAGGCGAGATGGCGCTCGACGTGCTCGCCGCGCATCCGGCCACCGCGCGCCACATCGCCTTCCAGTTTGCGCAGGCCTTCGTGGCCGATGAGCCGCCGCCGGCCCTGGTCAAGCGTCTGGCCGATCGCTTTCTCGCGACCCAGGGCGATCTGCGTGAACTGACTCGCACCTTGATCCAGTCCGACGAGTTCTGGAGTCGCGCGGCCTACCAGGCCAAGTTCAAGACGCCGTACCAGTACGTGCTTTCAAGCGTGCGCGCGCTCAACACGAACGACATGCTGCCGCCCGAGGTGCAACCGCTGCTGGGGGCGCTGGTGCAGGCCGGCATGCCGCTCTATGGCGCGCAGACGCCCGATGGCTACAAGAACACGGCCGTTGCCTGGGCCAATCCGGAAGCGCTGTCTCAACGCATCCAGCTGGCGCAAACCTTGGGCGATCGCACGCAGCGCCGGCCCGTGATGGCCGCGCGCGCTCCTGATGAATTGCTGAGCACGCTGGGGCCGCTGGTCAGCGACTCCACGCGCAAGAGCGTGAGCTCGGAGCCCGCCAACACGCAGGTCGCCTTGCTGCTGGGCAGCCCTGATTTCATGCGTCGATGAGGATGGTTATGCAACGTCGCCAATTTCTTGCCACCACGGCCGCACTGTCCGGCTGGACGCTCGCCGGCAACGCACGCGCCAACAGCGATCCGGTCTATGCCAAACGCAAGCTCGTCGTCGTGATGCTGCGCGGCGCGGTCGATGGCTTGTCGGTCGTCGTGCCCTACGGCGACTCGAACTACAGCGCATCGCGCGGCAGCATCGCCCTGGCCGGCCCTGGCGCCGACGAAGGTGTGCTGAAGCTCGACACCTTGTTCGGCCTGCATCCTTCGCTGGCCGGTCTCAAGCCTTACTGGGACCAGGGCTCGCTGGGCTTCGTGCATGCCAGCGGCTCGCCTGACCCGACGCGCTCGCACTTCGACGCGCAGGACTACATGGAGTCCGGCACGCCGGGCCGCAAGAGCACCTCGGACGGTTGGATGAACCGCCTCCTGCAGGCGCTGCCGGGCGAAACGTCACCCACGCGCGGCATCAGCATGGGCGCCACGCCGCCGCGCATCTTCATGGGCTCGGCGAGTGTCGCGAATCTGGGTGTCGGCCGGAAGGCGCTCGATGCCAAGGCCATCGACAAGCCGCAGATGCAAGGTGCGCTGGCCAAGCTGTACGCGCAGGACCCGATGCTGGCGCGCACCTACAAGGACACGACCGAAGGCCGCGAGGAGATCAAGCGCAGCATGGACAGCGGGGGCGGCAACAGCATGGCGTCAGGCAACGACGGCATGGCTCACAGCAAGGATCCGAGCGCCGACGCGGGCGCGCAATCGGCCTACGGCTTTGCGGCCGATGCCGAACGCCTGGGCCGCGTGATCCGTGCCGATGCGCACACGCAACTGGCCTTCACCTCGGTGGGCGGCTGGGACACCCACATCAACCAGGGCGGCGCCAAGGGCCAGCTCTCCAACCGCCTGGCCAGCCTCGGCCACGGCCTCGGCGCGCTGGCCAACGGCCTCGGCGATTCGCTGAACGACACGGTGATCGTCGTGATGAGCGAGTTCGGGCGCACGGTGCGACAGAACGGCACCAACGGCACCGACCACGGTCGTGGCAATGTGATGTGGTTGCTCGGTGGCCCGGTCAATGGCGGCCGCATGCTGGGCGAATGGCCGGGCCTGGATCAATCGGCCTTGATCGACGGGCGCGATCTGGCCGTGGTCAGCGATTTCCGCTCGGTGCTCTCACCCATCCTGCAAAGGCATTTGGGCCTGAGCGACGCGGGCGTGGCGCAGGTCTTCCCCAACGGCCCCACAGGACTGCACGCCCAACTGCTCCGCGCCTAGCGTTCCGCAAGAAACCAGTGCCCGAAAAGCCGGAGTGTTCCTGCCCCTGACCGCCGACATCAGCGGGTTAGAGGTGGTTAGGGGCAGGGACGCTCCGGCGGGCCAGAGCAATCCAGGCAAACGCGTTTTCCGCGTCACCAAGCTGCAGCGCCATTCATTGAGCGGCGGCGCACGCCGACCATCGCCAGCAGTCCGATGCCGACGAGCCACGGGGTGCCGATCACCGGAACAGCACTGACCTCGGCTGCCACCAGAGACGTCGCATCGTCCCAGCCCGTCACGAAGGTGTGCGAGGCATCGACCCAGCCGCCATTCGTGCCCGGCGTCTGCAGCAGGGCGCGGACCCAGATCGACTCGCCCGGGTCGAGGGTCACGCTGACCGATGCCATGCCGCTGCCGGCCGCCGTATCGGCAGCGTCGCTGTAAGAGCCCAGGCCGAGCGAGACATAACCGGGCAACGTGACGTAGTCCGTGAACAGCATGTTGAAGTTGTCCTCGGCGCTTGAGCCGACCGAGATGGCACTGTCCGACAGCGTGAAGATCTCGATCTCGGCATTGACGCCCGCGCCCACATCCGCGGCGTAGCTGCCGGTGATCGACTGCGCGTAGGTCAGCTCGCCGCCGAAGGTGCGCGTCGTCGTCGTGGCGCCGGTGTAGATGTAGCGCTGCAGGGCGACCGAGTTGGTGTTGGTCCGCGCGCCGATCTCGCCGCTGGCACCGGCCTTGAGCACGGGCGCGCCCACTACGCCGGAGAGCGCCACGCTGCCTGAGGCCGTGCCATAGCCCGCGACGCTGAGGTTCGCGGAGCTCTGCGGCGCGCCGGCCGAGCCGCCGTACTGGCTGTAGAGGATCGGCGAAATCTCATCACAGCCCGAAACGCCGGTCACGGTGCAACTGCGCGCGGTCACCAGTTCCGCCGTGCCGGCGGTGATGAGGTCGGCGCGCGCGGACGGTGCGGCCAACAGACCGGCCAACAAGCCGGGGATCAGAAAGCGTTGGACGAGCATGGCGACTCCCGAATCGTGTGAAGCCAGTTTCACAGCTGCCGGGCGATATTCGCGCGGGCGATCTCCCCACTCCATAGGACAAACCAGAATGCCGGGCGTCCGGCATAGGCGGTTGAGACTGTCCGCCACTGTCCGCGGACAATGGAATCAAGCCTAAGTGTTTGATTTGCCGTGCAAACATAACTGGCATGTTCATTGCACTCTGTCCGTGTAACAAGCACCCGAACAGAACGCAATGATCCGAGACACTTCTGCCCAAGACCGCGTGATCGAAGCGCAGCCCCTGCTCAAGCGCCGCAGCGTGATGATCGGCGCGGGCATCGCCGCCATCGTCCTGGTGGCGCTGGCCATCCCGAGCCTGCAACGCGCGCTTTCCTCCAGCACTTCGGTCAGCGCCTCGCGGCTGTCCTTCTCCAAGGTTGAAGTCGGCGCCTTTGTGCGCGACATCGCCGGCGAGGGCAAGGTCGTGGCAGCCAACAGCCCGACGCTTTATGCACCGAGCAACGGCGCGGTCACCGTGCTCGTGCACGCTGGAGATCAAGTCAAGAAGGGCCAGGTGCTGGCGCGCGTGGACAGCCCGGACCTGGCCGCCAAGCTCGCGCAGGAGCGCTCGAACGCCGATGCCATGCGTGCCGATGTGCTGCGCGCTCAGGTCGAGGCGCGCCAGCAGAGCGCGCAGCTGCAAGGCGACTACGAGAACGCCAACATCGATTTCAAGACCGCGCAGACCGATCTGGACCGCCAGACGCAGGCCTTCAAGGCCGGCGCCGCGGCCGGCATGCAGGTCGACCATGCGCGCGACACGCTTGAAAAGGCTCGCATCACATTGGCCCACGCGACGGGCAACCGCTCGCTCAAGGAAGACAGCCTCAAGTTCGACGTGCAGTCGAAGCAGGCCGCGCTGGACCGCCAGCTGCTGATGGTCAAGGACCTCGAGCGCCAGACCGACGATCTGCAGATGCGTTCGCCCGTCGATGGCCAGGTCGGCCAGCTGCTGATCGCCGAGCATGCCACCGTGGCCAAGGATGCGCAGGTGCTGACCGTGATCGACCTGACCGGCATGGAAGTGCAGATGCAGGTGGCCGAAAGCTTTGCGCGCGATCTGGCCATCGGCATGAGCGGCGACATCAGCGGCAACGGCAATACCTGGAAGGGCAAGGTCAGCTCGATCTCGCCCGAAGTCGTGAACAACGAAGTGGCGGCGCGGCTGCGCTTTGACGGCGCCCAGCCCGAAGCGCTGCGCCAGAACCAGCGCCTCTCGGTGCGCGTGCTGCTCGACCAACGCGATCACGTCACGTTCCTGCGCCGAGGCAGCTTTGTGGACGAGTTGGGCGGTACCTCCGTCTATGTGATGCGCGACGGCCAGGCCGAGAAAGTGCCGGTGCGCCTCGGTGCGCGCAGCCTGGACAAGGTCGAGGTGCTGTCCGGCCTCAAGGTCGGCGATGAGGTGGTGATCTCGGGGGCGGATGCCTTCAACGGCGCCGCTCGCGTCACGGTCAGCAGATAAGCAATCAGATAGGCAAGCAAGCTAGCCAGCCAGCAATCAAGCAAGGAGAACGCAATGTTGAACATGCAAGGACTGTCCAAGGTCTACCGCACCGAGATGGTCGAAACCTACGCGCTGCGTCAGTTTGACCTGAACGTCAGCGAGGGCGAATTCGTCGCCGTCACGGGCCCCTCGGGCTCGGGCAAGACCACCTTCCTGACGATCGCCGGCCTTCTCGAAGCGTTCACCGGCGGCAGCTACACGCTCGACGGCGTGGACGTGAGCCGCATGAATGACACGCAGCGCTCGCGCATCCGCAACGAGAAGATCGGCTTCATCTTCCAGGCCTTCAACCTGATCCCGGACCTGAACGTGCTGGACAACATCGAAGTGCCGCTTCGCTACCGCGGCATGAGCGGCGCCGAGCGCAAGAAGCGCGCGGCCGATGCGCTGGCGCGCGTGGGCTTGTCGGCCCGCGCCAAGCACTACCCGGCCGAGCTTTCGGGCGGCCAGCAGCAACGCGTGGCGATTGCGCGCGCCTTGGCCGGCAGCCCGCGCCTGCTGCTGGCGGACGAACCGACCGGCAATCTCGACAGCTCGATGGCCCGCAGCGTGATGGACCTGCTCGAAGAGCTGCACCGCGACGGCGCCACCATCGTGATGGTCACGCATGATCCGCAGCTTGCCGCGCGTGCGCAGCGCAATGTGCATGTGATCGACGGGCAGGTGGTGGACATCGCCTCCGAGCTGCGCATGGATCCGGTGCTCCTGCGAGGCACGCCCGCATGAAGCGTCTGCTTGCATCAATCGTTGCGACGGCGCTGCTTGCGCCGATGCTCGCATCGGCTGAGAACCTGCTCGACGTTTACGCTCAGGCGCGCGCGGCCGATCCCGTGCTGGCCGCGGCTGATGCGGCGCGCGGCGTGCAAGCCGAGCTGGCCGTACAGGCGCGCGCCAGGCTGCTGCCGCAGTGGAACGCCAGCGCGGCCGACTACCGCTCGCGCCCCGACGATTCGAGCGGCAACACGCTGGCCAGCCACATCAGCCAGACGCTCATCGACCTGGGCCAGCTGCGCTCGCTCGACACCGCGCAGACGCTGCTCTCGGCCCAGGACGCCCAGCTGCGTGCGGCCGAACAGGATTTGCGCGCCCGCGTCGCCGCCGCCTATTTCGGCGTGCTCTCGGCGCAGGCCAGCCTGACCACGGCCGAGGCCAATGAGAGCGCCTTTGCGCAGCAGGTCGAACAAGCCAAGAGCCGTTTTGATTCGGGCCTCTCGGCCGCGGTCGACGTGGAGCAGGCGCGCGCCTATGCGCAACTGGCGCGCGGTGGCACCGTGCAAGCGCGCCAGAGCCTGGCTGATGCTCGCGAGGCCCTGGCCCAGATCACGGGTCGCTCGCCCGGCACCTTGCAGCCTCTCGTGGCCGATCTGCCCGCGCTGCCACCGCAGCCCAGCGATCCGCAGGCCTGGGTCGCTCGCGCACTGGCCAGCAATCCGGCCCTCTCCGCGCAGCAACTGCAGGTCGAGGCCAGCAGCCACGCTGTGGCGGCCGCGCGCGCCGCGCATCTGCCGACGCTGACCTTGGGCGTGGACACCTCGCGCCAACGCGGCAACGGGATCTACCTGCCCACCGATCTGCGCACCAGCACGCAGTTCGGTGTGACGCTCAACATTCCGATCTTTGCCGGCGGCGCCACGCAATCGCAGGTGCGCCAGGCCAGCCTGCAACGCGAATCGCAACGCGACCAGGCCGAGATCGTGCGCCGCGCGCTGATCCGCGAAGTCAACGGCGAGTACCAGGCCGTGCTGGCGGGCGTGGCGCAGATGGAAGCGGGCCGCGCGGCCACGCTGGCGGCCGACAAGGCCGTTGAATCGACGCGCGCCGGCCAGGAGCTCGGCACGCGCACGATGACCGATCTGCTGCTCGGCATCCAGACCCAGGCGCAGGCGCAGAACGCTTATGAACAGGCGCGCCATCGCTACGTGCTCGCCACGCTGCTGCTGCAACAAGCCGCCGGCTCGCTGGGCGACGCTGAACTCGCCGCCGTCAACTCTTTGCTGAAGGACTGATGACCATGTTGGCCTACTACCTCGAACTCGGCTTTCGCAGCCTGCGCAGCTCGCGCGGCCTGACCGTGCTGATGCTGCTGTCCATCGCGATGGGCGTGGCCGCGTGCATGACCACGCTGACGGTTTTCCACGCGCTGTCGAGCGACCCGATCCCCGAGAAGAGCAGCCAGCTCTTCAACGTGCAGCTCGACGACCAGTTGATGCGCGACTTCAAGCCCAATGACGAGCCCGATCTGCAGCTCACGCGCTTCGATGCCGAGACGCTGCTGCGCGAGAAGCGTGGCGTGCACCAGGTGATGATGACCGGCGGCAATATCGCTGTGGACCCGGCCGGTTCGGGCAAGAACGACTCGCCGCCTTTCTTCGCCCGCTCGCGCTACACCACGGCCGATTTCTTCGGCATGTTCAACACGCCCTTCCTGTACGGCAGCGGCTGGAGCGCGGCCGACGACGAAGCCAAGGCGCGCGTGGCGGTGATCTCGCGCGAGCTCAATGAACAGCTCTTCGGCGGCGCCGATTCACGCGGCAAGATCCTGCGCCTGCGCGACAAGGACCTGACCATCGTCGGCGTGCTCAACGACTGGCGTCCCGCCCCGCATTACTTTGACGTCACGCTGGGCGCTTATGCGAAGCCGGCCGACCTGTATGTGCCGATCCAGACCTCCTTCGATCTGAAGTTCGGCCGCAGCGGCAATATGGATTGCTGGGGCAATTCGCCCGGCGGTGATTCGCTTGCGCTGGCCGCGCCTTGCTCGTGGCTCCAGTACTGGGTGCAGCTCGACACGCCGCAGCAACTCAAGGACTACCGCGACTACCTCGTGCATTACGCCGAGGCGCAGAAGGCCGCCGGCCGCTTTGAGCGTCCGCCCAATGCGCGCGTGCGCCCGGTGATGGAATGGCTCGATGTGCAGAAGGTCATCCCCAACGACACGCGTCTGCAGGTGCTGCTCGCCTTCGGCTTCCTGATCGTCTGCCTGACCAATGCCGTGGGCCTGCTGCTGGCCAAGTGCCTGCGCCGCTCCAGCGAGATCGGCGTGCGCCGTGCGCTCGGCGCGCCGCGCAGTGCGATCTTCATGCAGTTCCTGATCGAAGCCGGCAGCCTCGGCCTGGCCGGCGGCGCGCTCGGTCTGGTGCTGACCTGGATCGGCTTGTGGCTGGTTCGTCAAGGCCCATCCAGCTATGCGCAACTCGCGCAACTCGACTTTGAAATGTTGGCCACGACGCTGATGCTGGCCGTGGTCTCGAGCCTGGCCGCCGGTCTCCTGCCGGCCTGGCGCGCTTGCCAGGTCACGCCCGCTCTTCAACTCAAGGCTCAGTGAGGACACATCATGGACATCCTTCCGATCCTCTCCACGCTCAAGCGTCACAAGACCGCTGCGGGCCTGATCATCCTGCAGATCGCACTGACCTGCGCCATCGTCTGCAACGCGCTGTTCCTGATCAGCGAGCGCATCGCCACCATCAATGCGCCGAGCTATATGGCCGATGATGAGCTGATCGTGCTGGGCGTCTCCGGCATGCGGCGTGACGAGAACGGCGACGCGCAGACGCGGGCCGATCTGGTTGCGCTCAAACAGGTACCCGGCGTCAAGAGCGTGTTCATCACCAACCAGATGCCCTTCGGCGAGAACTCCAACAACTCCGGCGTCAAGCTGAAGCCCGGAGAAACGGAACGCAACCTGCTGGTGGCCTCGCAATACGCCGTGAACGAGGACTGGTTGCCGACGCTGGGCCTGCGCCTGGCAGAGGGCCGCGACTTCACGCCCGAGGAATACGTGGACAGCAAGGTCACCGATCAGGAAGACCCGAAGATCCCGGCCATCATCATCAACAAGTTCATGGCGGATCGGCTGTTCCCCGGTGAATCGGCGCTCGGCAAATCGGTCTATGTCATCGGCAAGGATCCGCAGCGCGTGGTCGGCGTGCTGGCCGAGCTGATCCCGCCGTATCCGAAGGCGAATGCCGCCAGCCAGGACCGCTACGGCATGGTGTTGCCGATCCGCCCGACCTATCGCGGTGGCTATTTCATGGTCCGCACCGATGCGGCGCAGCGTGATGCCGTGATGAAGGCGAGCATTGCCGCGCTGAACAAGAGCAGCCTCGGCATCAAGCGCGTCGTGCGCTATCAGAAGCTCTTCAGCGACATGCGCAGCGAGTTCTACCAGCAGGACCGCTCGATGGTCTGGCTGCTCTGCGGCGTCTGCGTGGGCCTGCTGATCGTGACGGCCTTCGGCATCGTCGGCCTGGCGAGCTTCTGGGTCCAGCAGCGCACCCGCATGATCGGCACGCGGCGCGCCCTGGGCGCCACGCGCGGCCAGATCCTGCGCTACTTCCAGACCGAGAACTTCATGCTCTCGACCGTCGGCATCGTGCTCGGCATGGTGGCGGCCTACGGCATCAGCCTGGCCCTGATGCGCAGCTACGAGCTGCCGCGCCTGCCGCTGTACTACCTGCCCGTCGGCGCCGTGATCCTGTGGCTGCTCGGCCAGATCGCGGTGTGGGCACCGGCGCGGCGTGCGGCGATGTTGCCGCCGGTGGCTGCGTTGCGCGCATGAGCTGCACGAACGTTTTGCCGAGCTTGGCAAGACGTTCGCCAGGTCATGACCATTTTCCTGACATCGGGAGAATGCTCGTGATCGCGCGAGCTGGTGACGCACGTTCTTGTATTCATCCTGTACATCCTGTTCATCCATGTAAAAAATTCGGGTTTGGACATGGATGAACAGGATGTACAGGATAAGAAAATTGGCCTGTACCGCGCGATGCGGTGAATGCCGGGGATGAGCGCTGCTACGCTCTCGGACATGCGAACGGTCCTGATCATTGACGACAACCCGGCGGTGGGCGAAGCACTCTCCTTGCTGCTCTCGCTGCACGACATCCGCCCGCTCTACGCCGCCAGCCCTGACGATGGGCTGGCCCTGTTGCAGAGCGAGCAGCCGAGTATCGGGCTCGTCATCCAGGACATGAACTTCAGCGCCGACACGACATCGGGCGAAGAGGGCGTGGCGCTGTTCCGCTCGATTCGCGCGTTAGCACCCGATCTGCCGGTGATCCTGCTGACGGCCTGGACACGGCTGGAAGCGGCGGTCGAGCTCGTCAAGGCCGGCGCGGCCGACTACCTGGCCAAGCCCTGGGACGACAACAAGCTGTCGGCGACGGTCGAGAACCTGCTCGAGCTGTCCGAATCATCGCGCGCGGTTTCGCAACTGCGCCAGGCTCAGCGGGCACGTCGCGCGCAGCTGGCGGCGAACTTCGATCTCGGCGGCATCGTGTTCGCGTCCGACGCCATGCTGCGCGCGCTGGAGCTGGCTTGCCAGGTCGCCCGCGCCGCCGTGCCCGTGCTGATCACCGGGCCCAACGGCAGCGGCAAGGAACGCATCGCCGAGATCGTGCACGGCAACTCGGAAGTGCGGCGCGGGCCTTTCATCGCGGTCAACTGCGGAGCGCTGCCGGGCGAACTGATCGAGGCCGAACTCTTCGGCACCGAGAGCGGCGCCTACACCGGCGCGGCGCGTGCGCGCGAAGGGCGGTTCGAGGCGGCCGATGGCGGCACGCTATTCCTCGATGAAATCGGCAACCTGCCGCTGGCCGGCCAGGTCAAGCTGCTGCGCGTGCTGGAGACCGGCCGCTTCGAGCGCCTGGGTTCGAGCAAGCCGCGCCAGGTGAAGGTGCGCGTGCTGTCGGCCACCAATGCCGATCTGAAGGCGATGGTGCGCGCAGGCACGTTCCGCGAAGACCTCTACTACCGGCTCAACCTGATCGAGATTGCCTTGCCGCCGCTGGCCGAACGCAGCGAAGACGTGCTGCTGCTGGCCGAGCACTTCCTGTCAGGGCAGGCCGCGCTCACCGAAGGCGCGCGCGCTGCGCTGCTGGCGCACCGCTGGAGCGGCAATGTGCGCGAGCTCAAGAATGTGATCACGCGGGCCGCCATCCTGTCCGGTGGACAGCCGATCACGCCCGAGCTGATGGCGCTGCCGGCCGAGGCGAACAGCGGCACGCGCAATCTGGATGAGCCGAGCCGCGAAGTGGTGGTGGCGGCACTGGGCGCCGCTGATGGCGTGGTCAGCCGTGCGGCGCAGGCGCTGGGTCTTTCGCGCCAGGCGCTGTACCGGCGGATGGAGCGTTATGGGCTCAACGCATGAGCTTGAGACTGCGTTTGCTGCTGTTGCTGATGAGCAGCGCTGTGCTGGCGCTGGCCCTGTATTTCGCGTTTACGGTCTGGCCCCTGCCGGAGATGGCGCGCTTGATGGGCCTGCCGCCGCTGCTGCCCGAGGCCGCGCTGGCGCTGACGGTCCTGCTGCTCGTGCCGATGCTGCTGCTGCTGGGCCAGAGCTTTCTGGCGCCGCTCTCGCGCTTGCTGCGCGCGCTTGAAGGCGCCGTACTGTCCTATCGCGAGGGTGACTTCAGCATGTCGATCGCGGCGCCGCAGCGCGGATCGAGAGCCGAGCTGGGCGAACTGCTGCGTCTGCATGGCGAGTTAGGCCAGACCTTGCGCGAGCAACGCCAACACCTGGCCCAGCGCGAGCTGCTGCTCGATACCGTCGTGCAGAACACGCCGGTCGCCCTCGTACTGACCGATGGACAGGACCGCGTGGCGATTGCCAATATCGCGGCGCGGCAACTGCTGGCACAGGGGCGCAGCCTCGCGGGGGGGGATTTCGCGGCCTTGATCGAGCACGCACCTGAGGCGTTCAAGCAGGCGCTGGCTTCGCCGCAGGACGGGCTCTTCAGCGTCACGCTCGACGGTGTGGAAGAGACTTTCCATTGCTCGCAACGCGAGATCCGCCTGCAAGGCCTGCCGCACCGGCTGCGCCTGATCCGCCGCATGACGCGCGAACTTTCGCGCCAGGAAGTGACCAGCTGGAAGCGCGTGATCCGCGTGATCAGCCATGAGCTCAACAACTCGTTGGCGCCGATTTCATCGCTGGCCCACAGCGGCGCTGAACTGGCGCGGCGTGGCGATACGGAACGGCTGGCGCGCGTCTTCGCCAGCATCGGCGAGCGGGCCTCGCATCTGCACGGCTTCATCGATGGCTATGCACGTTTTGCCAAGCTGCCCACGCCACGCATCGAGCCCGTCGACTGGGCCGCGCTGCTGCAAGGTCTGGCCGCGCACAGCGCTTTCACGCTGCTGGGGTCCATGCCAGGGCCTACCGCGCGCTTTGATGCGGCCCAGATCGAACAAGCGCTGATCAATCTGCTCAAGAACGCCAACGAAGCGGGCGGGCCGGCAGAGGAGGTCACGCTTGAAATTGAGGTCAGCACCACCGAGCTGCGCTTCACCGTCCGCGACCGCGGCCCCGGCATGAGCGAGGCCGTGCTGGCGCAGGCGCTGATGCCCTTCTATTCGACCAAGCGCTCCGGCACCGGCCTGGGCCTGGCACTCGCCCGCGAGATTGCCGAGGCGCATGGCGGGCGCGTGGGGCTGCTCAACCGCGAAGGCGGTGGGCTGGCCGTGAGCTTGATCCTGCCGCGTGTGTGACTCGTCGCGACGCGACGAGAAGAGGCCAGGGCCGAGCCTTCTCTCACGGGCCACCTCTCTTCCGAACTTGTCATGACAAGCGCGTCTTGTGCGCTGGGCGATGCATTTCGCCTTATGTTTCCAAAATGTGTCTCGTTTGTGTCTGTCAAGAGGGTCTTCCTTGGTTTTGTCAAGTATTGCTAAGAAGCAGACTGCATTGCTTTACGTCAAGACTCATTTCGTTATGACTATGCAAATCAATCGCAAGCTAAAAACCTTGACCTTGAGCATTACGGCGATCGCGGCGCAACTGTGCTGCAGCCAGGCGTTCGCTCAGGACGACGCGCAGAAGCTGGAACGCGTCGAGGTCACCGGCTCCAACATCAAACGCGCCTCGCGCGAAGGAACCTCGCCCGTCGACGTCATCACGGCCAAGGACATCTTGGCCAGCGGCGCCAAGTCGACGCTTGAGCTGCTGAAGATGAGCTCCGCTGTCGGTAACGACGGCTTTAGCGACACCTCGGCGCAGAACGGCTTCTCGCGCGGCGTGGCCACGGCGTCGCTGCGCAATCTGACCTCGACCTCCACGCTGATCCTGCTGAATGGCCGTCGCATGACGCCCTCGGCCTATGCCAATCCGAATAACGGCACGTCCACGCTCTATGACCTGAACTCCATCCCGGTCTCGGCGATCGATCGCGTCGAAATCTACAAGGACGGCGCCTCCGCCGTTTACGGCTCAGACGCAGTTGCCGGCGTGATCAACTTCATCACACGCAACGACTACCAGGGTCTGGAAGCGAAAGTCGTGAGCGGCATGAACGAGCACGGCGAATACCAGAAGGGCGGCATCAGCGCGACCGCGGGCTATGGTGATTTCGCGACCAACGGCTTCAACGTGATGGTGGGTGTTGACCTGTCCCTGCGCGGCCGCAGCATGGAAGGCGCGAGCACCAACTACGGCATCTACGCCGATGACTATCGTGCGCTGAACCTGCGACAGAACCCGTATGGCAGCCTGCTGTACTCAACGCAGACTCCGGTCTTCACGCGCGAAGGGCAGCCCGGCAACAAGGCGTTCTCGCAGACCAATCCGGCCAACGTGATCTTCAACACGAACTGCCCGGCTGCCAACCAGATCAAGCTCAGCGCCGACTACGGCATCACCACGGCCGGCCTGCTGAACCGTACCGCCTGCAACTACAACCTCGACCAGTTCAACGAGATGCAGAACCCTGGCAATGACGCCAGCCTGCTGAGCCGAGGCACTTTCAAGGTCAGTGACAACATCACCGGATTCGTCGAGCTCGGCTACAGCCGCAGCGAGCGCAAGTTCCTCGGTGCTTCGCGCACGATCACCGGCTTGAGCGCGACCAGCAACTTCCTGCTTTCTGGCGCTGGCGCCAGCTTCCAGCCCATTCTTGAAATCGGGCATCCGGACAATCCTTTCACGAACGCGCGCGCTGCTGTGCAGCTGCGCTTCGACAACATTCCTGGCGGATACAAGCCCGTCAACACCGGCTACCGCGGCATGGCCGGCTTCAAGGGCACCTTCTGGAACGACTGGGATTGGGATACCGCCGTCTTGTGGAACCGATCGCATCGCGATGAGACGTACTACGGCTTCTTGCGCCTGCCCGTGCTGAGGCAACTGCTGGGACCCAACGGCCGTTCGCTGGCATCCATTGCCAGCGATCCGGACCTCTCGCGTCCGCTGCTCAACAAGGGTGATGCCACTATCGCTCAGTGGGATGGCAAGATCTCGACCCAGTTCGGCAAGCTGCCGGGTGGCCCGATCGGTGTGGCAACAGGACTGGAATTGCGTCGCGAGTCCATCAATATCTCGCCCGATCCGGAGAACGCAGCGGGGAATGTCCTCGGTCTGGCCAATACGGCGGTACGCGGTGGTCGCACCGTCAAGTCAGGCTTTGTTGAAGTCAGCCTGCCCGCCCTCAAGTCGCTGGAGTTCGATCTGGCCGGTCGCGTGGACAAGTACCCTGGCATCAAGACCAATTTCGTCCCCAAGGTCGCCTTCAAATACACGCCGTGGGATGTCCTGACCTTCCGCGGTAGCTACTCTGAAGGCTTCCGCGCGCCCGCCGTATCGCAGACCAGCCCAGGCGGCGCGCAATTCTTTGTCAATAATCTGACCGACCCGATCCGATGCAATACGGAGGTGGCGCCCAATGTCCCATTCCCGGGTGGTGAAGCTTCTGACTGCGCCAAGACGGTCTCTGGCCAGGGCGGCGCCAATCCCGCCCTGCGTCCCGAGAACTCGTACAACTCCTCATGGGGCATCGTCCTGTCGCCGACCAAGAATATCGACGTGTTGGTTGGCTACTTCAAGATCCGCAAGAACGGCGAAGTGGCGTTGGGCAATGCCCAAGATGTGGTCGATCATCCGGAACGGTTCCCGGCCGGTTCGCTCGTGCGCGACACCAATCCAGCACTGTTGCTGAATGGCCAGCCGGGTACCGGACCGCTGCTGACAGTGGCCACGCCTTGGACCAATCAGGGCAGCACCATGGTCTCGGGCGTCGACTTCGAGATCAAGACTTCGGCCAAGATCCTCGAGGGCGCGGCCAACTGGAGCAACTACCTGAATGGGACCTACACGACACGCTACGAGCGCATCGAGCAGCTCGGCTTTGCGTCCAACAACCTGGTGGGCACGCGGGGTGGCCTGTCCGATTGGGCGACCACCGCAGGTGACATCCCGCGCCTGAAGCTGCGCTTCACATCGACGATTGAGACCGGCGCGCATTCGATCATGGGTGCAGTGAACTACATCAGTGGCGTCTCATTCATTCGCAATATGGATGGCGAGACCAATCCGCCCAGGTACTACTCGGGCCGAACCTGCCACTATGGCGGTGACAATTTCGACCAAGAGCAGCCCGATCCGGTGGCCGGCCGCAGCATCATTGGCGCTGCACCTACCGCCACGAACGGCCGAGACCTCTACATCAACCGCTACCCGAGCTGCGCCATGAGCGATTGGCTCACCCTTGATGCCGGCTACACCTACCGCGGCTTCAAGGACACGACGCTGAGCGTCAACGTGCAGAACCTGCTGGATACGCGCGCACCGTACGATCCGGGCGCGACGGTCTATCTCGGCTACAACGCCGGTTTGCACAACCCCTACGGCCGCTACTGGACCGTGTCGGCCAGCTATCGCTTCAAGTGATCGCGCTGCGCCGAACGAGGAACGGGCCCTTCGGGGCCCGTTTTTTCTTTGCTGACCCTAAGCGCAAAAACCAATGAGAAAGGGTCCCGCAGGACCCTTTTCTCTTGTGCGCTTGAATCGCTCGCTCGTTATGCAGCCGACAGCCACATCGAGGTATCAAACGCGCTGCACATCATCGGCATGTTCATGCCGAAATTTGCATTCGCCGCCGCCTTGCTGTTTTTCGCAGCTGGCTTCTCAGCAACCGGGGCCACTTCGGTAGCCCGCTCCCATGATCCGAGATCTTGAGAGCGGGCTACTGAAAAGAATAGAAGCACCTGAAGGCGACTTTTCTATCTCCCCAGTAGTCAGCAGCTTCGCGGAAGACATCGAGCAACTGCTCGCGGGCTTCACGGTCGAAGCGGATGTTGTCGGGCAACTGTTCGAGCACCACCACGAAGCCGGGCTGCGAGCCTGACTTGTGGACGAGGTCGGTCATGCAGTCATGCAGGGCGTCAAGGTTCTTGCCGAAATGGGCCGGGAATAGAAAGGCCTGCGCAATCCCTTCGAGCACATCCTGTTTGGACTGTGCGTCCGTCAGGTTGGCGTACAGGAAATGCTGGCCGGCATCATGTGCCGCCTGCATCAGGTCCTCTACGCGATAGGCCCGTATGGCCTGCACGATATTGGGACGGACGGTCTGCAAAAGCATGGTCGCGATCCTCCTATGAGTCAAAGAACAAGGCTCACCGCCGGTCACGGCGCCAGCTTGCGATAGCTGGCGTAGTGGTCGTCGGTATAAAAACATACATCAGGGCGGGTCGGCGGATTTCCACCGCACACGATGCGCCTGGCTCCACGGTTGTGGGCGCCGGGCGTGATCACGGTGTACTCGTGGTAATAGCCCCGACGCTTGGCTGGCAGCAGATGCTCGCGATTGCCGAACACAATGCCGTCCTGGCTGTGGGAGAAAGGTCCCCCCGCCAGGATGAGGCGATAAGTGGTCTGGGCTTCGCGGGGCAGTGCAGACAGCGCCACGATCTCCGGCTCCGCGACCGATTGCTCGGCCGGTTTTGCCTGCGCGTGGCTGCTGAAGGCGACCGATGCAGCCAAAACGGCCGCCAGCCCCATCACCATCCAAGCGGGCCGGCTTGCCTTGATGTCACCATCCAAAACAACCGACCGAGAGAGCAAAGACACGGGTTAACCCTGTTCCTGAAAGGCGAGATGGTACTGAAAACGCCGGAAAAGCTCAAGTCGGGTGGCCCCGGAGAACCTAGGTGGTGCCTCAAGTGTGCAGGCGCTCACACCCGCTTGATGCCCCGTATTTATTGGAAACGCAGTGTGAAATTTATGCGGGTGAGCTCTTACAAACTTTTGTAAAAAGACCATCCGCGAGGGCCTGAAAAGCCCTTGAATCCGCCCGCGCAGGCCACACCCGGCCGTGAGAATTTCACGGCCGAGACCCCGCGCGGGCCGCCGACTTCAGCGCAAAGCGTTAGCGTCAGCTACCGTTAGCGCGGTCATGTTGACGATGCGGCGCACGGTGGCCGAAGGCGTCAGGACATGGATAGGCTTGTTGGCGCCGAGCAGCACCGGCCCGATGGCGATGCCCCCGCCGGACGCCGTCTTCAGCAGGTTGTAGCTGATGTTGGCGGCGTCGATATTGGGCAGCACGAGCAGATTGGCTTCGCCCGTGAGGGTCGAGCGCGGCATGATTTCCTTGCGGTAGATGGGGTCCAGCGCGGCATCGCCGTGCATTTCGCCGTCCACTTCGAGCCAGGGCGCCTGCACCTGCAGCAGGGCCAGCGTGTCGCGCATCTTCTGGGCCGAGGGGCAGTTGCTGGAGCCGAAATTGCTGTGCGAGAGCAGGGCTGCGCGCGGCTTGACCCCAAAGCGCATCATTTCCTCGGCGGCCATCACGGTGATCTCGGCCAGTTGCGCCGCGCTCGGGTCGTAGTTGACATGCGTGTCGACCAGGAAGATCTGGCGTCCGGGCAGGATCAGCCCGTTCATGCAGGCGTAGTTCTCGATGCCGGCGCGCTTGCCGATCACCTGGTCGATGTAGTGCAGGTGCATGGCCGTGGTGCCCCAGGTGCCGCAGAGCAGGCCATCGACCTCGCCCTTGTGCAGCAGCATGGCGCCGATCAGGCTCAGGCGACGGCGCATCTCGATCTTGGCCATCTGCTGGGTCACGCCCTTGCGCTCGGTCAGCGCGTGGTACGTCTGCCAGAAGTCGCGGTAGCGGTGGTCTTGCTCGACGTTCACGACGTCGTAATCCTGGCCTTCCTTGAGGCGCAGGCCGAAGCGCTCGCAGCGCTGGGCGATCACGGCCGGGCGGCCGATCAGCGTGGGGCGTGCCAGACCTTCGTCGTTCACGATCTGTACGGCGCGCAGCACGCGCTCCTCTTCACCCTCGGCGAACGCCACCCGCTTGTTCTTCGCGCCCTTGGCGACGTTGAAGATCGGCTTCATCATCGTGCCCGAGGCATAGACGAAGGTCTGCAGCTTGTCGCGATAGGCGGCCAGATTCTGGATCGGGCGCGCGGCCACGCCGGAGTCGGCGGCCGCGGCGGCCACGGCCGGCGCCACCTTCATCATCAGGCGCGGGTCGAAGGGCTTGGGGATCAGGTATTCCGGGCCGAAGGACAGCGTGGCGCCGGCATAGGCGGCCGCCACGACTTCGCTTTGCTCCGCTTCTGCCAACTCTGCAATCGCGCGCACAGCGGCGATTTCCATCTCGTCATTGATGGTGGTGGCGCCGCAATCGAGCGCGCCGCGGAAGATGTACGGGAAGCACAGGACGTTGTTGACCTGGTTCGGGTAGTCGGTGCGGCCGGTCGCCATGATGGCGTCGTCGCGCACGAGCTTGACTTCCTCGGGCAGGATTTCGGGCGTCGGGTTGGCCAAGGCGAAGATCAGCGGGTTCTTGGCCATCTTGGCCACCATGTCGGGCTTGAGCACGCCGCCGGCCGACAGGCCCAGGAACACGTCGGCACCGTCGATCACTTCGGCCAGCGTGCGCTTGTCGGTCTTCTGCTTGAAGGCTTCCTTGTCCGGATCCATCAGCTCCGTGCGGCCTTCGTAGACCACGCCGGCCAGGTCGGTCAGCCAGATGTTCTCGCGCGGCAGGCCGAGCTTGAGCAGCAGGCCCACGCAGGCCAGTGCCGCAGCACCCGCGCCCGAGGTGACCAGCTTGATCTTCTTGATGTCCTTGCCCGTGACTTTGAGGCCGTTCAGGAAGGCCGCGCCGACCACGATGGCCGTGCCGTGCTGGTCGTCGTGGAAGACCGGGATCTTCATGCGTTCGCGCAGCTTGCGCTCCACGTAGAAGCAATCGGGCGCCTTGATGTCTTCAAGGTTGATGCCGCCGAAGGTGGGTTCGAGCGCAGCGATCACATCGACCAGCTTGTCGAGATCGCGCTCCTGGATTTCAAGGTCGAAGACGTCGATGCCGGCGAACTTCTTGAACAGCACGCCCTTGCCTTCCATCACCGGCTTGGCGGCCAGCGGGCCGATGTCGCCGAGACCCAGCACGGCCGTGCCGTTGGTGACCACGGCGACAAGGTTGCCGCGCGCGGTGTAGCGAAAGGCATTGGCCGGATCGGCCACGATCTCTTCGCAGGCCGAAGCCACGCCGGGCGAGTAGGCGAGGGCCAGATCACTCTGGTTCACCAACTGTTTGGTCGCTGCAATCGAGATCTTGCCCGGCGTCGGGAACTCGTGATATTCGAGTGCGGCCTGGCGCAGTTGCGCGCGTTTTTCTTCTGACGTCTTCATCTTGTCTTCCTGGCAACCTTAGCCGGAGCATTGTAGGAGCGACGCCAGCCCCGGCATTGCGGACATCCACATGTCACTCGCGGCCGCATACTTCACGCCCATGACCGATGCGCCCCCTGCATCCACCGCCGCTTCCGCTGCCCCCGCCGTTCCTGCCTCGGAGACGCCACCCATCCGCCTGGACCGTCGCCAGCGCGATCGACGTCGGCCCTGGCTGTGGGCGCTGCTGCTGGCGCTGTTGCTGATCGCACAAACCTCGCTGGTGGCGCTGACCTTGCGCTTCGAGAACATGCGCCGGCAGGAGTTCGTGGACAACCAGGTCAGCGCGGTGGCCGCGCGCTTCAAGCAGCTGGCGGGGCGCGATCTGCAAGGCATGCAGGGTCTGCTGTGGGTGGAACCCAGCGCGTCCCGCTGGCGCGACGACGCGGCCGAGCTGATGCGCCGCTTGCGGCCGCTGCTGCGCGTCGAGCAGCGCGACGCCAGGAATCAATTGCTCGACGCTGTGGCCTCGCCCTACAGCGCGCCGCTGTTCCCCGATACCGAGCGCCGCCAGTTCCAGACCGATCTGGAACTGGCCTGCGCCAACGCCCTGCGCCGCCAGGCCACGCCGCAATACTCGACCAGCTATTTCGTGCCCTACGGCAGCAGCGGCGAAGGCGTGGAGGTGATGGACCTGTGCCTGCCCAGGATCGAGGGCAACCAGGTGCGCGCCTATCTGGTGGCGACTGTCAGCTTGCCTGCGCTGTTAGAGGATTCGCTCACGCCGGAGCAGGCGCGCCGCCTCGAGTTCAGCTTCATCGACAGCGACGGCACCCGCCTCGCGCGCAGCGGCCTGGTGCGCGGCAGCGGCGTCTACAAGGCCGAGCGCCTGATCGAGCTGCCCGGCTTCAGCATGGTGCTCAAGGGCGATAGCGAGGCGGGCTCGCCGGGCTTGATCCCGGCGCTGTCCACCGCCCTGGTGCTGGGCCTTTCGCTCGCGCTGTTCGCGGTGGTGTTGCTGCTCGCGCGCGACGGCCGCAAGCGTGCCTTTGCCGAACACCAGTTGGCACAAGCACTGGCCTTCCGGCAGGCGATGGAGAACTCGCTGACCGCCGGCTTGCGCGCCCGCGACATGCGCGGCCGCATCACCTATGTCAACCAGGCCTTCTGTGCGATGGTGGGCTTCCAGCCCGACGAACTGCTGGGCCGTGGCCTGAGCCACGGCACCGAAGCGCCACCGCCGTACTGGCCGCCCGAGCATCTCGAGGAATACCGCAAGCGACTGGTCGAGCGCAATGCCCAGGCCGGCGGCCCTTTCGACGAGGCCGATCCGCACCAGAGTTTCGAGACTGTCTACATGCGCGCCAACGGCGAGCGCTTCCCGGTGATGATCTTCGAGGCGCCGCTGCTCGATGCCGATGGCCGCCAGACCGGCTGGATGAGCGCCGTGCTCGACGTGACCGATCGCCACCGCATGGAAGAACTGGCGCGCCAGCAGCAGGACCGCCTGCAAGCCTCGGCGCGCCTGGCCGCCGTGGGAGAGATGGCCTCTCTGCTCAGCCATGAAATCAACCAGCCGCTCGCCGCGATTGCCAGCTACGCCACGGCCGCGCTGAACCTGCTCGATCGTCGCAATGGTCGGGATGATCAGGATGGACACGGCGAGGACGAGCAGACCGCGACGATGGTGCGCGAGGCCAATGCTCGAATCGCCGAACAGGCCGAGCGCGCGGGTCGCGTCATCAAGAGCGTGCATGACTTCGTGCGCCGCCGCGAGCAGGCGCATGAAGCAGTGCAAGCCGATCAACTGATCGAGGCCGTGCTGCCGCTCGTGCGCATGCAGGCACGCAAGAGCAATGCACGCGTCTTCGTCGAATGCGCCGATCCTGCGCCCACCGTGCATTGCGACCGCACGCTGGTCGAACAGGTGCTGCTCAATCTGGCGCGCAACGCCATCCAGGCGATGGAGGCCGGCACGCCGCCCGGCGAGCGCGTGCTGGTTCTGCGCATCGCGCAAACCGCCCAGCGCTGGGTGGCCTTCTCCGTGCTCGATCGAGGCCCTGGCATCGCCGCCGATGTGGGCCGCAAGCTCTTCACGCCCTTCTTCACCACGCGCAAGGAAGGCATGGGCCTGGGCCTGTCGCTGTGCCGCACCGTGGTCGAGCAGCACGGCGGCGCCATGGACTATCTCAACCGCGATGGCGGCGGATGCGAGTTTCGGTTTACGCTCCCGGCCAGCAACGAATCATCATCAGGAAACGCTTGAACTCCCAAAGTCTCCCCATGGTCTATCTCGTCGACGATGAAGACGTGATGCGCGATGCACTGGGCTGGCTGCTGCGCTCGCGCCGCCTGCTCTGCGAAGGTTTTTCGAGCGCCGAGGCTTTTGAAGGCATGTTGGCGAACCTGCCGAACGGCGGGCGCGGTTGGCCCTCGGCGCCTTCGTGTCTCTTGCTTGACGTGCGCATGCCCGGCAAGAGCGGTCTCGCCTTGTTCGAGCAGTTGATCGAGCGTGGGCTGACCACCCAGATGCCGGTGATCTTCCTGACCGGTCACGGCGACGTGCCTACCGCTGTGGCCTCGGTGCAGCGCGGCGCTTTTGATTTCTTCGAGAAGCCGTTTTCAGATAACGCCCTGGTCGATCGCATCGAGCAGGCGCTGCGTACGAGCGAGGCCGCCTTGATGGCTCGCGCCGAGGCTGAACAGCGTCAACGGCGTCTGGCTGAACTCACCGAACGTGAGCGCGAAGTCATGCAGCTCGTGGTGCAAGGCCTGCCCAACAAGCTGATCGCCGACCAGCTCAATATCAGCGTGCGCACGGTCGAGGTTCACCGCGCCCGTGTGTTTGAAAAGATGAATGTGAAGTCGGCCGTCGAGCTGGCGAACCTCGTCAAGTCGAGCTGACCGACAATTCATCCATGGGTGAATTCGATCTGATCGGGCGTTTCTTCGAGCGCCCCCACCATTCCAACGCGGGCGTCGATGTCGGCATCGGCGACGACTGCGCCGTGCTGCAGCCCACGCCGGGCCGGCAATGGCTGGTCTCGAGCGACATGCTGGTCGAGGGCCGGCACTTCCTCTCAACCATAGCGCCTGAGCGCCTGGGCCACAAGGCGCTGGCGGTCAATCTGTCCGATCTCGCAGCCTGTGGCGCCACGCCGCGTGCTTTTACGCTTGCGCTCGCACTGCCGCATGTCGATGAGTCCTGGCTGGCGGGTTTTTCAAAAGGCATGTTCGCCTTGGCCGATGCGCACGGCATCGCCCTGGTCGGTGGCGATACGACGCAAGGCCCGCTCAATCTGTGCATCACGGTGATGGGCGAGGTGCCGCAGGGGCAGGCGCTGTTGCGCTCCGGGGCTTGCGCTGAAGATGATGTTTATGTCTCGGGCACGCCGGGCGATGCGCGCTTGGCGCTCGAGGTGTTCCGCGGGCGCCTGAGCTTGTCTGCCGAGCATTTCGAGCAGGCGCGGCAAGCGATGGAGTGCCCCCAGCCTCGCGTGGTGCTGGGTCAAGCCTTGCGCGGCATCGCGACCAGCGCGATCGATGTGTCCGATGGCCTGCTCGGCGATCTCGCCCACATTCTGCGCCGCTCGAAAGTCGGCGCCACGTTGCAAGCCGACGAGCTGCCGAAAAGCGCGCTGATGAACGCGCAGCCGCTCGACATCCGCCGCGAGATGGGCCTGGCCGGTGGCGACGATTACGAGCTGGTCTTCACCGCGCCGCAAGCCAGGCGCGAAGCCGTGCAAGAGGCCGCAGCGAGAGCTAACACCCCAGTCACACGCATCGGCCGCATCGAGCGCGAACCCGGCCTGCGCCTGTTCGACGCGCAGGGCGCAGCGCTCGCCAACACCTTCGCCAGCTTCGACCACTTCAAATCATGAACGCTCCAGACCCAGCGCCCGTGCGCGCGACCGCCCGCTTCATGTGGCCGCATCCCGCGCACTGGATCGCGCTCGGCTTTGGCAGCGGCCTCTCGCCCAAGGCGCCCGGCACCGTTGGCACCTTGTGGGCGTGGGCGAGCTGGTGGGTCATCCATCCCTGGCTTGACGACACGGGTTGGGCGGCGTTGCTGATCGGCGGCACCTTGGTCGGCTGGTGGGCCTGCACCGTCACGGCGCGCAACATGAACACGCCCGATCCCGGCGCTGTCGTCTGGGACGAGATCCTCGCCTTCTGGCTGATGCTGTGGCTGATCGCGCCGGCGGGCTGGCTCGGCCAGTTGATCGCCTTCGCGCTGTTCCGCTTCTTTGATGCGGTCAAGCCGGGCCCGGTGCGCTGGGCCGATCAGCTGTTCAAGGGCGAGCGCGGCGCGCCGGTCAGTTGGGCGCAGGGCTTTGGCATCATGCTCGACGACTTCGTGGCAGCTGGCTGCGCGCTGCTGTGCATTGCGCTGTGGCGCGTCGCGGTGAGCTGGCTGGGGTGGTGATCAGAGCAGGCCGCTCAGCACCGTGTCGGGCATATCGCTGCCCAGTTCGGGCAACTGCCAGCCCGCCATCCAGGGCAGGAACTGGTCGTAGGGCATCGGCTTGCCCATGAAGTAACCCTGTCCTTCATCGCAACCCAGGGCCGCGAGCAGCTTCCAGGCCTTGGCGGTTTCCACGCCTTCGGCGACGACGGTCAGGCCCAGGTTGTGGGCCAGTTCGATGGTCGAGCGCACGATCTTGGCGTCGTCGATGTCGGCCTCCATCGCCATCACGAAACTCTTGTCGATCTTGAGCTCGTTGACGGGCAGGCGCTTCAGGTAGGCGAGCGAGGAATAGCCGGTGCCGAAGTCGTCGATCGAGAGCTTGAAACCCATCGCGCTCAGGTGCTCCAGCGTGGTCTGCGCACGCTGCGGGTCGTCCATGATCGCGCTCTCGGTGATCTCGAGACACAGCGCCATCGGCTCGACCTCGTAGTCGAAGATCAGCGCGGCAATTTTCTGCGGCAGGTCCTGGTCGAGCAGGTCGCGCGTCGAGAGGTTGACCGAGATGCGCAGGCGCACGCCGCCATCGGCCAGCTCGCGCCAGGCGCGTGCGGCAGCGCCGAGCACCCAGGCGCTCAGATTGCGGATGAAGCCGGTCTGTTCGGCAAACGGTACGAACTGCATCGGCGGCACCAGGCCGCGCTGCGGATGCTGCCAGCGCACCAGCGCCTCGGCGCCGACCACGAGGCCGGTCTTGATGTCGATCTTCGGCTGCAGGTACAGGCGCAGCTCGTTGTCGTCGATCGCGCGGCGCAGGTCCGACAGCAGCGAGAGCGATTCCTGGCTGCCTGCATCAAGCTCGGCGGTGTAGACCAGGAAGCCGCACTGGCGCTGCTTGGCCGCATACATGGCCAGCTCGGCGCGCACCAGCAATTGCGCGGCCTCGCCGCCATGCTGCGGATACAGCGCGATGCCCACGCCGGCGGACAGGTCCACCGTGTGAACGTCGATGCGCAGCGGCTTCTGGAAGTCGAGCAGGATGTCCTGCGCCATGCGGATCGCAATGGACTCATCCGCGTGCTCGAGCAGCAAGGCGAATTCATCGCCGGCCAGCCGCGCCAGCAGGGCGCGCCGGCTGTTGCACAAGGCTTGCAAGCGCTCCGCCACGCCAACCAGCAGCGAGTCGCCGAACTCCTGGCCCAGCACATCGTTGACGTGCTTGAAGCGGTCCAGATCGAGCATCAGCACGGCCAGCGGTCGGCCGATGGCGAGTTGCTCTTCAAGCCGCGCGCGGAACTGCGCGCGGTTGGGCAAGCCGGTCAGTTCATCCCAATAGGCCAGCCGGTCGACCTTGGCGATCTGCGCGCGAATGCCCTGGCGCATCGATTCAAACGCCACCGCCAGATCGCCGATCTCATCGGGCGACTGGCGCACGATCGGCACGCCGTAGTCGCCTTGCCCCAGCTTCTCGGCCGAGGTGCGCAGCGTCTTCAGCGGGCCGCTGATGCGCCGCGCCAGCAATACCGAGAGCACGGCGAAGATCGCCGCGCCGAGCAGTGTCAGTGCCAGCAGGATCAGCTGAAGATTGACGAAGGGCGCCACCGCCGAGTCGTACGAGCGCAGCAGCACGATGCCCAGCTCGGGCGCTTTGCTCCCCGCGGCTTGCGGCAGCGACAGCAGCCGGCCGCGCCAGCGCTCGCCGGCCACTTCGGCGTGGAAGATGTCGCGGCTGTCGGGCGCTTGCGCGGAGAGTGACGCGGCGTTGTCGGCGTCGGTCAGGCTGTTGAAAAGCGGAACCCAGCGGTCGTGCTCGCGCCGGACGACGATGCCTTGCAGGTCCGACAGCGTCTTGAGGTCATTGAGCGCCTCGCCGTTGGCCAGGAAGCCCATCATGATCCAGCCCACGGGCGCCGGCGTGCGCACCGGCACCGCCACCACCTGGTAGACGCGGCCATCGAGCTGCGTGACCTGCAACTCGTCCTCGAGCTGCGAGGGCGGCGTGGCGACGGTCTTCTGCTTCAGGAACTGGGCAAAGCTGCCGGCATCGGCACGCGTGGCTGCCACCAGCTTCAGATCGTTGTTGAAGTACGCGACCACGCTGGCGCCGATGCGGTCGCCCTGGTTGCGCAGCGCGTCCTGGATCGTCTCCACGGTGCCGGCCTCGGCCAGCGGCAGGCCCACGGCCTGTTTGAAACCATAGTCCTGGGCCAGCAGCACGGCCGCGTCGGCGCGCTTCTCGGCCTGTTGCAGCAGCAGCCGGCGCAGCACGCGCTCGCCGGTCTTGAGCTCGGCCGCGATCGAGTTCTCGGCATTGCTGCCGATCACGCTGCGGATGAAGAAGAAGCTCGACAGCTGGACGCCGAGCAGCAAGCTCAGGAACAGCGCGACGATGCGCGCTTCGAGTCGACGCGGCGTCGCGAGCTTCATTCGCTGATCGTCACCGTGGTGCTGCCGGCGGCATCGGTCGTGATGCTCAAGGGCTGGGTCTGCAAGGCGGGCGCGTTCATCTGTTCATGCCAGACCTGGAGCACATGTTCGCCGGCCGGCAGATCAAGGCGCGCGGTGCCGCTCGTATCGGTGCGCGCGAACAGCGGCGTGTCCACCACCACGATATGGGCGCTCATGCGGTCGTGGATATTGCAGCCCAGCGTGGCCACGCCAGGCTTGTCAAACGTGACGGGCGTGCTGCTGCCGGCATAGAGCTTGAGCTCGAAGACCTTGATCGGCGAGAAGGAATAGACCTGATGGCGCACCGTGTCCTGGTTCGGGAAGCTGACCTGAGTGCCCGTCTGCACGACCAGCAACTGCGGCACGAACTGGCGGTCCTTCTGGGCCATCGCGGCGGTCGCGGTCGTGGTCTTGAGCGGCTTGCCGCGCACCTGCACAGCCACCACGGCGTCTGTGAGAGGCTTGCCGGCGGCATCGCGGACGACGATCGCCCAGGGCGCCGCCTGCACCTGTGATCCCAACATCATCAGCAGTGCAAAGCTCAGTGCAAGGCGCAAGTTCGGCATGCCGCTAGGTCTTTCGGAAGTCTTCAGGGGTGGGCAACGATATCGCGCTTCATCGGCGCCATCAGCTTCAGCAGCTCATTCTTGGCGCCGACATTCACATGAGCAGCGTCCAGTTCCTCGCGCAGGATATCGACCATCGCATCGTATTCAGAAGGCTGGATCTTCAGGTCGTGATGGGCTTTCTCCATCGTGTCGCCCTCGTAGCGGCAACCGCCGTCTGAGATGGCGCAGATGTGCTGGGCCAGGCTCTTGTGCAGCGTGGTGAGCTTGATGCCGTCAAAGCTGCGCATGGTGCGCGGGTCATGCGCGGCGCGCTCCAGCGTCTTTCCGGTCACTTCAAACACCACGGGCTCGCCGCCCAGTCGCTCGTACAGCGTTCCGCTCGGCGCAGCCGCGCAAGCCGCGATGGCGACGCAAGCCGCCAACAGTGCAATGCGCATTAGTTGTTTGAACATGGGCATTTCAATCGCAGTCCATAGAAGTAACGGGTCAGTTCAGCGGCATCGGCCGCAGAATCAGGCCGGCCCGGTGCACCGACCAGCACTGTATCGCCATGACTGGCAGCGACTGAAGTGATATTCAAGCAATGAAGACCAAAACAGCACTGATTTCTCGTTTCGGTCCCGTCCTGGTCTTGCTGGCCCTCGCGCCGTGTGGCGCATTTGCCGGAGACCGCGTGCTCGCCTCCTCCGGCGTGACCGAGGTCGAGGGCTCTGCCGGCGGCGGGCTGGGCCCTTGGGCAGTGATCGCCGGCCAGGGCAGTCGCGACCAGATCGGGGCTTCGGTGTCGGCCACCGAGGTGCACACGCGCGGCGGATACACGCTGGAAACAAAAGGGGCGGCGCTGGGCCTTTACGACACGGTCGAGCTCTCGGTCTCGCAATGGCGATTCGGCCTCTCCGACACCGTGCCGGGCATGAGCCTGCACATGAACGTGTTCGGCCTCAAATGGCGTGTGCTCGGCGATGCCGTGTTTGACGCCGACAGCTGGCAGCCGCAGGTCTCCGTCGGCGTGCAGTACAAGCGCAACACCGACATGTTCGTGCCCAAGCTCCTGGGTGCCCGCCATGCCAGCGACGCCGAGCCCTATGTGGCCATGACCAAGCTCTGGTTCGGCGCGGCGGGTGGCTACAACCTGCTGACCAACCTCACGCTGCGCGCCACGCGCGCCAGCCAGATGGGACTGCTCGGCTTTGGTGGCGATCGCAGTGACAGCCGCCACATCGAGCCCGAAGCCTCCATCGCCGTGTTGCCACGCGACAACCTCGCCGTGGGCATCGAATACCGCGGCAAGCCCAGTGTCCTCAGCGCTGCGCCAGAGACGCGCGCCGCCGATCTGTTCGTGGCTTGGTGGCCGATGCGCCACCTCAGCATCACCGCTGCCTGGCTCGATCTGGGGCAGATTGCCAACAAGACCGCGCAGCGCAGCAGCTACGTATCGGTTCAGGCGCAGTTCTAGTACGCTTGTCTCGTTGCGCTTTTTCTTTCTTTGGCGCGTTGCACAAAGGGGCCGGGCATGCTGTTTGCCGACGAACATGAGCTGATCGACCGCATTGCGCTGGCGCTGATCCGCCGCAAGGAGCGCATGGGCACGGCCGAGTCCTGCACGGGCGGCCTGATCGCCGCGGCTTGCACCGAGTTGCCGGGTTCGAGCCAATGGTTCGAGCGCGGCGTGGTCAGCTACAGCAACCAGGCCAAGACCGAGTTGCTGGGCGTACCGCCCGCCGTGATGGAAGTGCACGGCGCTGTCAGCGAGGAAGTGGCGCGGCACATGGCGCGCGGCCTGCTGGCCCATGCGCCGCTCGAATGGGCCTTGTCCGTCACCGGCATCGCGGGCCCGACCGGCGGCAGCGAAGGCAAGCCGGTCGGCACGGTGTGGCTCGCGCTGGCCCATTCGGGCGGGCCGGTGAAAGTCTGGCGCGAGCATTTCGCGGGTGACCGGCACGAGGTGCGCCTGGCCACCGTCCGTGCCGGCCTGCTGGCCTTGTGCGAGGCTGTCGAGGAAAAAGAAGCCTGAGGCCCCTCTCCTCGATCAGCGGATCGGTTCGTCCAGGATCATCTCGCGCACAAAGCGCACCGGCGGCGCGCCGTAGCTCAGCACGGCATCGTGATAAGCCTTCAGCGTGAACTTCGGGCCCCAGGCCTTCTTCACCGCTTCGCGCATGTCGAGCTGCTCCTGCACACCGACGAAGTAGGTGGGTAGTTGAGCGGAGGTGAGCTGGGCGCGCACCCACTTGCCGGCGGCCTCGCGCTCCTGCTGGAAGGTCTGCTTCGTCATCAGCTCCATCGCCTGTTCGCGCGTCCAGCCGTCCACATGGACGCCCTGGTCGAGCAGCGCATTGGCGATCGTGCGCAGGTAGAACTTGAGCTGCACGAGGTGGAACAGCGGGTCGTTGTTCAGATAGCCGCTCTCGCGCATCATGCGCTCGCTGTAGACGGCCCAGCCTTCGGCGAACAGGCCCGAGCGCAAGGTGGCGCGCAGCGTCGAGGGGAAGCGCGCCGAGTAGGCGCCTTCGAGGTAATGGCCGGGGATGCCTTCGTGAATGCTCAGCAGGTGGATCATCCGGCTGTTGTACTCACGCAGGAAGGAGTTCACCTGCGCGTCGGTCCAGTCCTTGGGGATCGGCGAGACGGCATAGAAGGTGGCCAGGCCCTTGTCCAGCGGGCCGGGCGAGTCGCAATAGGCCACGGCCACGCCTTGCTGGAACTCGGGCATCGTGATGATGCGCACCGGGTCGTTGGGCACGCTGATCAGGTCCTTGTCGATCAGGAACTGGCGCGCTTGAGCCAGCGTCGCGGTGGCGTCGGCCACCAGTTCGTCGCGCTTGGGGCGCTCGGCATAGGCCAGCTCCAGGCCGGCCTCGATGCCGGCTTGCTGCTGCTCGGGCGTCGGGTTGGCGGGCAGGTCTTTCACGAGCGTGCGGGCCACTTCGTACATCTCGATGCGCACGCGCTTGAGTTCGGCCTCGGCGCGGGCCTTGATCTCGGCGCGCGACAGGGCCGAGTTCAGTGCGAATTGCAGCTTCTGGTCGTAGAGCTTCTGGCCGATGCGGAAGTCGCCCTTGGCGTTGGGCACCAGGGTCTTGTCCAGCCACTCTTGTTGTTCGCTAACCGCCTTCTTCAGCGTGGCGATGGCGGCAACCAGGCGCGCGCGATCGGCGCCTTGCAGTTCATCGAGATGCGGCGTGATGAAGGTGTCGACGATCTCGAGCACGCCGCCGTTCTGCTTGGCGACGGTCTCGGCGTGGATCTTGGGCACGCGGGCCGGGTCGAGATTGGCGCGGGCCTGGGCGAACAGCTGCGGGAGCTTTTCCATCCGCGCGGCGGCGGCCTTCAGGCGCTGCGGCAGCGGCGCGTACTCGCGGGCCATCAGGTTGTAGAGCGCATTGCCGGCCAGTTGGCTGTAGACCTGCGGATCCCAGGCCCAGTCCTGCTCGGCCTGCCAGGTGAAGACGTCGTAGCGCAGCTGGTTGCGCAGCAGCAGCGCGTCGATCTGGTTCTCGCGCGAAAGCTTCGTGATGTCGACATGGTCCAGTTCGGCCAGCAGCTTCTGGCTGCCCGCGAGCGCCTTGGCGCGGCCGGCGGCGCTGTAGTCGTCGATCTCCTTGTCGTACTTGTGCTCGCCGAGGAAGGTGGCGTTGATCGGCGCGACGCGCATCCAGTGAGCGAGCGCGCGGCCGGCCAGCGCAGTGAAGGCGGCGTCGGCTTGGGTCGTGGTTGGCGCGGCGGCTTGTGCGGTCGCTTGAGCGGTGGCCGCGTGGGCGCTGGTGGTGAGGGCCAGTGGCGCGCACAGGGCGGCGCTCAGGCTCAGCACGAGGGCTGTTCTCTTCATGATCTGTCTCCTCTTGGAATGGAAAGAATTCCTCTTCAGGCGTGCAGGCTCAGCTTCGGCGCCTTCGGGCCGGCCGTGGTTTCGGCGAGCATCAGCGCGAGCTTGCGCAGGCCCGCCCAGGCATCGAGCGGCCAGCCGGGATGGCGCAGGCCCTTGACCAAGCCGTCGCAGATCTGCGCGGCTTCGAGCAGCGGCGTCAGGTCGCGGCCTTTCAGGCCCGGCGCGATGCGCTCGAAGATGCGTTCCTTGGCGCCCCAGATGCGCGCCTCGCGCAGCGCCATCGGCAGCGGCCGGCCGGCGGCGAGCGCATCACACACGCGCTTGAGGCCGCGGATGTCTTCAGCCAGGCTCCAATGCACCAGCACGGCGGCCTCGCCTTCGGCCTCCAGGCCGTCGAGCATGCGCAGCACGCGCGTCAACTGACCCGAGAGCACGGCCTCGCTGAGCTTGAAGACATCGAAGCGCGCCACGTCGAGCACGGCGGCTTCGATGTGCTCGAAGCTCAGCGTGCCCTTGGGGTGCAGCAGCGCGAGCTTTTGCAGCTCCTGGTGCGCGGCCAGCAAGTTGCCTTCCACGCGATCCGAGAAGAAGGCCAGCGTGCGTTGGCCGGCTTCGCCGTCTTCCACATGCTGGCCTTGTGCGGCCAGGCGTTGCGCGATCCATTGCGGCAGGGCGCGGCGTTCGACGGGATCGACGCGAACCGTAACGCCGGCAGCATCCAGGGCCTGGAACCACGCGCTGTTCTGCTGCGTCTTGTCGAGCTTGGGGAGGGTGACGAGCGTGACCACGTCTTCGGGCAGCCGTTCGCAATAACGCTGCAAAGCCTCGGAGCCATCCTTGCCGGGCTTGCCCGAAGGAATGCGGATCTCGATGAACTGGCGCTCGGCAAACAGGCTCATCGCCTGCGCGGCGGCCAGCACCGGGCCCCAGTCGAAATAGGCGCCCGCGACGATGAAGACCTTGCGCTCGTCATAACCGTCTGCCTTGGCGGCAGCGCGGATCGTGTCGGCGGCTTCCTGCGCGAGCAGCGGCTCGTCACCGTAGACGGTATAGATCGGGCGCAGGCCCTTGGCGAGCGCCTGGGTCAGAGCATCGGCGCGGAGTTGCATCTCAGATGGGCTTGAGGACGGCGAGGCGACGCAAGACCTGGTGAATGGCGTCGGACTGCATGGCGCGGTACAGCTGCGCCTCTTCCTGCTCCTTGGCCAGCGCCTGCGTTTCCGTATACGTCATTTCACGCGTGATCGTCATCTCGGTGCGCGGCAGCAGCACTTCGCCATCGGGGCGGCGCAGCACGTAGTCGAGGTGCAGGCGCAGTTCCCACTCGCGGACCTGGCCCGCGCTGGTCGGCACGACCACGACTTTTTCGCGCGTGTCGCGCTCGGCCTCGATCACGACTTCGGCGCGGTTGGGGTCGTCCATCACCTGCACCGAGGTGCGCAGGAGCTGGCGGCGCAGCTCGGCCTGCATGGCCGAGTTGCGCGAAAAGCCGGTCAGGCCGACCGACTTGAAATGCAGCTCGGGCTCGCGGCGCAGCTCGAAGCCGCAGCCCGACAAGGCCAGCAAACTCAAGAGGGCTGCGCGTCTTTGCATATTCAAACCACCACGTTGACGAGACGACCCGGGACGACGATCACTTTCTTGGGCGCGCGGCCCTCGCTGAACTTGATCGTTTCTTCATTGGCCAGAGCGGCTGCTTCGATGGTGGCCTTGTCCGCGTTGGCGGCGATCTTGATGGCGCCGCGCAGCTTGCCGTTGACCTGAAGCATCAGCTCGATCTGGTCTTGCACCAGCGCCGATTCATCGGCCACAGGCCAGGGCGCATCGAGCAGATCGCCGAGCTCGCTTGCAAAGCCAAGATCCACCCACAGCGTGTGAGCGATGTGCGGGCAGGCCGGATACAGCACGCGCAGCAGCACGCTGAAGCCTTCGCGCACGACGGCCGGCGCGGTGCCCTTGAAGCCTTCGAGCGCATTGAGCAACTTCATCGCGCCGGAGGCCACGGTGTTGTACTGCATGCGCTCGTAGTCGTAGCTGACCTGCTTGAGCACCAGGTGGACTTCACGGCGCAGCGCCTTGGCGTCTTCGGCGAGGTTCGCGAAATCGGTGCCTGCGCCCTTGATCACGTCAGCGTTCTTCGCACCAAACGCCCACACGCGCTTGAGGAAACGGTGCGCGCCTTCCACGCCCGCATCGTTCCATTCGAGCGTCTGCTCGGGCGGCGAAGCGAACATGACGAACAGGCGAGCGGTGTCGGCGCCGTACTGCGCGATCAGGGCCTGGGGGTCGACGCCGTTGTTCTTGGACTTGGACATGGTGGTCCAGCCCTCGTAGTTCACGGGGAGTCCATCGCGCTTCGCTGTAGCCGAGATCACATGCTTGTGGTCGTCGCGCACGATATCGAGGTCGCGTTCCCAGAAGTATTCGCGGCCACCTTCTACGGACTCACGCTTGAAGCCTTCATTGAGCACCATGCCCTGCGTCAGCAAGCGCTTGAACGGCTCATCCGCCTTGACCAGCCCCAGATCGCGCATGACCTTGGTCCAGAAGCGCGCGTAGAGCAAGTGAAGGATCGCATGTTCGATGCCGCCGATGTACTGGTCCATGCCGCCATCGCGCATCCAGTATTCCGTGCCCGCGCCGACCATCGCATCCGCATTTTTCGCGTCGCAATAGCGCATGAAATACCAGGACGAATCGACGAAGGTGTCCATCGTGTCCGTCTCGCGCTGGGCCGGCTTGCCGCAGCAAGGGCAGGCGACGTTCAGGAAATCAGCGCGCTTGTGCAGCGGGTTGCCGCTGCCGTCCGGGATGCAATCCTCGGGCAGTACGACCGGCAGATCCTTCTCGGGCACCGGCACCGTACCGCAGGCCTCGCAATGGATGATCGGGATCGGCGTGCCCCAGTAGCGCTGGCGGCTGACGCCCCAGTCGCGCAGGCGCCAGGTGGTCTTCTTCTCGCCGAGTGCGCCGAGCAGCTCGGCGACCTTGTCGACCGCCGCCTTGTAGCCGAGGCCATCGAGCACGCCGGAGTTGACGGCGAGGCCGCGCTGCTTGTCGCCGTACCACTCGCCCCAGCCGTCGAGGCTGAAGGTCTCGCCCTCAACGCTAACGACCTGCTTGATCGCAATGCCGTACTTCTTGGCAAAGGCGAAATCGCGTTCGTCATGCGCGGGCACGCCCATCACGGCGCCGTCGCCGTAGGAGATCAGGACGTAGTTGCCGACCCAGACTTCGACCTGTTCGTGCGTCAGCGGATGCGTGACGAACGTGCCCGTCGGCATGCCCTTCTTCTCTTGCGTGGCGAGCTCGGCCTCGGTCGTGCCGCCTTGCTTGCATTCCTCGATGAAGGCAGCCAGCGCGGGGTTCGACGCGGCGGCGTGTGCGGCGAGTGGATGCTCGGGCGCGACGGCGCAGAAGGTCACGCCCATGATCGTGTCGGCGCGCGTCGTGAAGACGTAGAGCTTGCCGTCTTGAATCAAGGCACCGTCAGCGCCCTTGATCGTGTGCGGGAAGGCGAAGCGCACGCCCTCGCTCTTGCCGATCCAGTTTTCCTGCATCAGGCGCACGCGCTCGGGCCAGCCGGACAGGTATTGCGGGTCGGCCGGATTGGCCACGGCCGAGAGCAGTTCCTCGGCATATTGCGTGATGTTCAGGTAGTAGCCAGGGATCTCGCGCTTCTCGACCGGCGCGCCTGAGCGCCAGCCCTTGCCGTCGATCACCTGCTCATTGGCCAGCACGGTCATGTCAACTGGGTCCCAGTTGACGACCTGCGTGCGGCGCTCGGCGATGCCTTTTTCGAGCATCTTCAGGAACAGCCACTGGTTCCACTTGTAGTACTCGGGCTGGCAGGTGGCGACCTCGCGCGACCAGTCGATCGCCAGGCCCATCGCCTGCATCTGGCTCTTCATGTAGGCGATGTTGTCGTAGGTCCACTGGGCCGGCGGCACCTTGCCCTTCATCGCGGCGTTCTCGGCCGGCAGGCCGAAAGCGTCCCATCCCATCGGCATCAGGACGTTGTAGCCCTTCATGCGCAGCTGGCGCGTGAGCATGTCGTTGATCGTGTAGTTGCGCACATGGCCCATATGCAGCTTGCCGCTCGGGTAGGGCAGCATGGAGCAGGCGTAGAACTTGGGGCGCGAGGCGTCTTCACGCACTTCGTAAGCCTTGTTGGCGTTCCAGTGCGCGTGCGCAGCGGCTTCGATCTCGTTGGGGGCGTATTTCTCGTTCATGATGGGTCAGCGCTTCTCAGGTCGAGCGCGAATTGTATTTATTGAGGATCGCCGGCCTGCGCGACGAAGGCAATGTGCGAAAGACCGGCCTTCTGGCACCAGCCGATCAGCTCGGCCACGCGGCCGTAGGGCACGTCCTTGTCGGCGCGCAGCTGCACTTCGAGCGCCGGGTTCGCGGAACCCAGGGCCTGGATGCGCTGCTGGAAGGTCTTGGCGTCGAGCACATCGTCACCGAGGTGCAAGGCGCCGTCGGGCGTCATGCCCACGGTGATGAAGCTGGGCGCATCGCTGGGCGTGGCGGCTTCGCTCTTGGGCAGATCAAGCTGGAGCGAGGCGCTCATCAGCGGCGCGGCAATCATGAAGATCACCAGCAGGACGAGCATCACGTCGATCAACGGCGTCATGTTGATCTCGCCCATGGGCTTGGGCTGCTCGGTGCGCTCTAAACGACCGAAACTCATGTTGGCCCCTCGCCCGGCGAGTACGCCGGTCGGTCCCCCGAGGGGACGGCGATACTTGCCGGCTCGACCGGCAAGCACATCGCCAAACGGGCCGGCTTGGGAGCGGCCCGGCGCTCGGCCCGCAATGCCCTCGTCATGGCGCGTCTTCTAGCATTTCGCGCAGATCGTGCGCGAAGCCTTCGAGTTCGGCCTCGCAAGCACCGACCTGCTTGCCGAAGATGTTGTAGGCCAGCACGGCGGGGATCGCCACGGCCAGACCGGCAGCAGTCATGATCAGCGCCTCGCCGACAGGCCCGGCAATCTTTTCGATGCTGATGTTGCCGCCTGCCGAGATGCTGACCAGCGCGTGATAGATGCCCCAGACCGTGCCGAACAGGCCGACGAAGGGCGCAATCGCGCCGATGGAGGCGAGCAACACCTGGCCGAATTGCAGGCGCGCGAGCACCGAGTGCAGCGCATCGCGCAGGCGGCGCGTCAGGCGCGACTCGCGCTTGCCGGAGCCTTCGAGGCTGGTCTGTGCGCTCGGCGCGGTGGCCGCTTGGAGCAGAGGCAGCAACAGCGCCTCGGCATCGAAGTTCTCGAGCGCTGCGCGGCCCGCGTTCAGATCGGCCGCCGACCAGAAAGCAGCCAGCGCCCGCGTCATCGAACGGCGTGCGCGCACCAGCGTCCAGCCCTTCCAAAGAATCATCACCCACGCGCTGACCGACATGGCGAGCAACAGCAGCGCGACCGCGCGCGCGATGCCGTCAGCCTGCGCCCAGTAGTCGGCAAAGCCGGTCATTGCTTGTTGAACCCGAGCACGTCGCCCATGTCGTAGAGACCGGGCTTGCCGACCGCGACCAGGAAGTTCGCGGCACGCAATGCGCCCTGTGCAAAAGTCTGGCGGCTGCTGGCCTTGTGGCTGATCTCGATGCGCTCGCCGATGCCGGCGAACATGACGGTGTGGTCGCCAATGATGTCGCCGCCGCGCACGGTGGCGAAGCCGATCGTGGACGGATCGCGCGCGCCGGTCACGCCTTCGCGGCCGTAGACGGCGCAAGCCTTCAGATCGCGTCCGAGCGCATCGGCCACGGCCTCGCCCATCGCCAGGGCCGTGCCGCTCGGTGCATCGACCTTGTGGCGGTGATGGGCCTCGACGATCTCGATGTCATAGCCTTCGCTGAGCGCGCGGGCAGCCTGGTCCAGCAGGCGCAGCACCACGTTCACGCCGACGCTCATATTGGGCGCCATCATGATGCCGACATGCCGGGCTTGTTCGCCGATCTCGGCCTTCTGTTCAGGCGTGAAGCCGGTCGTGCCGATCACGCATTTCACGCCGAGCTCGCGGCACACGGCCAGATGGGCCAGCGTGCCTTCGGGGCGCGTGAAATCGATCAGCACATCGGCGCCTTGCAGGCCTTCGCGCAGATCGGCGGTGATCTTGACGCCGCTGGTCTGGCCCAGGAAAAGAGCTGCATCCTGGCCAATCGCCGCGCTGCCGGGCATGTCGAGCGCGCCGCTGAGCGTGCAGCCCTCGGTCATCTGGACTGCTTCGATCAGCATGCGGCCCATGCGGCCGGAGCTGCCTGCAATTGCGATGCGTGTCACGGCGTCAGTTCCAGCGGCGGGTAGCTGCGCTGCGGCCCCTTGATGTCGCTGGCGGCTTCGGCTTGTTTGACGGGCAGGGGCAGGGCCTTGATCTCGGCTTCGGTCAGGTCGAGCTTGGGCAGTTGGTCGCTGCTGGGCTTGAGCGAGATCGCGGCGACGAATTCCTTCTCCGTCGGCAGGTTCTCGGGCACGTCGAGCGACTTCAGCTTGTCGCCGTCAAACCAGGCCACCACCTTGCGCTGCTCGAAGGGCGTGCCCTGGCGGCGGATCGTGAAGGTGTAGTCCCAGCGGTCGTTGTGGAAGACGTCGGTCAGCAGCGGCGTGCCGAGCAGGTCCTTGACCTGGTCGCGGGTCATGCCGGGCTGGACGCGGGCGACTTGTTCCTTGGTCAGCACATTGCCCTGGACGATCTCGACGCGGTAGGGCGTCACCAGGCCCAGCACCTTGTCGCCCGAGACGGACGCCAGGGAGTTCCATGACGGCAGCGAGGGCATCGAAGGCAGGCTGGAACAGGCACTCAGAGCGGCGCTCAGGGTGAGCAGAAGGAGGGCGTTAGCTGGATTCGGGCGCATGAGCTCTGAGGTTGGATGCCCGGCGCCGTCGAAACAGGCGCCAAGCTGGCTATGATCGGCGCATTCTAGCGGCTGGCCTCTGGTGGTCCGGCCCGCATTGCATGCCATGAGCAGAACAGACGAAATCAAGAACAGCGGCCTCAAGGCCACCCTGCCGCGCATCAAGATTCTGGAGATCTTCCAGAAGACCTCGCAGCGGCACATGACGGCTGAAGACGTCTACAAGGCGCTGCTCGTCGAGGGCGCAGACATCGGTTTGGCCACTGTTTATCGGGTGTTGACGCAATTCGAGCAGGCCGGCCTGCTCTCGCGCAATCACTTCGAGTCGGGCAAGGCGGTGTTCGAGCTCAACGAAGGCCATCACCACGACCACCTCGTTTGCCTCAATTGCGGCAAGGTCGAGGAGTTCTTTGATCCGCAGATCGAGGAGCGCCAGCACGCCATCGCAGCGGATCGCGGCTTCCAGCTTCAAGAACATTCACTGGCTCTTTACGCCAGCTGTACAAAGAAAGACTGCCCTAACCGCTGAGATGTTGGCCCCTCGCCCGCGGGTACGCGGGCGGTCCCCCGAGGGGACGCCGATCCTTACCGGCGTGGGGCCGGCAAGGACATCGGCTTGAGTCGCCCTTGGGGCGGCCCGGCGGGCGACTCAAGTCCGGTCAATCAGTCAATCCATCAGTCTTCGTCGAGAGATCCGCTCTCGATGGCGCGCTGGTGGCGCTCCACAAACTCGCGATAAGTGTCGATCCCGCGCAATTGCAGGATCGTGTTGCGCACGGCGGCTTCCACGAGCACGGCCAGATTGCGACCGGCATCCACGGCGATCACGACCTTGCGGACGGGCATGGCCAGGATCTCTTCGTAAAGCGGCTCGTACGGCAGCCGCTCGAACTCGCGCTCCATCGTTTCCTTGCGGACCAGGTGCACGATCAGCTTGAGCCGCATCTTGCGGCGCACGGCGGTCTCGCCAAAGATCGCCTTGATGTCGAGCAGGCCGATGCCGCGCACCTCGAGCAGGTTCATCAGCAGTTCGGGGCAGCGGCCTTCGATGGCCGTCTGCGAGACGCGGAACAGGTCGACCGCGTCATCGGCCACGAGACCGTGGCCGCGTGAGATCAGTTCCAGGCCGAGTTCGCTCTTGCCCAGGCCCGATTCACCGGTCAACAGCACGCCCAGGCCCAGGATGTCCATGAAGACACCGTGGCGCGTGGTGCGGTTGGCGAACAGGTGGCCGAGGTAGTTGCGGACCAGGTCGATCACATGGCCGGCGGAGTCGGAGGTGACGAACAGCGGGATGTCGGCGCGGTCGCACATGGCGACCAGCCGGTCCGGCGGCGCCTGGTTGTCGGCCACGATGATCACCGGCGGCTCCAGCGTCACGATGCGGGCGATGCGGCGATCGAGCACGTCGCCCGCGGCCTGGCTCAGATAGGCCACCTCGCGGCGACCGACGATCTGCACGCGGTACGGATGGATGTAGTTGAGATAGCCGACCAGATCGGCGGCCGATTGCGCCTCGCGCACGGCGGCTTCGTCAAAGCGGCGTTCAGGATGCGCGTGGCCCGCGATCCATTCCCAGCGCAGCGCCTCTCGGTGTTCCTCGAAGAGGCGATCAGCGCTGAAAGTAGTGGGTTTCAAACGGCGGCTTGATCAGGCGACTGACTTCAGCGGTTCCCAGGCTGCAATCAGCCGATGAACAGCAGCGGCATCGCCTTCGGTCTTGAGCTTCTCACGCAGTTCACGATCCGACAGCATCTCGGCGATCTCGGAGAGGATCTCCAGATGGCGTTGCGTGGCGGCCTCGGGCACAAGCAGGAAGATCAGCAGGCTGACCGGCTCGTCGTCGGGCGCATCAAAGCCGATGGCTTGCTGCACACGCAGCACGGCGGCCAGCGGATTCTTGAGGCCCTTGATCCGGCCATGCGGGATGGCGACGCCATGACCGAGGCCGGTCGAGCCCAGTCGTTCGCGGGCGAACAGGTTGTCCGTCACCAGCGCCCGAGAAATCGCGTGGTTGTTCTCGAACAGCAAGCCGGCTTGCTCAAAGACGCGTTTCTTGCTGGAGGCGTCCACATGGACCAACACATTGCTGGCAGACAGGATGGCGGCGAGGCGGTTCATGGAGGACGGCTAGGAGACCGGGTAGCGATCCGACATGCGTCAGATCAAAATTCGATGGCGGATTATAGAAAACTCACCGGCTTGTGGTCTTCGGTCAGACCCTGGGCAGCGGACAAATGCTCATTTTGGTGCTGTGCAGCAACAGCGTCATTGCACATCGCAAGATCAACGCAGCTCAGGCCTGAAAAGGTGACAAAGCCAGGACCGAATTCAGGTTCCGCCCGCAAAAGACGGCTTTCGGGCCGCAAAAAAGGCGACATTGCTGTCGCCTCGTCTGAGCAGGTCTGGCCTGCCTGGGTTTGTGGGCTTACTGGGCCGGCACTTCCAGCCGCTTGGCGGACTGGTGGTGGTGGTCTTGCAGCCGGTCTTTGTGGCGGCAAACCTGGCGGTCCAGCTTGTCCATCAGCTGATCGATGGCGGCGTAAAGATCTTCGTGGGATTGTTCGACGAAGATGTCGCGGCCCTTGACGTGCAGCGTGACTTCAGCGCGCTGGCGACGTTCCTTTTCCTTTTGCTTTTCGACAGTCAGCAGGACGTTGATGTCAACGACCTGATCGAAGTGGCGGGTCACACGGTCCAGCTTGGTGAGTACGTACTCTCGCAGGGCTGGCGTGACTTCGAGATGGTGGCCACTGATAGTCAGATTCATAAAGCCTCCTTTCACACAAAGGCGTAGGAATAAAGCGTTATCGCGATAAGCGTTGGCTTGGGGAAAAGAACGAAGGAGATTGAAGATTTCAGGTAGCGGGGTATTGAAGGGAAGTGGAGGGAGTGCGGAACCAGTGTGCGCCGGTTACGGCAGTGTGACAAGTGTTTTGCCCTCCCCGTTGTCGGACTTGTGTAAGCGAGAGAACGGCGATTTAGGGGTGTGAAAGATTGCCGCCCGCCGACTTGACAAAAAAAGAGCTCCGGCCTGGGGAAGGACCGGAGCTTGTGCATAAAAGAGTCGCAGGACGCCTCGAAGCCAATGAGGGAGGGAGGGAGGAGGGAATGGGCCTTCGAGATTGCTGCCATTGAAGCGGAGGTCCGCGACTGAAATTCCTTTGAGCTTAAGTTTTTCGGCTGCCTCGGATCATGTGATCTGGAGGAAGCCATGAGGCTGTGCGGGGTGTTTTGTCCTGTTGTCCACCTGCATTCAGGCGTATGAAGCACGTTGTACCGCTTGGCCTCAATTTACGCATCTGCCGCGCCTGATCTGGCTCAAATGCTGGCTACAAAGAGCGAAAAAGGGCAACAAATCGTGCCGCGGTTCCGGGGTTCAGTTCGGCGCTTCGGGCGACCCAGGCGGTGTCTTATGGCCTTCCAAATCGATGTAATTCGCATTTCCGGGCGCTGCCAGCTAAAATCGGCGGCTGCAACTTAGGATCACAATGCTTTACCCGGAACTTTTCAAGCAGTTGGAAGCCGTGCGCTGGAACATGGACACGGACATCCCCTGGGACAAGTTCGATGCGAGCCTGCTCAGCGATGACCAGGTGCGGACCATCAAGATGAACGCCATCACCGAGTGGTCGGCGCTGCCGGCAACCGAGATGTTCCTGCGTGACAACAAGGACGACAGCGACTTCTCGGCCTTCATGAGCGTGTGGTTCTTTGAAGAGCAGAAGCATTCTCTGGTCCTGATGGAATACCTGCGCCGCTTCCGCCCGGACATGGTGCCCACCGAAGCCGAGCTGCACGAAGTGCGCTTCGAGTTCGACCCGGCCCCGGCGCTGGAAACGCTGATGCTGCACTTCTGCGGCGAGATCCGCCTGAACCACTGGTACCGCCGTGCCGCCGAATGGCACACCGAGCCCGTGATCAAGGCCATCTACGAAACCCTGTCGCGCGACGAAGCCCGCCACGGCGGCGCCTACCTGCGCTACATGAAGCGTGCCATGAACAAGTTTGGCGACGAGGCGCGCGCCGCCTTCGCCAAGGTGGGTGTGCTGATGGCATCGGCCCGTCGCACGGCTCAAGCCCTGCACCCGACCAATCTGCACGTGAATGCCAAGCTGTTCCCGCGCGACACCATCCAGAGCCGTGTGCCGGATCCTGATTGGCTCGAACATTGGCTCGACAAGCAGATCCAGTTCGACGCCGTCTGGGAGACCAAGGTCGTCGAGCGCATCCTGCACAACATGAGCCTGCTGATGGAACGCAGCTTCGCTTCGGTGCAGGAGCTCAATCGCTTCCGCAAGGAAGTGACTCTGCGCGTTGCCGCCTCCGTGGAAGCGGTGAAGCCGAAGCTGGCCTGAACGCCTCACCAGCGCCTGGCAAGTGCCCAACAAAAAGCCCGCTTGCAGCGGGCTTTTTTGCGTCTGATCGGCGGTGGCCGCGATCAGTTCTTCTTCTGCAGCACCAGGCCGCGGCGCTCCAGCAGTGGCGTGATGTCCGGGCCATGACCGACCATGTCCTTGAAGATCTTCATGGCGTCCTGGCTGCCGCCTTGCGAGAGCAGCGTGGCGCGGAAGCGATCGCCGTTGGCGCGCGTAAGGCCGCCGTGGGTCTTGATCCATTCGACCGTGTCAGCGTCGAGCACCTCGCTCCAGATGTACGCGTAATAGCCGGCTGAATAGCCACCCATGATGTGGCTGAAGTAAGGCGTACGGTAGCGCGGCGGCACGGGCGGGAAGTCCACGCCTTCCTCATGCAGCACGCGGGCCTCGAAGCCCATCACATCGGCGGCGGCCGGCACTTGCGTGGGGCTCAGCTGGTGCCAGCGCTGATCGAGGATCGAGGCACTCAGGTACTCGGTGGTCATGAAGCCCTGGTTGAACTTCTTGGCCGCAGCGACCTTGTCGAGCAGCGCTTGCGGCATCGCTTCGCCCGTCTGGTAGTGGTGCGCGTAATGCGCCAGCACGCTCGGCCAATCGGCCCACATCTCATTGACCTGCGAGGGAAACTCGACAAAGTCGCGCGGCACGCTGGTGCCCGAGAACATCGGGTATTTGACGTTCGAGAACATGCCGTGCAGCGCGTGGCCCGACTCGTGGAAAGCCGTCCTCACCTCATCCCAGGTCAGCAGCGTCGGCTGGCCGGCCGGCGGCTTCGGGATGTTCAGGTGGACGGCCACGATCGGGTGCGTGCCCATCAGCTTGCTCTGGCTCATGAACGAGCTCATCCACGCGCCGCCGCGCTTGGACGGGCGCGCATACATGTCGGCGATGTAGATCGCCAGCTGCGAGCCGTCGGCGTTGTAGACGTCATAGACCAGCGTGTCCGGGTCGTAGAGCGGCAGGTCCTTGCGTTCCTTGAAGGTCAGGCCGTAGAGCTGGCCGGCGGCGTAGAACACGCCCTTCTCCAGCACATTGCGCAACTCGAGATAAGGCTTCAGCTGCGATTCGTCGAAGCCGTATTTGGCGGCGCGCACCTTCTCGCTGTAGAAGCTCCAGTCCCAGGCTTCGAGCTTGAAGCTGGGCTGCCCCTTGGCGGCCTGCTCGGTGTCGATCATGGCTTGCAAGTCGGCGGCCTCGAGCTTGGCGGTGGCCACGGCGGCCGGGGCGAGCTGGCTCAGCATTGCGTTAACGGCCGCTGGTGTCTTGGCTGTCTCATCGTCGAGCACATAAGCCGCATGCGTCGGATAACCCAGCAGCGCGGCCTTCTCGGCGCGCAGCGTGGCCACACGGGCGACGATGGCGGTGTTGTCCCACTGGTTGCCGCGCGCGCCGCGCGCTTCCGAGGCCTTGTGCAGACGCTCGCGCAGGGCGCGGTTCTCAAGCTGCGACTCGGCCGGCTGGCCCGTGGTGTTGAGCAGCGCGATCACGTACTTGCCGTCGAGATTGCGGGCCTTGGCCGCAGCGGCGGCGCCGGCGATCTGGTTGGGCGTGAGGCCGGCGAGTTCGGCAACGGTGTCGACGACGACCGCCGAATCATTCACCTCGGCCAGCACGTTCTGGTTGAATTTGGTGGAGAGCTGGGCCATTTCCGAGTTGATGGCCCGCACGCGGGTCTTCTGCTCTTCATTGAGCAACGCACCGGCGCGCACGAAACGCGTGTGATACCGCTCGACCAGGCGCAGGCTTTCCGGGTCGAGATGCAGCTTGGTGCGGTTCTTGTAGATCGTGTCAATGCGCGCGAACAGCTTGGGGTTCAGGCTGACTGCATCGCTGTGAGCCGAGAAGCGGGCCGAATAGTCGGATTGCAGCTTCTGGCGGACCGGGTTGTTGTCGGTCGCGATCAGGTTGAATAACACGTTAGTTGCACGGCTCAGCAGCTTGCCCGACTTCTCGAGTGCCACCAGCGTGTTCTCCAGCGTCGGCGCGGCCGGGTTGTTGGCGATCTTGTCGACCTCGGCCAGATGTTCGCGCATGCCCTGGTCGAAGGCCGGGGCGAAGTCGCTGTCCTGGATCTGGTCGAACGCCGGATATTGGAAGGGCAGCGTGCTGGGCTTGAGCAGCGGATTGCTGCGCGTATCAGCCGCATCGGCCGCGTGAGCCAGGTTCAGGACCGCCGTGGTGGCGAGGGCAACAAGGGTGAGCTTCATGGGCATCCGAGGAATTTGGGGTGGGATGCAGCCTAAGCCAGGAGGCGCAAGCCAGCTGAAAGTTACAGGCCCTGGGCGCAAAAAAGCCCGCAGGCTGCGGGCTGGGTGTTGCTTTGGCGTCGAGCGCGGTTTTGTTCGATGCCGCCGCTCAATGCGCCCGGCTGCGCCGGAACACCAGCAGGGCGAATCCCGCACCGGCCAGCACCAAGCCGCCGATCAGGTTGGGTGATGCCAGCGCCTTGGTCGCGGCCAGCGCGTCGGGCAGTGCCCATGCGGCGGTCGACAGGTCTTCCACGTGCTGCAACTGTTCCTTGCCGATACCCAGGCCGTGCGGGTCGGCGATCACCGCCTGCATGGCGCCGATCCATTGGTGGTTCAGCAACTCATTGAAGGTGTCGATGCCGTAAGCCTTGGGCAGAATGGCGAAGACCAGCACGCAGGCCACAGCCAGGGCGGGAATGCCCCAGCGCTTGAGCCAGGCCGAAGCGTTCATCACGATCATGACCAGCGGGGCCAGCCACAGCAATGCGAGCAAGAAGCCATAGACCACGCGCAGCAGCAAGGGCGTGCTCAGGCTCATGACGGAACCCCAGGGAATGCCCATCCAGGTGGAGATGCCGCCGACCTTGAGCGCCAGCGCCGACGCCACGATATAGCCCCAGCCGAAGCCCGCCACTGCGGCCAGCAGCGGCATCAGCACGATGTGGGCCAGCAAGGTGGCACCGATGCTTTCCGAATGGCTGGCCGGCAGCGAGAGCCAGAACTCGATCGAGCGGTCCTGCACATCGCGGCGGGCGAGGCTGGGCAACTGGAAAGTAGCGCTGATCAGGCAGATCACCAGCACGCCCATCGTGCAGGCGACGACGCCCATCATGGCGACCATCAAAGGCATGTGTTCCGGCACGCCGTCGACATGCCCGAAGGGCAGGATCAGCAGGAACAGCACCGGCGGAGCCAGCAGCGTGACCAGCCAGCCGATCTTGTGCTGCATCCATTCGCGTTGCAGAAGGGCGGAGAAGCGAGAGGTTTTCATGGCGTGTCGTCCTTCAGGCTTGTTGCGCTTGCAGCGCGGGCTTGCGCGTCAGCGCCATGAACAGATCCACCAGGCTGGGGCGGATGCGTTCGCCGAGTTCGGCCACATGGGCGGGCGGCGCGCCGTCGAAGATCGCGGCGCCGCGTCCGCCGGCCTGGCGGTAGCGCAGCAGCGGGTGGGCGCTGGCGATCGCATCGGCGGCAGCCGGGTCGTGGCTCAGCGCGACGAAGCGGCTCTCGATGTCTTGCAGGCTGATGTTGAGCACCAGCTTGCCTTCGTCGAGCATCAGCACATCGGTCAGCAAGGCCTCGACTTCTTCGACCTGGTGGGTCGAGATCAGCACAGATCGTTCACCGTCACACCACTCATCGAGCAGCATCTCGTAAAAGCCCTTGCGCGAGATAACGTCCAAACCCAGCGTAGGCTCGTCGAGAACCATCAGCTTGGCGTCGATGGCGGCAATCAGGGCCAGGTGCACCTGCACCACCATGCCTTTCGAGAGGTTCTTGACCTTGTCGTTCACCGTCACGCTGGTGCGCTTGAGCAGCGCCCGGGCGCGTTCCGGCGAGAAGCGCGGCTGCAGCCCCGCCATCAGCGTGATCAGCTCATGCACGCGCGCCCAGCGCGGCAGCACGGCCACGTCGGGGATGTAGCAGAGCTGTTCGAGCAGCTCGCCACGCTGGCGGCGCGGGTCCAGGCCGAGCACGGCCAGATTGCCCTGGCCGGGCAGCAGGCCGACCAGGGCTTTCATCAGCGAGGTCTTGCCGGCGCCGTTGTGGCCCAGCAGACCGACGACGCGGCCCTTGGGGATGTTGAAGCTGGCGCGTTCGACGGCGGTCTTGCTGCCGTAACGCAGCGTCAGCTCATGGGCTTCGATCAGGTTCATTGTTGCTCCCTCCAATCCAGGTCCGCGGCCGTCAGGCCCAGGCGCTTCAGCTTGGCCCGCAGGCCTGGCCAGTCCTTCTTCAGAAAGCGTTCCCGCTCGGCATGCAGGAGGCGCGAACGGGCGCCGCTCGTGACGTACATGCCCATGCCGCGTCGGCTTTCCACCAGGCCGTTCTCGACCAGTTCCTGCAAGGCCCGGCTCACTGTGAGCGGGTTGATCAGGTATTGGCCTGCCAGTTGGCGGACCGAGGGCAGGGCTTCCCCTTCGGGTGGTGCGCCGTCGAGCAGTTGAACCGCGAGGCGGTCCGCCAACTGCTGATAGATCGGCGCGGTGTTGTTCCAGCTGTGCATCGCCAGGACCTCGCTGCTGTGTTGCTGATGTAGCACACCATAACAAGACCGGACTGGTCGGCCCAAGCGGCCTGCGACGAACTGCATGCCGGGCCGGATGAGCTGCAGTTGTCCTCGCCGGTCGGTGTCGGTTCTCACTGAGTTCTGAATTCCTCTCACTCAGTTCTGAACTTTGATCCCATGCCCATGCCCATGCCCGTCTCCGGGCCGGGCCGGGACACAGAGCCGGGGTCAAGCTAGGGCCGGGCCGGCCAACGGCAGATGGACTTGCGCCAGGGCGCTTGGTCCGTTGAACTTTGGCCGGACGGCGGATGTCTCTTTCATGCACGTCCATGAGCTCTATCTGTCGGCCACTTGGTGTTGCCGGTAGTGGGGTCGTGGTCGTCAGCGCAAAGCCGCTGGTATGGCGGGAGCTCGACGAGCTCCGAAAGCCGGTTACCCAGTTACGATGAAGTCAAACAGCGGAGCAGAGCATGTGGGAAATCGACGGGCTCAACAATGAAAGCGATGTTGAGCAGAAGTTTCTGTATCGCTTCTTGACCGAAGCACTGCCCGTTGGCATGGGCTTGCCCAGTTCGGTCATTCAAACGAAAGCAAACCTTCGCCGCTTCGCCGTCGGAAAAGGCGCAGAGATGAAGCTCTACTACCCGGACTACGTGGTGGTGATGCTCGGTTTGCCGCTTGTCGTCGTAGAGGCAAAAGCGCCAACGGAATCGGTCGAGGAGGGGTATCGACAGGCGCGGCTGTATGCGCACGAACTCAATGCGTTGTATCAGCCTGGTTTCAATCCAACTGCGTTCGTTGCCGCTTCGAACGGAATCGAGTTGTGGTACGGGCACGCGGATCACGCTGAACCTCTTTCTAAGGCGGTCATCGCGACGCTTGGCCCGTACTCACCAGATGTGGCGGCACTCCACGAGCTAATTTCGTGGAAAAAGCTTTCATCGAATGCGCAAGCACTTTCTGAAGCGGTCCGGCCAAGCGCGCTATTCAAACCGCGAAGAATGGTCGGTGGTGCGGGTGCCCAGAATGAGGAAGTCGGCCGAAACACGTTTGGTGCGACGCTCACTGCATCTATCACGGCGATCTTCAACCCCACGACGCGGGCGGAACGAACATTCATAGCAAAGAACGGATATATCCCGTCACGAAGGAGGGAACGGTACGTCGATCCCATTGATCGCGTGATTCGCACAGCGCGGCCGCCTAGTGAGACTGATGTGCAAGTTTTGGAAGATACCGCTCGACCGACTGAATTGATCGGCCGCCTCGCCAAGAAACAGGACCTTGAACATAAGGTGCTTCTACTAATTGGTAGTGTTGGGTCCGGTAAAACGACTTTCGTGGACCATCTTCATGAAGTCGCACTTCCAAGAGCATTGGTTGCCTCCACCGTATGGTGCCGGATCGATATGAACGCCGCGCCGGTGTCGTCAAATGAAATCTACGATTGGCTCCGTGCGGCACTTATCCAGTCTTGCGTGGACTCGCTCCCTGACGACGATTTCGACGATCTTGACACTCTGCGCCGCGTTTTTGCCGTCGAGATAAATCGATTTAACAAGGGAGTTGGAAAACTCTATGCAAGCCAGCCTGAAATCTTCAATGTAAAACTTGCTGAGCATATCGAAGAAATGCAACGCGACAGGCACATGGTTGCGCAGGCTCATATTCGATTCTGCTGCGGGGACCGCGCTAAGCTTTGCATTATCGTTCTCGACAACTGCGATAAGAAAACTCGAGACGAGCAATTGCTAATGTTCGAAGCTGCACAGTGGCTGCAGAAGGAATTTCGTGCCTTGGTGATACTCCCGTTGCGAGATGAGACTTACGACAACCATAGGTCGCAGCCGCCGTTAGATACGGCCCTAAAGGACATGGTCTTCAGGATCGAGCCGCCCCTATTTCAGAACGTTCTGGTCACTCGTGTGCAATTGGCAATGAATGAGCTAAATCGCAATTCAAGCGAAAAGCTTCACTTCTCCCTCCCAAATGGGATCAACGTTGAGTACCCGAGATCTGATCAAGCTTATTATCTTACGTCGATAGTGACTTCGTTGTTCGAGCATGACCGCTTTGTGCGGCGCATGATTGTCGGCCTCTCGGGGCGAAATATGCGGGATGCTTTGGAAATTTTCCTGGAGTTTTGCAATAGCGCTCATATCGGAGAGGATCAGATTTTTAAGATCCGGCAATCCGAAGGGCGCTATACGATTCCATTTCACCAGGTTGCGACGGTTCTAATGCGAATGAATCGACGTTTTTACGATAGCGATCATTCATACGTTAAGAACCTGTTCTCGTCCAATCGCGAGGATGCGCGACCAAGTTTCTTCTGTCGATACATGATCTTGCGATGGCTGCGCGAGAAGTTCTCGTCGTCAGGTACTGCAGGGCTCAAAGGCTATTTCCCGAAGAGCATCGTCAAGCAGGAACTCATGTCCTATGGCTTGTCACCAGACATGCTCGATCGAGAGTTCAACTATCTCTTAAGCAGCAAATGCGTCCTGGCGGAGCACCTACGAATCGATTCGGTCGCGGACGAAGATTTAGTGCGCATCGGTCCGGCAGGCTTTGTGCATCTCGATCTTGTTGGCAACGTGAGCTACCTCGCCGCAGTGGCTGAGGACACGTTCTTCGCGGACCGTATTCAGGCCGAGCGCGTGGTGGCGAGAATTCGCGAAGCATCTAATCACTTGCATATTCAAACTGCGGTCGATAACGCAACCGAAGTGGTCGAGTACCTTCAGGAGGCCCGCAAGTACGTAAACCCTCCAAACGGTTCATTTCTGGCAGAGGACAGGCTTGCTGCGCTCACGGACATTGCCGATGCTGCGGAGGCGCTTGCCCGTGTCAAGCGCGACTTCTCTTGGGATCCATGGTTTGATAGCGCAAGGAGAATGCCACGTGGCTCAAGGCACGTGGCGCAAGTTGTGAATATCGTCGCGTTCGGCTGCTTCGTCGAAATGCCAGACGGACTACATGGGCTTGTTCACACCACAAACATGAATGGCTATATGGTCGGCCCGGGAGATCGGGTGGAGGTTGAGGTGAAGTGGATCGATGCAGTGCAGAGGAAGATGAGCCTATTTTTAATGGACGTCATCGAGGAGGACGCTGGCGACCTTTTTGGTCCATCGTCGTTGTAACGGCACCGCATTACGTTGATTGAAGCCGTCAGGTCGCGATCGAGTGGCCGATTGCTGCGCGGATGCGATCCCGATCCCATAATCAGTATTGGGAAAGCGTGCCTTGCTCATTGTTCATCGCGTATCGCGCGCCTGCTAGCGCGTGTTCGCGATTGGCCATGTTGAACTCAACAATCAATGCAACAGAGGGGTCTGAAATGTCCTTTAAGGGAACCGTAGCTTCGGAAAAGCTTTCGAGGCTAACCGCCGACTCCTGCGCTGCCTTCCAACCGTCCGTGCAGCGCTTTCCGATTGATGACAACGAGCTAATCGCCCGGCTGCAGCGCGATCGACTGCGTGCACATCTTGCAGCGCTCTTCAAAGCGAGCCTTTGTCCGTGTTTGCCGGCGTTCGGTACGCAATTCGCGTTGGTCAACGCCCATAGGGGCAAAGCGAAGTCCGCGTCTGAATACCTCAATGAAAAGTGATTGCCCACATCACGAGGATCGTTGTGAACCATTTTCGAGTCAAATGAATTCCCTATGTGTCGAAAATATCCTCCGTGTCAATTTGATGCGGTTGAATTTGCGACATATATATTGGATAAAACGAAATCAAGCATCTAGGCAAATGAACTCCAGGGGAAAATTGTCCTCCGCAGATGCTATTTTGCACAAATCAACTTTTGTATTTGTGGGAGCTTTTGATCGATTGAAATAATCCGCACCGTTGCCGACAGTTGCGCAAGAGCGCATCATTAACTCATGCAGCTGAAGACACAGGCATGGTTCGGCGAACGCGCGCTCAGGCTGCGCCTCGCAAAAGGCATTCGCCAGAAATCGCTGGCGACTTCATTGGGGGTGAGCGCGGCCAGGCTGTGCGCGATTGAGCGCGGGCGGGCGATCGGCGTTTCAAGCGAGTTCGTTGATCGCTTTGGGATCTTGCTCGAACTGAACTCAACCGAACTGGCGGACTTGCAACGGGCCGCCGCGCATGACCGTGTCATGCGCGAGGCAATCAGAAGCCTAGATTCTGAGTCAGCTGATGTCGTGCGTGACGTGCTGCGCGTGCTGGACAGGGGGCGCTGGCCCGGCTTCGGCAGTTTGATCCGGCACCTTGCGGGTCACAGCCAGGAGCTGGGGCATTGCTTCCAGCAGCGGAGGGTGCCATGCAGAACTAGAACCTTCCACGCGCACATCGTCCCCGCCCAGAAACGACAAAGCCCGAGGGTGCAACCTCGGGCCCAGTCGTCCGACCCGAAGGCCAGAGCAAGTAGTGCACTTGAGCGGCCAGTATGGGCCGCATGCCCTTAGGCGTCAAGCCCTGGGGCAAGTGGGCGAACTCACCCCTTCAATTTGAAAGGGCCCGCCCAATGCGGATTCCCATCTACCGCCTGCAGGCGTACCCCTGCCTGCGTCATGTCCCCGCTGCCAGAACTGCGAACTCGGCATCTCGCCGCCCCCGCTATCGCGGAGAGGCGCCATGAACGCCCCTGTTCGAAAGCTCATCAAGCCCACGACACCGCGAACCGTCCACCTGCTCCATCTCAGCGCCTTGGAGTCGCCGGTCCAGGCAGAAGCCACCACCGAGGCCGACTTCGTCTGCCTAGCCGCCTTATGTCCGGCGGTTCGGAGCATTGTTTCCCAGCCCTGCACGTTGGATCTCGACGGCCATCAGTTCACGCCTGACTTCCGCGTCGAATGCGACAGCGGTGCGTGTTCGTATTGGGAGGTCAAGCTCGAAGCCCGCTTCAGCAAGTACCGAACTTTATTCACCGCGGCGGCCGGCCACCTGCAAGGCCGAGGCGAGCACTTCTACGCGATCTCCAATGTGTCTTTGCGCCAGAGAAATCAGCACAAGCTCGCACGGTTGCTGGATCGCTATGGGAAGGCTCGGCCGAAAGAGGCAGACGTTGAGCGGGTCTTGCGCGAGGCTCGCTCTCGCTCCGCAGGTTTCACCGCGGCCGAATTGGCGACGCGCGCTCAAGTAGCGCCCGAGCTGATCTATCACCTGCTCGCCCGTCGGCAGTTGAGCTTCAAGAAACGCATTGGCATTGGCAGTGCCGATCCATTGATTCATCCCCAATACCTGGAGAAGCAAGATGACCTTCTGCTTGCGAGCTGGTTTGATGTTTCGCCGTGGCACGCGAACGCTGGAGCTAATTCGTGAACTCGCGGACGGAAAGCTTGCCCTCGAGGATTGCATCACGCGAAGGCAGGTTGTCTACGACAGGGACAGGGTGCTCAGGCTGGTGTGGGCAGGCGAGATGGCCGTTGTGGATCAGAACGGCGTTGACGTCAAGGGCGAGAGTCCCACGCCGCTGACGATGGCGACGCTAACGCCTGCGGCACAGAAGACGATTGAGCGCAGGCTGGCTTATGTGACGGCAGTCCGGAAGGCCCATCTGTCGCGGGGGATGCGGGGCGGGATCGCCAAGCTCATCGGCTCCGTTGCCGAAAGACTCGGAGACGCCAATCCGCCGTCCGATTCGACAGTGATGAGCTGGGCGCGCCGCTTCGACGCGAACCAGGGCTATGCCGGAGCCCTCGTCGATCGCAACGCCGTGCGTCGACGTAGTTCGCGGGTCAACCCGATCATGGAGGGAATCATCGAGGCAATGCTTCGGCGTGTGTACCTCACCCCAGACTGCAACTCTCTGATCCACACGCTGGCGGAGATCCACCGGGAATCCGCAAGAAAGGTTCTGGCTGGGCAGATGCCCAGCAAAGATGCACGGCTCAGCCTCGCCACGCTGAGCCGCCGGGTGGCTTCGATCGACAGATACCGTTTGATAGAAGCCCGCCAAGGTTCGGCCCGCGCTCGCATGGTGTGCCGCACCAGCATGGACGGCGCGACGGCCGAGTATCCACTGCAGCGCGTGGAGGTAGACCACACGCCGCTCAACTGGGCCGTCATCTGCGACAGGACCGGGCTGTCCCTGGGGCGTCCTCTGCTGACGGCCCTGATCGACGCACATTCCAACTATCTGCTCGGTTTTTACATCAGCTTCTATGGGCCGGGCCTCACCAGTGTTTCTGGGGCCTTGAGATGCGCGATTTCACCGAAGGATGAGATGACGAAAGGGCTGTCGTTGGAACATCGATGGCTGGCGGCGGGGGTGCCTGATTGGCTCGTTCTCGATAACGGCCTCGAATTTCACAGCCCGGTCTTCCAGCGAATGGGCTACGAACTGCGCATGAGCTTCACCTACTGCAGGGTGCGCACACCCTGGCTCAAGCCTCATATAGAAGGCTTCTTCCGGAGCTTGAACTCAATCACCTTGGCAAAGGGCCGCATCCACAAGCGCGTCGCCAATGTCGTGGGCATCGATCCCAATCAGGGGGCGGCCGTGACGTTCTCAGACTTCGTGCGCGGGATCGTCCAGTTCGTGGTCGACGTCCATCCATTCCAAATCAACCAGCGCAAGCTGGCACGGCCGTACGACCTGTATTCGGATGGCATAGAGCGTATGCCACCCGTGCATTTCCCGTTCGACATGGAGTCGCTGCGCATGGCCTCTGCAATGTCCAAGGAACTGACCGTCGGCCCCGGCGGCGTCGAACTGCAGGGGCTGCCCTTCGGCGGCGCCGAATTGCTCGGCATGCGCAAACACCACGGGGAGCGATTCAAGACCCTCGTGAAGTGGGATCCCGACGACCTCAGCCAGATCTGGGTGCAGGACCCGCAGAACAAGCGATGGGTGGACAGTGCTTGCCGATGGCCGGAATACGCCCGGGACCTCAGCTGGAACCAGCACGTAGCCATCCGGAAGTTCGCGCGTCAGGAATTCAAGAACAACGGCGCCATGGAATATCTGGAGCGCGCACGGCTCCGGCTACATGACCATTGGATGGAGGCCGTTGCCTTGAAGACGCGCGCTGATCGCAAGCTTGCTGCGGTGGCTGCGGGCTATACGTCGGCCCGGGTTCTCGCAGCCGACTGCAAGCCAGCCGCGACGACAAGCGCCGAGGCAGCGCGCCGCTCCAGTGCGCCGGCGGCTGTGCCGCCTTCGGCACCGCTCCCCGTTCCCCTCTGTCACGAGGAGTTCGAAACCGTGGATCTGAACTGAGGTGATGAATGCAACTGGACATCATTGATCCCAGCGACGATTGGAGCGAGGAGGAGCGTCAGGTTCGCGCCCGCCGCATGGCGACGTACTCCATCAAGGCCATCCTGGCCGCTCGCGAAATCGCGCGCAAGTACGTCATCTTTCCTGAGCTCAGGGCGGTCCTGGCGGCCTTCGATCGTGTTTATCAACTCTCCAGGGAGGTCGGCCTGCCACAAGGCATCGTGCTGACTGGACCGCCCGGGTCATCAAAGACCAGCGTGGCCACCTATTTCATGCGGTCGCTGCCGCCGGCGTCGGACGTCGCCGACGGCTTCGGCGCGCTCAGCCTTCGCATGCGCCCCAGCGCTTCAGCGGGGTTCGTGATCTCTCAGATCCTCAACGCCGTTCGCCATCCCTTCACGACTGTGCGACAAGACCGTATCACGCCCATGCGGGATATCGCCTGTGAAGCCTTGCAGCACAAAGGCACACGAGTCATCTTCGTTGACGAGGCGCAGTGCCTGCTGCAACGCAGCCGCCCACGGGCAGGTGACGACCGGGACACATCGGCGGGCAATCTGCTGCGAGAGATGATGGATATCGCCGGCGTTGGGCTTGTGCTGCTTGGCGATCATCGTCTGCACAGTTTGGAGGAGGTGGACCAGGGGCTTGCCGATCGCGTGTCCGTGCGCATGTCGTTAGGCCCGTTCGGTAACGACGGGACATGGGCAACCTTCCTGAGCGAGCTGGCGCGCAACGTCAAGGCGATTGATCTCGGTTTGCTCGCCGACGATTCGGTGCGCGCATCAACCCACGCGGCGACTGGAGGCTGCCGGCGCGCGGTGATGAGGTTGGTCGTGGAAGCGGTGTTGGTCGCCGTCGATGCGGAATCCACAGCCGTGACGCAGGCGCATCTTCGGCTGGCATATCAGCGGACGAGCGGCCCCTGCCACGCGGTGCCCAATCCCTATGGCAATGACTGACGACCGCCAACTTCCGGTGCGCTTGGAGCCCGCGCCATCGGAATCAGGTCTTGGCTTCATTCTGCGAGCGCTTCGTGCCAACGGTATCCCGTTTGACCGAGGCGTGCAGTGGCTCAATTTTGAACGTCACAGGCCCATGGATCGCGCCAATGCGCGGCGAGTTGCCTGGTCACTCAATGTGGATGCTGATCAATTTGGCGAACGTCTGGTGACGCGCGACCCCGGTGGTGGCAAGGGGTGGGTGCGGCTGGCGGGCCAACGTCTTCGGCGTCAGGTCGCGCCGAACGTACTCTACGCAAAGCTCTGCCCGCAGTGCGTTCGTGAACGAGGCGTTACTCGCTTGAGCTGGTTGCTTCGCGCGGCCGTCGGGTGCCCGTTCCATGGCTACAGCTTGATCTGGACATGCCCGACCTGCGGCCGAGGTATCGGCTGGGATCGGCCGGCGGTTGACCTGTGCCGTTGTGGCCGCCACTTCAGGTGCGCCACTGCGCCACCGCTCGAGTCTGGTGTTAGAGGATGGCTCTGCTGGCTCGAGGCTGCTTTGAGTTCAAGCAAGCTGCAGCCGACAGTCATGCCTGCGTTCGACAAGCTGCCAATGGTCCTGCGCCATTTGAGTGTCGATGGCGCTTTCAGGATCATCGAAGCGATGGGCATGATCGCTGCGCCTGGGCAATCGGTGCGGGGAGCGATGTCGAAGTGCTCGGCGCCGCGTGAACTGGGTGCAGTCATTGCACGTGGTCTGGAAAGGCTGTCGGCGATCGAGGCTGATCTAGAGAATGCGCCACGCTTCGGGGCCGTGACGAATCAAGTCGCACTCGCGCGGCTTTTCAAGGACTGCGCTGCCATCGAGGATCAGTCGTTGGCGTGGTGGCTCCTGAACGCCATGCGCAGCGACATCGACCCGGGCGCAACGAGAGCAGGGACTCAACCCAAGTGGCAGCTCCCGCTGTTCGTCACATGAGCGACGTCCTGCTTCACGGCGTACCCGCGCCCCACTTGTTCGAGGCCCCGAGCGGCTGGCTCGCCCGACTTGCGCTGGCGCAAGGCTGTTCACTTAACGAGCTGCTGCGCTTTCTGGATCTGCCGCGCGACGCTGACCACGATCTGCAACTGCAAGGGCCATTGATGGTGAAGCTGCGAGGCAAGTGCAGCTTGCCCGTGGAGGCGTTCGCCATTGCCGACCGTGTGATGGTCGGGCTTGTTCGCTCAGGCTTGGAGGCAGAGGACGCCTTGCTGAGGGACGAGCAAGGCGGCCCCCGATTTCGCTACTGCCCGTTGTGTCTCAAACAGCGGGGCGCTGGTCATTTTGAAATTCACTGGCGCTTCACCGACTGGAGATATTGCCCCATTCACAAATGCCTGATGGAGGAGCGCTGCTGGAACTGTGAGGCTCCGTTGCTTTATCCACGCGACATTGCCGGGTCAGTTGCGGGCCGTGAAGGGCATGCCTCCCAGCGACGCTGCCTCGCCTGTTCGGTCGACTTGGCGGCGGCCAAACCATGTCTGGTCGACCCGTCATCTTCGAAGGTACTCATGGAGTACGAGGCCTTCTGGTTGCACAACGGGCGAGCGCTACTGGCTGCGCTTTCTCACGGGTACGCACGCATGCACCGTGGAACCATGGAGCTTGAAGACATCGGCGCCCGGGCCTATCAGGCCTGGCTTCCGACGCCGTTTCAATGGGCCAAGGTGGAGCGTCGTATCAGGTCTTCCAGGACGAGCCTCTAGGCCGACATCGAGAAGCCCGCTCACCATGAGACACCATCGCGCCATACCGGCTCATCCACTTGACCACATTCATGGGGCGGGGCGCGACATCGTTGGGAAGTTTTCGTTCGGCGGCAAACACGGTTGCGAAGTCATCTCGATATTCCTGAACGCCAGATCGAAAACTGATGGCTCAGATGGTGAGCTAGTTATCAATCAATCGTCGTATCGAACATTGACGCGGAATCCGAACGCGACCGGCCATGGAGGAGACCTGCTATGAAGCGTCTAGATCCGACCCTGGCGCCCGCGGCGAAGTCCAAGGCCATCGCAATCAGCGACTTTCTGGGAGTGCTTGACACCCGGCTGCGGGGCGTAGACGCGGGACCCACCTTGGTGGCGCTGCTCCAGATGTTGCTGACGGGTTCGACGCCACCCATGGAACTTGCGCCGCTGAGGAGGGCGCTGAAAAGGATCATCTCCACCAACGAGCAGACAGGATTCCTGGCGAAGGTCAAGGCGCTTCGGGCTGCTGCCGAAGTCGTCGCCACGACGAGTCGCCGATTCATTGATCCATTTTCTGGCGCCGCGCTGCAGGTTGCGCTGCTGGAAGAGGCCGTGAGCATGGCGCCGGACCTTCGCGGCCGGCTTCAACTGATCGCCACAATCCTGCGCGGCGAAGGTCTGATGGAGACACTCCTCTCTGAACCCATCGCACGAATTCCGCTGTCATGTGCCAGAGGTCGCGTGGAAGCGCTTGTCACGCCGACGACGGACGAGCTCTTCGCATGCGTCGCGGATCCAAAACTCCTTGAGATCAAGGGGCTTGCCGATGCTGAGCTTGAGACGGCGATTCTCTGCTTGCGCCTTCGCTACATCGACATGCGCATCGGATTCGATCAGGATGGCCGCAGGTCATCCAAGCTAATCGATGATTTCGACGTCACGGGCCTTCCACTTTGGCATCTGATCGCCGACGAGGCCTGCAGGCGTTCGGCAGTGACCCGGAGCATGCGCGTCATGTGCGATGCCCGATCCATTGCAAAAGTCCGCCTGTCTCTGTTGCCGGCCACGCCGGCGAACAGAACGCCAATGCCTTCAGTACCCCCGCCAGCCCTGCCTTCTTCGCCGCTGTCTGTCACGATATGTCGATCGCCGATTCCGCCGAGTTCAGACAAGCAGGACAAAGCGGAGATCGAACGCCACTTGATCCTGGAGACGCCGTTGCCGGTCGCGCGCATGCCTGATCTGGCCGACATCGATCGCAGTCATGGTCGATTGCGCCTTGAGTTTCCATGGGCGGAGAACGCGTTGTCCGCCATCTTCGATGAAGTTCGGGGTCGATCGGCCCTGGGGCTGATCGATCTGGCCATGCCTCCAACACTACTGGTCGGCCTGCCCGGCTCTGGAAAGTCGAGGTTGGGTCGACGGCTGGCCGAGGAGCTCAGATTGCCGTCCATTCTGGTCCCGTTGGGGGGATCGGCTGATTCAAAAGTTCTTTGTGGGACCAGCCGAGGATGGTCGACCGGCCGACCCAGCGACTTGGTCACGCACTTGGCCCAAATCGGTCAAGCGTCTGCCATGGTGCTGCTCGACGAAGTGGACAAGGCCGTGGGGTCGCACGGTCGAGACATCGGCATCACTTCATACCTGCTTGGACTGCTTGAGCGCGAAACTGCTGCTCGGCACCGGGATTGTTTTCTCAAAACGGAGTGCGACTTGAGCCACCTGCAGTGGCTATTGACGGCCAATCGACTTTCAGCATTGCAGCCGGCGCTTCGTTCGCGCCTGAGAATCTTGCTGGTACGCGAGCCTTCACCCGAACATCACGGAACGATCGCCAGACACGCGATAGACGACATGGCAAAGCGATGGGGTATTGGACGAGATGTTCTCCCTGAAATCGACGAACTCGCATTGCCTTGGTCCTGCATGGGGAACGCGCGACAGGTTTGTGCGGCGGTCGAGGCGGCGGTCATGAGCTGGGCGCGTGAGATTACGCGTCATTGACAGCCTGTAGGACCAGAGCAGGCCACGCCATCGGAAGCCGTCATTATCGAAGGCCTCCATTCGGTGCTCGCCGGCGCCACGCGGCCCGGCGTGCTGATGATCGGCCGATTCGGGACGAACCTGCCTGGGCGCCGCAGCGAGGCCGGCTTTTTGCAGTCCGATCCATTGCAAGGTTAGGCGGTGCGTGCGTCCCGCAGTGTGTCCAGCTTTCCGCCAGGACGTTCCCAAGCGAGAGCAATTTCCTCTGCAACAGGCATCGGAAAGATATTGGACACCATGATCCAACTGTAGTCGTCTAGGCTTGCCAGCAACTTCGCGTTGTGAGCGGCATCGTCTGCAGTTAATACTTCCGGCGTGGCCAGGCCGGAAAGCGGCAGGTCTTCGTCGCTGTATGTGTCACGCCCCCCTTGGCGGCGCCCGACGCGCAAGTATGCGGTGCCCGGCACGGCTGCTAGTCGAACGCTGAAGATTGAAGGATCCACTTTGTTGGGGAACTTCGCGTGAAGCATAGGTAGCAAATCGTCCGCAAACTGAATCTTTGAAGCATCAACTCTGAGCTCATCGGCGATCTCTACCAGCGCGGATATGGCCTGCTTGGGAGGAACGTAGAAAAACTCCTTGCGCTTGGCTACCCGATGTTCGGCGAACCTCGCATGCAAGATCTTCTCTGTCGCGATGGGATCGGAGACGAGAGCATCGTAAAGAACGATGAAGTCCAGAGGCACTCCCGTGGCAGACGAAATCTTCCGAGAACGCGTCTGCGTTCCCTTGTGTGTCCTGCCGATCTTCACCATTTGCGGAAAGGCGGGATTGAGCAGCACGTAAATGAATCCAGCAGTCATGACGCAATGAAGTACGAATTTGTGGGGGAGGATGGGGCTGCCTGTCCAGCCTAGTTGTATACGGATCGTTAACGATTTCCACGCTGCATTTGAGCACGCGAAGCAGCCAATGGCGATCATCACTGCACCAGAGTCGGAACCAAGGCGAGCGAGCTTCCCGGTGGACCCTCCTCGCTCGCAGCGCGAATTGAAGCCTGACATCGCCCCCTCCCGACGTCGGCTAACAGCCTTGAACCGTCCTCGCCAAATGGCCGACGGCTGTGCAGCGAAAGCGGTCTGAACCGCCCCGCGTTTCGCGGAGGCCCATTGGTTTAAGTCAGGCGGTCGCGGCCTGACCAGCGCGTTGTCGATGGTAATTGGCTTCGAACTCGGCCGGCGGAACATAGTCCAGCGGCGCCATCAGCCGATGATGGTTGAACCAGGATACCCACTCCAGTGTTGCCAGTTCCACGGCCTGTTTGGTCTTCCATGGCCCGCGCCGGTGAATGACCTCGGCCTTGTACAAGCCGTTGATCGTCTCGGCCAGCGCGTTGACGCTCCTATGTCAAGCGGAGCCGCTGGAGTCCGCCAGGTCAGCGAGGATCAGTGGGTACAGCTCGCGGACGATATAACGTTTGAGGCAGCGATGAATTTCCTTCTTCGACAGACCGTCGCCAGTGCGCTTGACGACGTATTCGCGGGTGCGCGCCTCGCTTCGCATTCGAACCATAGCAATGGTCCAGAGGGCATTGTTGGCCTGCCGCTGGCCCCCGCGATTGAGTCGATGTCTGCTTGTCTTGCCTGAGGATGCTTCCAGGGGGCTGACGCCGCATAGCGCCGCTAGAGCAGCTTCGTTGCGCAATCTAGTCGGGTTGTCGCCGGCCGTGACGAGCAGCGTCGCCGCGGTCTGAGGTCCGACGCCGAAGCATGCGAGAAGTCGAGGCGCAGCCAGCTTCGTCAAGCGTGTGAGCTGCTTGTCGAGTTCGCGGAGTTCATCGTGCAGCGCATTCCAACGTCTCGCCAGCAGCCTCAATGTCGTCTTCAGGCTGTCGATGACTGGATTCACATCGGCATCGTCCGCAAGAGCGGCACAGGCTGCAACGCAGTGCTCTGGTTTGACCTTGAGGAGTGCATCTCGAATGACCGACGGCGCGCTGACCAGGAGGGCTCGAAGTTGGTTGACGGCCTGAGTCTTGGCCTTGACGGCGCTGCGACGGGCAACGCTCAGCGTACGCAGAGCCTCAGCCATCCCGCTCTTAGCCTTCGGAACGCCAGCCGCATCGTTAGCCAGAACAGCGCGCGCGGCACTCTCAGCATCGGTTGGGTCGCTCTTACCGCGATTGCGTCGTCGCGACCGGTTCGGCCGGTTGATCTCGAGAATCACAACCCCGTTCTCTTCGAGGAAGCGCGTCAGGCCAGCACCGTATGAGCTGGTGCCTTCAACGCCAGCCCTGCCAAGTCTGCCGAAGCTTCGAGCCCACGTCAGTAGCCCCTGGTACCCGGCAGTGTTCGTCGTGATCGACAGAACCCCCTTCACACGGCCAACTGAATCGATGACAACACCGACATGAACGTCGAGATGCGTATCGACACCGAGAATCACCTCTACTTGATCCATTTGCATATCCTCCTCGTTGAAGAAGGCATCGCCAACCTCAATAGCCGGACAGGACACTCAAGGTGCAGGACAAGGCTCCTATTAGGTCACATGCATTGAGCCCGACGGTGCTCGGGGAACGTCCGAAATGATCGACAGGTCAACGCGAAGGCATCGAGGCCAGTCGTAGCTCGGGTCAGACCAAATCGGCGTTCGATGAGAATTCTGGACTGAGTGTCGTAGCTGTCGCCCTTGGAGCCCACCGACGGCTCGATGCCCGCCTCGGCCAAGCGCTCGCTGTAGCGGATGCTGACGTACTGCGAGCCGCGATCCGAGTGATGCACCAAGCCGTCGTCGTGGCTGGGCTTGCGGTCGTACAGCGCCTGCTCCAACGCGTCGAGCACGAACTCGGTGTGCATCGAGCTGCTCTGGCGCCAGCCCACGATGCGGCGGCTGAACACGTCCACGACGAAGGCCACATAGACCCAGCCCTGCCAGGTCGAGACATAGGTGAAGTCCGAGACCCAGAGCTGGTTGGGCCGCTCGGCCTTGAACTGCCGATTGACCCGGTCCAGCGGGCATGGCGCCTTCGGGTCGGGAGTCGTTGTGCGCACAAGCTTGCCGCGGCGAACACCCTGCAGTCCTTGCTGGCGCATCAGCCGCTCGACGGTGCAGCGCGCTACCGGGATGCCCTCGCGATTGAGCTGTTGCCAGACCTTGTCGGCCCCGTAGACCTGCATGTTGGCCTGCCAGACGCGTTGGACATGCGGCACCAGGCTCGCATCGCGCTGAGCGCGTCGCGAGCGCAAGGCGGGGCAACGCTTGCGCGCCGCGTGGCGCCAGTACGCCGATGGGGCGATCTGCAGGACGCGGCAGATCGACTCGACCCCAAGCTGCTGGCGATGCTGGTCGATGAAGGCCTTCAGGACTTGATGCGGCGGTCGAGCTCCGCCTGGGCGAAAAACGCGCTGGCCAGCTTCAGAATCTCGTTGGCCTTGCGCAGCTCGCGGTTCTCGCGTTCAAGGTCCTTGATGCGCTGGGCCTCGGTCGTGGAGACGCCCTCGCGCTGGCCAGCATCGACTTCATGCTGCCGCACCCAGGTGTTCAGGGTCTGGGGCACGCAGCCGATCTTGCCGGCGATGGACTCGATGGCCGCCCACAGGGACGGATGCTCGCCGCGGTGCTCAAGCACCATGCGCACAGCGCGCTCGCGGACTTCGGGTGAAAACTTCGTGGACTTCCTCATGGCTCTATTCTCTTCAGTTAGAGCCTCCTCAAAACCCGGGGCGGTTCAGTCGTTGCCGAGCGCAACAACGAATCATTCGCTGACTGGCGGGTGGATAGTGAAGCTGGCAACAAAATCGACGCCAGTCACTGCTTCACCTGTGCTCCGAAGCGTGTACACCGCCTCAGAATCTGCCGCATCAAGTTGGCCATCGAAGGGGATCGAAAAGGCACCCGATCCATTCGCCTGCTCGAAGTTCAGCGCATGTTCGCCAACGTCGGATATGACGCCGTGCAACTGCCGTTGCTCGCGAACCTCGCCATTCGCACCGAGGTAGGTCAGTCCCACCAGGATCTTCTTTCCAAGGAACGATTCGACGATCATGGTTCAATCTTTGAGGTAGTCGGGGGCGTTAGGCAAGCGAAGCTTGCTATGGGAGGTCCGGCTGCCTGAAGGGTTAGACCACGCCGAGGTCATCGATCAATTCCTGGAACTCAGACCAGGATTCATCCTTGTAGAACTTGATTTCAATCGGATACCTCTCATGCCCGGAAACGCTCGCGTTGAACTCGGCCATGAACTTATCGCGGTCACCCACGTAGAACACGAACTCCCTTAATCCACAGCCCATCCGCCTATATGCCTCGACGCAGAAGTCAAGTCTTTCGATCTTCCCAAGGGCACCATCCAGCTTCATCATGCTCTCGTTGACTTGGATCGGCGGCATTCCGTTTCTGCTTGATCCGTCGTATCGCCAAGCAAATACGGTAAGCCACGGAAGAGCGAGCCGCACTTCTTCTGCGGGCAACTCAGGGACGTAAGTCCACAAGATCGGTAGACCGTCCTTGTATGTTTCGACGACTACTCCTCGTGATTGCTCTGGTTCCGAAAACGACTGACTCATGTGGGAGGGGCCAAGGTATCGGGCCTAAGGTGTTGAAGGCGGATCGTTAACGATCTCTACCGACATTTGATCACTTGCTCGACGGTGGGGATTGGTGAAATTCCCTCAGATTGGCAGGGACCGCAATCAGCCTAAAGTCGCCAATTGGTTTGCAGCGCCGGGCACGCGCACGCGGGTTGCCCTATAAAGCGGTCTGCTCGGCGCTGCGCCGAAACCTTGAATTCAGGCAGATTCCAATGCAAAGTCATCTCTACCGCTTCCGCCCGGCCGACGCCCTCCTAGACAAGTACCACGAACTTGAGCGGCAAGAGATCTACTTCGCGAGTCCGGAGGAGCTGAATGATCCGATGGAGGGCTTCGTCGACATTCTGTGGAGAGGCGACAGGATCGTTTGGGAAAACTTGCTGCGTCATTACCTCGTCTGCCTGCAGCAGGCATACATGCTGGCGTCCCTCAGTGGGCCTGAGGCCGCCGTACCCTGGGAATACATCCCCATCGTCGATCCTGGCGATCGACGCGCACATACACCCGCGCACCGGCAACTCCATGAAGAGATGTTCGACATGTTCTTCGCAGAGCCTGCGGTCGAGGACTTCATCAACGCCATCGTCAACCGTGATGGACCGATCCGCCGCGATGAGTTGATTTTTCACTTAACCGGTATTCATCGGCTCGCACTGTTTGTTATTCGCCAGACCTCGTCAGCGCACGGGATGACGCCGAAGTTGGACTCGCCTGAAACCTTACGTGATGCTGCAATCCAATTGTTGCGCAACGCCACCAGCGCGACGGTCGCGCTGAAGCAATCGACAGGCACAGAACCTCTGACTGAGCAGGCGATTGAGGATCTCTTCACTGTCAGTGTCCTCATGTTCAGGCAACAGGCGCTTCGCAATATTCAGCAGTCAATCATCGACCCGACAAAGGTTGGGGCGAACCTTGTAGTTCATGAGTTCCCGGAGGGCTATGTCAAGCAGATTGAGAGGATCCTGTATCCCGATTGGTATGTCGCGTGCTTCATGGAGAACTGCAGCAAGTCCTCAATCTGGGGAACCTATGGAAGCAAGCACGAGGGCATTTGCCTTAGATTCAAGACGACGGTGAAGGATGGCCGACATTCTCTGCGCCTGAACTTCTTCAATGGTGTCAGCGCGAATGGACCCATCCGGAGCGACGCTGAGGCGGGCTTCGATAAGGTGACTTACACGCCAGATGTGGGAAGCGTCGACTTCTTCTCTTCCATAGGGCGCCTGTTCATTCCGGTCCTCAACAAGTACTGGTACGCCGACAAGAATGGCCAGCGCAGTTCGAGTGCCGCCCTCCTGGACAGAGACCAGAAGGCATGGCGGGAAGCCTACTGGCAGAACTTCAGAGCCAGAACAACGAGCAAGCTGGAGGACTGGCAGCTTGAATGCGAACACCGAATCGTCCACTGTTCCAGCTTGCTTGACCTCTCCAATCGTGAGATGCGCAAGGCCACGTACCGCCTGGAGGACTTAGACGGAATTATTTTTGGGATCCGAACGCCACTTGAGGACAAGCTCAAGATCATTCAGGTGATCCAAGCCAAGTGGGCTGCACATGGGAAGACAGATTTGAAGTTCTACCAGGCGGCCTACTCAAAATCGAAGGGCGTGATTGAGCACCATGAACTTGGGCTCTTGAAGCTGTAAAGCGAAATCGTCTTCGAGGCCCGTCTGATCTGACTCCACTCAGTTCCAGCAAGTCGTCGCGCAGTACGACCATTCACTGCACCGTCTCACTCAGCGCTTCACGGTGCAGCCCTGACTTCGCCAGCAGCGCCGAGTTCAGGGTTCTTGCCTCACCGCGGATCAATTGGCCATGATTCGTCACCAGTTCCGCTCGCTTGCACAGTTGTCGGAGTGAACTTCAAGAACTTACACCACTTTCGGGTGGCGTTTTCGCTTCCGCGTGTGCCAGCCCCTGGGTCGTCAAGATGCCGCCTTCTTTGCAGGCTCGATCGTCGGTGTGGGCGTCGAGGCAGGCTCGGACGGGGCCGTCGCCGGTGAAGTAGCTTTCATTGGCGGCACGGCGGATGTACCGGATTCAGCCGATGCCTCAGACGCGGCGGAATTCGCGCCCATGACCTGAGCATTAGTGCCGCGAAAGCCGACGTAAGCAATACCGCATAAGGAGCCAAGCATCACGGCAGCGCTGATCCACTTCGTCCAGCGGTACCACCGCTCCCCAGCCTTCACCCGTTCCCATTCCAGCTTCAAGACCTTCGCCGAAGTGGTGACGAGCTTGCCTGCCTCGTCCATGATTGCGTCGCTCTCCTTGAATGCTTTGAACTCGCTGCCTCCGAAAAGGTCCTCTATTCTTGTGAGGGAGGCGAGAAGCTCTGAGTTCAGCCTATGGAGCGCGGGGGACGAGTCAGCGGCGTTGATCCGAAGGCGAATGCTGGTCTCAGCCGTCGCATATCGACGGTATGACTCGGCCACCGCCTTCATTTCCTCTTGGGCAGTGTGCGCTGTACCTTCCGACTGGAGCGCCTTCACCGTATAGACGGTCTCGACGACGCCTGCGTAGTAGTCGGCGAGTTCCTTGCGCAGGGCATCGATCCACGCTTGCCGATGGTCGGACGTCTTGCCCTCTTTGGCGATGATCAGGCCGACCAGTGAAATGCCTCCCGCAATGAGCGCGACGGTAATCGCGGCCAGTGGCGCATACAGAGTGGCAAAGAGTTGGTCGGTCATGGAGTTCAATGAATTGGAGTGATTCGCATTGTGCCGGTAGGGCCGTGCGCCGCGCTCGGATTCCCCGGTATGGGCATTTGGCCACGGCCCCAGCGCACCTTTCTAACAAGAAGGCCGGATGCAGCGACGGCGCCCCATCCTTGTCGTTCGCGAGTCGGTGATCGGGCGGCTCTTCGCCCCTTCATGCACGACAGAGCGGGCTGATGTACTCGCGTTCGGGCTCTCGCCGGAAGCGCTCGGCGAACTTGATCCGCGAATGACTGTGTATAACTACAGTTTACTACTAAATATGTGGTAATCTCCTTGCATTGACGCTATAGGTAGTGTCTTTCGTCCTGGCGGCGAGTCGCCAGATGGCAACTTTGAAAGTCGGTATGAGCAAGAACAATCTGTATGTGGAACGTCGCCAGCAAGGCGACTATGCCGTCCGTAAGCCAGGCTCTGAACGTGCGAGCGCTGTCGAGCCCACGCAGGCGAAGGCGATCGAGCGGGCTCGAGAACTCAACCCGGACGCCGCCGTTCATGTCGAGCGGGTGTGCTGGTCAAGTTTTTTCGGACACACCGATAGGTTGTTTGATTGCCGATTGCTGCTCGAAGGCATTGGGTGGCAGGTTGCCCAGTTTGGAGTGCAGCCGCACGCTGTTGTAGAAGCCCACGATGTAGTCGGCGATG
>DASYBU010000023.1:0-18327 GCA_036500605.1 Burkholderiaceae bacterium
GACATCGCCGACTACATCGTGGGCTTCTACAACAGCGTGCGGCTGCACTCCAAACTGGGCAACCTGCCACCCAATGCCTTCGAGCAGCAATCGGCAATCAAACAACCTATCGGTGTGTCCGAAAAAACTTGACCAGCACAAAGCGCTGAAATCGCTGGGCAGCAACCTGGCCTTGGCTCGGCTGCGGCGCAAGGAGTCTCTGCGTGACTGGGCCAAGCGCGTGGGGGTCTCGGTCCGCACCGTGCAGCGCCTGGAGGCCGGCGATCCCGGCGTGGGCATGGGCGTCTACGCCGCTGCCTTGTGGCTGATGGGGCGCAGCGATGCCTTGCCCGAATTGGCGGACCCCGCGCTGGATCGGGGTGCGCTTGAGTTGGACGTTAGGGCGGCGCAGGCGCGCCAGGCCCGTCGCTCGAAGGGGCCGGCATGACGACAACAAGCTATCGCGTCAGCAACGGGCTCTTTCTGTGGTGGCTGGCCGACCCTGAGGCGCCTGTGTTCGTGGGCAGCTTGCGGCATGTTCAGCGCAAGGGCCGGCAAGCCGCTGGCGTCTCGCTCGAATATGCAGAAAGCTGGCTCGCCCGCGGCCCTGCACTGAGCGATGACCTGCCTTTGCAGCGCGGCGAGTTTCTGCCTGTTGAAACCGACGCGGCATCAAGGCGCCGTGGATGACGCGCGGCCTGACCGCTGGGGCGAACGCGTGATCCGCCTGCTCGATCACCCGGCGCGCCTGTCCACGCTGGAGTTCCTGTACTTCGCGGGCGACGACCGCTTTGGCGCGCTGGGTGTGTCCACGTCGGCCTCCGACTATCTTCCACGCGTGCACGGCGCCATGCCCGTCTTGAAGGACGCGGAGACCATGCATGCGCTGGTGCGCAAGGTCGAAGCCGGCGAAGCGGTCGAAGAGCGTCTGCGCCGTCTGATCACGCCGGGCGCCACGCTCGGTGGGGCCCGCCCCAAGGCCTTGATGCAGATGGAGGGGGCTGCCTGGGTGCTCAAGTTCGCAGAGACGGGCGATCCGCTGGACAGCCCCATCGCAGAGCATGCGGCCATGAGGCTCGCCGCCAAGGCCGGCATCTCGGTCTGCACACACGCTTGATCAAGTTGCGCTCCGGGCATGCGGTGGCGGTCCGCCGTTTTGATCGCCTGGGCGCCAGCCGTCTGCATGCAATTTCCGCGCATGTGGCTTTGCGTGCGGCGGGACAGCCCTTCGGCTATCCCGAGCTGGCGCTGCTGCTGCGGCGCCGCGGGCCGGCCGACCAGATTGAAGCGCAGGGCGAAGAGCTGTTCCGTCGCATGGTCTTCAACATCCTGATCGACAACACCGACGATCACGAGAAGAACCATGCGCTGCTGGTGGATGGCCGGCAGCGCTATGCGCTCGCACCGGCTTTCGACGTGCTGCCTTCCGGGCGGGCGCTCGGCTACCAGCAGATGCGCGTGGGCCGCGACGGCGCCGAGTCGACCCTCGGCAATGCCTTGTCCGAGCATCGAGCGTTCTCGCTGACCGAAGAGCAGGCCCGGCAGGTGACCGCCGAGGTGGCGACTCAGGTCGAGAACTGGGAGGAACATTTCCGCTCAGAGGGCGTGGGTGCCGCTGATCTGGCTTTCCTGAAATCGCAGCTGGACCGCCCCTTCCTGCTCGATCAACGCCGGCGGTGGCTCAGGACCTGAACAGCCTCGAATACTGCGTCTCATGCTGGCTCGACAGGATCGCCAGCATCGGTGCGAAGGCCTGGCGGTCGTCGTCGCGCATCTGTATCGCGGCTTCCACGAGCGGCGGGATCTGATCGCCGAGCGCGGCCAGGATGCGTTGCCCCGCCAATTGCCCGAGCGGCACGGCCTTGACGGCGGCGGCCACCATGTTCTCGGCCCAGCCGAAGGCATGCGCGAGCAAGGCATCGCGAGTTGGCGCGCCGCTCTGCGCCAGCGCCAGCGCAAAGGCGACCGGCCAGGTCGGCCCCGGTTGCAAAGCGGCCAATTGATCGAGCCGCGGATCGGCTTGCGGCTTGTTGCGCAGCCACTCCACCAGCGAGCGCCCCATCTGCAGCGCCTGCTGGCGCAGTTCGCTGCTCTCACGCGTTTGTACGACCCAGTCGTTGAGCGCCCGAACGCGCGGCAGGTCGCCGTCGATCCACGCCGTTAGCGCTTGCGCGCAGGCGGGCAGATCGGCGCGTGCCAGCACGAGTTGGAGTTGGTCGAGCAGCCAGGCTTGTGCCTGTGCTTCGTTGCTCACGCGGCCGGTGTCGACGGCAGCCTCCAGAACTTCCGAATAGCTGAAGCCGCCCACCGGCAAGGCCGGCGAAGCGAGCTGCAACAATTGCAGAAGGCTCTGCGGGCTCATCATCAGTGCTTGCAGCCCGAGCCGTGGACGTGCGGCGCTGCCGCCACGGGAATGCTCACGGGCTTGCCGTGTGAATGATGACCTTGGCCATGCTCGTGACCACCCGCCGCATAAGCGCCAGCCTCCGGCTCGAAAGCCGCGTTCAGCTCGACGACCTCCAGATGCATTTGCCGCAGCATCTCGGCCAGCACATGGTCGGGTTCGAGCAGCAGGCGGTCGGGTTGCAGCGCCAACTGCACATGGCGGTTGCCCAGGTGATAGGCAGCGCGCATCAGATCAAACGGGCTGCCATGCTGAGCACAGGTGCGCACCTCCAGTAGCGCTTGCGGCGCTGCTTCCACGCGGATCAGCGAGCCGTCTTCAGCCACCAGCACATCACCGCCACGAACGACGGTGCCGCGCGGCAGGAAGACGCCGAGATGGCGGCCGGCCGAGTCGGTGGCATCGAAGCGGCTCTTCTGGCGCACGTCCCAGTCGAGCGAGACGGTGGCGGCGCGTTTCAGCAGCACGGGAGCAAGGCCGTGGCCCTGAGCAAGCAATTTGTTGACGGTCAGCATGCTGCAATTGTGCCTCCCGCCCGCCTTGATTCAGAAGTTGATCGCCTTCGTATGCAGGCCGTGCGCGACCAGATTCGCATTGATCAGCTGCGCCTGCTCGCGGCTGCTGAACGGGTAGATGGCCGGGCGCCAGCCTTCCGGGGTCAGGAAGACCTGCGATTGCAGGGACGAGCTCGCAGGAGCCGGCGCGGAGCCGCCCAGCGCGGGCGCCGCCGGCATCGTGGGCTCGGCCAGGGCGAGCATGACCGCGAGCAGTTTGTCGGCCTCGGCCTTGTCCTTGCTGGCCGGGCCGACCAGGGCCACAACCACCTTGGGAACCGGCGACATGGGCGGTGGCGGTGCAGCGCTGGCTGCGGCTGCGGCTGCAGCGGCCGCAGCCACCGCGGCTGCCAGCGGCGGCTTGACGCCCGGCTTCTCCGGCAGGGCCGCGGATTCGGGCTTCGAGGCACCCTGTTCGGCCGCAATCTCTGAGCCGATCGACGGCGCATTCGTGATCGGCTTGCCGCCGCGCGTGCGGCCGCCCTGCATGGGCAGGATCTGCGGACGGATGTCGGGCGCCTTCGAGGCAGCGGGCTCGGGCATTGCGGCAGACGAACTGGCCGAAGCGGGCATGGAGGCGCTCATGCCGGCCTCGATCGCCGCCACGCTGGAAGAGGCCGGGCCCGATGCCGCGAAGGCGGGCTCGCTGGCCGGCAAAGGCTTCATCGCCGGCCTAGAGGGGGCGGGCGTCACGGCCAAGGGCGCCGAGGCCGCATGCGGCGCTTCGCCGACGGGCTCGCCATGCGGCCACAGCAACCAGGCCGGCACGCCCACCAGCAGCAACACGACCAGCGCCGCAGCACCCAGGCGCTTCGGATCCATGCACCGGCGCCCCAGCACCGGCGGGCGCAGCCCACCGCGGCCGATCAACACTCGTGTGCGTGAGTTGCCGGCGTCGATGGCGGCGCTCTTGACATAGAGCTCGCAGGGCCAGGCCCCGCCGCCATCGCCAAAGCTCTGCGCCACCAGGGCATCGTCTACGGCGGCCGTGCGCAGCGGCCAGGTGGCGTCGCCCGGCCTCGTGGCATAACCGTATTCATCAGCGAAGTGCGCGATCTGCTTGACCGACAGGTTTTCGATGATCCGGTCGCTGAACACTGGCCAGATCACCTTGTTGCGCTTGCGCAGCAGCAGCGGCACCAGCGCACGCAGCATCGCCAGCGGCGAGCGCTTGCCGCCGGACGGCGCCTCGTGATCGGCGAGCGCGTCCAGATGCGCCGCGTTCGGGTGAAGTTCGGCCGCGACCGTCGTGCCTTCGTGCCAATCGGCCGCTTCCAGGCTCTCGGGCGAGACCTCGTTGGAGAGCACCGGTTCGATCGGTCCCGCGCCGCCCAGCGCACCGCCGCCGCTGCGCATGAAGGGCAGGGCGACCACGCCTATAGTGTGGACGTCGTAGATGGTGATCCGTTTGGCCAGCGGATGGCGGTTGTGCCAATCGACGACCTGCTCGGCGAGGCGATCCATGTCTGGGGGCTAATCCTTGATTCGGACGGAGAGAACCAAGCTGAATGCTGCCCTGTTTCCCCGCTTGGCGGTCTGGAGAATAACGCCCGCTTTGCTGGACTAAAGCACGCTGGCGTGGCGCCGATCCGTCAGATGGGCCGGCCTCCAAGCCCGTGAGAGTCTCGTTAAAGCTTCTTTGCGAACGCATTGTGCATAGTCACAACCGCCGCCGATTCGCCTATGTTCAGATGCTTGTTCATTCTTCGATGTGGGCAAGGGGAGACGGCGTGAAAGTCTGGTTGTGGGCCTTGGCGGTGGCGGTTCTGGCGGGCTTGGCCTACGGGCTGAACGCGGGCTGGGCGGCGGAAGCGGATGAGATGGCGATGCAGGGCCTTGAGGCGGAAGCCGAAGCCACGCCGCAAGACGCCCCGCAAGACGCCCCGCAAGACGCCCCGCAAGACGCCGCGCAGGTCCATCCTGAGGCGCCCTCCGCTCCGGCGCGGCCTTGAGAGAACCTCGCCTTCACAGCCGCTCGAAGAACGCCCACATCAGCTCATCCGCCGAGATCGCCTGCGAGGCCGGACTCTTGCCCATGCGTGTATTGGCCGCGCCGGGCCAGGAGTGGCCGCCGGCGTCGGTCACGCACAGCTCGACCTTCACGCCGTCCTGGCAGCCGCTGTGCACTTCGCAATGCGCGCCGGGCACGTCAAGCACGCGCTCAGCCTTCGCGCTGCACTGATTGCGCTGCACCCAGCGATTGATGGTCTCGGGCACGCTGGTGAAGTCAGTCACCTGCGCACGATTGGGAAAAGCTTTCTCACCGGCGCCGCCGTTGAAGAGCACATGGTCATCATCGAGCGCGTGGAATTCGATGATCGAGATGGGCCGCGCCGGCGCGCATTGGCGCGTGTTGTCGGTGCCCGCGACGGGCGCGATCGCCGTGAACACATCGGCGGCTTCGCAGGCGAGGCGTTGGGCCATCATGCCGCCGTTGGACATGCCGGTGGCGTAGACGCGGGCGCTGTCAATCGCGAGCTTGGCCTCCACATCGGCCACCACGGCGCGCAGAAAACCGACGTCATCCACCGCTTGGTCACGTGATTTGCCGCAGCAGTTGCCGGCGTTCCAGGTGGCGAGCTTGTCGCCGCCCAGCGCGCCGGTGCCGTTGGGGAACACGGCGACGAAGCCGTTCTTCTCGGACAGGCTGACCAGGCCGTAGCGCTTGTCATCGGACTGGAGATCCATATTGCCGCCGCCACCGTGCAAAGCCATCAGCAAGGGTGCCGGGTGCGCGTCGTCATAACTGCGTGGGATGTGGACAAGGTAGTGCCGCTCGGTGCCGCCGAATTGAAGCGTCAGGTGATAGTCGCCGGGCCTGTTGATAGCACCCGTCTGCGAGGCCTGGTTCTGCTGCTGCCGCTGTTGCCAGCGCTCACGCAAAGTCTGCCCGTGGGCGACCGTGACGCAGGCAAAGAGCAGGGACAGCAGAGCAAGACTGATGTGCTTCATCATGGCGGCAGTGCTTCGTGGTTGGCACGTCCCCATTCTGACCCGGGCTTGTTGCGCCCCGGTTTCCGTCAGCCCATCAGTTCATGCAGCCAGCCCAGGCCGGCTTGCGTGCGGGTCGCGGGCTTGTATTCACAACCGACCCAGCCCTCGTAGCCGATCTGGTCGAGCCAGTTGAGCAGATAGGCGTAATTGATCTCGCCGGTGCCGGGCTCGTGGCGGCCCGGGTTGTCGGCCAGTTGCACATGGCCGATCAGCGGCAGGAAGGTGTTCAGCGTGGCGGCCAGTTCGCCTTCCATGCGCTGGGCGTGATAGATGTCGTACTGGACGAAGGCGTTGTCGGCGCCGATCTGCAGCAGGAGGCCGATCGCCTGCCGGGTGCGGTGCAGATAGAAGTCGGGCACATCGAAGGTGTTCAGCGGTTCGATCAGCAGGTTCAGGCGCGCCTTCTTCAGCACCGCTGCGGCGAAGCGCAGATTCTCAAGAACGGTCTGGTGCAGCAGCACCTCGTCGGTATTCGGCGGTATCTTGCCGATGAGGCAGTTGAGCTGTTTCACGCCGAGCGCGGTTGCGTACTCGACACCCCGCACCACGCCTCGGCGAAACTCCTCGACCCGATCCGGATGGCAGGCAATGCCGCGCTCACCCGCATCCCAATCGCCCGCGGGCAGGTTGTGCAGGACGAGCGTGAGACCGTGGGCATCGAGCCGCTTGCGGATCTCCTGCGCCGGCCACGCGTAGGGGAACAGGAACTCCACGGCATTGAACCCGGCCTGCGCGGCGAGCTCGAAGCGATCGAGGAAGGGCGCTTCGGTGAACAGCATGCTGAGGTTGGCGGCAAAACGGGGCATGGCGGGGCTCCTGGCAGGGACGCTGCTCAGTCGAGCAGGCTGATATTGCAGGCATGCGCACACGCTGCACGCGACAGTCTGGTGCAGAGGCCCGCCATGGCTTTTGACCTGGAGCGGATCGGGTCGGGTTTGATCGCGGCGTATTGCGCCGCGTGTCTCAGAACAAAAAGTAACGCTGCGCCAACGGCAGCACGGTTGCCGGCTCGCACGTCAGCAGCACGCCGTCGGCGCGCACTTCGTAGGTCTGGGCGTCGATCTCCATGCGGGGAAGATAGGCGTTATGCACCATGTCCTTCTTGGTGATCGAGCGATTGCCGCGGACCGTGGCGATCTGCTTGTGCAGACCATAACCCTGTGCTGCAGCAGCACCCGCCTGCGAGACAAAGCTCAAGCTGCCCGCATGCAGCGCGCCGCCAAAGGCACCGAACATCGGCCGGTAGTGCACGGGCTGCGGCGTCGGGATCGAGGCATTGGCGTCGCCCATCAGCGAGGCGGCGATGAAGCCGCCCTTGACGATCAGGCTCGGCTTGACGCCGAAGAAGGCCGGGCGCCAGAACACCAGGTCGGCCCATTTGCCGACCTCGATCGAACCGACCTCGTGCGCCACGCCATGCGAGAGTGCGGGGTTGATGCCGATCTTGGCGGCGTAGCGCTTGACGCGCGTGTTGTCGTTGCGCTCACTGTCCCCAGGCAAGGCGCCGCGCTGCAGCTTCATCTTGTGCGCGGTCTGCCAGCAACGCATCACCATCTCGCCCACGCGGCCCATGGCCTGCGAGTCGCTTGAGAACATGCTGATCGCGCCAAGGTCGTGCAGCACGTCCTCGGCGGCGATGGTCTCGCGGCGGATGCGGCTTTCGGCAAAGGCCAGGTCCTCGGCCACGCTGGCGTCAAGGTGGTGGCAGACCATCAGCATGTCCAGGTGCTCGTCGATCGTGTTGACCGTGTAGGGCATGGTCGGGTTGGTGGAGGAAGGCAGGAAGTTCGCCTCGCCCACCACGCGCATGATGTCGGGCGCATGGCCGCCACCGGCGCCTTCGGTGTGGAAGGCGCACAGCGTGCGGCCCTTCGTCGCGGCGATGGTGTTCTCCACGAAGCCGCTTTCGTTGAGCGTGTCGCTGTGGATGCTGACCTGCGTGTCGGTGGCCTCGGCCACGTCCAGGCAGTTGCTGATTGCGGCCGGCGTGGTGCCCCAATCCTCATGCAGCTTCAGGCCGATCGCGCCGGCTTCGACCTGCTGCTGCAAGGCCTCGGGCCGGCTCGCATTGCCCTTGCCCAGAAAACCCAGGTTCATCGGGAAGGCATCGGCCGCCTGCAGCATGCGGCGGATGTTGGCCGGGCCCGGCGTGCAGGTGGTGGCGAGCGTGCCGGTGGCCGGGCCCGTGCCGCCGCCGAACATGGATGTGACGCCGCTCATCAGCGCCTCTTCGATCTGCTGCGGGCAGATGAAGTGGATGTGCGTGTCGATGGCGCCCGGCGTGACGATCATGCCCTCGGCCGCGATGATCTCGGTGCCCGGGCCGATCACGATGTCCACGCCCGGCTGCACATCGGGGTTGCCGGCCTTGCCGATCGCCGCGATGCGCTGCCCGCGCAGACCGATGTCAGCCTTGACGATGCCCCAGTGGTCAACGATCAATGCGTTCGTGATCACGCAGTCCATCGCGTCGCCAGGGCCGGGGCCGTTGACGCGCTGGGATTGACCCATGCCGTCACGCACGGTCTTGCCGCCGCCGAACTTGACCTCTTCTCCGTAGCCGCCGGCGCGCAGGGTCAGATCCTGTTCGACCTCGATGATCAAGGCCGTGTCAGCCAAGCGCAGCCGATCGCCGATCGTTGGGCCGAACATCTCGGCGTAAGCGCGTTTCCCGATATTGTTCATGGCGAGGGAGAAGTTTCCGGAACGCAGAGGGCGCAAAGGGACGCAGAGTACGCAAAGTACAAAATGGAACTTGCAGGAATTTCTCCGCGACCTTTGCGTCCTTTTGCGCCCTCTGCGTTCCGGATATTGAATTTCATCTTCACAGTTTTCCTTGTGTCAGGCCGCGAAAACCCCAGGCCTCGCGTGCGCCGGCGTAATCGACCAGTTCGACGGTGCGCTGCTGGCCGGGTTCGAAGCGCACGGCCAGGCTGGAGGCGACGTTGAGGCGCATGCCTTTCGCGGCTTCGCGGTCAAAGCGCAACGCTGCATTGGTTTCGGAGAAGTGATAGTGCGAGCCGACCTGGATCGGGCGATCGCCGGTGTTCTCGACCACAAGGACGAGTGTTCTGCGGCCCGGGTTGATTGCGTGGACCGCAGTCTCGTCGTCGATCAGCAACTCGCCGGGAATCATGCGAGCAGCCCCACGCCGAGAGCGGCAATGATGACGCCTGCGGCGCGCGGCAGCCAGATCGAGCGCTTCTGCATTTGCAGGCCCAGCACGATGCCGAGTCCATGCAGGATGGCCGTGCCCATCGCCATGCCGACAAGCGCCCAGCCACCGCCAAGTTCCTGCCCGTGCGCCGCGCCGTGGAAGAGCGCAAAGCCCGCCAGCAGCAAGGCGCCGGCAGGGGCGCGCCAGGGCGACATCAGCAGCAGGCCGCAGGCCAGCAGCGAGACGGCGATCATGGTTTCAACGCCGGGCAAGGCCAGGCCCAGCGTGGCGCCGAGCACCAAAAGCGTGACAAAACCTAACGGTGCCAGCCAGCGGCGTCGCGCGGTGCCCGCGCTCCAGATCCCGACGGCCAGCATGGCGGCCAGGTGATCGAGTCCGGTGAAGGGGTGGACGAAACCGGCGACCAGACCGTGGTGCGCGCCGGCGTCGGCGCCGGGGTGAGCTTGGGCAGCAGCGCTGAGGATCAGCAGGCCGAGCGGCAGGAGTGTTTTCTTCATCTTGGTGCGTCTCGTTGATTTATGCGATCGGTTGGTGCACGGTCACCAGCTTGGTGCCGTCGGGGAAGGTGGCCTCGACCTGGATCTCGGGAATCATCTCGGCGATGCCCTCCATCACATCGGCTCGCGCGAGCACGGTCTTGCCCTCGCTCATCAGGGCCGCGACCGACTTGCCGTCGCGTGCGCCTTCCATGATGGCGGCGCTGATCAGGGCGACGGCCTCGGGGTAGTTGAGCTTCAGCCCGCGGGCTTTGCGGCGCTCTGCCAGCAAGGCGGCGGTGAAGATCAGCAGCTTGTCCTTCTCTCTTGGTGTCAGGTCCATGGGTGGTGTCCAGCAGGAGATGTGCCAGGGCGGCACGAGTCTTGATTGCAGCTGAAGCATGCAAGCAGAGCCCGCCAGCGTCCACCCGGCCGAACCCGTGCAGCGCGTCGTCAAGATCCGGCGCGACTACAACGCCTGGGTCGCCAGCGAGACGCTGGAGGACCACGCGCTGCGTTTCACGCCTCTCTTGGGGCGGCGCTGGTCGGCGCTCCAGGTCGCCAACATGGCTTTCGGCGCTTCGTCCTTCCTGGTGCTGGAGGCGGTGGGCGCGACGCTGCTGGTCGAGTACGGCTTCATCAATGCGATGTGGGCGATCCTCGCCACGGGCCTGATCATCATGCTGGCCGGCTGGCCGATCAGCGTCTATGCGGCGCGCTACGGGCTGGATATGGACCTGCTCACGCGCGGCGCGGGCTTTGGCTACATCGGCTCCACCATCACGAGCCTGATCTACGCGAGCTTCACTTTCATCTTCTTCGCGCTTGAGGCCGCCATCATGGCCTACGCGCTTGATCTCGCTTTCGACATTCCGCCGGCCTGGGGCTATCTGCTTTGTGCGCTCTTCGTACTGCCGCTGGTCACCCACGGCGTGACCGTGATCGCGCGCTTGCAAGCCTGGACGCAGCCGCTCTGGCTCTTCCTGCTGATCCTGCCGTATGTCTATGTGTTCAAGGCCCACCCCGGCATTGCTGCTGAAATAAGCCGTTATGCAGGCGTACACGGCACCGGCGGCGCCTTCAACCTGAAGCTCTTCGGTGCCGCCATGACGGTCGGCATCGCCCTGATCACGCAGATGGGCGAGCAGGCCGACTACCTGCGTTTCATGCCCGAGCCCAAGAAGGGCAACAAATTCGGCAAATGGCGCTGGTGGGCGGCGGTGTTCGTGGGCGGGCCGGGCTGGGTGATCCCGGGCGTGGCCAAGATGCTGGGCGGCGCGCTGCTGGCCTACCTGGCGCTGCAGCTGATGGTGCCGGTCGAGCGCGTGGTGGATCCGAACCAGATGTACCTGGTCGCGTTCGACCATGTGTTCAGCCGCCCGAACTGGAGCGTGGCCGCGACTGCCTTGCTGGTGATCGTTTCGCAGCTCAAGATCAACGTCACCAACGCCTATGCCGGCAGCCTGGCCTGGAGCAACTTCTTCGCGCGGCTGACGCACAGCCACCCGGGCCGCGTGGTGTGGGTGGTGTTCAACACCGCCATCGCCTTGCTGCTGATGGAGATGGAGCTGCTGCGCGCGCTGGACCGCGTGCTGGGCCTGTTCGCCAATATCGCGATCGCCTGGATCATGAGCGTGGTGGCCGATCTGGTGGTCAACAAGCCGTTGGGGCTGTCGCCGCCGGGTATCGAGTTCAAGCGCGCGCATCTGTACGACATCAACCCGGTCGGTGTCGGGGCGATGGCGATTGCGTCGGTCTTGTCCGTTAGCGCGCACCTCGGCCTGTTCGGCCCGATGGCGCAGGCCTTCTCGGCGCTGATCGCCCTGGTGATGGCCTTTGTCTGCACGCCGCTGATCGCCTGGGCGACGAAGGGGCGCTACTACATCGCTCGTGAAGGTGAGACGCGCGCAGCCAGTTACTGCTGCATCTGCGAGCGCGAGTACGAAGGCCCCGACATGGCGCATTGCCCGGCCTACAAGGGGCCGATCTGCTCGCTGTGCTGCTCGCTCGACGCGCGTTGCGACGATCTGTGCAAGCCGCAGGCGCGCCTGGCGGACCAGGCGCAAGCGCTGTTCAAGAAGCTCACGCCGCGCCGGCTCTGGCCCTTGCTGGACGGTGGGCTGGTGCAGTACCTGGGCCTGATGTTGCTGGTCACGCCCGTGCTGCTGCTGTTTGCGCGGCTCGGCGAGCTGGCCTTGCTGATGCTGGCCGGCGTGCTGGTCTGGTGGCTGGTGCTCACGCACAAGAGCCGGCAGGTGGCGCAGGAGGAATCGCGCCGGCAGTCGCAGGCGCTGTTCGCCGAGATCGAATCGCACCGCCGCACCGATGCCCAGCTGCAAGCCGCCAAGGCGCGTGCCGATGCCGCGAGCCAGGCCAAGACGCGCTACATCACGGCGGTCAGCCATGAGCTGCGCACGCCGCTCAACGGCATCCTCGGTTACGCGCAAATCCTCGATGCCGACCCGAGCATGCCCGCGCACCGGCAGCAGGCGGTCAAGGTGATCCGGCGCGGCGGCGAGCATCTGCTGTCGCTGATCGACGCGAGCCTGGATCTGGCCCGCATCGAGGCCGGCCGCATGCGGGTGGAGGCCGCGCCCTGGGCCTTTGCGCAGGGGCTCGATGATCTGGTCCGCTTGCTGGCGCCGCAGGCCGCGGCCAAGGGCCTGGCCTTTGACTATGCGCCCGATGAGTTGCCGGCCTGGGTGCGCGGCGATGCCAAGCGGCTCCAGCAAGTGCTGATCAACCTCGTCGGCAATGCGATCAAATTCACCGTTAGCGGCAGGGTGCGACTGTCGGTCCACTACGCCCGCGAAATGGCCCGCTTCGAGATCGAGGACAGCGGCCCCGGCATGAGCGCCGATGAACTCAAGCGCATGTTCGAGCCCTTCGAGCGCGGCAGCGGTGGCGCCGGCACCGGTCTTGGTTTGACCATCGCCCAAAGCCTGACCGAGCTGATGGGTGGCGAGATGAAAGTCAACAGCCAGCCGGGGCAGGGCACGCGGTTTGAGCTGCGCTTCTTCCTGCCGCGCTGCAAGGCCGGCGCGGTCAGGATCCGCCGCGAGCGCACTCGGTTGATCGGGCCGCCGCGCCGCTTGCTGCTGGTCGACAACGAGGAGGCTGATCGGGAGCTGCTGCGCAGCCTGCTCGCGCCGCTGGGCTTTGAGTTGCGCATGGCAGGCAGTGGCGCCGAGGCTTTGGAAATGCTGCAAGATTTTCCGGCCGAGGCCCTGCTGCTCGATCTGGCCATGCCGGGCATGGACGGCTGGCAGACGCTCGCCGCCATCCGCGAGCAGGGCTTGTCGGACGCGCCGGCCGCCATCGTCTCGGCCAATGCCTTCGATCGCGGGCTCGACAACGGCCAGGGCATCCTGGAGCGCGATTTCATCCTCAAGCCGCTGCGCGTGGATGAACTGCTCGACTGGCTGGAAACCCATTTGCAGCTGAGCTGGGAAGCGCCGCCACCCGTGCCCCCAAACCCTGCGCAACTCAGCATGGCGCCCACGCGTGAACGCCTGGTCGGCCTGCAGGAACAACTGGCCAAGGGCCATGTGAAAGGCATCCACCAGATGCTCGACCTGATGGCGCCCGAGACGCCCGAGTTTGCCGCCGAACTGCGGGCCCTGGCGCGTGAATTCCAGATGCAGGCCCTGGGCACGCGCGTGGCACAGGCCTTGCAAGCCCTGGCGCATGAACCCTGAGAACCCCACGCGCCCCGAGCTGCCGCCACAAGCGGCGGCCAACGCCGAACGCGTGCTGATTGTTGACGACGTGCCCGACAACCTCGCCCTGCTGCACGATGCGCTCGACGAGGCCGGCTACACCGTGCTGGTGGCCCACCACGGCGGCGCCGCGCTGCGCATCGCGGTGGAGGCTGAGCCCGATGTGATCGTGCTGGACGCGATGATGCCGGGCCTTGACGGCTTTGAGGTCGCGCGCCGGCTGAAGGCCGACCCGGCCACCGCCGCGATTCCGCTGATCTTCATGACCGGGCTGACCGAAGCCGAGCATGTGGAAGCGGCCTTTGCCGCCGGCGGCGTCGACTATGTGAGCAAGCCCATCCGCCCACGCGAGGTGCTGGCCCGCATCGCAGCGCACCTGCGCGGCGCGCGCGCCACGGCGCAGGCGCGCAACGCGCTCGACGCCTTCGGCCACGCCAGCCTGACGGTGCATGAGGCCGACGGCCGCTGCGTCTGGCAGACCGCGCTGGCCCGTGCCTTGATGGCCGACTACTTCCGTGGCGGGCATTTCGAGCGCGGGCGCCTGCCGCCCGAGGTGTTGGTGTGGCTGCACCGTGAGGTGTTGCGCCGCCGCGCTGGCGCGGAGCCGGCCACGCTGACCGTGCTGCCGCAAGCCGACCCGGCCGATGCCGCAAAGCCGAGCCTTCCGCGCGGCACGCGCCGACTGACCTTCACCTTGCACGCCGTCGATCCAGACGCTTTGGGCGAAGGCCAATGGCTGATCGTGATGCGCGAGGCCAATGACGCGGCGCTGACCGAGGGGCTGATGCGCGAGTTCAAGCTGACCGGCCGCGAGGCCGAGGTGCTCTATTGGGTGGTGCGCGGCAAGACCAATGGCGACATCGGCGCCATCCTCGGCGCCAGCCCGCGCACGGTGCAAAAGCACCTGGAGCATGTGTTCGGCAAGCTCGGCGTGGAGACGCGCACGTCCGCGGCCGCGATGGCCCTCGCCCGTGTGCGTGGCCTGGAGGCTGGGCGTTAGGCCGCGGCCGCAGGGCGTCAGGTCTTCTGGGGATTTGCCCTCCCTTGTGTGAAGCTTTGCACCGACTTGACGGTTGGTGGGCGGGCCCCGCGCCGGGCTTGAGCTATGTTTGCGTTCGTTACAAAAAAGACATGGATGCAGACATGAATCTCGATCCGAAGGCCATCGCCTTCCACCAAAGCGTCAACGGCCGCCTGTGGATGGCGATGGGCGCGGTCATTGCGGCCTTGCTGGTGCTGCTGGGCACCTCGTCCGTGCGGACCAGCGGTATCCAGAAGGAGGCCAAGGTCCTGACGGCGCAGCTCGATGCCAAGCGCACGGCCACCGCCGACTGGGTGCGGCTGATCAACAGCAACGTCCTGCGCATCCAGGCGATGGGTGTGAGCACCGAGCCCTCGATCGACAAGCTGTTCAAGGCCGATTCGGCCGTCGCCGTCGAGGAGATCGGCAAGCTGCAGCGATCCATCGAAGGCCTGGAGCTGACCGAGGCCGACAAGAAACTGCTCTCACGCATCGCCGAGGGACGCAAGGCCATGCTGGAGGCGCTCAACAAGGTGGGCGAGCTGAAGACGGCCGGCAATGCGGCAGGCGCGGCCGACGAGGTCAGCCAGCGCTTCAATCCGAGCATCGCGGTCTATCTGAAATCGCTCGACGAGTTCGCGGCCTTGCAGCGGACACAGGCCGAACACGCCTTTGACGCGATCGATGTGCGCCGCGGTCAGACGCTGAACATCGCCGCGGTCATGCTCACGGTCGTCGTCATCGGCCTGGCGCTGGGCACGCGCTGGCTGGTGCGTTCGATCCGCGAGCCGCTGGCCGAAGCCTCCGACATGGCGAAGCGGATTGCCGCCGGCGATCTGTCGGCGCTGGCCAAGCAGCGCGGCAGTGATGAATTCGGCGCGCTGCTCGATTCGCTCAACGCGATGGCCACGCAGCTCAAGCGCGTGGTGGGCGATGTGCGCGACGGCGTCGAGTCGGTCTCCAACGCCTCCAGCGAAATCGCCCAGGGCAATCAAGACCTCAGCGCGCGCACCGAGCAGACGGCTTCGAGCCTGGAGCAGACAGCCAGCTCGATGGAAGAACTGACCGCCACCGTGGCCCAGTCGGCCGACACGGCGCGCCAGGCCAACCAACTGGCGTCATCCGCCGCCGATGCGGCCCGGCGCGGCGGCGAGGTGGTCTCGCAGGTGGTCAGCAATATGGAAGAGATCACCACCAGCTCGCGCAAGATCGGCGACATCATCGGCACGATCGATGGCATCGCTTTCCAGACCAACATCCTGGCGCTGAATGCCGCCGTGGAAGCTGCTCGTGCGGGTGAGCAGGGCCGCGGTTTTGCGGTGGTGGCGGCCGAGGTGCGCTCGCTGGCGCAGCGTTCGGCGCAGGCGGCCAAGGAAATCAAATCGCTGATCCAGGCCAGCGTCGAGCGCGTGGAATCGGGCTCGAAGCTGGCGGCCGATACGGGCACCGCGATGACCGAGATCGTCACCAGCGTGCAGCGCGTCTCCGACATGATCGGCGACATCGCTGCGGCCGCCACCGAGCAGCGCGACGGCATTGCCCAAGTCAATGTCGCCGTGACCGAACTCGATCGCATGACGCAGCAGAACGCGGCGCTGGTGGAGGAATCGGCCGCCGCCGCGCAGTCCATGCGCGAGCAGGCCGGGCGCCTGGCCGAAGTGGTGTCCGTCTTCCGCACCGGCTCGGGTTCGAGCCAGCGATTGGCCGCTGCCTTGAGCGGCAAGGTCGTTGCGAGCGCCGGCAAACCAAAACCAGCCGCTGCCAAAGCTGCGCCTGCGAAGCCGGTCGCTCGGACGCCGATCGCGCCGCCCGAGAAGGCTATCCTCGCCGCTCCGGCGCCGCTGGCCGCGCCGGCTCGCCGGGAAGCTCCGGTTGCCCCCGACGGCGACTGGGAAACTTTCTAGATCGCAAGCACTGACAGAGGATTTCTCATCATGGCGGCACGCCCAAACTTCATCGTCTCCACGGCCGACGTGCCCGAGCGAGCCCACATCTACCCGCAAAGCGATGAGCCGATGGGTCCGGTGCGCTCGATCGGCAAGGCCGCGGGCCTGCAGTGCGTCGGCATCCATGTGCAGCGCCTGCCGCCGGGCCGCCGCACCTCGTGGCCGCATGCGGAATCGCTCGAGGAAGAATTCGTCTACGTGATCGAAGGCGAGGTCGAGGCCTGGATCGACGGCCACACGCACCGCATGGTGGCGGGCGACCTGATCGCCTTTCCGTCCGGCACCGGCATCAGCCACTGCCTCATCAACAACAGCGAAACCGAGGCGCTGCTGCTGGTGGGCGGCGAGGCCAACAAGGATGCGAACCGGATCGTCTACCCGCTCAACCCGACGCGCCGCGTCGATCTGCCGGCGGCGGTGTGGTGGGACGATGCGCCCGCGCAGCCGCTGGGGCCGCATGACGGCTTGCCGGATGCCTTGCGGGCCGCGCGCAAGTGATCAGCTCTTGAGGACCTTGCTCAACCAACTGCCCAGCGCCTCGACTTCCTCTGCGCAGACCGAGTGCGGCATCGGATAGTCGTGCCATTCGATGTTGTAGCCCAGCGCCTGCAGCGCCTCGCGTGAAGCCTGCGCGCGGGCGATCGGCACGATCGGATCCTGCAGGCCGTGGGCCATGAAGATCGGCGTAGCCGCGTTGGCCGGGTTGCGCTCGGCCTCGATCTTGTCGAGCAGCGGCAGATAGCCGGACAGGCCGACCAGGCCGGCCAGTTTTTGCGCATGGCGCAGGCCCGTCATGAGGGTCATGGCGCAGCCTTGCGAGAAACCCATCAGCACGATGCGCTCCGGCGCAATGCCGCGCCCGACCTCGCGTTCGATCAGTCCTTCGATCTGCGCTTGCGACTCGCGCAGGCCGGCTTCGTCCTCGCGCCGCACCAGGTCGACGCCGAGGATGTCGTACCAGGCGCGCATCTTGTAGCCGCCATTGACCGTGACCGGCCGCACCGGGGCATGCGGGAACACATAACGGATCGGTCCGACGGAGGAAAGATCGAGCTCCTGCGCGATCGGCACGAAGTCATTGCCGTCGGCGCCGAGGCCGTGCAGGACGATGATGGAAGCGACCGGATTCGGCGCGGTTTCAAACTCAAGGCCTTCGAGTGACATACGGGTGACAGCGGTTGAATGCGATGCCGGCGATGATAGACGGCATGGGAATCCTCACGCTGGTACGCCACGGCCAGGCCTCGTTTGGCGCGGCCGATTACGACTGTCTGAGCGAACGCGGCCAGCGCCAGTGCCGGCTGCTCGGCGAATATTGGCGCCAGCGCAAGCAGGGCTTTTCGGCCGTGCTGCGCGGCTCGCTCACGCGGCATGCGCAGTCCTTTGCGGCGATCCAGGAAGGGCTGGGCAAGCTGCCCGAGCCGCTGGTGTGGCCAGGCCTCAATGAATATGACAGCGAGGCGGTGATCCGCGCCCATCACGCGGGCGAACTGCACCGGCCCCGGAACGCCGAGGAAGTGAAACAGTACTTCCGCCTGCTGCGCGAGGGGCTGCGCGCCTGGATGGCGGGGAGCACGCAACCCGTCGGGATGCCCAGTTATGCCGATTTCTCAGCCGGTGTGGCGAGCGCCCTGGCCCATGTGCGCGAGCACTGCGAGGGCCCCGTGCTGATCGTCTCCAGCGGCGGCCCGATCTCGACCGCCGTGGCGCAAGTGCTGGGTGCGCCGCAGGAGGCCGCCATCGAGATGAACCTGCAGCTGCGCAACAGTGCGCTGACCGAGTTCGTGTTCAGCGCCAAGAAGCACAGCCTGCAGAGCTTCAACCACCTGCCGCATCTGGATACGGCGGGCTTGCGGGAGTTGGTGACTTACGCTTGAGGGCTACTGGCACCCATCAGATTTGCATTCATCCTGTACATCCTGTCCCACTACTGTCCGGCTTATTGACTTGCGCCGAGCCGGAGATCAAGCATTGGCGGGGCCTGCAGGCCGATTTTGTTTGGTGCCGATTTGAACTTCGTTCGCCATAAATTGGGTAGCTTCCCGGGGTTGACAAC
>DASYBU010000024.1:0-180786 GCA_036500605.1 Burkholderiaceae bacterium
GAGAGGTCGCGATATGACCATGGATGATATGGACTGGAGGTGTTAACCGCGAAAAACACAAAAAACGCAGAGAGAAAAGGCCATCAAGTCTTTGCGTTCTTTGCGGTTCATTCCCACTGGTTGCGCAGGAAGTCTTACGTATAGTCCCTGCCTGCACGAGAACGGTTTTCGGTTTTGAGAATTGTGCGGTTGGAGCGCGTCCTTCGGTAAACTTTTCTTGCTCCCCTCAGTTTGATCGGAAGTGAGCGATGGGTCGCATTTTACGTATTAACGAAGCGAAAAGAGACCCGATCTGGAAGTGGCGATATTTAGCCATTGGCAACGTTCCTGCTTTCGCAGGCCTGACATCCATGCCCGTGCAAATCACAGCCATATCCCAGCAAAACGAAGGTCCGACAGAGGCGACTTATCGCAGCATCGTCGAACACGCCATCGAGGGCATTTTCCAGACGACGCCCGACGGCCAGTACCTGCTGGCCAACCCGGCCCTCGCCCAGATTTACGGCTACGCTTCCACGGATGAGCTCAAAGGCAACGTGAAGGAGATCGCCCGGCAGCTTTATGTCGACCCCAACCGGCGCGCCGAGTTTGTCCGCCGGATGAACGAGAGCGACGCGGTCTGGGGCTTCGAATCGCCGATCTATCGCAAGGACGGCGCGGTCATCTGGATTTCGGAAAATGTCCGCGTCATTCGCAATGCCGACGGCACGGTGCGTTACTACGAAGGGACCGTTGAAGACATTACCGCGCGCAAGCGCGCCGAGGAAGAGCTGCGCCGGGCGAAAGACGCCGCGGAGGAAGCGAGCCGCTCGAAGAGCCAGTTCCTGGCAAACATGAGCCATGAGTTGCGCACGCCGCTCAACGCCATTCTGGGCTTTGGTCAGTTGCTGGACCAGAACAACGGCAGCGGCATGACCCCGGAGAAGCACCACGCCTTTGTCGACCACATCGTGCAGGCCGGCCACCACCTACTAGCTCTCATCAACGACATTCTCAATTTCGCGCAGATCGAGGCCGGCCAACTCTCACTTTCGCTGGAACCTGTGCCTTTGGACGACGTGCTGGATGAATGCGGGACCATGATGGAGCCTATCGCCACCAAGCGCGACGTTCACCTGCTGATGCCTTCCAGCGCGAAGCTGATCGTTCAGGCCGACCGCACCCGGCTGCGGCAGGTCCTGCTCAACCTGTTGTCCAACGCGATCAAGTACAACCATGAGCACGGATCAGTCTTCGTCCACTGTCGGCGCATTGAGACAGATCGGGTTCGAGTCACCGTACAAGACACTGGCATCGGCCTGAACCCCGAACAACTTTCGGCCTTGTTTCAGCCCTTCAATCGACTCGGACAGGAGGCCGGCATCCATGAAGGTACTGGCATCGGCCTCGTTGTCACCAAACATTTGGTGGAGCTCATGGGCGGGCAAATGGGTGTCACCAGCGAGAAAGGTACCGGCAGCGCCTTCTGGATCGAGATGCGTGCATCGGCAGTTGGCGAGAATGCCCTGACGCCCTCGGACGCGATATTGCTCGCGACCACCGAGGTGCCAGGAAGCGCAAACCCTATGGAGCCCACGGCTTGCACCGTGCTCTGCGTGGACGACAACCCGGCCAGCGTGCGTCTGATTCAAGAGGCCCTGGCCTCTCGCAAAGATGTGCGTTTGCTCGTCGCGGGCAACGGCAAGCTCGGCGTCAGCATGGCGCGCCAGTACATGCCCGACGTGATCCTGATGGACAACAACATGCCGCTCATGACGGGCGTGGCGGCGCAAGCGTTGCTGAGCAAGGATCCGGCAACGGCGCATATCCCCATCATCGCCACCAGTGCCAATGCGATGCGTGAAGCCATCGAAAACGCCCTGGCCGCCGGCTTCTTTCATTACCTCACCAAACCCATCCAGCTTGACGAACTGATGACGGTGATGGACTGTGCGATAGAGACCGGTCGCCAGCGGCGGCGCTAAGCCCAAACGCACCTTTCGCATTCAAATCGGCAAGAAGCATCGACAAAACGCTACAAGCCCTTGCACGCTTCTGCAGCCAAGTCGGAGGCTGCACGGATTTGCGGCAGGAGGCTGAAGATGGATGGCTTCGAGCCGATCCTTGATTTCGGCGTTCAGGTCGTCGGCCTCCGTCTGCCGGTCAGCCAGGTACTGCGCTTTCGCCTCTTTGGCTGCCGCTTGATCCTCGCGCCGCTGCAGATTCGCGCTGTCCACTAATGCGATGTTGGCCGCGGGTTGGTTCTGACGACATGGAGGGGCTGTTTGAGTACGGAACGGCCGACGATGAATGCGGCGATCGCGTGGGATCAGCTTTGACAACTTCTTCGTCTGCGTATCGCACAAAGCTTCAGTGGATGCCCCCCGAAAACTCTGCCGACAACACTGCGCGCCCGCTTCTCCAGTTGCGCGCGATCGAAAGTTGTTGGAGGATCGGCCAATAAGAAAAAATTCGAATTGATATTGCTTCAGGGGAGTCTGTCGCATTGATGCGAGTTCCTGTTCGGAAGTCTCGCCAGATGCGCTAACCCGGAGGCCACTTGGCTGCTATGCATGCAGGTTCTTTGCCTGCGCGTCCAGCGGTCTTCCTGCATTAGAGAGTCTTCGTGTCGGTTCGGCTGTTCTCATTGCCATCCGTTGCGTCGCGCGATTCGGGAGGCATGCGGTGAAAGTATTGATGGTCGAAGATGAGACGCACGACGCCGAGCTGGTCTTGCGCACGATGCGCAAGTCGGGCTTGGTGGTCGAAAGTGTTTGCGTAGATTCGGAATCCAGATTCCGACAAGTCCTGCAGGACTTCGCGCCCGATGTCATCCTGTCGGACTTCAGCATGCCCTTGTTCGACGGCATGTCAGCGTTGCGCATCGCCCGCGAGCTGGTGCCCGACTTGCCCTTCATCTTCGTGTCGGGGACGATCGGTGAGGAGCACGCGATAAACGGTCTGAAGAGCGGCGCCACCGACTACGTGCTCAAGGGCAATTTGCTACGCTTGGCCCCAGCGATTGAGCGTGCGCTCAAGGACGTGAAGAAGGCGAGAGAGCAGAGGCGCGTCGCCCAGGCGCTGGACTACAGTGAGCAGCGCTTCCGCCTCGCGGCTTCCACGGGAGACGTCTGGGACTGGCATGTCGACTCCGGCGAGTCCTACATCCCGCCGCAGTGGAAGCACCGCCACGGCTATGCGGACGAGGAGCTGGCGAACGCCAGCAGCACCTGGTTCGAGTTGCTGCATCCGGACGATGTCCCAGGCGTGCAGAAGGCGTTGGATGCGCATTTGATTGAGAACACGCCCTATGAAGTCGAGTTCCGGACGCAGCAGCGCAACGGTGGGCATCGATGGTCGCAAGTCAAGGGCATGGCGTTGCGCGATGCGCAGGGCCAGCCGACGTACATGGCGGGCACGATCGTGGACATCACGGAGCGCAAGAATGCCGAATTGCGCGTGTCCCGACTCAATCGCGTGTATGCGCTGCAGAGCGCCATCGGCTCGCTGATCATTCGCGTCCAAAGCCGGAAGGAGCTGTTCCGTGAGGCCTGTCGTATCGCCGTGGAGACCGCGGGCTTTCTCTATGTCTGGGTGGCGCTGGCCGACTCGGGCGCGCTTCCCGCCGCCACGCCGGGGCTTGAGGCTCTGCAGGAGGGTGCGCTGCCGGATGACGTCGCCCATGCGGCGCAGGAGCGGCTGCTGGCCGGGCTGGTACGCGACGTAGCTTTGTCCGGCGAGAGCCGCTTCGAGGAGGACCTCTCCAAACATCATCCGGAGCTATCGGTCTCGCACGCGGTGGCTGCGCTGCCGCTGCTGGTCCAGCAACGGGTGGAAGGCGTGCTGGTGTTGCACGCCGCTGGCCTGAGCTTCTTCGACGCCGACGAACGGCGCCTGCTTGGCGAGATGGCCAACGACCTGTCCTTCGCGCTTGATCATATTGGCAAGTCCGAGCAACTGAACTACGTCGCCTTCTATGACGCTCTCACCGGCCTGGCCAACCGCAGCCTGTTCATGGAGCACCTGACGCGGCACCTGGATGTGGCCCGGCGTGAGCAGCGAAAGCTGGCGGTACTTGCGCTTAACGTGGATCGCTTCAAGACTGTCAACGATTCGCTCGGTTTCGCGGGCGGCGATGAGCTCCTCAAGCAGCTGGCACAGCGCCTGCGCGACTACGCCACCGCCAGCGGCCAGATCGCGCGGATCGACGCCGACCACTTCGCCATCGTCGTACCCGAGATTCGCACCGAGCAAGGCCTTGCACGCTCGATAGAGCAGGGCATGGGCGCCTGTTTCGGCGAGCCGTTTGAGGTGGCCGGGACGGAGTTGCGCATGTCGGCCTGCACAGGCATCTCCGTCTTCCCACACGACGGCGACGGCGCTGACGTGCTGTACCGGCATGCGCTATCCGCTGCCGGCAAGGCGAGGTCGCGCGGTGAGCGCTACCTGTTCTATTCGCAAGACATGTCGGAGAAGATTGCAGGTACGCTGGCCTTGGAAATGCGACTGCGCCGTGCCATCCTCAACGAAGAGTTCGTCATGTATTACCAGCCCAAGGTGGAGGCCGGTACCTGGCAGTGGAGCGGCGTGGAAGCGCTGATCCGTTGGAACGATCCAGAGCACGGGCTGGTGGCGCCGGGGGAGTTTATTCCGCTTCTGGAAGAGACGGGCCTGATCCGCGAGGTCGGCGCCTGGGCGCTGCAGCAGGCCGTGCGGGACCAGTTGCGCTGGAAGGCCCTGGGCATTCGCAGCGCTCCGCGAGTAGCGGTCAATGTCTCGGCGATCCAGCTACGCCGTGGCGACTTTGTGGCCACAGTGCGCGACGCCATCAAGCTCGGGTCGCAACCGCCGAGCCTGGACATTGAGATCACCGAGAGCATCGTGATGGACGACATCGAGACCAACATCGCGCGGCTGAACGAGGTTCGCGAACTTGGGGTGGGCATTGCCGTGGACGACTTCGGCACTGGCTACTCGTCGCTGCGCTATCTCGCGCAGTTGCCTGCGCAGACGCTCAAGATAGACCGCGCCTTCGTGAGCACCATGCTGCTGGAGCCGAACACGATGACCCTGGTCTCCACCGTCATCTCGCTCGCTCACTCGCTGAAGCTCAAAGTTGTTGCCGAGGGCGTGGAAACCGAAAAGCAGGCGCAATGGCTGCGCCGGCTGCGCTGCGACGAGATGCAGGGCTACTGGTTCAGCCGGCCCATGTCCTTCGAGCGCATGTCCGAGATGTTGAAGCAGGCCCTCGGAGACGCTGCATGACGCGGACAAGCGCCGGCCAGGCCGCGACTGTGCAGGCCGGATTGCCGGGCTTGCTTCGCGCGTCGATCTCGGTCTGCTACCGCAGGTCCCGGGAGGCCTCTGCGCTGCTGACGCATGTCTGGAACGACCGGCTCTCCATCGCCGTGAAGTTCAGCGCCTTGCGAAGGAGCCCCGACATGAACACGCCTGAACAAGTTGAGATCCTGTTGGTCGACGATAACGCGGTGCTAACACGTATCAAGGGCGATGCCGGCACCCGCCGCATTCCCGTCGTGATCATGACCTCTTCCCAGGAGGAAAGCGACATTGCGCGGACCTACGACCTGGGCGCCAACAGCTACATCGTCAAGCCCCTGGACTTCGGAGCTATGGTCGATGTGATGCGGCAGGCCGGCTTCTACTGGCTGGCCATCAATCAGCACCCGCTTTCGCGCTAGGAGCGCACCATGTCATCGCCAATGCCACCAGCAAGCGCCGAAGGGACTGCCGAAGAGGCCGTAGCGCCCACGATCCTGTTCGTGGACGACGAGCCCTCCATTCTCAGCGCGCTGCGCCGACTGGTGAGGCCGCAGGGCTACCGCGTGCTGCTGGCCGAGAGCGGCCATGCCGGCCTGGCGCTGTTGGAGGCCGAGACGGTGGACCTCGTGGTCTCGGACATGCGCATGCCGGAGATGGACGGCGCCGCCTTCTTGGAGCGGGTCCGCCAGCGCTGGCCCGAGGCCGGCCGCATCCTGCTCACCGGCTACTCCGACATCACCTCGACCATCGCTGCCATCAACGGTGGAGAGATCCAGCGCTATATTTCCAAACCCTGGGACGACCGCGACCTGCTGTTGGCTATTCGCGAGGGCCTGGAACGACGGCGCCTGTTGCGCGAGAACGAGCGCTTGCAGCGGCTCACGCAGGCGCAGAACGCCGAGCTCAAGACGCTCAACACCGAGTTGGCCGATCGCGTCCGGGCTCGGACCAGCGAGCTTGAGCAGGTCAACGGCATGCTGGAGAAATCCTTCGAGCAGTTGCGTGAGAATTTCCTGCTCTCCATCGACGTCTTCTCCGGCCTGCTGGAGCTGCGCCTGGACGGCATGGCCGGCTACTCGCGCCAGGTGGCCGATCTTGCCCGGCGCATGGCCCGCAAGCTCGGCCCCCGGATGATGCTGGAGCAGGATGTCCACATCGCCGGCCTGCTGCATGAGATCGGCAAGATCGGCTTGCCCGACGCGCTGCTGCGCAAACCGCTGTCCACCATGAGCAGCGAAGAGCTGGCGCTGTACCGCAGCCACACGCTGAGTGCCGAAGTGGCGCTGCTGCCATTGGCTCAGTTGCAGCGGGCGGCGCGATTCGTGCGTTCGCAGCACGAGAGGGTGGACGGCAAGGGCTTCCCGGACGGCCTTGCGGGCGACGAGGTGCCACTGGGCGCGCAGATCGTCGGCGCTGCTGGCGACTATTTTTCTGCGCTGACGGGCCGCATGGCCGTCAAGCGCTACGAGACGGCTCACGCGCGTGCACTGGTCACGAGCGGCGCCGGCACGCGCTATGCGCCGGAAGTGGTCGCGGCCTTCGAGCAGGCGGTCCAGGAAGAGCCGGAGATCGTTATGCTCGACCGCGAGGTCAATGCTGCCGAACTGGAAGTCGGAATGACTCTGTCGCGCGATTTGTTGACCCCCCAAGGCACGCTGCTGCTGGCGGCAGGCTTCGTCTTCGACTCGCGGGTAATACGCCACGTGCGCGAGTTCCGTGCGGGCCGGGATTTGCGGCTGCGGCTGTTCGTCAGGCTGCCTGGAGCGGGCAGCAGCGCCGATCAGCAGCAGTTGGAGCGCGCATGAGACGCCGCGCACCGTTCCGGAGGTGACCCCATGAGCGAACGCATTCTTCTCGTCGATGACGAGCCGCAGGTACTCAGCGCATTGCAGCGGCTTCTGCGCCACGGCTTGCGCGATGCGGCGGGCTCGGCCTATCAGGTCGAGACCTTCACAAGCGCCTGCGCGGCGCTGGAGCGCGCCGCGGATGCGAGCTTCGCGCTGGCCATCTCTGACTACCGGATGCCCGACAAGGATGGCATCGGCTTCCTGCGCGAGTTGCGCCAGTTGCAGCCCGACTGTGGTCGCATCATCCTGTCCGGCTACGCCGACCTTAACGCGCTGGTCACCGCCATCAATGAGATCGGGATCTCGCGTTTCATTTCAAAGCCGTGGACCGACTTCGAGCTGCTGAGCGCGATCCAACAGGCGCTCAGTTTGCGTGCCCTGGCGCTGGAAAATCAGCGCTTGGCCGACGAGGTTCGGGTGCAGCGCGGCTTGCTCAGCGCGCAGGACGCCGAGCTGCGGCGACTCGAGCGGATCGAGCCCGGCATCACGCGCGTACAGTGGGGAGAGGACGGCTCCTTCATTCTTGAGGACCCTGGAGACGTGCGTTTATGAACAGCGCATCACTGGTGGGATCCGTGACGACGGTCGGTGCCGAACTTCGGGCAACGCTGGACGCCGTGACGGCGCCACTGCTGTTGCACGATGGCCGGCGCATCGTCCACGCCAATGCCGCCTGCCAGCGCATGCTGAGCCAATCGCTGCCCGAGTTGCTGGCCCTGCAATTCGAGGAGCTGGCCGTTGACGACTCGCGCGACGATCTGCGCCAGTACGGATTACGCAGCGTCGAAAGCGACCTGGAACTCCCCTCCACCGAACTGGAGTTGAAGACGGGCAGCGGCGCGGTTCGCGCCGTCGAGGTAACGGCACGTCCGCTGTCAGGCTTCGGACAGAAGCTTGCGCTCTTCACATTCCAGGACCTGAGCGACATCCGCCACGTGCAAACCAGCCTGTTTCAGATCGGCCGGGTCCTGCGCCAGATCATCGACAGCACGCCGGTAGCAACTTTCGTCATTGATTCCGAGCACCGGATCACTCACTGGAATACCGCCTGCGAGCAGCTCACCGGGACCCGCGCTGCACAGGTAATCGGACGCGACGATGCCGGCCTGGTCTTCTACGAGCGGGTGCAGCCGCTGCTGGCGGACCTCATCGTCGATGGCAGCATCTCGCGGGAGTCGTCGCGCCTGTACGGCCAGCGCTGCACGCCCTCGTCAACCATCGCGAACGCTTACGAAGTGGAGTCGTACTTCCCCTTGTTTGGCAGCGGCGGCCGTTGGCTGCAGTTCACGGCCGCGCCCCTGTTCGATGCGGATGGAAAGATCGTGGGCGCCATCGAAACGCTGCTGGATGTGACGCAGCGGCGCATCGCCGAGGACGAGCTGCTGCGTCACCGCAATGAGCTGGAGAACATGGTGTTCGAGCGCACGGCCGAGCTGCTGAACACGCATCACGAGCTCGAGGCTTTTCTGGAGAACGCATCTGTCGGCATCATTGCGGTTTCTCGCCGAAAAATCACACGGGCCAACCAGAAGTTCCGCGCCATGTTTGAGATCGGTGACTGTTCGCCGTACGGCCTTTCGCCCAGGCTCCTGTTCGACAGCGATCAGCAATTCGAAACCTTCCGCCGGACCGCCATTGAAACGCTGTCTAGCGGTGAACCTCTGATGCACGAGATGGCCATGCGCACACTTGGTGGCCGCGAGCTTTGGGTGCAGCTGATTGCCTATCTGGCGAACCCGGCCGACCCCAAAGCAGGCACCTGGTGGATGCTGCAGGACCGCAGCGAGATGCGGCGCGTCGAAAAGGAGCTGCAGCTCAATTACGAACGCATTCAGCAGACCAACTGGCGGCTCGAAGAGGCCCAGAACCAGCTGCTGCAATCCGAGAAGATGGCCTCAATCGGTCAACTGGCGGCGGGGGTGGCGCACGAGATCAACAACCCCATCGGTTTCGTCAGCTCCAACCTTGGCGTACTGCGAAGCTATGTGCAGCCGCTTTTTGCGCTCGTCGACCAGCTGATGCGTGCGCCGCCCGAACAATTGCCGCCACCGGTGCGGGAGGAGCTTTCGCGGGTGGGCCGGTCCATCGACCTGGCCTACGTGCAGGAGGATCTGCCCAGCCTGCTCAATGAGAGCGAGGAGGGGCTCTCGCGCGTGAAGAAGATCGTTCAGGATCTGAAGGACTTCTCTCGGGTCGATCACGCGGATTGGCAGGACGCTGACCTCAATGCCGGCCTGGAATCGACGCTCAACGTGGTGATGAATGAGGTCAAGTACAAGGCGGAGATCCGGAAACGCTACGAGCCGCTGCCGCCGGTTCGCTGCATCGCCGCGCAGTTGAATCAGGTCTTTATGAATCTGATCGTCAACGCCGCACAGGCCATCCCCCAGCGGGGCAAGATCACGCTGAGCACTCGCACCGACGGCGACTGGGCAATCGTCGAAATTGGCGACACAGGCTGCGGCATGTCGGATGAGGTGAAGCGGCGGGTCTTCGAACCCTTCTTCACAACCAAGCCCGTAGGTAAAGGGACGGGCCTGGGGCTGTCCTTATCCTTCTCGATCGTCCAAAAACATGGCGGGCGGATAGAGATCGATTCCACAATCGGAGTCGGGACGACCTTTCGGGTCTGCATCCCGGTGGGAGGTCCTATGGGCGCCGACGCGGCATCTTTGCCCACCAGTCTTTGAGGCAACTCGTCCGTTACGCAAGGCGCCCGATAAAGCCCGGGGGCAGGTGTTGGATAAACCTCAAGGGAGGAAGCCGCGGCGCACTTGGCGGTGCTTGTCGAGGGCGTTCCAGCTATGGCGATTCGAGGGGGCCGCTGCAAGAACCATGGCGCGCGGTATCGTCATCGACGCGCTGCGCATGGCCTGGTTCAAGCGGCACCCGGACACAACAGCGCCCGACTGCATTCGGCGCTGGGCTATGTCAGTCCGATGCAGTTCGAGAGAGACCGGCTTGCGGCATAGACCGACAAGCCACATCGCCGCACGGTGATGGGATACGGAATCCGAGGGCAAGGTCAAATCAGGCAGATTTAAGACCTGACCTTCAAGTCCCGGGGGCAACTCCCAACGACTCCACCAAAAAAAAACCAAAGGCCCAACTGTTGAAGGTCGCGGCCCTTTTTTGCGTTTGTGACACGCTGCGGATCCGATGCAAGACCCGCCCCGCGCCGCTAGGTGCTGCGCTCAAGTTGCTCAGCGACTTGGGCGCTTTTCTTTGCCCGTGCGCCGGGGCTTCCGCGGCCGGCCACCTCCTCAACCCTGAGGAACTCACAAGCGCACGCAACAGGCATCGGCAGTAAATTCCCAATCACCGAGAGCCGCAGAAGCTTTCCTTTCCTTGCACAACTGGGAGGCGCGCCATGGCAACCAAGATCGACCTTGCGAAGATTGACAAGAAGGTCACTGCGCTCAGCGATGCGCTGGCCAAGCTTGGCAAGGGCACGGACCTGAAAGAGCTCATTCGCCTCAGCCGCCAGCCCGGATGGACCACGCCGGCGGAATATGCCTTCGCCATGTCGATTCTTGACTCGATGCAGAGACAGGTCGACCAACTCGCCCAGTTGTCGGGCGCGCTCATCAAGGCAGCCGGGAAGGTGAGCGCGAAGCGTTGAACGGCCGTTCTCGGCCCTGGAGAGCCTCATGAACCCTGTACGAAACCTGTGGGCCGTGATCGGTGCAACGCTGGCCATCGCGAGCGCTTCGGGCGGCGCCTTGGCCACTGAGTTGCGTCCGTCGTTCAGTCTGCCCAGCCAGCGGGACGCTCAGGTCGCAGAAGTTCGCGCCGTGCCGCTGCAGATGCAAATGCAGCAACAGCAGTTGCAGCAACAGCAATCGCCGCCGGAGGCCTTCTACAAGAAGTTCGAGACGGACGCGCGATCGTTCCCGCCGGCAACGATGGCCCGGCTCAGAACGCAATTCATCCAGCGCGCCGAGGCCGCCAACAGAAAGGGCGCCGCGGACGAGGCCAGGCATTACCAGCGCATGCTGGGCATCCTGGATGCGGCCAAGAAGTAGCCGCGAGAGCGTGAGCAAACGATCGATCGATCGAACGAACGAATGAGCGGCTCCACACGTTTCAGCGCCAACCGGTACCACTTTCCATGAAACCCACCTCGTCGCTTTTCTCGCTGATTGCACTGATCGCCTTGGCCGTCGTGCTGCTGCTCGCGGCGCCTTGGGCTCGCGCCGCTGACAGTGGAAGCGGCGGTGGCAGTGGCACTGGAACGGGCAACCCCGATGCATACCAATGGGATGTCGCCAAGAATTTCCGCGCAGGCGATACCGCCACGCCCACGCTCATGCCCATGACGGCGGCCAATGCAGACACCGGCCTGGACGCCCGCGACAGGGCCTACGTGGATCACGTGAACAACCAGACCAGCGTGTACTTCCAGGTCATGCTGATCGTCAGCTTCGTCGCGATGGTCTTCCTGGCGTTCCTGCTTTATCTCGTGCATGGCGGCACGCACGGCCTGGCCGACTTGAGCGGCCGCGACATCATGCGCGCCGCTGTCGTCACCTTCGTCGCTTATGGCGCGATCGTCATGGCGCTCACGATGCAGAACACCGAAACCCTGACTGGCGTCACCGGTCTCTTGAGCGCCATCGTGGGCTATGTGTTTGGGCGCGCCGGGGGTGATGACCGAGAGCGGCTGGCCTTGGTCGCGGGTAGCCGTGGCGGTGAGACGCATGAGGCGTCTCCCGCCGCCGGTGCTCAACATGCTCCGTTGGGGGCTGCGTAGAGCGGCGGATCCTCGGAATCCACGCCGCTAGGCGCTGCGCCCCGTCCTGTTGAACTCAAGCATGTTGCAGAAGAGTGTGCCCTGTTCAATTGCATCGTCCAGGGCGACGTGCGTGTGCGGGAACTTGTCGAACCATTGCTTGGGCATGTTGCGCTTCGTACTCTCGCGGTACTCGGTCTTCAGCACTGCCATCGCATAAGACTTCATGTCCAGAGCCGAGTGGCTGAAGGGACTTTCTCCAGCAAAGCGAATGAGATACCAGTAGACGAACAGGAAATCGAAGCCGGCCGGATAGGCGACGAAGACTGGCCTTCCTTTGAGTCCTTTGATCCACTCGACGTAGGCACGCATTGCGGCTTCAGGCTTCTGAAGATCTTTCCGGCATGCGGCCCATGCTTCAGGTTGAGTGGCCCACCACTCAGCCGTCTTCGGGTGCGGAGCCGCGCCATCCAGCGTCTCCAGATTTGCTGAGAAGGTTGATACGAGCTTCTTGTCCGGGGTGTATGCGGCTGAGCCGAAACTGAGCATCGAATGCGGTCCTGGGATTGGGCCGTCAGTTTCGACGTCGGTGCTGATGTAGATTTCCGTCATGGTCTGGCAGCGGTCGCTGGATCCTGTTAGGAGTTCGCGTTGATGTTAGCGGCCGATGCGCGGCAATCAACGCCTGGGTTTGCAAGCGACCGCATCAGCCGGTCCTCGCTGTGTCAATCAGCGAGAGACGAGCCCGTGCTGCGACACTCGCTGGATGAGCACCAAATTCCAGCGCACTCAACCCAAGCGCGTCTACCAACTGCGCGTCGAATTGCAGCACATCGAGCCACTCGTCTGGCGCCGCGTTCTCGTGCCGGACACCGTGAAGCTCGTCAAGCTTGACCGCCTCGTGCAGGCCGCGATGGGCTGGACCAACAGCCACCTGCATGATTGGCACATCGAGCGGCAGCGCTACGGCATCCCAGACGAAGAGTGGGGCGGCAGTGGCGCCATGCAGGATGAGCGCAAGTTCCCCGTAGGCGCCGTGCTGGGCGAGCAAATCCAGAGCTTCGCCTACAGCTACGACTTCGGCGATGGCTGGGATCACCGCATCACGGTCGAAGAGCGGCTACCTGCGCAAGAGGGCCGCAACGACTGGCCCATGTGTCTGGCCGGCGAGAACGCCTGCCCGCCAGAAGACGTGGGCGGGCCGCCCGGCTACATGGACTTCCTTGAGGCCATGCACAGGCCGGAGCACGAACGGCATGCGCACTACTGGCAGTGGTGGGGCGGCCCCTTCGATCCAACAGCCTTCAGCATCAACGCCGCCAACATGGCGATCCGCAAGCTGCGCTGAGCTGCAGGGTCGGGTCAAGGCGGGGCGCTTGAGGTTTTAGTTCGCGGTGGATGGGGCCGATCAAAGCGAAGTGATCGCGAGGGATGCAGTGGGCTGATGGGTTCTGCGGCGCGAGCGTTCAGATTCAAGACTCGACTCTTTAAGCCTCGATACACGGAAGAAGTGCACGAAGAATGCAACGGGATATGCAGCGTGCTTGGCGTTTTCGACCACAGATCACCAGCGTGACATGTGGTTGTTCGATTTCGATTCGAGAACTTTCAATGGGCGCAACTTTTGATCTTGCCTGCAACATAAAAGCGGTTCGTTGGGCCATGCTCCGTGTCAGCCTGGCACAATCACAATGCTTGCGATCTCAGCGCCTTTACGCCCCCTATTCGCAGCACGGACACAGATAGATGCAAATAAAAAAAGAAGCGATTCCCGTCATTGATCTCTTTGCCGGGCCGGGAGGACTTTGCGAAGGGTTTTCGTCCGTCATCGACGCGGCCGGTGCGCGACGCTTCGCCGTCAAGGTCTCTATCGAGAAGGATCCGATCGCGCACCGAACGCTTCTGCTTCGGGCAATCTTCCGCAAGTTCCGCAAGGGCAAGGTTCCGGGCTGCTACTACGACTATGTCCGCGGCAAGATCAGCCGCGAGCAGTTCCTGACTCATCCCACCATCAGGGACGTCGCGGAGCACGCAGCCAAGGAAGCCCGGTGCGCCGAGCTCGGCGTGACCCCGCCCGAGGAAGTCGATGGATGGATCCGCGAGGCCCTGGACGACCAGACCGAGTGGGTCCTCATCGGAGGCCCGCCATGCCAAGCCTACTCGCTGGCAGGCCGATCGCGCCTTCGCAGCAAGGACGTGGAGAAGTTCGAGGCCGACGCCAAACACTTCCTCTACATCGAGTACCTTCGGATCATTCAGGAGTTCGCCCCGGCTGTCTTCGTGATGGAGAACGTCAAGGGGATGCTCAACTCGACGAACTCAGGCAAGCGCATCTTCGAGCAGATCCTTGGCGATCTCAAGGAGCCCAAGGTCGGCCTGAGCTATGAGGTCCGCTCGCTCGTGGTCCACAAGGCGGAGGGCGAGCTCGAGCCCAATGACTATGTGATCGAGGCCGACGACCACGGCATCCCGCAAAGCCGCCATCGCGTGATTCTCTTCGGGATTCGCTCGGACGTGGCAGCGGCGACGCCGGCTCTACGGGAGCGGCCAGAGTCGTTCCTGCTTCGCAAGCTGACGAAGAAGGTGGGCGTCAGCGCTGCCTTGGCCGGACTGCCGGAGCTTCGCAGCCGCTTGTCCAAAGAGCCGGATTCAAAGGAAGCATGGATCGGGGCGGTTCGCGAGTCGCCCGAGGCGCTCAAAGGATGGCGTCTTTCGGTGCGCAAGGACATCGAAGAGGCGATGGAGAAGTTCATCAAGAAGGCCGAAAAGCAAACGACCTTCGGAGCTCCGTTTGTGGAGGCCGTCGTCGTCCCAGGCGGCTACATGCCTCAGAACTTGCAGGATTGGTATCTGGATCCGAAGCTCGGCGGCGTTTTGCACCACGAGACGCGAAGCCACATGCGATCGGATCTGCACCGCTATATGTTCGCCTCCTGCTTCGCGGCGACGCAGAAATACGCCCCAGATCTGCGCAACTTCCCGCCGAAGCTCCTGCCTGACCATGTGAATGTGGACGAGGAGACGATTCCCTTCAAGGACCGCTTCCGGGTCCAGATGGGCAAGCATCCTTCATCGACGGTGGTCGCGCACATCAAGAAGGATGGGCACTACTACATCCATCCGGATCCGGGACAGTGCCGCAGCTTGACCGCGCGCGAGGCCGCCCGCTTGCAGACGTTCCCCGACAACTACTTCTTCGAGGGAAACAGGACGGAGCAATATGGCCAGATCGGCAATGCCGTCCCGCCGCTGTTGGCCAAGCAGATCGGCGAAATCATCCTCGACTTCATGACTTCGCCACGGCGGCGCTGATCTCGCCAGTCGGGGAGCCACTGTCGATCCAGTGCGCCAAGGCGTCGGGCAGCCCAGCGCCAGCCGAGGGATCTCGCGTCGAGCATTCCCAAACGTTGAGCACCCGCCAGCCCATTCCCATGAGCTTGTCGGCAACGCGTCGATCGCGATCGACGTTGGTTTGCAACTTGGCCGACCAGAACTCCGTTCGCGTCGACGGTGTCTTGGCGTATTTGCATCCCTGGTGGGCATGCCAGAAGCAGCCGTGGACAAAGATGGCGATCCTGCGGCCTGGCATGACAATGTCCGGCGTCCCCGGCAGATCGCGCCGGTGCAATCGGTAGCGATGGCCCATGGCGAACAGCGCCTTGCGGACCAGCATCTCGGGCAAGGAATTCTTACCCTTGATGCCAGACATCATCTGGCTGCGTTTGGCGGGGCTGACGACATCGGTCATAACGGATCGCAATGCTCGTTGTCACCCAGCGCTTCGCTCAGGCGGCTTTGAGTTCCGGGATGTCGTCCGACGGCTCGGAGTAGCTCGCTCCCATCACCGCGTCCTTGCATTCCGGCCGCTTGGCCCATTCGGACACCATGCGTCCGCCGGAGGTGGTGTGCAGAGTTTCATTCACCTCCCTTGCCCAGGTCGCGATCTGCTCCATCAGCTCCAGCGAAACCGCCTGCTTCTCCCAAATGCGGCTCAGGTCGATGCGCGAGCCGAGTTTCTCGGCGAGCACAGAGACCGTGTAGGCGGTGACGTTGGCCTGGAAGGCCTGGAACATTGGCCGCAGCAGCTTCTGCGCGTCGCGGTAGATTTTGGCCTTGGCGATCATGGCCTTGTAGTCGGCCACGTTGGGCAATGGCGCCTCCTGGCCCTCCGAGGGAGCGAGCGCGGCCATAAAACGGTCGAAGTTCTTCTGCGAGCCCATGCTGACGATGTCCGGCTTGCAGTCCCAGGCGTTGAGGTACTTGGCCAAGTCGGTTTTGGTGATGCGGCGCGCGGTGGGGATCGCGGCTTTCAACGCATTGAGCTTGGCGGGCGTCGTGCCCTCGCGCGTGAGCAGCGTGTTGTAGCTGCCGGCGGCGCGCTCGTAGAACCATTGGCCGACGCCGTCCGGGCAGTAGACGGAACGCGAAAGCTTTTCGATCTCGACGTGGAATGGCTTGTTGGCCGAGAGATCCGACTGGCGGACGGCATTCTGGCTGTTGGCGAAGCGTGAGATGTCCGACACCAGTGCCTCCTCCTTGGTGGAGTCCTGCGCCTTCATCACGATGATCTTGGCCGGCACGCGGACACGGCTGAGGTCGGTGTCGGGGTACTTCTTCTTGGTGAAGTAAAGCGAGGCCGTGGTTTGGCCGCCGTTGACGATCTGCAAGCCTTTTAGCCAAGCGATGCCTTGCTCGCCCTGCGAGGCCTTGCCGAGGACCATCTCGTCGGCCACGATCACGATGCCGTTGTTGTAGGCCATGAAGCGCTCGGGCGCGGACCGAAGCGTCGACTGGATGCCAGCGTTGACGCCCTTGCCCTTGACGCTGAGGAACGAGCGGACGTTGGCCTCCAGCAGGCGCGCGCCGAACTTCTCGTAGAGCAGCCGCAGCGCTTCGCCAGGGATGGCCGTCATGGCGTAGTTGTAGTCGTCGTTCTCGCCAGGCACATAGACGCATGGCAGGGGAGAGCCGGAGACTTCGGTGAAATCGACCACCAGCTCATCGCGCGGCTTGCCCTCGGAGGTGTGCCGATGCAGCCGCTCGATGTCCATCACTTCCAGGCGCACGGCCTTGCCGCCGATGTCGCGCGTCTTGAAGCTCTTGGACTTGGCGACCCGGTCGGTGATGACGTAGACGCGGACCTGTTCGAGGTCGTTGTAGATCGCCTGCAGCGTCTCGGCCAGTGAGCGCACGTCGCTGGACGGGTCGAGCCTCTGAGCCATCTTGCCTTCGGCGCACAGCGTCAAAAAACGCAGACAGCGCTCGGCAGCCACCTTCGTCTCGGAATCTGGGATGGGCGTGATTTCTTCGACGCCGGCATACAGGCTCACGAACAAGTCGAGCTGATCGCCTTCATCGGAGATGGAATAGCCACTCAGGCGCAGGATGGCGTTGCCCACGGTGCCCTCGAAGTGGCATTCCACGGGCTCGAAGGTCATGCCGATCTCCGACATGTGCTCCATCACGACGCCGGCGAAGACCAGCTCCTCGTAGAGCGCGCCTTCGCGCATCTGGGATTTGACGGCGGACTGCGTCTCGCGCAGGAAGTCCGGCAGGCTTGAACTCATATCGCTCCCAATTTCTTCAATGCATCGGCGGCCGGAATGCTCGGTCCTGGGGCCTTGTCCAGATCGATCTCGTATGTGGCTTTCATGACGCCCAGCGGGACGCTGCCCGGTGTGAGTCTGGGAAAGCCATCTTTGACTTCGACTACGCGAGTGTCCGCCAGCGTGAAGCGGCGAATGTAGCGATCGGCATGGGCGTCGAAGTAGCCGGCGGCGAGCAGTCGTTCGCTCAGCAGGCGGACGGCCTCGGCCTCGCCCGCGGCGACATCGCGCATCTTCGCCACCAGCTCCGGCAACCTAAGGCCCGATTCCGTCTGGCGCAGCCTCGCGCCGGCGAGAAACAGCGGTTGTCGGACCGAGTCGTCGAGCTGTTCGAGCGAGCCGATTTTGGCCGGGAATCCCGCGGCCGAGAGCGTGGCCTTGACCTCGATCGAGCCGGTGCCGAGCTCGAAATCCCGCACGCCATCCAGCGGGCCGACCCAGGATTCGATGGCGGCGACCACCGGCAAGCCCGCATCGATGATCGTCCGAAGCAGCATGAGCTCGCCCACCAAGCCGACCTCGGACTCGGCGCTCAGCGATTGGGCTCCCTTGCGCATGAATTCTTGCCAAGCTCGGATGCGTCCGAGGAACAGTCGCAGCAACCGCTTCTCGTCGGCGGCAGACTCGGCATCCATGGCGTGTGACACGTCGGCCACCATCGCCGCGAAAAGCTCCACGCTGCCGTGCGCGCTGCGGGTCAACGCGAGCCAGATCACTTCGTCGCCTTCGTGCTCCGCGCGAGACACGGTGAACCCCTGGCCGTCTGGGAGTTTCTCCGCCGCGGGGACCTCTGAGGCCGGGAAGCTGACAAGCAGCGCCTCGTTCTTCTCAGGAAAGCTCAGGCCAGCCCGCAACGCGCACGGGCCGATCGAGGCGATGGAGATGCTGCGCCATCCCGCGGCGTCGTCGCTGTCGCGCAGCGAGCGCCAGGCGAGCTCGAAGTCGTCAATCGGCAGGGCCATATTCTTGGGTCCAAAGCAGGTGGTCCACGGCGTATTCGACCTTCACGCCAGAGTCGCTCGAAGGGAAGCTCACGCCGAAAGCCATGACCGGATCCTTGCGGCCGGCCAGCGCGTCGCTTCCCGCTTGTTGCGGGTCGAGCGGATAGAGCAGGAGAAGGCCTCGCTCGCGGGCCGGAGCGACGCCATCAGCCTCCGAGCCCCAACCGCGGACGTAGCGGATCGACGGCCCATTGGGCGTGTCAGGCTCGCTGGGCTTGACGCCGTTCTTCTGGCGGCCCGCGTCAGGGTTGAACATCTTCTTGGTCCGCGCCAGCGCAGCGGTCCATGCCGCGCTGTCGAGGTCGATGGCCTCATCGCGAGGGGAGAGCAGCCGGCCGATCGCGTAGCGATCCGCGATGTCCTTGTCCGCCGTGCGCTTGGTCATGGCATCGATGGTCAGGCCGCCAGCGAACGTGTGCTTGCCGCCCGAGCCGCCGCCGAGCAGGGCAACCGTCCAGGAAGTGAGCTCGCCGGTCGCCGCCATTGACCGGACGAAGTCGCGCAGCAGCGCGCTGTTGACCTTGCGGGCCTTCGGATGGGTGATGAAAGACTCGAAGAAGTCGGCGACGTGATCTGCCGAGACATCGTTCCAGAGGAATCCCTCCCACTGCTGCTTTTGCGCGCCCCGCATGCGCTCTGGATTGGTCTCGTCCGCAGCTCCGCACGCGGCGATGAGCTTGTTCGCCGTGTCGAGGTTTTGGTCGAGGATCTTGTCGTCGCTGTGCATCGATACGGTTTCGAGCAGGTCGCCGCTGAATGAGAGCTGGAGGTTCTTGGCCGTGCGCATCTTCAAGGGCGAAGTGACCAGGAGAACCGGATGCGACTGCACGCGCAAGCCATAGTCGCGAGGCGTGGCGCCGCTTTCGGCCATCGCATCGAATTCCTCGCGCAGCTCCTCGGATGCGTCGGCGATGTGCCCGAACCATTCGACGAGCTCTTCGGTCGTATAGAGGCGGCACAGGTCGATGTAGCCAGGCCGGTAACCGAACCAGCGGCCCATCTGCATCAGCGTGTCATACATCTTCGTGGTGCGGACGAAGTAGCTGGTGCAAAGGCCTTCAAGCGTCAGCCCCCGAGCGAGCTTGTCGCCGCCCACCGCGATGACCTTCAGGCCCTTCGCGCCCTTCTCAGCGTAGTCAAGCGCGTCCTTGGCTTTTCCATTCACCATGCGCACATCGATGTCCGACAGGACATCTGGAAGCTTGGCGAGAACCTCGGCCCAGGGCAGGACGGTGGGTGGTTCCTCCGACTCGGTGAGTCGGGTCGCGATCGCCTTGGTCGTCGGGATGAAGTCGGACTCCCAGAGCTCTTGCAGCTCATCGAGCAACGCCTCGTGGTCGATCCCGCGCGTGATGCGCAGCTTCATCTTCTTGACGAAGTCCTCCACTTGGCGGTGCACCTCCTTTTGAACGAGAGTGAACCGGGTGACGTGAACGAGCATGGAGGTGTGATCCGCCCCTTGGCCGCGAGCTTCTCGCGCGGCGCACGCCAAGACGAACGAATGGACAGCCTCGCGCAGCGATGGCGGCAAAACATCCTGTCCCATGTGGGCCGGCGCATGGTCCTTTGGGTGCTTCGAAGGCATCCAGCCCTCGCGGCCGTCTTCGCTTGCGTGATCCTTGAAGACGCGGGTCAGCGGAAGGCCGCTGCGTCCCTCGGGCGTCTGCAGCCCGAAGACACGGGCGGGCCCGACGTAGTTCGACGGCGCTGCCAGGTTGACGATGAACGACTGGGGGAAGAGGTCGGGGCCTTCCTCCGATGTCTCGTTCTGGCGATGGATGAAGATGTTGGCGAAGGGAGTGGCCGTATAGCCGACATAGGCCTTCTTGGCGAAGACGTTGAGAATCTTGCGGATCCGGCTGTTGATGGCCTTGGGCTCATGGTCTTCGTCGGGCTTGCCGTCGGCGCCGATATGCTGCTCGCCGGTGTCGACGGAAGCGTGGTCGGCCTCGTCGTCGATCAGCAGCAGCGGCAGATTCGACACGAAGCGCTTGCCGTTCTCATCGGTGGCATCGGCCACATGGCTGCGGATCCATTTGAGCAGCCTCTCAAGCACGATCTTGTGCTTCTTGACGACGAAGAGCCAAGGTCGTTGCTCAGGCGAGATCGCCAGGTGTTTGGCGATTTTTGTGTTGAAGTCGCCCGTGTTGGTCCGGTTGGTCGCGCAGTTGGGCTTGATCTCGAAATCGCGGCCGTGCTCGCCCACGCCGATGAGCTTGACGATGTCGCCGGTGGCCGAAGTCTCGTAGCCGAGGAAGCCCTCTTCGAGGCGAATCTGCGTTTGAGAGCGCAGGTTGTTGTGCAAGCCCGCGAGGATGATGATGATTTTGTAGCCCGAGTCGGCCGCCTTGCAGATCAGGCCCGAGTAGTTGGCGGTCTTGCCGGACTGGACATGGCCGACGACCAATCCTCGGCGATCCCATGCTCCGGCGCGGACCGGATCCTCCAAGAGGCCCAGGATGCGATCGGTGGACTTGTCCACGGCGTCGACTGCGGTCGCCGACATCTTTCGATCCAGCATGTCGCGATAGCGGGGCCAGTACCGCCAGTCCTTCTTCCGCGCGGCGTTGAGCCAGGGTTCATGGCCCGTGGTGTCGGAGAGCGCGGTGTCCTGCCCGATCCAGAGGCTGAATCGCCGAATGAGCTCGGCGATGGCGGCCGCCTTGTCGACGGAGTCCTCGTTCCCGGGCGCGACAACTGAGCTGGCGATGTTCACTTTTTCGGTGATCAGGGCCGCCGTGATCGGTCCCTTGTCCTTCTCCGCGACGAGCAGGCTCTGCGCGATGCTGAGCGCTGTCGCGGTCGAAGTGCTGAACTCTGTCATTCGTTGCTCCCTCTATGTTCTTGCCTACGCTGCCTCGGGGGCGCCAAGCCCCGCGATCAGTGACGGATAGTTCTGGAATGGCTCCGTGGACATCAGCGCGCGTTTGGCAGCCTCGACGGACATGCCTCGACGGCCCGTCATGTCTGCGAACAAGGTGTTCAGCACGCTGACGATGGCCTCCGGCGGCTCTCCTGAGAAGCCAGTCTTTGGCGTCTCCTTGTTCTCCGCCGTGTCGAGCCAGATGCGTTGCACGGGCACCGACTCTTCGATCACGCGAAGCATCGCGTTGATCAGCGGGGTCAGCTCGCCGGCGCTGGCCAGCACGGCCGCGACCGCTGGATGGCTTGGCTCGATCCGGTAGCGAACGCCGTCCTTCACGCGATCGACCCGCCAAGCCTGTTCGATCGGCGTGTTGCGCTGGGTCGGCATGGGCGTGCCGCGGTAGGCGAACACGCGGCGCGCCCGTTCTCGGGTGTCCTCGGCCAAGCGCGTTAGCGACGGGCGCAGCGAGACCGGCGGCCGGGCGATCGATTTGCGGACATCGATCTTCCAATCGGCGTCGGCGGTGTTGGGAATGTCGAGCTGAATGCGAGCCAAGCGGTGCGCCTCCTCGCGATTCCATGCCTTTGAATTGCCCAGGCCGAGCCAGCCGCCGGCCATGAGCAGCCGATCGTTCCGGTAGACGTAGAAGCCTTGCTGCGCGGTCCAGCCGGCAGGACCTTCGTTCTGCTTGAACTCGTCCTTGGTGAGCTTGTCTTGGTGAGGCAAGACGTGGCACTGCGCGACCACCAATCCGCTGTTGGTTCTCATCGGGGCGGGAGGCGAGGTCCACGGCTTCGCGGGGTGCCCCGACATGAAGGGATCCCAGGGCTCGATGGGGCGGTTGTTGATCAAGAGTTTGATCCGCGCGCGAGGGCCCTCCAGCAGGCGATGGAAGACCATCGCCAAGTGCGCTTCCACAACCACGGTCATGGCCAAGAAATCGTCGACCATGTAGCCGGCGGTGACGATGCGGTCGAGCTTCTCCCAAAGCACCAGCGTTCCGGACGTCTTGCCGTCGAGACAGGCGAGATGCCGCTGGGAGCCGTCGGCCGGACCTTCGAAAAGCAGCCAGTCGCTGTTCGGATCTGCGGCCAGCTCGTCGAGATCCCAGCGAAGGCAACTTCGCTCGCCGGCCTTGACGCTTGCGACCGTCAGCCTGCGGCACTGGGAAAGCGATGCCGTCTTCAACCCCATGCCGAACCGGCCAAGATCGTGGGCCTCGCGTGTCGCCAGAGGGTTCTTGTCCCCAAGCCGCATCGCGCCTTCAAGCTCTGGGTCGCTCATCCCGCGCCCATCATCGAGGATCAGCACTCGGCTGTCGGCGCTATCCCACTGAAAGTCGATGCGGACCTCGGTCGCGCCGGCGGAGATGCTGTTGTCGACGATGTCGGCCAAGGCCGCCGCAGTCGAGTAGCCCAAGCCCCGCAGGGATTCGAGCATCGCCATCGCGCGAGGCGGAGCCTTGCGGGTCTTCAAGGTCATTTCCAATAGCCTTTCCCGGGCCAGAAGGCGAAGCCGAAATCAAGGAGCTTGCGGATCAAGCGGCGGCGCGTGTTGTCGCCGGGTTCGAGAAGCTCAACCCAGACGCTCCCCGATGTCAGGCGGCTGTCCTCGACACGGATGCCGAGTTCAACGGCTTGGGCGAGCAGTTGATCAAGCGCGGAAGGCTTGGAGGAACCGGCCGCTTGATTGGCCTCGCGCGAGGGCTTGGCCGCCGCCTTGCGCTTGGGCGCCTCAGGCCTTGTCGCTGTTTCGGGCGCGTCGCGATCGTCGGCGTCATCCGCAAATTCGGGCTGGCGCGCGCCCGGGGCGAACGGGTTCTCCTCTGGCTCCAAGCCCAGGACCAGGCGGGCGAAGGGCTCGGAACGCGCGGGGTGTTTGAGCTTTCGGATCGCCTTGGCTTCGATCTGCCGAATGCGCTCGCGCGTCACCTCGAAGAGCTGCCCGACCTCTTCAAGAGTCAGAGCTTCATCGATGCCGATGCCGTATCGCAGCCGCAGGATGCGCTCTTCCTTGCGGTCCTTGGTCGACGGCGATGAGATGTATCGATCAACCTCCGCCTTCATTTGAATCGCTTCGACAGCATCCGCCGGGTCCGGCAACCAAAGGGCGTCGCGAGCATCGGTGGAGATCAGTTCATCGACAGGCGATTCGTCGATGCGGGAAGGCTCGGGCGCAATGCGAAGCAGAGCGGCGAGCCTGTGCCGCGGCATCTCCATGCGCTCGGCCAACTCGTCGAGGTTGGGAGCCCGGCCCGTTGCCGTTTCGAAGCGTTGGGCGATTCGTTCCGCGCGCTGCGCCTTCTCATGGATATGGACGGGCATGCGGATCGTTCGAGCCTTGTCGGCCACGTAGCGGCTGATCCGCTGCCGGATCCACCAAGTGGCGTAGGTCGAGAACCGAAAGCCGCGGCGCCAGTCGTAGCGATCGACCGCTTTGAGCAGCCCGACGTTGCCCTCCTGCGCCAAGTCGTCCAGCGTTTCGCCGCTGTAGAGGTATTTCTTGGCGTGGAAGAAGGCGAGCTTCAGGTTCGCCGCGGCCATGCGGTCGCGAGCAATGCGGAAGCTCGCCATGGCCCGGGCGAAAGCCGGGCAGGGCGCCGCGCCTTCGGACTCGTCGATCAACTCAATGAGGAAGCGTCGATTCAAGCGCAGGGAGGAAAGCGCCTGGCGGATTTCTTCAGGCGAGGCTCGCTGAGGCTCAACCTCTTCAACCATGGCTGCCAGTCGATGAAGCGCGTCGGAGAACGTGGCATCGCCGGCATCAGTTGGAGGTTGATCCGTTGGCTCGCCCTCATCGTCGGTGGCTTCTTCCGGTTCCTCCCGCGCGGGCGCATCAGCTTCGAGACTCTCGGCGGTGGCAGGCTCCGGATCCGCGTCGGCGCCGCTAGCCCAAATCGACGAAAGCATGCGAACGCCTGAGACGGCTTCGGCGCCGGCGGCAATCGTCAACGCCAGGCCAGCGGGCCACGCGGCCAGCGCCTCGATCGCAGCGTCGAGCTTCGCTTCCATCTCTTTGGCGAGCTGGATCTCTTCCTCAGCCGTCAGCAAGCGCAGGCGTTGGAACTCGCGCTGATAGATCCGTAGCGGCTCATGGCGCGGCGACGCCGCGCGGTCGATAGCGGCGAGGGCCTCATCAAGCGAAGCCTCTTCGTCGGGGGTCTCCTCCGGGGCGACGAACACTTCGAAGCTCTCGCTGGCGTCGACGTATTCAAAGCGCTCGTCGACTTCGGCGCCAAGGTCGTTGACGACCATTGCCAGGAAAGCCTCTGCCTCCGGGTTGGCCGAGCGGTCCTCGTTGGTCGACTGAGCTTGGACATCCAGGCTCGGCACGCTGCCTTCCCGGATCGCCCGCAGCAGAAGCCGCCGCAGGAGCGCTCGGCCTTCCGCGTCGTCGGCGCGAGCCAGCGGCAGGGCCATCTCGGGGAGGAAGGCCTCGATGTCATCCCACCCCGCCGACGAGTCGATCGGCTGGTGGAGGGTGATCGCGCTTTGGATCGCGCTGGCCAAGTCCTGGACGATCAGATCGGCTTTGGGCCGGGCGGGCTCTTCCTCGGACTCCCATCCGGACAGATCGAACCCGCCGTTATCGCCAGCCTCCTCACCGGTGGACGTTGGGGCAGGGGGCAGCTCTGGTTCGGACTCCACGGTCGGCATCGGCATCGGCATCGGCGGCGGGGGCTCGATTTCCGGTGCGCCCCCGACTTCGGCGGGAGCGTTTGGAGCTGCGGCCGTCGCATCCGATCCGGCGCCAAGAGCAGCATCAGCAAGAGGCTCGGCTGCCGCGCCAGGCTCGGCCTCTGGCGGGATGTCGGTCGTGGGTGTGGTGAGGGTTGGCGGTCGGACGGCGTCTAGGACAGCGACCGTGTCATGCGATCCGGCCGCAAGAGCAATTTCGAGGGCCGATTTCCCCGATGGATCGAGCAACCCATAGTCGGCGCCTGCGCTCAACAGCAGCCTGCAGATCGCTGGCTTGTTCCGCGCGGCGGTGAGCATGAGCGGGGTCATGCCGCCGGCGTCTCGCGCGTCGAGGTCATCGCCGCGATCAATGTGAATTTGAACGGCGCTTTCGACCCCGGCCATGATGGCCATCCGAAGGAACTGGCTCAGGGGGCGGACGCGGGCGACGTTCGGTTCGTTTAACAAGGCGCAACCATCCCGTCCGACCAATCCGCGAACCCCTCCGGCTGCTCTTCGAGCGCGCTGTCACACTCCAATGTCAGGCGCTGGTCATGGCCAAGCACTCGTGTTTCCCCTGGGGCCGTTTCGGCCTTTTTGAGTTGTCTAGCGGTTACAAATTCTACAAGGACCAGAAAGGTGGAATGTCAGCGTTCCCACTGAGAAAGCCGTCACGTGCGCGCACTCCGAACAATTGATTGCTGGCCGACCGATACGCTACAGGCGAGCAATGAAAGTTTTTTGTATTTGCAGTGAACGCCCAGGCTCGTGATTCTTAGACGTGCAATCCCGAGCTGGAAGTTGCCCCGTCGAACACCCTACTGCACCACCTGCGGCAACAACTGCGCCCGAATCTCCCCGCCCTTGTGCGCCTCCGTATGCACATTGACATACAGATTCCCCGCCTGGTACGCCTTCATCTGATCGTCGGTCAGCTTGGCTCCAGCCGGCACTTCCCACACATCGTTGGTCGACTTGGTCAGGGGCACGATCACGGGGCCGTTCACCCCGCGGGCGGCGAGGTGGATGTGGGCCATGATGCCCGGCACGCCGGGGGCTGAGACGCTGCCGCTGACCGTGCCGTCGGCGGCGATGGTGATGCTGCTCATGCCGGTGGCCTTGGTGTCGACGGGTGGCACTTCCTGCGCGCCGGTGAGCTTGAAATCGCCGGCCGAGACGATGCCGATGCCGGCGGTGGCAAGCAGCGCAGCGAGCGCAAGCCGGGCGGAGAATTTTCCTGATCTCTGGGTCATGGGAGCTCCTCGTCTAGACGATGGGTGGGAGCGCATGTTCGCCTGAACGCCTCGACCATTGACGTCGGCCACTTGGCTGTCATGGGTAATGGGCAACCCACTCGCGACCATCCACGCGGCTAACTCGTTAGTTCTGCTGACTCATGACTTGAGCAGAAACCTGCGGCCGCCCCAGGGCAGCCCGCCCATACGCGGGCTTCAGCGCCGTGCCACGCGCAAAATCCGCCATCAAGGCGAGGTAGCCCTCGGGCTGGCGCAGGGAGATGCGCTCGCCGTTCTTGGCGACTTCGTATTCGTAGATGCCGTGCTCCGTGTGTGACCACAGCGCGGTCGTGATCGGGCGGCCGGCCATGCGGAGTTGGGCGAGGCGGCGGGCGGTTTCGGCGCTCGGTGCATCGATATCGTCCTCGGCGAGGATCCACAGTTGCGGCGCCGGGACCTTGGCGATGGTGGCGAGCGGGTCGTAGAGCCAGGGCGTGCCCCAATCCATGTCCTTCGCGAAGGCCAGGACCTGCTCGCGCTTCACGGGCAGGATCGCCCAGGTGAAATCGCCGCGCACATCCTTGTACCAAGGCTCCTTGCGCAGCGGGTCGCGCACGGCGGCGAAGCGGTCGAAGGCTTCGAGCGTCGGGTTCAGGGCCAGCGCATCGGCCGCGTCGACGAGCGTCATCGCCTTGGCGGTGTCAGCGGCTGAATGGTGATGGTCGGCCATGTTCTTCGCGACGGCTGAGCGGTCTTCTTCCATCACCGAGACGGCGAGCCCGAAGGCGACGATGACGAAATCGACATCAGCATGCGTGGCCGCGATCGGTGCGACCCAGCCGCCCTGGCTGGGGCCCTGGAAGCCGATGCGGCCTACGCGTGCGCCGCCGAGCTGGCGCGCAGTGGCGAGCGCGGCGTTGGCATCGCGCGCCAGTTGCTCGAAGTCTTGTGTGTACTTGCCGCCCGAGGCGCCGGTGCCGCGCTTGTCGAACACGAAGGCGCCGATGCCTTCGCCGGGCAGGCGGCGTTGCAATGAATCGAAGGTGAGGGCGGAGTCATGCTCGGAGCCTTGCAGCAGCACGACAACGGGCACTTTGGCATCGCCGGGCGGCATGACGAGGCGGCCCGCGAATTTGACGCCGTCGCTCTCGAAACGGGTGTCCTGCACGAGCAGCGGCACGCGCTGGGCTTTCATGCCGTCGAAGGTGATGGTCTCGCTCGAACAATCGCCGACCGTGAGGCGATGGCCGTCGGGCCGCGGTGTCCAGCCGAGGCGGCTGAGCCCCGCCTGTTTGCCGCTCAGCGTGAACGAGCCGCTGGTGCCGTCGGGCCGGCGCCAGCGCAGTGCGTCGATGGGTGACGTTAGGCCAAGGTCAAGCGTCGTGCCGTCCGTCAGTTGGTAGAGGCCGACATGGCAGGTGACCGAAAGATCGGGCTCGGCGGCGCGCGCGGCTGAAGACGCTGCGGCGATGGCGGCGAGCGCGACGGCATGAGGGACGTTGAAGCGGGGCATGGTGTCTTGCGCGAGTAGGACGAAAGTCCATGATCGCTTTTCGGCATGCACCGCGGCCAGCGGCGTGCGATGGGGCGTCGATTTACCGGGACGAGCCGTTTTTTGAGCTGGCCTTCACAGGCTGCCCGCGCTTGGTATACAACTCGCCGCCCGAATCCAGCCAATCCTCCCAGCTCGATTCGCGCACCTCCAGGCCGATCAGGATGTCGGGCTGTTTGCGGGTGACTCGGTGCCACCAGCGGGTCAGCGCGCGCATCAGCGTCTGTAAGCGTGAACCTTGATTCATTTCTTGTCCTCCTGCGTATGACCGAGGGGGATGCTGCGCGCGCCGGCCGTGAAGTGCCTTTGCGGGGAATCAAGCCGCGGTGGCGGCGGGTGGCTTCAGCGGGCGATGCAGTGAAAAAGTGGCGTAAACGGATAGGCGCGGCGGATGGGCCAGATCGGCGCGCACAAAAGAGAAAGGCCCGCATTCAGCGGGCCTCGGCTACCGACACAGTGAACGCGCTAACGCTCAACTTACCTTGACTGCGGCGCTCTTGCCGCCGGCCATTTGCTCGTCTTCGGCCAGTGCCATGCGGCGGCCTTCGATGACGACGCGGGGCAGCTTGGCGATGGCGTGCTGCTCGACGACGCGCTTGCCGACGATTTCCACGCGGTCGAGCTTGATGATCTCTTGTGCCGCGACGGCAGTAGGAGCGTCAGCCTGGGCGATTTCGAAGCCCACCGCGCCGAAGATACCGATGATGCCGGCGAGGAAGACGGCGAAGTACTTGTTGTCGTAGGTGTTGATCATGATGGGCTCCTGGGTGTGTTGCGCGGTGCGCGGTTTGCTGTGTCAGTGATTGCAGTTTCGGCGTCAGGCCGAGGCGCCGCCAGCGCCAGGCGATGAATCGCCGGCGAGGCGTGATGAGCTGCAATCCCGGTGGATGAACGGCGGGCCTGATGAGGCCGCGCGAGCCGTGAGGGAGGCCGCGCGAGCGGTGAGGCTGCCGCCTAGTCGCTGAAGTTCAGCTGCCGCAAGGCCGGCCGCAGCGCAGGATGGAAGCGGCTCAGCGTGATGCCATGCAGCGAAGGCGGCCACCAGGGGTTGGGCATCGCCAGCAGGGTCCTGGGCAGCGGGCGTTGGCCCGAGAGGATGGGGCCGAGGCCGCTGGTCTTGGCCAGGAAGGCCTGGAGAGAGCCATCGGCGCTCGCGGCTTCCAGTCCGGCCATCAGCGCGTTGTGCAGCGCCTCGTTGCCGCGGGTGACGTAGAAGACGCGGATGAAGGGATAGAACAGGGCCAAGCCCGGGTGCACGGCCACGTCGGGCGCCAAGGCCTGGTTGCGGGTGAGGACTTCATAAGCTTCCTCGGAGCCGAGTGGGTAGTAGTCAAAGCGCCCGGCTTCGAGCATGCGAAAGAGGTTGCCGTACTCGCCTTCCACCACGCGCAGGCCTGCCGTGCGCAAGATCTTGGCGTCGAGCCAGCCCTGGCCCTGGCCGAAGACAAAGGGCACGAGGTCGACCAGGCTCTTGACGGCATCGAGCCGTTTCAGGCGGTCGTTGCGGCCGAGCAGCATGCGGCAGCCGCTCAGGCCGAGGTCGAGCGGGAAGGGTACGAGGTCAAAGCGCTGGGCCGACTTGACGGAGCTGCCGTTGTCCATCACATCGATCTCGCCGGACTCGAGTTGCGCGCCCGCGCGTTGCGAGGAGGAGGGGCGATCAAAGATGCTGAGCCTGTAGGGAACGCCGGATTTTTTCAGGGCCAGTTCGAGCAGTTGATAGCCATAGGCCGAGGCGGGCCGTTCTTCTACATTGGGGTAGACGACGCGCAGCGGGGCGGCAGAGCTGGCGCTCGGGCCAGGGCTTGAACTCAAGGCGGCACCGGCCAGCGGGCTCAGCACGGAGCCCATGACCAACGAGCGTCTACTGACCGTGACCGGGGACATGCGACATGCTCCAAGGCTGCTGCATCTGCTCCAGCATAGCCGTGATCTCGTCCAGCGAGGCGGGCTTCACAAGGTGGCCGTCAAAGCCGGTGTCGCTGTCAGTTGAGGCGAGGTTGGCTCCGCTCATCACACTCCCAGGATTCGGACGCATGAAACGGCTGCGCCTCAGCACATCAGACCAGCCCCTGGGCGAGTATAGGAAAGGTTCGTGAACGGCTCCGGCGCCGCCAGCGCAGTCAATCTTCGGCGGTGATATTGGCCTTGACGCGCTCGAGCAGCGCGGCGAGCTTGCGCGTCTCGACTTCGCTCAGCCCCGCAGTGGCCCTGGCGCTCAGCCGCCTCGACTGGGTCTGGATGGATTTCAGGACGGCGCGGCCGGCGCTCGTCACGCTCAGGCAGATCGTGCGCTTGTCCGCCGCGTCGGCCGCTCTCTCCAGCAGCCCTTTCTCGCACAGGGGGCCGACCAGGCGCGCGAGCTGGGCCTTGTCGCGGCCGATGTACTGCGCAAATTCGCTTTGCGTGGAGCCCGGATGCCGGGCGAAGTAGTCCAGCGTCTTGCCGTCCATGTGCGTGATGCGCAGCGGGCCGTCGCGCAGTGATCGGTATTGCAGCGCACGGTATTCGTGCATCAGCGAATGAACGAGTTCGAGGATGTCGACATCGGCGCTCCGGCCGATATCGTTGACAGTGTCAATGGTCTTGCTCATAATTGGAGACATTATCAACGACTCTGCTGCGCATCAACCCTCCATGACAAGCAACGAGCTCACTTTCTCTTTCGGGGGCGCTGGCAAGCCCGTCCATCGTGTCGGTTACGGGGCCATGCAATTGGCGGGGCCGCGCGTGTGGGGCCCGCCGCGCGACCGCGCCGCGGCGCTTGAGGTCTTGAGGCAGGCCGTGGCCCGCGGTGTCAACCACATCGACACGAGCGACTACTACGGACCGCATGTCGTCAATGAGCTGATCCGGGAGGCGCTGCATCCTTATCCCGACTCGCTCACGATCGTGACCAAGGTGGGCGCTCGCCGCGCGGAAGACAAGAGCTGGCCGGCGGCGCTGTCGCGAAGCGAATTGACCGGCGCGGTCGATGACAACCTCCGGCATCTGGGCTTGGAGACGCTCGATGTCGTGAACCTGCGCGTCGGCTCGCCGCGCGGCGTGGACAAGGCCTCGATCGCGGAGCCGTTCCAGGTTCTTGTTGAACTGCAGCAGCAAGGCTTGATCCGCCACCTGGGTCTGAGCAACGTCACGCCGGAGCAGGTGGCCGAGTGCCAGGCGATCGCGCCGGTGGTCTGCGTGCAGAACCTGTACAACTTTGCGAATCGGCAGGACGAGGCCCTGATCGATTCGCTGGCTGCGCAGGGCATCGCGTATGTGCCGTTCTGTCCGCTGATGGGCATCGCTCCCGAGCAGGCTGCAAAGCTGTCGCAGATCTCCGCGGGCACCGGGGCCACGCCCACGCAGCTCGTGCTGGCGTGGATGTTGCGGCGCTCGCCCAACATCCTGCTGATTCCGGGCACGTCTTCCGTCGGCCATCTGGTCGAGAACCTGGACGCCGGCAAGCTCCCGCTGCCGGCGTCGGTATGGGCGCAGATGGATGCGCTGTTCGCGAGGCCCTGACCGGGCCGAGCTTAGAACAGCGCCGCGGCGGCAATGCTGTCGCGTGCGGCCTTGTTGAGGCGGATCTGGTAGTCCAGCGTCGTGATCTGGTCCTGCACCGTCACGCCCAAGGGAGTGGAGACCCAGTAGCTGCCGCCGAGCTTGACGCCGTCCTTGATCAGCGAGCCGGTGTAGACATTGCCGTTCAGCTGGAAGTAGATGCGGTACTCAGGTGCCGAGCTCTGCGTGGCCGAGATGGGCCGCGGCGCGGTGGCCACCCAGACCGAAACGCCTTCAGCCGTGCTGACCGTGCCATCCGCGAGGTGGTAGGTCGTGCCGTCGCTGTTGGAAGTGATGCCGGTCGTGAGCGCCACCTGCAGCGTCGTGGCGGTGGAGCAGGCCGAGATGTTGGCGTCCGTGGTGGTGGTGTGGCAGTCGAAGGCGGTGTAGCGGTCGCCCTTGTTGACGGCGTCATACCGGATGTAGGCCGAGCCGCTGGCGTATGCCGCCGTGGAGTTCAGCAGCCCGGTGTTGGCGAAGAGGGAGTTGTACCAGTGCGCCATCTCGAGCGGCGTGCTGCCGATCGTGCCGCTCAGCGCCACGGAGGAGAAATTGCTGCGCGTTTCGCTGAGAGCCACGGTGGTGCCGTCGCTGGCGAAGGAATCCACCTGCACCGCGCTGCCCACATAGCTGATGCGCCGGGCGGACAGCGTCTGCGGCACCAGCACGATGGCACCTGCCTTGAGCATGCGGGTGGGCGGATTCAGCTTCAGCGCCAGCGTCGTGCTCAGGTTCTGGGGTGTGGTCTCGGCGTTGGTCTGCGGGCCGTTGGTCAACGGCGAGATGATCGTCGTCGCCGTTTCCGAATAGGCGTAATGCGTGCCGCTGACCTCACCGCCAGTGGGAGCGAGGTTCCAACGCAGCTCGACGCTGCCGGTGCCGGGCGCGACATTCAAGCTCTCGAAGGCCAGTTGGTCGGCGCTGAGGATCAGGTTCAGTGGCGCGGCGAGGCTGGTCGCGCTGCCCTGGGCGTTGGTCACGACCACGCTGAACTTGGCGCCGTTGTCCGTGTACGCCGCATCGCTCACGGTGTAGCTGGACGAGGTGGCGCCGCTGATGGCCGTGCCGTCGCGGCTCCATTGATAGCTCAGGTCGCTGCCGGTCGACGCGAAGGTGAAGGTGGCCGAGCCGCCGGTCAGCACCGGTTGGCTTTGCGGCTGGGCCGTGATGACCGGCGCGGTCTTGACCGGCACGGGTGGCGCGGTGACAGGCGGTACGACCGAATCGAATTTTGGGTCACCCGAACCGCCACCGCCACAGGCGGCCAAAGCGCCGCTCAGCAGGACGCAGGCGCCGCCCCGAACCAGGTTCTGGAAAGTCATTGTCAACGCGCTCCCTGTATCCATGCCGAGGCATGAATGCATTTTGATTTTTGGATGTTGCCGAGCCTGGGCTCGTGCCGCGCGATTTTGTACGAGGGCATCGTGCCCGCTGCCGGACTTCGCGATGCTGTTGTACGGAGGCCGCACTCGCTTGCCAATTCGTACACGATTCCGGTGGAGCGTCGAACGGTCACAATCGCGGCAAATTCACAATTGATCCATGCCTGCCGTATTCAGCAAACGGATTCGTATCGCCGAGTGGACGGGCCTGGTGTCCGTTCTGCTGGTTGGCACCGGCATTTTTCTCGTGCCGGTCTTTCAGGAGCGGGGCGCCCTGGTGGCGCGCGAGACCGAGCGGCTGCAGGCCACCACCCAGGTCATCCAGCAAGGCTTGAGCCGACAGCTGATCGCCACGGACCGTGCGATCAGCAATGTGTGTGACGACGTTGCCACCTGGAAGCAGCAGCAGCAGCACGGCGGCTGGGAGATCGCGGCCCAGCGCCTGAAGGCTTTCGCGGAGGCCATGCCGAGCGTGCGCAGCATGCTGATCATCGACAAGCAGGGCAATATCCTGGCCAGCGGCGCGATCGACGGCATCCGCATGCCGGGCAAGGTGAACGTGTCCAGCTCCGACTATTTCCAGACCGTGGCCCGCCATCCGGATCGCTACACGCTGTACGTCAGCGCGCCCTTTATGTCGAGGGCGGGCGCCTGGACCTACAACCTCGCTCGCGCCGTGTTCACGCCGGACGGCGAGTTCGACGGTCTCGTGGTCTCCACGGTCAATCTGGTGGAGTACCAGCTGCTGATGGCTTCGGCCCGTTCGGTCGGCGATGAGTTCGTGGCGATCATCCACGGCCAGGGCCTGCAGATCATCGTCGAGCCCGCGGGCATGACCGTTGAAGGCACCAACCTGGCCGTGCCGGGCACCTTCTTCACGCGGCACCTGCAATCGGGCCAGCTGAGCAATGTGATGCGGGGCACGACGTCCCTTGCCACGACGACACCGCGGATCGTCGCGCTGCGCACGATCCAGCCGCCCGAGCTGCACATGAACCATCCCCTGGTGGTGCTGGCCGGGCGCGATGAGGACACTTTGCTCCTGCCCTGGCAGAACATGGTCCAGAGCCGTGTCGCGATGCTGGTGTTCGTGTGGCTGCTGGCGGTGTCGGGCCTGATCGCCTACCAGCGCAGCCGGCGCCGCGCCTTGGCCGAGATCCAGTCCGGCGCGCGCCAGATCGACCAGCTGTTCGCCTCCAAGCTCAGCCTGCTCTCCGTCCTGGACCCGCAGGGCCGGTGCATTCGTCTCAGCGCGGGCTGGTTCGAGCTGATGGGCTGGAAGATGGAGGAAGTGATCGGCAAGCAGAGCCTGGAGCATTACACGCACCCCGACGACATGCAGATCATCCGGCAGGTGCAGGAGCAGCTGAACAGCACGGGGATCGTGCAGCCCACGGTCTGCCGGATCCGCGACGTGCAAGGCCGCTACCACCACATCAAAGGCCATCTGCAGGTGCTCGGCGGGCGCATCTATCTCGACGCCCGCGACGTGACCCAGGAGCTTGGCGACCAGCAGGCCCTGCACGAGCTGAACCAGCAGCTGCAGGATTCCAACCGACGCCTGCAGCAGAAGGAGGCGCTGCTGCTCCACGCGGCCCACACCGATGGGCTGACCCAGCTCGCCAACCGGCGCCGCTTTGACGAGGAGTTCCAGCGCGAATGGCAGCACGGCATGCGCACGCAGCAGCCGCTGAGCCTGGCGATCGTCGACCTCGACCACTTCAAGCAGTTCAACGACTACTACGGCCACTTGGCCGGCGACACCTGCCTGCAGGAAGTGGCCAAGGCGATGCAGGCCTGCATGGGCCGCGCGCATGACCTGCTGGCACGCTACGGCGGCGAGGAGTTCGTGGTCCTGCTGCCCAACACGGGCGAGGCCAATGCGATCAAGGTGGTCGAGCGCCTGCGTCAGGCGGTGGCCGAGCTCGGCATGGTGCATGCCAACTCGCCGACGGCGCCGTACATAACCCTGTCCGTCGGCGTCAGGACGGTGGTGCCAGGGCCTGAGGGTTCACCCGAAGCCATGCTGCGTGCGGCCGACGAGGCGCTTTATCAAGCGAAAGCGCAGGGTCGCAACCGCATGCGCGTGGCCCCTGACGCCGCGCAATAGAGCCGGTCCTGCGCCTCGCATACTGCGTGAAGATTCACCGCACTGGCTGGTGAAGTCACCAATCGACGCGGGGAGAGCCAGCCCAGAGAATCGCCGCGAAATACAGCAGGGAGTGCCTGGATGAGTGAAGCAGTAGACCCGCGGTTTGCGCCGCCGGTGGCTCATGTTGAGGATGTGGCGGCGGAGCAGGGCGGTGAGGCGGAACTGGCCTCGCGCTGGATGCGGTACTGGGGTGTGACCGTTGACGGAATTGTGACTGGCGGCATATTTCTCATCTTGAAGCAGTTGCCGTCGATCGGGAGTCTGGTCAACGGGGCCGATGGTGACCCTGCCGCGTACTGGGCGCTGCACCCGGCTGCATTTCTCATCAGCTCGGTGCTGTTCTTGCTGATCAATGGTTGGCCGCTGCTGACTCGCGGGCAGACCCTCGGCAAGATGGTTTGCGGCACGCGCATCGTGCGCATGGATGGTTCACGCGTGGACGCTGGTCGGCTGCTGTTGCGCCAGGGCCTGACCCTCCTGACCAAGCTCCTGACCGGCGTGTCGCTGCTCTACAGCCTGATCGATTCCCTGATGATCTATCGCTCCTCGCGCCGCTGTCTGCACGACACGATCGCCGACACCAAGGTCATCAAGCTCTGAGCCGCTCTCCCACATCCGGCGCCCTCGGCGCCCCCGAGGCCTCCGATGTCTCCGTCGGGGCAGAGCGTTACGCGCAGATCGACACCCTCGCCGTCGTCGAGACGCCCGAGGGCATCGGCCTGTCGCTGCGGCCCGCCGGCCTCGTGCCGCGGAGCATGGCCTTCCTGCTCGATCTGCTGATCCGCGGCGTGATCGACACCGTCATCTTCATCGTGGCGGGCCTGATTCCGCACATGGGCGAGGGCGTGGCCCTGATCGGTGCGTTCGAGGTGGAGTGGCTCTATCCCGTGTTTTTCGAGCTGGCCCGCTCCGGTGCCACGCCGGGCAAGCGTTCGCTGGCCCTGCGCGTGGTGATGGACACGGGCCTGCCGGTCACGCCGGCCGCTTCGTTCACACGCAACCTGCTGCGCACGGCGGATTTCCTGCCGCTCGCCTACGGTTTCGGCATCCTCTCGCTGCTGCTCAACCGTGATTGCAAGCGGCTCGGTGATCTCGCGGCGGGCACGCTGGTCGTGCATGACAAGGCCGTGGTGCTGCACGACGCTCCGCCGCATGTGGAGGGCCTCGCGCCGGCCCGACTCCTGAGCATGCGCGAACAGGCCGCCATCCGTTCCTGGGCCGGCCGCGCCAAGCGGCTCACGCCCGCGCGATACGAAGAACTGGCGAAGCTGGCGCTCAGCGTGCTGCCGCCCAAGACGGCAGAGACGCAGAACCGCAGCCCGGCCGAACGGCTGCTCGGCGTCGCGCAATGGTTGATGGGCCGCCGTGAATCGAGCGCCGGAACAAGCACGACTCCGAGCACGACTCCAAGCACGACCAGCAAGGAGTCGCGACCATGACGCCGATGCGCTTTGAAGAGCTGTACGCGCCCATGTGGAACGAGTTCAGCGAAGAGCTGCGCCGCGCTCAGGACGGCAAGCCGGTCGACGGCGCGCTGCTGGCCGCGCGCTACCGGCGGGTCTGCGAGCAACTGACGCTGGCCCAGTCGCGCGCCTATCCCATCCACCTGACCGCACGGCTGGAGACGCTGGCGCAGGACGCGCACCAGATCATCTACCGGCGCCAGGATTTCGGCCTGGCGCGGCTGGCACGGCTCCTGCTCGTGGACCTGCCGCAGGCGGTGCGGGCGCAGCGCGCCTACGTGCTCGCCTCGGTGCTGCTGTTCGTCGTGCCGACCGTGCTGGCTTATCTGTTCGCCCTGCATTCGCCCGACTTCATCCTGCGCATCGTCGATGCAAAACAGGTGCGCAACTTCGAGAGCATGTACGCCGATGGCAAGGGCCAGCTCGGCCGCATGATCGACGCGGGCGGTGACTGGAAGATGTTCGGCTTCTACATCTTCAACAACATCGGTGTGGGCTTCCGCTGCTTCGCGGGCGGTATCTTCGGCGGCATCGGCAGCGCCTTCTTTCTCATCTTCAACGGCCTGCTCGGCGGTGCCGTGGCGGGCCATTTGCAGCGCGTCGGCCTGGGCCACAACTTCTGGCCCTTCGTCGTCACGCACTGCGCTTTCGAGATCACGGGCATCGTCCTGTCCGGCGCGGCCGGGCTGCGGCTGGGCCTGGCGTGGCTGATGCCGGGGCGCCTGGGCCGCGTCGAATCGCTGCGCAGCGCAGCGGGCGAGGCCATGCTGCTGATCTACGCGACGATCTTCTTGCTCGTGCTGGCCGCGGGCTTCGAGGCCTTCTGGTCGTCGGCCGCGTGGATCGCGCCGCCCGTCAAGTTCGGCGTGGCGGCGGTGTGCTGGTCGCTGGTGTTCGGCTGGTTCAGTCTGGCGGGCCGCAAGGGCCTCAATCCTCGAAAGGCCGTCGATGCGCGTTGAAGGCCTGGCGCTCGCCCTGCGCCCGCGCAGCATGGGCGAGGCTTCCGATCTCGGGCTGGCGCTGGTGCGCCGGCATGCGCGTTCGATCTGGCGCACCTTCACGCCGGTCTATCTCGTGGTGGCGGTGCTCGCGCTGTGCGCGGTGGACAGCGTGGGTTGGCTGCCGATGTTCATCGTGTTCTGGCTCAAGCCCTGGCTCGACCGCAGCCTGCTCTTCGTGATGGCGCGTGCGGTGTTCGGCGAGCCCACGCGCTTTGCCGATCTGTGGCACGCGCGGCGCCATGTGTTCGGCGGGCAGCTCCTGCGCACGATCTTCTGGCGGCGCTTCTCGCCGTGGCGCTCGTACACGCAGCCGATCGAGCAACTGGAAGCCCAGCGCGGCAGCGCGCGGCGCAGACGCGCCAAGCTGATGCTCAATGACAACCGCGGCGCGGCCACCGCCTTGCAAGTGGCCTTTGCGCATGCCGAGGGCGCGCTGACCTACTCGCTGATGGCGCTGATCTGGTGGTTCGCGCCGGACGGTACAGGCGCCAATGTCTGGGACTGGTTCTGGCATCCGGGCCAGCACGAAGCGGGGCAGCTGGGCCTGAGCCTGTGCCTGTCGGTGTCGTACATGGCGATCGTGCTGTTCCTCGAACCGTTCTACGTGGCGGCCGGCTTTGCGATGTACCTGAACCGCCGCGTGGTGCTCGAGGCCTGGGACATCGAACAGGAGTTCCGCCGTGCGTTTGCGTGAACTGCTGGCCTTGTCGTTGACGGCGATGGCCTGCATGGGCGCGTGCGCGCAAGCGGAGCCTGCGGCATCTTCACCGAATGACGCGGCGCAGGAAGCGCCGGTCATGACCGTGCAAGCGGTCGAAGCCGCGGCCTCGGCCGTGCGCGCCGATCCTTTGCTGCCCGGCCGCGAGAAGACGCGCTCGCTGCGCTTCAAGCAGCACAAGAAGGACGACAAACCCCAGCCGGATCCCGACCTGGGCTGGTGGTCCGAACTGCTTGGCAGCTTCTCGGCCGGGGCGCGCATCGCGGTCTATCTGGTCGGCGCTGCGCTGTTGATCCTTGTGCTGCTGCGCCTGCGCGATTGGCTGCTGCAACGCGACGGCCTGGGGCCGGCCGCGGCGCCGTTGCCGGCTCATGTGGGCAGCCTCGACATCCGGCCGGAAAGCCTGCCTGCCGATATCGGCGCGGCGGCGCGAGCGCTGTGGCAGCGCGGCGATCTGCGGGGTGCGCTGTCCTTGCTTTATCGCGGCGCCTTGTCGCGCCTGGTGCACCAGCACGGCGTGCCGATCCGCGCGGCCAGTACCGAGGGGGAATGCCTGGCGCTGGCTTCCCGGCGGATGGCCGTCGCACCGCAAGCCTATCTGGCGCAGCTCGTGAGCTGCTGGCAGGCCGCGGCCTACGCGCACCGAATGCCCGCGGAGCAGGACCTTGAAATGCTCTGCGCCGGGTTCGATGCGGGGCTCGCCCTCCATCCGGTCGGGAGTGCCGCATGAGTCGCGACACCGTCTGGCGCGTGCTCGCCGTGCTGGCCGTCCTGCTCGGCGGCTGGTGGATCCAGGCCAACACCGAATGGGTGGACGTGGAACAAGCACGCCCGGCGCATGGCGAGGCGCGCGAGCACCCGACCTACGCGCTGGAGCACCTGATGCGCCGGCTCGATCTGCAGGTGGAGCGACACGAGGAACTCGACCGCCTTCCCCCCGAAGGCGCGCGGCTGCTGCTGCTGTCCCGCGATTGGGACGTGATCCCCGGCCGCGCCGAGCAGCTCCATCAATGGGTGCTGCGCGGCGGGCATCTGGTGCTGCTGGAAGGCGCCGAATGGGGCGAAAGCAAGCTGGAGTCCTGGGTGCCGATTTATGCGCCGCAGCGCACGCGCAAGGAAATCCAGGAGGCTGCGGCTGCGGCAAAGGCGAAGGCTTCGGCGGCTTCTTCCGCGCGTGACGAGGACGATGATGACGACGACGAGGCTCAGTCCAAGTCAGCCCCGCCCGCCCAGGCCACGCCGCTCTCCGAGCACGCCACCTTCAAGACCTGCATCAGCTTCAACACGAGCGTGCAGCTCAAGACCAAGCCCGGCGTGGCGTCGAGCTGGACCATGCACTACCCCGAGGGCATGGAAATGCTGCGGGTGGCGCGAGGCCAGGGCAGCGTCACCGTGCTCAACACCTGGCCGGTCAGCTTCTACAACGACAACGCGCTCCGCTGCGAGAACCCGCTGCTGCTGGCCGAAGCGCTGCAGGCGCGTGCCGGCGCGACGCTGTGGATCTACCTGAACGAGAAGCGCGAATCCTTGATCCCCTGGCTGTGGCACCAGGGCTGGATCGCCATCACGCTGGGCCTGCTCGCCTTGGCTGCGGCGCTGTGGCGCGGCGCGCTGCGCTTCGGGCCGCGCGTGGCCAAGGCGGCGCGGCACCGGCGTTCGATCGGCGAGCAGGTGCGGGGCACCGGTGCGTATCTGCACGCGCATGGCGGCGAGGCGCTGGTTGCGGCGCAGCGGCGCGCGCTTGAAGACGCCGCTGAAAAACACATCCCGCGCTACCGCCGCATGCGCTCCGAAGTGCGCGAGCAAGCCATCGCCAAGGCCACCAATATCGATGTGGTGGATCTGGCCGTGGCGATGGGCACGCAACTCTCCAGAGGAGCGCAGCTGACAGCGCGCCTGCAACTGATGGAAACGGCCCGGCGCCGGCTCACTCAATCTGAAAACGAAAGATCGCAATCATGATGATCAAGCCCGAGGAACTGAAACTCGCCACGCAATGGCTGCAGGCCTTGCGCAACGAAGTCGGCAAGGCCGTGATCGGCCAGCCCGAAGCGGTGGAGCAGGTGCTGGTGGCCTTGCTGGCCTCGGGGCATGTGCTCGTGGAAGGCGTACCCGGGCTGGGCAAGACGCTGCTGGCCCGCGCCTTGTCGCAAGCGCTGCGCCTGCACTACGCGCGGGTGCAGTTCACGCCCGACCTGATGCCGGCCGACGTGGTGGGCCACAGCGTGCTCGAAGAGACCACCTCGGGCTCAGGCATCGGCGCACTGCGCGTGCGCCAGGGGCCCGTGTTCACCAACCTGCTGCTCGCCGATGAAATCAACCGCGCGCCGGCCAAGACGCAGAGCGCGCTGCTCGAGGTGATGCAGGAGTACCAGGTCACGCTCGAAGGCCAGACCCTGCCGCTGCCGCGCCCCTTCATGGTGATGGCCACGCAGAACCCGGTCGATACCGAAGGCACCTATCCGCTGCCCGAGGCGCAGCTCGATCGCTTCCTGCTCGAGATCCGCATCGGTTACCCGAGCCACGCTGAAGAGACGGCTGTCGTGCAGTTGGTGACCACCGGCCGTGCCGGCCATGAGCTGCCGCTCGAGGCGGTGCGCCCCGTGCTTGACGACGTGCAGGTGCAGGAGCTGCAGCGCCTGACCGGCCTCGTGCAGGCCGATGAAAAGGTGATCGACTACGCCGTTCGCGTGGCCCGCGCCACGCGCGACTGGCCGGGCCTGGCGCTCGGCGCCGGCCCGCGCGGCAGCGTGGCGCTCGTTCGCGCCGCGCGCGCGATGGCCTTGATGAACGGCCGCGACTTCATCACGCCCGACGACGTGGCCCGCCAGGCTTTGGCCGTGCTGCGCCATCGCGTGAGCATTGCACCCGATGCGCAGCTTGAGGGCCGCGAGGTCGACGAACTGCTGCAGGCCGCGCTGGAAAGCGTTGAGGCACCGCGTCTTTGATGAAGCTCGCCGTGCCTTCGCGTCGCGCCTTCAGGCCCACAAGGCTCAGCGTCTATGCGTTGAGCCTGTTGGGGCTGGCGTGTTGCGCGGCTCTGATGCTCGGTATGCCCCTCGTCGCGGTGGCCTCTGCAGGTGGCGCGGCTTTCGGTGTGATGCTGGTCTTCGCTGTTGTCGATCTCTGGCGCAGCCTACGCCTTTGGAAAGCCGTTGGCGTGCGCGTCGAGCGGCGCCTGCCGGCCGCGTTCGCGATCGGCGCGTCGACCGAGCTGAAGCTCGATGTGGTCAATCCCGGCGCGCTGGCATGGCGGCTGCAGGTGTTTGACGAGCTCGATCCGAGCATGGATTTTGAAGGCCTGCCGTGCACCCTGGATCTGCGCGCGCAGACGAAGCTTCACATGAGCTTCCGAGCCACGGCGCGCACGCGTGGCGTCGTTCAAGTGGGCCGCACGCAACTGCTCTGGCGCACGCGCGCCGGCCTGTTTGAAGTGCGCGAAACCGTGGGCGAGGCGCAGAGCCTGCGTGTCTATCCGAACTTCGCTGCCTTGGCGCGTTATGCCTGGCTCTCGGGCGACCGGCGACTCGCGCAGATCGGCATCAAGAGCTATGTGCAGCGCGGACAGGGCACCGACTTCCGGCAGCTCGCCGAATACCGTCGCGGCGACCCGCTGCGCCACATCGATTGGAAGGCCACGCTGCGCCGGCGCAAGCCCATCGTGCGCGAGTACCAGGACGAGCGCGACCAATGCGTGATGTTCCTGCTCGATTGCGGCCGCCGCATGCGCGCCGATGAACGCTCGGCGCGGGCCGGCGAAAATAGCCACTTCGATGACGCGCTCGACGCGATGATGCTGCTCTCCTACGTGGCGCTGCACGAGGGCGACGAGGTGGGCGCGATGACCTTCGGCTGCGCCCCCGATCAGCGCCGCGACTTCGCGCCGCGCAAGGGTACGGCCACGCTCAATGCATTGATGAACAAGCTGCACGATCTGCAGCCCGGCAGCGATCACTCCGACTATCTGAGCGCGGCCGAGGAGCTCTCGCGCCGCCTGCGCCGCCGCGCGCTGGTGATCGTGCTGACCAATTTCCGCGATGAAGATGCACCCGAGCTGCAACCCGCATTGCGCCTGCTGCGCCGCCGCCATCTGGTGCTGGTGGCCAGCCTGCGCGAGACCGAACTCGGCCGCATCGCCGCGCAGCCGCTGGTGCGCCCCGATGACGCGATTGCCGTAGCGAGCGCACATCTGTTGGCGCAAGCGCGGCACGACGCCTTTGCCCGCGTGGTCGACCACGACAGTTTGTCGGTGGACGTGGAACCGCGCGCACTCGCCACGACGCTCGTGAACCGCTATCACGCGGTCAAGCGGGCGGGATTGCTTTGACGGATTGATCAACCACACCGAGGGAGGAATACCACGATGGACCAGAGCTTCAACCAATATGCGGCACCCGTCGCTGAGGTCGCCGACATCACGGATGAGGGCGGCTTCGGCGAGCTGAAGATATTTTCGGCGGAAGGGCGGATCGGTCGCTTGCGCTACCTGGCCTACGTGACAGGGATCGGCTTTCTGATCAACCTCATCACCGGCGTCGTGATGAGCATCCTGAGCCCGATTCTGGCGGCGATTTCTCCGGGGCTGCTCATGCCGGCCGCCTTGCTGAGCTGCCTTCCCTTGCTCTCTTTTCTGCTGATGTGCGGGATCCAGCGATCGCATGACTTCAACGCCAGTGGCTGGTGGGCGATTGCGACGCTGATCCCCTTCGTCGGTCTGGTCTGGGCCTTCGTGCCCGGTACGCATGGCCGTAACCGCTACGGCGCGCCGCCGCCGCCCAACTCGACCGGCGTGAAGATCTTTGGCTGGCTGGTGCCGATCTTCATGGTCGCGATCATCGGCATTCTTGCTGCTGTCGCGATTCCTCAATACCAGCACTACGTCCAGAAGGCCCGCGCCGCGCAGCAGCAGCAATCGCAGCCCGCGCAACCGGCCGAGCAGCGCTGAACGAGAGAGTGCCCAGCGGCCCCGGCCGCAGACCTCAATCCTGCTTGAGCTGCGGCAGCGCCACTTCGCTGCCCGCACCGAGCAGGCCGGCTTGCGCGTAGGTCGCGAGCTTGGCGCGTGTGTCGACGATATCGAGGTTGCGCATGGTCAGCTGGCCGATGCGGTCGGCCGGGCTGAACGGTGCGTCCTCGACCTTCTCCATCGAGAGGCGTTCGGGCGCATACGTCAGGTTCGGGCTGCGCGTGTCGAGCAGCGAGTAGTCGTTGCCGCGACGCAGCTCGATCGCCACTTCGCCGGTGATCGCACGGGCGATCCAGCGCTGGGCCGATTCGCGCAGCATGATGGCTTGCGGGTCGAACCAGCGGCCTTGATAGAGCAGGCGGCCGAGCTTCAGGCCGTTGATGCGGTACTGCTCGATCGTGTCTTCGTTGTGGATGCCGGTCACCAGGCGCTCGTACGCGAGGTGCAGCAGCGCCATGCCGGGAGCTTCGTAGATGCCGCGGCTCTTGGCCTCGATGATGCGGTTCTCGATCTGGTCGCTCATGCCCAGGCCATGACGTCCGCCGATGACGTTAGCTTCGAGCATCAAGGCCACGGGATCGCGGTACTCGACGCCGTTCAGCGCCACCGGCATGCCTTCCTCGAAGCGCACCGTGACGGTCTCGGCCTTGACGGCCACGTCCTCGCGCCAGAAGGCCACGCCCATGATCGGGTTGACGATCTTCATGCCGCTGCTCAGGTGTTCCAGGTCCTTGGCCTCGTGCGTGGCGCCGAGCAGGTTGGAGTCGGTGCTGTAGGCCTTCTCGGCCGACATCTTGTAGGCGAAGCCGGCCTTCTGCATGAAGGCGCTCATTTCTGCGCGGCCGCCGAGCTCGTCGATGAAGGTCTGGTCCAGCCAGGGCTTGTAGATCTTCAGCGCCGGGTTAGTGAGCAGGCCGTAGCGGTAGAAGCGCTCGATGTCATTGCCCTTGAAGGTGCTGCCGTCGCCCCAGATGTTGACGTCGTCGGCTTTCATGGCCGAGACCAGCATCGTGCCTGTCACGGCACGCCCCAGCGGCGTGGTGTTGAAGTAGGTCACGCCACCGGTGCTGATGTGGAAAGCGCCGGCCTGCAGCGCGGCGATGCCTTCGTGCACGAGTTGGCTGCGGCAATCGACCAGCACGGCCTTCTCGGCGCCATAAGCAATAGCCTTGCGCGGGATCTCGTCGTAATCGGGCTCGTCCGGCTGGCCGAGGTTGGCCGTGTAGGCGTAGGGCACGGCACCCTTGCCACGCATCCAGTGCAGGGCGGCGCTGGTGTCAAGGCCGCCGGAGAACGCGATGCCGACTTTCTGGCCGGCAGGGATGTTTTGCAGGATGGTGGACATGGATGCGAAGAAAAGACGTTGGACTGGAAAACCCTAGATTCTCGCACTACTGCGGCAAACCGCCTCTCCGGTTTTTATCCTGTACATCCTGTGCATCCATGTAAAAAACGAATTCAGAGATTGAACATGGATATACAGGATGCACAGGATGAATACGGAAATCCTTGTGCCTTCAGTTGGCGCGCTTGTTGCGCTGCATCCAGACCGCGACGTAGCTGCATACGGGCACCACTTCAAGACCTTGCGCCTGCGCCCAGTCCCAGCCGGCCTGCACGATCTGCGCGGCGAAGCCGCGGCCGCCGAGCGCCGGATCGGTACCGGTGTGAACGAAGAGGGCGCGTCGACCCTGCAACTCGTAGTCGAGCTCGATGCCGCGGCCCTCGACTTCGGCCCAGAAGCGGCCGCCGTCGGGCCGGGCCTCGTGATGGATGTTCAGCGCAATGTGTTCCACAGGAATGCGTACTCCAGCGCCTGCATGGTGGCGCGTTGCTCGTTGTCGGCCGCGCCACCGTGGCCGCCTTCGATGTTCTCGTAATAGAGGAAATCGGCGCCCAACGCTTCCATCCGGGCCGCCATCTTGCGGGCATGACCGGGGTGAACGCGGTCGTCGCGCGTCGAGGTGGTGAACAGCACGCGCGGGTAGCGCACGCCGGGCCGCAGGTTCTGCAGCGGGCTGTAAGGGCTGATGTAGGCCCATTCGCCTTCGTCATCCGGGTTGCCGTACTCTGCCATCCACGAAGCCCCGGCCAGTAACTGGTGATATCGGCGCATGTCGAGCAGCGGCACCTGGCAGACCACGGCCTTGAACAGTTCGGGCCGCTGCACCAGCACGGCGCCGACCAGCAGGCCGCCGTTGCTGCCGCCCATGATGCCCAGGTGTTCCGCGCTGCTGATGCCGCGCCGGCTCAGGTCCTCGGCCACGGCGATGAAGTCGTCATAGCTGCGTTGCTTGTGTTGCTTGATCGCGGCCTGGTGCCAAGCCGGGCCGAACTCGCCGCCGCCGCGGATATTGGCCACCACCAGCACGCCGCCGCGCTCGATCCAGGCGCGGCCGCGGCCGCCCGAGTAGACCGGTTGCAGCGAGATCTCGAAGCCGCCGTAGCCGTAGAGCAGCGTCGGCGCTTTGCCATCCGCCTTGAAGCCGCTCGGCGTGACGACGAAGTAGGGCACGCGCGTGCCGTCGGCGCTGGTCGCGAAGAACTGTTCGGCCCGCATGCCCGCCGCATCGAATTGCGCAGAGCGGCTCTTGAGCGCCTCGCGCTCGTTGCTGCCGGTGCGGCCGAGGAACAGCGTGTCCGGCGTCAGGAAGTCAGCGTAATTCAGCAGGTAGCTCTCGGCCAGCTCATCGTTCGGCAGCTCGCTGTCGTAGAGGCTGGCGAGCGAGAGCGTGCCGGGGAAGGGCGCTTCGATCTCGCGGCGAACGGGTGGCACGAGAGCGCCGCTGCCGAGCTTCCATTCCTCGAGCCGGCTCGCCACGTTGTCGCTGATGTTGAGCAGCACATGCTCGCGCGTGACCGTGTAGCCGGCCAGCGAACGCGTGGCGGTCGGCGTGAAGAGCGGCTGGAACTCGCGCTTGCCCTTCAGGAAATCGGCCGCATCGGCCAGCAACAGGCTGCCCGCCTTGTAGGACTGTTCGCCCATCGCCCAGTCGCTGCGCGGGTGCAGCAGCAGCCGCGACTCCCAGAACTGCGCTTCCATGTCGTCCGGCAGGTCGAGCTTCAGCAGCGAGCCATCGGCTTGCAGCAGGAAGCGCTCCTGCGCATAGAAGTCGAGCATGCGGCCGAACAGCGTGCGCTCGTAGCCCGGCGTCGGGTCGACCGACACATAGGCCGCCACGTCCTGCGCCTGGCCTTCAAACACAGTAACGGCTTCGCTCAGCGGTGTGCCGCGGCGCCAGCGCTTGAGTACGCGGCTGTAGCCCGAGTCGGTTTGCGAGCCGGGGCCGAAATCGGTACCGACGTAGATGTTGTCGGCATCGATCCAGCTGACATCGCTCTTGGCCTCGGGCAGGCTGAAGCCGCCTTCGAGAAAGCACTTCGTGAGGAGGTCGAATTCGCGCACCACATGCGCATCCGCACCGCCGCGCGAGAGCGAGAGCAGGCAGCGCCGGTAATCAGGCCCCAGGCATTCGGCGCCGGCAAAGACCCAGCTCTCCTGCTCGGCTGCGCCGAGCGCGTCGAGGTCGAGCACGAGGTCCCACTGCGGCTCGGGCTTGCGGTACTCGGCCAGCGTGGTGCGCCGCCACAGGCCGCGCGGGTTGGTTTCGTCCTGCCAGAGGTTGTAGAACCAGTCGCCGCGCCGGCTCACCATCGGGATGCGGTCGCTGGCGTTGAGCACGCCGAGGATCTGCGCGTGCAGCACAGCGTAGTCGGGCTGGCTTTGCAGGGCGCCGAGGCTGCGCGCGTTGTGTTGCCGGACCCAGTCGAGGGCGCGCTCGCCGAGCACCTCCTCCAGCCAGAGGTCGGAGGGATCGTGCTCGGTGTTTGCGTTGTTCATGCAGGCAGTTTCAGGGCGACCGGGTGGATTTCAAGGGAGTCGTTGGGTCCGGATACAAAGATGCTGCCGTCCTGCACCGTGAACTGCAGCTGCATGCTGCGCTCGCAGAACTTGGCCAGCGCCTGCGATTGCTCGGCCGGGATCTGCCAGACGGTGAGCTTGGGCGCGCGCGTCAGCTTGTTCTCGATGCCCGCCCACCAGACGGGCGTGCTGGAAGCAAAGCTGATGACGGTCACCTTGTCGGCGCGGCCATGAGCTTTCATGATGCGGCGCTCGTCGGGCTGGCCCAGGTCGATCCAATGCACCACTTCGCCGGTCAGGTCGAGCTGCCAGAGATCGGGCTCATCGACGTCGGACAGGCCCTTGGTGAACTCGAGCCGCCCGCGCAGCTCGTCGGCCGGCAGGTTCAGGGCGAAGGCCAGCACGCGGATCATCATCCGCTCTTCGGATTCGGACGGGTGGCGCGCGATGGTCAACTGGTGTTCGCCATAGACGTTGCGGTCCATGTCCGCGATGTTGACCTGGGCTTTATGGATGGTGGCCTTGAGTGCCATGTGTTTCGATTCGTTTCGCGCTGAAAGGGGTCGATTATTGACCGTGGCATCGCTGTTAAACTTTTTGGCTGATCGCATCTTCACGAGACAAGCCCATGAAACGACTGCTCATTGCACTCTCCGTCTTCGCCTTCGCCGCGGCCCACGCTGCCGATGTGCAGAACAATCCCGCCGCCAAGATCGACCCGAAGAACAACAAGGTCAGCAAGCCGGTCGTGACCAAGCCGAAAGAGCCGGTCATGACGCGCGCCGAACTGCGCAGCTGCATCGAGCAACGCGACGCGAACGAAGCCGAGGTCGTGTCCATCAACGCGGCCACCAAGGACTACAAAGACAACACCGAGAAGCTCAAGGCCGAACGTGACCGCCTCGAAGCCGCCACCAGCGCCCTGAACGCGCGCACCACCGCTGCCAAGGCCGAGTACGACGCCATCCTCAAGGCCAACGAGGAATTCAAGGCCGCCGCGCCGAAGATGGAGAAGGCCGACTTCGAAGCCAAGAAGAAGGAACTGACCGATCGCAGCGCCGCCTTCGAAGCCACCCGTGACGCGATCGTGACCGAGAGCAAGACGCTCAACGGCCAGAAGGACGCCCTGGGCAACAACATCGACAAGAACAACGAGATGTTCAAGTCGCTGGACCAGCGCCGTGACAAGCAGCTCGACAATGCCGACGACTGGAAGGCCAACTGCTCGAAGAAGAAGTACGACGAGAACGACGAAGCCGCGATCATGAAGGAGCGCGCTGCTGCCAAGGCTGCTGCCGCCGCTGCATCGAAGTAATCAATTAGTTCCTCGCATAAAAGCGGCGCCGCCAGACTCTTGGCCGGCGCCGTTTTGTTTTCTGCTCTGTGCTCTGAATGGATGTCCCCATGACGACCGACAACCCGCTGCTGGCCCCCTGGACCGCACCCCACGGCCTGCCGCCTTTCGCTCAAGCGCAGCCTGAGCACTTCGTGCCCGCCTTCACCGCGGCTCTAGCGGCACATCGCGCCGAACTGGATGCGATTGCGAGCCAGGCCGAGCTGCCGAGCTTCGACAACACGCTGGCGGCGTTTGACCGCAGCGGCCGCCTGCTGGCGCGCCTGGACCTGCTGTTCGGCACGCTGACCTCCTCGCACAACTCGCCCGATCTGCAGGCCGCGCAACGCACCATGGCCGCGCCGCTGGCCGCGCATGAGAGCGCCGTCTACATGCATGCCGGCCTGTTTGCCCGGGTTGACGCGCTGTACCGCGAGCGCCAGGCGCTGGGCCTGAGGCCCGAGCAGCTGCGTCTGCTGGAGCGCGTGCATCTGGACTTCGTGCGCGCCGGCGCCCGTCTCGGTGCCGCTGAAGGCAAGCGTTATGCCGAGGTGATGGAGCAACTGGCCGAGTTGCACACGCGCTTCGGCCAGAACGTGCTGGCCGATGAGGCCGATTACCAGTTGCGCCTGGAGAGCGAGGCCGATCTGGCCGGGCTGCCTGATTTCGTGCGTGCCGCCGCCAAGAACGCGGCGCTGGACCGTGGCGTGCAGGGCGCCCACGTGATCACGCTCTCGCGCTCGCTGATCGTGCCCTTCCTGACCTTCAGCGAACGCCGCGATCTGCGCGAACAGGCTTTCAGGGCCTGGGTCACGCGCGGCGAACATGAAGGCGCCACCGACAACCGCCAAGTGGCGCGCGACATCCTCACGCTGCGCAACGAACAGGCCCGGCTGCACGGCCATGCCTGCTACGCCGACTACGCGCTGGCCGACACGATGGCCGGCACGCAGGCTGCGGTGACCGAGCTGCTGGAGAAGGTCTGGACGCCCGCCAAGCACGCGGCTGAACGTGAACGCGAAGCGCTCGCGGCGCAGATGGCCGCGATGGGGCACAACAGCATCAAGCTCGAAGCCTGGGACTGGCGCTACTACGCCGAGAAAGTGCGCCAGGCGCGCTATGCGCTCGACGAGGCCGAGGTCAAGCCTTACTTCCCGCTCGATGCGATGGTCGGCGCGCTGTTCGATTGCGCCGAGCGCCTGTTCGGCCTGCGCTTCAAGCACCGGCCCGATCTGGTGGCCTACCACCCCGATGTCAAGATCTACGAGGTCTACGGCGCGGATTCCACCGAGGTGCGCGGCGTCTTCCTGCACGACAACTTCGCGCGGCCGAGCAAGCGCAGCGGCGCCTGGATGAACGCCTTGCGCTGGCAGGCGCGCAACGGGCTCGATACCTTCCCGGTCATCAACAACAACAACAATTTCGCCAAGGGTTCGCCGGGCGAGCCGACCTTGTTGGGCTTCGATGACGTGCGCACGCTGTTCCATGAGTTCGGCCACGGCCTGCATGGCTTGCTGTCTAACGTCGAATACGAGCGGCTTTCGGGCACGCAGGTGCTGCGCGATTTTGTCGAGCTGCCCTCGCAGATCTTCGAGCACTGGATGGCCGAGCCCGCGGTCCTGCAAAAGCATGCGCGCCACTACCTGACCGGCGAGCCGATTCCCGCGGCGCTGCTGGCCAAGCTCAAGGCCGCGCAAACCTTCGGCCAGGGCTATGAGACCGTGCGCTACACGGCCAGCGCGCTGATCGACATGGCGATCCACGCGCTGACCGATGCCGAGGCGCCCGATGTGTTGGCCTTCGAGGCTGAGACGCTGGCCAGGTACGGCCTGCCCGATGCGGTCGGCCTCAACCACCGTTACACGCACTTCCAGCATCTGTTCAGCGGCAATGGCTACGCGGCCGGCTACTACGTCTACCTGTGGGCCGAAGTGCTCGACTGCGACGGCTACCAGGCCTTCGTCGAGGCGGGCAGCCCGTTTGACGCGCAGGTCGCGGCCAGCCTGCTGCAGAACATCTACAGCAGCGGCAACAGCCGCGAACCGCGCGCTGCGTTCCGTGCTTTCCGTGGGCGCGACGCGGTGGTGGAGCCGATGCTGCGCGAACGCGGCCTCCTCGTCGGAGAGCCCACATGAAGACCGCCGTCGTCACGGGCGCAGGCAGCGGCATCGGCCGTGCCGTGGCCCGTGCGCTGCTGGGGCAGGGCTGGCATGTGGCCTTGCTGGGCCGTCGCGTGGATGCGCTCGAGGCCACCGCTGACGCGCATCCGCAGGCTCTCGTGATCGGCTGCGATGTGAGCAAGCCCGCGGAGGTCAAGGCGGCTTTCGAGCGCGTGCAAGCCGATTGGGGCCGCCTCGACCTGCTGTTCAACAACGCAGGCATCTTCGTACCGTCGGTGCCGATCGACGAGCTGCCGCTTGAGCATTGGCAAGCCAGCGTCGATGTGAATCTCACCGGCGCCTTTCTTTGCGCGCAAGCGGCTGTTCGGCTGATGAAGACGCAATTGCCGCGCGGCGGCCGCATCATCAACAACGGCTCGGTTTCGGCTCATGCGCCACGGCCGAATTCGATCGCCTACACGGCCACCAAGCATGCGATCACGGGCCTGACCAAATCGCTGTCGCTCGACGGCCGCGCGTTTGACATCGCCTGCGGCCAGATCGACATCGGCAATGCCTTGACGGAGATGGCCGCCCCCATGACCAAAGGCGTGCGCCAGGCGAATGGCGAGCTGGCGGTCGAGGCGACGATGGACGTGAGCCACGCGGTCAGCGCCGTACTCTACATGGCGGGTTTGCCGCTCTCCGCCAATGTGCAGTTCATGACGGTGATGGCGACGACGATGCCCTTTGTCGGGCGCGGCTGAGCGGCCTGAGCGGCCGGAGTGGCCTGTCAGGCCTTGCGCGTTCGCCTTGTCGGCGTCGCTTCGGCCTCAGTCATTTGATGTGCATGGCTGCTGTCGAGATCGAGCCCGTAAACCTGCTTGAGCTGCGCGATATGCGCCATGCTCTTGGCCCCGAAGGGGCTGCGGCCCTCAAAGGCGTGCAGCACGATGCCCTCGATCAGATCGCCCAAGCTCATGTCATGCACCTCGGCCATGCCCTTGAGCACCTTGAGCATGCGCTTCTCGATGCGCAGCCCGGTCTGCACCCGTTCGACAACGGTGGGGCTGGGGGCGATATTGGGCTTGGGTGTTCGGCTCATGGTGGCGATGCGGGGATCCTGGGCTTGAGGATTGCATTGTCCAGCAGGTAGAACGACGCGCTCAGCACGGCATAACCCAGTAAAAGCCAGGGTGGCTGGCCCACGCCAATGTGCACGACGGCACCGGCCGCGTAGGCCGCCATGAGCCCAGCCAGTGCCGAGCCGCCGGGCCGCCAGAAGAAGGCCAGCGCGGCCACGGCCTCGACAGCGCCGATCAGCGCCAGCAGCCAGTGCGGCATGCCGTAGGAGACACCGGCGCGCCAGAACACTGCCGTGCCGAGCACGCTGACGAGCGCAATCCAGAGCGAGAAGCAGCGCCTCAGCCAGACCAGGGCGCGCTTCACGGCAATACCTCCGCCTTGGGCGCCAGCACGAATTGCCGACGCGCCAGCTCCGATTGCAGGAGTGCCCGCGGGTAGTAGCGGCGCGGGAGCAACTCGCGATCGCACAGTTCGGGGTGGGCGTCCAGCAAAGCCTGCCAGCCGAGTGAGTTGTCCTGCATGTGCTCAAGGATCACGGCCATGAAGGCAACGGTGATGGTCTCGTGATAGGCCGCCGGTCGGCCAACCTGCGCGGCCAATTGCTTGAGACCGTCGCGCATCGCAATGCAGGCCTCAAGAAACGGCTCGGCCTGCAAGAGCAGCACGGCGGCGCGGATGTGAGCGAGGTGGGTGAAGTCGGGTGGGGCGATCTGGCCGCTCCGGTACGCGCGGATGAAGTCGGTGTCGTTCATGGGTGCCTCTGATTCGATATGCTGTACCAGTGTACCAAAATACCAAATTAGGCAAAAAGACGCCTTGGTGGGCGCGGCGTTCAGCCGTGCGCGAAGCAAACGGGGGCTGATGGTGGCGACTCGCCCAGGCCCGGTTCTGAAGCTCAAGACATCGCTTCAAGCCTGGTCTGCTTCATCGACCCGCTTGGCGTGGGGCGGCGGGCGGTGTGCGACTGGCCAGCACCAGGGCAATGCCGCCCAGAATGGCGGCGGACGCCAGGATCAAGCGCATGGTGATGGCCTCCGATAGAAAGCTCACGCCGCCCAACGCAGCGAGCAGCGGCACCGGCAGTTGGACGGTGGCGGCTCGCATGGCGCTCAGTTGGCGCAATGCGGCGTACCAGATGGCGTAACCGGTGCCCGAGCCACGCCTGCCATGGTCATCAACACAGAGCCCCGGACCGACGGCGCAGCGATGCCGGGCTAGACCAGATAGACCAGACCGACCTGGACGCTCAAGCACCCCTTCAGTCTTGCGTGGCCACCACCACCAGCGACCATGCCAAGAGCGCCACGCCCAGCGGTGCATTCAGCCGATCGTCCCAGGATGCGTTCTTCTCGATGGCCATGATGATCGCCGGCACCAGACCAGGCCTTTTCCTTCAAAGCGCCAGTTCGAAGACCTGGGCCAGTGCGCGTTCCTGCGCACTGTGGCCGCGCAGGGCGGCATCCCAGACGGGATCGTTGCCCGTCTGGCTGGCGTGTGCGCCGGCCATCATCTGCGTCGCTTCTTCAGTGCTGCCGTCAAACTCGATGAGCTGCACGCGCTCGGCCGAGAACAGCCGCGCGACCATGAAACCGCCCGAGTCGATCAGCACGAGATAACGCGCTTGCGGCCGCAACGCCTTCAGGCGGTGCGCGCTCGGGAGCTCGGAGCCGAAGCCGTTGTTCATCGCTTTGTCTTTCCATGGGCCGGTGAAATGCCCATGAGCCATTAGCGCATGGGCTGGCCTTCGCAAGAACGAGAAGCCGATACCCGACCCGGGGCAAGGGCCAGCGCATGCGCGATGCCAAAATGTGGCATTATAAGCGTCATGCGAAATGAAAGATTCAACGCCAGAGCCGCCGCCAAGGAGGCGACACACGAGCGCATCGTGGCCGTGGCTGCGCGCGCCATCCGCCGGAGCGGCTATGACGGAACCGGCGTCGCCGACATCATGAAGGAAGCCGGCTTGACGCACGGTGCCTTCTATTCTCACTTCGCTTCGCGCGAGGCCATGCTGGCCGAAGCTGCCGGCCAGGCCTGCGCGGAGTCGGCCGCCCTCGCCGCTGAAGTGGTGGACAGCGTACCGCGCGGCAAGGCGCTGGCCTCCATGCTCGGCGCCTATCTGTCGAAGGAGCATGTCGAGCAGGTGGAAATGGGCTGCCCCTTGGCTGCGCTGGGTTCCGAGACCGCACGTCAAGCGCCGGAAGTCCGCCGAGTGACCACCCGGCACATCAAGGAAATGGTGGACCTCGTGGCCCGGCAGTCGCCGGACTGGGGGCAGGCCGGTGCGCACGAACGGGCGCTGGTCACGATGGCCACGATAGTGGGCGCCTTGCTGCTGGCTCGCGCTGTCGACGAGCCCGATCTGTCTGACAGCGTGCGAGAAGCCGCGCTCAAACACTTGCTCCCCGCAGGCATCTGAATTCACTGCTGGAGGAGGGCGTCCAGCCGTTCGCTTACACACATTACGATCATCATGCGATATTCACCTGACAACAAACCCAGAACCCAACTCAGAACCCAACAAGCTGACGGAGAAACATCATGAACAGGAAAGACAAGATCGCCCTTGTGACCGGCGCCTCATCGGGCATCGGCCAGGCGACTGCGGAGCGGCTCGCGAGAGCCGGCTACAAGGTTTACGGCACCAGCCGGCGCGGCGGCCCTGCAAGCGGGACATCGTTCGAGATGCTGTCCCTGGACGTGACCCGTGACGAATCGGTCGAAGCTGCGGTCCAAAAGGTGATGCAACTGGAAGGCCGCATCGACTTGCTCGTCAACAACGCCGGCTTCGGTGTTGCTCCTGCCGGCGCGGAAGAAAGCTCGCTGGAACAAGCCCAGGCGATCTTCGACACGAACTTCTTCGGCATCGTCCGGATGACACGCGCGGTCGTGCCGCAGATGCGGCGTCAGGGCAGTGGACGCATCATCAACATCGGCTCTGTGCTGGGCTTCTTGCCGCTGCCCTATATGGCGCTTTACGCCGCCACCAAGCATGCGGTCGCGGGCTATTCGGAGTCGCTCGATCATGAGTTGCGCACGCAGGGCGTTCGCGTCAGCGTCATCGAGCCGGCCTATATCAACACGCCGTTCGACGCGCATTTGATGAAGCCCGACGCCCCACTCGATGTTTACCGGGAGATCTGTGCAAGGGTCGAAAATCGGGTGAAGGAGGTGATGGTGGGAGCCGATGGCCCCGACGTGGTGGCCGAGATGGTGTTGAAGGCGGCCCAGGCGGATCGCCCCAAGATTCGCTACGCCCCCGGACTTGCCCGCCGCATGCGCATGCTGCGCCGGTTTGCGCCTGCCAGCGTCCTGGACGCCGGTGTTCGCAAGGATCTGCGTCTTCAAGCCTGAGAGCAAGGAACAACATGAAAGCATTCATTCTCGAAGGCTACGGAAAAAAACGCGCATTGCGGTCTGCCGAAGTGCCGGAGCCGGAACTGCGTGATGACGAAGTCCTGGTCCAGGTTCATGCCGCCGGCGTCAACCTGCTCGATGCCAAGATCAGGGACGGCGAGTTCAAGCTCATCCTGCCCTATCGAATGCCGCTGATCCTGGGGCATGACGTGGCCGGCGTGGTGGTCAAGGTCGGCCCGCGCGTGCAGCAGTTCAAGCTGGGCGATGAGGTCTACGCGCGGGCGGATGATTTCCGGATCGGCACCTTCGCCGAATTCGTGCCCGTCAAGGAAGCCTCGCTGGCGCTCAAGCCCAAGGGCGTGACGATGGAGGAGGCCGCCTCGATTCCGCTGGTGGGCCTGACGGCCTGGCAGGCGTTGGTCGAGAAAGCCAAGTTGAAGAAGGGGCAGAAGGTCTTCATTCAGGCCGGCTCCGGCGGCGTGGGCACCTTTGCCATTCAACTGGCCAAGCATCTGGGCGCCACCGTCGCCACCACCACGAGCGCGGCCAATGTCGCACTCGTGAAGAGCCTCGGCGCGGATGTGGTCATCGACTACAAGACGCAGGATTTCGAAACGATCCTGCGCGACTGCGACGTGGTCCTGAACAGCCAGGACGGCAAGACGCTCGACAAATCCCTTCGCGTGCTCAAGGGCGGCGGCAAGCTCATCACCATTTCCGGGCCGCCAGACCCCGCGTTTGGCAAGGAGATCGGAGCCCCCGGCTTCGTGAAGCTGGTCCTGCGCCTGCTGAGCTCAGGCGTGCGGCGCAGGGCGAAATCCCGCGGCATCGATTTCTCCTTCCTCTTCATGAAGGCAAGCGGAAGTCAACTGCGCGAGATCACCCGTCTCATCGAGGCTGGAGCCATCCGGGCGGTGATCGACAAGGTCTTTCCTTTCGAGTCCACCAATGAGGCGCTGGCCTACGTCGAGTCGGGCCGGGCCAAGGGCAAGGTCGTCATCAAGCTCAGGTGAGCCGGCTTTCGCCCGTCTATCCCTGCAAAGGATGAAATCCCAGGCGCCTCACCAGCGCTTCACCAGCGCTTGGAAGTCAGCTCGGCCAGCACCTCGCCGTAGATCCGGAAGCGCGAAGCGCTGATGCGCCCGGCCTCGACGGCCTCAATCACCCCGCAGCCCGGCTCATGCTGGTGCGTGCAGTTGTAGAAGCGGCAGTGATCGGCTTCCGAACGCAGATCCGGCATCAGCATCGCAAGCTGTTGCGGGTCAATCTGCTTGAGGCCGAATTCCTGGAAGCCCGGCGAGTCGATCAGCGCAGTCTTGCGCTCGCCATCGACCCAGTACCACTGCGTGGTCGTCGTCGTGTGGCGGCCGGAATTGAGGGCGATCGAGATGTCACCCACCTGGGCCTTGGCATCGGGGATCAGCAGGTTGATCAAGGTGCTCTTGCCCGTGCCGCTGGGGCCGAGCACGAAGGTGCGCTTGCCGTCGAGCCAGGGCGTCAGCGTGGCGCGGGAACCTTCGGTATCGGCCTTGAGCGCCACTTCCATGACCTCGATGCCCATGTCCCGATACGGCTTCAGGCGCTCGCGTGCCGACGCGATGCCCGGCAGGTCGGTCTTGTTGAGCGCGATGCGCGTGCTGATGCCGGCGCTCTCGGCCGCCACCAGCGCGCGGGCGAGCTGGCTTTCGCTGAACACGGGCTCCACGGCCACCAGCACCAGCAACTGGTCGAGGTTGGCGGCAAAGCTCTTGGTCTTCCATTCGTCCTGGCGGAACAGCAGGTTGCGGCGCGGCTCCACGGCCTCGATCACGCCCTCATCGCCCGAGACCGCCCAGCGCACTTCATCGCCCACCACGCAGTCGCTCTTCTTGCCGCGCGGGTGGCAGGTGTGGCGCTTGCCGTCGCTGTCTTCAACGATGTAGTGGCGGCCGTGACCGCGCACGACGAGTCCGAGGTCCAGATCGGCATGGCGACCGCTCATTCAGCCGTCGCCTCTGGCAATGAACTGACCTGTGCCGCGCAGATGAAGTCATTGCTTGTCAGCCCACCGGCCGAATGCGTGCTGTAGCTGAGCGTGACGGCCCTGGCACTGACCAGCATCTCGGGATGGTGATCCTGCGCATGCGCGATCTCGGCCACGGCGTTGACGAAGGCCATCACCTGGTAGAAGTTGTCAAAGGCAAAGCGCCGGCCGATCAGCTTGTGCTCGGGGTCGGCGCTCCAGCCGGGCACCTGGTCGAGCCAGGTCGGCAGCTCGTTGGCGGGCAGGGCCGCTTTTTGCGGCTGGCATTGGGCGAGCAGGAGGTTCATGGAGCGGTAATCATTGGGCGGCGATCGCTGCAAGGCGCTCACTGGCGGGGGGGTGTGAGTAGTAGAAGCGTGCGTAGACCGGGTCCGGCGTCAGCGTGCCGGCATTGTCTTCATGCAGCTTCAGCAGCGCGGAAGAAAGATTGGCGCCATTCGCCTGCGCGCAGGCATAGGCATCGGCCTGGAACTCGTCGCGGCGCGAGAAATGCGCGGCGATCGGCGTGAAAAAGAAGCCGAACACCGGCAGCGCCATCAGGAACAGGATCAGCGCCAGCGCGTCGTTCGACGGGCCGATATTGGGGCGCACGCCAAGGCCCAGGTAGAAGCCGACCTGGTTCGACAACCAGCCCAGCAGCGCGAAGCCGGCCAGCGAGATCGCGAACATCGTCACCATGCGCTTGAGCACGTGCTTGTGCTTGAAATGGCCGAGCTCATGCGCCAGCACGGCCTCCACCTCGGGCCCGTTCAGGCGCGAGATCAACGTGTCATAGAACACGACGCGTTTGGCCGGGCCGAAGCCGGTGAAGTAGGCGTTGCCGTGCGCCGAGCGGCGGCTGCCGTCCATCACGAACAGGCCTTTGGCTGCGAAGCCGCAGCGGGTCATCAGTGTCTCCACGCGGGCCTTGAGTTGCTCGTCGATCAGCGGCTCGAACTTGTTGAACAGCGGTGCGATCACGGTCGGGTAGAGCACGAACATCAGCAGGTTGAAGCCCGTCCACGCGCCCCAGGCCCACAGCCACCACGCGGTGCCCGCAGCGCCCATCAGCCACAGGATCAGCGCGGCGATCGGCAAGCCGATCACGGCGCCGAGCGCGATGCCCTTGAGCAGGTCGCTCAGGTAGAGCTTCCAGCTCATGCGGTTGAAGCCGAAACGCTGCTCGATGCGGAAGGTGTTCCAGAGCTCGAAGGGCAGATCCAGCAGGCCGCCGATCAACATGAAGGCGACCAGCAACACCAGTTGATAGGGCAGGCCGTGCCAGGAGGCCGGCAAAGTGTCGAGCACCCAGCCGTTCAGGGCTTCGAGCCCGCCGAGCAGGGTCCAGCCGAGCAGCACGGCGGCGTTGAAGGCGAGTGTGAGCAGGCCGAAGCGGCTGCGCACCAGCGTGTAGTCGGCGGCCTTCTGGTGGGCGGCCAGCGGCACGGTTTCGGCAAAGGGTGTGGGCACTGCATTGCGGTGGCGCGCCACGTGGCGGACCTGGCGCGCATTGAGCCAGAACTTGAGCAGCACCGAGAGCAGCAGTGCCGCCACGAAGGCGTAGCCGAGAAATTGTGGATGGATCGAAGGCATGGCCTCAAGTGTAGGGCTGCGACAATGGAGGGCTTGAACCGCCGGGAACCACAAAATGACCACACTCGCCACCGCGCTGCCGATCAGTGACCAGAACCTCATCTGGATCGACCTTGAAATGACCGGCCTCTTTCCGGACACCGACCGCATCATCGAAATCGCCACCGTGGTGACCGATGCGCAGCTGACGGTGCGCGTTGAAGGCCCGGTCTTTGCGATCCACCAGAGCAACGAGACGCTGGACAAGATGGATGCCTGGAACAAGGGCACGCACGGCCGCAGCGGCCTGATCGAGCGCGTCAAGGCCAGCACCGTGAGCGAAGACGAAGCCGTGACCCAGACCATCGCCTTCCTCAAGCAATACGTGCCCGCCGGCAAGTCGCCGATGTGCGGCAACAGCATCTGCCAGGACCGCCGCTTCCTCGCCAATTACATGCCCAAGCTGGAAGATTTCTTCCACTACCGCAACCTCGATGTCTCCACGCTGAAGGAACTGGCCAAGCGCTGGAAGCCCACGATCCTCGACGGCTTCAAGAAGGCGCAGGCGCACACCGCGCTGGCCGACATCCAGGAATCCATCGACGAACTCGCCTACTACCGCGAGCATTTCCTGAGCCTGTAAATGCTGCAGGCCGCGTTTGACTTCCCGCGCCATCCGTTGGCGCGCGAGGACGGCGAGCGCGTGCGTGGAGCGTGGTTTGCGCCGCCGGCGTGGTGGCTGCGGGCATATCAGCCGGATGAACTGCCCGCGCTGATCGATGCGGCCCACGCGGCCGCGCGTGCCGGCTCCTGGGTACTGGGCGGCCTGCGCTACGAGGCGGCGCCGTCGCTTGACGCTGCGCTAACCAGTTATTCGACGGACAAGCCGCTGGCCGAGTTTGCCGTCTACGAGACGGCGCCCGAGCCCTGGCCGCAAGGGCTGAGCGCAGAGCGCCTGACCAGCGATTGGCTCGACACGCAAGACGATGCGGCCGAGCGCGCGCAGATCGAGCGCATCCGCGAATGGATCCGCTCGGGCGACTGCTACCAGGTCAACCTCACCACGCGGGTGAAGGCGCAGCTGTCGCATGACGATCCGGCCGAGTTGTTCCTGGCCTTGCACCAGAGCCAGCCCGGCGGCTTCTCGCTGTTCCTGCGAGAGGCGGGCGTGGCCAGCGTCTCGCCCGAACTCTTCTTCGATTGGCGCCCGCTGCCCGAAGGGCCGCACACTTGGCTGATCGCTGCCCAACCGATGAAGGGCACGGCGCCGCGCGGCGATGACAAGGTCTCGGACGAAGCCGCACAAGCCTATCTGCGCACCAGCGAGAAAGAGCGCGCCGAGAACCTGATGATCGTGGACTTGCTGCGCAACGACATCGGCCGCGTGGCCGAGCTCGGCAGCGTGCGTGTGCCACGTCTGTTCGAGCTGCTGGCTCTGCCGACGGTCTGGCAGATGACATCAACCGTCACTGCCGTGGGGCGCCCGAACCTCAAACTCTCGGAGCTGTTTGCCGCGCTGTTTCCCTGCGGCTCAGTCACCGGCGCACCGAAGCGCCGCGCCATGCAGATCATCCGGGAATTGGAATCCACGCCGCGTGGCTGGTACTGCGGCGCGCTGGGTCTGATCCAGCCGGGCGGCGTGGCAACGTTCAACGTGCCCATCCGCACCGTCGAGTTTGACGGTCAGGCCCTGAGCTGCGGCATCGGCAGCGCGATCACGCTTGATTCATCGCCCCTGGCCGAAGTGGCCGAGTGGCGCGCCAAGACGCGGTTTCTTTTGAGAGCTCAAGCGCCGATTGCAGCGCTGGAGACGATGCGGATCGCTAACGGCGAATATCAGCGCATGGACGGCCATCTGGCGCGTCTGCAGCGCACGGCGCGGCATTTCGGGCTCAAACTTTCAATGGCTGCCGTGCGCGAGGCGTTGGCGCGGGAGAAGCAGGCTGGCGATTGGCGGGTGCGCCTGACGGTCAGCACCGCCGGCACCGTGGAAATCCAGCGCCAGCCTTTGCCCGCCACGCCGACGATCGTGCGCCTGAGCTTGGCGGCGACGCCGATCCAGACGCACGGCCCCGACGCTGAATTCCTCCACCACAAGACCACGCGCCGCGAGATGTACGCGCCGTTCGCCGCGGCCAAGCCGGCCGATGCTTTCGACGTGATCCTGTGGAACGAGGCGGGCGAGTTGACCGAATGCACGATCGGCAATATCGCCTTGTTGATCGATGGCCGATGGCTCACACCGCCTGCCAGTGCCGGTTTGCTGCCTGGCGTGATGCGCGAAGCGCTGCTGCGCGAGGGCAGGGTGAGCGAGGCGCGATTGAGGATGGATGATCTCGTGCGAGCCGAGGGGCTAGCCTTCTTCAACAGCCTGCGGGGTTGGGTGGAAGCTACGCTGCACTCGGCCAGTTGATTTGCACCTTGCGATTCTTCGCAATGCAATCACGCAGGTAGAGATTGATCAGGCTCTGGTAGGGCACGTTGGTCTCGCTCGCCATGTCCTTGAAATACTCGACCACGTCTTCGGACAGGCGAATCGTGACCGGCTTCTTGAGCTTGGCGGCGTAGGGGTTCTTGCGCGAGCGCAGCTTGGAAAGATCGTATTCGGGCTTCATGCTAGATACCTCGGTAGAAAGTACTCTCGCGCTTGGTGGCGCGTCGAGCCGAAATGATGCGAATGACGTCGTCTTCATCGCGTTCGCAATGGCAAACCAGCAGGAGCTTGGCTTCGCTACTCATGCCAAGGAGAAGGAACCGTTCCTCATCCTGCGAATGCTCATCGTCGAAGAATTGGACTGCCCATTCGTCATAGAAGACGGTTCGGGCCTCTTCAAAGGTGACGCCGTGCTTCCTGGCGTTGCCTGCGGCCTTGGCCGGATTCCATTCAAACTGCATACATACATTGTATTTATATGAAAGGAGCGGTCAAGCAGGGCGCATCGTTCCGGTGCAGGCTTTGCCGAGGCGAATCCGTTGAGCGGCTTCGTTGGTGCATTCAGGCGATGGTGAGGCACCAATGGCGAGCGGGTGGCACCGTTACAGGCGTCTTTGCACAGACGGACGAGCGAGGCACAGGACTTGCGTATCAGCCTCCCAAGGTGCGATGGCTCAATTCTCCTGAGTCATCTCACGCCTAGGAAAAGTCCTCAACTGTCTTGGAGTCCCGTGATGAACAAGCGTCACTTCTGCGCGGCCTTGGCTGCATTGGCCTGTTTCGGCGCACAAGCGCAAGGCGTGCTCGATCATGTGATGAAGTCGCACACGATCAAGATTGCCGTGCCGACGGATTACCCGCCGTACGGTTTCGTCGACACCAGCATGACGCCGCAGGGCTATGACATCGAGATGGCGCAGCTGATCGCCGCCAAGCTTGGCGTGAAGCTTGAGATGGTGCCGGTCAGCAGCGCCAACCGCATTCCCTACCTGCAAACGCACAAGGCCGATCTGGTCATCTCCACGCTGGGCAAGAACCCCGAGCGCGAGAAGGTGATCGACTTCACCGCGGCCTATGCGCCGTTCTTCCAGGGCGTCTTCGGCCCCAAGAGCATGAGCATCAAGAGCTTTGCCGACCTGGGTGGCAAGACGGTCGGCGTGACGCGCGGCGCGATGGAAGACCAGGAACTGGGCAAGGTCGCGCCTGCCAACACCGACTTCAAGCGCTTCGAGGACAACAACGCCACGGTGGCTGCGTTCATCAGCGGCCAGATCCAGGTGCTGGCGGCCAGCGGCGCGGTTGCGGCCGACATGATCCGCAAGAATCCGCAGTTGGGCGCCGAGTACAAGCTGACCATCAAGGACAGCCCTTGCTTCGTCGGTGTCGCCAAGGGCGAGGAAGCGCTCAAGGCCAGGATCAACGCGATCATTGCGGATGCAAAGAAGGCCGGCACCTTGGACGCGATGTCCAAGAAGTGGCTTGGCAAGCCCGCAGGCGATCTGCCGCTCTGAGCATGGAGTTCGATTTCTCGGCGGTCCTGGTCGACTGGCGGCTGTTGCTGCATGGCGTGGCGTGGACGCTCGGCCTGACCGCTGTGGCCACCTTGCTGGGCATGGCGCTCGGCGTGGCCTGCGCCTGGGTCCGCGCGCAAGGCCCGCGCGGCCTGCGGATGGTGGTGGGCACTTATGTCGAAGTGATTCGCAACACGCCGTTCATCGTGCAGCTGTTCTTCATCTTCTTCGGGCTGCCGGCGGCGGGCTTCAGGCTCTCGCCGGAAGTGGCGTCGGTCATCGCGATGGTGATGAACCTCGGCGCCTACGCCACCGAGATCATCCGCGCCGGCATCGAAGCCACGCCCAAGGGGCAGTTTGAAGCGGCGGCCAGCCTGGCGCTGAGTCGAGCGCAGACCTTCATCCACGTCGTGCTGCCTCCGGCGCTCAAGAAGGTGTGGCCGGCGATGGTCAGCCAGATCATCATCGTGATGCTGGGCTCGGCCGTGTGCGGGCAGATCTCCGTCGAAGAGCTCAGTTATGCCGCGAACCTGATCCAGAGCCGCAACTTCCGCGCCTTCGAGGCTTTCATCATCGCCACGCTCGCGTACCTGGCGATGGCGATCCTCCTGCGCCGCCTGCTGAACTGGGCCGGCCCCCGGTTCCTGTTCGGCCGCTAGGAGCGCAGCAGATGGTCAGCTTTTCGCTTTGGGACATCCTGCGCAACCTGCTGCTGGCGGGGCGCTGGACGGTGCTGCTCTCGCTGATCGCCTTCATCGGCGGCGGCGTGGTGGGCATGCTGCTGCTCTTGCTGCGGCTGCGCGCGGGCAGGGTGCTGTCAGCTGCTCTGGCCGCTTATGTGCAGCTGTTCCAGGGCACGCCGCTGCTGATGCAGCTTTTTCTCGCGTACTTCGGCATCGCGCTGCTCGGCGTTGATGTCTCCGCCTGGACCTCGGCCGCGATCGCCCTGACGCTCTACACCAGCGCCTACCTGGCCGAGATCTGGCGCGGCTGCGTGGCCTCCATCCCGAAGGGGCAGTGGGAGGCTTCAACCAGCCTGGCGCTGAGCTTTGGGGAGCAGCTGCGTTACGTGATCCTGCCGCAGGCGCGGCGCATCGCCACGGCGCCCACCGTGGGCTTTCTGGTGCAGGTCGTCAAGGGCACGGCGCTGGCCTCGGTGATCGGCTTCGTGGAGCTGACCAAGGCCGGCAGCATGATCGCCAACGTCACTTTCCGGCCTTTTGTCGTGTTCTCTTTCGTGGCCCTGCTGTACTTCCTGCTGTGCTGGCCGATCAGCCTGCTGGCCAAGCAACTGGAGAAGAAGACCCATGTCGTCCGCACTTGAAGCCGTAGCCGCCCAGCCGCATACCCAGATGGGCGCGCCGATCGTCAACATCACCGCGCTGCGCAAGTCCTATGGGGCTAACGAAGTGCTCAAGGGCATTGATCTTCAGGTGATGCGCGGCGAGGTGATCGCCATCATCGGCAAGAGCGGTTCGGGCAAGAGCACGCTGCTGCGCTGTATCAACGGGCTGGAGGCGTTCCAGGAAGGCGCGCTGGCCGTGGACGGCAAGCCCTTGCTGTACGAGAGCGCGATGGCCATGCGCGAGCTGCGCCAGCGCGTGGGCATGATCTTCCAGGGCTTCAATCTGTTCCCGCACCTGACTGTGGGGCACAACGTGATGCTGGCGCCGCGATTGGTCAAGCAACGGGCGATGGCCGAGAACACCGAGCGCGCCAGGATGCTGCTCGCCCGCGTGGGCCTGGCCGAGAAATTCGACGCCATGCCCGATCAGCTCTCCGGCGGCCAGCAGCAGCGCGTGGCGATTGCGCGCGCGCTGGCGATGGACCCGGCCGTGCTGCTGTGCGATGAGATCACCTCGGCGCTCGATCCCGAGCTGGTGGGTGAGGTGCTGCGCGTGGTGGAGTCCCTGGCCGATGAGGGCATGACGCTGCTGATGGTCACGCACGAGATGAGTTTCGCGCGCAAGGTCAGCGATCGCGTGATCTTCATGCACCAGGGCAAGGTGCATGAGATGGGTCCGCCGAGCGAACTGTTCGGCAATCCGCAGACGGCGGAGCTCAAGCAATTCCTCTCGTCCTTGCAGGACTGAATTGCTGCTCTGCAAGAAAAAGCTTGCAAGGGGAAACCCTAGCGGCTAGAATCAGCGGCTTGCCAGGGTGCTCTTCGTTGAATCAGGTGAATCGGTTGATTTGATTGATTCGATGATGGAGCAAGATGTTTCCCCGGTGATTCGTTCGTCACCTCTGACCTCGTTCAGGCCGATGTTCTCGAGAAGAACACCGATGCGCTGAATGCCCTTTGTGGTTCGGTCGGCGGCGATGCCGTCGCTTTGACTGTTCCACCGGCGCCGCACGGGCTCAAACCCCCGATGTACGACGCGAGCTTTCTCCCCAGCGACTTTTCCAGTCTGTTGCGCTAACACGTTACTTGCGCGGCAGATGCCTGCACGCACCGCATATGCATTTCTGCAAGCGGGGCTGGGCAGGGTTTTGTTTGAAAGTTAGACATGAGTTTCGAAAATCTGGGCCTCCATGAAGCCCTCCTGCGCGCCGTCAAGGATTCCGGTTATGAAACCGCCACCGAAGTGCAGGCTGAAGTCATTCCCAAGGCACTCGACGGCAAGGACCTGATGGCCTCGTCGCGCACCGGTTCGGGCAAGACCGCCGCCTTCGTGCTGCCGGCTCTGAACAAGGTGTTGGCCGGCCGTGCCGCCAACGACACCCGCCGCGAAAAGGGCAAGATTGCTGGCCCCAAGGTGCTGGTGCTGGCTCCTACCCGTGAGCTCGCCATGCAAGTGGCCAAGGCCGTGCAGACCTACGGCAAGCATGTGCCCGGCCTGAAGGTCGCCACCGTGCTCGGCGGCATGCCTTATCAACTCCAGATCCGCCAACTGTCGGGCCCGCTCGACGTGCTGATCGCCACGCCTGGCCGTCTGATCGACCATCTGCAATCGGGCCGTTGCGTGCTCGACAACGTCGAACTGCTCGTGCTGGACGAAGCCGATCGCATGCTCGACATGGGCTTCATCGACGACATCCAGCTGATCGCCGGCCGCACCCCCGCAGGCCGTCAGACCATGATGTTCAGCGCCACCTTCGCCGGCCATGTGGGCCGTCTGGCGCAAGACCTGCTGCGTGATCCGATCCGTGTTGACGTGAATTCGCAAACCGACACGCACGAGAACATCACCCAGCGTCTGCACTGGGCCGACAACAACAACCACAAGGACCAACTGCTCGAATCCATCCTGGCCGATGCCACGCTGGACCAGGCCGTTGTGTTCACCAGCACCCAACGTGACGCCGACTGGCTGGCCGAGCGCCTGGCCGAAATCGGCCACGCTTGCGCACCGCTGCACGGTGGCATGCCCCAAGGCAAGCGCAATCGCGTGCTGATGGGCCTGCGCCGCCGCGAACTGAAGGTGCTTGTCGCGACCGACGTGGCCGCTCGTGGCATCGACGTGCCGTCGATCACCCACGTGATCAACTACGGTCTGCCGATGAAGGCTGAAGACTACGTGCACCGCATCGGCCGTACGGGCCGTGCTGGCCGCGAAGGCCTGGCCGTGACGCTGGCCGTGCGTGACGATGTGTCGATGATCCGCCGCATCCAGCAATTCACGACGCAACAGATCCCGGTGGCGCACATCGCCGGCCTGGAACCCAAGACGCAAGAACCGCGCATCTTCCCGCCGCGCCCTATGGGTGCTGGTGGTGAACGTGGCGGTGACCGCGGCTTCGAAGACCGTCCGCGTTGGGCCGACAAGCGTCCTCCTTCGGGCGGCGGCTTCGGCGGCAACAAGCGCTTTGGCGATGGCCCGAACCGCAACTACGAAGGCCGTACCAACTTCAACAACCGTGACGGCGGCAACAAGCCTTTCGTCCGTGAAGAAGGTGGCTATCGCGGCCCGCGTCCTGAAGGTCAGGGCGGTGGTTTCCGTCCCGAGTTCCAACGCTCGGAAGAGCGCAAGCCTTGGGCCGGCCAGCAGCAGCAACGCGGCTTCGAAGGCAAGCCCGCTTTCGCACCGCGTGGCGACAAGCCTGCTTTCCAAGGCGACCGCCCGCAGTTCAACGATCGCAAGCCTTCCTTCGGTGGCAAGCCCTCGTTTGGCGACAAGCCTTCCTTCGGTGGCAAGCCGTCGTTCGGCAACAAGCCCTCGTTCGGTGATCGCAAGCCCTTTGAAGGCAAGCGTGACGGCGGCCCGCGCCGTGGTGGTTTCGGCCGCTAATCCTTGATTCAAGCGTCATGAAGAAGGCCCGCTGATCGGATGATCGGCGGGCCTTTTCTCTTTCTTGCCATGCACACTGACTGGACCGCCTTTGTGGCTTGGATGGCCTTGGTCGCCTCGATCTACCTGGCGCTGAGCCTGATCACCTTCGCGGTCTACGCCTGGGACAAACGCGCGGCGCGTCAGCGCGGCAAGCGACGGGTGCGCGAGCGCACCTTGCATCTGCTGGCCCTGGCCGGTGGCTGGCCTGGCGCCTTGCTGGCACGTCAATGGCTGCGGCACAAATCGGCCAGATCCAGCTTCGCCTGGATCCTGTTTTTGTGTGCTGTGAGCCACCTCTTGTTGCTCGCGACACTGTTGAGCCCTGCGCTTCGTGTGATTTTTGCCAATCACTGAAACGACCTGCCAACCCAATGCGCAGGCGGCAGTGGCTGCCGCTATGCTCAACCGAGCTCCCCGGGCTAGAAAACGCGTCATGCGTGCAGCCGGTCGAGGAGCAGGGGGTGTCAATGGCGGTTGCAGAGCGCTTGCTGGCAGTCAACTTCTGGTCCGCAGGCCTGGCAGTCATGCTGGGCGCGGGCCTGTTGACCTTGGGCGCACAACTCGTCGAAGCCCAACGCTCGCAGCCTCAAAGTTCAACTCGCCTGGCCGCCGCAGCCGCTGCGGGCACGGGCCTGTGGTGGCCGCTGCTCTCGCTGCTGGACCGCAGTTCAGGCGATTCACTCTTGATGGCGCTGGCGCCGCTGGCTTCCGTGATCGGATGGGTGGTTGCGGTGGGCGCGGCCATGCTCACCTTGCAATTCAACCGCGTGTTCCGGGCCGAGTCCTCCAAGCGCGGCTTGGCGATGACGTGGCTTGCGCTGAGTGCGCTCGCCAGCGGCGGCGTGGTCCTGCTGATGTGCTGGGGACATGGCCAGCTCGCTCTGCCTTTCCTGGTCGGCGCCGGCACCTTGTTCGTGAGTCTCGTGCTGCTGTGGTGGCCCATCGGACGCGGCCGCCTGGCCCAAGGCCAGCGCGGTGCCTTGGCGGTCGCTGCGGCACTGTTGCCCGCGGCCTCGGTGCTGAGCATGGCGCCCACGCTCTGGCAGCCCAATGACCCGCTCGCGGCCAGCCCCGCGTTGCTGTTGGCGATGGCGCTCAACGGCGCCTTGCTCGTGCACCTGCGCCGCCATCCGATCAATGCGCTGCAATTGCTGAAAGAGGAAAAAGCCAAGGAGCTGGACCCGCTGACGCGCCTGAGTACACGCCTGGGCTTCGAGCAGCAAATGGCCGCCGCTGCCGTGGACGCCGACGCCGATGGCAAGCGCATGGCCGTGATGATCATCGATCTCGATGGCTTCAACCCGATCAACAGCAGCTTCGGCCACGAGTTCGGCGACAAGCTTCTGGCCGAAGTAGCGCAACGCCTGCGCGCGCAGATGGGCCCTAACGAGGTGGCTGGGCGTATTGGCGGCGACGACTACGTGCTGCTGCTCAGCAATGCCGGCGACCAGCAGCGCATCAGCGACTACGCGAGCGCGCTGCTGCAGGAGCTTTCAAGAATCTATCTGGTCGATGAGCGCGAGGTCTCGATCAGCTGCTCGATCGGCATCGCCCAATATCCCGACGACGGCGGCCAGACCCGCATGCTGGCCTGCGCCGAGGCCGCCAAGAACGCGGCCAAGCGCCTCGGCGGCGCCTGCCACTGCTTCTATGTGCGCGGCATGGACGGCGATGCGCGCGACCAGATGGATCTGCTGCGCGATCTGCGCTATGCGGTCGAACGCCAGGAGCTCGAGCTCTTCTTCCAGCCCAAGATCGATGCGCGCAGCAGCCAGATCACGGCCGCTGAAGCACTGCTGCGCTGGCGCCATCCGACGCGCGGCCTCCTGTCTCCCACGCTGTTCATTCCCGTGGCCGAACGCTACGGCTTCATGAGCGATCTGGGTAACTGGGTGATCGAGGATGCGTGCCGCCAGGCCCGCACCTGGCGCGATGCCGGCCTGCGCATGCGCGTGGCGATCAACCTCTCGGCCCAGCAGATGCGCCAGCTCGACATCGTCGAGCGCATCGAGCACGCGCTGAAGCGCTACCGCGTCCATCCTTCGCTGCTGACCTGCGAGATCACCGAATCGGTGGCCATGGAAGACACCGAGGCCACGCAAAGCACCTTCCGCCGCCTTGGCGAATTGGGCGTGCACCTGTCCATCGATGATTTCGGCACGGGCTATTCGAGCCTGTCTTACCTGCGCCAGTTGCCGGCCGCCGAGCTCAAGATCGACCGCAGCTTCGTGACCGATATCGCCAACAGCCAGGACGCCCGCTCCGTGGTCGATGCGGTGATCAAGCTCGCGCACGCCCTGAGCCTGCGCGTGGTGGCCGAGGGCGTGGAAACCGTCGAGCAGCAGATCATCCTGACCGAGATGGGTTGCGATGAACTGCAGGGTTATCTGTTCTCGCGCCCGCTGTCGGCGCAGGCGATTCAGCTGTGGGCGGTGGGCTCGGCGATCGATGAACCTGCGTTCCGCGCGTCGCTGTTCGGCGATACGCGGATGTAGTGCGGGCGTCGTGCGGACGTGATGCCTCTTCTTTGAGCAGAGCGTCTTCAACGCCGTTGAATCAAGCAGTTAGCACCGCCATGCCCGCTCTATGCACGGACTTGTCCACAGCCACCGGGGATAATGAGGCCCCTCGCTCGCGGTTACGCGAGCGGTCCCCCGAGGGGACGTCGATCAATACCGGCATGGGCCGGCATTGACATCGACTCGGACCGCCCTTGGGAGCGGCCCGGCGAGCGTTCCGATTCCAAATACTTCAGGCCTGATTGATGATTTTGCTGGCGCCCATGGAGGGCTTGCTCGACCACATGCTGCGTGATGCGCTCACGCGCGTTGGCGGCATTGACCGTTGCGTCTCCGAATTCATCCGCATCACCGACATGCTGATGCCTAACCGCGTGTTCACACGGATCGTGCCCGAGCTGCTGAACGGCGGGCTCACAGCCGCTGGCGTGCCGGTGCGGCCGCAGTTGCTGGGCTCCGATGTCAACTGCATGGCCGAGAACGCGGCCAAGCTGGCGGAGCTGGGCCCCGAAGGCATCGACCTCAACTTCGGATGCCCGGCCAAATGCGTGAACCGCCATCGCGGCGGCGCCGTGCTGCTTGACGAGCCCGAGCTGATCGCCGAGATCGTCGCTGCCGTGCGCCGCGCCGTGCCCGCGCATGTGGCGATCACAGCCAAGATGCGGCTCGGCTATATGGATGACTCGCGCACGCTTGAATGCGCGCGCGCAATTGCGGAAGCGGGCGCCGCCGAGCTGGTCGTGCATGCCCGTACCAAGGCCGATGGCTACAAGCCGCCTGCGTATTGGGATCGCATCGCGGCCGTGCGTGAGGCGGTCGACATCCGCGTCTTCGTGAATGGCGAGATCTGGACCGCCGCCGATGCCGAGGCCGCGCTCAAGCAGTCCGGTTGCGAAGACCTGATGCTCGGCCGTGGCATGGTGGCCGATCCCGGTCTGGCGCTCGCCATCCACGGAAGTAACGTGGCAGTCGGCTGGCAGGAACTGCTGCCGCTGATGCGCGATTTCTTCGCCCTGGTGCGCACGAACGTCCAGGCCAAACACCAGGCCGGGCGGCTCAAGCAATGGCTGCATTACCTGCGCCGCCGGCACCCGGAAGCTGAAGCCGCCTATCTGGAACTGCGCACTGTCAATTCGCCGGATGAGCTGGAGCGCAGGCTGTTTGCGCATCTGGCTGAGCAGCCGCGCCCGCAGTTGCTGGCGGCCTGAGCTCGTACTGCGCCCAGCCGCCGTCCAGCAAGCCGACCAGGCACACGCTCGGAACGCGCGGCAGATCCTTGACGCCTTCGGCGCTCGACACGAAACGCAGCTTCACGCCGGGCACCGGCAGCAGGTGCCAGTTGCCGTCGGCCTGGGGCGTTAGCACTTTCTGCGCGGCCAGGTATTGCGTGAGCGCCTGACGCGTTTCGTCGGGCGCATCGAGCACGATGCGCGAGGCGTTGATGCCGGGGAAGTTGCCGCCGCCGCTGGCGCGATAGTTGTTGGTCACGACCAGGAACGATGCGGCCTCGTCGATGGGCAGCCCCTGGTAGCGCAGGTTGACGATGCGGTGTCCTTCGGCGTGAGTCGGCTTGCCGTCAAAACCGTAGCGAGCGGCCTGGGTCACGTCGATGTCGTACGTCACGCCATCGATCGTGTCGGTGTTGTACGAGCGCGCATCGGGATCGAGCAACTCTTGCACCGGTGCCCCCTTGGGGTCGATCTGGCGGAACTGGACGGCCGCCATTTCCAGCCACTCACGCACTTCCGCACCGGTCACCTTCACGACCTTGACCGTGTTCGGGTAGAGGTAGAGATCGGCCACATTCTTGGCCGCGATCGTGCCCGCCGGAATATCGGTATAGCTGCTCACGCCTTGCCTGCCGCCCGCCTTGAACGGTGCGGCAGCCGAGAGCAGCGGCAGTCCTTCAAGCGTCGTGCCCTTGAGCTTTTGCCGCGCGTAGGCGGCCTGCGCATCGGACACGATCTGCACCGAAGGATCGTCACTCACCTGCGAGAAATAGCTGAAGATCGGCGCCGTGATCTGCGCGACGGGGCTGCGCATGTCGTCGAGCGTGCCTTGGTGCTCAGGCGCAACCAGTTGCGCGAGTCTTGGGTCCGCTTCGACCAGCGGTGCGCGGCGTGTCGCGTCGAAGATCGGGCGCGCAGCAACCTGGCTGGCCGCGACCTTCCAGGCGCCGCTGTCGTTGTTCAATTGAAGATCGATCAGGCCCAGATGGCTGCCCCAATGGCCGGGCATCACGGCCGGCACGCCGTGGATCGTGCCCTTCATCAGGTCGACGTCTGGATAGCCGTCAAAGAAGGAGCCCGGGAAGACCTCGTGCTGATGGCCCAGCAACAGCGCATCGATGCCAGGGATTTGCGCCAGTTGCACGGCGACGTATTCGCTCATCGGCGGCTGGGTCGCGTCGCGGCTGAGGCCGGTGTGCGCAATCACGATCACGAGATCGGCGCCCTGGGCGCGCAGCCTGGGCACCAGTTTGCGGGCGGTCTCGACCGCATCCGGCACAGTCACGCGGCCTTCGAGATTGCTGTGATCCCACTCCATGATCTGCGGCGGCGTCAGGCCGATCAGTCCGATCTTCAGCGTGTGCGGCTTGCCCGCGCTGTCCGCGAATTTGCGCGTCAGCAGCACGGTCGGCGTGAAGGCCGGCGTGTGCTTCTTGTTGGCCAGCATCACATTGGCATTGAGATACGGAAACTTCGCACCCGCAATCGCCTGCCGCAATGCAGGCAGGCCATAGTTGAAATCGTGGTTACCGATATTGGCGGCGTCGTAGTGCAGTGCGTTGAGCATGCGGATGGCCGGATGCACAACGCCCTTGGCCAAGGGCTTGCCATGCGCCACGTGATCGCCCAGGGGCGTGCCTTGCAGCAGATCGCCGTTGTCGAACAGCAGGGTGTTCGGGTTCTCGGCCCGCGCCTTGGCGATCAGTGTCGCGGTGCGCACCAGGCCGTATTCGCTGGTCTGCTTGTCCTGGTAGTAGTCCCAGTCGAGCAGGTTCATGTGCACGTCGCTGGTTTCCAGCAGGCGCAGATTGAGGGTGTCGGCGTGGGCGCTGCCGATGAGCAGCAGGGCGAGGAGCAGGGGAGGGATGAAGCGTCGCATAACGCCATTCTCGGTGCATACCGAGGGTCGGGCCTGGCTCGGCATTCACACACTCAAGTCTTGGGTTCCGTGCTTTCGCGATCGTAATAATCGACCGTGGTCTCCGCCCTGAACATCTTGCGCAAGCCCCGCTGACCGCGAGGCCCGGAGACGATCAGGACCTTGCCGGAGTCCGGGTACTCGCAGGTCTCGATCTCCACCAAGTTCGAGACCGCGAGATAGCGCATCGTCACCGTGCCGGTGTTGATGATCTGGTGCGCCACGTCCTGGCCGCCGGTCGGACAGGCGATCACGTCGTGCTGGCGGATCGGATAGCGTTGATCGCCGAAGCGCAGTTCGCCCTCGCCTTCCAGCACGAAGAACATTTCTTCCTCGCCGTGATGGTTGTGGAAGGGGCATTGCGCCTTGCCGGGTGGCAGCTCGGTCAGGTTGTAGCCGAGCTTGCGGGCGCCGATCAGGTCGCTGATCTGGCCGCGCTTTGAGGTGTAGTAACCGTTCTCTTCGACATCATCGAACGCGACCTCGTCGAGGTTCATGAAGGGTTTGTTCACGGATCACTCCTGAAAATGGAATTTCAGCTGCCGAGCAGCACCGAGCGGTCGATCTGGGCCATGCTGGTCTTGCCGCAAAACGCCATGGTCAGATCGAGTTCGCGATGAATCAGCTCAAGCGCCTTGGTCACGCCGGCTTCGCCCATCGCGCCCAGGCCGTAAAGCATGGAACGGCCGATGTAGCAGCCGCGCGCGCCGTTTGCATAGGCCTTGAGCACATCCTGGCCCGAGCGGATGCCGCCGTCCATGTGCACCTCGATCCGCGAACCGACCGCATCAACGATCGGCGGCAGCGCGCGGATGCTTGATTCCGCACCGTCGAGCTGGCGACCGCCATGGTTGCTGACGATGATGGCATCGGCGCCGGTGTCGACGGCCAGCCGTGCGTCCTCGACATCCTGGATGCCCTTCAAGATCAGCTTGCCGCCCCAGAGTTTCTTGATCCACTCGACGTCCTTCCAGTTCAGGCGCGGGTCGAACTGCGAGGCGGTCCAGTTGGAGAGCGAGCTCATGTCCGCCACGCCTTGCACATGCCCGACGATATTGCCGAAGCTGCGGCGTTTTGTGCCCAGCATGCCCAAACACCAGCGCGGCTTGGTGGCGAGGTTGATCATGTTGGCCAGCGTGGGCTTGGGCGGCGCCGAAAGGCCGTTCTTCAAATCCTTGTGGCGCTGGCCGAGGATCTGCAGATCAAGCGTCAGCACGAGCGCCTCGCAGCGCGCGGCGCGGGCGCGTTCGATCAACCGTTCCATGAAGCCGCGGTCACGCATCACATAGAGCTGAAACCAGAACGGCGCCTTCGTGTGCGCGGCAATGTCTTCGATCGCGCAGATGCTCATGGTCGAAAGCGTGAAGGGGATGCCGAATTTCTCGGCCGCGCGCGCAGCCAGGATCTCGCCGTCGGCGTGCTGCATGCCGGTCATGCCGGTGGGTGCAATGGCCACCGGCATCTTCACCGCGCGGCCCAGCATCGTCGCTTCGGTGCTGCGCTGGTCAACATCAATGGCCACGCGCTGACGCAGCTTGAGGGTCTGGAAGTCGGCCTCGTTGGCGCGGTAGCTGCTCTCGGTCCAGGAACCGGAGTCGGCGTAGTCGTAGAACATGCGCGGCACACGTTTCTGGGCCAGGACGCGCAGGTCTTCGATGCAGGTGATCACGGGCATGACGGGTTTCAAAGTATCTGGAATGCGCCGAATCCTATGCGAGCGCGGCCCGTCTTGGGCGAACAGTTTTTCATAAGCCACATTGCGTCAGCCCGCATGCAACGATCGTGGCGGCCAGCCGAAGCGTCCCTGGCCCTAAGCACCTCAGAACCCGCTGATGTCGGCGGTTAGGGCCAGGAACACTCCGGCTGTTGCGGCACCGATTCTTTGCATGCGGGCACTGTTTACACTGCCCGCATGCAACCCGGCCTCGCACGATCGACCTGGCAGCAGCGCGCGCAAGCGGCGCTGACGCGGCGCGATTGGCCGGCCGCTGAAGAAGCGCTGGGCGCCTTGCTGCGCGCCGATGCGCAGCAGCCGCGCATCTGGCTGGCGCTCGGCGAGGTGCAGGAGCAACTGGGCAACTGGCCGGCCGCCGAGGCGTGCTGGCGCGAGGCCTCCGAGCGCGCGCCACAACTGGCCGAAGCGCACTACAACCGGGCTCGGGCTCTTCGCGCGCTCGGTTTGCGCGAGCCGGCCCTGGAAGCGCTGGCGCGGGCCATCGCCTTACGTGCCGACGACGTGAATGCGCTGCACCTGCGCGCCATGTTCGAGGAGGAGGGCGGCGATCTGCCGGCGGCGCTGGCCACGCTCGATCTGGCCCTGCGGCTCGCGCCTCAGCGCGCCACCTTGCATCACAACCGCGCCGTCGCCTTGCACCGCAGCGAGCGTCACGCCGAGTCGCTGGCCGCGCATGAGAAGGCGCAAGCGCTGGGGCTGGATGCGCCGGACGCACATTACAACCAGGGCAACACGCTGCAAGCGCTCGGCCGCGGCGAGGAGGCCAAGGCCGCTTACCGACGGGCGCTGGCGCGCGCGCCGCAGCATGAACTGGCCCTGTATGACCTGGCGCGTTTGCGCTGGGCGCTGGGCGAGCCGGAATTCAGTGCCGAGCTCGAAGCGGCCGAGCTCGCGGCGCCCAACTCACCGGTGGCCTGGGGCATCCACGCGCAATTGCTGCTCAAGGCCGGCCGGCCGCAAGAGTCAGCAGCGGCGTATGAACGCGCCGCCGCGCTCGCGCCCGGCGCCTCGGGCTACTGGGATGGTCTGGCGCAATCGCTGAGCTTGCTGGGTCGACACGCCGAAGCCTGGAGTGCCCATGAACGGGCCGCGCAACTGGCGCCTCAGGACGTGAACGTGCGCTGCAACGCGGCGCACAGCCTCCTCGCCGCCGGCCGCGCGCAGGAGGCCGTGGCCCATGCCGAGGCGGCTTGCGCGCTGGCGCCCGACAACCAGCAGGCCCGCGCCTTGCTCGGCCTGGCATGGCGCATCCTCGGTGACGAACGCGAAGCCTGGCTCAACGACTACGCGCGTTTCGTGCGCGTTTTCGATCTGGATCTCGATGCCGATTTCAACGCGGCACTGGCCAAGGAGCTGGGCGCTCTGCACACGGACCGCGAAGCGCCGATCGACCAGACGCTGCGCCAAGGCACGCAGACGCGCGGCAACCTGCTGGACCAGCCTCATGCGCGCGTGGGCGAGCTGAAGACGAAGCTGTCCGAGGCCATAACGCGTTACGTGAGCGAACTGCCCGCGGATTCGGCCCATCCTTTCCTGCGTCGCCGAGCCGCCGATTGGCACTACGCCGCGTCCTGGTCCTCGCGGTTGCGCAGCCAGGGCTTCCACACGAATCACGTCCACACGCTCGGCTGGATCAGCGCCTGCTATTACGTGGCCGTGCCGCCCGCCGTGCAGCAGGGCGAAGCCGGCTGGCTCAAGTTCGGCGAGCCCGACATGGACCTGGGCCTGCCCAAGCGCCAGGCCGTGCAGCCGCGCCCGGGCCGGCTCGTGCTGTTCCCGTCGTATGTGTGGCACGGCACCGTGCCGTTCGAAGACAGCGCGCCGCGCCTGACTGTCGCCTTTGATGTGAGACCCACGCCATGAGCTTTGCCGCCCTCAAGAAACACGCGATGAGCCTGCCCGGCGCCACCGAAGACATCAAGTGGGGCGCCGATTGGGTGGCCAGCGTGGGCGGCAAGATGTTCCTCGTCGGCGGGCCGCATCCGGGCACTTGGCGCGGTTGCTCGTTCAAGGTCGAGGACCACCGATTTCTGGAGCTCAGCGGCCTGCCAGGTTTCGAGCCGGCGCCCTACATGGCGCGCAACCACTGGGTCCGCCTGTCGGATGCCAAGGCCTTGCCCTTGAGCGATCTGAAGGCGCTGATCGAGCGCTCGCACGCGCTGGTGGCCGAGAAGCTGAGCCTGAAGCTGCAGCTCAAGCTGGGGATCGCTCAGATCTCGGCGCCGTAGATCGAGGGTGAAAACGGCGCGGCGCCCTCGGGTTTGCGCCCCGAGGCCCAGTCCAGGACAGAGTCGGCCGGCATCGGGTGCGCCAGCAGATAACCCTGCAGTTCATCGCAACCCATCTGGATCAGGATGTCGCGCTGAGCGGCGGTCTCAACGCCCTCGGCCACGACGACCAACGAGAGGCCATGAGCCAGCCGGATCACGGCGTCCACCACCGCGCGGGCGTCGGCGCTGGTCTCCAGGTCTTGAATGAAGCTGCGATCGACCTTGAGCTGACGTGCCGGGATCTGGCGCAGGTAGGACAGGCTTGAATAGCCGGTGCCGAAATCATCGATCGCCAGGTAGACGCCAATGCCTTGCAGGCGCTGGAACGCCTCCAGCGAGCTGCGCGTGTCTTCCATCGCGACCGACTCGGTGATCTCGCACAGCAAGCGCTCGGGGTCGACCTCATGCCGCTTGAGCGCGCTTTCAATCCGCGCAGCCAGATCGGCCTGGCGCAACTGGTGGACGGAGAGATTGATCGCCACGCGCAGGCGCAGACCTTGGCCGTCCCAGACCTGGATTTGCCGGCAAGCCTCGTCGATGACCCAGTTGCCCAGCGTGTTGATCAGGCCGAAGCGCTCGGCCACTGCAATGAAGACGGTGGGCGGGACTGAACCGCGCTGCGGGTGGTTCCAGCGCAACAGCGCCTCCACGCCGCGCAGTTGGCTGCGCCGGCAATCGAACTTGGGCTGGTAGTGCAGCGAGAGTTCGTTGTTGGCCAACGCCTTGCGCAGATCGGTCTGCAGCGCCATCTGGTCGGCCGCGCGCGCATCCATGTGCTCCTCGAACACCACAAAGGTCTTGCCACCGGCGCGCTTGGCGGCGTACATGGCGGCGTCGGCATGTTGCATCAGCTTGTCGCCGCCGTGTTCAGGGTGCAAGGCGATGCCGATCGAGGCCGAGACATGCAGCGGCTGCTGCTGGTGGACGATGGGCGCTTCGAGCGCCTTCAGCAGGCGCCGCGCCACGGCGACCGCATCAGCGCTGCCGCTCACGTCCTCCATCAGCAGCATGAATTCATCGCCGCCGATGCGCGCGATCGTGCCGGATTCGCGTGCGCTGCCGCGCAGCCTTTGGGCCACCACGCGAAGGACTTCATCGCCGGCGCTGTGGCCGAGTGAATCGTTGACGGGCTTGAAGCCGTCGAGGTCGATGCACAGCACGGCCAGCCTTTCCTGGCGGCGCGAAGAGGCGCGCGAGTGGGTGTTGCGCTCGCAGCGCGCCAGTGCATGCTGGAGCCTGTCCTCGAACAGCAGGCGGTTGGCCAGGCCGGTCAGCGGGTCCATGAACGCACGCCGCTGCAATTCGTCGTTAGCCGACTGCAGATCCTTGTTCGCGGATTGCAGCGAGGCCGCCAGCTGCGAAGCGCGGCTCTGCGCGCGGGCATCGAGCGTCGATGTGAACAGCGTCAGCACCAGCAGCGCCACCGAGGCCAGGATGATCAGGCCTCCCATCTGGTCGCCGGCCAGGTCGTTGGCGCTCAGGCAGACGCTGCCCAGCGGAAAACTCGCCGCCGCCATGCCGGTGTAGTGCATGCCGCTGATGGCCGCCCCCATCACCACGGCCGCGCCGACCTGGTAGACCCAGCCGCGCTGGCTGCCCAGTGCGCGCAGCCAGAAGAAGATCAGCAGCGCGGCGGCCGAGGCGCCGACCGCGATCAGCGCTGAGGCCGCCACCAGGCGCCAGTCCCAGACGATGCCCGGCGCCATGTCCAGGGCGGCCATGCCGATGTAGTGCATGGCGCAGATGCCCAGGCCCATCGTCAACGCGCCGGCAGCCAGGCGCGGCAGGGTCAGGCGCCGCCGGCTGGCAAGGCCCAGAGCAATGGCGGAGACGACCGCCGCGGCAATCCAGGACAGCACGGTGGGCCAGACCCGGTAACCCAGATCGATGGACAGCGAGTAGGCAAACATGCCCACGAAGTGCATGGCCCAGATGCCGGTGCCCATCGCCAGTGAGCCGCCAATCCACCAACTGCGGGCCACGGCGGTGTCGGACGAGCGCACACGCTTGGCCAGGTCAAGCGTGACGTAGGAGGCCAGTGTGGCGATAAGCAAGGAGGCCAGCACCAAGTAGGCGTCGTAGCTGGACTGCATGAAAAGCATGGGTGATTCGATCCAACCGGGTACTCCCACCAATGTAAGGCATGCCCCCTGTCCCTTGCAGGCCGAGGTTAAAGTGTTCGCATGACGAATTCCACGGCTTTGCGCCCGCCGGGCCTGTTCCTGATGGCTTGGCGCCAGTTTCGACGTGATGCCAGAGCCGGCGAACTGCGCCTGCTGATGCTGGCGGTGGGTCTTGCGGTGGCCGCGCTGTGCGCCGTGGGCTTTCTCTCGGATCGGCTTGACCAGGGGCTGCGCCGCGATGCCGGTCAGTTGCTCGGTGGTGACGCCGTGGTGGCCAGCGACCAACCCACACCCGGGCCGCTGCTGAGCCTGGCGGAAGAGTTACATCTGCAAACCCTGCGCACGGCCAACTTCCCGAGCATGGCGCGCGCGCCGGAGGCCCAGGGCGGCGGCAGCCGGCTGGTGTCGGTCAAATCGGTCAGCGCCGGTTATCCCTTGCGTGGAAAGTTGGCGTTAGCGGACGGGCGCACCGTCGGCACGCCGGCGCCCGGCGAGGTCTGGCTCGACGGTGCCGTGCTCGACGGCCTGAACCTCAAGCTCGGCGACAGCCTGCTGCTGGGCGACAAGAGCTTCAGAATCGCCGGCCAGATCGACAGCGAGCCCGACCGCGGTGCCGGCTTCATGAGCTTTGCGCCGCGCGTGATGCTCAACGACGCCGATCTGCCGGCCACCGGACTGGTCCAACCGGCCAGCCGCGTCACGTACCGCCTGGCGATTGCCGGCGCGACGGGGCAGGGCGCGGCGGTGAAATCGTTTGTGACCCGGGCGGAAGCCGAGATCAAGAAGGCCAACTGGCGCGGCCTGCGGCTCGAGTCGCTCGACAACGGTCGGCCCGAGATGCGCCAGACACTCGATCGCGCGGCGCAATTCCTGCGTCTCGTGGCCATGCTCTCGGCACTGCTGGCTGCCGTGGCGGTGGCTTTGGCCGCGCGCGACTTCGCTTCGCGCCATCTCGATGCCTGCGCCATGCTGCGCGTGCTCGGCCAGCCGCAGCGGCGCATTGCCTGGGCATACGGGCTTGAGTTCGGCGCGGCCGGGCTGATTGCCAGTGTGTTGGGCGTGCTCGCCGGCCTGGCCTTGCATGAGGTGTTCGTGCAGTTGCTGGGCTCGCTGATCTCGGTCGATCTGCCGGCGCCTTCCGGCATGCCGGCCTTGCTGGGGCTGGGCCTGGGCATGACGCTGCTGCTGGGTTTCGGTCTGCCGCCTGTGTTGCAGCTGGCGGCGGTGCCCGCATTGCGCGTGATCCGGCGCGACATGGGTGCGCCGCGCGTGGGCTCCTTGCTGACGCTGCTGCTCGGCGTGGCCGGCTTTGGCGCGATCCTGCGCGTGCTGGCGGGTGACGCCAAACTGGGCCTGATCGCGGCCGGCGGCTTTGCCGGCGCGGTACTGTTCTTTGCCCTGCTCGCATGGGTCGCCGTGTGGGCCTTGCGCCGGCTGGTGCCACAAACCGGTGCCGCACCGCGTTGGCTGCTGCTGGCCACGCGGCAGGTGGCGGCGCGGCCGGCCTTTGCGGTCTTGCAGGTGGCCTCGCTGGCCGTGGGGCTGCTCGCGCTGGCTCTGCTGGTACTGCTGCGAACTGATCTCGTCGACAGCTGGCGCGCCGCCACGCCGGCCAATGCGCCGGACCGCTTCGTGATCAGCATCCAGCCGGATCAGGCCGAGGCTTTTCGTGCGCGGCTCGATGGTGCGAGCGTGGGGCCTTACGACTGGTACCCGATGATCCGTGGCCGGCTCACCGCCATCAATGGCCGCGAGGTGGGCCCCGGCAAATATCACGAGGAGCGCGCGCAGCGTCTCGTGGAGCGCGAGTTCAACCTCAGCCACAGCGCCGCGCTGCCGGCGCATAACGAGATCGTTGCAGGCACATGGAAGGCGAACGATCCAGACGGACTGAGCGTCGAAGAAGGCCTGGCCAAGACGCTCGGCTTGAAGCTCGGCGACAGCCTGCGTTTCGACATTGCGGGCACCCCGGTCGAGGCCAAGGTGGCGAACCTGCGCAAGGTCGATTGGTCGTCGATGCGCGTCAATTTCTTCGTGCTGTTTCCGCGCGCGACGATGCCGGAGCTGCCGGCCACCTACATTTCGGCCTACCGTTCGACGCCGGGCCTCGACCGCGTGCTGAGCCACGACTTCCCGAACCTCACGATCGTCGATGTCTCGGCTCAGCTGAACCAGGTGCAGGCGGTGCTGAACCAGGTGATCCAGGCGGTGCAGTTCCTGTTCGGCTTCACGCTCGCCAGCGGACTCGTCGTGCTGCTGGCCTCGGTGAGCAGCACGCGCGAGGCACGCACCCGCGAGTTTGCGTTGATGCGGGCGCTCGGTGCGGGCTCGCGCCTGCTGTCACAGGTGCAGAGCGCCGAGCTGTTGGGCGTGGGCGCGCTGGCCGGCTTCCTGGCCGGGCTCGTGGCGCTGTTGCTCGGAGGTCTGCTCGCCCACTACGTCTTTGATTTCGCGTGGACGCCCAAGCCCTGGGTGCCGCTGATTTCGGCCGTTAGCGGCGCCTTGCTGGCGCAACTGGCCGGCTGGTGGAGCTTGCGCGGCGTGCTCCGGCGCCCGGTCGTGCAGACGCTGCGAGAGGCCAGCGTCGAATGAGCCCGCCGGGCCCATTGAGCCGGGTGCGGCTGCTGGGCTTCGCGGTGGGCTCGATCGGCTCGGCGATGTTCTTCACGATCCCGGGCCTGGTGCTGCTGTTTTACCTGACCAATGTGCTTGATGTGCCGGCCTCGCTGGCGGCCTTGGTGGTCGGCGGCCCGAAGTTCTGGGATGTGCTGTTCGACCCTTGCGTAGGCGCGATGAGCGATCGCGAGGCGCAGCGCACCGGGCGGCGCACGCGGCTGATGCTGATCGGGGCGCTGCTGCTGCCGCCGGCCTTTGTGCTGATGTTCGCATCGCCTTTTACGGGCGCGACGGGCGCGCTCTGGGTGGGGCTGAGCTTCATGCTTGCGGCCACGGCGTTCGCGTTCTTCCAGGTGCCTTATGTGGCCCTGCCCACCGAGATTTCCGACGATCCCGCGCAGCGTTCGCGCGCCATGACCTGGCGCATCGTGGGCGTGACGCTGGGCATCGTGCTGGCCGGCGCTTCGGCCACGGCGATCGTGGATGCGGCGGGCTTCTTCGTGATGGGCTTGCTGTTCGCGCTCGTGATGGGCGCGCTGATGCTGACCGCGGCGCTCTCGAGCCGCTGGATCGCATCGCGGCCGGGGCCCGAGCCTTTGTCGATCATGCAGAGCCTGCGCGTGGCGCGCGGCAACAGGCCTTTCTTTGCGCTGCTGGCCGGCTACGTGATCCAGTCGCTCGGCGTGGCGATCTTTCTCGCGGCGATCGGCTATGTGGCGGTGTATTGCCTCGGCGACCTGAAGCGTTCGAGCCTGCTGTTCGCGGGCTTTGTGGCGCCGAGCGTGGTGGCCGTGCCGCTGTGGAATTGGCTGGGCCAGCGCTGGGGCAGGGCACGCGCTTATGTCGCGGCCTCCGTGTTGATTGCGTTGGCTTGCCTCGCCTTGTTGCCCGTGTTGATGCACGCGCCGATCGAGATGGGCCGGGTGCTGGCACTGTCGGTGCTCGCCGGCATCGGCTTCGGAGGCCAGCAGGTGCTGCCGGCGGCGATGGTGCCGGACACGATCTTGGCCGACGCCGAACGAACGGGCCAGGTGCAGGCCGGTACTTTCAACGGCGCCTGGGCGGCGCTCGAAACGGCTGCCTACGCGCTCGGCCCGACGCTGTTCGCGCTGGTCCTGGCGCTTGGCGGCTATCGCTCCTCGAGCAGCCTGGCCAAGCCGCTTGGGCAGCCCGATTCAGCGCTCACCGCGATCCTCTTCAGCGCGACCGTATTGCCGGCTTTGCTCATGCTGGCCGGCGTGCCGCTGATCCGTTGGAGCCAGCGGCTGTCGGAGCTCAGAAGTCGGTCCAGTCGCCATCGCCGGGAGCCGTAGCTGGCGGCGGCGATGCGGGCCTCGGCGCCACGGCCGGCTTGATCGCTGGAGCGGGCTTGGGACCGGGCTTGGGGACGGGTTTCTTGGCGGCCTTTGCCAAGGCTGCCTTTGCCACCGCCGCCACGGCCGGCGTGGCGCGAGGAACAGATCTTGCCACCTTCTGCTGCGGCTTGGCTTTCTCTTCCTGCTGCATCTCGACGCGGAACACCGACACGGCTTCCACCAGCCGATGCGCCTGCTCGCGCAGGCTCTCCGCCGCCGCCGCCGATTCCTCGACGAGAGCTGCGTTCTGTTGCGTCATCTGATCGAGCAAGGTCATCGACTGATTGACCGAGCCGATGCCGTCGCTCTGCTCGCTGGACGCGGCCGTGATCTCGCCGATGATGTCCTGCACGCGCTGCACGCCCGAGACGATATCGCTCATCGAGGTGCCGGCTTCCTGCACGAGGCGTGAGCCGGTTTCCACGCGTTCGACGCTGGCCTGGATCAGCGTCTTGATCTCCTTGGCGGCCTCGGCGCTGCGCTGCGCGAGGCTGCGAACCTCGCCGGCAACGACCGCGAAACCACGACCCTGCTCACCGGCGCGCGCCGCTTCAACGGCGGCATTCAGCGCGAGGATGTTGGTCTGGAAAGCGATGCCATCGATCACGCCGATGATGTCGCCGATCTTACGCGAGCTGGCGTTGATGTCTTCCATCGTCGTGACCACCTGGCCTACCACCTGGCCGCCCTTGTTGGCGGCGTTGGCGGCAGAGATCACGAGCTGGTTGGCGGTCTGGGCCGAGTCCGCGGTCTGGCGCACCGTGCCGGTCAGCTGCGTGAGCGAGCTGGCGGCGTTCTGCAGATTGGAGGCCGTCTGCTCCGTGCGCTGCGAAAGGTCCTGGTTGCCGGTGGCGATCTCGCTGCTGGCGGTGCTGATCGAATCGACCGAGCTGCGCACGGTGCCGATCGCGCCGGCCAGTTTCTCGCGCATGGCCTCGGTCTGGTGGATCAACTGGCCGATCTCGTCGTTGCGCTGGCTGCGCACAGCATGCGTGAGATCGCCTGCCGTGATCAAGCTGAGCGCTTCGGTCAGCGAGCCGAGCGGCTTGGCCACCCAGTTGTTCATCATCCATTGCAAGCCGAGGCCCAGCGCGATGATGGCCACGATCAACATGGCCCAGAGCAGCATCAGCGTGCGCTTCTTGGCCGCCTGCGCCTCGTCGTTCGAGACCTGGGCGACAACCCAGTAACCGGTCTTGGCGCTCTTGCGCAGCACCGCGAAATCGTTCTTGTCAGGGCTGCCCAGCACATTGGGCACGTCTTCGATCAAGGCTTCGTTCTTGTCGAGCGCGGCCAGTGTCTTTTCAAAGCCGGGCGCCACATCGGATACCAGCTTGCCCTTGGCGGTCGGGTGCGAGATGAAGGCTGATTTCGAAGCGTCCTTGGGCGCCGAGACGATGTAGGTGCCGCCGTGGTCGAAGAACCTGGCCCTGGCGGCCATCTTGTCGATGGCGGCGTCGAAGGCGTCGAGGTCGAAGCCGATGAAGAGAATGCCGACGACCTGGCCCGCGCTGTTCTTGATCGGCTCGTAGCGCGTCATGTAGTTGCGGCCGAACAGCGTGGCGCGGCCGGTGTAGGGCTGGCCGGCGGAGATTGGCGCATAGGCCGGGCTCAGCTTGCCCAGCATCGTGCCCATCGCGCGGCCGCCTGCCGTGTTCTTGAGCGAGGTGGTGACGCGCTGGAAGTCGTCGCCCTTGGCCGCGAAGACCGTGGCCACGCCGCCCGTGGTGTTGGTGAAATTGTCGACCTGCGCGTAGTTGCCATTGAGCTTTTCGCTGCCGATGAACAGGTCGCCGCTCGCTTCGTCCAGTTTGAAATCGCCGCTGAACTCCTGCTTGAAGAAACCGAAATTGCGCTCGACCATCTGGCGCGCGGCCTCGTCCATCGCATCGATCGCGTCAACCAGGGAGGCCGTCTTGTCGCCGATCCAGACCTGCGTGCGCTCGGTGGCGCTGCGACTCAGCAGCACGCTGATGACCAGGCTGACGGCAAGCAGCGCGCCGGCGAGGCCAAGGACCCCGATCAGCGAGACGCGGCGGGCGATGGAAGTGGAAGCAGAGGCGAAGATGGCCATGTCGTGAAGGCTCCTGTACCGGTGAGACTGCGCGCACCGACGGCTCGTGCCATCGAAGGGGACTTCAGAAACTCGAGAACGAGAACGAGAACGAGAACGAGAACGAGAAAGCCAGAGAGAGAGAAAAAGCGACAGAAATAAAAAATAAGGCCGCTGAAACCTGCGTCTCAGCGGCCTTCGCTTGTTTGTGGGTCTCAGGCTGCCGCAGCGGCTGCTTCCATCAGGCCCATGTCGGCGCTGCTCATCAGGCCTTCGATGTCCATCAGGATCAGCATGCGGTCGCTGACCGCGCCGATGCCGGTGATGAAGCTCGTGTCCACCGAGGTGCTCGACAGCTCCGGCGCGGGGCGGATCACATCCTTGGAGAGCTCAAGCACGTCGGACACCGAATCGACCACCGCGCCCACGACGCGGTTGCGCACGTTCAGCACGATCACGACGGTGAAGCTGTTGTATTCGGCGGTCGGGCATCCGAGCTTCAGGCGCAGGTCGACGATCGGCACGATCACGCCGCGCAGATTGACCACGCCCTTGATGAATTCAGGGGCGTTGGCGATACGTGTAGGCGGCTCGTACGAGCGGATTTCCTGCACCTTCAGGATGTCGATGCCGTACTCCTCGGCACCGAGGCGGAAGGTCAGGTATTCGCCGCCGGAAGCGCCGGGGCCTTGAGCCTTGACCGCCAGCGCGCCGTCTTGACGCAGGGCAGGGACGTTGGATGTGCTGGTCATGGAGTCAACCTCGTGAATGAGATGAAGTAGTTTGTTCGTTGAGGGGTAGCTGAGGGCGGCGTCGACCGATCAGTGACGCGAGCGGCGCACCAGGCTGCCGATGTCCAGGATCAGCGCCACGCGGCCGTCGCCCATGATGGTGGCGCCAGAGACGTCATGCACCTTGCGATAGTTGGCTTCGAGGTTCTTGACCACGACCTGTTGCTGGCCGAGCAGTTCATCGACCAGCAGGGCCACGCGCCCGCCTTCGGCCTCGACGACGACCATGATGTTGCTCGACTTCTCGAAATCAAAGCGCGGCACATGGAAGACCTCTTCCATCGAGATCACCGGCATGTACTCGTCGCGCACCTCGACGACCTTGCCGCTGCCGGCCACGGTCTTGATGGTGTTCGACTCGACCTGGAAGGATTCGACGACCGAGGACAGCGGCAGGATGTAGACCTCTTCGCCGACGCCCACGCTCATGCCGTCCATGATGGCCAGCGTGAGCGGCAGGCGCACCGAGACCTTCATGCCGTAGCCTTCGGCCGAGTCGATCTCGACCGTACCGCCCAGCGAGGTGATGTTCTTCTTGACCACGTCCATGCCGACGCCGCGGCCCGACACGTCGGTCACCACGTCAGCGGTGGAGAAGCCCGGCGCGAAGATCAGGCTCCAGGCGTCCTGGTCGCTCATGCTGTCTGGCGCGTCGATGCCTTTCTCGCGGGCCTTCTGGATCAGCTTGTTGCGGTTGAGGCCACGACCGTCGTCGCGCACTTCGATCACGATGGAGCCGCCTTGATGCGAGGCCACCAGGGTGATGGTGCCGTGCTCGGGCTTGCCCTTGGCAGTGCGTTCGTGAGGCAGTTCGATGCCGTGGTCGCAGCTGTTGCGCACCAGGTGGGTCAGCGGGTCGGTGATCTTCTCAACGAGGCTCTTGTCGAGTTCGGTGGCTTCGCCTTGCGTGACCAGCTCGACCTTCTTGCCGAGCTTGGCGGCCAGGTCGCGCAGCATGCGCGGGAAGCGGTTGAACACGATCGACATCGGAATCATGCGGATGGACATGACCGACTCTTGGAGGTCGCGCGTGTTGCGCTCCAGGTCGGCCAGTCCCGAGGTGAGCTGCTGGTACAGGCCCGGATCCACGTCGCGGCTGTTCTGCGCGAGCATGGCTTGCGTGATGACGAGCTCGCCGACGAGGTTGATCAGCTGGTCGACCTTTTCGATCGAGACGCGCAGCGTGCTCTGGTCCATCGCGGCACCGGCCTTGCCTTCGGCCTTGGCGGGTGTCGGGGCAGCGGCCTTGGTCGTCACGGCCTGCGCCTCGACGGGCTGCACCTCGCCATTGCTGGCGGCCGGTGCGGGCGCGGCGCCAGGAATGCCCGGCGCGTTGTCGAAGAAGCCGTAGCCGGGATCCTTGTCTTCGATGATTTCCGGAGCGCCAGGGGCGCCCTCGTGGAAACCGAAGCCAGGGCCGTAAGGGAGCAGCTTGACCTGCTCGCGGGCCACGTGGAAGGTGAACAGATCGAGCAGGTCGTTGTCGGCGCTGCTGGTCAGCACCTTGAAGCGGCGATAGCCGTCGGCAGCGGTGCCGGCGTCCAGCGGCTCGATGGTGCCGAGGTCGGTGATTTCCTTGAAGAGCTCGACCAGGTTGTCGGCCAGGCTCAGATCGCTCAGCGGGCCGACTTGAAGTTCAAGCAAACGGGCGCTGGTGGTGCGCGGGACCGGGGCCGCTGCGGCAGGGGCCGGCGCAGCCGCGACAGGCGCGGGCGCCGCAGCGGTGACCGTGCCGCCTTCGCACAGCGTCTTCACATTGGCCACCAGCGCGCTGGTGTCCACGATGACGGTGCTGGAGCCCTGGTGACGGGCCAGTTGGCCTTTCAGTGCATCGCCCGACTGCAGCAGCGTGTCGACCATCTGCGTGGTCGGCTTGAGCTCGTGGCGGCGCAGCTTGTCCAGCAGCGTTTCCATCTGGTGGGTCAGCTCGGCCACGTCGCTGAAGCCGAAGGTGGCGGCGCCGCCCTTGATCGAATGGGCGCAACGGAAGATGGCGTTCATCTCCTCGTCGTCTGGCGTTTCGATGTCCAGGTTCAGGAGCAGTTGCTCCATCGAATCGAGGTTCTCACCGGCTTCTTCAAAGAAGACCTGGTAGAACTGGCTCAGGTCAATGCCTGCACTTGCACTGGCGCTATCGGACGACATGTCAGCCATTTTGTTTGGGTTTCCGAAAAGGATTCAACGGAAGTAGCTTAGCGGATCACCTTGCCAATCACTTCGATCAACTTGGCCGGATCAAAAGGCTTGACGAGCCAGCCGGTGGCGCCTGCAGCGCGGCCGGCCTGCTTCATCTGATCGCTGGACTCGGTGGTGAGGATCAGGATCGGCGTGGTCTTGAACTTCGGGTTGTCGCGCAGCTTCTTGGTCAGGCTGATGCCGTCCATGCGCGGCATGTTCTGGTCGGTCAGCACGAGATCGAAATCGCGGCTGCTGGATTTTTCCCAAGCGTCTTGCCCATCCACCGCCTCAACCACGTTGAAGCCGGCGTTCTTGAGGGTGAACGAAACCATCTGGCGCATCGAGGCCGAGTCGTCCACAGCAAGGATTGAATGCATTGTTATCTCCGGGGTACAGGCAAGTTTCGGTTGAGTTGGCGAAATATTTAGAACAGTTCGATCGATCCGGCGTCCATTTCGTCCTGCGTGACAGGATTCGGGCGCAAAGGCGCGATTTCGACGACGGCTTCCCCGTCCTCGTCATCGCCAAAGGTGTCGCGGGCCAGTTGATCTGCGCAATTGCGCAGACGTTGACTGGTGTGCGCAATCAGCTGCGTGGCCATATCCTGGAACTGCAAGGCAGTGATGGCGCCGGCAATGTCGTTCATCACTTGCTTGAGCTTGCCATTGTCGGCTGAGGCGCCACCCTCGGCGGCCTCCATCAGGGCGGAAATATGTGTGGAAGCACTGAAAAAATGCGCAGAAAGTGCTTCCCCGGCATCGTCGAGCAAACGCTGGAGTCGCTCCAGGTCGTTCGTGACCGTCATCAAATGGTCCTGGAGCTCGGCCGCGGCCAGCAGGGGGTCCATGCCCCCAGTGTCCGGACTTGAGGTTTCATCCATCGGCGCTCTTGCTCCTGATTTATTTTGGTGCTGCTGCTGAAATGCCAGCGAACACTTGCTTACAGCTTGCGATCTTCGGCAATTCTTGAACAGATGTCGACCCGTCAGTGGAAGTTGGCGAATTTGAATTCAAGGAATCGCGGCTTTATTGGCAGGGTATACGTAATAACCCTGGTTATAAACCATTCGGAGCCCCCACGGGTGTTGTGCCAATGCCTCTTTAGCGTCTCTTCCGCAGTCTTTTGCAAGGTGTGAGAAAACTCCCGGAATACTGGAGGCCTGTCTCGCAAACGGCATACTCCGGCCCCATGCCGCCACCTGTCCCGCCCGCTGAACGTTTGCTGCGCATCCTCCATGTGGAAGATGCGCCGCTTGACCATGACCTGCTGATTGCGCAATTGGAGCGCGCCGGCCTGACCGTGGGAGTGCGTCGGGTTGAGACACTGGCCGAGGTCGAGCAGGCCTTGGGCGAGGGCGAGTGGGATGCGGTGATCGCCGACTTCGACCTGCCGGGCACCTCGGGCCTCGACGTGCTCAAGCGCATGCGCGAGCTGAAGCACTGGCTGCCTTTCCTGCTGGTCTCGGGTCAGATCGGTGAGGACATGGCGGTGGAAGCGATGCGCCTCGGCGCGGCCGACTATCTTTTCAAGGGCAACCTCACGCGGCTGGCGCCGGCGCTGCTGCGCGCTATTGAAACCACCGAGGCCCGCAACGCGCGCCACGAGGCCGATCAGGCGCTGCGCCAATCGAAGCAGCGTTTGCACGAGTTGGCCGGGCATCTGCAGACCAGCGTGGAAATGGAGCGTGCGGCGATTGCGCGCGAGATTCACGACGATGTCGGCGGCTCGCTGACGGCGCTGAAATTCGACCTTGCCTGGATCGCTCGCCATGCGCAGGAAGACATCGTCAGGCAGCGCACACGTGCCGCGCTCGAGACCGTGACCGGCGCGCTCGAAGCGAGCCAGCGCATCATGCACAACCTGCACCCTGCCATTCTCGACCAGGGTCTGGTGGCGGCGGTGCAATGGATGGCGCAAGGCTTCGAGCGGCGCACCGGCATCGTCTGCACGGTACGCGCGAGCCAGGAGGCCATGCACCTGCCGGCCGGCGTGCCCTTGGTCGCTTATCGCACAGCCCAGGAAGCGCTGACCAATGTGGCCAAGCATTCGCAAGCCAACCGCGTCGATATCGAGCTCAGCATGCAGGCCGGCGTGTTGACGCTGGAGCTCAACGACAATGGCCGCGGCATTGCGCCTGAGGACCTGGTCAAGGCGCGCTCTTTCGGCATCCGAGGCCTGCACGAGCGGGCCGCCACGGTAGGAGGTTGGGTGGACTTGAGCAGCAACAGCAACGGCATGGGCGGTACCAGCGTGATTCTTTCAGTTCCTCTCAATGGTGAAGTGCTCGACGGCGGCAGCGCTTGGGGGGAAGCATGATCAAGGTGATCCTTTGTGATGACCATGCGCTGATCCGCCGCGGCATCCGCGACACGCTGTCCGACGCGGCCGATATCGAGGTCGTCGGCGAGGCCGGCGACTACGGCGAGCTGCGCGCGCTGCTGCACAAGCTCGGTGGCGACAAGCCCTGCGACGTGCTGGTGCTCGACATCAACATGCCGGGCCGCAGCGGGCTCGATGTGCTGCATGTCTTGAAGGACGAAGGCGCGACGATCCGCACGCTGATCGTCTCCATGTACCCCGAAGATCAATACGCGATCCGTGCGCTCAAGGCCGGTGCCTTTGGGTATGTCAACAAGGGCGGGGACCCGGCCTTGCTGGTGCAGGCCGTGCGCACGGTGGCGCAGGGCCGCAAATATGTGACACCTGAGATCGCGCAGATGCTGGTCGAAAGCCTGACCGCGCCGAGCGCCGAGCAGGCGCATCAAAAGCTTTCCGACCGCGAGCTGCAAACCCTGGTGATGATCGCCTCGGGCAAGCGTCTGTCAGACATTGCCGAAGAACTGAACCTGAGCCCCAAGACCGTCAGCGTCTACCGCGCGCGGGTGCTCGAGAAGCTCGGCCTGGCCAACAACTCCGAACTGACTGTTTACGCGATACGTAATGGTTTAGTGGAAAGCTAGTGTTCCTGAGTGGCCCCGAGGTGGCCACAATGCGCGTTCTGTTTCTGGGAGCTCATCATCGATACCGGATTGCTGAAGGAATTGCGCATTGAAGGCTCGCACCGCGAGGATCATGGCGGCGGCCCGCCGAAATGGATCTGGGCGGTGGTCGTCATCGTTGTCGTGTTGGCTGCCTTGGGTGGCGCCGCCTGGTGGTACATCACGGGCAACAAGCCCGTCGAAGTGCAGACGCAGACCGTGCGCGCCAATGGCCAGGGCCCGGCCGCCGATGCGGTCTTGCAGGCGACGGGCTACATCACGCCGCGCCGCATCGCCACCGTCTCGGCCCAGATCACCGGCACACTGACCGAGGTGCTGATCGACGAAGGCGTCAAGGTCAAGAAGGGCCAGATCCTGGCGCGGCTGGATGCCACCAGCCTGAGGGCCGGCGTGGCCGCGGCCGAGGCGCAACTGCACAGCTCGCAGGCCCAGATCGCCCAGGTGCGAGCCCAGCTCGCGCAGGCGCAAGCCGATGCGAACCGGCAGGCCGAACTCGCGGCCAGCGGCATGTCGAGCAAGCAATCGCAGGAGCAGACCGCGACGGCCGTGAAGACCACGGCCGCGCAGCTCGAATCCGCCTTGCGTCAGCTCGACGTCGCCCTGACGCAGGTCACTCAGGCTCATGTCAATCTTGATTACGCCACGGTGCGCGCGCCTTTCGACGGCGTGGTCACTGCGCGTGCGGCGCAGGTGGGCGAGATCATCTCGCCGCTGTCGGCCGGCGGCGGCTTCACCCGCACCGGCGTGGGCACGATCGTCGATATGGATTCGCTTGAAATCAACGTCGACGTGAACGAGGCTTACATCTCGCAGGTCAAGGCCGACATGCCTTGCGAGGCCGTGCTCGATGCCTATCCGGACTGGAAGATCCCCGCCCATGTGCTGGCGGTGATCCCGAGCGCCGACCGCGGCAAGGCGACGGTCAAGGTGCGCGTGGCGCTCGACCAGAAGGATGATCGCGTCGTGCCCGACATGGGTGTGCGGGTAAGCTTCCTGGCGACCCGGCCGAAAGTGCAGACGGCGCCCGTGCCGGGCGTGCTGCTGCCGCCGGAATCCGTCGTCAAGCGCGACGGAGCTAACGCAGTATTCGTAGTGACTGATGGCCATGCGCAGCAGCGCGCGGTCAAGCTCGGTGCCGATGTCGGCAAGTTCAAGCTCGCCACCGAGGGCGTGAAGGCCGGGGAAACGGTGGTTGTCTCGCCGCCGGCCAAGTTGAAGAATGGTTCCACTGTTCAGAACAAGGAATGAAGAGATGAGCGCACTGATCGAGATCCGCGACCTCTCCAAGGTCTACACGCGTGGCAAGCAGAAGGTGGAAGTGCTGCACCACATCGACCTGGACGTCAGCCAGGGTGACTTCCTCGCCTTGATGGGCCCGTCGGGCTCGGGCAAGACCACCTTGCTCAACCTGATCGGCGGGCTCGATGCGCCCACCGGCGGCGCGATCAACGTGGCCGGCGAGCGCATCGACCAGTTCTCGAGCGCCCAGCTCGCCAAGTGGCGCGCTGCCAAGGTCGGCTTCGTGTTCCAGTTCTACAACCTGATGCCCACGCTGTCGGCGCAGAAGAATGTGGAGCTGCCGCTGCTGCTGACCAAGCTCTCGGCCTCCGAGCGCAAGAAGCGCGCTTCGATCGCACTGCAACTGGTGGGGCTGGCCGACCGCGCCAGCCACAAGCCGGGCGAGCTCTCGGGCGGCCAGCAGCAGCGCGTGTCGATCGCACGAGCGATCGTGTCGGACCCGACGCTGCTGGTCTGCGACGAACCGACTGGTGACCTGGATCGCCAATCGGCCGAGGACGTGCTGACGCTGCTGCAGGTGCTGAACCGCGAACATGGCAAGACCATCGTGATGGTCACGCATGATCCGCGAGCAGCCTCGCGTGCCAGTCACACCCTGCACCTCGACAAGGGCACCTTGGTCGAGACCGCCGCAGCCTGAAAGGCTGATATGAGCCCCCAAGCAAACTGCGTTTGCAGCCCCTCGAGGGGGCGCCGTCCTTCCTTGGGGCGGCCCTGCGAAAGGACACCATGAAATACCTTCACTTGATCTGGGCGGCGCTCTTCAGGCGCAAGCTGCGGACCTTCCTCACCCTCGTCTCCATCATCACGGCCTTCCTGCTGTTCGGCCTGCTCGACGCGGTGCGCGTGGGCTTTGATCAGGCAGGCAAGAGCGCCAATGGGGCACAGCGGCTGCAAACGAGCTCCAAACTCAGCTTCATCCAGTTGCTGCCGATGTCGCTGAGCGCGCGCATCATGGCTGTCGATGGCGTCAAGGACACGACCTTCGCCAACTGGTTCGGAGGCGCCTATCAGAAGCCCGAGAACCAGGTTTTCAGCTTCGCCGTCGCGCCCAACTACCTCGACATCTACCCCGAGATGGAGGTGTCAGCCGAGCAGCGCAAGGCCTTTGGCGAGATCAAGGATGGCGCTCTGGTCGGCGAAGCGCTGGCGCGCAAATGGAAGTGGAAGGTTGGGGACCAGATCCCCATGATCTCCACCATCTTCCCGGATCGCAGTGGCAGCCAGAACTGGACCTTCAAGATCGTCGGCATCATTCATGTCACCGACAAGAAATCGAATGCATGGTTCGACCAGATGTTCCTGTTCAACTGGAAGTATTTCGATGACACCACGCCCTGGAACCAGGGCAATGTCGGCTGGTACGTGACGCGCGTGAAGGACGTGAACCAGGCCGACCGCGTGCTCAAGGCGATCGATGCGATCTCGGCCAACTCGGATCACGAGACGCGCACCCAGACCGAAGCCGCGGCCATGTCCGGCTGGATGAAGCAGGTGGCCGACATCAACCTGATCGTCACTTCGATCATGGGCGCGGTGTTCTTCACGTTGCTGCTGCTGGCCGGCAACACGATGATGCAGGCCGTGCGCGAGCGCACCGGCGAGATCGCCGTGCTCAAGACTTTGGGCTTCCCCGGTGAGAGCGTGCTGGGCATGGTGCTGGCCGAGTCGGTGTTGCTGCTGGTGATCGGCGGCGCTGTCGGCTTGGGGCTGGCCAGTGTGATCGGCCCGATCGTGAGCGCGGGCAGCGGCGGCGCGTTGAACCTGCCGGCCGCCGGACCCAAGAGCTGGACCATCGGCGTGGGCCTGATGCTGCTCTTCGGTGTCATCGTCGGCATCCTGCCGGCATTGCGTGCGATGCGCGTGAACATCACCGACGCACTGGCGGGGAGGGCCTGAGCATGAATTTTCTGAAGAACCTGGGAATGTTCATCGTCACCGTGCTGGCTCTCGGCGTTTGGGTCATGATGCCCTGGCAGGGTGTGGCGGCCATCGCGGTGCTGCTGGCGGTCTGGATGTTTGTGTTCCGCAGTGGCGCGCAGACGCGCTCTGTTGCCGCAGTGGGCATCAGCACGCTCTCGCAGCGCATGGGCTCCTCGGCGGTCATCGTGGTGGGCATTGCCGGCGTGGTCGGGGTGCTCGTGGCTCTGCTCGCGATGGCCGAAGGCTATGGCGAGACGCTGCGCAACTCGGGCAGCACGGACACCGCCATCGTGATGCGCGGTGCCTCGGCCAACGAGGTCTCGTCCTCGCTGAGCCGCGAAGACATCGTGCAGATCCAGCAGGCGCCTGGCGTGGCCCGCAATGCCAAGGGTGAGCCGATTCTGTCGGCCGAGACCGTGGTGGCGGCCAACCTTCCGGTGAAGGGCAGCAAGACCGGCGATGAGGGCAGCGCACAGGTCCGTGGCGTCAGTGACGCGGCCTTCGACGTGCGGCCCAACGTCAAGATCATCGAGGGTCGCAAGTTCCAGCCGGGCCTGCGTGAGCTCGTGATCGGCAAGGGCGCGGTGCGTCAGTTTGAAGGCCTCAAAGTCGGCGCGACGCTCAAGCTGGGCAATCAGCCGTGGACGATCGTCGGCATCTTTGCCTCGAACGACGCGATGGAGTCCGAGCTCTGGGGCGATGGCAATGCGGTCAACGATGTCTACCGGCCCAATGCTGGCGGCAGCCGCAACACGGCGACGGTCAAGCTCGAAAGTCCAGGCGCCTTCAAGGCCTTCAGCGATGCGCTCGAAGCCAATCCGCAGCTCAAGGTCAAGGCCAGCACGACGCTCGATTTCTTTGCCAAGCAGAGCGAGCAGATGACCAAGATCCTGCGCATCATCGGCATCGTCGTCGGCTCCATCATGGCCGTGGGCGCGGTCTTCGGCGCGCTCAACACCATGTTTGCCGCCGTCGCCACGCGGGCCCGCGAAATCGCCACGCTGCGCGCCATCGGCTTCCGCGGCCTGCCGGTCGTGGTTGCCGTGATGCTCGAGACCATGCTGCTGGCCCTGATCGGCGGCGCCGTCGGCGGCCTGATCGCCTGGGCGATCTTCAATGGCGTCGAGGCCTCGACGATGGCGGCCGGCTCGGTCGGCAAGCTCAGCTTCAGCCTGCGCGTGTCGGGCCAGTTGCTGTGGGAGGGCATCAAGTGGGCCCTGGCCATCGGCTTCATCGGTGGCCTGTTCCCGGCCGTTCGCGCGGCCAGCCTGCCGGTGACGACGGCGCTGCGCGAGTTGTGATTCATCAGCAGTAGAAAGGATCATCACCATGCCCAGCACCATCCGCCTTCATCGCGTCATCAAGGCGCCTCCCGAGCGCGTCTATCGCGCGTTTCTCGATGCCGACGCGAACGCCAAATGGCTGCCGCCGCATGGCTTCACCTGCCATGTCGAGCATCTCGATGCGCGCGTTGGCGGCACCTTCAAGATGTCGTTCACCAACTTCAGCGGCGGTGGCGGGCACAGCTTTGGCGGCACCTATCTCGAACTGGTGCCGAACGAGTTGATCCGCTACACCGACAAGTTCGACGATCCGAATCTGGCCGGTGAAATCACCTGCACGGTCAGTTTCAAACAGGTCCTCTGCGGCACCGATCTGAGCATCGAACAGGCCGGCGTGCCCGATGTGATCCCGCCGGAGATGTGCTACCTGGGTTGGCAGGAATCGCTGATGCAGCTGGCGCTGCTGGTCGAACCAGAGATCCCCACGACTTGAGATTGCGCCGAATTGCGTTGGCTGGCCTGGCGGTCGGCGCGGCCGCTGCGGCGCTGGTGCTGATCGCGGGCGAGGTGCTGAGTGCGCCCGCCAGAGTCACCATTGGCGCGCCCCCGCCAAGCCTCGGCGCGACAACGGTCCAGTTGCCCACCGCTGACGGCGAAACCGTGGCGGGCTGGTTCTCGCCGGGTCAGCCTGGGCGCGGCGCTGTGCTGCTCCTGCATGGCGTGCGCAGCAACCGCCTGCAGATGCTCGACCGCGCGCAATGGCTGCACGCCGCCGGCTATGCCGTGCTGCTGATCGACTTGCCGGCGCATGGCGAGAGCTCGGGCTCGCGCATCAGCTTTGGCTACCGGGAAGCCGAAGGCGTGCGGGCCAGCCTGCGCTATTTGCATCAGCAATTGCCGCTTGAGAAGGTCGGTGTGATCGGCGTGTCGCTCGGCGCCGCGTCCTTCATGCTCTCGAATTTCGAACCGGCGCCAAGCGCGGTCGTGCTCGAATCCATGTACCCGACGATCGAAGAGGCGGTGGCCGACCGCCTGCGGATTCGCGCCGGCACTGTGGGCGCCTGGTTCGCGCCGGTGCTGCTGAGCCAGATCCCGCTGCGGCTCGGTATCCAGACCGATGTCTTGCGGCCGATCGATCACATGGCGGCCTTGCACGCGCCCGTGCTGATTGCCTCGGGCGTGATCGATGAGCACACGACGGTGGACGAGACGAAGCGCGTCTTCGCGAGCGCTGTCGAGCCCAAGGAGCTGTGGCTCGTGAACGGTGCTGCGCACGTCGATCTTTATCGCTTTGATCCCAACACCTACGAAACCCTGGTGTTCGGCTTCCTGGCCAAGCACCTGCGCAAGGCCGAGGAACCGTGAACAGCATTCCCTTGGCGCTGACCTTGCTGCGCGCCTTGCTGGCGCCGGTGATGGTGGCGCTGACGCTGTGGCACCCCAGCCCCGCGCTGTTCGGCCTGTGCCTTGTCGTCGCGTTTCTCTCGGACGTGTTCGACGGCATCATCGCCCGGCGCCTGGGCGTCGCCACGGCCAATCTGCGCCGCGCCGACAGCATCGCCGACTCGATCTTCTACCTGGGCGCGGTGTTCGCGGCCTGGTGGCTGCATCGCGAGGTGATCTACGCGCACAGCACCGCCTTGCTCGTCCTGCTGGCGCTGGAGCTGCTGCGCTATGCCTTCGACTTCGCCAAGTTCGGCAAGGAAGCCAGCTATCACATGTGGTCCTCAAAAGCCTGGGGCGTGGGCCTGCTGCTCGGCTTCCTGCAGTTGCTGGCCTGGGGGCAGGACGGGGTTCTCGTTGCCGTGGCGATCTATGTCGGCATCGCCGCTGATCTTGAAGGCTTGGGCATTTCGCTGGTGCTGAAGCGCTGGCAGACCGATGTGCCCTCGCTTGTGCACGCGCTGCGCCTGCGCGCTAACTCTTGATTTCCACTGACTCATGACTCGACACGCTCTCGCCTTGATCCTGATGGCCTTCACCGTTTCGCTGAATGCGGCGCCGCTGCCTGCTCCCGCACACGCCGAAGTCGAAGCCCTGCTGCTCAATCTTGAAAAGTCAGGCTGCCAGTTCAACCGCAACGGCAGTTGGTACTCCGGCGCCGACGCCCGCGCCCATCTGCAACAAAAGCTCGACTACCTCGAAGGCAAAGGCCTGGTCCAGACCAGCGAACAGTTCATCGAGAAGGGCGCGTCGAGCAGCAGCATGAGCGGCAAGGCCTATCTGGTGCGCTGCGGCACTGCGGCGCCGGTGGAGAGCCGGAGGTGGCTGGAGACTCAACTGAGCGCGCAGCGGGCGGCAGCGAAGGCTGCGCCCCCTGGTTCCAAGTAGATGGCCATGACCTTCGGGCACGCATACTCATGCGTGCATGTTTCAAGGAGGCTCGATGGCTCGGATTATTTTGTCTCTGGACGATGAGACCCATGCCCTGGTCGCCCAGGCTGCGCGATGTAGTGGTCTGTCGAATAGTGATTGGATCGTGGAACTGATCCGCAATCACCTAGGGTTAGGCTGGTCTGTCGAGATCCTGAAATCGGCTGGCAGATTTACGGACTTTCCGCTACGCGAAGATTCGCCGATCGATCAGTGTGCCAACAATCCTCGGCACGAAGCCTAACCAAACACCGCCAGCAGCCGCTCCAGCGCCACCGTGAACGGCGTCTCCATCAGCGGCAAGGTGGCCAGCATGCCGACCAGGCCGACGCTGACGGTCAGCGGGAAGCCGACCGAGAACACGCTGATCTGCGGTGCCACGCGCGAGATCATGCCGAGCACGAGATTCACGAAGAGCAGCATCGTCACCAGCGGCAGCGCGATCCATAAGCCGATGCTGAAGACCTCGGCGCCCCAAGCCTGAGGCTGGGCCACGCGCAGGAAATGGAAGGGCTCGTCACCGACCGGGAAGGCGGTGAAGCTCTGCACCAGGGCGTTGATCAGCAGCAGGTGGCCGTTGATGGCGATGAACAGGAAGGCCACCATGCTGCCGAAGAAGCGCGAACTGGCCGTGCCCTGGCTTCCGGTCTGAGGATCGAAGAAGCCGGCGAAGTTCAGGCCCATCTGCAGGCCGATGATTTCGCCGGAGAACTCGAGCGCGGCGAACACCAGGCGCACCGCAAAGCCCATCGACATACCCACCACCAGTTGCTGAGCGATCAGCAGGGTCAGCAGCGGGAAGGAGTCGAGCGGCAAGGCCGGAATGGCCGGCATCGAGGACTGCGCGCAGATCGCAATGAACATCGCCAGACCGATGCGCACGCGCATGGGCACGGTTCGTTCGCTGAAGATCGGCATGCCGGCAAACAGCGCCATCGTGCGGATGAAAGGCCACAGCAGCGGGTTGAGCCACGCCAGCAGTTGGGCTTCGTTGACGCTGAACATCGGCGTTATCTACCGAAGCTCAGCCCACCGCCGTCGGGATCATCATCAAGGTGCGCTGGATGTAGTCCACGAGCTGCGTCAGCATCCAGGGCCCCGCGATGGCGAGCACGGCGACGGCCGCCACCACCTTGGGCACGAAGGACAGCGTCGCCTCATTGATCTGCGTGGCAGCCTGGAAAACGCTGACCACCACGCCGACCAGCAGCACGGTCAACAGGATCGGCGCGGCCACCAGCAGCAGCATGTAGAGGCCTTGCTGGCCCAGCGTGAAGACTTGTTGTGCGTCCATGGAACTTCTTCTATTGCGCGAAAGAGGCAGCGAGCGAGCCGAGCAGCAGGTTCCAGCCATCGGCCAGCACGAACAGCATCAGCTTGAACGGCAGCGAAACCAGCACGGGCGACAGCATCATCATCCCCAGGCTCATCAGCACGCTGCTGACGATCATGTCGATCACCAGGAAGGGGATGAAGACCAGGAAGGCGATCTGGAACGCGCTCTTGAGTTCGCTCGTGACAAAGGCCGGCACCAGCACCTTGAAGGGCACGGCCTCGGGTTTGATATCGGGTTCGAGCTTGGCGAGGCGTGCAAACAGCGCCACGTCGCTCTGGCGCGTCTGCTTGAGCATGAAGCCGCGCATCGGGACCTGGGCGCGGTCAAGTGCGACTTCAAAGCCGATCTGGCCGGCGCTGTAGGGCTGCCAGGCGTCGGTGTAGACCTTGTCCAGCGTCGGGCTCATCACGAAGAAGGTCAGGAACAGCGAGAGGCCGACGATCACCTGGTTGGGCGGCGCGGCCTGCGTGCCGAGCGCCTGGCGCATCAGCGACAGCACGATCACGATGCGCGTGAAGCCGGTCATCATCAGGATCACCGCGGGCAGGAAGCCCAGCGCGGTGAAGAACAGCAGCGTCTGGATCGGCACCGAATAGCTGCTGCCGTTCGCACCCTGGCCGATCAGCAAGGGCAGGGTGGCCGGCGGTGTGTTCTGCGCCAGCGCGGGCAGGGCGACCAGGGCCAGAAGAGCCAAGCACCCTTTGGCGTATTTACTGCGCATGCTCGCCGCTCCCCTTGCTGAACTTGCCGAGGATCTGGGCGAACGGGGTGGCCACCGCGGCGGTCGCTTCGGGCTGCGGCGCCATCACATGCAGCGTGTTGATGTTCTGCCCGGTCACGCCCAGCACCAGCCAGCGGCGGTCTTCGCCCTGGCCGACCTCGACGGTCAGCACGCGCTGGTTGGGTGCAAGCGGCAGGGCGGCGACGACACGCATCTGGCCGCCGCTGGCGCTGCCGCCCATCGGGGTGCGCTTCAACAACCAGAGTGCAACGGGGATCAGCGCCAGGATGGCGATGAACCAGAGAATCGGGAGCAGGCTTTGTGACATGGCTCGGCAATTTTCGGCCGAGCTTGAGGGTGTCGATCCGCAGGGAAGGCGGGCGCAAGGCCCGCTTATCAGCCTTTGTGTCCCTTGGCGGTAGCAAACGGGCGGCTGATTGGACGCGAGCCCCCCGATTCTTTCCAGTCGCCTGAATTGGTTTCAGGCAAGACCGCATTCGGATTTGCTCAGATGCACAGGACCATGACGTCACTCAACGGTAGGACACGGTGTCCGGATCGTGAGCTGAAACAAGTAAAGGAACGTCAATCGTGAAAATCACAAAGAAGACTTTGGTTGCTGCACTGTTGGTTGCCTTTGCCGGCGTCGTTGCCGCTATTGACCAGAGATGGGACTGCAGTGGCAAGACATGCTGGTTTGGGCCTGCCGGCGACAAGCATTGTGGACAGGTCTGCGTGAGTCGTTGAGGTCGATTTCCAAACGAACGCAAACGTCGTCGCCATGCATTCGGCGTTTGCCTCCCGCACACCATGAACTTCTCACCCAGTCCGCGGCTTCAGTTGGCGGTTCTCGTCTTGATTGCATGCGTGGCTGTTTTGGGCCCTTCCATTTGGATCCACGGAAAAGCGGCGCGAATGGAGTCACAACTTCGCGCCAGCGGCCTCGATCGCTTTGTGCTGGTGCGTCATGTACGAGATGGCAAGTTTCATCAGATTCCTGCCGACTATGAGGAAACTGCCGACCCGGCCAGCCGTATGATTCGCCCGGCTTCGCTGCAGGCTATTGCCGCGCTGCCTTATGTCGCGCAGTACGGCTCGTTCAAAACCAAGATCATGGGCTTGCGATCTGCACAGGGCCAGCGGGAACCGACAACGGTGATGATGGCCACCGATTCTTTGCTGCGGACTCTAGGCCTGAGCGGCGATGTGAACCTGCGTTCGGCCCTCACGGCAGGCAAGGCGGTGATCGATCCAGCTTTGGGACAGCGTCTGGGTTTGCACGACGGCGAGCTTGTCCGTGTGATCGCGCGCACTCCTGAAGAAATTACCCTGCTGACGCGCGAGACACCTCGCGAGATGCGCGGGCAGTTCCGATATGACAACGACGATTTCGACATTGAGCTGGCCGTCATGCCTTTGCCCTTACCAGCGGGCTTTCGTGACTTTGACTCAGCGGTTCTGATCTCGCCGGCAATCGATGCTCGACATGACATTGGCGGCCCGTTGGTGATGGTTCGATTCACGCCGGGAGGTGATCCGGTCGCAACTTTGGCCGCCTTTTCACATTTCGTATCCACACGGCTTGAAGCTGCGGCAGTCGGCCTGCGCTTTGAGGTGCTGCCACTGTCTGCGGTGTTTGGTGCTGAAGACACGCTCTCGGAGCTGCACGACTGGGAGCTGCGCCTCCAAACGTGGATCCTCGGCGCCGCATTGGCCGTGTTCGTGGCACTGCTGTTCCTCAACTGGCCGACGCTGTTGCGTGAACTGGCGTTGCGTCGCGCGACCGGCGCAACGGCGCTCAAAGCGTGCTTTCGAACAGCGGGCTCTCTGGTGGGTGCGGTTGTCGGTGTCACGTCATGCGCGACTCTTCTGGCGTCGGCAATGGGAGCGCTCATCGGCGCGCCGTTGGGCTGGTCGGCCTTGCCACCTGCCGTCGCGATGGTCATGGGTCCTTCGACGTTGCTATTGATTTGTGTTGGCCTGGCGGCCCGCCGTTCTGCCACCAGTCTCTTGAGCGATGGGTCATGAGATATACCGGTGTTGGCCTTGTGTTGATGGCCATGATCGCCATCGTTCTTGGCGGATGTGATTCTGCGCCAGGAGGTGAGCGAACGGCAGCCGTTGCCTCTGCCTCAGGCGCCGTGCTCACCCAGGAACCTGAGTTGAGCGATGGGTTGGGAATTCGAGCCGCCTGCATCCTGATGCCTCAACACGCCGTGCGACTCAAATCCCAAGTCGGCGGCGAGTTGGAGGCTGTGCATGTCAAGGTCGGCGATGTTGTGCACGCCGGTCAGTTGCTGGCTCAGGTCAATACGCGCGAGCGCCACGTCCAGCTCGATCGGCTTGGCATTGAAGCTCAGCGGCTTGAAGCGCGTTTGCGCTTGCTGACCTTGCAATTGACGCATGCAGAACAGACGGCCGCAGCAGTCGCAGAGCTCTATTCACCTACGGCGCAGACGCTCAACAAGGAACTGTTGGCCTTGCAGGAGAAACGACTGGAGCGCAGTGACGCAGAACTTCAGCTCAAGGATGTGAAGCTCCAGATGGACCAACTGAACGAGGCGCTGCGGCAGGCTGAGATTCGCAGTCCGCTACAGGGGCAGGTCCTGGTTCGCAATGCGGAGGTGGGCGCTGTAGTGGGTTCGGCGGTGAGCGGCTTGGGTGGTGGCGATGTGTTGTTTGAAGTGGCTGATCCACTCGAACTCAAGGCCGACTGTGGCTTGGCCGAAGCCGATGCGCGGCGGCTTGTGCTGGGCACGCAGATGCGGCTGATCATTGACGGTCGCAAAGACATTGAGTTTCCAGTCCGGGTCACGCAGATCGCGCCGTCGGTAGTCGCGCAAGGGGCTGGAAGCCGGCTTGGGTTTGAAGCCGACTTCGTCGCCAAATCCGGCCAGGGCGTTTTGCCTGGCATGCATGCGACAGGGGTTCTTGTACCGGAACCCGAGGCACCATCACATTGAGGTTCCGAGCATGAATACACCCTTGTATGAAGCGCGGGCGCTGGGCTTGAGCTATCGCCACAGAGGACAGGAGGTCAGGGCGCTTGACGGTCTCGATCTGGCGATTCGAGCCGGCGAGAACATGGCGGTGCTGGGCTCGAGCGGCAGCGGCAAGTCAACGCTGCTTGGGCTGCTGGGGGGACTACAGAAACCAACCCGGGGTCAGCTGTTCTTTCAAGGGCGCGATATGGCGCTCATGAGTGCAGCCGATTGGGCTCACTATCGCAGCAGGCAAGTGGGCTTCGTCTTCCAGCAGTTCTGTCTGCTTCCGCATCTGCGTCTGATCGACAACGTCCTGCTGCCCGTGGACCACGAGCGGCAAGACAGGGCTCACTGGCGGAGGAAGGCGTTGGAACTGCTGGAGCACATGGGCATCGCCGACCTGGGCCAACGTCTGCCGCATCAGGTTTCAGGCGGACAGGCACAGCGTTGTGCGATCGCACGCGCTTTGTTGCGTGATCCGCCGATCCTGCTGGCCGACGAACCGACGGGCAGTCTTGATGGTGGAAGCGCTGCGCAGGTGCTTGACTTGCTGTTGGAGGTCTCGAGTACTTCGCGCACGCTGGTCGTGGTGACACACAGCCCCGAATTGGCGGCCCGCATGGCGGTGCGCGTCGAGTTGGAAGCCGGGCGCCAACGGAATGCCGCAACGGTGGCCTGATCTTGATTGCTGCGCCTACCTTGTTTGCAGTCCGTATCGGACGGCATATCAAAGGCGCATGTTTGCGGCTTCGTCTGTGGCCCTTGCGCCCCGGTCTGATGGCGGCGAGCTTGGTATTTGTCGCCTGCGTGGCGGTCTGGCACGAATCAGAGCAGCAGCGTTGGCATGAGCGACAGCAATGGCGAAGCGCCTTCATGGGCGGACCGGCCTGGCGTGTTGAGAAGAAGTTACCGGCGTGGCGGGAAGCGCTGCGCGAATTGTCACCCTGGTCACCACAGCTGCTCGGCAAGCTCGATGCACAGGGTGTCCCGGCCTTGCTGGTGGGTATCGAAAACATCAGCTTCACAGTGCCCGGGGCTGCCGAGACCTCTGGCGCTGCACTTGCCATTGCGAATAGGCGAGCCGGACTGACAAAGGGGCGCGGCGATCTGTTTCCGCCTTGCGTGTTGCTTGGCGGTGACCGTCTGCGCTTGCCTGGGCAATGGCTGCGGCTGGGTTCCCATGCGATGTGTCGGCTTGTCGCTGCACCCGCTGGTTGGCAGGGCCTTGATGGGGAGTTCAACGAACCGGTGCTCGCCATCGGGGAAGGCACGGCTGCCTGGCTGCAGACCGGCATGGAGACGCGCTTCGGCGCGGAGCCCCTCATGACGACGCTCTACCTGCCGGCGCCCGATGAGCCCACCGCGCGCAAACTGCTGCAAGGCCTCGGTGAAGTTGATCTGCGCCTTGAGCGAACGGCCGCCGCGCACAACGATGCTGTACGGACCCAGGAACAACTGGTGGGCGCACAGCGCTGGCTGGAACCCGCAGCGCGCTTGCTGTCAGGCATCTGCTTGCTGCTGTATGCGTGGAGCCTTTGGAGGGCCCTGTCCGTCGAATTGGCGCTGCGTCAGGCAGTCGGCATGCCAAACTTGGAGTGCCTCGTCTGGCTGTTCGTCGACTTGTGTACGCAGTTCGCGGCCATTGCGATTACGGCCGCACTTCCCGCGCTGATGGTCGGCCTTGTACTTGGCGTTTCCAGCGAGAGGGGCTCCAAAGTCATGTCTCCGCTTGTCGCGGGCGCTCTGATGACTGCGGCAATGGCCACCCTTATGAGCGGCTTGATTTGGCTGGCACGCGGCAATGGCTTGCGCAGGCTTGGCAAGCCCTGAGCGATGGGGGGATCAGCCCTTGGAAAGACGCCGCATGCGCTCAGACGGCGTCACGATGTCCGTCAGCCGGATACCGAACTTGTCATTCACCACCACCACTTCGCCCTGGGCGATCAGGTAGCCGTTGACGAGCACGTCCATCGGCTCGCCGGCCAGCGCGTCAAGTTCCACGACCGAGCCTTGGGCCAGTTGCAGGATGTTCTTGATCGGGATGCGGGTGCGGCCCAGTTCAACCGTCAGCTGGACCGGGATGTCCAGGATCATGTTGATGTCGCCGCTGGGCATATTGCCCGGCGTCGGCTGGAAGTTGGTGAACGAGGCGGGGGCGACCTGCTCGGTGGCCACAGCGGTGCTGGCCGAACCAAACGCGGCTTCGGCTTCGGCCTGCGCGTCGGGCTTGCCTTGATCGGCTTCAGCGAGCGCAGCAGCCCATTCGGCCGCCATCGCGTCCTGTTCTTCTTGTGACGGTTCAGACATCGCGGGCTCCCAACCAACCCGAATCGGGGCTGGTCAACATCTTTTCGACCTTGATCGAATAACGGCCGTTGGACGTGCCGTAGTGGCAGTCGTAAATCGGCACGCCATCGATCTTGGCCTTGATCAGCGGCTCCAGGTCCAGCTCGATGAAGTCGCCGGGCTTGAAGGCCAACAATTGCTCGACCGTGGCGGGCGCCGTGCCCAGCTCGCACACCAGCTCGCACTGCGCGGCTTGCAGCTGATGCTTGAGCAGGTTGACCCAGCGCCGGTCGGGCTCGGTGGAGTCGCCCACGGTGGTGGAGTACAGCACGTCGCGAATCGGCTCGAGCGTCGAGTACGGCGTGCAGAAATAGATGGTGCCGCTGACTTCGCCGATTTCCAGCGTGAACGAGGTCGACACCACGATCTCGCTCGGCGTGGCGATGGTGGCGAACTGCGGCTGCATTTCCGAGCGCTGGTATTCGAGCTCCAGCGGATAGATGCCCATCCAGGCCTTCTTGTACTCGGCCGTGATCACCTCGACCAGGCGCAGGATCACACGCTGCTCGGTGGCTGAGAAATCGCGCCCTTCGATCCGTGCGTGGAACTTGCCGTTGCCGCCGAACAGCGAGTCGATGACCGCGAACACGAGCGTCGGGTCGCAGACGATCAGCCCCGAGCCGCGCAGCGGCTTGACCGAGACGATGTTGAAGTTCGTGGGCACCACGATCTCGCGCAGGAAGGCGCTGTATTTCTGCACCTTGATGCCGCCGATCGCGACTTCCGGGCTCTTGCGGATGAAGTTGAACAGGCCGATGCGGATGTTGCGGGCGAAACGCTCGTTGATGATTTCCATCGTGGGCATGCGCCCACGCACGATGCGTTCCTGGCTCGCGAGGTTGTAGTCGCGTATGCCACCGCCTTGCTCCTCCTCGGCTTCGAGCTTCTGGCTCTCGCCGGTGATGCCTTGCAAGAGGGCATCAACTTCGTCTTGCGAAAGGATTTGCTGATTCATGATGGGCCTGTCGCCTTACTGCACGATGAAGCTGGAGAACAAGACCTGCGTGATCGGCAGGTTCTGCGCCACGTGCCGCTTCTTCTTCTTTTTCTTGGGAGCATCGGCGGTGGCGGCGGACGTGTCGTCCTCGTCGTCCTCGATCTCGTAACCCATCGGTCGCACGGACTCCCGCAGGATGTCGCGCGAGAGCTTGTCCTTGCCTTCGGGCGTCAGCAGCTCGGCCGAGGTCTTGTGCGAGAGCAGCACCAGCACATTGCTGCGGATGGCGGGCAGGTAGGCCTTGATCTCGTCGCCGGTGTGCGCGTCCGTCACTTCCAGCGTCACGCCGACCTGGGCAAAACGGTCCACGTCCTTGTCGGCCAGATTGACGGTGAAGGGCTCCAGCGGCACGAACACCGGCGGCTCGCCGGGCTTCTTCTTCTCGGCATGCGCGGTCGGAGCGGGCGCGGCATCGCCATCCTCATCGGCACTGGCTTGCTTCTTCATCATGAGCATGAGGCCCACGCCCCCGGCAATCACCAGGACCGCGACGACGGCAAGAATGATGATGAGTTTTTTCATGCCGCCCCCCTTGGCGGGAGCGTCGGCAGCAGCGGCTGCTGTGGCCATCAAAGACTCCTTTGTTCAGCACCGCCCCCACCCCAGGGGTGAGGAAATGGCACGCTAACGCCGATTATTGACGGACAGAGGGCGTCGCATGCCAGGAATAAGAGGGCGGCTCCTCACCAATTCTCGACAGAATTTCTCAAACGTAAAGGTCAACCACGCCGCGCGAGGCTTTACCTGGCATCGCCACGTGCTGAATTCCCGCGCTGCCCGAGTCGTCGCCATCGGCCACGCGCCGGGAGGAACCGCTCCGGCCGTTGCCCTGGGCGCCCGAGCCGCTCTGGCCCGCCTGTCCGCCCTGGCTTTGCTGGAACACGCCGCCGCCGGCCAGCGTCAGGCCCGAAGCCGACAGCGCTGCCGCCAGATCGGGCAGGCTTTGTTCGAGGACCGCACGGGTTTCGGCATGGGCCGCATGGAAGGAGATCTGCGCCTGCTGGCCATCGACCGAGATCTGCACCGCCACCGGGCCCATGTCGGCCGGGTTGAGGTGGAGCTCGGCATGCTGGACGCCGTCCTGCGTGAGCACGGTCAGGCGAGCACCCAGCTCAGCGCCGAAACCGGCGTCGCTGAGCGGCTGGGCCAGGCTCAGCGTGGTGGTGCTGGAAGTCGAGCTGGTGTTGGATGAAGAAGCCGTTGTGGCGGAGCCGCCGACGCCGCCGAGCGCGCCGAGAACGGCTTGGCCATCGGTTGAGGTGCGCGCGCCGGCCGCGACGCCCGAAGCCGCGCTGCGCAGTTCGGTGGCAAAGCTCTGCGTGGCCGACTGCGTGGTCTGTTGAATCGTGTCGCCTACGCTGGCCGCCCGTGTGGCGGCCTGGTCCGCGCGCAGGTCGGCGGTCTGGTCGGCTTGCCGAGCATTGGCGCGGCCCTGCGTGGAAACGGCACTCTTGGCGCTGTCGCTGGCCACGTTGGTCGTGCTGTCTGCCGCGCCCTTGTCGGCGCTGAGGACGCGGACATGCGAGATCGGCTGCTGCGAGGCCTGGACTTGCGCTGCGGAATCGCCCTGGGCGGATTTGGCGCTGTCCGGCTTGCTGTCAGTGGCGGCGGCATCGCCGAGCAACAGCTTGGCGTTGCGGGCTTTCTTGGCGCTGGGCTTGTCGAGCGGATCGTTGCTGCCGGTCTGCTCGGTGCTATCAGCCGCGGCCTTGGCACCGGCGCCTTCGCCTTGCTCATCTGCGGCCTTCGCCTTGCCCGTGGCTGGCTGGCTGGTGGCATCAGAAGCGTCGGCAGTTTGCGTCTGCTGAGGCGTGTCCTCGGTGGTCGCGGCATGGGCTGCCGGCGCGGGAGCAGGGGCCGCAGCGGCGGCGCGTGCTTCCTGGCGCTGGGTCTCGCTCGGGCCATCCTGTTGGCGCGCGACGTTGGCGTCAGCGTTGCTGCTGGCGTCTGGCGGCGTCGGAGCACTTTCCGGCGCCGGGCGCACGGGTTGCGCAGTCCCGAGGTCGATCGGGCCGTTGTCCAGATTGATATGACTGGCGTCGAAGTTGCGCAGCATGTCGGCGAAGCTTCCGCTGGACGACGACGAAGTGCTCGACGAGGCTGCCGCCGCTTGAGCGCGCAGCGCGGCGTCACTCGCCGCAGGCGAATTGCTGGTGTTGTTGTTGACGATGTTCATGGCGGGCTTCTTCTACAGCAACGGACGTTTCAAGGGGCTGTCCTGCACCGCGTCGCGCGAGATGTGGGCGGCGAATTCATCGGTGGCTTTCTGCTCCTGGCGCTGCTGGGAGCGCTGGGTTTCGGCCTGGCGCCGCTCGATCAGCTTCTTGATCGCGGCGACGCGCATCTCCAGCGCCAGCAACTGCGTGCGGGCCATCTCGACGCGCTGGTCCGAGTAGCCCACCATATTGCCTTGCGAGACGATCGCCTCTTCGAGCTTGCCGGAGAAGTTCTGGTAGCAGTTGACGATGTCCATCGTGCCGCCCTGGGCGAATTGGCGGCCCCAGCGCTGCTCGTAGTCGGTGCGGTATTTGCTCAGCTCGCTGGCCTGCGTGCGCGCGGCCTCGGCACGCTTCATGCACTCGGCCAGGTGCGTCTGGGCTTCATCGCGCTCGGTGCTGACCTTGTCGAGCAAGATGGTGAGCATCTGCAAGGACTGTGGACTGCTGCTGCTGCTGCTCATGCGACTCGTGCCTCCGTACAACCGGGTGGAGAGGGTTTACTTTTCAACCAGCGTCTCAGGCCTGCGCCATCACCGCGTTCAACTGCTTGACGCTGGCCGCGAAAGGCGCCTGCGCATTCATGTCCTGCTGCAGCAGACGTTCCATGTCCGCATGCAGGCGCACCGCCAGGTCCAGTTCGAGATCGTGGCCAGGGGCATAGGCTCCGAGCTGGATCAGGTCGCGCGCTTTGTTGAATTTGGCCAAAAGTTGGCGGAATCGTCGCGCGGAATCGAGCTGGTTTTGCGGCACTACATTCGTCATCACCCGTGAAATCGAGCGCTCGACGTCGATCGCCGGGTAGTGGCCAGCCTCGGCCAGCTCGCGCGACAGCGTGATGTGACCATCCAGAATGCCGCGCGCGGCGTCGGCCACCGGGTCCTGTTGGTCGTCGCCCTCGGACAACACCGTGTAGAAGGCCGTGATCGAGCCGGCACCGGGCAGCCCGTTGCCGCTGCGCTCCACGAGCTGGGGCAGCTTGGCAAAGCATGACGGCGGATAGCCCTTGGTGGCCGGCGGCTCGCCGATCGCCAGCGCGATCTCGCGCTGCGCCATCGCGTAGCGCGTGAGCGAGTCCATCAGCAACAGCACATGCTGGCCCTGGTCGCGGAAGTATTCGGCGATCGCCGTCGCGTAGTGCGCGCCCTGCATGCGTTGCAAGGGCGGCGCATCGGCCGGCGCGGCCACGACGACGCTGCGCGCCAGACCTTCCTCGCCGAGGATGTCCTCGATGAATTCCTTGACTTCGCGGCCGCGTTCGCCGATCAGGCCGACCACGATCACGTCGGCCTGCGTGTAGCGCGCCATCATGCCCAACAGCACCGATTTGCCGACGCCCGTGCCCGCGAACAGGCCGATGCGCTGGCCACGGCCGACAGTCAGCAAGGTGTTGATGGCCCTGACGCCCGTATCGAGCGGCGTGCGCACCGGGTCACGGTCCATGGCATTGATTGAGCGGCGCTGCATCGGCTCGCTGTGCGCGTTCTCGAGAGGGCCTTGCCGGTCCATCGGATGACCATGTGAATCGACCACACGCCCCAGCAAGCCATCGCCCATCGGCAGGCGCAGGCCGCGATCGCCATCGCGGCGCCAAGGGTGGTTCGGCTGACCGAGCTTGGGCGGCTGCAAGGGCAGGGCGCGCGGGATCACAGTGGCACCGCTGGCCAGGCCGTGCACTTCGTCGGTCGGCATCAGGTAGGCGCGATCACCCGAGAAGCCGACGACCTCGGCATTGACCGGCCGCTTGCCGCGTTGCGGGTTCGCGCCCGAACTGGGCAGATGGATTTCGCAGACCGAGCCCATCGGCACGGTCACGCCAGAGGCTTCGAGCACGAGGCCCGCCACGCGTACCAGCTTGCCTTGCGCATCGAGCGGCGGCGCGTTGGCGGCGAGCGCCTGCAGGTCGTCGAGGTAATGCGACCAACGTTGCTGCCGCGCCGTGGTGGTCATGGCTTGGCGCCTTCGTCGGGCTCAGGTGTTGCTGCACCGCGCCGGTCTTCCCACACGGAGACCTGGCCCATCGCCGCCGCTGCATGTTGCCAGCGAGCGGGCAGGGTGGCGTCCACGCTGCCAAGATCGGATTCGACGGTGCAACCGCCGCGCATGATCGAGTCGTCCGGGATCACCTGCGCGCCGCGAGCGCGCATTTCCTCGCCGGCGCCGGTCTGCACGAGCGGGTAGTCGTCGGGGTGAACGCGCACGCGCACATGGCGCGCCGAGAGTTGCAAGGCCTCGACCGCATCGTGGGCCACACGGGCAATCAGCTCGGGGCGCGCTTGCAATTCGCTGCGCACCACCTGGCGAGCCAGCTCGACGGCACAGCGCACCAGCGTCTCGGCCATCTGGTCTTCGAGCGAGCGCATGTCGGTGTCAAAGCTCTGCACCAGCATGCCGATCTGGCCGCTCATCTGCTGCGAGAAGCTCTGCTTGAAGGCTTCCAGGGCCACCAGGCCATCGCGGTAGCCGTCCTGATAGCCGCTCTGGCGCGCGGCTTGTGCCACCTGCTCCAGGTTCGGCGGCGGCGGCTCGACAGGCTTGACGGCCGCGGGTGGCGGCGGAGGCGCCGGGGCGCTGATGGGCGGGCGCGCAATAGGCGGGCCGTCCAGCACGCCGGGCGTCCAGGCCTCGAACTTGGCAGGCATCTCCTCGCGCGGGATGAAACGGGCGTAGCTGCTCTCGCGCCGGTCGCCTTCGCGGCGTTCGGGGGGCGGAACCTGACGGGGAGGAGGATGGTTGGTCGCCATGCGGGAAAAAGCCTAACTCACAAGACCGACGGTGCGGCGCGAAGGTTCAGACGAATTGGTCGTCGCCACCGGACATGATGACGATCTGGCCTTCGTCGGTGAGGCGGCGCACGATCTTGAGGATTTCCTTCTGCTCGCCTTCCACCTCGGACAGGCGCACCGGGCCGCGCGTCTCGAGGTCTTCGCGCAGCATTTCAGCCGCACGCGTGGACATGTTGGCGAAGATCTTTTCCCTGAGCTCGGCCGAGGCGCCCTTGAGCGCCACCAGCAGCGATTCGGACTGCACTTCCTTGAGCAGCGCCTGGATGCCCTTGGCATCGAGCTTTTCCAGGTCGTCGAAGGTGAACATGTTGTCCATGATCTTCTGGGCCAGCTCGGCGTCGGCCTCGCGGATGTAGTCGAGCACCGAGGTCTCGATGCTGGTGCCCATCATGTTGATGATCTCGGCTGCGGTCTTCACGCCGCCCAGGTTCTGCTTCTTCATGCGCTCGCCGCCGGCCAGCACCTGGCTCATCACCTCGTTGAGGTCTTTCAGCGCCATCGGCTGGATGCCGTCGAGCGTCGCGATGCGGATCATCACCTCGTTGCGCTGGCGTTCCGTGAAGGCGCGCAGCACCGAGCTGGTCTGGTCGAAATCGAGGTGCGAGAGGATGGCCGCGATGATCTGCGGGTGTTCGTTGCGCAGCAGTTCGGCCACCGAGGCGGCGTCCATCCACTTGAGGCTTTCGATCGAGGACACGTCGCTGCCCTGCAGGATGCGGTCGATCAGCAGATTGGCCTTGTCGTCGCCCAGCGCCTTGCGCAGCACGCTGCGCACGTATTCGTCGGTGTCGGCGACCAGCGAGCTTTGGGTTTCGGCCACCTTGTCGAAGCGCTCCAGCACTTCGTGGACTTTCAGGCGCGGGATGACCTTGAGCTTGGCGATGGTTTCGCCGAGCTTCTGCACTTCCTTGGGCTCAAGGTGCTTGAAGACGCCGGCAGCCTCTTCCTCGCCCAGCGACATCAGCAGAATGGCTGCATCTTCAACGCCGTCGTCATCCATGGTGCTTCTCCCCTAACGTGCTGTTCAAGCGGTTGTGCCGTTGATCCATTCACGCATGATATTGGCCACGGCCACCGGATTCTCGCGCGCCAGCGTGCGTGCGCGTTCCAGTTTTTCGTTCATGACAGGGCCTTCCAGGGCCGGCAACTGGCCAGGGAGCAACACATCGTCATCGACCAGCTCGGACAGCCCAGCCGCCTTGGCATCGGCTTCTTCCTTCTCGACCCGGACCATGCGCAGGGCCGGGCGCACCATGCCGAAGACCGCGATCAGCGCCACCGCCACCAGGGCCAGCGGCACGATCAGGCTGCGGCCGACGTCCAGAACGGCCGGGTTCTTCCAGATCGGCAGGTCGGCCTCGGGCTTCTCGGCCACGAAGGGTGCGCTGACGATTTTCAGTGAATCGCCGCGATCGGTATTGAAACCCATCGCTTCGCGCACGATCGCGTCCAGTTTGTCGAGCTCGGCCTGCGGCACCGCTTCCTGCGTCGTCTTGCCCTTGGCGTCGGTGATCGGCCGGTAGTTGATCACGATGGCGGTGTTCAGGCGGCGCACGTTGCCGACCGAATTGCGCGTCACGCGCACCGTCTTGTCGAGCTCGTAATTGGTCGTCGATTCCTTGTGCGAGCTGTTGTTGCCGCTGCCACCGCCGCCCGCGGTCTGGAGCGGAGCCGAGGCGCCATTGATCGGCGCAGTGGCCGGCACCGGCGGCTGGTTGGTGGCCGCGCCGGGAATGCCGCTGGGCATCGAGGGCTGGGTGTTGTTGCCTTCGCTCGTCTGTGCGCTGCGGATCGAGGTGTTGGCGTCGCGGCCCTGGTTCGGCTTGTATTCCTCGGCGGTCGATTCAATCTGGTTGAAATCGACGTCGGCCGTCACCGTGGAGCGCAGATTGTCCTTGCCGACCACGGGTTCCAGCAGCTCGTTGATGCGCTTGATGTAGTTGGCCTCGACCTGCTGCTTGTAGCGCAGTTGCTGGTCGTCGAGGCCGTTGGCGTTGTCGGTGTTGGCCGAGAGCAGGTTGCCGCTCTGGTCGACCACGCTGACCGCCTTGGGCGAAAGCTCGGGCACCGAACTCGACACCAGGTGCACGATGCCGGCGACCTGGGCGCGATCGAGCACATGGCCACCGCGCAGCGTCAGCATCACCGAGGCGCTGGGCTTTTGCTGCTCGCGGAAGAAGCCGTTCTGCTGCGGCAGCGCCAGGTGCACGCGCGCATCGAGCACGTCGGACATGGCGGTGATCGTGCGCACCAGCTCGCCTTCGAGGCCGCGCTGGAAGTTCAGCCGTTCGCTGAATTGCGTCTGGCCGATGGAGCTTTTGTCCATCAGCTCGAAGCCGTTGACGCCGCCCTTGGGGAGGCCGGCGCTGGCCAGCTTCATACGCAAGTCGTACACCTGCGAGGCTGGCACCATGATGATGCCGCCCGGCTCGTTGCGATAAGCCACGTTCATGGCCGCGAGCTGCGTGATGACGGCGCCGCCGTCCTTGTCCGAGAGGCCCGTGAACAGCGGCCGGTAGTCGCCCTGGTTGGACCACAGCGTGATGGCCAGCACGGCGGCGGCCAGCACGGCCAGGCCGGCGCCCATCAGCACCTTGTTGCGCATCGGCAGGGCTTGCAGCCGTGTCACGAAAGCCTGCGTGCTCGACGATGCCTCGATGACGGGCATTGAGGCGGCGTTGGCGACGGCGGGTGAAAGTGCGTTGTCCATGGGCAATCAGGGGATTTGAGCTGGATTATTGGGTCAGGTCCGGCTCAAGAATGGGCAAAACAGGCCGAGGAAGCGCCTGCAGTTCGCGCCTTTGTGAAGCGGCTCCCCTGGTTAAGCTGGCGGCCATCATGGAAGTGAAGCTGCAACCCTTCAACTTTGCGCAGGCCCTGGCCAAGGCGGGGCTGAACGCATCCGGCAATCCGGTCAGCCCCAAGGCCAGCACGGCCAGCGTGGGCGGCGCGAGCTTTGGCGACGCCATGACGCAAGCGCTCAAGGGCGTCAGCGCCAGCCAGGACCAGGCCGTGAGCATGCAGCGCGAGGTGCAACTGGACAATCCGAACGTGAGCCTGGAAGACACGATGGTGGCGATCCAGAAGGCGCAGATCGGTTTCCAGGCGACGCTGCAGGTGCGCAACCGGCTGGTGTCGGCGTATACCGACATCATGAACATGCAGGTGTGATGCACTTGTTGCCCTGATGCCCTGGTGGCACTTGATACGCTTGAAGCGGACAGCCTAGCCCTTGAAGAAGCAACAGCCCGAGAACCTCGAAGACCGATTGCGACGGGCTCAAGCCTTGCGGGAGCGGGGCGAGGGCGAAGAGGCGGCGCGCCACTACCGCGATCTGGCGAACCTGCTGGCTCAGCGCGAGCGCTGGGAACTGGCGGAGCGCTGCTACGCGGCTTCCTGCCAGATCCAGCCGGGCGACGCGGTCGCTCAGCACAACTGGGGCGTGACGCTGGTCGAGCTGGGCCGGCCTGCGGATGCCATCGCGGCCTACGAACGCGCCATCGGCCTGAACCCCGCTTACGCCAACGCCTATTGCTCGCTGGGCCTGGCCTATCAACGGATCGCGGCGCCTGAAGCGGCGCTGGTCGCGTTCGACTGTGCGATGAAGCTCGCGCCGCAGGAAGCTCGCTTCGCCCTCGAGCATGCGCGCACGCGCGTGAACCTCGGGCAGTACGCTGACGCTCTCGGCGAGCTTGAGAGTCTGGCGCCCCGGTCTTCCAGGAATCCCGAGGTCTTCAACCTCAAGGGCCTGGCGCTCAAGAACCTGAAGCGGGCGAGCGAAGCGTTGTCGGCCTTCGATGCCGCCATCGCCTTGCAGCCAAGCTATGCCGAAGCCTTGAGCAACCGAGGCAATCTTCGCTTGCAGATGCGCCAGTTCTCCCGGGCGATCGAGGACCTGAATGCGGCGGTCGCCGTGAAGCCGACGCTCGACTGGCTGCGGGGAACGCGGCTCTACGCGGCGTCACATGCTTTTGAGTGGAACGCCTACGAGAGCGAGCGCGCCGCGGTCATTGATGGCGTGCGCAGCCAGGCAAAAATCATCCAGCCGCTCGCCTTGCAGACGCTGGTCGATGACCCGGCACTCCAGCAGCAGGCGGCGCGGCTGTGGACGCAGGCTTCATGTCCGCCGCTTCGTGCAGCCACCACGGCAGCTCACGAGCCGGTCTCGGACAAGATCCGCATCGCCTACGTCTCAAGAGACTTCAAGTCCCACCCAGTTTCCTTCCTGATCGCCGAGGTGATCGAGCTCCACGACCGCGAGCGCTTCGAGGTCATCGCGGTCAACTATGGCGCGGCGAGCGACGATCCGATGCAGGTCCGGCTGAGGGCCGCTTTCGACGGCTTCCTCGACGTGGAACATCTGACGGACGCCGCGATTGCCGAGTTGTGCCGGAACCTGGCGGTCGACATCGCGGTGGATCTGTCGGGCTTCACCGATGGCGCCCGCAGCGCCATCTTCGCGTGGCGGGCCGCGCCGGTCCAGGTGGCCTATCTCGGCTATCTGGGCACTTCGGGAACACGCCTTTACGACTATCTGATCGCCGATGCCCAGATCATCCCGCCCGATTCCCGGCCGTTCTACGACGAGAACATCGTCCAGTTGCCGTCCTACCAGGCCAACGATCGGCACCGCCCCACGCCGATGCCGGCGAGCCGCAGCCCGCTCGACCTGCCGGAGGCCGGCTTCGTGTTCTGCTGCTTCAACAATCCCTGCAAGATCACGCCCGAGGTCTTCGCCAGCTGGATGCGGATCCTGGCCGCCGTGCCCGGCTCCGTGCTCTGGCTGCTCGATGAAGATGGCCAGGCGCCGAGCAATGCCCGTGCTCACGCGCAGACCCACGGCATCGATCCGGCGCGCCTCGTCTTCGCCAATCGGGCCGACCGCGAAACCTATCTGGCCAACCTCGGCGCCGCCGATCTGTTCCTCGACACCTTGCCCTACAACGCCGGGACGACGGCCAGCGACGCCTTGTGGATGGGGCTGCCCGTCCTCACGCGCCCGGGGCGTTCATTTCCGGGCCGCGTGGCTGCGAGTTTGCTCCAGGCGATCGAGCTTCCGGAGCTGATTGCCGAGAGCATGGATGCCTACGAGATGCTGGCGATTCAGCTCGCGCAGGAACCCGAGCGTATGGCGGATATCAAGCGCCGACTGCTGGCAAGCCGCCAGAGTAGCTGCCTCTTCGACGCCAGATCGTTCACTCGGAACCTTGAAATTGCCTACGTGGAAATGCAGCGGATCCATGCTGCGGCGGAGGGCTCGCGGGACATTGTGGTGTCCAATCGCGCTGGCCACGCTTGACACCGCTAGCTGCGGACAGCTGCAACGGGCCGATCGGGGATCGGCTCGCCCGCCTCGTCGACACGGGTCACCTGCACATATTCGATATTCAGCGTGATGACCTGGTCATACTGAATCACGAATGAATCTCCATCAACGAAATAGAAATTCTCGTCAACGGGCGATGCTTCTGGTGCTGACAGACCCTTGTCCTCCGACAGCGGTCTGCGCCGGGCGTCTTCCAGGATGAGCCGGTCCAATGCGCCGTCTGATTTGAAATAGAAGTCGTCGAGCACACCTTTGAAAAGAATGGGCTGACCCGCCACATCGACGATCGCGGTGACCATGATGAAGTCGGGCTGATCTGCACGCGTGAAATCGGCGCCGGTCAGCGTGTAGTACCACGGCGCGTCGTGGAATCTGAAAAGCCAGCTCGTTGCGCTGCCGTATCTATCCAGACGACAGGTGCTGATGAGCTTTCGGATGCCCGTGGGGACGAGGAAGGCAGCGAGGTAGAGCGAGCCGAAATACGGGATGATGCGTCCCGTCTGCCCGGCCACCTTGTCCAAGGCATCCCCGTGAACGGTGAGGTTGGACGACAACAGTTTCAGCACGAGGCCAAGATCAGCGACATCGCCGTGGACTGGGCAGAACGCCAAGACCCACAGCGTATGGAGCGCGACTGCCCACATGATGCTTTCGCTGACGACTCGGCCAAAAGGCGAGTAGTCCAACGACGTGCTCTCGACCAGTTTCAGTCGACTCCGGAATATGAAGCCAGGAAGCAGACAGGCAAATATGATCAGCGCCGGAAGCGCGATATTCATTCAGCGGGCTCAGGCGGCCTTGGGCACGACGCGTGCGGCGTATCGCTCGACCGACGCTCCGTTTTTCACAATAAAAGTGTGGCTGGCCGAGGGCTGGCCCGAAGCGGATGGCACTTGCCGCAACTCTTGGCGAGCCTTGGGATCAGCCATCAGTTGCTTTGCCAGTTCGCTTTTCAGTGCTTTCATAGGCGAAATCTCCTGCCTCAAGTTTAGCAGTTGCCGAGCCACGCTGCACTGTTCAGCGCGTGCCGAGGCGAGCTTCAGGCCTTGCGCATCAACCGATCCAGCTTCTGCGTCTGGTCGATGAAGACCTGCAGCGCCCGCTCGCCTTCGCGGTCGAGCTGGGTGAAGGCGCAGCCGAGCTGCGTGCCCAGGGCCGGGTCGCTGCCGTGCACGTTCTGCAGGCGCATGCGCGCCTTGAAGTGGGTGTAGCGATCAAGCTCAACCTGGACGGCGAAGGTCTCGCCGATCGCCCAGCCGGGTTCGTTCGGAGGCATCAGCAGCGCAAAGCCGCCCATGCTGACGTCGAGGATGCGCAGCTTGACCGTGGCGCCGCCGTCCATGGGCGTCAGATCGACCTGCGGCGCGTTCGAGTGCGGCTTGACCCGGAAAGCCTTGCGCCGCTGGAAGCGGTAGACCAGTGCCGGGATGGCGCTGACCAGCATCATGTCGCGGCCACGGCCCGTGGCGTTCGGCTTGGCCAGCTCGAACTGCACGCGGATGTGGTTGATGTAGGCCTCGCAGGTGACCTCGGGCCCGAGGGCGCCTTCAGGAATGCCGCCGACCGGCAGCTCCATGCTCAGATTGCCAGCGGCGAGGTCGAGTGCACACAGGCGCGTGACCAGCGGCGAGTCGAGCTCGGAGCGCAGCGTGAAGAGCGTCTGCGTCTCGAGAAGCTCGCGCAGGATCGCCGCGATCTCGACGCTGGAGGCGACACGGAACTCGCCGAGATCCAGGTCGGCGTCCAGCGGTGCGGGTTGGGTCAGCGCGGGGTTCGGCGTGTCGGGGCTCACTGGGCTCTTCGCAGGCTCTTGTTGATGCCTACGATCCTAAGGCCAAGTCAAGCGTTCAGTGCACGGCCTTGCTCTTGCCAGTGAGCACTTTGTCCAGATCTTCGAGCCAGGGTTCGGCCAGATGTCGGATTTCGGCGTCGTTGATGAGGATGCGCTGCATGATGCGCGTCTTCAGCTGGGTCTCGGCGGGCGCCAGCTGATCCTGGGAAGCAGCCTGCTTGAGCTGCGAGATCAGCAGCACGCAAGCGCCTTCGAGCTTGACGACCTCGTCCCAGTTGCCCGACCGGGCGGCAGAGAGCATGTCGGCGCTGGCCTGCTCGATGGCTTCGTAATAGCTCAGGAGATGGGAGTTCATCGGGAAGTCTGCCGTTGACGGGTCGCGGGAGGAATTGAACCGGGTCATGATGTCTTCAACTTGGTTTCAGGCAGCCGTGGGCTGGTTCTGGCGCTCGCCGATGGCAAGCCAGGCGTCGCGCACCGGGGCCAGCACGCGCTGGCATTCCTCGATGGCGCCGATGTCACTGTGCAGATTGGCGTAGGTCAGGCGCAGGCACATCCAGGAGTACAGGTCGCGCAGGTCCCGGGCCAGTTGGCCGGCTTCCAGGTCCAGCGCCGCCTTGAGACCTTCGTCGAGGATGCGCACCGCGCGGCTCAGCGAACGGGCCTTGGTGGCGACGTCCTTGGTCTGGATGGCGCCGCGGGCCTGGTTCATGGCGTTGAACACGCCCTCGAACAGCAGCTCGACAAGCCGATGCGGGCTGGCGGTGGAGACATCGGTTTCGACGCCGACTCGGGTGTACAAGCTTGCAACCGAACCGCGCGAACCGAAGGGAGAGGAGTTGCCGTACATGGGGGTATTGCTTTCCGAATGCTTGTTAAGTTTGTTTTCGGCGCTCTGCGCCCAAACTTGAAGGCAAGTTACTTCTGGAAAGCGGCCCCAAATGACGACGACGGCGGCCCCGTCAAGGGCACGCCGTCGCGTGGTGGGTCAGGGCTCGGCTCAGTTGCCGCTGGCGGCGTTCGCGTTCAGGATGGTCATCTGCTGGTTCACGTAGCTGGCCATGCTGTTGAGCGAAGCCATTTGCGTGTCCAGCGCGTTGTAGCGGTCGCGCAGGCGCGAGGAGAACAGGTCCAGGTGAGCCTGCAGGTCGGTGGCCCGGTCGTTGTTCTGGCTGATGCGCGTGTTCAGGCCCGAAGTGCCCGTGGCGATCTGTCCGTCGAAACTCAAGGCGCCGTTGGCAAAGGTCAGCAGTTGCTGTGCGATGCCGGAGTTGCTGGCCGTGGTCTTGTCCACGCCCATGAAGAAGCTCTTGAGATCGGTCGTGTTGGCCAGCGAGGCGCTGAGCTTGGCGTCGTCGACCTTCAGCGTGCCGTCCTTCTGGGGATCGAGGCCGATGTCGGCCAGGCGGCTGAAGGCGCCGCCCAGATTGGTGGTGCCGCCGGCGAGGCTGCGCATCATGTACTGGATGCCGGTCACGATGCTGTCGCCTTGCAGCGGGCCGGCGTTGCCGGCGCTCTTGCCGTCGCTGTTCGGGACGTATTTCAGATCGGTCGCAAAGAGCGAGGCCATCGCGTTGTAGGCGGAGACGAAGCCGGTGATGGCGGTCTTGATCGAGGCGGCGTTCTGCGACACGCTCAGCGTCACGGCGGTCGTGGGCTTGTTGAGCGTGATGGTCAGGCCGTCAACCACGGTGCTGAGCGTGTTGCTCTCGGATTCGATGTCCAGCCCGTTGACGATGGCCTTGGCATTGCCCGCAGCCTGCTTGAGCGAACTGGTGTTGACGCCGTTGCTGGGGTCGTAGGCGAGGGCGGAGAGACCATTGGCATCGGTGCCGTTGCCGTCGTTGTCGCTGGCCGTGACCTGGAAGCCAGCGGACTGGCCGGTGGCGGTGGAGCGCATCGTCAGGCGCGAGCCGTTGCTGTCGGTGACGATGCTGGCGGTCACGCCTGCACCGGCTGCATTGATCTGATCGCGGATATTGGTCAGCGAGTTGTTGCCGGCGGCGATGTTGATGGTCACCGCAGCAGCGCTGCCCGCCGTGAAGCTGCTGTTGTCCGCGCTCCACTGGCCGAGCTGGATGGTCAGCGAGCCTGTGCCCACCGCGGCCGAGGCATCGGCAACGGCCGGGCTGGCGATGGTTTGCGAGGTCGCCAACTGCGAGACCGAAATCGTCGTGTTGCCGGCCGAGGCGCCGTCGCCCGCTGCAACCGCCACGGCGGTGGCGTCGCTGGAACTGGCGGAGGTTGCGCCCCAGGTGCTGGGATTGGTCAGCCCCTGCAAGGCGGTTTGCAGGGCAGACATGGTGCTCTGGATCTGACCATAGGCCGAGACCTTGGTCTGCAAGGTCTGGGTTTGGGTGTTCAGCAGCGTCAGCGGCTGGCTCTCGGCAGCCACCTGCTTGCTGAGCAGGGACTCCAGATCCAGGCCGTTGGTGCCGATACCTAGCGAGGTGATGCTTCCAGATGCCATGTGGGACTCCGTACAGCGAGGATGTTAGCGACTGCCAAGAAAAAAAGACCGATATTGCCTAGGCTATATCGGTCACTCGGGGAAGAACTTGAGGGGCAATACCCCTGAGGCCTGCGAGGCTTAACCCTTCAGCAAGGTCAGCACCTGCTGCGGCATGGTGTTCGCCTGGGCGACCATGGCCGTGCCGGCCTGCTGCAGGATCTGGGCGCGCGACAGGGCGGCGGTTTCTGCGGCGAAGTCGGCGTCCATGATGCGGCTGCGCGCGGCACTTTGATTTTCAACCGCCACTTGCAGGTCGGAAATCACGGCATCGAAGCGGTTTTGCGAGGCGCCGAGCGTGGCGCGCTGCGTGTTGACCGTGTTGATGGCGGCGTCGATGTTGCCGATCACCGTGGCGATCGTGTCGGGCGTCGAGGTGCGGTCGATCACGGAGCGGCCGGAGCCGGTGTTGTCTGTGCCGGCCACCGTCGTGATCGTCGTGTCTTGCGTCAGATCGTTCGTCGTGATGTCGATCGAGTCGTTGCTGGTGGTGTTCGGGCCGATCTGGAAGGTCTGCGTGCCGGACGAATCCGCCAGGATGGCCTTGCCGTTGAAGGTCGTGCCACCCAGCACGCGCTGGATTTCCTTCGCCAGTTCGCCGAACTCCTTGTCCAGCGAATCCTTGTCATCGTCGGAGTTGGTGGCGTTCCGGGCCTGGACGGCCAGTTCGCGCATCCGCTGCATCGACTCGGTCAGCTGCGAGAGCGCGCCGTCCGCCGTCTGCGCCAGCGAGATGCCGTCGTTCGCGTTGCGGATGGCCACGTTCATGCCCCGAACCTGGGTTTCCATGCGGGCTGCGATGGCCAGGCCGGCGGCGTCATCCTTGGAGGAATTCACCCGGAGGCCGGACGACAAGCGCTGCATCGCGGTCGCCAGCGAATTCTGGGACATGTCCAGATTTCGCTGCGCGTTCATCGAGATGATGTTTGTATTGATGGTCTGGGGCATTTCAGCACTCCTGCTTGATCCGGTTCCCTGGGCCCGGTCGGCGGTCCCTTGGCGTCACCGTGACGCTTTTGGGGGCCGAGGGCCGGACATCGAACCTTGTAAAGAACACACGGCCCGATGGATCAAATTCTGCGAGTGCCGACGTTTTTCAAAGCCCCGATAAAGGCCGGAAACCACGTCTAAAAAAGAACCCGGGCCTGGCTGCGATCAGCCGGGCCCGGGTTCGGGGTGGGGTGTCTGGGGGAGTTCTGGCGGGGTGCTAACTCAATGGCCCAGCAGCGTCAGGACCTGCTGCGGCGACTGGTTGGCCTGAGCGATCATCGCCGTGCCGGCCTGCTGCAGGATCTGGGCGCGCGACAGGTTGGCGGTTTCCGCGGCGAAGTCGGCATCGGTGATCCGGCTCTTGGCGGCGCTCTGGTTTTCTACCGAGACCTGCAGGTTGTTGACCACCGCGTCAAAGCGGTTCTGCGCCGCACCCATCACGCTGCGCTGCGAGTTGATGGTGTTGATCGCGGTGTCGATGTTGTTGATCACCGAGGCGATGGAGTCGGGCGTGGCGCTGTTGTCGATCACCGAGCGGCCGGTGCCCGCGTTGTCGGAGCCCGTAACGGCGGTGATCGAGCCGTCCGTGGTCATGTTGGTGGTGGTGACGTCGATCGAGTCGTTCGTCGTTGTGTTGGCGCCGACCTGGAAGGTCTGGGTGCCTGAGTCGTCACCGAGGATCAGCTTGCCGTTGAAGGTCGTGCCGCCCAGCACGCGCTGGCTTTCCTTGGCCAGCTCGCCGAATTCCTGGTCGAGCGAGTCGCGGTCGGCGCTGGTGTTGGTGGCGTTGCGGGCCTGGACGGCCAGTTCACGCATGCGCTGGAAGTTGTCCGTCACCTGGCCGAGTGCGCCGTCGGCGGTCTGCGCCAGCGAGATGCCGTCATTGGCATTGCGGATGGCGACGTTCATGCCACGCACTTGCGCTTCCATGCGGGAGGCGATGGCCAGGCCGGCGGCGTCGTCCTTGGCGGAATTGACGCGCAAGCCCGAAGACAGGCGCTGCATGGCTTGCGCCAGCTGGCTTTGCGTGGTGGAGGTGTTCCGCTGCGCATTCAGCGACAGCAGGTTGGTATTGATAATGGCGGGCATTGGTCAGTCCTTTCGATCACGAGACCCGGGAACAAGCTGTCCCCGGTTGCCCAGGGGGCACGTGTACCGGTTGATATTCCCGGACCCGTTGAACCCGTTATCGTCGTGTGGTCGAACTGACTTGAGTGCTTTTTGCCAGCGCCTGCATCCGCGAAGCGCGGAACTGATGCCTTTTTAGCCCCCATTTTTCTTTTTAAAACCACCCGCCGCAGGGCGACGGGTGGTTCCTCAAGAGATGGGTGCTGGTTTGTTTCCCCAACCCCGTCTTCAACTCGTCAAGGGATCAACTCGTGACGGCGGGGCTGTTCAGGACCAGCGATGAGGCTGGTCCACCTTCATCGAAGAAGCGTCAGCACTTGCTGCGGCAACTGATTGGCTTGGGCAATCATTGCGGTGCCAGCTTGCTGAAGGATCTGGGCACGTGACAGGTTGGCGGTTTCCGAAGCGAAGTCGGCGTCCGTGATGCGGCTCTTGGCAGCACTTTGGTTCTCGACCGAGGTTTGCAGGTTGTTCACCACGGCATCGAAACGGTTCTGGGCGGCACCCAGCACGCTGCGGTTCGAGTTGACGGTCGTCAGCGCGGTGTCGATGTTGTTGATCACCGTGGCGATCGTGTCCGGCGTGGCCGTGTTGTCGATCACCGAGCGGCCTGCGCCCGTGTTGTCGCTGCCGGCAACGGCGGTGATGGTGCCATCGGCGGTCAGGTCGACCGTGGTGATGTCCACCGAGTCATTGCTCGTCGTGTTGGCGCCGATCTGGAACGTCTGCGTGCCGGCGTCGGTACCCAGAATGTTCTTGCCGTTGAAGGCGGTGCCACCCAGCACGCGCTGGATTTCCTGGGCCAGCTGGCCGAATTCCTGGTCGAGCGAGTCGCGGTCGGCGCTGGTGTTCGTGGCGTTACGGGCCTGGACAGCCAGTTCACGCATACGTTGCAGGTTGTCGGTCACGCCGGAGAGGGCGCCGTCAGCGGTCTGTGCCAGCGAGATGCCGTCATTGGCATTGCGCTGAGCGACGTTCATGCCGCGGACCTGGGCTTCCATGCGCGAGGCAATGGCCAGACCGGCGGCGTCGTCCTTGGAGGAGTTGACGCGAAGACCCGAAGACAGACGTTGCATGGCCATGGCCAATGCACTTTGCGACTTCGAGGTGTTGCGCTGCGCGTCCAGCGACAACAAGTTGGTATTGATGATTGCGGCCATGATGCGCTTCCTTTACAGATGAATAGATTCCCGGCTTTCGTCGGCTCTCGTGTCCAGCACCCCATAGGAGGCACCTTCCACGTCCGACGTCAGACAGCCCAGCAATCCCGCGCCCCTCTAGGGGTAATTCGCAGAGTCGCAGCCTTCCGACCGGACCACGCGTCCGTTTAGACCCGTTGGAATGGCTATCGGACAAACCCCGCCGGAACTTGAGCGTTGTTTGTCAATAGCCCCCATCTCGGGAAAAGAGGCGGAACTACTTGGCATTTCATCGGATCGATCTGTACAGCAATCGCGGGCTGATGGCCAAGGCGGTCTTGGGCGGATGTGGGCGGTGTCTTTTCGGGTGGAATCGATCTTTCTCTATTCAGTAGGAAGCGGCGCTTACAGATAAGCAGAAGCCGCCCTAGTGATTTCGACCGCGGGGAGGTACAGAGTCCTCGGAGAAGAGGGGACAAGAGTCGGCTTATTCGGTGAATCAAGACACGTTCCGAGCCCTAAAGTTTTGTTGATGGCGGCCGATTCCTGCCGCACTCCAAGGAGATGCACATGTTGCAGACAAAGACCGCCGCAACCATGCTCAACGGCGCACACGCAATCGCCGAAGAGATCCGGCGCACCGAAGGCCCGTCCTACGAAGCACTGCTCTTGCTGGCCAAGGCCCGCAACGATGCGTACGCGGAAGCCGCTCGCGGCGAGGTGGGCCGCGGCCTGTCCCTGCTGAACGACGCGCTGATGCAAGTGCCGAGCAGCCACGATCTGCTGAGCGACATGGCAGCCCTGCTGCTGGCCGCCGGTGAACACCAGCACGCCACGATCTACGCATCGCGCGCGCTGTCGATCACGCCAACCCACGGCCCGAGCCTGTACACGCTGGCCTTCGCACTGATCGGCCAGGGCTACAACGCCCGTGCCGTCCAGGCGCTGAAGGAACTGGCTGCTACCGGCCCGGCGCGCGACAGCCTGTTGGCTGAGGCGCCTGACCTGGCGCCGCTGGTCGAACTGGAACTCGAGCGCCTGCAGGGCCTGTAAGCCTGTATTGTTGGCGGATGAGTTCAGCCGCCCCATCCAGGCTGTACCGGCTCGCGCTGGTGGTGATCGCCCGCGACGAGGCGCCGCGCATCGAGCGGCTGCTGAAGAGCGTGCGCGACCATGTCGACGACATGCTGGTGCTGGACACCGGCTCTATCGACGCCACGCCCGCGCTTGCGCGTGCGGCAGGTGCGCGCGTGGAGCATTTCCGCTGGTGTGACGATTTCTCCGCGGCGCGCAACCGCGCGCTCGAGCTGGCCTCGGCCGACTGGCACCTCGTGCTGGATGCCGATGAATGGCTGGAGCAGGGCGCTGAAACGGTGCAAACGCTGCAGGCCTTGCGCTCGCTAACGCCTGAATTCATCGGTGTCGTGCAATTGCACGATGCTTTTGATGGCGGCGTCGCCAGCCAATGGCTGAGCCGCGTGCTGCCGGGTTCTGTGCGTTACTCAGGCCGCGTGCATGAACAGCCGGTCCAACCGGCTCAGCGCTTGCCGCTCAAGCGTTTGCCGCTGCAAGTCGGCCACGACGGCTATCGAGGCGAGCGGCTCGCTGCCAAGCGCGGCCGCAACCGCATGCTTCTGCAAGCGATGCTGAAAGAGACGCCCGGCGATGCCTATTCCTGGTATCAGCTTGGCAAGGATCACGCGGTCTACGACGAAGCGGCCGAAGCCGAGACGGCATTTGCCCATGCCGCGCAACTGATGCACAACCCGCCGCCCTGGTGGCCGGACCTGGTGGCGCGGCGGCTCTACGGCTTGAAGCAGTTGAAGCTGCATGCGGTGGCGATGGACTTTGCCGAGGCGCAGCTCGCGATCTGCGGCGAATCACCCGACTTCTTCTTCGCCCTCGGCGATCTGCTGCTGGATCTGGCGGCCGATGACCCCTCGCGTGCTGCTGAACTGTTGCCGATGGCTGAAGAAGCGTGGCGTCGATGTATGGCGTTAGGCGAGCGGCCCGATCAGATTGGCGCCGTGGCCGGGCGCGGCTCCGTACTCGCCGCTCACAACCTGGCGATCGTTCTCGCCGGCACGGGACGCGAGCTTGAGGCGCAGGAGCTGCGCCGCGCCTACGGCCTGTAAGGCAAATTCCTACGCGGCGCACAGACAAACCGGGACTCAAGAACGAGAAATGGCCTGATGCCCGGCGGCTTATCCGATCTTCACAATGCAACGCATGCCGACACGCAAATCAGTCGGCGTCCTACATCAAGTGTGAAGTCAACGGAGCAAGCCATGAACGCCGACCAGATCCTGACCGAGATTCGCGAGACCAATCTGTCCTATCTGATGCTGGCCCAAAGCCTGATCCGTGCGGACCGCGAGCAGGCGCTCTACCGCCTGGGCATCTCGGACGACACCGCCACGCTGCTCTCCACCCTGAGCCCCGCCCAGGTCATGAAGATCGCTTCGGGCAACACCCTGCTGTGCCGCTTCCGCATGGATGACGACCTGGTGTGGGGCCTGCTGACCAGCCACGGCAAGACCGCCGCGAACGATTCGGTCTCGCGCCTGCACGCCTCGATCTTGATGGCCGGCCGCCATCAAGAAGTGGCTTGAATGTAGACCCCCGGTTGCGCGAGTACGCGCAACCACCCCCCGCGGGGGTGCGGATTCAATCGGGCTCGACCCGATCGAATCCACCTTGGCGGGGCGCTCGGGAGCGGCCCAGCGCTGCCCCGCAATGCAGAGATCACGGAGCCCGTCATGAGAAACAAGAGCATCCTCTCCGAAGCACGTCAGATTGAACGTGCCGTTATTCTGATCAACCTCGGCGCCCGCCTGCAGGTACTGGAATCAGAGACCGATCTGAGCTATGAGCGCCTGTTGCGTCTGTACAAGGAAGTCTCGGGCAAGTCGCCTTCGAAGGGCCAACTGCCGTTCTCGACCGACTGGTTCATGACCTGGCAGCCGAACATCCACGCGAGCCTGTTCCTCAATGTGCATGAGTACCTGAACAAGGTGGCCGAGCTCGACGAGATCGACACCGTGATCAAGGCTTTCCAGCTCTACCGCGAGCAGACGCATGCGCAAGGGCTCGAAGAGCTGCTGTCCGTCACGCGCGCCTGGCGCCTCGTCAAGTTCGTGGACAACGGCATGCTGACCATGACCAAGTGCAGCAAGTGCGGCGGCTCCTTCGTGACCCATCCGCACGAGATCCCGCGCCACTACGTGTGCGGCCTGTGCAACCCGCCGGCTCGCGCGGGCAAGGGCCGCGCGACTGGTTCGATCAAGATGCACTGAGGCGGTAGAGGCGGTTTCTTCGCTTCTCCATCCCGCGGCCCTGGCACGTAGACTGCCCGGGCCGCTACTTTTTCAGCCTCCATGCGCTTCCTGCCCTGGCCCTTGCCAGCCTTCCTGACCTGGGCCGCCGCCTGGCTGCTTTTCATGGCGCTGCGCCCGTTTGGTGATGTGCCGGCCTTGATTCTTGCGGCCGGCGCGGGCGCCGGCTTGGCGCTCTTGCACCAGGCGCGCTGGCGCCGTGTGATCGTGGCGTTAGGGTTCCCGGTCTCGGTCCTGACGATGGCCACGGCGATGCCGGCCTGGGGCTGGCTGTTGCCGCTCTTCCTGCTGGCCCTGGTCTATCCGGCCAGCACCTGGCGCGACGCGCCGCTTTTCCCGACGCCGCAAGGCGCGCTCAGCCGGCTGGCCGAACTGGCACCGCTGCCCGTTGGCGCGAAGGTGCTCGATTCAGGTTGCGGCCTGGGTCATGGCCTGCGCGAACTTCACCGCGCCTATCCGCATGCGGCGCTGTCCGGCATCGAATGGAGCCGGCCGCTGGCCTGGCTTTGCCGCTGGCGCTGCCCTTGGGCGCATATCGAACGCGGCGACATGTGGGCGCTCGACTGGAGCGGCTTTGGCATGGTCTACCTGTTCCAGCGGCCCGAATCGATGGCCCGAGTGTGGCGCAAAGCCTGCACCGAGATGGCGGCGGCGGCCTGGTTGATCAGCCTTGATTTCGAGGTCGAAGGACAGGCGCCGCTCGCGCAGATCGAGCTGCCACGCGGGCACAGCCTCTGGATCTACCGGCCGGACAAGCGCCAAAGCGGCGGGCAAAGTGCCACGAAAGAAACTGAGTTATCCGCTAGCTAATGCTCTGGAATGAGCTAAAGCCAAGGCAAACTCGCGGCTGGCCTTTTGACGGCGACTGGTTTTCCGTCTCAAGACCCCAGGGCTTGCGCCGATATGAAGAGGCGGCCTTCCGAGGCTGCTCTTCCTGGGTGCGGGCGCGCCTGTCCACAGGAGCCAACCAGAGAACTCTATGTTTGTGATCATCGGCTGGGTCATTGCGATGGCCTGCATCTTCGGCGTCTTCATTGCCCACGGCGGCAATATCGAGGTCATCCTGCACGCGCTGCCTTTCGAGATGACCACCATCTTCGGAGCCGCCGCCGGCGCCTTCCTGGCCAACAACCAGATGAAGGTCGTCAAGGCCACCATCTCGGGACTGGGTCGCTGCTTCAAGGGCAGCAAGTACAGCAAGGCCCGCTACATGGAACTGCTGGCGCTGATGTACGACATCCTGCAGAAGGCCCGCAAGGAAGGCCTGATGTCGATTGAAAAGGATGTGGAGGAGCCGCACAACTCGCCGCTGTTCCAGAAATATCCGAACGTCGGCCATGATCATCACGTCACCGAATTCATCACCGACTACCTGCGCATGATGGTGTCGGGCAATCTGAACGCGCATGAGATCGAGTCGCTGATGGACAGCGAGATCGAGACCCACCACCAGGAAGAGCATGCGGCCGTGGCCGCGCTCCAACGCCTGGCCGGCGGCCTGCCGGCCTTCGGGATCGTGGCGGCCGTGCTGGGCGTGGTGAACACGATGGGCTCGGTGGGCCAACCGCCGGCCGTGCTGGGCGGCATGATCGGCTCCGCGCTGGTCGGGACCTTCCTGGGCATTCTGCTGGCCTACGGTTTTGCCGAGCCGCTGGCCGGCCTGCTCGAGCAGAAGGTCGAAGATGGCGGCAAGGAATTCCAGTGCATCAAGACCACCTTGCTGGCCAGCATGCAGGGCTATGCACCGCAGGTGGCGATCGAGTTCGGGCGCAAGGTGCTCTATTCCGGCGACCGGCCGACCTTCACCGAGCTGGAATCACACGTCAAGAAGAAGTAAGCCTCCTGTTGTGCTAGGGTGCTAACGCCATGATCACATGCATTCGCAATTCAAGCCGTTCGCCGGGCCGCTCCCAAGGACGGCTTGAGCCGATGTGCGAGCGGGTCGAGCCCGCTCGCATCGGCATCCCCTCGGGGGATCGGCTGAGTACTCGCGGACGAGGGGCTGACTGATGGCCGGCGACTCAAAAAAACTCCAGCCCATCATCATCAAGCGGGTGAAAAAGGCCGGCCATGCCACGCATGGCGGCGCCTGGAAGATCGCCTACGCCGACTTCGTGACGGCCATGATGGCCTTCTTCCTCCTGATGTGGCTGCTCGGCTCGACCACCGAGGGTGACAAGAAGGGCATCTCGGACTACTTCTCCAGCCCGCTGAAGGTGGCGATGTTCGGCGGCTCCGGCGCGGGCGACGCTTCGAGCCTGGTGCGTGGCGGCGGCAAGGATCTGTCGCGGCAGACCGGCCAGGTCAAGGCCGGCGACATCGAGTCGCCCCGCAAGACCATCAATCTGCGAGCGCTCAAGGAAGAGCAGCGCCGCGCCGAGAAGGTGCGGCTGCAGCAGATGAAGGACAAGATCCAGAAGATGATCGCCGCCAGCCCGTCGCTGGCCGCGCTGGGCGGGCAGATCAAGCTCGACATGACCGCCGAGGGCCTGCGCATCCAGATCGTCGACCAGGACAAGCGCCCGATGTTCGACAGTGGCAGCGCGGTGGTGAAGCCCTATATGCGCGAGTTGCTGCAAGACCTTGGCGGCGTGCTGGCCGAAGTGCCCAACCGCCTGACGCTGGAAGGCCATACCGACGCCCAGGCCTTTCCGGGCAACCAGCGCGGCTACAGCAACTGGGAACTCTCGGCCGACCGGGCGAACGCCTCGCGCCGCGAAATGATTGCCGGCGGCCTGCCCGATGGGCGCATGCTGCGGGTGCAAGGCTTGGCGGCCTCGAAGCTGCTGGATTCGCAAGATCCCAACAATCCGATGAACCGTCGCATTAGCATCATCGTCATGAACCGTGACGCTGAAGACGCGGTCTTGAAGAATTTGCCCGATGATGAGGAATCTTCCCAGGCTGACGGCGCTGACGCTGCGACAATTCCGGCTTCGGCTCCCAAGCCTTGATAACTCAACTTTTGCATTCCGCTTCCTTGTGAGGAATACGCCATGAGCGCTGATATGAAATTTCTGGTTGTGGACGACTTCTCCACCATGCGCCGCATTGTTCGCGGCCTGCTGAAGGAAATCGGCTACAACAATTGCGAAGAAGCCGAAGACGGCGCCGATGCCCTGAACATGTTGCGTCAAGCCAAGTTCGATTTCGTGGTCAGCGATATCAACATGCCGAACATGACCGGCTTTGAACTGCTCAAGGCCATCAAGGAAGACCCGACTCTCAAGCACCTGCCGGTGCTGATGGTCACGGCCGAGGCGCGCAAGGAAGACATCGTGCTGGCGGCCCAGACCGGCGCGGCCGGCTACATCGTCAAGCCTTTCACCAAGGCGACGCTGGAAGAAAAAGTCCAGAAGATCATGCAGAAGCTTGCGGCCGCGGCCTGATCGGAGGCCCCATGCAAGCAGAACAAACCTTCGCCAAGCTGGCGACCGGCGGCGAGTCCTTGACGGTCTCGCCCGAAGTCTTCCAGCAACTGGGCACGATCACCCGCGTGCTGCATGACACCATGCAGCAACTCGGCGTGATGCCCAAGCTGCAGACCGCCACCGACGGCCTGCCCGACGCGCGCAGCCGCCTGACCTACATCGCCACGAAGACCGCCGAGGCCGCCAACAAGGTGCTGAACTCGGTCGACCAGGCCAAGGCCGAGCATGCTCACATCTCGGCCGCCACGAACGAGATGGCCAAGGCCATCATGGCCGATCCGGTCAAGGCCGTGGCCACCGGTGCGGTGTTCAACTTCGTCAAGGACGTGGAGAAGTCCACCTCCTCGATCGACCAGCACCTGACCGACATCATGATGGCGCAGGACTTCCATGACCTGACCGGCCAGGTCGTGGCCAAGGTCGTGACGCTGGCCAACGATCTCGAAGACAGCCTCGTCAAGCTGCTGGTCTCCGTCGTGCCGCCCGAGCAGCGCGAGAAGGTTGACCCGAGCGTGCTGCAAGGCCCGGTGGTCAATCCTGAAGGCCGCACCGACGTGGTCTCCAACCAGGGTGAAGTGGACGATCTGCTGGCGAGCTTGGGGTTCTGAAGCAATTCAGCCCCCTCGTGTTTTAGTTTTGCGGCGCACTCAGGTGCGCCGCAGTTCTTCGCGGATGGTCTTTCTGATCACGCTGGCCAAGCTCTCCGCCTGAATGGCCTGTTTGAGCGCCTCGTTGATCAGGGTTTGATAGCCGCGTTCTCCGGCCTGCGCCTTGAAATGCTCGATCACCGCGCCGTCGAGGTAAATGTTGACGCGCTGCTTGTTGGGCAGCACGGCCGCGTTGGCTCCGCGCTTGCGCAGCACCAGCTTGCCGGTGGCGATGTCCGCGCGCCGCAGGGGTGCGCTCTCTGCCTCGTCAGCTGAGGTTCTCGCGGTAGATGCCTTGCTCATGTCGATCTGCTTTGCGCATCGAAATGATGCGAATGTCGTCTTCTGTTTCCGCCGTCACGATGACGACCAGCACACCGTGCAAAGGTCCCAGCGTCACGAAACGCTCTTCAGCGTAGGCAAAGCGCAGGTCTTCGAAGGTCACGGTCTCGCCGGACTCGATCACCCACTGTGCGTCGGCCAAGTCGAAACCGTGCTTCTTCAGATTGCTGGCTTGCTTGGCCGGATCGAAACTGAAGCGCATGTTCAGTGTGTGTATAAACGTGTGTATTGTCAAGAAGAGGGCCACACGATGATGCGCTTCAAGTTTCGAGGACACACTCCCACAGTTGTGCCTGGTTGCCGCTAACCGCCTACTTCAACGCCGCCAACTCCTGCGTCACCAGCCTGACGATCAGCTTGTCCAGCGTGTCGACGGAGTAGTTGTTGACGTCATGGACGGTCTCGCGGCCCGGACCGCTTTCAGGACGGCTGGCGTCGGCGTAGGTCAGGAAGACAAAGCGGCCGCCGGTGTACTGCGCGATCTGGCGTTGGATGTACTCGCCTTGCTTGTCCAGGCCGCTGGCGCCGACGCTGAAGATCTTGATGCCTTTGCCGAGCGCGGCCATCATGCTTTCGTCGTACTGCGTGCCGCCGTAGTCGAGGTGGGGCGGGGCGTCGGCCAGCAGGATCACCAGGCGGGTGGAGCCTTCGCCGCGCCAGCTGATGCGTTGCACCGTGTCGGCCAGGGCTTCGTTCATGGCTTCGGGATAGTCGCCGCCGCCATCGGCCTTCAGACCATTGAGTGCGCGCTGGAAGCCGGGCACGTCGTTGCTGAGGTCATGCGACTTGATCAGGAATTCATCCACGCGGTCGCGGTAGGCCACCAGGCCCAGGCACAGGTCGGGCCGGCTCGGCGCCTGCGCGATCTTGTTGACGATGGTTTGCAGGCTGCTGCGCAGCTTGTCGATCTCATCGCCCATCGAACCTGTGGCATCGACGAGGAAGACGAGGTCGAGGCGGGCGCGTGGGTACACGGGCTGCGCGTCGAGGCGGACTTCGACCGCGCTCTTCTGGCCGCGGCGCAGCTGGGTCGAGACCTCCTGACCGCTCTTGCGTACGGTGATGTCGTAGGTCGCGGCATGGCTCTTGTCGAAGGCATCGGGATGCAGCCAGACGCGGCCGGCCGTGTCGGTGCGCGCCCACATGGATTCGCCGTCGGTGGCGCGCACGGCCACTTCGGCGTCGGGCACGGCGTGGCCCGCGGCGTTCTTCACTTCGAGCAGATAGCGCTCGCGCACATCGCGCTCACGATGTTCGACCTGGGTGCGGGCGCGGAAGGCCAGGTACTCGTTGAAGTCGGCGTTGTCGTCGACCACGCCGGCGGTGACGACGGATGAAGCCTGCGGCGACTCCGTGCGTTGCGGCGCGGGCGTCGGTGAAGCGATGCGCGACTCGGCAGCGACCGCCGCGCGCTCGCTGAGCTTCGCGGCTTCGGCGCGCATGGCGGCAGGGGCCGTGACCATCGGCGCTGGTACGGGCAGGGGCGTTGCCACCGGCGCATAGGTCATGGGGATCGACGCACTGTCCGCCGCCACCTGCCCACGGCGATCCCCGGGCACCACGCGTGCCTGCACCGGGCGCCGGCAATCGAGCGCGCTCGGGGCATTGAAATTGGGCCGCGTGGGCTCGCCGAGTTGCGGTTCGGGCCAGAGCGGCGTCGTGCGCCAGGCCTGCGCCGGCAGCACGAGGGACAGGCAGAGCAGGGTGGCGACGGCGCGGCGGATCGGGGTCGGGAAGGGCATGTTCAGCTCCTGTGCTGTGAAGGGACAGGAGTGATACGGGCGGCCAAGACCGATGGGGTTAAACGCGGTGAAAGATTTTTTTGACCCCGTTTTGCCACTCCGCCCGTACAAGCCTTGGTGACAATGCGGCAATGCCCGCGCAAGCCGAGATGCAAGACGATGAACTGATGCTGGCCTACGCCCAAGGCGACGCCGCCGCATTCGAGAAGCTGTACGCTCGCCATGAGGGCGCGCTCTACCGCTTTGTGCGGAGGCTGCTCGGGGCGGCCTTGTCCGCGCAGGTGGACGAAGTGTTCCAGGAAGCATGGCTGCGCATCATTGCGGCGCGGGCGAGCTTCGTGGCGCAGGGCGAGCAGGGCGCGCGCTGGCGGACCTGGGCTTTCACGATCGCGCACAACGCGGCGATGGACCGCTTGCGGGTCAGCGGACGCGAGGTCTCGTCCGATGCGCTTGGTGCGGAGGAGGGCAGCGAGCCGCTCGATTGGCTGCAAGCGCGAATGGATCTGTCGCACCCGGCCGCCGACGATGAGGCTTTCTGGCGCGCGGCCGGCCGCCAGATGGTGCGTTGCCTGGATGAGCTGCCGCACGAACAGCGCGCGGCCTTCCTCCTGCACTACGAAGACGAGGACAGCGTCGAGGGTCTGGCGGCGCGTTTGGGGCTGGCGTTCGAGACGGCCAAGAGCCGGCTGCGCTACGCGCTCAAGAAGCTGCGGCATTGCATGCGGCAGTATCTTGGCGAGATGGAGGTCAAGGCATGAGTGACCTGCCTGATTTCCGAGATGCCCGCTTGAAGAAGGCGCTGGACAGCGCGCCCGACGACGAGGCAACGCAGCCGGGTGAAGCCGTGCGCGAGAACATCTTGCGCAAGGGCCGTGCCGCTGCGGCGCAAGCGCAGCCGCGCAAGCCGAAGCGGCGCTGGTTCGATCTGGGCCTGCCGTGGAACTCGGCCCTGGCTTCGGTGCTGGTGATCGGTTTTGTCACGGTGCTCTGGAAGACGCAGCCCCCGCCGGCCGAGACCTTGCAGGTGCAAGCGCCGACGCCAAAGGCTGAGCGGCAAGCGTCCGTGGCGGCCGAGGCAGCCCGGGCTGAGACGCAGCGCCAGATGCCGGTCCCAAGACCCGTGCCGGTTCCGCAGGCGAAGAAGATTCAGCCGCCGCGTGACACCTCGCCTGTGTTCGCGGCACCGCCGCCACCGCCACCGTCTGTTGCCATGATGCCGGCACCGACGCCGGCACCGGCGCCGCAGACCGTCACGGTCCCGGCCGCAAGTCCGGCGCCCGCCCCAGTGGCGAGCCGCTTCGCCCCGGCGGCAGCAGTCGCCGAGCAACGTGCCGCCGCCATTGATCCGAACTGGACCGAGCTGCGTGTCCTGCAGGCAGGCGAATCCGTGCGACGGGAGCGCAGTCAACTGCCCGAGGCCACGGTCGCCTTGCTGGAATCGGTGCTGCGGTCTCGTCCGGTCGACTCGGCCCATGATGCGGTCGCCGAGGAGCCTGAACTTCGCCTCCAACTGCGCAAGGGCGACCAGATGCTCGGCTGGCTCGAACTCGGCAAGACCGAGGCGCGGTGGATCTCCACGGGCGGGCAGATCGTCGTGACGCGGCCGGAGCGCTTGCCCGAGCTGATCGAGGCGCTGCGCCCGCAGGCGGATGCTCAACCCTGAATGCCCACCATGGCTGGTCCGGAATACACCGGTATTTCCCCTTTTCATCCGGCTTAAGTTTTCCCGGTGAACGCCAACAATGATCGGACGGGTCACCTCGCCCACCCATTGTTGTTATGGCCGACCAAGACGCACAAGACAGAAACCTACCAGCCTCGGCCAAGAAGATCAAAAGATCTCGCGCCGAAGGCCAGGTGCCGCGCTCGCGCGATCTGACGCACTTCGTCGTGCTGGTCAGCGCTGGCGCCATGATGGCGTTTGCCGGCGGCATGATCGTCGACAAACTCCAGCATCTCCTGGTTGCCGGCCTGAGTTTCGACGCCCGCATGATGGGCAACGGCACGAGCATGCTCGACCGCCTCGGCGCGCAGACTCTCGAATCGATGAACGTCTTCCTGCCCCTGTGTGGTGGCTTGGCGCTCGCTGCTGTCGCCGCCAATCTGGCCTCGGGCGGCTGGAACTGGACCTTCAAACCGCTGATGCCGAACTTCGGCCATCTTGATCCGATCTCGGGCATTGGCCGTCTGGTCAGCGGCGCCGGCCTGGGCCAGGCGCTCAAGGCCGTGGCGCTGGCATTGGTGCTCGGCATCGTCGGCGCCATGGTGATGAAGGATCGCATCGCCAGCTACGTCGGGATCATGTCGGTGCCGCTTCCCGCCGCGATTGCCTACGCCGGGCATCAGCTGATCGGCGGCCTGGCGCTGCTCGGCCTCGCGTTGGCCGTGTTTGCCGGCATCGACGTGCCGCTGCAACGCCAGATCTACCTGCGGCGCCTGCGCATGACGCGCGAGGAAGCCAAGCAGGAAATGAAGGACAACGAAGGCAGTCCGGAAATCAAGCAGCGCATTCGTTCCAAGATGCGCGAGATGGCGCGCAAGCGCATGCTGGCCGCCGTACCCACGGCCGACCTGATCGTGATGAACCCGACCCACTACGCTGTGGCGCTGCGTTATGACGAAGCCAAGATGGCTGCGCCGCGCGTGGTGGCCAAGGGCGCCGATCTGCTGGCGCTGAAGATCCGCGATCTGGCCAAGGAATCGAAGGTGCCGGTGCTGCAGTCGCCGGTGCTGGCGCGTGCGCTCTATGCCCACGCCGAGATCGACCGCGAGATCCCCGCCGCGCTGTTTGCCGCCGTGGCGCAGGTGCTGGCCTATGTCTACCAGTTGCGCGCCGCGCTGGCCGGCCGTGGCCGTGTGCCCGTCGAACCCACGCCGCATGTGCCGCCCGAAATGGACCCGCACAACCAGCCGAAGGACGTCGTGGACGCCGACATCTACGAGGAGCCTGAGACCCCATGAACGCTCTGATCGCCCGCCTGCAAGGCATGCTGGGGCCACGCGCCGGCGTGATCGCCGCCCTGGGCGCGCCGATCGCCGTGCTGCTCGTGCTGGCCATGATGGTGCTGCCGCTGCCGCCTTTCGTGCTGGACCTGCTGTTCACCTTCAATATCGCGATGGCCGTGATGGTGATGATGGTGGCCGCGCACATGGTGCGCCCGCTGGACTTCGCCGCTTTCCCGACCGTGCTGCTGCTGACCACCTTGATGCGCCTCTCGCTCAACGTGGCGTCCACGCGCGTGGTGCTGCTGCAAGGTCATACCGGCACGGCCGCTGCGGGCCATGTGATCGAATCGTTCGGCCACTTCCTGATCGGCGGGAATTTCGCGGTCGGCCTGATCGTGTTCGCGATCCTGGTGGTGATCAACTTCATCGTGGTGACCAAGGGTGCGGAGCGGATCGCTGAAGTCGGCGCGCGGTTCACCTTGGATGCGATGCCCGGCAAGCAGATGGCCGTGGATGCCGACCTGAACGCCGGTCTGATCAACGAGGCGGAAGCCAAGCGCCGCCGCGCCGAGCTCGGCGACGAAGCCGACTTCTTCGGCTCCATGGACGGTGCCAGCAAGTTCGTGCGCGGCGATGCCGTGGCCGGCATGCTGATCCTGGTGATCAATATCGTGGGCGGCTTCATCATCGGCGTGGCCCAACACGGCCTGAGCGCCGGCCAGGCGGCCGACAGCTATATCCTGCTGGCGGTGGGCGACGCGCTGGTCGCGCAGGTGCCGGCGCTGCTGATCTCGGTCTCGGCTGCGATGGTGGTGTCGCGCGTGGGTTCGGACAAGGACATCGGCACGCAGATTGGCCGCCAGGTCTTCGGCTCGGCCAAGTCGATGGCGATCACCGGTGGCGTGGTCGGCACGCTGGGTCTGATTCCGGGCATGCCACATCTGGTCTTCCTGCTGATCGCCGGTGGCCTCGGCTATCTGGCCTGGTTGCAGCGGGACAAGGAACGCAGGGACGAAATTGCCGCCAAGCGCGCCGCGCAATCCACCGCGTCGCCGTTGGCCGATGCCAATGCCGAAGCGAGCTGGGACGATCTGGTGCCGGTGGACGTGCTGGGCCTCGAAGTCGGCTATCGCTTGATCACCCTGGTGGACAAGAACCGCGGCGGCGATCTGCTTTCGCGCATCAAGGGCGTGCGGCGCAAGTTTGCCCAGGAAGTGGGCTTCCTGCCGCCGGCCGTTCACATCCGCGACAACCTCGAGCTGCGCCCCAGCCAGTACCGCCTCTCCTTGCGCGGCGCGGTGGTGGGCGAGGGCGAAGCCTTCCCCGGCATGTGGCTGGCCATCAACCCCGGGCACGCCACGCAGAAGCTGATCGGCACCCAGACCACCGACCCGGCCTTCGGCCTGCCGGCGGTGTGGATCGAAGATCGCCAGCGCGAGATGGCGCAAATGAGCGGGTTTACGGTCGTTGATTGTTCGACCGTGGTGGCCACCCACCTTTCACACTTGATGCATGTCCATGCTGCCAAGTTGTTGGGGCGTGTGGAGACCCAGTCCCTGGTCGATCACCTGACCAAGCTGGCCCCGAAATTGATCGAAGATGTGATTCCCAAGATGGTCAGTACCGGCACCCTGCAACGCGTCCTGCAACTGCTGCTGGAAGAAGGCGTGCACATCCGCGACATGCGCTCCATCGTGGAAGCGCTGGCGGAAGCGTCTGCCCTGAACATCACCGATCCGACCGAACTGGCCCGCCGTGTACGCGTCTCGATCGCGCCGGCCATCGTGCAGCAGATCTACGGCCCCGTGAAGGAGCTCGACGTGATCGCGCTGGAACCCGAACTCGAACGCCTGGTCACGCAGGCGCTGAACGCCCCCGGCGGCGCGGCGCTCGACCCCGGCGTGGCCGACACGCTGGCGCAAAGCGCGGCCAAGACGACTCAATCGCAGGAAGAACGCGGCGTGCCCGCCACGCTGCTGGTGCCGGACCTGATCCGCGCGCCGATGGCCCGCCTGCTGCGCCGTGCGGCGCCGCGCCTGAAGGTGCTCAGCCACAGCGAAATTCCTGAAACCCATTCGATCCGCATCGGCTCCATCATCGGAGGCACAGCATGAACGTCAAACGCTTTACCGCGCGCACCTCGCGCGAGGCTCTCAACCTGGTGAAACAGGCTTTCGGGGACGACGCTGTCGTGCTGTCCAACAAACGCAGTGGCGATGGCGTGGAAGTGCTGGCGATGGCGCCGGAAGGCATGAGCCAGATCGAGCAGGCCGCAGCCAGGGCGCCGCGCATGTCGGCTCCGCCGGCCACGCCCGCACCGCAATTCACCGCGCCGGCCGCACCCGCCGCCGCGCACAAGCGCAGCTTCGCCGAGCGCGTCGGCCTGCGTCAGGAACCCGGCTTTGGTGCGCAGGATCCGATGGCCGACGCCCGCACCGATCTGCGCAAGGGCTCGCGCATCGACATCGGCAAGGACGTGCAGACGCTCGCCATGAGCACGCTGTCGTTCCAGGACTATGTGCGCGAACGCGTGCTGCGCCGTCGCAAGGCCGAGCTGGCCGGCGAACTGAGCAAGACGCTGCCGCAGCCCGAGCGCGTGGAACCCGCGCCCGACGCCGCCGGCATTGCCTCGCTGGCCACCGCTCGCCGTCAGCGCGCCGAGAACGCGCTGAAAGCCATGCAGCCGCGCCATGAGCAGGCCCCGCCGCCGCCCGTGCAGCCGCAGATCCAGGCCACGCCGGTGCGTCGCGCGCCGCCCGTGCTGCGCGACGAGATCCCGCGTCTGGACGCCGTCAATCTGGCCGAGCCGCCTGCGCCCCCGGCCGCGCGTCTGCCTGACCCGGCTGATCTGCCGCACCGCGGCCGCCGCGACCAGATCGACATGATGAACGAGCTGCGCCAGGTGAAGGGCATGATCGAAGAGCGCTTCGGCGCGCTGGCCTTCATGGAAAAGCTGCAACGCCAGCCGATCCAGGCACGCCTGACGCAGAAGCTGCTGGAGACGGGTTTCTCGCCCGCGCTGGTGCGCAAGCTGGTGGAAGCCTGCCCCAATGAGTTCGGCAACGGCGTGGCTGATGAAACGGCCTGGGCGGCCAATGTGCTGACGCGCAACCTCACCTCCGACGAGACCGGACCGGCGATCGAAGAGCAGGGCGGCGTGTTCGCCCTGATCGGCTCGACCGGCGTGGGCAAGACCACCACGACCGCCAAGCTCGCTGCCGCTTTTGCAACGCGTTATGGCGCGGGCCAACTCGGCCTGATCACGCTCGACGCGTATCGCGTAGGCGCCCATGAACAGCTGCGTGCCTACGGCCGCATCCTCGGCGTGCCCGTGCACACCGCGCATGACCGCGCCTCGCTCGAAGACCTGCTCGGCCTGCTCGAAGGCAAGAAGATGGTGCTGATCGACACGGCCGGCATGGCCCAGCGCGACAGCCGCACCGCCGAGCTGCTCGACATGGTCAAGCACCGCAGCGTGCGCAAGCTGCTGGTGGTGAACGCTGCCCAGCAAGGCGAGACGATTGAAGACGTGGTGCTGGCCTGGCGCGCGAACGAATGCCATGGCGTGGTGCTCTCCAAGATCGACGAAGCCGTCAAGCTCGCTCCTGCTCTGGACACCCTGATCCGCCACAAGCTCAAGGTGCTCGGCGTGGCCAATGGCCAGCGCGTGCCGGAAGACTGGCATCGGCTGTCGAGCCATGCGCTCGTGCACCGCGCACTCAAGGCCAATGCCGGCGGCGCCTGGCGCATGGACAGTGCCGACGTGAGCCTCGTGTTCGCCGGCACGCCGGTGCCCGAAGCGGCGATGAACATCCATTGAGATCTCAACTGTTGAATCCAAAGCGAAAGAGCAGTCCATGTCACGCGCCTTGAATTCCAAGCCCCAGGACCAGGCCGACGGCCTGCGGCGTCTGTTCGCCGGCTCGCGGGTGCGCTTCGTGCCGGTGGTCAGCAATCCGCATGTGAACGGTGCCGGTGCTTTGCTGGAAGCGCTCTGCGCGGCCTTTGCCGAACTCGGTCTGCACACACTGGTGGTGGACGCGGCCGAGAACGCGCCGGCCGCCGACGAGCTGGCCTCGGTCGACCTGGCTGCCTGCATCGAGCGCGTCTCGCGCGATGTGTCCTATCTGGCCGCTCGCGGCCTCCCGATGCGGCATCTGAATGCCAAGGGCTCCGCGGCGAGTTTTCTGGAAGCAGTGACGCAAGCCGCGCCGCAGGCTGAAGTGGTGCTGTTGCATGCCAACGCCGCCGAGCTGGCTCGCGTGGTGGCTCTGCGCGAAGTGCGCCCGGTCCTGCTGGCCGATCTGGAAATGGCCAGCGTCACGCACGCCTACGCGGGCATGAAGTGGTTGTCCAACCGCGCTGGGCTCATGGTCTACAGCCTGTTGCTGGCCAGTAACCCTCAGTTGCGAGTGGCGGAGAAGATTGCGCAGAGAATCTCCTCCTGTGGCGATGGTTTCCTGGGGGCGCTGGTGCGCGATTGGGCCTGCTTCGACCCCAAGACGCCGGTCAGTGCGCCTTTGCCGGCAGAATTGCGCCATCTGGCGCGTGAACTATTGACGAGTGCGCCGCCTGGAGCCGCCTTGCAAGCGGCCGCGGACGCTGCACCCTTGCGTCCCCTGGTCGCCCCGCGTTACGCTTTACTTGCTGCCGCCATTTGAGTGAGAGCCCCGGAGCCCTTTTGATGTACACCGCCAAAGGCCGTCTCGACAATTCAGACCTGATCCGCCAGTACAGCCCGCTGGTGCGCCGTCTTGCGCACCAGATGATTGCCAAGCTGCCGGCCAATGTCGAAGTCGACGACCTGATCCAGGTGGGCCTGATCGGCCTGACCGACGCGCTCTCGCGCTTCGATGCCGAGCAGGGCGTCCAGTTTGAAACCTTCGCCACCCAGCGCATCCGCGGCGCCATGCTCGACGAGCTGCGCGGCGGCGACTGGATGAGCCGCGGCAGCCGCCGCCAGCAACGCGAGATCGAGACCGCCGTTCACAAGCTCGAGCAGCAGCTCGGCCGCGCGCCGATTGAAAGCGAAATCGCTGCATCGATGGGCCTGCCGCTGGGTGAGTACCAGGAGCTGTTGGGCAAGGTGCGCGGCACCCAGCTCGTCTACCTGGAAGACATGTCCGGTGACGACGGCGACGAGGATTTTCTCGACCGCCATGTGGCCGACCATGCCAACAACCCGATGGCCCAGTTGCAGGACGGCCGCATGCGCCAGGCCTTGGTGCTGGCCATCAAGAACCTGCCCGAGCGCGAGCAATTCGTGATGGGCATGTACTACGAGCACGACATGAATCTCAAGGAGATCGCGGCCGTGCTCAAGGTCACCGAATCGCGCGTGTGCCAGCTGCACAGCCAGGCGATTGCGCGTTTGCGGGTCAAGCTGCGCGACTGGTGATGATCTGCTGCGGGCGCGGGATGCGCCTGCAGAGCGGTGCTCAAGACTTGGGACCTCCGTCCGGCATTTGCCAGGATCGGACGCGCCCATCAAAACCCTCGACGAGCCCCGCCGCCACGCCTGAGCCATGACGCCGCGCTAGCGCGTTAGCTGCGCCAGAACTTCTGCTCCGAACCAATGGTCGATGGCCGTCCTTCAAGGCGATGGCGTTGGGCAGGTGCGCCATCCTGCGCGTTGAATTTCCTGCTGCGCGTACCCCTTAAATGGCGAATCGAATATCCCTATATCGTGGTGGCCAAAATCGGCGACGCGAATACCTCGCTCGTTCGATGAGAAGGTACTTTATGGCTTGAATCAAATTAAATGATGTCCACCTATTTGATGGGGTTGTGGCCGGTAAATTGATTTCGTTCAAATTGAATTTTCAGCGCGTGTGAAAAATAACCAAAACCGAACGATGTTTTTGAAGTCAATACGGCGCCTCCTGGCTCAGGAGTGCATGAGACGAAATCAAATGCTTGCTGGGACGGCTCGCTGAACAAGCAAACCGGAAATTCCAATGATATGGGGACAACAGCAGTGAATGCCGCAGCTATCCGGTCTGAAAATTGGCCTGGCCATCTCAAGGATTCCGAAATTGCGGAGCGCTTTGCGGTATTGGATCAGATGATCAACCGCCACGACGCCGAAGGCTTCGGACCTCTGCGAAAAGGCGAGGAATCATTCCGCTGGTCCGTCGTCGAATCCGAAGCCCGAGCACTCCTGGCGCTACAAGCGGATTTGCGGGTCGCCATATGGTTGCTGCGGGCCCTGATCATCCAGCGTGGTTTGCCCGGCTTGTGCGAAGGCCTGCAACTGCTGCTGCTGACGGTTCGAGTATCGACTGATGTATTGCAGCCCAAATCAGACCCGGGCGAGCACCCGCGCGAAGCCCATGTGATCGCCTTGGGCTGGTTGGGGAGCGAGGGGCTCCTGGCCCTGCTGCGGATGAGCAGCGTTCATCCGGGGCTTCAAACCAGTTTGCAGGATCTCACCCGTTCTTCAGCGCTGCTGGAGGCGCTGACAGTTGAGCAGCGCGAAACGGCCCTGCAGTGGCTGGCCCAGGCCTGCGCGAGCTTGCAGGCCATCCGAGAGGAAATTTCCGGGTCGGGCGGTCTCTGGGACAGAGATCCGAGCGTGGCCATCGAGTTCATCACCGGCATCGCGCTCGTGTTGTCACCTTCAAAGAAAAAACTTCCGGAAGTGCCCGACATGGAGTCTGCGGCAGGTAGCCCCGCCGCGCTGTCCAGCATGGCGATTGATCTGGCGAGCGTCTCGGTTGAAAGTCGAAAAGATATTGAACTGCTGCTGGATAAATTATTGGATTACTACTTGAAATTCGAGCCGACGCACCCAGCGCCGGTGTTCATCAAACGTCTGCGACGAATGATCGGGGTTTCATTTGAAGACGCCCTGAAGGAGCTGTACTCAGAAGCCCCCTCACTGCTGGCACGTTTGCAAAGTCCAGCCTAGTTTTTAATTCATTGAACGTTTTTGATCGAGAGGTTGAATATGGCAAGCCAGCATGATGCACAGAAGTTTATCGGCGGAAGCCGAGCGCCGAGAGTGCAGATCGAATATGACGTCGAGGTCTACGGATCTCAGAAAAAGGTGGAGCTGCCGTTCGTGGTGGGGGTCATGGCCGATCTCTCCGGTGACAACGGCGAGGCGCGCCCGGCGATCGAGGACAGAAAGTTTTCTTCCTTCGATACCGAAAGCTTTGACGAGAAGCTGGCGCAAATCAATCCGATGCTGAACTTGGAAGTCGAGAACACCTTGACCGGCGACGGAACCATCATCGATACCCGGCTGTCTTTCGAATCCATGGCTGACTTCGAGCCGGCGCAGATCGTCAAGAAGATCCCGGAGCTGGCCGTCATGCTTGAAGCTCGAAATCGGTTGAAGGAATTGATCATGTACATGGATGGCAAAGCGACGGCCGAAGAGGTGGTCGAAGAATTGCTCCGTCGGACCAGTTCCTTGTCATCAGATGCAAAGGGCGAATCCAAAGGCCAGGGCGATCAGTCCGGCGCTGGTGAAGTTGAAGGAGTTCAGCCATGAGCGACGTCGCCACTTCAGCATTGCCGCAGCAAGCGCCCGCCGCCCCAGCGCAGGTCGACGACATTGACGGCGGACTGCGCTCCTTGCTGCGCCAGTCCTTCAGGCCGCGCACCGAGGAAGCCGCCGATGCGGTCCAGCAGGCGGTCGAGACCTTGCTCGGCTTTGCCCGGCGAAACAAGGTCGTCATTCACGCGGACATCGTGCAGACCGTGGATGAGTTGGTGGCCGAACTGGACGCCAAGATTTCCAGACAGCTCGCAGCTCACCATGACGTGCGCATCGCCGATGGTGCCTTGATTGCAGCAGTGAAGCTCACGCGGCGTCATCTGCCCGGTCGGCAGTTGCCTGACAAGGCCATCAGCCTGCTCGATACGGCCTGCGCTCGGGTGGCCATGTCGCAACATGTGCGCCCGTCCCAGATCGAGGACGTCGACCAGGCATTGCAAGTCGTCAACCAGGCGCTGGCATGGCAGCAGAGCGATCGCGACATGGGCTTGTCTGACGCCAGTGCGCAAGGATTGGAGCAGCGTCGCGATGAATTGACCCAGCAGGTTCAGGCCATGCTGGGCGAGCTCGACGTCCAACGTGGACAAGTCCGGGGCTTGATGAAAGAGTTGGCAAGCGACGGGCGCGTGGATCGCACGACGGCCACGCACGAGTCGATCCTGAAATCACTTGCGACGCCGAGTTCGACGCTGTGGGTGCGGCCTTGGGTGGATGAGCAGATCGTGGCAGACGTGCTGTCCGAATGGACTGGCGTGCCCAGTGAGCGCATGGCCACGGATGACGCGCAGCGCATGCTTGATCTGCAGCGAGATTTGTCAGCGCGAATCCACGGTCAGGAAGGAGCGCTCAAGCAGCTCGTCGACGTGCTGCAGATTGCCCGGGCCGGTTTGAACGATGCACAGCGTCCTCTCGGCGTGTTTGCCTTGGCGGGCCCCACGGGAACGGGCAAGACCGAAACGGCGCTGGCCTTGTCCGACCTGCTGTTCGGCGGCGCCGCCAACCTGATTCATTTCAATATGAATGAGTTCCAGGAGGCGCACAGCGTCTCGACGCTGAAAGGCGCGCCACCCGGCTACGTCGGCTACGGCAAGGGCGGCCGACTGACGGAAGCCGTGCGCCGTCGGCCCTACAGCGTCGTGCTGCTCGACGAATTCGATCAGGCCCATCGTGACGTTCACGAGATCTTCTACCAGGCGTTCGACAAGGGGTGGATGGAGGATGGCGAAGGTCGGCGTGTCAGCTTCAGAAACTGCCTGATCCTGCTGACCACGAATCTCGGGGCCGAGGGTATCGAGGCGGCCTGCGAGGCCGATGCCGACGCCGGGACGGCCAAGCTGTCCGGCCTCGCCCACCAGGCTTTGCGCGACCATCTTTCGCCTGCACTGCTGGCGCGCATGCGCGTGGTGGCCTATCGACCGCTGACGCAGGAAGCCATGGCTCGCATCGTTGACGAAAGCATCGTCGAACTCCGCCAGTGTCTGGCCGAAAGCGACATCTCGCTTGAAGTCAGCGACGACGTCCGCCAGTGGGCGGGACGCATCGCGGTTCGTCATCCCTCTCGAGGGCGCGCGGCCCGCGATCTGTTGCGAGAGGCGGCCGTTCCTACGATTGCTCAGGGCGTCTTGAGCGCTCAAAGCGCGAAGCGCTCTTTGAGGCAGGTTCGCTTGAGTGCGCCTGAGAGTCTGGAAATTGAATTCGACCCTCCGCTGCTTGGTGCGGAAGCGCCGCTCAGTGCGTGACAAGGATTCGGGCATCCCAGCCTTCGAGAGTGAGCCAAGGAACGACCATGCGATTGCTAGAAGTGAAGGTAGGGAAGCTGGAGGCGGAGGTGGTGGCACTGAGCTTCAAGGCGAGCGAGCGCTTGTCCAGGGAGCCGGCGTACGAGCTGGAGCTGATGTGCCGGGTGCCGGATCTGGACCTCGAAGGCTTGCTCGGGGAAGAGGTGCTGGTGAGCATCGAGCAGGGAGAAGCGAAGGGAGAAGCGCAGCAGCGGCATTTCCACGCCTACGTGTTCGCCGCGCAGGACACGGGGCAACTGGACGATCAGTACACGTACAAGCTGCAACTGCGCAGTTGGCTGTCGTTCCTGGAGGCCAACAGCAACTGCAGGATTTTTCAGGATCTGACGGTGCCGCAGATCGTGGAGAAGGTGTTCACGGGGCACTACCGAGCGGACTACCGGCTGGAGCTGCAGGAGCAGTACACGCCGAGGGAGTACTGCGTGCAGTTCCGGGAGTCGGACCTGAACTTCGTGAAGCGTTTGCTGGAAGACGAGGGGCTGTACTTTCATGTGGAGCACGAGGCGGGGCGCCACGAGCTGGTGATCTCGGACACACAGAGGTTTGAAGAGCAGGAGGGGCGGTACGCGAAGCTGCGCTTCCTGCCGGACGGAGAGGAGCACCGGGCGATCAGTGGGCGAGAAGGGGTGCAGAAGCTGCAGCGAACGCGCAAGGTGTACGCGAACCATGTGGTGCTGAGGGATTTTGATTACCTGGTGCCGAACAAGGCGCTGCAGGTGGATGCGCAGACGCGGCAGAACGACGTGGGCGCGGAGGCGGGCGTGCAGGGCGTGCAGTTGGAGCACTACGACTACGCGGCCGGGTACCAGGACACGCAAAGAGGCGAGTGGCTGGCCAGGCTGAGGCTGCAGGCGCTGCAGGCGCAGGCGCAACTGCTGCAAGGGCGGGCGAACGCGCAGGGCATGCAGGTGGGGCGGGCTTTCACGCTGAGCGGGCATCCGGACGAGAGCTGCAACCGGCGCTTCACCGTGGTGTCCACGGAACTGGCGTGGGTGCAGGACGGGCCGAACAGCAGCTCGCAGGGACGCAACTTCGAGTGCAGCTACCTGGCGCTGAACGATGAGCAGCCCTTCAGGCCGCTGCGCCTGGCGCACGCGCGCCTGCCAATGCATTGAGCCGAAAGATCACGGCTTCAGGTCGAGGGGACGCCGAGCCCTTGGATGTGTCCAATACGCAGTCGGCCTTCGAGAGAAACCGACGCGTCGAGATCTTGTGGAGAGTCTCGGATCTCGAACCCCAACGTCCACGAGCAGTTCAGCCATGATCCGACTGAGTCTTCGAATCATCATCGGCTGCTTGCTGGCCGTGATTGTCTGGTGGGTGGGGCCGCTCCTCTCGATCGGCATTTACAAGCCCTTCGGTTGGCTGTTGCTCCGTCAGGTTCTGACCGGCCTGATCCTGTTCTGGACCTTCTGGCCGCTGATTGTCTATCTGTGGGGCGCGCTCTCGATGGGCGCACGCCGCGTGCGTCCGGCGCCGAGGATCAGCAAGCAGGAGTCGATGGATTCGCTGCTGCGCCGCCTGCGCGACCTCGACGGCTATCTTCGGGACCTGTGGCTCAAGAATCGCACGGGCTGGCGTGTTCGCTGGCAGCTCCGGCGGCAGGCACCGCATCGCACCGTGAACCCGTGGTTCATGGTCCTGGGGGCAGCGGGCAGCGGCAAGACCACCCTGATCCGTCGCGGCGGAATCGCTTTGAAGGGCAGCGCGGACCTGGTCGGGCCCGACGGCTCGGAGGACGGCCACACGGTCGACTGCAACTTCTGGCATGCCGGCAATGCGATCTGGTTCGATGTCAACGGACAGTGGATGGAGCCCGGCGGGGCGGACGCTCACGCCGGGCTCGACGAGTGGCGCTCGTTGCTCAGCGGGCTGCGAGGCTACGGCCGTCGGCCTGCCCTGGATGGTGTCCTCCTGTGCGTGGACGGCGATTGGTTGCTCAAGAGTTCAGCCGAGGGGCGAAAGCGCAGCGCCGACGCGATGCGTGCTCGCCTGGTCGATCTGACCGAAACCATGATGTTGCGCCTGCCGGTGTATCTGGCGATCACAGGTCTCGACAGGATCCCTGGCGCGGTCGCGTTCCTCGGGGCGCTGGACGATTCGATGCTGGAGCAGGGGATCGGCTTTGGTTTGCCGGTCGCTGAGACCGGGCCAAACATCGGCGCGCAGGTGGGCGCGCAACTTGAAGAGGCCATGCAGTCCATGGAGCAGCGCGTGCAGGCGCTCCTGCTGCGGCTGGCGCCCAGCGCGATGGATCCGGCGATCAATCATGAGCGCCTGATGTTTGTCGAGAACATGTCGGGGTTGCGGCGCCACCTGGCTGACTATCTGGGACGCACGGCTCTGGAGGCCACCATTGCGCCCTCCATCAGCCTGCGCGGCGTCTGGTTGGGCTCCTCGGTCGATCTGGTCGACAGTGCCACGCCGACGATGCTTGAGGATGACGGGGCTTTGATCGAGGACGGCGCGGTCCGTCGGCTGGCCTCGCTCTGGATTCCGGCGCTTCGCCAAATGGGCCATGAGCAGGGCTTGTCGGTCGAGTCGCGGCCGGCCGCCACGCGAGTTCGCATCTGGACTCAAGCGCGCTATGCCCTGACCGGATTGGCTCTGTTGATTCTGTTGTCGATCCTCGGACTGGGCTATGTGGCTGAGTCGGCCAATCTGGTGGCCGTCTGGGAGCGCTTCAATGAAGGCAAGCGCATTGCGGCTGCCCAATCCCGCGAAGCCCGGCCGGCGGCTGCCCTCGTGGACGTGATGACTCAGCTGCGCTATGCCAACTACAACGTTGAAAGCACTTCGGGCGCCGGACTGACGCCCTTTTGGGAGCACGTGAGGGTCACGGACGCCGCGCAGGGAACCTATCGCAGACAGCTTCGAAAGACCGTCATGCCGGTGGTCTACAACTATGTCATGGAGCAGCTGAAGGCTGAACTTCAGGGCGCGCCGGGCGATGTCTATGAAACGCTCAAGATCAGCCTGATGATGGCGCGTCCGGAGCGACGGGACGCCAATGAGCTGATTCAGTGGATGCGCCCTCGCTGGCAATCCCTCGCCAATGAAGGCTACGCGCCGGACGATCTGCAGGAGTACGAGGCCAATCTGCGGGCGCTTTTCAGCACGGCCGGTATCCCGGGTACGCCCGTCGACGAGAACCTCTTGCGAGAGGCGCGCACCAAGGCATCGCAGATCCCGAGTGTGACGCGCGTGATTGCGCGGGTTGAGCGTGACGGCTTGCCCGCCAATATCGAGAATATTTCGCTGTCGACGGCTGGCGGTTTCATGGCGGCAACGATGCTGCGCATGCGCAGTGATCTTTCTCCGACCGATATCGCCATTTCCGGCTGGTATACGCGGGCCGGTTATCAGGATGCTTTCAAGCCTAAGTTGCGCGATGCGGCCTCGGCCACACTTCAAGAAGAAAGTTGGGTGCTGCGCGACCAGTCGCTGAACAAGAATCCGTTCGAGGTCGACAAAGCGGTTGAAGAGCTGGCCGATGCCGCGCAGGCGCAATACCTTCAGGATTACATCCGTCACTGGCAGGCTTTTCTGAACGACGTCACGATACGCCGTTATTCGGGCATGGACGATGCGGCGCAGATTGCATCGGCCTTTATCGATCCGCAATCATCCTTGGCGCAATTCGTTCGATTTGTGGGGAGGGAAACCTCCCTGACGGGGAACTACGAGGGAGATATCGGCAGCTGGATTGACAAGCAAAAATACAATCTCGAACGCAGCCGTCGTGCCGTCGTCGGCGAAGTCAGCGGCAATCACACGCGGTTCCAGCTGACGCCCGAGCATGTGGTGGATGATCATTTTCAAACCATCCGCAGCCTGGCCGTGCAGGTCAATCAGTCGGCGACGTCTGGAACGGGCAACAACCCGTTGGCCCGCTTGTTTGAGCCCATCTATCGCCAGTTGAGCCTTGTGAATGGAGCCATGCTGAGCGGCGAATTGCTGCCCCAGTACGACGCCTTTACTCGCCTGCGCGCCGAGGCCGCTCGCCAACCGGAGCCCTTGCGCGGGATCGTCATGGATCTGATTGAAAGCGGGAGCCGGACCAGCGTCAAGGATGCCCGGGCACTGATCAGCGGCGGTGCGGCCGGTGTCGTTCGTGATTCCTGCAATCGCGGCCTCACGGCCCACTACCCGTTCAATCGGGCGGCGCAGACCGTGATTGGCGTCGGCGACTATGAGCGTCTGTTCGGACCGCATGGATCGATGGCGAGCTATTTTCAGGAACATCTTGTCAATTACGTGGATACCTCAAGCTCGCCGTGGCGATCGAAACGCGTGGATGGCCAGCAAAACCTGGTCACGCCGGATGTCTTGCGATCGTACGAAGCGGCGCAGCGGATCGGATTGGCCACGATGGACGAACAAGGGCACCTGCGCATCAGCACGATGGTTCGCGTGATCGATATGGATCCGCAAATTGGCGAGGTCCAGCTGGATATTGGCGACATCGGTATTCGGTACGCACACGGCACGGCAACCGGCAAACGTGTGGACTGGAATGCCAATGCAGGGTCCAGCGGCAAGCTCTATGCGCGAATCACCGTACGAACGGTGGACGGGCGTACCGATGTCAAGCAGTTTGATGGCCCTTGGGCCTTGTTCAAATTCTATGACTCAGGCCGGCAGGAGGGTTCCGATCCCGACGTTCGGCAGACCGTTCACCAAACAGGTCTGGGTGCCGTTCGTGTCGAATGGCAGGCGCTGACCACGCCGGCGCCGCTTTGGTCCAATATGTTGAGTTCTTTCAGTTGTCCCAAGTAAGACTGGGATTTTGTCCGTTAGTACAGGAGCAGTACCATGATTGACCCGTCGAAAATCTTTGAAGCCGTCCAGCATTCTCATAACCTGGGAGCGAGTTCGAGCGCCAGCATGGCCAAGCCCTTCATGGACAGCGTGATGTCCAGAAACATCGCCTCCGGCTCCAATGCCAGCCAGATCGCCGATGGCGTTCAACAGGCCGGGCAGCAAATGCTGGGCCAGATGAATGGCATCAAGGAATCCGTGCTCAACCAGCTCGCCGCCGTGCAGGACGGCCAGCGGCGCGAGAAGTCCTATGACTTCAAGCCGAACATGGCGGACCTGCGCCCCACCGAAGCCCAAGGCTGGCCCAAGGAATTGGGCAATGAATTCTTCAAGCCCTTCTTCGGCAAATGAGCACGCGCTCGCTGGTGACTGTCCATGCTGTTTCCGACCATCATCAAATCGCCGAGCCTGCTCGACCCTGCTCGGCACAAGGGCCTGCGCCTGATGCAGGACACCAGCGCCATCCACTGCGTGGAGAACGCGAACCTGGTCTTCATCGGTGTTCAAGAATTCGAGCAGGCGTGCCGTGAGTTCCCGATCCTGTTCCTGAAGGCCGGCTCGGACGCCTTCGGAAAGCCTCTGGTGGCGCCCGTGGCCGTGATGGGCTTGCAGGATGGCGAGAACCTCTATTTCAGGCATGCCGATGGCGGCGGCCATGAAACCGAATGGACAGGGCGTTATGTTCCCGCGTTCCTGCGCTTCTACCCCTTCGCGCTGACCCAGGTTGACGAGAGTCGTTGGGGCATGTGCATCGACGAAGCATGGCGAGGGTGGTCCACCACCGAAGGGAGCCCGTTGTTTGCCGAGGATGGTGCACCGACCGAATTCGTGTCCGGTGTTTGCAGCGGCTTGCAAGCACTCGAACAGAGCATCGAGCAGACACGGTTGATGGGAGAGCGGCTGATGCAAATGGGGCTGTTGGTGGACCGACAGTTCAATGTGAACTTGCCCGACGAGAGCTCCTATTCGGTCACCGGGTTCATGGCCGTGGATGAGCAACGCCTGGCCGGCTTGTCCAGGGTGGAACTGTCTGAATTGAACCGGACAGGCTGGCTGTACAGCCTGCATTTGCACAAAGCATCTTTGCGCAATCTCGACGATCTGGCCCAGCGTCGCTGGGCACTTTCACTCTAGGGAGCTCCCGGTCTCGCTCTTCTGAAGCTTGATCTGGCGCTAGCAGGGCTGCATCCCCGAATGATTTAGTGGTGGCACCGGCCCATCCGGGCTGTCCGACAAGTCAAGACGGGGGTGAAGCCATGCAGGAAGATGTTTTGAGCACGGATTGGGGTCTCATGACGGCGCCGTTGGACTGAGCCGCGGAGCACTCCATGAGTCTCGAGCCGCCTCGCGTACATCGCACAGTGCGCGAGTGCTGTCAGTTCCGCGCAAGCCCCAACGTTAAGCTACACGTCTAGCACCCCCGGGGCAGTCGGCCGGGTATCCAGACTGTCCATAAAAACGGGGAGACGATCGATGTTGTCATGGGGCAAGCGCGGCGCGTCCGCACTGGCTGATCAGCAGGCGACGCCAGCGTCGTCGCACTTCATTTCACCGACGGGCCGCAGCCCGGGCCTCGGCCACGGTGGTCCGCTGGAGTTGATCAAGAAACTTTCGCGCTCCGTGTCCTCCGTGGGCAAGGATGCGGCCGAGGTGCGCGGCGCGATTGAAGACACACAGGCCATCGTGCGCATGCAGGCCGAGGCGATGGGGGCGCTGGGCGGCGAATTGCAGCAGGTGCAGCGCGCGCAGGATGCGATCACGCAGGCCACGCGCCAGACGGCCGAAGCCGTGCAGCGCGCTCGCACGGCGCTCGGCGGCGTGGGCGATGAAGTGGGCGGCATCGTGCAGACGCTGCGGCAGGTTTCAGATGCGGCCAGCGAAATCACCAAGATTGCCTTGCAGACGCGGCTGGTCGCTTTCAATGCCTCGGTTGAAGCCAAGCGCGCCGGTGATGCCGGCCGTGGCTTTGGCGTCGTGGCCGATGCGGTCAAGGCGCTGGCGGGGCAGGTCGAAAACTCGTCGAAATCCATCATCGGCGCGATCGCCACCTTGAACGAGCGCGTCGATCGATTCAGCCGCGAGTTGTCGAGCGAGGGCACAAGCGGCAAGCAAAGCGCGGTGCACCAGGCTTTTGGTGACGTGGAAGCCGATGTGCGTGCGATCGCCACCTCGGCCGAGCAGAGCGGGCGCACCATGCAGGCACTCAACGAGCGCGCGGGTACGCTGGCGCGCGAGGTCCAGCAGGCGATGAGCGGGCTCGGCACTGCGTTTGCGTGCAGCGAACGTTTTCTGAAGCTCTCCGAAGACCTGATCGAGCAGATTGCAGAGAGCGGTGTCGAGGTCGACGATTCGCTCTACATCCGTGGTGCGCAAGAAGCAGCAGGCGAGATCGCGGCGCTGCTGGAGCAGGCCCTCGCCAGCGGCGCGATCAACGCCTCCCAGCTGTTTGACGAGCGTTACCGCCCGATCGCCGGCACAAACCCGGCCCAGCACGAAGTGGCGTTCAACGCGCTGACCGACCGGCTGTTCCCCGTCGTGCAGGAGCGCATGCTGAGCCTGAGCGACAAGGTGGTGTTCTGCATTGCCGTCGATCGGAACGGTTATGTCTCGACCCACAACAAGCGCTATTGCCATCCGCAGCGCGGCGGCGACACGGTCTGGAACACGGCCAACAGCCGCTACCGGCGCGTCTTCAATGACCGCACAGGTCTGGCTTCAGCACGCAACCAGCGGCCCTTCCTGCTGCAGACCTATCGGCGCGACATGGGTGGCGGCAAGTTTGTTCTCCTGAAGGAAGCGGCAGCGCCGATCACGGTCAACGGCAAGCATTGGGGCGGCTTGCGCCTGGCGTTCAACTTCTAGGGCGATTAAGGGGCGATGCAGGCCCTGTTCTTGCCCGTGTGCTTCGCCTCGTACAGCGCCACATCGGCACGGTCGAGCGCGATCTCGAGCGTCTCGCCCTTGCGGTGCAAGGTGACGCCGGCTGAGAAAGTGACGAACACGTCATTGCCTTCGTGCTTGAACAGGCTGGCTGAGAGCGCGCGTTGCAAGCGGGCGAGCACGGCCTGCGCTTCATCGAGCGGCGTGGCGGGCAGCAGCAGCACGAACTCCTCGCCGCCGTAGCGGGCGACCAGATCACCGGGGCGCAGCAGTTGCGAAACGCGCTCGGCCAATGATTTGAGCGCCACGTCGCCGGCCGCATGGCCCAGGCTGTCGTTGAGCTTCTTGAAGTTGTCGATGTCGAGCAGGGCCAGCGCCATCGCGGCCGTACCGCCTTCGCGCTCGGCCTTGGCCTGCTCCGTGTCGAAGACAGCGATCAGGCCGCGCCGGTTGGCGATCTGGGTGAGCTGGTCGGTCTGCACTTCGTTGGAGAGCTTGCGCAGCTCGTCCTCGAGCTGCGTCACCTTGGCGGTCAGCTCGGTTGCACGGTCGTGCTCGAGCGTGATGCGGCTTTGCGTCTGCTGCACCAGGTCGCGCACGCTGCGGCTCTCCTCGACCATCTCGCGCACGGTGCCGGCGAGGCTCTCGAGCGAGTCTGCCTTTTCGATCGCGTCGGCGTAGCGGCCGACATTGTTCTGGAAGCGGTCGGTATGCTCGCCCAGTTCGCCGATCTCGTGCAGCATTTTCTGGATCAGACCCTTGAGCGCATCACGGGCGCGGCTGCGGTCATTGCGCAGGGTCGATTGGCGTTCTCGCGTACCGCTCAGCATCTCGCTGACCTGGCGCACGCCGCGGCCGCTGATGCCTTGCTCCATCGCGAGGTTCATGGCCTCGCATTGACCTCGCGCCCAGGAGTCGTCCTCGGCCAGATCGACGAGGCTGGCCGACAGCTCGCGGCAGAGCTGGCCCAGCTCGCCGAACAGGTGTTCGCGGTGATCGAGCAGGTGCCGGGCACGAGCGCACAGCGCCGTGATCTGCGCGGCGTGTTCGGGCGTGGCGCCGTCGCGTCTGAGCGCTTGCTGCGCTTCGTCCAGTTCGCGCAGCAAACCTTCGGCCTGGCCGTTGGGATGATTGAGCGCGTGGTGCACCGTGCCCTGAAACGTGGCGCTGACCGCGGGCCATTCGCCCAGGGCGCTGCCGGAGGCTGCGGGTGCCGGCGTGAAGGATCCTGTCTCGTCGAGCGCGCCATGCAGGCTGGCGGCCGATTCTTCTTCAGACAGGAATTGGCTGGGCGTGCCGCCGGTGCTGCCTTCTTCTTCGATGTCGACAGCGTTGGAGCCATCGCTATCCCAACTGCCCACCAACTGACGCAGGCGGTTCAGGAGGCGCTGCGGATCGCTTCGGTTGCCTTCCAGCACACGCAGCACGCCGTCCTTCTTGCGGGCGACGGTCCAGCTCTTGCCGCCGCGCTCCAGGCCGCGCACCATGCGTTCGATCGACTGGGCCCAGGCCTCACCCTGCGCAGAAGGGTTGTCGGTCTGCAGCAGCTTCTCGACGACCTTGAGGGCGTCATCCCAGCGACCGTCGCGGGTCAGTGCCGTCATGTCCTGGCGCACCTGGCCGCTGCCCACGCCGAGGCTGACCAGCTTGCCGATCAAGGCCTGTGCGCGTTCGGGCACGGCGCCAGGGCTTGGAGGCTCCGCCCCCGATTCCAAGGCATAAGCCCGCCCGTAGTTTTCAGGCGTGGGTTCGAGCTGCTCTTTGGACAGGCGCAGCAGCGCGGCCTTGGCGATCTGCGCCGGTGTGGGGGAGGTGCTCATCCGTCAGGGCTTGAAAACAGACTGCGGTTCACTCTCCGGGCCGGCGCTGCCAACGCCGTCGCCGCTGGCCTGCGTGATCCACAAGGCCTTGCGCGGCAACACGGTCTGCACCAGCCAGCGCTCAAGGTCATCAGGCGGCAGCGGCTTGCTGAACAGGAAGCCCTGCATCTGGCTGCAACCGAGGCGGTGCAGCACCTCCATCTGGCGCAGGGTTTCGACGCCTTCGGCAATCACGCGCAAGCCCAGCGCGCGGGCGAGGGCGATGATGGCGGTGACGACGGCCGAGCTCTGCGGCGTGATGCCCAGATCGCGCACAAAGGTGCGGTCGATCTTGACCTCGGAAATCGGCAGCGTGGTCAGGTAGGCGAGCGAGGAGTAGCCGGTGCCGAAGTCGTCGATCGAGATCTCGACACCGACTTCGTTCAGACGGTGCAGCGCCGGGATGACGTTCTGCAGGTCCTTCATCAGGTTGTTCTCGGTGATCTCAAGCTGGATCGCACGGTGCGGCACGCCATAGGCGCTCACGCATTGGTGGATGTGCTCGACCAGATCAGAGCGCTCGAACAGGCGGCTCGGCAGGTTGACCGCGATCGAGTCCGAGAAGCCGAAGTTCAATTGCCAGACCTTGGCCTGACGCGCGGCTTCACGCAGCGCCCATTCGGACAGCGGCACGATCAGGCCGGTTTCCTCGGCCAGCGGGATGAACTCAGCGGGCGGCACCAGGCGGCCACCGCGCTTCCAGCGCATGAGCGCCTCGGCGCCGACCATGCGGGCGCCGCGCACGTCGATCTTGGGCTGGTAGTGCAGCACGATCTCGTTGCGTTCCAGCGCCTTGTGCAGCGCGCTTTCGAGCTCGAGCTTCTCGCGGCCCTGGCCGGCGAGCTGCGGTGTGTAGAGCGCTGCCGCATTGCGGCCCTGCGACTTGACCGCGTACATGGCCACGTCGGAGTTGCGCAGCAGATCGGCCATCGTCTGGCCGTCGCGCGGGAAAATCGCGATGCCGACGCTGGCGGTGACAAAGCAGTCCTGGCCGGCGATGAAGATCGGCTCGCGCATCACGTCAAGCACACGCTGTGCGACGCGCTCGGCGTCGCGTTCGTCCACCACTTCGGGCAGCAGGGCCACGAACTCATCACCGCCGAGACGGCCGACAGCTTCGAGCGAACGGTGCGAGCGGCCGCCGACGTTTTCGAGCATGCCGTCCATCACCTGGTCGGAATGGCGCACGCAGCTGCGCAGGCGGCGGCCGACCTCGATCAGCAGTTCGTCGCCCGCGGCATGGCCGAGGGTGTCGTTGATCACCTTGAAGCGGTCGAGGTCGATCAGCAGCAGGCCGACCTCATGCCCGCCGCGGCGCGCTTGTTCGATGGCACGTTCGACTCGCCAGATCAGTTGCCGGCGATTGGGCAGGCCGGTCAGCGAATCGAAATGCGCGAGCTGGCGGATGCGGTCTTCGGCCTGGCGACGGTCGGTCACGTCCTGCAGCACGCCGGAATAACCGCAGGCGCTGCCGTGTTCGTTGAATTCGGGCTCGGCCTCGATGTGGACCACGCGTTGGCGGCCATCGAGCAGGGTGACGGGAAGGTCGGTCACCAGCACCGAGTTGTGCGCCAGCACATCGCGCAGCAAACGCAGGAAGATGGTGCGGTCGCCATGCGGCACCATGCGCATCACGCCGATGAAGTCGATCGGGTCGCTGGGCCCGCGGCCGAACACGCGCAGTGCTTCGGCGGCCATCGAGAAACCGTCGATGCGGTCCCACTCGAAGCTGCCCATGCGTGCCAAGTCTTGCGCGCGCGCCAGGCGGGCCTTGCTGCGTTCGAGCTCGATGCGGGTGCGCGAGCTGCGCAGCAGGTAGCGCAATCGGCCGGCCAGCAGGCTCCATTGGTTGGACTTGACGAAGAAGTCTGTGGCGCCGACCTGGTAGGCGCGGTTGATCGAAGCTTCATCGTCCAGGCCGGTCAGCATCAACACGGGCGTGGACTCAAAACCGGGCAGGGCGCGCATGCGCAGGCAGGTTTCGAATCCGTCGAGATCGGGCATCAGCGCGTCGAGCACGATGATGTCGGGCGACCATTCGCCGATCATCTTGAGGGCGCCGGCACCGCTGTTGGCCTCGGTGATCTCGAAGCCGCGCTCGCGCAGGGCTACGGCTGTCAGAAGCAGGTTGACCTCGTCGTCGTCGACGAGCAGCACCTTGGGCTGTTCCACCGGGTCGTTGGCGAGCGGTGAGGCTGCGGCGTTCATTTCGCGGTTGTTCATGGCCGTCATGGCTGCGCAGTACGGAGGGCCGCCAAGGCCACGCGGGCCCGGCCGAGTTCGGCAAGCATAGCGTCGATCTCGGCTTCGATGTGCTCGGCGTCACCGGTGCGCGCCAGCATCTCGACGTCGGCACAGAGTTTTGACAGTTTCAAGGCGCCCAGGCTGGCCGAGGAGGACTTGAGCGTGTGCGCCACCTGGAGGATCGCGTTCAGCTGCAGGTTGGCGCCGCGCGCCGCCATCAGTTCGGGAATCAGGCGATCGAGTGAATTCATGTACGCGTTGATGACCCGATCGAGCAGGCCATTGGCTCCACTGGGGTCAAGCTCGCGCAGCCGCGCCAAGGCCTCGGCGTCGAGGGTGCTGGCGGTGGAATCGGAATGCGGCATGTCTTGGGCGTAGCGCGTTATTTTTGCGGAGTGACCCATCCTGGGATTCACCCGCGTCGAGCTTGACAATGTACAGCCCTGGCTGCTGTTTCAGGGCCACAGTTTGTGACGGATTTCAGATTCGCGCGGCTTGACTTGAGGGCCGGCGCCTGTTTTGTCGCCATCACGTAGAAGGTGGGGCGGGGTCGACTCCCCTACATACAATGCCGCCCATGAACAGCCTGACCGATGTCCGCAACCGCACAGGCGCCGCGCCACGCCGCGGCGTGGCTTTGGGACTCGGTCTGCTGATCGGCTTCCTGATGCTGGGCATGGCGAGCTTGCTGATCCAGACCGACTCAGGTATCCGTCTGGTCATCGGCGCGACGCTGTGCATGACCCTGCTGCTGCTGGCCGTCGCGGCGATCGGCTGGCATGTGGGCGTGCGCTTGACGCGCCAGCGCCTCGGGGAGCTCTTGCGGGAATCGCGCATGCAGTCGCAGGCTCTGGTTCAGTTGCAGCGCGATTGGCATTGGGCGACCGATGTTGACCACCATCTGGTGCGCTGGCAGGCGCCGCAGGGCGCGGTGGCTTCGAGCTGGGTCGGCACGGCCGCCACGCAGACGCTGCATGAACGTTTTCAATGCGGCACCGACACGCCGATACCGACAGCGATGGGTGCGCGCCGCAATTTCGAGAGCCTGCCGGTGCGCGACGAAACCGGCCAGCAATGGCTGCTGCGCGGCGTGGCCTGCTTTGACGGCAACGGCCGCTTTGCGGGCTACCAAGGTGCGGCCGAAGTGCTGCGCCAGGAGCCGGCCGGCGAGAGCAGCGAGCACGCGGCGTTTGCCTACACGATCTCGCATGACCTGCGCGCGCCGCTGCGCGTGATCGAAGGCTTCGCCAAGATCCTCAAGGAAGACTACGGCCCGCAGCTTGACCGCGTGGGCAATGACCATGTGGACCGCGTGATGGGCGCTTCCTCGCGCATGCACGGCATGATCGATGCGCTGTTGTCGCTGTCGCAGCTGTCGGTCCGGCCCTTGGCGCGCCAGAGCGTCAATCTCTCGCAACTGGCGGGCTACATCCTTGAAGACTTGTGCCGCGCGGAGCCGGCGCGAACTGTCGAACTGCATGTCGAGCCCGACCTCATGGTCGAGGGCGATCCCACGCTCCTGCGCATGGCCCTGGAGAACCTGCTGGGCAACGCCTGGAAGTACAGCGCCGATTGCGAATGCGCGCGCATCCGCTTCGAGCAGCGTCAGGAACCGGGCCGGCGCGTCTTCGTGGTCAGCGACGAGGGCGCCGGTTTTGACATGCGCTTTGCGGATCGGCTCTTCGGCGCGTTCCAGCGCTTGCACAGCGCCAGTGAGTTTCCGGGCACGGGCATCGGGCTGGCTTCGGTGCGGCGCATCGTGCGCCGGCACGGCGGCGAAGTCTGGGCCGAGGGTACGGTGGGCCAAGGCGCCAGCTTCTACTTCACTCTGGCTTGAGCCGTTCTTCCAGCGCGTCGATCAAGCGCTGGGCAACCTCGATCAAGGCGAGCCCTTCACGGTCCGCCCGCTGTTGCAGCAGGGCCAGAGCCTGCGCCCGGTTGAGTTGATCACGTTGCATCAGGGTGCCGATCGCCAGCGGCACGAGCTGGTTGAGCACCGTCGGCAAGGGCGCTTCTTGACGCGAGCCTTGGGCAAACGCGGCCTCGACCGTCGGCACGATCTGGCCGATGTCCAGCGGCTTGACCAGATAGGCCGAGGCGCCGAGCGATTTCACTCGCGCCACGGTTTCATCATCGGCAAAGGCCGAGAGGAAGATGAAGGGGATGCGCAACTGCTCGCGCAGGTAGGCCGCCACATCGAAGCCGTTCAGGCCTTCCATGCGGATGTCGAGCAGCGCCAGGCCGGGACGGTGCTGGCGGGCGAGCAGGATGGCGTCGTCGCCGTTGTCGGCATCGATCACCTCGAAGCCGGCCTGGGCCAGGCCGAAGCTCAGCGTCGCCAGGACCAGGCGGTCATCGTCGACGACGAGGATCTTGCCCTTGCTCTTGGTCATCGTGCTGCTGCTCATGCTGAAAATTGTCGCGGCCTTGCCGCTGCTGGATTGTTGCTGGACTGAGGCGCCAGGCGAACGCTGGGGGGTGAGAGTTCAACGCAGCAGAGCACCGAGCCGTCGACCTGGGCAAAGCTCAATCGGGCGCCCCGGCGCGGCAGCAAGGCCTTGACCAGGCTCAGGCCCGAGACGCTGGGCGACAGCTGGACCGGATCGAAGCCGGGCGGCAGGCTGCCCGGGTTGCGAACTTCCAGCACGACCCGGTCCAGCCGCGAGAACAAAGTGCAAGAGACCTCGCCGACGGCGCCATGCTTGATCGCATTGGTCAGGAGCTCGTTCAAGGCCAGCGCAATGGGGATCGAATCACCGTCGGGCAGCAGCCAACTGTCCACATCCGGCGATTGCTCGTTGACGATGGCGGTGTGGATGCTGCGGCCCGACATGCGCCGCACGGAACCGACAATGGCTTCCATCACATGGCGGATGCGCAGCGGCCCATCGCCACCGACTTGCAGACCGTAGACCTGCGCGATCGCGCTGACCTGGCCGACCGCTTCGCGGATCACGTCGGCCACCTCGGGACGGCGCACCGCCGCCTGCTGCAGGAGCCCGGCCACGCCCTGCAGATTGTTCTTGATGCGGTGATGGACTTCGCGCACGAGCAACTCGCGCTGAGCAATCGCGTGCTGCAGCCGCTCGGCCTGGGCCGCACGCTGCGCGGTCACATCGGTGGCCACCAGCAGCACTTGGCCGGCGTCGCCGGTATCGCCGGCATCATTGCCGCCGCTCAGGTGGAGCAGGCGCATGTCCCAGATGCGCTGGGCGCTGCCTTCGCCGCTGCGGTATTCGCGCTCGATCACGGCACCGATCTCGGCGCGCATCGCGAGCTCCATGTCTTCGGTAATGCGGGCGCCATGCTCGGGCCCGAACAAGGCTTCGGGCTGCGCGCCCAGCAGCATGTGCATGGGTTGGCCGGCCAGATCGGCTGCAGCCTGGTTGATGCGCTCAATGCGGCAACTGCGGGCGTCATGCAAGCTGATCGCCAGCGGAGCGGCTTCGATGATGCGGGCCAGCGAGGCGCGCGCGGCCTCGGTCTGTGCTTCGGCCTGGCGGCGTCGGTCAATGTCCAGCAAGGCGTAGGTCAGACGCCGTTCACTGCCCTGGCCGGTCACGAGGGCGTTGCCGGCCACCCAGAACTCGCGTCCGTCGAGCGCTTGCAGACGGCACTCGAAACTCTCGCTCTCACCTTCGCGCAGGTCATCGAGGCGATGCGTCTGACGCAGCGGATGTTCGGGCTCGGGTGTGGCGACGATCGACATGGGTTGACCAATGCAATCGGACAGCGAAACACCGAACATGCGTCGCGCCGAACGGTTCATCCATTCGATGCCTTCGGGGCCCACGGTGACGATGCCGACCTGCACGGAATCGAGCTCGACCTGCCGGGTCAGGTCGCGATCGCGCTTGCTGCTGCGGTCTTCGAGAACCGCCATGAAAACGTCCTGGCCGGCAAGGGCGGCGACACGCGCCGTGAAGCTGCGCTGGTGGCCTCTTGCGTCGGTGAGGGTTCCTTCGATCAGCACCGGTGCGTCAGCCTCGCGCAGCGTTTCAAGCGGGCCGTCCGAAGTGCAGGCCAGCATGCGGCGAAGCGCTGGGCTCGCGTGGGCGAGTTCATCGAACGGGGGCAGTTGCAGGGCCGCGAAGGCCGCATTGGCGTGGAGGATGCGGCCCCGGCCGTCGAAGCGCAAGGCGGGCGCAGGACACAGGGCGCTGAAGGCGTCCAAGGCGCCTTGCGGATCAAGCGGCGGAGATGCGGCCATGGCGCAGTTTAGAGGCCCAGCCCACCCCATATGTGAAGACGCGCACGGGCCGGCGGGCCCTGCGCGCATCGAGCTTGCGGAAGATCAGCGTTCGCTCAGCCTTCACTCATCCTTTGCCCCGCCTTTGCCTCGCCTTTAGGCTGGCGCAGGCGGCGAACCATCAGCAGCGGCAGACCCAGAGCCAGGAGCGCCCATTGGCCGGGCTCGGGTACGGCGCTGGGGATGAAGCCATTGCTGTGCACGATGAAGGCCGAAGTCTGGTTGGTGGCTGAGTCGAAATAAGCGCCGGAGATGGCATCGCCATTGGCCGACATGCTGTAAAGCGACCAGACATGCTGGGTGGGGGTGAGGCCCAGGCCGAGCATGTCCAGGTAGGAGTCGAAGGTGTAGGACTGACCCGTCGAGGCGAAGTAGATGAAGGCATCGGCATTGACGAGGCCCGTGCTGCCGTAGCCCACCGCGATGTTGAACATGCCGATCACAGCGCCATCGTTGGAGACGCCGGCGACGGTGGCCTTCATTGACGCGTCGATGTCCGTGGTGCCGGGGCTCGTGTCGATGACGTGGTCGTATGGGATGGCCGTGGCTTTGCCCGTTGCCAGGTTGACGAAGCTGGCGGGCAGGAACTGGTCCTTGCTGAACTGCGCGCCGAACTGCTTGCCCATGCCATTGGTGGAGTCTCCGGCCGCCCACTGCCCGTTGGCGCTGACCACGCTGACCGCGATCGCGGAGACAGCGGCGTTCGTATAGGCATTGGTGCCGGTGATCGTCTGCGCGTTGTAGCTGCCCGCAGCGGCATTCCATTTCCAGACCGTGCCATTGACGGCGCTACCGCCGACATAGCCGACCACGACGCTGCCATCCGCATTGACAGACAGGGCCCTGGAGGCCGATGTGGCACCCGGGGTGAGATCCGTGACGGTTCCGTTCTGGAAGACGGCGGCATGGCTGACGGTCTTGGCATTGACGCTGGCGTCAGCCGTTCCCACTTGCACCGTGCCGCTGGCGGAGATGGCGAAACCCATGCTGGCACCGCTGCCCGCCGCGCCGAGGCCGCCAAGGGCGGTCCAGGTGCCCGAGGTGACGTCATAACGCCCGGCCTGCACGGTCGTGCCATCGGCCGCTGTTGCAGCGCCATTGATGTAGCGGCCGGCGGCATCGATCCCGATGTACTGTGAGTTGACGCCGCCGATGTTCTGCAGATTGCGGTCGGCGTTCAGATACCAGTTGCCCGAGCTGGTGTTGGTGACGCCTGTCTGCCCCTGTGCGGAGAGGCCGAGCATGGCGCCGTTGTTGGGCGGCGCGAAGACTTCAAGCGAATATTGCGCGGCGTGGGCGCCAAGGGCCATGACGGCCAGCGAGGTGGCGAGCAGGGGTGAACGAACAGATGCCATGATTTCAAAGCCTCGGTGGAATACGGTGTTTTATGGTTCCATAAATATTTCTGAAAACATTCATGGATATCCCGTAACGGCCTTGCAAATCAAGGGACAGATAGCGGTCGCTGGACGGTGGCCGGGCGTGGTTGTCGCGCCCGCTGGCGGCTTCGGTGGCCCGATTGCCGCGAGAAAACTACTCCAGGTGGGCCGCCTTGGACAAGGCGCGCAACACGCAGGCATTGACTTCCTGAGCGCCGAGCATCAACTGCTCCGTGGCGCCGCGGAAGTCATAGACCGACTCCGCCTCAATGGCACGCACCAGTTCCAGATAGGGCTGGTAGGGGCCGGTTTCTTCGACCAGGGCCTGGCGCACGCGCTCAGGCACCGGGATCGATTGCAGCAGTTTGTTGAAAGGCTGCTTGAGCATGTGGTCGAGCAGCGAGAAGAGACCGCAGACGAACATTTCGTCGCGCATCTCGGAGTCGTCCATGCTCTTGGCCAGTTCTTCCATCAGCAGGCCGCGGCGCAGCGCGCCGAACATGATCGGGCGCATCGTGTGGTCCTTGCTGGCCGTCGTCAGCAGCAGGGCCAGCCAGCGCTTCAGGCGCGAATAGCCGAGCAGCATGATGGCGTGGCGGAAGCTGGACACCTCGACCGACAGGCCAAAGGCGGCCGAGTTCATGTAGCGCAGCAGCTTGAAGGCCAGGCTGGGGTCGCGCTTGAGCGTCTGCTCCAGGCGGTCGATGTCCTCGCCTTGGTCGACGCGAGACATCAACTCGACGATCACCTGCAGATCGGCCTGCACTTCCTTGCGGGCCGGCGCATCGGCGGGCGCTTCAAAAACGCCTTCCATCGGCCAGCCGAGCACGCCTTGCGCGCCGCGCTTGAACGCAGCGTCCAGATCTTCCGCCCCGCGCACGCCGGTCAGCAGCTTGACCATGCCGGCTGCAGCGCCGCCGGCGGCTTCATCTGCCGCGTCCAGCAGGGCGTACTTGAAGCAGGGCAGCACCGCCAGCGACATGCTTTCGGATGGGCGTCCCTTGAGCAGCAGCTTGTTGCCGGCCCGCTTGAGCGCCTGGATCGGCGCGGCCAAGCTTTCGTCCGCCGCCATGAAGGCTGGCACTTCAAGCATCAGGTTGGGGCTGGGCTGCGCGTTGAGCACGGCCTTGAGCAACTCTTCGTTGTGGATGCTCAGCACCGCTTGGCCACCATCGGCGGGCCAGACCTCGGCCACGGCGGCCAGCAGGCTCGCGCTGTCGAGCGTGGCATCGGGGCGCAGCGGCACGACGGTCAAGCGAGCGGCGGTGACAACGCGTTGCGCGTCGATCAGCGGTGCGTAGCCGAATGCTACGGAGCCCAGGATGGTGTGATTCATCTTTTTGGCGGGCTCCGTCTGGCGGGCCCGGGATTAACTGGTGATGTACTGCAACAAGGACATGCGTTGCACCATCGCGTATGTCTGCAGGGCTGCCTGGTAGCCCGTCTGCTGATTCTGGAAGTCCGAAATACCCTGGACCATGTCCAGATCTTCCGCTCCCGATTGCTCGGTTTGGGCGTTCAGTTTCAGCGAAGCCATCTGCGAGGTGGTGTTGTCCAGATTATTCATGGTCTGGCCCACTTGGCTGCGAACATTTTGCACATTTCCCATCACGGCATCGAGATCGCGCAGATCGCTGGCATTGGCTTGCGAGATCTGCGCGCCGGTGCGGGAGGGCGCTTTGAGGTCGGCGATCGTCCGATCGAGCACGTCAAAGAGCTTCAAATCGTTACCGGCCGGCGCCACGCTGAACTGGTCGCCATCGGCCGGGCTGCCAGAAATCGCCATCGACATGCCGTCGAACTGGAGCGACTGGCCGGGCGAGAAGGAATCTGAGCCGACGACCGAACCGGTGTCGGTGTCGGTCACCACATAGTTCTGGTCGGGCGAGGTGCCGTTGATCTGGATTTGGTAGTTGTGGCCGGTCAGCGAGGAGGGCGAGGTGACGTTGCCGGAGTCGATCCAGCCCGAGGGTGCTTCGCCGGTGTTGACGTTGGTGCCGGCCGAGGTGATGAAGCTGCCGTTGCCGCCGAGCGCCTGCTCGAAAGCCGAGCGGCCGTCGACCGAGAGCTGGTAGTTGCCGAGCACGCCGGTCTGGTTGCTGCCGGACACGCCGGCATAGACCACGCCGCCCGCCTGATCCAGGAAGGGCGGGCCGCCCGAGCCCTGGCCCGAGAACAGGTAGTTGCCCGCGCCATCGGTGCGGTTCGCGACGGTGAAGAGCTGGTTGCGCAGATCCTGCACCTTGGCGGCGAGGGCCTGGCGTTCGGCGTCCGTGTAGCTGCCGTCCCCGGACTGCACCACGGTTTCGCGGATCTGCTGCATCAGGTCGGTCGCATCGCCCAGGGCCGACTCGGCCAGCGTCATGCTGTTCTGGCTGGCCTGCACGGCGCGCGTGTTGGCGTCGATGCGGCTGATCGAGGCGCGCGCGCGCTCGGCCTGCGCGGCGGCGGTCGGGTCGTCGCTGGCCTGCTGGATCTTGCTGCCGGAGCTGAGCTGAATCTGCGTCTTCTGCAGTTGCAACTGGCGCCCTTGCAGCGTCGTGATCGAGGTGTCGAAGTAGTTGGCGGTGGACAAGCGCATGGTGACGGCCCTCAGGAGCTGACGACTTCGAGCAGTTTCTGGAACAGCGTCTGCGCGGTCTGCAGCACTTTGGCCGAGGCCTGGTAGCCCTGCTGGAACTGCATCAGCCGCGCGGCCTCCTCATCGATGTTGACGCCAGCCTGGTTGGAGCGCGAGGTCTCCGCATCGGTGGAGACGCTCGCCGAAACCGTGGCCAGATAGTTCGAACCCTGCACGCGCGCGCCGATATCGCCCATCGCGGCGGCGTAGGCATCGTTGATGTTGGCGCCGGGTGAAAGGCTGCCGTCCGGCAGCAGCTGGCGACCGACGAAATCCTCGGTCTGCATGTTCAGGAAGGCCTTGGCGTTGCCGTTGTTGTTGCCGGTGAACTGGGTCGGGTCGACCTCGATCGAATCGCCGGCGCGTGGCACGCCATTGAGTTGCAGCTCGAAGCCGAGGTCGATGGCCGGGTTCGCGTCGGGCTCGTTCCCGATGGGCTTGCCGGCCGTCCACGTGCCGGTCAGCACGGTGCCGTTGGCCAGGCTCAGCGTGTAGTCCATCTTGGTGGAATCCGCTGCGTTGGGCCCGGTGAAGTTGATCGTCATCGGCGCGTTCGTGGGGTCGACATTGCTGTTGACCGCATAGAGCGACTCGACCGTGGCGGTGCCGGTGTTCGCGGCCGCCACCGAGGCCGTCAGCGGCGCGGCGGCGGCAATCCCGTTGGGGTCGCTCAGCACCGCTTTCATGTTGATCGCGGCATCGCTGACCGTGTGCAGCTCGAAGGAGTCACCCTGCGCCATCGTCGCGCCGTTGATGCTGATCTTGAAGCCGTCGATCGTGTCACCATCCGCGACATTGCTGACCTTGCCGTCGGACATGCGCGTCAGCTGATAGATGCCCGGCGTGCCATCGGGCGCGGGACGCAGGCGATAGTCGCTGGCTTGCAGCTGGCTCGCATCGGTGATCGTGATGCCAACCGAGGTGGCATAGGTGCCATCGGCTGTGCGCGCGTTGGTGACCGCAGGCATGGCCTTGGGATCGCTCGTGCCGAAGATCGGCACGCCGGTGCCGGGTGGGTTGGAGAGATCCAGCCCCAAAGCCTGCTGCTGGTTGACGCGTGCACCGAGTGCCGTGCCCATCTGGCCGAGCAAGGCCTTGGCATGGGCCAGATCGTCGTTCTGGAACAGCAGGCGCGCAGTGATCGAGCCGCCGGTCAGCACGCTTGGGTCCAGCGTGCGCGGGCCGTTCGATTCCTGGATGGCGACCTGCGCCTTGGTCGGATCGTAGGGATCGGCCGTAACCGCCAGATCCTGCGACTGGCTGCCCAGCACCAGACGCTGGCCGCCGCCGATGAACACGCCCATCGAGCCGTCGCTCGAGGGCAGGGTGCTGACCTGGATGAAGGTGCTGAGCTTGGAGATCAGCTGATCGCGCTGGTCCAGCAGGTCGTTCGGCGATTGGCCGCTGCCATTCGAGGCCGAGATGGCCGCATTGGCCTGGGCGATCTGCTGGGCGAGCTGGTTGACCTGCGAGACATCGGCCTTCAAGTCGCTGACCACGCCGGACTGCAGATCGGCGAGTTGCGAGCCCGCCGAGGCAAACCGCGAGGCCAGCTCCGAAGCGCCGCTCAAGGTCACCTGGCGCGCGGAAGGATCGGCCGGCGAGTTGGCCACATTGATCAGGTTGTTGAAGAAGGTGCTGGCTGCGCTGCCGAGGCCGGCGTCGCCGGTCGGGAAGATCTTCTCGAGCTGGGTCAGCGCGTCGGAATGCGTCTGGTCCATCGAAGCTGTGGACTTGGCCGCGGCGGCTTGCGTGGTCAGGAAGTCGTTGTGGGAGCGGATCACCGTGTCCACGCTGACGCCCTTGCCGAAGAAGCCCGCGCCGGTGAACTGACCCGGCGGCGTGGTCAACACGACGCTCTGGCGCGAGTAGCCGGGCGTGTTGGCGTTGGCAATGTTCTGGCCGATCGTCTGCAAGGCCGCCTGGTTGGCGAACATGCCGGTCACGCCGAGTTGAAGCAGGCTTGAGCTCATGATTTAGGCCAGTGCACGTTGAACGCGGACGGTGGTGTCGATCACCTTCGCCAATTTGGTGGCGTACTCGGGGTCTGTCGCGTAGCCGGCCTTTTGCAGGCCTTGTGCGAACGTTGCGGCATTGCCCTTGCGAGCCTGCGCCACCACGGACGCATAGCGTTCGTTGGAACCGATCAGCTTGGCGTAGTCCTTGTAGGCCTCGGCATAGCTGCCATAGGCCTTGAACTTGGCGGTCACGCGCTGGGCCTTGCCGTTCACGTATTCGGTGGTCTGCACATCGGTGGTCTTGCCGGTCCAGCTGGCGTTGGCCTTGACCGCGAAGATGTTGTACGAGGGCGAGCCATCCTTGTTGGTGATCTCGTGCTTGCCCCAGCCGGTTTCGTGGGCGGCCTGTGCCAGCATGAAGTTGGCCGGGATGCCAGTCGCGGCTTCGGCAGCCTTTGCGGCGCTTTCGTGCTTCTGGATGAAGCTCTGCACATGCGGCTGAACGCTCTTCTTGCTCAGCGAGGGCAGCGGCTGCACGGCTTGCTTGGTGGCATCGCTGCTGACGCCCATCTGGCGCTGCATCTGCTTGGCGATCGCGTCCGAGAGGCCGCCGGGCAGGCCGGAGAGCTTGCTGGCGAACTGCGTGTCGAGCATCTCGGTGCCCATCTGCGTGGCCGAGTTGTCGAGCATGCCGCTCGAGAGCGTCGAGGCGCGCATGCTCTTCATCACCTCTTGCATGAAGAGCGATTCGAACTGCTTGGCCGTCTCCTTGACGGCGGCCTTCGGGTCGCGCACGGCGCTCGTGCGCAAGGCGTCGAGCGAATGCGTGTCCGTCGAAAGGCCGGCGGTCAGGCTGGCGGGGTTGAAGGTCGCGGAGGACATCAGATCACCTCCAGTTCCGCATTCAGCGCACCGGCGCTCTTCATCGCTTGAAGAATGGCGATCAGGTCTTGCGGCGTGGCACCGAGGGCGCTCAAGGCCTTGACCACGTCGGCCAGGTTGGCGCTGGTCGGCATCTGGATCAGCGGACCGGCGTCCTGCTTGATCGAGATGTCGGACTTCTGCGTCACGACCGTCTGTCCACCCGATAAGGCGTTAGGCTGGCTGACCGACGGCGTGGTCGTGATGGTGACCGAAAGGTTGCCATGCGCCACCGCGCAGTTGGACAGCGTCACCGCCTGGTTCATCACGATCGAGCCGGTGCGGGCGTTGAGCACCACGCGGGCGGCCGGTACCTCCAGACTGACCTGCAGGTCCTCGAGATCGCCCAGGAAGGCCACGCGCTCATCGGGCGCGGTCGGCGCGCGTACTTTGATCACGCGGCCATCGAGCGCCTGCGCGGTGCCGGCACCCTTGGCCTTGTTGATGACCTGGACCACCTTGCTGGCGGTGGCGAAATCGGCGCTGTTCAGGTCGAGCTGGATGGCGTCGCCGCCCTGCAGCGCCGAGGGCACGCTGCGTTCGACTTGCGCGCCGTTCGGGATGCGGCCCGAGGCGAGCTGGTTGATCTGTACTTTGGAGCCATTGGCCGAAGCGCCGGCGCCGACGATCACGACATTGCCTTGAGCGAGCGCGTAGATCTGCCCGTCCGCGCCGCGCAGGGGCGTGACGACGAGCGTGCCGCCGCGCAGCGACTTGGCATTACCCATCGAGGACACGTTGATGTCGATCTGCTGGCCCGGTTGGGCAAACGCCGGCAACTGTGCCGTCACCATCACGGCGGCGATATTGCGCGGCTGCATGGTGATGCCCGGCGGCAGGATCACGCCAAAGCTCTGCAGCATCGCGGTCAGGCTTTGCTGGGTGAAGGGCGCCTGGGTGGTCTGGTCGCCGGTGCCGTCAAGGCCGACCACCAGGCCGTAGCCGGTCAGCGCATTGCTGCGCACGCCCGCCACGGTTGCCACTTCCTTGATGCGGGCGGCGTGGGCTTCCCGGTAGAAGGCGACGGCGATGCCAGCCACTGCGATCAGCAGCAGGATGCGCAGGCTTTGCAGCAGGGTTTTTGGGGTGATCAGCATGTCGGTCGAGGCGGGGGACTACTCTCGACCGATTCTGAAGAAACTTAAGTCGGCGAAAGGTTCAAAAAGAACCGGGAGAGCCAGCCTATTCCTTGCGCATCGGCGAAAGCGCCCTTGCCGCGCTGTTCAATGCGGACGTTCGCCACCAGGGTCGAGGAGACCGAGTTGTTCTGGCCGATCGAGCGCGGATCGACCTGGCCGGAGAAGCGCAGCACGTCCACGTTCTGGTTGACGCCGATCTGCTTTTCGCCGGTGATCATCAGGTGGCCGTTGGGCAGCACGGCCGTGACCACGGCGGTGATCGAGCCGGTGAAGGCGTTGGTATTGGTGTTGTTGCCCAGGCCATCGTGCTTGATTTCGCCGGCGCCGGTGGCGGAGGCGCGGCCCAGTGCGCCGGCACTGAGGAAGGGCACGGCGCTGACGCCGGCCGAGAGCGAGCTTTTCTTGTCGATGCTGCTGGTCGAGTTCTGCGTGGCGCTGATGCTTTCCTGGATCAGGATGGTCAACGTGTCGCCCACCAGGCGGGCGTGGTTGTCCTCGAAGATCGGGCGGTAGCTGGCCGACTGGAAGATGGCGCCGTTGGTGGCGCTTTGCGGTGGCGTCAGCGGCAGATCGACCACCGGCGTGTGCTCAAGCTTGACCTGCGGCGTCGGGTAGATCGTGCTGCAGGCGCCTAGAACTGCGATCAGGGGTGCGCTGAGAACCAGCGTTAGCAGTCGCTTCATCATCGACTCCATCAAATCAATCAACCAATCAAATCAAATCTGCGCGAGCTTTTGCAGCATCTGGTCGGAGGTCTGCACGGCCTTGGAGTTGAGTTCGTAGGCTCGCTGCGTCTGGATCATCGTGACCAGTTCCTCGACCACGTTGACGTTCGAGGTTTCCACATAGCCTTGCTGAAGGGCGCCCATGCCGTTGGCGTTGGGTGCGCCGACGTTCGGTGTGCCCGAGGAGGCGGTTTCCATGAACAGATTGGCGCCCTTGGGGTCCAGGCCGGCCGGATTGATGAAGTTGGCCAGCTGGATCTGGCCCAGCGTCTGTGGATTGACCTGGCCGGGCAGGGTGACGCTGACCGTGCCGTCCTGGCCGATCGTGATGCTCTGCGCGGTGGCCGGAATCGTGATGCCGGGCACCACGGTATAGCCGGTGTTGGTCACGATCTGGCCGTTGGCGTCGAGCTGGAAGGAGCCGTCGCGCGTGTAGGCCGTGGTGCCGTCGGGCTGCTGGATCTGGAAGAAGCCGTTGCCCTTGATCGCCAGGTCGAGGTTGTTGGTGGTCTGCTGCAGGCTGCCCTGGCTGTAGATGCGCGAGGTGGCGACGGGGCGCACGCCGAGACCGACCTGCAGGCCGGTGGGCAACTGCGTCTGCTCGGTCGAGTTGGCGCCGCTCTGCCGCAGGTTCTGGTACATCAGATCCTCGAAGATCGCGTGCGAGCGCTTGTAGCCGTTGGTGGCCGAGTTGGCGAGGTTGTTGGAGATGGCGTCCAGCTGGGTCTGCTGGGCTTCCATGCCGGATTTGGCGATCCAAAGGGAACGAATCATGGGGAACCTCTTAGGTGTTGCTCAGCAGCTTGGCCGATTCCTGACCCTGGGTCTGGGCAATCTGCAAGAGCTTCATCTGTTGTTCGAACTGGCGTGCGGCGGCGATCATGCTGACCATCGTTTCGACCGGGCTGACGTTGGAGCCTTCCAGCGCGCCGTCTTGCAGCCGCGCGTTCGGGTCGAGCGGCAGGTCATTGCCATCGCCGGCGCGGAACAAACCGTCATCGCCACGCTGCAAAGGGTCGGCAGACGTGACCATCTTGAGCTTGCCGATCGGCACGGCGCGCGGTGAGTCGGCCGTCTTGGCGCTGACCGTGCCGTCCACGCCGATCGTGACCTCGGCGTTCTGCGGCACCTGGATCACGCCGCCGTCGCCTTGCACCTGCGCTCCGTTGCGCATCACCAGCACGCCTTCGCTGTTCACGTCGAGCGCACCGGCGCGGGTGTAAGCCTCGGTGCCATCGTTCGCCTGCACGGCCAGCCAGGCATTGCCCTGCATGGCCACGTCGAGGTTGCGGTCGGTGACCTGCATCACGCCGGGCGAATCGTTGTAGCCGACCGAGGTTTCGAGCGAGTAGGCGCGTGTGCTGGCGCCATCGCCTCGCACGGGCACGGCGCGAAAGGCCTGCATCTCGGCGCGGAAGCCGTTGGTGGAGACGTTGGCAAGATTGTTGGACAGCACATCCTGCCGTTGCATGGCCGCTTTCGCGCCGGCCATCGAGAGGTAGATCATGCGGTCCATCAGCTAACTCCGTCGCTCAGCGCAGGTTGACGATCGTCTGCAGGATCTGATCCTGCGTCTTGATCGTCTGCGAGTTGGCCTGGTAGATGCGTTGCGCGGTGACCATGTTCACCAGCTCGCCGGTCAGGTCTACGTTGGTCTCTTCGAGCGCACCGGCTTGCAACTGGCCGAGGTTGCCGTCGCCCGCCACGCCGACGATCGGATCGCCCGAAGCCACGGTGCGCGCCCAGACGTTGCCGCCCAGCGGCTGCAGGCCCTGCACATTGCGGAAGTTGGCCAGTTCGATCTCGCCGGCCGGCTTGGACTGGCCGTTCGAGTAACGCGCCAGGATCACGCCCGAATCGTCGATCGCGATGCTGGTCAGCTGGCCCGGGGCATAGCCGTCCTGGGTCAGGTCGGTCACGCCGAAGCTGGAGCCGTTTTCCGTGGCCTTGGTCAGGTCGAAGCTGACGCCGGTGATCGGCAGCGTGCTGGCCCCCACCGAGTTGGTACCGGCCGGGATGTCCATGTTGATGGCGTCCACCGGATCAATGGGCGCGCCGCCCTCGGCCGGGAAGGTCATCGTGGAGTAGGGTGCGGTTGGGTTGCCGTTGTCGTCGAGCTCGATGTCGTCGCCATTGGCGTCGGTCGGGAAGGGCGCGCCGTTGGCCGTGGCGAAGACGTTCCAGGTCGTGGAGCCGTCGTCGTTGTCCGCGTTCTTCTGGAAGTACAAGGTCACCGCGACTTCCTGACCCTTGGCGTCATACGCGGTCATGGAAGTGGCGTTGTTGTAGGTGGAGGGATCGTTCAGGTCGATCGTGCCGGGCGAGGTGTCGGACGCCGTGGTCTTGGCGCGTGAATCCAGGTTCAGCTCCATATTGATCTTGGTGGTCGCATTGGGCGCGATACCGGCGGTCGGCAGTTGCAGCGGCTTGGCCAGGCCGGGTTGGATGATGCCCTGGCCGTTGGCGGGGTAGCCGAGCAGCTTCAAGCCATCGTTGTTGACGATGAAGCCGTTCTGGTCGAGCTTGAACTGGCCGTTGCGGGTGTATTCGGTGGGGCTCTTGCCATCACTGACCTGGAAGAAGCCGCCGCCGTTGATGGCGAGGTCCATCGGGTTGTCGGTGGTCTCGATATTGCCTTGCGTGAACTGCTGCGCAACGGACTGCACGGCGGTGCCGATGCCCACCGGGCTGGTGCCCGCGCCGCTCAGCGCGCCGGCATACACATCGGCGAACTCGGCGCGCGAAGACTTGAAGCCCACGGTGCTCGCATTGGCGATGTTGTTGCCGATCACGTCCAGGCTCTTGCTGGAACCATTCAGACCGGAGAGACCTTGTTGAAAACCCATGATGAATCCTTCTGGAGATGCTTCTGGAGACGATCCGTTCGCGCTCAGTCGGCGGCGACGACCTTGCTGTAATCGACCATGCCGAGATTGGCGAGTTGCAGTTGCAGGGTCGTGCCGCTGGTATTGACGGCTTCGACCTTGTCCTGCGAGTAAGTGGTGGCGGTGACCGCCGCTGCGCCGCTGGTGGCGGTGATGCGGTAGGTGAGGTTGGCGTCGGCACCGTAGGTGGTGTTGGCCCAGTCGAAGCTGTTGCGGCCCGCGCTCTGCGCGCCCAGCTGCTGCGTATCGATCACGGTGCCGGCCGAGGTCATCACCTCGAGCTTGACGTTGTCCGCTGCCGTCGTCAGGTCGTAAGTGCCAGTGCCGCCGGTATCGCTCATGCTGACGCGGTTGCCCGGCACCAGCACATCGTGGCCGACCAGCGAGACGCTTTGCAGCGCCTGCATCTGCGTGAACTGGCTGGACAGGCCGCCCATGCTGTCGTTCAGCGTGGACAGCCCCGAGACCGTCTGGATCTGCGCCATCTGGCTCGTCACCTGCGAGTTGTCCATCGGGTTGAGCGGATCCTGGTTCTGCATCTGCGCGACCAGCATCTTCAGGAAGGTGTCCTGCGTCGTCTGGGCCGAGCTGGCCGCGCTCGCGGCAGCCGGAGGCAACACGGTCGTCGACGTGGAGTTGAGCGTGGTGTAGTCGAATGACATGGTGGTGTTTCCAGTTCAGGCTTTGGCTGCAATCAGGACTGGCCCAGCTGCAAGGTCTTCAGCAGCAGGTTCTTGGCCGTGTTCATGACTTCGATATTGTTTTGATAGGAGCGCGAGGCCGAGATCATGTTGACCATTTCCTCCACCGCACTCACGTTGCTGTAAGTGACGTAGCCATCGGCATCGGCCTGCGGGTTCTTGGGGTCGAGCACCTTGCGGCCCGGTGACTGGTCTTCGCTGACCTGCGAGACGCGCACGCCGGCTGCGCTCATGTCGTCACGCGCGCCGACGAGGGCCGTCTGGAAGGTGACCTGGCGTGCCTTGTAGGGCTGGCGATCGGGGCCGGCGACGGTGTCCACGTTGGCCAGGTTCGAGGCCACGGTGTTGAGCCGTTGCGCCTCCGCGCTGACCGCGCTGCCGGAGATGTTGAAGATTTGCAGCATTGACATGGTGGTGTTCTCCTAACTTCCCAATCAAGCGGCGTTGTACGGCTTCATGGAATCGAGCGTGGTCTTCACCGCGCCGTTGATGAAGCGCAGCGTCGCTTCGTACTTGACCGAGTTGTCCACGAAGTTGGCGCGTTCGCGGTCCATGTCCACGGTGTTGCTGTCCAGATTGGTCTGGGCCGGCAGCGAGAACTGCTTCTGAGATTCCGACAGCGCGCCGGCCGGCGGTGACATATGGCCCGCTTGTGTGGTGGTCATGGCGCCTGATACGGGCTGTCCGGATGTTGCCTCTTTCAAGGCACGGGCAAAGTCGATGTCGCGGGCCTGGTAATTGGGCGTGTCGGCGTTGGCGATATTGCTGGCGAGCAGGCGTTGGCGCTCCGAGCGCAGGGACAGCGCCTGGGCTTGGAAGTTCAATGCATCGGTCAGTCGGTTCATCATGGTTACACCCTCAGGCTCGCTACAACACGGACGCGGTATGGGCCTTTGGGGCATTGTTTGCCGGCACCCGCCAAATCTTTAGCTGGAAAAACGGGGCAATCGCCGGGCATTTCGCGGCCTGAAGAAGCGCCCGACTGCCCACAATGCTGGCCATGCTTGCGCTACGTGTGTTCCTGCTGCTCGCTGCTTCGGCCGCGTTGCCTGTGCACGCGCAAAACGCGGCTGAAGGGCTGATGCAGGAACAGGTCCGACAGTTGGTGACCGGCGCCGCCGCAATCAATGCGAAGGCGTCTGAGGCCCGGGTCGAGGTCGAGATCGGCCAGCTCAATCCGCGCCTGAGGCTCGCCGCCTGCAACACCATCCAGCCCTATCTGCCGCCGGGCCTGCCGATGTGGGGCCGCACCCGCGTGGGCCTGCGCTGCGTGGACGGACCGGTGCACTGGAATGTCAGCCTGCCGCTGATGGTCAAGGTCTATGCCAAGGCCGTGGTCGCGGCGACCGCCTTGCCGGTCGGCGCCGTTTTGATTGAAAAACTGCTCACGACGGCCGAAATAGATATAGCGGCCGATCCCGCGCCCGTTTTTACCGAGCTGTCCCAGCCTGTTGGCCGGACCCTGGCGCGCCCGCTGGCGGCCGGTGATGCTGTGCGGGCGAACGTCTTGCAGAAGCGCCAGTGGTTCGCCAGCGGCGCCAATGTCACGGTCGAGGCTGCCGGGAAGGGCTTCTCGATCTCCTCCGAAGGCCAGGCCCTTTCTCCAGGGATCGAGGGTCAGGATGTCAGAATCCGCCTTGAAAACGGTCGCACCGTTGTAGGGCGTGCGGTGGACGAGCGGCGCGTGGAGGTGCTGCTGTGACCCCTGGTTTCAATGTTGCTGCCGTTTTTTTCAGATCGAGCCCTAAAGTTCGGTCGCGATGCGTCGATAGACCCGATAGACCTGAAAAGGTTTGTCCAACCTGCAAGGGCCGGCCGGTGCCGTCCCCTAGGAGAGCATCATGAAAATCGGCAACAGCTCAGAAGTCGCTGCGGCCTCGGTCGCGGTAGAGAAGACCGGCACAGCCACCCAGAAAAACAAGCCTGGCAGCAGCAATGCGGCCAAGGCACCCGCGGCCGCTGCCCAGAACAGCGCCCCGGAAGCCAGCGCGCAGCTGGCTCTTTCCAGCACGGCCACCCAGCTTTTGCAGGGTGCCGACAGCGCCTCGTCGGATTCGTTCGACGCGGAAAAAGTTGCCCGCATCACCCAGGCCATTGCCGACGGCAAGTTCAGCGTCAACGCTGATGCTGTTGCCGACAAGCTGCTTGCCAATGCTCAGGATGTCCTGGGCGGGCGCAATCAGTCGCACTGAGCGGTGATGCCCTAACCCCGGATTCACCAGCCATGTCCGCCTCTCAAGCCCCGATCGCTCCGAAGCTCGAGCAACCGTTGCTGGAAGTGGAAGGCTGCCTGAATCAGTTGGGGGACGCCTTGTTGCACCGTGACATGGCGGCGATCGAGCAGCATGCCGTGCATCTGCAAGGCGCATTGGCCCAGGCGGTCGAGGCTTTTCGTGAGGCGGCGCGCACCGGCTCGCTGCCGCCCCAGCTTCGCAACCGCCTCGTCATGGCCGGTGGCCGAATGGCTGCCCAGCGTGAATCGCTTTCGCGCGCCAGCGTGGCGCTGGACCGCGCCATCGACGTGCTGATGCCGTCGGATCCCGGTGATGTCTATGGCTCAAGCGGCAAGGCCGAGCGCCGCGGCCGCCTGCGCGGCTCAATTCAGGCCTGACGCTTCGGTGAAGGTCGGACGACGACGCTGACGCCCACGGCGGTCAGCGCAATGCCCGCCACGATCAGTGGCGTGATCGCTTCCCCGAACAGCACCCAGGCCATCAAGGCCGTGGTGGGCGGCACCAGATACATCAGGCTCGTCACCTGCGTGGCCGCGCCGCGCTGGATCAGCAGGTAGAGCAGCGAGCTGCCGCCCAGCGTCAATCCGAGCACGGACCAGGCAAGCGCGCCGAGGAACTCGGGCGTCACGCTCACCCCTTCAGTTTCCATCAGCGCCAGCGGGGCAGTCACGGCCAGCGCCGCCAGCAATTGCACGAGATTGGCGCTGCGCACATCGCAAGGCGCTACAAAATGCTTCTGATAGAGCGTGCCGACGGTGATGCCGACCAGGGCCAGCATTGTGCAGGCCAGATTGGCGCCGTTCACCTCGCCGTGGCCGAGCTTCTGCCAGACCACCATCATCAAGCCCGCCAGGCCCAGGGCCAAGCCGCCCCATTGCAGCGCCGTGACGCGATGCCCGCGCGCCGAGACCCAGATCGCCGTCAGCATCGGCTGCAAGCCCACGAGCAGCGCGGCCAAGCCCGCACCCATGCCCAGCTTGACGGCGCTCCACACCCCGCCGAGATAGATCCCATGCATGAAGATGCCGGTGACGCCCAGATGCAGCCATTGCTTCGGGCCTTGCGGCCAACGCACACCCGCAGCCAGCACCCAGGCGCCAAAGCACAGGGCCGAGAAGGCATAGCGAAGCGCGAGGAACTTCATCGGCGGCGCATGCGGCATGCCGAAGCGGGCGACGATGAAGCCCGTGCTCCAGATCAGCACGAAGACGGCGGGCATCAGACGCAGGAGGGAAGCGGTGCGGGCGTCTGACGCCATGGAGCTTTCGGGTTAGGGCGAAGGGAAGGGGCCCGATGATGGCACGGCTCAGCGAGCGCTGCTTTCGGCGAGTTTGGCCAGCGCCGCCAGCACCTCGGGAAAATCACCGGTGACCGCTTTGCCGATCTCCTCGGCATCAGGACCGGTGACCGAAGCGGCGTAGGTAACCCGCGTGCGGCCCGGCGCCAGCGGATGAATCCGGTGCTCGACCACGACGCGCACATCGCCGACCACGGTCTCGTCGTCAAAGCGCTCGTTCTCCACCACGCAGATCAGTTCGCTGGTGAAGGCGTCCTGTCCCGGCGGCTGCATCAGGAAGCTCGTGCCTTCCGCGAACGGCCCGGCGATCGAGATCTTCTCAATGCCGGCGTTCCAGGCCTTCCAGCCCTCGACATCGCGGAAGAGTTGCCAGATGGCCTCGGGCGAGGCCGAGGTCTCGATGCTGTACTCGTGGTGCCACATGGTGCAGTCCTTGGGAATCAAGCCAAATCGGCAGGGCGATTCTTTCGCAGGGCTGCTGACACCGAATGACAGCAGGCGGCGGCATGGGCTAACGCCGTGATTCAGCGTGTTGCGGCGCTGCGCACGGCGTCCAGATACGCGTGCCCGTCGGGCGGCAGGCCGTTGCGCTGCGAGGTCCAGATCATCTGGCCCAGCGCTTCCATCGCCACGTGATGGGCCTCGTGCATGGAATTGCGTTTCGCGGCGAGCAGTTCAACCGCCTGGCGGATACCGGTCGGCTGGTCGATGCCGCGCTGCTCGGCGATCGTCAGGTGCATGGACAGATGCAGGAAGGGATTGGTACGGCCATCCTCGACCGTGTAGACAGCGGCCAGCGCCGCTTCTTCGTCGGCCAGATCGGCGTGGTACTCGGGATGCTGCTCGATCCACTCGGCGGCGATGGCCTCCATCGGCACCAGCGGCAGGCCCTCCTTGAGCTTGCGGTAGGTGGTGCAGAAGAATCGGCGGACTTCGAGTTGGGACGGGGCGAACATGGCTCGATTGTCGCCGCTCAGTCGTTCCCGGACTCCTCCGAGGGCTTGCTCCAGTCATGCCGCTGCGGTTTGCTCGCGCGGCGCTGCGCGCGCTCCTGCTGAATCAGCGCCTCGAACTGCTGGCGGCCGGCCTTGGCGGCGGCCACCAGCGCGGCCTGGTCGCCGCGCAGGGCCTTGAGCTCTTCCAGCTGCTCGAGGTTGTGCCGGCGGAAGCGCCAGGCCAACTGGCGCGCCGCATGGGGCTCCCAGCCCATCAGCTCCAGCACGCTGCGGCCGCTGCGCAGCGCCGACTCAAAGGTCTCGCGCTCGATCAGGCTGACGCCGGCTTCGCGCAGCTTGTAGAGGTGCGTGACGTTGCGGGCCCGCGCCACGATCTGCAGCTGCGGGAAATGCTCGCGGGCCAGCGCGACGATCTCCAGGCTTTGCTCATCGTCATCCACCGCGACCACCAGCACGCGCGCCGTGGCGGCGCCCGCCGTGCGCAACAGGTCGAGGCGCGTGGCGTCGCCGTAGAAGACGCGCCAGCCGAAGGGACGCAGGGACTCGATGATCTCGGCGTCGTGGTCGAGCACCGTCGCTTCGAGGCCGTTGGCGAAGAGCAGGCGGCCGACAATCTGGCCGTAGCGGCCGAAGCCGGCAATGATGATCGGTGCGCTCTGCGCTTCGGTCAGCTGCGCTTCTTCGGGGACCGTGCGGCGCGCGAGTCGCGGCACCAGCAGTCGATCGCTGAGCTGGAGCAGCGCGGGCGTCAGCGCCAACGAAAGCGCCACCGCCACGACCAGCGCCGACTGCTGGCCGGCGTTGATCAGGCCCGATTGAGCGGCCAGCTGGAAGACGACGAAACCGAACTCGCCGCCCTGGGCCAGCAGGATCACGAAGACCGGCCGCTCGACGCGCGGGATCTGCATCCAGCGCGACATCAGCACCAGCAGGTAGGTCTTGCAAGCCAGCAGTGCCGCCAGCAGGGCCAGCACCAGCAGGGGCGCGCGCAGCAGCACGCCGAGATCAAGCCCCATGCCGACGGCAATGAAGAAGAGGCCCATCAAGAGGCCCTTGAAAGGCTCCAGATCGGTTTCCAGCTCGCGGCGGTACTCGCTCTCGGCCAGCAGCACGCCGGCCAGGAAGGCGCCGAGGGCCTTGCTGATGCCGACCAGATCCATCAGCGCGGCCGTGCCCAGCACCAGCAGCAAGGCGGCGGCCGTGAAGATCTCGGGGGTCTTGCTCTGGGCGATCCAGCGCAGCGCGGGCCGCAGCAGCAGCCGGCCGCCGAGGATGATCGCGGCCATCACGCCCAGGACCTTGGCGAATTCAAACGCCTGGTGCAGAAAGCCAACCGGCACATGAGCCCGGCCGCTGCCCAGCGCCACGATCGGCACCAGCGCGAGGATGGGGATGGCGGCAATGTCCTGCAGCAGCGAAACGCTCAGCACGTTCTGGCCGGCGGTCGTGCGGCCCAGATTGCGCTCGGCCATCACGGCCAGCGCCACGGCGGTTGAGGACATCGCCAATCCCAGCGAAGCCACCAGCGCCATGCGCCAGGGCCAGCCGAACGAGACGGCCAGGGCCATCAGCAGCGCGGCCGAGCCGAACAGCTGCAGGGAACCCCAGACGAAGATCGGCCGACGCAGGCTCCAGAGCCGTCGCGGCTCCAGCTCCAGCCCGACCAGGAAGAGCATCAGCACCACGCCGAATTCAGCCAGTTCGAGAATCGTCTCGGGCGCGTCGATCAGGCCGAGGAACTGCGGGCCGATCAGCACGCCGGCCACCAGATAACCGAGGATCGAGCCCAGGCGCAGATAGCGCGCCAGCGGCACGGCCACCACGGCGGCGCCGAGGAAAACCAGCGGAAGCTGGATCCAGCTGTGTTGCGCTTCCACCATCACGCGGGTCCGTCGAGCGAGCTGAACAGGGCGGGGCGCTCGTCCAGCGGCACTTCCTGCTGCGCGGGCGGCGCCTCGACACCGGCCCAGGCGGGGTAGTTGGTCAGTTGCTGCACAAAACCGCGTGCATGGCGAACGACATCCGCGTCGCTGACCTGATGCGCCGCATGCAGGATCAGCGGTGGCAGGAAGCGCATGCCGCAATAGCGGGCGGTTTGCGTGTAGGGCAGCAGATAGGTCTCCAGCGGATGCGCGTTGTGGCCGTTGGCGCTGTACGACTCGGCCGTACCGCCGGTCGAGCTGACCAGCCAAAGATCCTTGCCGCGCAAGGCTTCGCCACCGGGCCCGTACGCCCAGCCGAATCGCAGCACCTCGTCGATCCAGAGCTTTTGCAGGCCCGGCATGCTGTACCAATGCAGCGGATGCAGCAGCACGACCAGGCGAGCCTCCGCCAGGGCTTGCTGCTCGGCGGCGACATCAATCGCGTAATCGGGATAACGCCGGTAGAGATCCACGAGTCGCACCCGAGGCAGCGCGGCGGCCTTGGTGGCGGCCAGCATCGCGTGGGTCACGCGAGACAGGGCAAGGTCGGGGTGCGCGGCAAGAATGAGGATGTCGGCCATTGGCGGCAAGCGTAACCCAAGCGCACAAGCCGCCATTGCGGGCATACATCAGGCGCGGCTGTGCTGGTCTAATTTCCCCGGACACCTCGATAGGTGGAAACCACCTGGACGGGAAACATGAGCAAGAGAGAACGAAGGACATTCAGCGCGGAATTCAAGCTGCAGGTCGTGCAGATGATTCGCGAGCAGGGCTTGAGCG
>DASYBU010000025.1:0-9139 GCA_036500605.1 Burkholderiaceae bacterium
CGCTCAAGCCCTGCTCGCGAATCATCTGCACGACCTGCAGCTTGAATTCCGCGCTGAATGTCCTTCGTTCTCTCTTGCTCATGTTTCCCGTCCAGGTGGTTTCCACCTATCGAGGTGTCCGGGGAAATTAGACCAGCACACTTCAAGCGCTTGCGCGGGCAGCCAGTCGTTGTGCTCGGAGGACTTTGACATGCCATTAGGTATGACAGATCACATAATTTGTGTCATTTAATGGCGCGGTTGAAGGTGCGCTTAAGGCGTATTTGAAGGCGCATTTAAAGGCGCACTTAAAGCTGCATTTGAAGGCGCTTGAACATCACCAGCGCGTCCACCCAGCCCAAGCGCGGGTGATCAAAAGCGCCGGGTAAACGTCCCACGGTCGCAAAGCCCAGGCGCGTCCAGAGATGCACGGCCGCCTCGTTGCTCGACACCACGAAGTTGAACTGCATGGCGGTAAAGCCGAGCTCGCGCGCAAGCGCCTGCGAGTGCTCGCACATCGCCGCAGCCAGCCCTTGGCCGCGCGCCGCTTCGGCCACCGCATAGCCGGCATTGCAGACATGGGCGCCACCGCCCAGCTGGTTGGGCTTGACGTAATAGCTGCCGAGAATGCGGCCGTCCTGCTCGGCCACACAGGTGAGCTGTTGCGGTGCCTGCATCCAGAGCTGTCGCGCCATTTCAGGGCCCACATCGCGCGGCCAGGCAAAGACCTCGCCGGACGCAGCGATGGCCTGCAGGATCGGCCAGATCTGCTCGAAGTCCTGCGCCTCGGCGCGGCGGATCGTCAGCATCAGGAGATGCGAGCGATGACGCGCACCACGACTTCGAGATGCTGGCGCCAGCCTATGCGCTCGTAGAGCTGGCGCGCGGCCGCGTTGCCGCTCATCACATGCAGAACCGGCTGTTCACCGCGTTGCATCTGGCGACGGACCAGGTGGTTCATCAGTCGGCCCGCCAAACCCTGACCGCGCGCATCGGGATGTGTGGCCACGCCGGAGATCTCGCGCAGCGGCAAGGCGTGCATGCGCTCGCCGGCCATCGCCATCAGCTGACCGTTTTCGATGACGCCGAAGTATTCGCCTAATTCAACGGTGCGCAACCCGAAAGGGCCGGGCTTCGTGAGCTGCGCCAAGGCCAAAGCCTGTTCGGCATGTTCGGGCCCGAGCCGCACCAGGCCTTCGCCGTGCTCAGCGGGCAGATCGCCGGTCCAGGCCATCTTGAGCATGGTCGCCTCGAATTCGATCTGCCAGCCGGCAGGCGCCGGACCGCTCCAGCCCTCGCAGTAGAAATGCTCGCCGACCTGGCAGATGCCGTCGAGCGCGCCGAAGTCGGGGTTGTAGCGGTCGGCAAAGCCGAGAATCGGCGAGAAGCCCGGTGCATAACGGCGCGCGACCGCACCACCCTGAGCGAAACGAGCATGCGGCCCGCTCAGCGCATGCCAGATCAGGTTCTCGAAGCGCTCGAGGCTCAACTTCTGTAGTCCGCGTTGATGCTGACGTAGTCGTGGCTGAGGTCGCAGGTCCAGACCGTCGCGCTCGCGTTGCCGCGGCCGAGCGACACGCGCACGGTGATCTCGGCCTGCTTCATGACGCGTTGGCCGTCTTCCTCGCGGTACTCGGCGCGGCGCCCGCCCTTCGTGACCACATGCACATCGTCGAGATGCATCTCGATCAACGTCTGGTCCAGGTCGGTGATGCCGGCGTAGCCAACCGCCGCGAGGATGCGGCCCAGGTTCGGGTCGCTGGCGAAGAAGGCCGTCTTCACCAGCGGCGAGTGGGCGATCGCGTAGGCGGCGGCCTGGCATTCGGCTTCGGTGCGGCCGCCGTCGATCTGCACGGTGATGAACTTGGTGGCGCCCTCGCCGTCGCGCACGATGGCTTGCGCCAGTTCCTGCGAGACCGCGATCAGCGCCGCGCGCAGGGTCTTGCCTTCGGCGCTGTCGAGCGACTCGATGCGCGCATGCCTGGCCTGGTGCGTGGCGATCAGCACGAAGCTGTCATTCGTCGAGGTGTCGCCGTCGATCGTGATGCGGTTGAATGAAGCGTTAGCGGCTTCGGTCACCAAGGCCTGCACAAGGCCCGGCGCCACGTTGGCGTCGGTGGCCACATAGCCGAGCATGGTCGCCATGTTCGGGCGGATCATGCCCGCGCCCTTGCTGATGCCGGTCAGCGTGACGGTGACGCCGCCGATCTGCACCTGGCGTGAAGCGGCCTTGGGCACGGTGTCGGTGGTCATGATGCCGGCGGCGGCTTCCGACCAGTTGTCGGCCTTCAGCGCCGCGATGGCGCCGGGCAGCCCGGCAATGATGCGGTCGACCGGCAGCGTCTCCATGATCACGCCGGTCGAGAACGGCAGGATCTGGTCGGGCTTCACGCCGAGCTGCCCGGCCAGCGCCTCGCAGCTCTGGCGCGCGCGGGCCAGGCCATCGGCACCGGTGCCGGCATTGGCGTTGCCGGTGTTGACGAGGATGGCGCGGATGCTCGAACCCGAAGCCAGATGCTCGCGGCAGACCTGCACGGGCGCGGCGCAGAAGCGGTTGCTGGTGAACACACCCGCCACGCTCGACCCTTCATCGAGCGCGATCACGCTGAGGTCACGGCGGTTGGCCTTGCGCACGCCGGCCATCGTCACGCCGAGGCGGACGCCGGGCACGGGATGCAGGGCAGCGGGATCGGGGGTCTGGTAGTTGACGGGCATGGCGGGGTGCAAAAAAGAGTTGGGCGATTGTATGAACTGCCAGCGGCAAAAGACTCGACAAAAGACTCGGCAATGGCTCGGCAATGGCTCGGAAATCGCAAGCCGTTCAAGCATGCAGTTAGGGCCCTCGCGCCGGACACCGCCTCAATCAGCCGTACTTATAGATATTTGCAAAATAGGCTATTGTGTAATATTCTATTATCATGCCAAAGACCGCCAAGGCCCTTCTGCAACTTCCGCCTGCCACCGCCGCCGCCATCGAAAAGCTGGGCGCAGATCTCGCCGTGGCCCGCTTGCGGCGCAAGGAATCCTTGCGTTCGTGGGCCCAACGCCTGGGCATCACCGTGCCCACACTGCAACGGCTCGAGGCCGGAGATCCGTCCGTCAGCATCGGCATCATCGCGACCGCCCTCTGGCTCATCCAGCGCGATGGCGAATTGAGAAATCTCGCCGCGCCAGAGCACGATCAGGGCGCGCTCGAAATGGACGTGCGCGAGGCGATTGATCTCGGCCGTGCTCGCGCTCAGGCGTCCGCAGAAGCGCGCACGAACCGGCTGAAGGGCTGATCGAAAGGATGATCGACATGCGCCTGGACGACTTGCACCTCTGGCATCTCGAAGACCCCGCCACGCCGCGCTACGTCGGCGCCCTGAAGCTCGTCTCTGCCGGCAAGGGCGTTTCCCTGCATTACGGCGAGGAGTGGCTGGCGCACGGATTCGCACTGAGCGAAGACCTCCCGCTCGTCGACAACGAATTCCTGCCGCCGGGGCGATTGGCGGGCGATGCGCAGCGCGCGGTCGGCGCGGTGGACGACGCACGGCCCGATCGCTGGGGTGAGAAAGTCATCCGCTTCGTAGACAAGCCCAAGCGGCTTTCCCTGATGGAGTACCTCTACTACGCGGGGGATGACCGATTCGGCGCGCTCGGTGTCTCCACCTCGTCGGAGGTCTACGTCCCGCGACGTGGCGGTCCATTGCCTCGGTTGGAGGAGGTGCAGCAATTGAGCGAGGTGGTCGCGAAGATCGAAGCCGCAGAACCGCTCAGTGCGATGGAGGCGAGCATCATTGCAGGCGGCGGCAGTCCACTGGGTGGCGCCAAGCCCAAGGCGCTCATCGAGATCGACAACGAACAGTGGGTCATCAAGTTCTTCAACCATGAGCCCATTGACGCGCCACTCATTGAGCATGCGACCATGACCTTGGCCGCGCTCGCCGGCATCACCGTCGCCAAGACGCAGATCATCCCTCTGGTCGGCGCCAACGCGCTCGCCATCCGTCGCTTTGATCGCGTCCAGGGGCGGCGTATTCACAGCATCTCGGCCGGCACCGCCATCCGCGCCGCCACCGCTTCAGGCAATGAGCCGGAGATGGGCTATCCCGCGCTGGCGCAAATCCTTCGCCGCGTGGGCATCACGCAGGCCGACACGAACAAAAAGGATGCGATCGAACTCTTTCGCCGCATGGTGTTCAACATCCTGATCGACAACACCGACGACCATGAGAAGAACCACGCGCTCCTGGTCGTCAACCCCTTCGAGAATGGCCGCCTCAAGCTGGCGCCGGCCTACGACGTCTTGCCCACCAACTCAGGCCAGGGCTATCAGGAGTTCATCTGCGGCCAGCAAGGCCGGGATTCGACGCTTGAGAACGCGATGTCGCAGTGCGATGCCTTCGGCCTGCGGCCGGCGGAGGCGGCTGCTGAAATTGTCGCGGTGATCGAGGTCGTGAACCGCTGGCGAGCGCATTTCGAACAGGCGCGGGTGTCGCGGCGAGACATCGAGAACCTGGCCGAGCGGATCGACGGCGAACAACTCCTCGCCCAGCGTGTCGGGTTCGATCCGGCCCAATTCCAGGCCGCTCCCGTCAAGCGAAAGCGACCCGGCCCTTTTGGCCGGATCTGAAACCCGACGGAGGCGCTCGCCTCAGCTCAGCTCAGCTCAGCTCAGCTCAGCTTCCCGTGGCAGAGCTTGAACTTCCTGCCGCTGCCGCAAGGGCAGGGGTCGTTGCGACCGACATGACCGAAGCGGCTGACGTCGGTGGCGGGGTCGGTTTCCTGCGAGACGGAACCATCCTCGTTCGGATGCGTGTACGTCACGTTGCTCACCTCTGAAGCGCGCTCTTCCATTGCGGCAGCCGCCTGGGTGGCTTCTTCCTGCGACTGGATGCGCACGTTCATCAGCGTGCGGGTGACTTCGAGCTTGACCAGGTCGAGCAGTTGCGAGAAAAGCTCGAAGGCTTCGCGCTTGTATTCCTGCTTCGGGTTCTTCTGCGCATAGCCGCGCAGGTGGATGCCCTGGCGCAGGTAGTCGAGCGCCGACAGGTGCTCGCGCCAATGCTGGTCGATGTTCTGCAACAGCACCATGCGCATGAAGGGCGTGAACTGCTCGAGGCCCACGCGTTCGACCTTGTCGTTGAAGACGGCGTCGCCGGCCTTCACGATGGCTTCGTGTAGCTCTTCGTCGGTGATCGATTCGCTCTTGGCGATCAGCGCCTGCAGGTCGATGTCGAGCTGCCATTCGTCCTTCAGCACGCGTTGCAGCGCGGGCACGTCCCACTGCTCTTCAAGGCTTTCGACGGGCACGAAGGTGCGCATCACGTCTTCAAAGGCGGAAGAACGCAGATTGCTGATCTGGGCGTTCAGGCTCTCGGCCTCCAGGATGTCGTTGCGCTGCTGGTAGATGACCTTGCGCTGGTCGTTCGAGACGTCGTCGTACTCGAGCAATTGCTTGCGCACGTCGAAGTTGCGCGCCTCGACCTTGCGCTGTGCGCCTTCGATCGAGCGGGTCACGATGCCGGCTTCGATCGCCTCGCCCTCGGGCATCTTCAGACGGTCCATGATCGCGCGCACGCGGTCACCCGCGAAGATGCGCATCAGCTGGTCGTCCAGCGACAGGTAGAAGCGCGAGGAGCCCGGGTCGCCCTGGCGGCCGCTGCGTCCACGTAACTGGTTATCGATACGGCGGCTTTCATGGCGCTCCGTCGCGATGATGCGCAGGCCGCCCTCGGCCTTGACCTTCTCGTGCAGGCCCTTCCACTCGTCCTTGAGCGTCTGGATACGCACGGCCTTGTCGGCTTCGGCGATGGCTTCGTCAGCCTCGATGAAGCCGATCTGCTTCTCGACATTGCCGCCCAGCACGATGTCGGTGCCGCGGCCCGCCATATTGGTGGCGATGGTGATCACGCCGGGGCGGCCGGCCTGGGCAATGATCTCGGCTTCCCTGGCGTGCTGCTTGGCATTCAGCACGAAGTGTTCGAGCTTGGCCTTGTCGAGCAGCGTGGAGATCAGCTCGGAGTTCTCGATCGAGGTCGTGCCCACCAGCACGGGCTGGCCGCGCAGATGGCATTCCTTGATGTCTTCGATCACCGCGTTGTACTTTTCCTGGGTGCTCTTGTAGACCAGGTCGAGTTCGTCCTTGCGGATGGTCGGGCGGTTCGGCGGGATCACCACGGTCTCGAGGCCGTAGATCTCCTGGAACTCATACGCTTCGGTGTCGGCCGTGCCGGTCATGCCCGACAGCTTGCCGTACATGCGGAAGTAGTTCTGGAACGTGATCGACGCAAGCGTCTGGTTCTCGGACTGGATCTGCACGCCTTCCTTGGCCTCGACCGCCTGGTGCAGGCCGTCGGACCAGCGCCGCCCGCTCATCAGCCGGCCGGTGAACTCGTCGACGATGACGACTTCCATGCCGTTCTCGCCGCGCTGCACGACGTAGTGCTGGTCGCGGTTGTAGAGGTGGCGTGCGCGCAGTGCGGCGTACACGTGGTGCATCAGGCTGATGTTGACCGGGTCGTACAGGCTCGCGCCTTCGGCCAGCAGGCCCGCTTCGCCGAGGATCTGCTCGGCGCGTTCGTGGCCCATCTCGGTCAGGAAGACCTGGTGCGCTTTCTCGTCGACGGTGAAGTCGCCCTCTTCGATCACGCCCTCGCCGGTGCGCGGATCGGCCTCGCCGATCTGCTTCTTGAGCAGCGGCACGACCTTGTTGATCTTGACGTAGAGCTCGGTGTGGTCCTCGGCCTGGCCCGAGATGATCAGCGGCGTGCGTGCCTCGTCGATCAGGATCGAGTCGACCTCGTCGACGATGGCGTAGGCGGTGCCGCGCTGCACGCGGTCGGCCGTCTCGTAGACCATGTTGTCGCGCAGGTAGTCGAAGCCGTATTCGTTGTTGGTGCCGTAGGTCACGTCGGCCGCGTAGGCACGCTGCTTGTCTTCGCGAACCATCTGCGGCAGGTTGATGCCCACGCTCAGGCCGAGGAAGTTGTAGAGGCGGCCCATCCATTCGGCGTCGCGCCTTGCCAGGTAGTCGTTCACCGTGACCAGGTGCACGCCGTTGCCGGTGAGCGCATTGAGGTAGACCGGCAGCGTGGCCATCAGCGTCTTGCCTTCGCCGGTGCGCATTTCGGCGATCTTGCCGTCGTGCAGGGCCATGCCGCCGATGAGCTGAACGTCGAAGTGGCGCATCTTCAAGACACGCTTGCTGCCTTCGCGAACCGTGGCGAAGGCTTCGGGAAGCAGTTGGTCGAGGGTCTCGCCCTTGGCCAGGCGCTGCTTGAATTCGGCCGTCTTGGCGACCAGTGCGGCATCGTCGAGCACTTCGAACTGAGGCTCGAGCGCGTTGACCTGCTGTACGACGCGTCGGTATTGCTTGAGCAGCCGCTCGTTGCGGCTACCGAAAATCTGGGTGAGGAGCTTGGGCAACATGCAGCGTCAAAGTTGGGCCGATCATCGGCGGTGAAGATTCGCCGGTTGCCGCAACGAGATAACGACACAGATCCACAGCGAAAGCACGATCCAACCGACGTGGGGCCTGACAGCCTGAAACCAAGCAGCTTCGGACTTCTCGAAAACACGGCCCGCGCAAGCACGGCACCCACGGCGGAAAGCCGCAAAGTTTAGCACCGGGGGTCGAGTGGCGCCCCTGGGCGCACGGGTGGTCGGCGCCAGCCGCGCGGCCGTCGCAATCAGGCGGATTCACCCTTGAAAACGGCTAGAGCGCGGCCGACGGCACGATCGATACACTGGCTTTATGGCCTCGCACTTTCACCGCCGCGCATCTTCCGTGAGTCCCGTCACGCCGGCGGCCATGGGGATGTCGCAGGTGCTGAGCCAGTCGGCGCCGTTGGCACGGCTGTTTGCGCTCATGCGGGAATCGAACGCCCGCTTCGACGCGGTTCGACCGCATCTGCCCGGCGCCTTGGCCACACATGTGAAGCCGGGACCGCTCGACGAGAACGGCTGGTCGCTCATCGTGGCCAATGCCGCGGTGGCGGCGAAATTGCGCCACCTGGTGCCGCGCCTGGAAGCGGCACTCGCCGACGCAGGCTGGCCCACGACACCCATCCGGCTCAAGGTGGCGGGGACGTCGGCCGGCTGAAGAAGGCGTTCGTCCGCGGCCACCGCCGCGCACGTTGTTGGGTCAAAACCGCACCAAGGGAGGGATTTCCCTTGAGGGTTTGCCCGATATTGGTTCGAAAAATGCGAATGCTGGGTTCACATCTGCCTAGTTCCTTGCTTGGCCGGCAATGCCTACATTCTCTTCATCGATGAGCGAAACCCAACGCACTCACCGAGGCTGGACAAGACGGAGGCCAAAGACGCCAAGCCGCCCTGCCCGGAAATGTCCCGAAACCTATTGAATCCTGGAGTTCATCATGAATGTCAAGCAACTGATCACCCTCGCCGTTATCGCCGTGTCCGCCGGTGCCGCCATGGCCTCTGAAGAAGCCTCGGTCTTCAACGACCACTTCAACGCTCCTGCCACCCGCGCCGAAGTGAAGGCCGAACTGGCCCAAGCCCGCGCCAACGGCACCGCGTTCCACGACGGCTCCGTGACCATCGTCAAGGCACCGCAAGGCCCGAGCCTCGCGAATCGCGAACAGATCAAGGCCGAAGCGCGTGACGTGGCCCGCAATGGCACGGCCGTCAACGAAAGCTACATGGGCGGCTAAGACGAGTTCCGCGGGCCTCGCCCGCGGGTCTCTCGTCCCCAGCGGTCAGTCGACTCCCGTTCTGCGCACAACACCAACAAGAAGGATCAACACATGAACATCAAGCACCTCGCTCTTGCCGCACTCGTCGGCCTGTCGGCCACCGCCGCGATGGCTCAGGAAGCCACGGTCTTCCACGACCGTTTCGACGCCCCGGCCACCCGCGCCGAAGTTCAGGCCCAACTGGCCAGCGCCCGCACCAACGGCACGGTGTTCCAGAACGGTGAAATCACCCGCGTGCCGGCCGACGCTTCGAAGTCGACCCTGTCGCGTGAAAAGGTCGACGCCGAAGCCCGTGAAGTCGCCCGCAACAGCACCAAGCCCAGCCGTTCGCGCGGCAGCTACTACGGCAGCTGATTGAAGTCAGCACGATGCGGATCGCTCCGCGTCGTGTGGGCTGCAGTGGACTCGATGTCACTGTTGACCAACGGAAAAAGGCCGCGCATGTCGCGGCCTTTTTT
>DASYBU010000026.1:0-55002 GCA_036500605.1 Burkholderiaceae bacterium
TGCTGCGCGAGGTGGTGAGTCCGCTGGAGGGTGTGCGGCCGACCTCAGCCTCAGCCTCAGCCCCAACGCCAACCGCAACACCGACACAAGCGAGCCCATAACGCTCTGCCGTGGCGCACTGCGCCCTGGAACTCGCCGACATCTTCCACACCCACGGTCCCGCCTGGCGAGCCACGCAAGCCGGCCACCTGAGCCTGGGCCAACTCAAGGTCATGTCGGCCATCGAACAGTGCCGCAGCGCGGCGCTGGGTGGGCACGTCTTGCGCTGCGAAGGCTGTGGCACCGACCAGATCAGCTACAACTCCTGCCGCAACCGGCATTGCCCCAAGTGCCAGAGCCACGCCGCCCAGCGCTGGCTTGAAGCCCGGCAGGCTGACCTGCTGCCGGTCGAGTACTACCACGTGGTCTTCACGCTGCCCGCACCCATCGCAGACCTGGCGTATCAGAACAAGGCCGCGATCTACAGCTTGCTGTTCGACAGGGCGGCCGAGGTGCTGCTCACCATCGCAGGAGATGCCAGGCACCTGGGCGCTCGCATCGGCGCCACGCTGGTGCTGCACACCTGGGGCTCGGCGCTAACCCACCATCCCCACGTACACGGCATCGTGCCGGGCGGTGGGCTCGCAGCGGACGGCAAGACCTGGATCGCTTGCAGGCCCGGGTTCTTCTTGCCGGTGCGCGTGCTCTCAAGGCTGTTCAGGCGGCGTTTTATTGAAGGGCTGCAGGCATTGCATCAAGCGGGGCGGTTGCAATTCTTTGGCGAGCTCGCGGCTTTGCAAGAAGCCAAGGCCTTCGCCGACTGGCTCCAGCCGATGCGTCAGTGCGAGTGGGTGGTCTATGCCAAGCGGCCGTTTGCAGGACCGCAGGCCGTGCTGGCCTATCTGTCGCGCTACACGCACCGGGTGGCGATCTCCAACAGCCGCCTCGTCGCGCAGGATGAGCGTGGCGTGACCTTCCGCTGGAAGGACTACCGCGCCAAGGGAAGCACGCGGCACAAGACCATGACGCTCAGGCCCGAGGAGTTCATGCGCCGCTTCCTGCTGCACGTGCTGCCGGGTGGCTTGCATCGCATTCGGCACTATGGGCTGCTGGCCAACGGCAATCGCAGGGAGTGCCTGGCGTTGGCGCGAGCAGTGCTGCAGGCGAGCGTGCCCGTGCAGGCCAGCGAACCCGAACCTCACGCGCCGGTGTTTGTGTGCAGACACTGCGGTGGGCCGCTGCTCATCGTCGAGATCGTGCTGCGTGAGAGGCCGTCGATTCGGGCACCGCCGTGAACAGGCGCGCGAAGATCAAGCCAGCTTCGGCACCGGCGCACGCTCATGGCATGCCGGTGCGGGGCGGGCTTGTGCGGCTCAGCGTCGCACACGGCCGAGCGCGCTGGGCGAGTTGGTGTTCATTGCACCCAAGCGGCCGAGGCTCGCACTCAGAGATCGCCGATGCCACCGTCGGAGGCGTCGTCCCGCAGTCCAGCATGGCGCAGCAGCAGGAGCGCGGCGTCGAATCGCCATAGCCAGCCTGCCTTCGACACCCATCGTGGCGTTCGCCGCGGTTTCCTCCCTTGAGGCTTATCCAACACCTGCCCTCAGTCCGGTGTGGTGCGAAGATCCGTCTGTCGCGACGGGCAGGTGTCGGACAAACCTAAACACAAGCGGTCGAACTCCGAAGTCCGCTGATAGGCATCCTACCTAGGGCAATCTGAGAGCACCATGGATCGCAAAACCAAGATCGCTGCAGCCGGCAACGTGATGCCGGGGGCACTGGCATGCCTCAAGTCACTCGGATTTGACGTCTCGAGGGAGGAAGATTCGTGGCGAGCCGAATCGGCGTTGTGTGTCTTCGTGGCTGACGACCCGCTGATGCTTCTAGGACTGGTCAAGTTCCACGATATGCGCGGCGACGATTGGCGGCCATCCGATGCCGAAGTCGACGAGTTTCTTGCGCTGGACGGAGGGCAGTGACTGGCGCGCACCGAGCGACCGGTTTGGGGCGCTCGAATCGCCAAACTAGAAGTCCGCTATGGGTCGATAGCACGCACTCGCCCCGCCCAAACGCAGCCGTTCAGTTGGCCACCCCATGCCGCGCCATTTCCAACCCTGCATTGAATCGCCGCACCTCCCGAGCCCGCGAATTACAACGCCGCATCCAGTTCGCGCAGCACCTGCCGCGTATCGGTCAGCTGCGCCACGAAGACCACCGAATCCAGGAGCTTGCGGGCCGACTCCAAAGCCTTGGTGGCCCGCGCGGCTCCCGTGTCTTTGACTGAGCGCCCATACATCGCCTCGGGCGTTGTCAACGGGTCGTAGCCCAGCGCTGCGACCCGACAACCTACCTTCCAGCCATCGGCCTTTTCACCCAGGTCGGGGTGTGCCAGCGCGTAGTCGTAGAGCCGAAGGGCATCGAGGGCATTGCGCAAGCCGAAGGAGAGGGATTCGTCTTGCTCGCTCAGCCAATCTTCGACGAGGGCCAGTTGTTCACGTGCGTTCATAGCTGCAATCGAAACGGGTTCAGGGCTCAATGCTGCTCCATTTAATCGGCAGGTGTTCATCCTTGTTTCGTGGGACCACGTATCGCTCAGCTCACTGAAAGATTCCGTTGCGGCGTCGCCCGCAGCCAGGGAAAGAATTACCGGTGAAGCGCGACGCCGGCCGCCTTGAGCCCTCAAACTGGATTCACCGGTATTCATGTGGCACGTTCCGCAGTGCCATCAAGGATTCAAGGTCACCCGCCAGATCGCATTTCCCACATCGTCCGCCACCAGCAGCGCACCGCTCTTGTCCAGCGCCACGCCCACGGGCCGGCCCATCGCTTCGCCCTTCTTGTTCAGGAAGCCGCTCAACACCTCGATCGGCTTGCCCTGCGGCTTCGGGCCGTTGAAGGGCACGAAGATCACCTTGTAGCCGCTCGGCTTGCTGCGGTTCCAGGAGCCATGCTGGCCGACGAACATGCCGTGCGTGAAAGCGGGCCCGAGGCTGTTGCCATCGGAGGCCGCGAGGCCCAGCGAGGCGGTGTGCGCGCCGAGCGCGTAGTCGGGGATCAGGGCCTTGGCGACGAGTTCGGGGCGCTGGGGCTTGACGCGCTTGTCGAGGTGGCCGCCGAAGTAACTGTAGGGCCAGCCGTAGAAGCCGCCGTCGCGGACCGATGTCAGGTAGTCGGGCACGAGATCATCGCCAAGGTTGTCGCGCTCGTTCACCGATGTCCAGAGCGTGCCGCTGCCCGATTCCCACGCCATGCCCACTGGGTTGCGCAGGCCCGTTGCATAGATTCGCTTGGCGCCGCTGAGAATGTCGATCTCCATGATCGCGGCGCGCTGGTCTTCGGCCTCGATGCCGTTCTCCGCGGCATTGCTGTTGGAGCCGATGCTGGCGTAGAGCTTCTTGCCGTCGGGGCTGGCGATGAGGTTCTTGGTCCAGTGGCGGTTGATCGTGCCGGCGGGCAGATCGGTCACCAGCGTCGGCGGGCCGGTCAATTGCGTCTGGCCAGTCTGGTAGGCATAACGCACGATCCCATCGGTGTTGGCGACATAAAAGTACCCGCCCACGAGCACCATGCCAAGCGGCGAGTTGAGGCCTTCGGCAAACACGGTGTGCAGGTCGGCCACGCCGTCGCCCTTGGTGTCGCGCAACAGGCTGATGCGGTTGGCACTCGGCGCGCCGGCACCGGCTCTTTTCTGGAATTGCTTGCTCACCCAACCCGTGATGCCCTTGGCATCGTCGGGCCGTTGTGGGCCGTTGGTTTCTGCCACCAGCACGTCGCCGTTGGGCAGAACATAAATCCAACGCGGGTGATCGAGATGATCCGCAAAAGTGGTGACGGTCAGGCCGCCGTCAGCCCGCGGTTTGGCGCCCGCGGGCCAGCCGATGGCGGGCGCCACTTTCAGGGTGGGAATCAGCTGCGTGTGCGGTGCCGGCAGCTTGGGATCGGGGCCGATGTCCTGGGGCGGAGCGGGCTCTGCTGCTCCGGCAAACATAACGGCAAAAGTCAGCGCCAATGTTGCGCAGAACGGTTTCACCAAGGCGGTGCGTGTTTGGGTATTTTTTTTGTCATCACTTGTCGGAGAAAGGCCGGGGGCTTTCATCATTTTCTTCCCGTCTTGTGCGACCCTTTCAAGCCAGTGAATCGGAATATGCGCGAGCACTTCCGACGAGCTTGTAGGACACCACGCCATCGCCGAGTCAGTGCGCGGATGAATGTCTGGAAAACGATGTTGGAGGCCCTTCACGGCCTTCGGAAAAGACGGTAAAACGGCGTCTCAGAGGGACAGACCGGGAAGGAAATGCAGATGACTCTTGAAGCAATGTGTGCAGTTCCCGACATGAGGAACATTGCTGTAGCAGGCCATGAATTCGGCAGCTCGAACAACGAACAGTTGCGCGCGCTGGTGTCGGCGTCGATGCTGCCGCCGGCAGTGGCCATGACGATCTTCAATCGCGGCATGGCGGCACTCTCGGCGTGTTCCGAAAGCCAATGGAAGAGCTATCTCGCCGAGCCGAGTTCAGAGCGCTTTCATGCCTTGCCCGATGCGCTGCTGCAGCACGCGGTCAACCAGTTCGCGCGGATCGGCGTGCATCATCAGCGGAGCTGATTTTTCCTGATTCAGCGGAGCTGATTGCCCAGGCGCTCAAGCGTCTGCGCGCACAGCTCCACGGTGGCGATGCAGGCCAGGCCGTTGGTCTCCACCTCCGCCATCAAGGCCAGCCACGGCCCCAATCCTTCCAGCACCACTTTCGTCCGATTCGTCGTGACCCAGCCGGCCTCGGCCAACTGTCCGAGATAGATCCAGGTCTGCCGGCGCGACAGGCCCGACAACTGCCCGATGCACGACTGCGCGACCGGCAGTGCGAGCTTGCGCTCCGCCATGAATTCGCGCTCAAGCGGTGGCGCCAGCGCGGTGGCTAAGGTCGCCAACACACTGACCAGGCGCTGGAAGCCGTTGCCCGCCAGGCGCATCGAGATCTGATCCTGCAGACGCGTCTCGGTCGCTGCATGCAGCAAGGCCGTGTCCGTGCGCTCTTGCGCCGCCGGTTGCACAGCCAGTTCCGTGCGCGGGATGTTGATCGTCACGACGTCGACGAGCGCGTTGACTTCGTAGCGCGCCGCAAGCTTGCCCAGCGGCGAGTTCCAGCCGATCACATCGCCGAGCCACAGCGCGGCCACCGCGATATTGGTGCTGCCGGCCACCTTGGCCATCAGGCAGGCGGCGCCGCTGCTGATCGCGACCCATTCGCCGAGCTCGCTGCCGGCCTCGATGATGGTCTGCCCGCGCCGGTAGGTCTTGATCGTCGCGTCGGCCATCCAGCCTTGATCGGCGGCCGGATCGCGGCGCGAATCGAGAGAGGAATCGATGCGCGTGAGCGGATTGTTGGAGTCAGAGGGTTTCATCGTCTTCTGTTTTTGATCGGGCAGGGGGCCGTCCGGCCCGGCGCCGTGTTGTCGGCGTTCTTGTAAGTCGGAATGGCGGTGGGTGATCGCTCGATGAGCGGCGCGCAAGCCCTTGCAAACGCGCTTGACCGATCAGCGCTTCTCAGGCTGCTCACCAGATCGACATGCTGCGGGCCAGCACACGTTGCAGCCACGAGCGTGAAGAAGCATCGTTGACGTCGCCGTTGGCCACGGTCTCCAGGTTCGCGTTCACCACATTCTTCGAACTGATGATGTTGCCGGGCTGGATGTCGTGCGGGTCCAGCGTGCCGGAGAAGCGCAAGGTGTTGCGCCCGCCGTTCAGCCCGATATTGCGTTCGCCGGCGACCACCAGATTGCCGTTCGGCAGCACGTTGATGACGCTGACGGCGAGCTGCGCGTCAAAAGTGTTGGCGGCGTTGGTGGTGCCCGAACCCTTGAACGAATCGCTGCCGGAAGCGCTCGCATCGGCATTCACGATCGCGCCGAACAGGCTGCCGGATTTGCCGCCGCCCGGGCCCTTGACCGTCAAGCTGTTCTGCCGGCTCGCATCGGTGCCTTGCTGCTGCGTGGCCTTCAGGCTTTCGGAGATGTCGACCTTCAGCGTGTCGCCGATCGCCTGCGGCCGGCGCTCGCCAGAGAACAGCGAGTTGGAGGCCATCCAGCTCTGGTAGATCGCGCCGTTGTTGGGCCGCTCCAGGTACATCGGCGGCTGGAGCGGTGCGGCTGCGACGGGGCCGGGAACGATTGTGGAAGAACTGGCGCAGGCACACAGCAGCGCCGGCATCATGGCGAGCAAGGCGAGAGTTCTCAGGGTGTTCATCTCGATGTCTTTCATGCGTGGACTTCTTCTCAGCTCGTGAAGCCGGTGATGACGGCCTTGACCACGGGCGCGAGCTTGCGTCGCGTGGTCGACCATTTGCTGACGCCGTAGTCGCTGTCGACCGCATACGCGCTCGTGGCCATCAGGCTGCCGTTCGCGCGGTGCAGGCTCAGCGATGCTGAGCTCAGGTAGGGCCGATAGGTGTTGCCCAAGGGCGGCAAGCCCCATTCGATCGTGGCCGAGTAGCGCAGCCAGACCTGGCAATCCTGCAGGCCGGCGCCGTCCTCGTAGACACGGCTGGTCACGCCTTGCACGCTCAACTCCTGCTGAAGCGCGGGAACGAGGTCCTCGAGCTGCGCGCGCTGGTTGTATTCGATGCAGACGCTTTGCAGCGGGCCATCGCCGTGATGCACGGTGTTGATCGCCTTGCTGGGCGCGTAGTTCAGGGCTGCGGAGCCCGCCACATCGGCGGCCTTGATCAGCCCGAAAGCCTGCAAGGGGGCGAGGATGGTGCAGCCCGACATCAGCGACAGCGATAGCAGCGACAGCGCGACGGCCGCGCCGCGGGCGACGCTGAGCTTGTGAGTTAGGGCGCGCATCATCGTCCCCACTAGACAAGCTCGTTCAGCAAGGCGCCGCCGGCAAGCGCGGCCAATGCCGCGTAGCCCACCGTCGTCTCCACCGCCGAGCCCACGCGCCCGGTCGTTTCCGACACCGCGTTGCTCGCTGCATTGGCCACAGCGTTCACGCCCACGCGGGCCGCATCAACGCCCTTGACCAGCGCCTGCGCGCCGGCGGTGATCGTCTTGGCAGCCTCGACGCCGATGCCGTCGATCGCATCGGCCGCGGCCGAGACGACGTTGACACCGGCCTCGCCGATGTCGTGCACCCAGTCCTTGGCAGCGCTCGCGATATCGATGGCGGAATCCGCCAGCGCCTTCACGCCTTGTTCGCTGAAGGTGACCTGCACGCCGTCGTCGGACGAGGCTTCCTCCTCATGCGTGGATTCGGCCTGATGAACGGCGCCATGCTCCTCGCTTGATGAGGAGGACGTGGCGGCGTGGGAGTGCCGCGATCCCGCATGACCGGTGTGGGCGGCATGCCCCGAGCCTGCAAGCGCATGCAGCGTGCTCATGGCCTGTGCTCAGGAAGTGATGGCGGGTGAAGCGGGCAGGGCAGCTTGCGCTGCCGCCGATGCCGCCGCTGCGGGTTCAGCCGCGGCGGCCTTCGCCGTCTTCAGCAACTCACCGAACTTGCCCGAGGCGGGTTTGGCGCCAGCCGCGGCCGGTTGTTGTGACGGTTTTGCGGCAGCGTGCTCGGTCTTGTGCGCACTTGTGTTGACATGCATGGCAGCTCTCCTGGGTTGTCCATGGAGAAAGATTGTTGCCAGCGCGGAAGTTTTGAAACGCCGAAGTACGGACCGTGGAACTCAGGACTTCGTTCGCTCGGTGATGGATGTCACTCAACGAGGACGGCGCAGGCCCGCTGAACGAACTCTGCCAGTGCCGCCGTCGGCTGCTTGTCGCGGTGGACCACCAGATGGCATTGCCGTTCAAGGCGGGGCAGGGTCGTCGCCAGCGCTTGCAAGCGCCCGGCCTTCAAGCTTGCGGCCACCGAGAGCGCAGACAGGCAGGCGATGCCCAGGCCTTCGGCCGCCGCGTGCAGGATCGCCTCGGAGCTGCCTAACTCGATGCTCCGACGGTAGTGGCGCAGATGCGGCAGCAGCACCTGGTCCGTCGTCTCGCGCGTGCCCGAGCCCGACTCACGCAGCAGCCAGACCTGTTCGCGCAGATCGCGCAGCGGCCATCGCCTGGCCTCCAGCGAGGGCGCGCCGACGATCACCAGCTCATCGCGCAGCCACGGCGTCACCGCCAGCGTCGGTTGATGGCTGGGGCCCTCGATCAGCCCGACGTCGAGCTCGAAGGCCGCCACCGCATCGCAGATCGTCGCGGTGTTGCCGACCATCACCCGCGATTGCCAGGCGCTGGCCTTGGCCGGCTCGCCGCCCATGAAGCCGGCCAGCAGGCGCGGCAGCACGTAGTTGCCGATCGTGGTGCTCGCGCCGATGCGCAGCGATTGGCGCTGCGCCTGCGCATCGCGCGCCATCTGCTCGATGCCGGCCGCGCTGTCGAGCATCGCCAGCGCGCGGGGCAGCAGGGCGCGGCCGTTGTCGTTGAGCAGCAGGCGCTTGCCCGCGCGATCAAACAGGCGCAGTGAGAGCAGGCGTTCCAGCTCGTTGACGGCGGAGCTCGTGGCCGATTGCGACAGCGCGATCTCGGCGCTGGCCGCCGTCGTGCTGCTGGCGCGCGCCACCGCCACGAAGATCTGCAACTGGCGCAGGGTGAGACGAAGGATTTGCATGGAGTTCGCTCTCGTACTTAGCGATCAGATCGCTAGATATGACAGATATTACCCGTTGGACGGATTTGATCGGAATCCGCAAACTGCCCTCCATTGCATCCCTCAAGACCGCCCCATGAACGCCGATCGCCTTGCCCCTCCCGCTCCTGTCCTGCCGAAAGCCTGGTCGGCGCTGCTGCCCGGCCTCGCCTTGAGCGCCGCGCTCGCCGCGGCCGGCATGGCCCTGGGCCAGATCGGTTGGCTGCAGGCGCACGGCTTCAGCGCGCTGACGCTGGCGATCGTGCTCGGCATGGGGGTGGGCAACACGGTCTACCCGCGTGTTTCAGCGGTGAGCGAGGCCGGCGTCAATTTCTCGAAGCAGACGCTGCTGCGCCTGGGCGTGGTGCTCTACGGGCTGCGGCTGACCGTGCAGGACATCGGCCATGTCGGCTTGAGCGGCGTCCTGATCGACGCCGTGGTGCTGAGCTCGACCTTCGCGCTGGCGATGTTCATCGGCACGCGTTGGCTCGGCATGGATCGCAAGACGGCGATGCTGATCGGCGCCGGCAGTTCGATCTGCGGTGCGGCGGCGGTGATGGCCACCGAGCCGGTCGTGAAGGCACGCGCCGAGCAGGTCACCGTCGCGGTGGCCACGGTCGTGGTGTTCGGCACGCTGGCGATTTTTCTGTATCCGGTGCTGAACCAGCTGAACCTGCGCTGGGGTTTGATTCCCGGCGGCAGCGATCGTTTTGGCGTCTATATCGGCTCCACGGTGCACGAAGTGGCACAGGTGGTGGCGGCGGCCCATTCGATTGATCCCGCGGCGGCGGACACGGCCGTGATCGCGAAGATGGTGCGCGTCATGATGCTCGCGCCCTTCCTCGTGATCCTGTCAGCCTGGTTGGGCCGTTATGCGCCTGAGCAGAAGAACGATGTGAAGAGCGAAGCGCAGGGTGAAGCCAAGAGCGGCAAGATCACCGTGCCCTGGTTCGCCTTCGGCTTCATCGCCGTCGTGCTGTTCAACTCGCTGCAATGGCTGCCCCGCCCGGTGCTGGCCGCCGCCACCGAACTCGACACCGTGCTGCTCGCCACCGCGATGGCCGCGCTGGGCCTGGCCACGCACATCGGCGCGATCCGCAAGGCCGGCGCCAAGCCTCTGCTGCTGGCGCTGATCCTGTTCGTCTGGCTGGTGTGCGGCGGCGCCGCGATCAATCGCGGCGTGGCGATGGTGCTGAGTTGATGGATCGCCCTGGGTGAGACGTCGGCTTGCAGCCGCAAGCCAGGCCCTTGCTGTGCGGGAAGCCCCGAGCTCCAAACAGCCAAGAGCAGCCCAACAACGCGAAACGCTTCCCGACCCGGAACTTCGTGCGCCCGCGCTCATCTTTTCGGCAGCGGCTGCGGAAAAGCGCCCGCGTGACGTTGGAACCCGGACGCGCAGACTGCTGGCGGCTCAATCAACCCGCAGCACCTCAAACTGCTGTCGGATTGGCGCGACCTGTATCGACACCTCATCACCCTCGCATTTACCCAGCATGGCCCTGCCCAACGGGGCTTCGCTGCTGATGACCTGAACGAGCTGAGTGCCGCTGACCAACTGCATGCTGCCCCCATCAGGGCCGAGAAAGAGCTGTTGCTGCTTGGCGTCGGAATCGACCAGGCAGACCAGCGCGCCGAGCTGTATCCCTTGGCTGGCGTCGTAGGGGCGCGGGCGGAATTGGCGCCAATTGGCGATCGCCTGGCGGATGGCTTCGGCGCGACGAGCTTGGCCGGTGGCCAGGTAGGCCGCTTCGAGACCCAAGGTGTCGTATTTGTTTTCGGCGACGTTTTCTTCGTGAGTCGCCGTTTCATGGGCCGCCCGCGCTGCCTGTTCGGTTTGCAGCAGGTCTTCGGCGAGCCGTTCCAGCACCTGCTGCTGTAGCAAGAATTTATCCATGATGAAAGGTGGGCATCTCGAAGAAGCGGGGCAGAACTTGATTATGAAGGGCTCCACCAGCCCCGCATTGCTGCCTGCCTGCTCAGCAAACGAGGGGCTGCAAGCGCTGCAAAACAAAAGCCGAGATCAATGAATCGGGCGAGCGCTGTGGATCGATATCGTTCCTCGCCCGCGCAATATCCATCCCGCCCCAAGCCCCATCCGACCGGGCCGGAATCCGCATCAAGCACACGCGTCGCGTTAGCCGCCCAAACCCGAAGACCAGGAAAACCATCCCGTGGCGACATCCCTGTTTCGCCTGCCGACCCCGCCGTGGACGCCAACTCCGACACGCTCGATATGAGCGTTCCTGCGGGGCCGGACCCCGCGCATCGCATCGCAAGGCCTTGCCTGCGGATGCGATCGATCCCGACCCGGCCACGCCCACCAGCACGACGCCGGCGGTGCCATCTCTATCCACCGGGCCCGCGGGCGGCGCCCCAGCCCCATTTCGGCATGGGCCAGTCGCCCTTCGGCTCCTCGAAGCCGGGCGCCGAATTGATCAGCGCGAGCTTCGATCCCCATTCAAGGTAGGCGATGAACGCAGTGCGAAAGGCCGGGTCGAGCGGAAGCCCGATTTCGGTCGCGGTCTCGATCATCAGTTCGACCCAGCGGGCGCGCTGTTCTTCCGTGATGCCGCGCCCGAGATGCTTGACGATCATGCCGATGTGGCTCCCGCCTTCGGCGGAATACAGGGGTGCGCCGCCGAACACCTCCGCGAGGAAATCGGCCACGCGTTCGGCATGATGGCGATCCATGTGACGGAAGACCGGCGCCAGCAGCGGCTCGTTTGGTACCTTGTTGTAGAACGCCATCGTCAAGGTCTTCAACATGGCGCCGCCGCCCGCCCATTCCGCGAGCGAGGGGATCGGCACGTCGGGCTTGGGCGGTTCAGGCGGTTCATATCCCGCACAGTCCGTGAAGCCGTTCAGCGCATGAGTTCCATCGCAGAACGGCTTGCTGTTCGACCCGCCACATCGACAGAGCAGGACGTGCGTCGTCTTGGCGAAGGTTCGCCCCGTGCCGCTGACGAGTTCCGCCGGCCCGCGAATCTCAAGCGGCCCGTCGCGCATCGGCGTGATCTCGAGTGCTCCGTCGCGCGGGTCAAGCGGCGTCAAGGCTTGCGTGGGCGGCTCGCCTGTCGCCTTGAAGCCGATCGCGGCATGCGTGCCGTCGCAATAGGGCTTGTTCTTCGACGCGCCGCAGCGGCACAGGGTTCTGCGTCGAACCTCGACGTTATGGGCGCCTGCAACACGCAAAAGCGCGAGTGGATGCACAGTTGGCTGTCGAAAGCGACTTCGAGTTCGGAGCCCTCCGCGAGCTCGATATTCTGGTTCGCCGGGTCAATCATGGATCTCTCTGATCCTGCAACGCGGCTTTCGAGGCCTGGCCTTCGCGCTCATTCTTCGACGGGTTCCAGGACGCGGTCGAGAATCGTCACGTTGAAGCGTTCCGCCTGGGCTTCGCCCCATTCGTAGAGGTGTTGCAGGGCGGGGCGCAGCGCTTGCGCATCGGCCGTCAAGACGTAGCGCGTGCTGGCGGCGTCGACGGAGCGCTTGGCCACCAGGCCGCGCTCCTGCAGATCTTCGAGGCGCTGCGTCAGCACCTTCTCGCTCAAGGTGGGAAGGAGGCGCCGAAGATCGCTGTATCGAAGCGGGCCCTCCTTCAGGCGCGCGAGGATGACGGTCGCCCACTTGCCGCCCAACAGCTCGAGCGCGAACTCGGTCGCACAGCTTGCGGATCTGGGCATGCGCTTCATGAGGGTCTCCTGATTTCGAGGGCAGGTTGCAGGTCATGGCGCCCGGGAAAACTTGGGCGCGCCCTGGACGACGAAGGTCTCCATCATCGCCCAGCAGTTGTCTTCAAGATAGGTATCCACGCCGCGCAGCCGGTTGATCCAGCGCGGGCGAATCTCCGCGACCATCCGCTTGACCAGCTCCCTCTCATAGAGCTCGTGGCGCTCCCAGCTCGTCAGCCTGGAAGGCGTTGCGGTGAGGTATTGAGGAAAACCCAGCGCGGCATAGGCGCGTTGCGCGGAATCGGCAAGGTCGCGGTAGAGCTCGAGCGAAGTCTGCACGTCCGCACGCGTGCCGGCACGGTCGACATGGCCAGCAACAAGCGTGTCGAAGTCGAAACCGAGGAGGGTCTCGTGGGCCTGCACCACGCCGGGCAGATCGATCGAGACGCCAAGATCCTTGTAGGGCATCCAGCCGGGGTAGACGATGTCCACGGCCATCAGCAGGCGCTCGCGCGGGACCAGGATATAGGTCGTGTCGATCGAGTGCGCCGGAGGCCCCGTGACGATGTCGATGTCGATGCCGTGTAGGGTCAGGCGCTCCCGGCCGTTCACGACCCGCGTCGGCACCGGCCGCGCCGAGTCGCCTCGCCGATGCAGCAGTTCGGCCGTCGCGGCGCTGGCGATGATTTCTGGGCGCGGTTCGATCGCGCCGGCACCGGCGGTGTGGTCCACATGCTCGTGGCTGTAGATCAGGTGGGTGACCGGCAGATCGGTGATCGAACGGATCGCAGGCATCAGCCGCGGGCCGTAGCTGGGTGGCGCATCACACAGGATGACGCCTTTGTCGCCGACCAGGACCATGTTGTTGTAGCCGCCGTCGCCAATCAGCCAGCCGCGCTCGGACAGGCGTTGTGTGGCCAGCGGCATCGGTGCTGCAGCGCGTGCCTGGGTGGCGACCACGCTCGCGGCCATCGCGCGCAACGCGAGGCGTCGCGACAGGTCGGTCATCTGGGGCATGGGGCTCCTTTTGCAATCCAGCCTGAGACCAGCGCGTGGAAGGTTTTCTGGTCAATCGGTGGCAACGATCTCGTGTGCCCGTGTGCGTCGGTACCTGGCGACCAGGCCCACTGCACCAGGGCGTCAGCATTCAGGTGCTCTTCGAGCTGGCTCAGTGATCGAGCACCGTTGGTCGCAGGATCACGAAGCTTGCGGCAGAGGGCGGCGGCATCGAGCGTTTCCCATTGCTGGCCGATCGGCGCCACTCTCCAGTTCGGAGCTCCCGGCACGCCGCTCTCGTTGTTGTTCTTCGCCGCATGGCAGGCCACGCAGGAGAGACCCGGCGCGCCGTGATCCGATGGCCCGCGCACGACGTTCAGCCAGTGGCGATGGCGGTCGTCACCCTGTCGTGGAAAGTCGCCGTCGGTGTGGCAGTTCTGGCATCGCGGACTCTTGAGCACCGTGGCGATGGGGAGAAATTCTGCGGAAGCTTCGGCGGCTTCGCCCGTCGGATCGCTCGCGGCGATGCGTGCCGGCGCGGCGTCTCCAAGTGCGAGACAACACACCGCGCTCAAGATGATGAAGCTCAGGCGCAGGCTACTCATGGGTCTGCTCCGCGGCGCGGTGAATGGCGATTCGCACCCGCGCGTACGTCCCGCAGCGGCACAGGTTCGTGACGCCATGATCGATGTCGGCGTCGGTGGGGGCCGGCCGCTGCTTCAGGAGCGCGGCGGCCGCCATGATCATTCCCGACTGGCAGTAACCGCATTGCGGCACCTGCTCGGCAATCCATGCGCGTTGGACGGGATGGGACCGATGGGCCGACAGGCCTTCGATCGTCGTCACCTGGCGGGCACCGACATCGCCCAGCTTCACGGAGCACGATCGGGCGGCCTTGCCATCGAGGTGCACCGTGCAGGCACCGCAAACCGCGATGCCGCAACCGTACTTGGTGCCCGTCAGTCCGAGCTCATCGCGCAGGACCCAGAGCAGCGGGGTCTCGGCGTCGGCGTTCACCGAGTGGCTGCGGCCGTTGACATTCAGTGAGGTCATGCGATCGAGAATCCCTGGCGAGTGATGGGCAGCTCCTGGATCCGAACGCCCGTGGCGATGCGGATCGCATTGCAGACGGCCGCCAGCGTGGGCACCGGTCCGATTTCGCCGACGCCCCCAGGCTTGCCGCCGTCATCGATGAAGTGGGTTTCCATGCTCGGTGTCTCCCAAAGATGCAGGGGATCGAATCGATCGAAATTGCTGACGCTGGTGCCGCCGGCGATGAACGGCACTTCGGTGCGCAAGGCCGACAGTCCCCACACGATGCCGCCTTCGATGTTGCGCGTGGCAATCTCGCGATCGAGCACCTGGCCCAGGTCGACCACCGACACCACGCGATGCAGGCGGATGGCCTTCTGGTCGTCAACAGACAGCGTGACCGCCTGCGCGATCAGGGAACCAAAGCCCGACGCGATCGCCAGGCCTCGGAACTCGCCCGCCGGCGCCGGCCGGTCGAGCCCCGCGTGCTCAATCAGTGCTTCGAGGCGGGCCAGCGCCTTGGGATTGGACTTCAGCAAGCGTTGGCGGTATCGCACCGGATCGATCCCGGCGGCATGTGCGCAGTCATCGACAAAGCTTTCGAGAACCCAGTTGTTGGGGCCATGTCCCGTCGTTCGCCAGACCGACACCGGCACCTCGCTCTTCAAGCGATGAAAGCCGACGTTCAGATGCGGCAGCTCATAGAGCGGTTCGATGATGCCTTCGACCGGCATCAGGTCGTAGGCTTCAGGCGGATCGACCGGCAGCGTCGCGTCGGCCAGCTGGGGGAAGGCGCCGCGCGGCCAGGCATAGAGAAGCATCGAGGGCGACACCACGCGGTGGACCATCGACTGCGGCATGCCGTCATCGCCGAGCACGGCACTGACCCGATGGAGCATCGCGGGGCGATAGAAGTCGCCGCGGAAGTCGGCCTCGCGGGACCACAAGGTCTTGACCGGTCGACCGACGGCCTGCGCAATGAGGATCGCCTGCTTGATGAAGTCGCCCAGCAGCCGCCGGCCGAAGCCGCCACCGAGGTAGGTGCGGTGGATGACGATCGCATCGTCGGGCAGGCCGGTGACCCGCCTGGCGACGAGGTGCGTCATCTCCATTCCCTGCGTCGGCGCCCAGATCTCGCACTTCGCGGCCGTCACCCGCACGGTGCAATTCATCGGCTCCATCGTGGCATGGGCCTGATACGGCGAGTGGAAGTCCGCGGTGATCGTTCGTCCACCCGCGGCAGGCGCTGAGCCGGCTTCCTTGACGATTCGAAACGGGCCGCTGTCCAGCTTGGCGCGGTAATCCGCCATCAAGGCGGCGCTGTCCTGGGTGAGCCCGCCGGACCATTGCGGCTGGCCGAGTGCCAAGGCCTGTTGCGCCAACCACCAGCGGTCGGCGATCACGGCGTAGGCGCCGTCCAGCCGGACCACGTTGCGCACGCCCGGGGCGGCCAGGATGGCGGCTTCATCGAGCGCCGTGAGTTGGCCGCCGATGCTCGGCGCGAAGCAGACGGCTGCGGAGAGGCAGCCGGCCACTTTCACGTCGATGCCGAAGACCGCGGACCCATCGACCTTGGCGGGAATATCCACACGCGCCTGCGCCAAGGGCCGGCGCAGGGCAGGCGGCTTGAGCACCGGTTTATCGGGCGGCCGGATCGCGGCGGCGGCGTCCGCCAGGGCGGCGTACGAGAGTGCTGTGCGGCCGTGCCAGACGCATCCGCTTCGGGCCTGGAGGTCTGCGGCAGCAACGCCCAATCGGTGCGCCGCAGCGGCGAGCAACATCATCCGGGCGGCGGCTCCTGCTGCGCGAACGAGATCGGCGTACGTCGCGATGCTCTCGCTGTTTCCGGTGAACTGCCACTGGTAGAAAGGGTGGCGGAAAGCTGTGGAGAAATCGGCGTTGATCAGGTCGACCTTGGCGAACTCGATTTCGAGTTCGTCGGCCAAGATGGCGGGCAGGGTCGTCGTGATGCCCTGTCCCATCTCCGCATGTGCCAGGGCCAATGTGAACCGATCACCGGGACCGATCGCCACCCAGGCATTGAGTGGCCGGGGTTCGCCCGTTCGCGAAAAGCTCGGCGCGTGCGCCGCCAGCAACAGGACTGCGCCGCCTTTCAGCAGGGTTCGTCGGCTCAGGTCTTGCGATAGTAAATCCACGCTTGGCTTCCTCCAGGGAAGCCGGATTTACGCAGAGCGCGCCATGCAATTCAACGAACCAATTGGTGTGTTGACACTGGCGTCCTCAGCGTCTCGCCGAGCCAGGCCGCCATCGATCAGGCCAGGCAGGCGCGCGCGATGGCAATGGCAAGGCCGTCCGGGTTGTCCGTGGCTATCGACAAGCCTGAGAAGTTCGGCTCGCCAACTGGGATCCGTGCCCCTCACCAGGGAGCTAGCGTCGCGGTGCACGGCCGAGGGCGAAGCGACGCTCATCGAACTCGCCCACGCGAGTTGGCCCGACGTCATCGCCTCTCGGAGGTCGGCCGCGTGGCGCCGGGCCTGGAGATATTGGCCAATCCTATAATTTATGGGCACCATGCCGTCTCTACGCAAGCCAAAGGACACCGTGCCCACCAAGATGCCTGCGAGCAGCAAGCCCACTCCAAAGAACAAGAAGCCTGGCCGCCCGGAAGGCGCGGGCAACTACAAGGAACAGATCCTTGACGCCGCGGAGCAGGTTTTCGCCGTGCATGGCTATGCGGGCACCTCGCTGCGTGAAATCGCGGGCACGGCTCATGTCACCCAGGCGCTGATCACGTACTACTTCAAGTCCAAGCTCCAGCTCTTCGAGCAAGTCTTCCTGAGACGAAGCCACACCATCGCCCAGGAGCGCGAAGACGGCCTGCGCGACCTGCGAAAGCTCGACAAGCACCGGGATGTGAAGAGGATCGTCCAAGCCTTCCTCAAGCCGGCGATTGCCCAGCGCAGCACGCCGGGCGGGCGCGCATTTCTTCAATTGCAGGCCCGCCTGAACCTGGAGCCGCCGGAGGTTTCGAACCGCTTGCGCGACCTCGCTTACACCGAGTCGACTCGTCGTTATGTCCAGGCATTGCAGGGCGCCCTCCCCAAGCTCTCCACCCAGGATGCCTACTGGCGCATGATCGCGATGATCGGTGCCTACCTCTACACCGTGTCCGACACGAACCGCATCCAGGACTATGCGCCGGGCATCTGCGATCCCGAGGACCCGGACGAAATCCTGGACCAGCTGACGCGATTCATCGTCGCTGGTTTCAAGGCGGCTTAGGCGGCTTGGGCGACCTGGGCGCCTCGCCTCAAGCCGCGAATGCTGCAATCTCGGCGGCCACGCGAGCCGGCGTGGCGGTGTGCGGGCTGTGCCCGGCGTCGTCGATCACGACAAGACGGCTGTTGGCAATCCCCGCTTGCAGTTGCTGGTGCTGCGCAGGACCGAGCAGTCCGTCCTTCGCGCCCCACAAGATCAGCGTGGGCTGCTTGACCTCCTTCAGCGCCGTCGTGATGTCTGTTCTGGCGAGCTCGCCGAACATCTGTTTCCAGACGACTTCGTGAAGCGCGAGAAGGTGAGCGCGTTGCGTGGCCAGCGTGACTGCAGGGAGGCCGAGCGGCGGTGGCGACCATTCTTCGATGAACGCCTGCGACAGCGGAAAGAACCCGGGGCTGTGCACTCGTGATGCCAGCCCTGTCAGCGCATGGATGGCGTTAGGCGTGACCGGTGCGTTGAGCAGAATCAGCCGCTCGACCACATCCGGCCGACTTGCAGCCAGGAGAATCGCGGTCATGCCACCGAGCGAGTGGCCGACCAGCGTGATCCGTTCCAGTCCCAGCTTGTCGATGAGACGGTTGACATCAGCTTTCAGTTGCGGCGCCGAATAGCCGGCCGACGGAACCGGCGACTGACCATGACCGCGCAGGTCGACGGCGATGATCCTGTAGCCCGCGCGCAAGTCGGGCGTCACCAGATCCCAGGCGCGCCGACTGGCCGTGCCGCCGTGGATCAGCAGCAGCACGGGCTTGCCTGGCGCCCCAAAAGCTTCGTAGGCAAGGTCGATGGCGTCTGCAGGCCCTGGACGGTGCGCCATTGAATCCTGCGCATGTCCTTGCCCACCGTGTTCAAGTGCTTCTGCCGTCTGGGCGTGGGGGCCGTCAAGTTGGGCGATCAGGTGTTCTTGCATGGTCTCTCGCAATGGAGGGCTGAATTCGGGGAGCTGCACATGCCTTCGCGCGTGGCTCTCGGCGACGGATGCATGCGGCATTTCGAGTCTGTCCATTTATTATATGAACGTATAAATAAATCATGCAAAGCCCCTGCAACCATGCCGGTCGTTCAGTTCGATCCGGAAATTGCACAGCCGCAGTGAACGGCGCCAGGTGTGGCAACATGCCCGGCGCCAACCCGGTTTGTGGAGGCGCTTGAATCGAGGATCGCGAGATGACGACAACGCCTGTTCCCACCCTCTACGAATGGCTTGGGGGCATCGAGCCGCTGAACCGGCTCACCAGCCGTTTCTACGAACACGTCGCGCAGGACGCGCTGCTGGCGCCGGTCTTTGAGCACATGGGGTCCGACCATCCCGCGCATGTGGCGGCGTTTCTTGCCGAGGTGTTGGGCGGGCCGGCGAGCTATTCCGCTGAACACGGCGGCCATCCGCACATGATTCGCCAACACCTGAACCGCCATCTCACGCAGGAGAAGCGGCGGCGATGGGTGGAACTGTTGCTCTCGACGGCCGACGAACTGAGCCTGCCGGATGATCCCGAGTTCCGCTCCGCACTGGTCGGTTATCTCGAATGGGGATCGCGCCTTGCTGTGATCAACTCACAGCCCGGCGCCGCCGCCGATGAGCAGGCACCGATGCCGCAATGGGGCTGGGGTGAAGTCAAGGGGCCTTACACCGGCGGATGAGGCGACGCCGCCGTCAGCGGCTCCTACGTCGGAGATCCTATCAAGCGCGAATGGCAACGCCTCTCGGGCCAGATGGCAGCTTGCTGTCGATCCTTGTGATCCCACACCAAGCTGCCACCGCCAAGCGCCGTTAGCGTTCAGCGCGGCTCGTAGCTGAACGAAGCGAAGTCCGCCTCGCGGCCCGCGCCCGAGGTGTCGAAGGCCAGCACGCCGACGAAGGCACCCGTGAACGAAGCATGCGGTCCACGTCCGCCTTCGTCTGACACCACGCTCGCATCCAGCACCGCACCGGCCTTCTGCCAGCCCTGGCCGACGTCATAGAAGAACTGCAGGTCCGGGCCATTCACTTCAGCCGCAAGCTTGACCGCGCCGGTGGCCGGCAGTTCGATCAGCGGCGCGAAGACGAGGCGGCAATCGGGCCAGTCGCCGACGCAGGACATGAGGCTCAGCACGCGGCCCAGCTTCTCGTGCAGCGTGACCGCCGCGAAGTGGAACTTGTTGCGGTTGTAGTAGTGCGTGAGGCCGGCGGTCTGCTGATACGTCACAGGCTGGAACTCGACCACGGTCTCGGCGCGGAAGCTGTGGTCTTCCTGCCGACGTGCGACCAGGCTCTGCTCGAAATAGCTGCCCACCGATTCGCGACCGAACAGGCGCAGGCCCTTGTCGGTCAGCGTGAAGATGCGCTCGTGATGCGGCGTGCGCAGCCACTGGAAATCGAGCGGCAGGGTCTTGCTCTTCGTGAAGTCGTAGCGGACCGTGCCGCGCTCAGTGCGCTGAACCTTGTCGTCAGGTGCCGGCACATTGACATGCGGCACCACGCCGCCGCCTTCGATGTAGAGCCAGTCGTCCTCGGCCCACACGCAGCGCTGGATCGCGGTCTCGCGGCCCAGGGCCGAGAAGGGCTGGCCCTTGTGGTTCTTGAGCGGGCGGCCGCACAGGTGCGTGTGATAGACGAGGCCCTCGGGCGTCTCGACGATCTGGCCGTGGCCGGCGCGTTGCAGCGGCGCTTCGGGCGCGTGCATCGAGGTGATCGGGTGGACGAGCGGATGCGGCTCGTACGGGCCCCAGATCGAACGCGAACGCGCCATGTTGACGGCGTGCTCATACGAGGTGCCGCCTTCGGCCGTGGTCATGTAGTACCAGCCCTTGCGCTTGTAGACATGCGCGCCTTCCACGAGGCCGTGGCTGCTGCCGCGATAGACGGTCCGCACCGGGCCGATCAGCTTGCCGTCCTTGGCGTCCCACTCCTGCATCACGATGCCGTCGAAGGCCGGGTGCGGCGCATTGCCGCCGGGTGCATCGTCACGGTGGTTCCACACCATGTTCATCACGTATTTGCGGCCGTCGTCGTCATGGAACAGCGAGGGGTCGAAGCCCGAGGAGTTCACGTAGACTGGATCGCTCCACGGGCCTTCGATGTTCGTCGAGGTAACGATGTAGTTGTGCGCATCCTTGAAGTTCCCGTCGAAGCGCTTGACGTCGGTGTAGACGAGCCAGAACTGGCCGTCGGCGTAAGACAGGCAGGGCGCCCAGACGCCGCAGGAATCGGGGTCGCCGCGCATGTCGAGCTGCGACGCGCGATTGAGCGGCCGCTCCAGCAGGCGCCAGTTGACCAGATCGGTCGAATGATGGATCTGCACGCCCGGGTACCACTCGAAGGTGGACGTGGCGATGTAGTAATCATTGCCGACACGGCAGATGGACGGGTCGGGGTTGAAGCCGGGGAGGATGGGGTTGTGGATCATGTCTCTTCAGGGTTTAAGACATGGATGGACAGCTTGAACAGGATAAAAGACAGCTGTCTTGGTTTTATCCTGTACATCCTGTTCATCCATGTAGAGAAGGTATTCGGCAATTCAATTCAGTTTTGAACATGGATGGACAGCTTGAACAGGATAAAAGACAGCTGTCTTGGTTTTATCCTGTCCATCCATGTAGAAAAACGTATTCAGACACCGTAGCTCGGGCGCTTCGGGTCGTACACGAAATCGGGCTTCAGATAGCGCATCGCCATCGCATCATCACGCGCCGAGCCGCCCACTCTTTTGTAGAGCTGGTGAGCCGCTTCGATCTGCGCCATGTCGGGCTCGATGCCCAGGCCCGGGCGGTCGGGCACCGCCACCGCGCCGCCCTTGATCTGCAGCGGATCCTTGGTCAGGCGCTCCTGGCCTTCCTGCCAGATCCAGTGCGTGTCGATCGCGGTGATCTTGCCGGGCGCGGCCGCAGCGGCATGCGTGAACATGGCCAGCGAAACATCGAAGTGGTTGTTGGAATGCGAACCCCAGGTCAGGCCCCAATCGTGGCACAGCTGGGCCAGGCGCACGCTGCCTTGCATGGTCCAGAAATGCGGGTCGGCCAGCGGGATGTCGACCGAGCCGAGCAGGTAGCTGTGCGCCATCTGCCGCCAGTCGGTGGCGACCATATTGGTGGCCGTCGGAATGCCGGTGGCGCGCTTGAACTCGGCCATGATCTCGCGGCCCGAGTAGCCGTTCTCCGGACCGCAAGGATCTTCCGCGTAGGCCAGCACATCGCCACGACCCTTGCACAGGGCGATCGCCTCGGCCAGCGACCAGGCACCGTTCGGATCAAGCGTTACGCGTGAGGTCGGGAAGCGCTTCTTGACGGCCGTGATGGCTTCCATCTCGTCCTCGCCGCGCATCACGCCGCCCTTGAGCTTGAAGTCGTTGAAGCCGTATTTGTCGGCGGCCGCGGCGGCCTGATCGGCAATCGCTTCAGCGCTCATCGCGGCTTGATGGCGAGCCTGATACCAGCCCTTGCCGTTGTTCGAGGTGGCGAGGTAGGGCAGTTCGGCTTTCGAGCGATCGCCGATGTAGAACAGGTACGCCAGCATCGGCGCGCTGTCGCGCTGCTGGCCGGCGCCGAGCAGTTCGCACACCGGCACGTTGAGGTGCTGGCCGAGCAGGTCGAGCAGGGCGGCTTCGACGGCGGTGATCACGTTGTCCAGCCGCAGGTTGATCTCGTGCGGTTGGCGCAGCACGGCTTTCTCGGCCTCGTTCGTGACCTGGTGCGCGGGGCCCTGGCTGCCACCGACGATGGACACGCGGATCGCGTTCAAGGTGCGGTTGAAGCGGCCCACTTCCGTGCCGATAACCAAGGGCACGCTGCGCTCCAGCGCGCGCAGGATGCCGTCGCCGCCGGGCACTTCGCCCATGCCGGTGCGGCCGGCGCTGTCCTTCAGCAACACGAGGTTGCGGATGAAGAACGGCGCATGCGCACCGCAAAGATTCAGCAGCATGCTGTCGTAACCTGCCACGGGTATCACCTGCATGTCGGTGATGACCGGGCTGTCTCCTGCCTTGGCCATGAGGCTCCTGTTTGTTTTGGTGCATCCGGACCTCTTCGGGTAGTCCCGAGGGTGTACGGATTCGGTGCATTGTCAGTAAGATGCGCGTCCAACGGTAGCGCTACCATTTTATAGTTTGGAGAAATCTTGGGCACTCGTCAATACGCTTTATTTCTCGGGGCTTTGTTGGTTTTCACGAGCCCGGTCCAGGCGCGCCCCCATGAAGGCAAAACCGAGCACTGGGTCAGTGCCTGGGGCAGCGCCCAGATGGTGCCCGATACCAACAATGCGCTGACGCCTGAGCAATGGCGCGACACCAGCCTGCGCCAGATCGTGCGCCTTTCGCTGCCGGCCCATACGCTGAGAATCCGCGTCAGCAATGTGTTCGGCACCGCGCCGCTGCTGCTCAGTTCGGCCTCCGTCGGCCTGGCGCGTCAGCTCGGCACGCCCGATCTGCAGCCCGGCACGGCGCATCCTTTGCGCTTCAACGGCGAAACCACGGTCCGCATCCCGGCCGGCGGCGAGTACCTCAGCGATCCGGTTGAGATGAAGGTTAGCGCGGGCGCCGATCTGGCCGTCAGCATGCATTTCCTGGGTGAGCCCTCGCGCCAGACCGGACATCCCGGCTCGCGCAGCAACAGCTTCATCGTCAGCGGCGACCAGGTGATGGCCGAGCAGTGGACGGCCGCGCAAATGGTGACGCGCTGGTACTCGCTCGCCGATGTGGAGGTGATGGCGCCGCGCAAGGTCGGGGCGGTGGTGGCGGTCGGCGATTCGATCACCGACGGCTACGGCGTCAAGCCCGACGCCAACACGCGCTGGACCGACTTCCTGTTCCAGCGCATGCAGCGCGAGCATGCGGCGCCGATGGGAATCGTCAATGTCGGCATCGGCGGTGGCCGGCTCTTGCAGGACGGGCTCGGGCCGAACCTCGTCTCGCGTTTCGAGCGCGATGTGCTGGGCCGCACGGGCGTCACGCATGCGATCCTCTTGATCGGGGTGAATGACTTCGGCGTGCCGATCCGCAACAACGAGAACTCGCCCGAGCAGCGCGCGCAGCTGCTGGCCGATATCAAGCTCGGCATGAAGCAGCTCGTGGAGCGCTCGCATGCCCACGGCATCTGCCTGATCGGCGGCACGATGACGCCGTACAAGGCCAGCGACTACTACCACCCGACCGATCTGAACGAGGCCGACCGCCAGGATCTCAATGCGTGGATTCGCAACAGCAAGACCTTCGATGCGGTGGCCGACTTTGACGCGGCGACGCGCGACGCCGATCATCCGGAGCTGTTCGCCAAATCCGCCGAGACGCTCGATGGCCTGCACCCCGGCGTGGGCGGCCAGCGGCTGATCGCCGAAGCGGTGCCGCTGAAGGCGCTGCGCACCTGCAAATGGAACAACCGCCCATGATCCGTCGTCGTACTTTCCTGCCACTGGTGGCGGGCAGCCTCGCCGGCTGCCAATCGCTGGGGGCGATCGACGTCTCCAAGGTCACGTCGTATTTCAAGCCCGCGGCCAAGCGCAGGTACACGAACCCCGTGCTGACGGGCTTTCACGCCGACCCGAGCATCTGCCATGTCAAGAGCAATGGCGGTGACGACTACTACCTCGTCACCAGCAGCTTCGAATACTTCCCCGGCGTGCCCATCCACCACAGCCGCGACCTCGTCAACTGGCGCCTGATCGGCTATGCGCTCACGCGCGAAAGCCAGCTTCCCCTGGAGGGCCAGGCCTCCAACAAGGGCATCTTCGCGCCCACGCTGCGCCACCACGCCGGCGTGTTCTACATGGTGACCACCAACATCTCGAACGGCGGCAATTTCTACGTCACCGCCACGAATCCGGCCGGCCCGTGGAGCGAGCCTTTCTGGCTCAAGGAATCGACCGAGGGCATGGACCCCTCGCTGTTCTTCGATGACGACGGCAAGGTCTACTACACGCGCCACGGCGGCGGCCGCAACGGCGGCATCTACCAGGCCGAGATCGATCTCAAGACCGGCAAGCTGAAGGCCGACGTCAAGCTGATCTGGCCCGGCACCGGCGGCATCTGGCCCGAAGGCCCGCACCTCTACAAGCACGACGGCTGGTACTTCCTGCTGATCTCCGAAGGCGGCACGAGCTGGGATCACTCGCTCACGCTGGCCCGCTCGCGCTCGCCGTGGGGGCCGTTCGAGCCGCATCCGGACAACCCGATCCTCACGCACCGCAACCTCTCGCTCGAGCCCTTGCAGATGGTCGGCCACGGCGATCTGGTGCAGGCCGCGAACGGCAGTTGGTGGATGGTGATGCTCGGTACGCGCCCCAAGGCGCGCGCCACGCCGCTGGGCCGCGAGACGCTGCTCGCGCCTTGCAGCTGGGACGAGAACGGCTGGCTGATGGTCAACAACCGGCAGCCGATCTCTCCGCAGATGGAGGTCAGTGATCTGCCGCCCGCCAGGCCGTGGCCTGTCGCGCCGGTGCGCGACGATTTCAACGGCCCGACGCTGGGGCTGGAATGGAACTTCCTGCGTTCCTCCGCGCAGGGCCTGTGGACCATGAGCGAGCGCCTGGGCTGGCTGCGCCTGATCGGCAGCACCGCCACCCTGGCCGACAAGACCACGCCGGCCTTCGTGGGCCGCCGCCAGACCGCGCTGCGCCAGCGCGCTGCCACCGAGATGGACTTTGCGCCGCTCGCTCCCGATCAGCACGCGGGCATGGTGCTGCGCCGCGACGACTCGACGTTCTGCGTCTTCCGCCTCGCGGGTGGCAAGAACGGCACGCGCCAGTTGGAGCTGGTGAGCCGTGCCGAGGGCGTGGACACCGTGGTCCGTTCGATGCCGCTGCCGCCGACCACCTTCGGCACCGTGCGCCTGCAGATTGACGCTTATCCGGACCGTTATGTCTTCAGCTACTCGATGGAAGGCACGCCCTCCGAAGAGTTCGGCAGCGTGAGCTCGGCCAGCCTGTCCGTGGGCAGCAGCTTCACCGGCGTGTTCATCGGCCTCTATGCAAGCGGCTCGCAGCCGATGCCGCCGGCTGATTTTGATTGGTTTGATCTGGAAACGATCGGGGCTTGAGATGAAGTTGTTGTTGCGGGCCGCCGTGGCCGTCGGCATGGTCGGCATGGTCGTGGCGGGGCCGGCGCATGCCTTGGGGCAGCAGGGTTTCGTGAGCTTTGCGCCCCCACCCAATACAGCCGGCGCGGTCGCGCTGGCCGATGCGCGCGTGGTGGTCGACGCGGCGGACTTCCCCGGCGTGCAACGCGCGGCAGGTGATCTGAAGGCTGACATCGCGAAGGTCACGGGGCGCAAACCCGGTGCCTTTGTCGATGCCGATGCCGCTGACACGATCATCATCGGCACGCTCGGCAAGAGCGCGCTGATCGATCGCCTGGTGGCCGAAGGCAAGTTCGATGCGAGCGGCCTGCGCGGCCATTGGGAAGCCTGGCGCGTGCAGGTCGTGCTGAAGCCGCAGCCCGGCGTCGAACGCGCGCTCGTGATCGCCGGCAGCGATCTGCGCGGCACGGTCTACGGCATCTACGGCTTGTCGGAGCAGATCGGTGTCTCGCCGTGGAACTGGTGGGCCGATGTGCCGCCGCAGCATCACGCGCAACTCTTCGTCGCGGCCAACACGGCCGTGGCCGACCAGCCGGTCGTCCGATACCGCGGCATCTTCCTCAATGACGAGGCGCCCGCGCTGAGCGGCTGGGTCAAGGAGCATTACGGCAAGTACGACCACCGCTTCTATGGCCGCCTGTTCGAGCTGATCCTGCGCCTGCGCGGCAATATGCTGTGGCCGGCGATGTGGGGCTCGGCCTTCTTTGCCGATGACCCGTTGAACGGCCAGACCGCCGCCGACTACGGCGTGGTGATCGGCACCAGCCATCATGAGCCGCTGATGCGCGCGCATCGCGAATGGGCCGATGCAAAGGATGTCGGCCCCCCGCCTGCGGGTACGCAGTCGGCCCCCCGAGGGGGCCAAGCCGGCCTTGGGAGCGGCCCGGCGCCCGGCTTGGGAGGCGCCTGGAACTACACGAGCAACGCCGCCGCGCTGCGCGAGTTCTGGTCCGGCGGCCTGAAGCAATCGCGCGGCACCGAGCGGCTGATCACGATCGGCATGCGCGGTGATGGTGACGAGGCCATGTCCGCCGACAACAACATCCCGCTGCTCGAACGCATCGTGCATGACCAGCGCGAGCTGATCAAGCAGGAACCCGATGCCGCCACTGCGCCGCAGGTCTGGGCGCTGTACAAGGAAGTCCAGAGTTACTACGAGCAGGGCATGCGCGTGCCCGACGACGTGACCCTGCTCTGGAGCGATGACAACTGGGGCAACTTGCGCCGCCTGCCGACGCCCGAGGAGCGCAAGCGCAAGGGCGGGGCGGGCGTGTACTACCACTTCGACTATGTGGGTGGCCCGCGCAGCTACAAATGGCTCAACGACACGCCGATCCCGAAGATCTGGGAGCAGATGAACCTCGCCGCGCAGTACGGCGCCGACAAGATCTGGATCGTCAATGTCGGTGATCTGAAGCCGATGGAAGTGCCGATCGAGTTCTTCCTCACGCAGGCCTGGAACCCCGCCGCCATGAGCGTCGATCGCATGACGCAGTTCACGCGTGACTGGGCCACGCGCGACTTCGGCCCCGAGCATGCCGCCGAGATCGCCGAGCTGGTCGATCGCTACACGCAGTACAACGGCCGCCGCAAGCCCGAGCAGTTGGCGCCTGACACGTACAGCTTGGTGAACTACCGCGAGGCTGAGACCGTCGCGGCCGACTATCACGCGCTCGCCGTACGTGCCGAAGCGCTGTACGCGCAACTGCCGCAGGAGCAGCGCGCCGCCTTCTTCGAACTGGTGCTCTACCCGGTCAAGGCCTGCGCCACCGTCAACGAGCTGTATGACGCCGTCGCTCGCAATCGCCTCTATGCACGCCAGGGCCGCGCTTCCACCAACACGATGGCAGCCGAAGCGCGCCGCCTCTTTGCGCAAGATGCGGCGCTGACCCGTCAGTACAACGAGGAACTGCTGGGCGGCAAGTGGAATCACATGATGGACCAGACGCACCTCGGCTACTACGCCTGGTTCGATCCGCCGCTGAACGTGATGCCGGCCGTTTCCGAGGTGCAGCCCGCAGCGGGCGCCGAGATGGCCGTCGCGGTCGAGGGCGATGAGACGGGCTCGGTCCGCACGCAGACGCTGAGCCTGCCGGCGCTCGATGCCTTCAGCGCCAAGCCGCGCCGCATCGAACTCTTCAATCGTGGGCTCAAGCCTTTTCACTTCACCGCAAAGAGCAGTGCGCCGTGGCTGGTGGTGAGCCCGGCGAGCGGGCAGGTGCAGGGCGATCAGGCGCTCAGCGTTGCTGTTCGCTGGGCCGACGCGCCTGCCGGATTGAGCGATGCCAAGGTGCTGCTCCGCAGCGACGATGGCCGCGAGTTCACGGTCAACGTGCCGATCAGCAATCCGTCGAAGAAGGGCGTTAGTGGGTTTGTGGAGACTGACGGTGTGATCTCGATCGAGGCCGAGCACTACGGGCGCGCGGTCGCCGTGCCAGGCCGCGAATGGCTGCGCATCCCCGGCCACGGCCGGACGCTGTCAGGCATGAGCACGATGCCCGGCACGGCCAGCTCGCCGGCATCGTCAGACATGCGGCTCGAATACCCGATGCACCTTTTCAACAGCGGCAAGGTCCACGTGATCGTCACCCTCGCGCCGACGCAGAAGTTCCAGCCCGGCCCCGGCCTGCGCTTCGCCGTTTCCATCGACGAAGAAAAGCCCCAGATCGTCAACATGCACGCCGACGAATCGCCAGCCTACTGGGACCGCAGCGTCTCGGACGGCGCCGTCACCTTCAGCACCGATCACGTGATCGCCACGCCGGGCGCACACACGCTGAAATTCTGGGCGCTCGATGCGGGTGTGGTGTTGCAGAAGCTCGTCGTCGATGCCGGCGGCCTGAAGCCGAGCTATCTGGGGCCGCCGGAGAGCCCCTTCGTGCCGTTGAGCGCCAACGCCAAGTAGCAACGCATGGCAACGCGTCGTGCGGGCTGCCTAGCGAGCGTCCAGCCCGTAATCCTGCTTCCACTGCGTTCGGAAACCCAGAGCCTTGTTGAACGCGAAAGCGTTGCAACAGGGCTGGCCGAATGTCTTGCACACATCCGGAATCTTGCGGTTTTGTCGCTGTTTTCTGGGCTCCGACGTCTCGACCGTGACGACACAACGGTCCGGCGCGGCCATTGCATACGCAATGAGGAAGGGATCTCGGCCAATCTGTTCGACCTGGTCGTCGGTCAGGTCAGATGCATAGCCTTCGGCGAGAACCCTTTGGACCAATCCCGGAAGGACGGTGTCTGGCAAAAGTAGCGCCTTCTTCGTCGCTTCCTCATGAAGCCACGCGAAGAGCAAATCCTTTTCTGCGTCTGCAGGCCCGTCCTTGACCTCCTCGAAGATTTCGAAAGGCAGTTTGACCTTGCCTTGCTCGCCCATGTGCACGAGCCATTCCCAATACTCAGGGACGCTGTCAAGCGGGTAGTAGTGAGTGTGTGCTGTGATCAGTACGCTGGTGTCCAGGAGGTACAGCATGCGTCACGCATTCAGGCTGCCAAGGACAGCAGGGGGTACACGCTGCGAGGCTTCACGCCCAAGACCTTGGCAGCCTTCGCCGGCGACAAGGTGCCTGCATCCATGGCGCGATGCGCAAACTCCAGCATGGCCTCACCGAGGCGATGACGGCGGACCACGTAGTAGTTTGGCCCGCCCGCGGATTCGCTTCTTCGTTCCTTTTCACGGCGTCGCTCGACGGCCCAGCGTGCGCGCAACTCGTTGTCCAGCGCACGCCATTCATCCCGCGAGATTCGGCCGGCCTTGAACAGGCCGTAGGCCACCATCGAACGACTCAAGCGCCAGCGATTGGCATGGGCATCGATCACAAGCGCTTGAGCGTCCAAGTCCAGCCCAGCAATGTTGATGGAGGCAAGGTCCGCCTCGGGCAACAAGAAGCTTCCAGCAACGTCGTTGCAGAAGCTTTCGACCTGCCGATCTGGAATGCCAGCGCTGACGCCGGTGATGCCGAGCCACAGATGCGCCAGTTCATGCAGCAAGGTGAATGACCATGCGGCTTTCGCGTCACCATCGTTGATCACGACGAAGGGCGCCACATCATCCGAGATGGCGAAGCCTCTGAAAGCTTCGACGGGAATCGCCGAATGGTGGCTGCCCAGGTTGCCGATCAACAGGACAAAAATACCCAACTGCTCGACCTTTCGCCGCAACAACGAAAACGCCTGATCTGCGTTTGCTTGGGCGCGCAAGTCTTGACGCGTGATGCCCAGCGCCATCTCGATCGACCGGCACACATGAGCCGCACCCTGCTGCATCTTTGCCGAGGCGATGAAGCTGAGGCGCTGAACATCGTCTTCTGCCTCCAGCACGGACCGAACCAGGCTTTGACGAGCACGCAGATCACGCACCAAGGCATCAATGTCCGCCTCGGCCTGAACCGTGCGATCAGCCGCGACGGTGCGGAAGTCTTCGCCGCGATCCCCCTTTTTCGGCGGCGTGGCAAGGTAGAGCGCCAGCAAGGACCGGTGATAGGCCCTGGCCATATTCGACAGATTGGTCCGCGAGGGCTCTTTGGTGCCTTGCTCTATGGCCGCCAAGGAGGCGGGCACGATATGGAGAGCTCGTGCCGCTTCCTCCAGCCCAAGGCCGGCGCTTTCTCTAGCCCACTGAAAAACTCGCGGATTGAAACCAGCCATGTGCTTGCATCGACGCGATTCAATATCTGCGCCGACGCAACGAGTTTAACGAGCTCGATCGGTCGCGGCTTCGAGAGTTGTCCCGTGAAACAGCTTTGGCCGCACTTGAGGCTTCAGGCCTTAGCCCGTCGCGGCCACCCCGCAAACAACAACGCCACGCCGATCAGGCCGACGCCTGCCGCCGCTGTTGCCGCCTGCGCCGCCCCGGAAAATCCGGCGGCGGCAATACAGGCGGCCCAGTTCGCCGCGATCAAGCCGCTCAGTGCAAGTCCCAACGCAATCAGGCCGGCGCCGGACAGCAGCAGCGGCTTGTGCGCCTGGTTCAGATGCTGCGCATCGAGCTTGATCTGCGCGGGCTTGAACACGCCCTTGAACCAGAACCAGTACAGGATCAGCGCGGCCATGTGGGCCATGCCGGCGTAAAGGAACACGCCTTGCTGCTTGCCTGTCCACTGCACGACCAGCGCGGCCAGCAGGGCGATGAACATGCCGCCGATGCCGCCGGCTGTCGAGCCCAAGCCGACCACGGCGCCCGAGGCTTCGGCCGGGAACAGATCGGTGGCCGAGGTCAGCAGGTTGGCGGACCAGGCCTGGTGGCCGGCCGTGGCCAGCGCGATCAGCGCGACGCAGACGATGTAGTTGTCCGTGTAGTACGCGAGGATCGACACGGGCATGCACATCGCCGCCATCGCCATCGCGGTCATGCGCGATTTGCCGACGCTCCAACCGCGGCGGATCAGGCTGCTCGAGAACCAGCCGCCCGCGATCGAGCCGACGCTCGAACCCGCGTAGATCAGCGCCACCAGGCCCGCGCTTTTGAGCGGGTTCTGGCCGCGCTCGCGGTCGAGGTAGGAGGGCAGCCAGAACAGGAAGAACCACCAGACCGGATCGGTCAGCAGCTTGCCGAGCAGGAAGGGCCAGATGTCGCTGCAACGCATCAGCGCAGACCACGGGATGTGGGCGCGTGCCTGCGGCGGCGGTTGATCGGCCTGGATGAACTCAAGTTCCTCGGCCGTGAGGCGCGGATGCTCGGCCGGCTGGTGGAAATTGCGCAGCCAGAAGACCAGCCAGAACACGCCGATCGCGCCCGTGGCCACGAAGGCCCAGCGCCAGCCGAAAGTGCTGGCGATCCAGACGGTCAGCGGCGAGGCGATCACGCCCAGCGCGGTGCCCGAGTTGAACAAGCCCGTGGCGAACGCGCGTTCCTTCTGCGGGAACCAGATCGCCACCGCCTTGATCGAGGCCGGGAAGTTGGCGCTCTCGGCCAGGCCGAGCAGGAAGCGCGCGATGATGAAGCCCATCACCGAGGCCGCGAGGCCATGCAGCGCCGCAGCGGCCGACCACAGCAGCAGCGCACCGGCCAGGCTGGCCTTGACGCCGAAGCGGTCGATCAGCGTGCCGACCAGCGAAGGAAAGGCCGCGTAGGAGACCGAGAAGGCGAAGGTGATCCACCCGTAGTCGGCATCCGAGAAGCCGAGGCCGCCCTCGCTGCCCGGCAACTGCAGCGTGGTCTTCAGGACCGACAGCGCGTTGCGGTCCACATAGTTGATGGCCGTGGCCGCGAACAGCAGCGCACAGACGATCCAGCGGATGCGGCCGGCCGTCGTCGCGGAAGTGCTTGAGCCGCTCATGATCGGCGCACCGGCATGCTGCGCAGCGAAGCGGCCACGGCATCGTGTATCGCAGTCGGCTGGTAGGCGTCATCGAAGGGGCAGCAGCGCAGCGGCAGCTTGTCCTTGCGCATCGAGTCTGTCGAGTGGCTTTGCAGCCAGCTGGTGTTGTTGGTCAGGCCCCAAAACAGGAAGTCGGTCAGGTTCGTGTAGCTGAGCGTCACGTCGAGATAGTCGCGCGTCATCGCGGCCACGCCGGCATCGCGGGCGGCGATATCGGCCGGCAGCGTGCGGTCATTCACGTCGAACTCGGTGATCAGCAATTGCAGGCCCATGCCGCTGACTTCATCGAGGAACTTGCGCCATTCCTGCTGGCGATCGTCACCCTCGTCGGCGCCGATATGGCTTTGCAAGCCGAGCGCATCGACGGGCGTGCCCTTGGCTTTCAGCGCGTGCAACAGCTTGAGCACACCCGCGCGGTGCTTGGCGCTGCCGGTGTTCCAGTGCATGAAGTCGTTGTAGACGAGCTGCGCTTTCGGCGCCTGCTCACGCGCGAGGCGGAAGCAGAAATCGAGCTGGTCGACCGTGCCCATCGCGCGGGCCAGCACCGTGTCGCGGTACTCGCCGGTCTTCGGCTCGATCGCTTCGTTGACCACATCCCAGCTGTAGATCTGCGAGCCGTAGCGCTTCATCATGCCGTTGATGCGCTCGGTTAGCAGTTTCTCGGCCGTGAGCGCGGGCTGCGTGCCGAAGTCGTATTCATTGACCCACTGCGGCAGCCATTTGGTCGGCTGCCAGACCAGGCAATGGCCGCGCCGCATCAGGCCCTGCTTGGCGGCCCAGCCGAGCAACTCATCGGCCGCGTCGAACTGCCATTCGCCGTGCTTGGGCGAGACGTACTGCCACTTGCATTCGTTCTCGGTCACCAGCGTGGCGCATTCGCGGGCGAGCAGCTCGCGGTAGCGCCGGTCGGAGTAGGTGGGCATGCCCATCGCGCTGCCCACGCGCAGGCCCTTGGCGGCGCCAAGGGTCTTCAAAGCGGGTTGCGTGGGCTCGGAGAAGGCGTAGGAAGGCATCGCGCCTGCTGCGAGCAGGGCGGCAAAATCACGTCGATTCATATCAGTATTTGTAGAGCTTGACGAGTTGCATGTCGAAGGCGCCGGGGTCCAGTCGGACATGGCGGCCTTGATGGGTCTGGTCGCCGTTGAGCCAGCGACCACTCTGCCACTTGCCGTTCACATAACGGCCTTGCTGCACGGAGGTCAGCCCGACCGATTCTCCAGGCTTGAGCGTCGAGAAGGTACTGGTAATTCCGATACCTGCGAACAGAAACTCATCCGGGCCGAGCTGGATCACCAGGCCGCCGGCCGGATAGCTGGCCGCGCCGCCGGCAGCGCCCGATTCATTGATCACGCCGTCGGCCAGGTTGCTGAGCTTGGCGCGCTCGAAGCTCACGCTCATCACATAACCGCCCATCTCGACGCGCTGCGGCGCGCGTTGTTCGGGGCCTGCGGGCAGGAAACCCGCCGTCATGCCCTGGCCGCGTTTGGCCAGCAGCAGCGGCGTGAGCTGCGAGACGATGTCAAAGCTGTCGCGCATCAGGCTTTGTGCGGGCTCGGTGATGGTCTCGATACCAAACGGCGAGAAGCCGATCGCCTCCAACTGCGCATAGGCATAGAGCCCGTTCACCGCGGCGTCCACGCTGCGCAGCGCCTCGGGGATAAACAGCGGGTTGCCGTTGCGCGTGTACTTGGTGGCCCATTCGACAAAGTTGGGGAAGTAGATGTCGGGCGAGAGGAAATCAAGCTTCGGTGCGCCGGCATGCCAGATGTCGGCCAGGTGCGGCAGCGGCCCCGCGCTCGGGTATTGGCCCGGCTGGTGGCCGGCGCGGATCAGCGCGGCATTGGCATACATCGGCAGCGGATATTCGGCCTTGCCGGCGGCGGCCACGCGGTCCACATAACGTGCAAAACACCAGGCCTGGAAAACTTCCTCGCCAGACGGCCCGGTGCCGAAGACCTCGGCCCACGTGCCTTGCGTCTTGCCGCCGGCGCGCTTCCATGCTTCAGCCATCTCGGGCGCGAGCGTGCCTTGCTCGCGCGAGCTTTGCAGGCGCTTCATCAGTTCGGCCGGCACGTTCTTTTCATAGGCCGCATCGGCCATCGCGCTGTGCTCGCGCGCCTCGGGCAGCATGCCGATCTCGTTCTCGACCTGCACGATCAGCACGGTGTGGTCGTGATCGACCTCGCGCAGATGGCGCAGCAGTGCGGCGTAAGCCTTGCTGTCGGCCAGCACGGTGTTTTCGCCGAGCGGCGAGAGGATGTCCTGCTTGCGGTGCTGCAGGTCTTCCGCGCGCGGGAAGCGTTTCACATCCTGCTTGACCCAGGCCGGCACGTAGGTAGACATGCTGTTCTTCCACGCGCCGAACCACAGCAGCACGAGGTGCATGTGGTGCTCGCGCGCCTGTTGCAGCAGGCCATCGACCAGCGTGAAATCAAAGCGGCCCTCGCTCGGCTCCAGCAGGTCCCATTCGACCGGCAGCACGACCGTGTTGAGCTTCATGTCGACGAGCTTGGGCCACAGCGGCTTGAGCGCGTCGAGGTTGGAAGCCGAGGAATTGCCGAGCTCGCCGCCGCGGATCAGGAAGGGCTTGCCATCGACGATCAGCTGCGTGGCGGTGCCTTGGCGTTCGAGGTGGGGAATGCCTGCGTCATGTACGGCGTCGGGGGCTGCTTGCGTGCCAAATGCGGCGGCCAGCAAAGCGGCCGCGATCGAATACTTCAACTTCATGCGATCTCCAGGGTCACGGTTTTGAGGTCACGGGAATTGGGGCCGACCATGATGTCGAAGAGGCCGGGCTCGACCACCTCCTGCATCGCGGCGTTCCAGAGTGAGAAGGCGCGCGCATCGAGCGGCAGCTTGACGGTCTGCTTTTCGCCGGGCTCCAGCGTCACGCGTGCGAAGCCGCGCAGTTGCTTGACGGGCCGAACGACGGAAGCATTGCGCTGGTGGACGTACAGCTGCACCACCTCGTCGCCTTGGCGCGCGCCGGTGTTCTGTACATCGATCTCGACCACCAGTTCGGGCTTGCCGGCCGCCACCTTCGCGGCAGACAGGCGCGGCGCGCCTAAATCAAAGCTCGTGTAGCTGAGGCCGAAGCCGAAAGGGAACAGCGCGTAGTCCGCGCGGCGCAGCGGCGGCTTGGCGTTGTAGAAGACCGGCACCTGCGCCACATCGCGCGCCACGGTCACGGTCAGCTTGGCGCCGGGGTTCACATCGCCGAACAGCGCATCGGCCATCGCCGTGCCGCCTTCCTGGCCCAGGTACCAGCATTCAAGCAGGGCCTGGCATTGAGAGACGACGTTCGGATAGCTCGGCGGGCGGCCGTTGATCGCGATCACGACCATCGGCTTGCCGAGTGCTTGCAGCGCGTTGAACAGTTCGTTCTGTTCGCCGACGAGATCGAGGCTCGTGCGGTCGCCCAGATGCTCGGGCGTGTAGCCTTCGCGGCTGGTCTGCTCGGTGTCGCCCAGGGTCAGCAGGATCAGGTCGTTAGCCCGGGCGACGGCCACGGCTTCCGCGATCAGTTGGTGGTTCTTCACGGGGTCGGCGAGCTTCACGTCGTCGGCCGCGCGGTCCTCGCTTTGCGTGATGAAAACGCCTTGCGCGAACTGCAGATCGGCCTGGCCTTTCAGCCGCGTTTGCAAGGCATCCATCAGCGAGACCGCATGGCCCGGATCGCTCGAATAACCGCCGAGGCGCGCGATGTTGCTGCTCGGGCCGATCACCGCGATCTTCTTGTGCGCGCCGGCCTTCAGCGGCAGCAGTTGGCCTTCGTTCTTGAGCAGGCAGATCGAGCGCTGCGCCGCGCGCAGGGCCAGGGATTGCGCTTCCTCGTTGTTGGTGATCCGCGCGGCCTGCACGGCGTCGGCGTACGGATACTCGAACAGACCGGCGCGGAACTTCATCGTCAGCATGCGTGCGCAGGCCGCGTCGATGTCCTGCACCGACACCAGGCCGGCGCGCGCCAGTCGCGGCAATTGGCGGTAGGTGGCGCCATCGGGCAGTTCGCTGTCCACGCCGGTGTGCAGCGCGCGGGCAGCAGCGCCGTCGGCATCGGGCACCACGTGGTGCAGCCTTTGCAGCTCTTCGACGGCGCCGTAGTCGCTGACCACGGCGCCCTTGAACTTCCATTCGCCGCGCAGCACATCGTGCAGCAGCCAGCGGTTGCCATGCGAGGGCACGCCGTCGATCTCGTTGTACGAAGGCATGACCGCCGCGATGTTCGTGCGGCGCACCACCTCGCGGAAGGGCGGGAAGAAGTTTTCGCGCAGCTCGCGCTCGCCGAGCATGGCCGGGCCGATGTTGGTGCCCGATTGCGGCTGGCCGTGACCGGTCATGTGCTTGAGCGTGGCAAAGACGTTCTGCGGCTCCAGCGTGCGCTCGGTGCCGGTGAGCCCGTTCACTGCGGCCACGCCCATCTCGGCGCAGACGTACGGGCATTCGCCAAAGGTCTCTTCGATGCGGCCCCAGCGCGGATCGCGCGCCACGTCCACCACCGGCGAGAGCGCCAGCTGCGAACCGTGCGCGCGCATTTCGCGGGCGATCACGCTGTTGATCTCGCGGAGCAGCGCCGGATCAAAGCTGCCGGCCAGCGCGATCGGCACGGGGAAGCAGGTCGCGCCGGGCGCCATATAGCCGTGCAGCGCTTCCTCGTGAAAGAGCACGGGGATGCCCAGGCGCGTCTTCTCGATCGCCCAGCGCTGGATGGCGTTGACGAACTCGATCGTGCCGGCCGGCTTGCGCGCGTGGCGGCCCTGGCCTTTCGTCAGCGCCAGCGGCGCGCCGCGCAGATCGGATGGCCGCGTGATCTGGCCGAAGCCGTGCGGATAGTTCTTGCTCGCCTTGGCGGGCGAGAAGTCGATCCCGCCATCGACCATGATGTCGGCCTTGGTGTCCCACAGGGCCCACATCTGCGTGATCTTCTCGTCGAGCGTCATGCGGGCCATCAGGTCCTGCACGCGCAGTTCGATCGGCAGGGCGGGGAGCTTGTAGGGCGGCGGCGAATTCTGCTCGGCGCCGAAGGCTTGAAGTGCCGGCAGCGCGGAAAGTGCGGGAACAGCGGCGGCGGCTTGCAGCAGGCGGCGGCGCGTCTTGTTGGTCTTGTTCATGGCTTCACCACCAGGAGCGTGGCGCTCTTCAGATCGACCGAGTTCGAGCCGCTCATCAATTCGATCTCTCCGGGTTCTTGAACACGCTGCATGTCGAGGTTCCAGATCGAGAGCTGCTCGGGGCTGACGCTCAATTCAAGCGTTCGGCTCTCCTGCGGTTTCAGGCTCACGCGGGCAAAGCCGACCAGTTGCTTGACCGGTTCGGTAGTGGACGAGGTCTTGTGATGGAGGTAGAGCTGCACCACCTCGTCGCCGGCGCGCGAGCCGGTGTTGCGCACCGTGATCTTCACCGACACGGGCTGGCCGATCTTGATCGAGCGGCCTCCCAGCTTCGGCGCGCCAACCTCGAATTGCGTGTACGACAAACCCCAGCCAAAGGCATAGAGCGGCTTCGTCGTGTCGAACAGATAGCCGCGCCACGCGGTCGGCTTGACGTTGTAGAACATCGGCAACTGACCGGCATTGCGGGCGAGGCTCAAGGGCAGCTTGCCGCCGGGGTTGAGGCGACCGTGGAGGGCGTCATCGAGTGCCTTGTCGCCCTGCGCTCCAAGTTCGAAGCCGGCGAGCACGGCCTTCGCGCCTTCGACGAGGGCGGTCAGCGCGAGGCTCGGCGTTGGCCATTTTCCCGAGAGCACGAGCACATACGGCTGCGGAGGCAGCGCCAGCGGGGCCAGCGCTTCAGGCGACGCATCCTTGATCACGGCGATGTTCATCGAGACGCCTTCGACCCAGGGCAGGGCGCCCTCGTTCTTGAGCAGCACGACACCCTCAGCAGCCGCACGCTCGGGCTGCGCGGCGGGCGCCACCGTTGTCGCTACATCGAGCGCGCCGAGCGCACCGCCGGCCTTGCTCAGCACCGCGCCCTTGAAGTGCAGTTCCTCCTTGAGCATGCGCACCAGGGCGGGATTGCTCAGCGAAGGAATGCCGTCGATCTCGTTGTCCGACAGCAGCACGCCGGCCGGCTGGGCGCGGCGGATCACGGTCTCGAAAGGAAAGACGAAGACCTCGCGCAGTTCGCGCGGCGAGACCGGCATGGGCCCGAGATCGGCGCCGGGTGGTGGAAGCTGCGGCCCCGCGAAATGACCGACCACGGAGCGCACGCCGGCCGATTGCAAGCCCGTCACTGCGGCCGCGCCGAGCTCGCCGGTCAGGAACGGGTCTTCGCCGAAAGTGGAGGACGCATCGCCGCGGCGCGAATCGCGCAGCACGTCGAGATTTGGCGTTAGCGCGGCGGTCTTGTGCGTCTGGGCGAGCTGCGCACCGAGCGCAGCATAGGAAGCCCGCAACAGCTCCGGGTCCCAACTGGCCGCCAGGCCCAAGGGGCGCGGCAGGCCGAGGCTCGCTTGAACCTGCGCCACAAGGGCCTCATCGGCCGCATCGGCCGCATCCGAATTCGTGCCGGCCTGCGCCGCGCCTGCCAAAAAAGCGAGGGCGAGAGCCGCGCCGAGCATGGGCGATGCACGCGTTGGAAGTTGAAGCTTCACGCACTTGTCTCCAGTATTTTTTTGGGTGTACGGCGTTCTGGACCCCGAAATGTAGCGCTACCATTTCACTTCTTGCAAGACGCAATTCCCCGCATGACGTCTCAGTCGTGCCCTGTAGGAACCGCAATGAAGACTCTTCTCAAGGCCTTGGCGCCGCTGTTGTTGATGCTCACTTTCTCGCTGGCGCAGGCCCAGACGGAAGATGGTTACGAGTTGTGGCTGCGCTATCGCGAACTGCCGAAAGCGGAGCGCACGAAATTGCAGGAGCGCAGCACGGCGCTGGTGTTTTCAGCGCAGCCTTCGAGCACGGTGCAAGCGGCAGTCGACGAGTTGCATCGGGGCGTGAAAGGCTTGAGTGGCCGCAAGCCGCCGCTCGAACATCAGCTGCGCGATGGCGCCCTCGTGCTGGCCACGCCGGCGAGCCTGCCTTCGATCGCCAGCCTCTCGTTGCCCTTGAAGAAGCTGGGCGAGGAGGGCTATTTGCTGCGCTCGCTCACGCTCGACGGCCACCCCATCACGCTGATCGCGGCCAACACCGACATCGGCCTGCTGCACGGCAGCTTTGCGTGGCTGCGCGCCGCGCAAACTGGCGCGAACCTGGCGCGGCTTGATGAGGTTTCAGCGCCCAAGATCAGCCTGCGAATGCTCAACCATTGGGACAACCCGGACCGCTCGGTCGAACGCGGCTTTGCGGGCCTCTCGATCTGGGATTGGGGAACACTGCCTGACGTCAAGGACACGCGTTATGTCGATTACGCGCGGGCCAATGCCTCGCTCGGTCTCAACGCGACGGTGCTGAACAATGTCAACGCCAAGGCCTCGATCCTGACCGAGCCCTACCTGAAGAAGGTGGCCCAGCTGGCCGACATCCTGCGGCCCTACGGCATTCGCGTGTTTCTGTCCGCGCGCTTCTCGGCTCCGAAGGATCTCGGCGACCTCAAGACGACGGACCCCTTGGACCCGGCCGTGCGAGCCTGGTGGAAAACCAAGGCCGACGAGATCTACAAGCTCGTGCCTGATTTCGGCGGCTTCCTGGTCAAGGCCAACTCAGAAGGCGAACCCGGCCCGCAGGACTACGGCCGCAGCCATATGGATGGCGCGAACATGATGGCCGAGGCGCTGGCGCCGCATCACGGCCTGGTGATCTGGCGCGCCTTCGTCTACTCGGAAGTCAACGCCGATGATCGCGCCAAGCAGGCTTATGCCGAGTTCGTACAGCACGACGGCCAGTTCGCGCCTAACGTCGTGATTCAGGTGAAGAACGGCGCGATCGATTTCCAGCCGCGCGAGCCTTTCCATCCGCTGTTTGGCGCGATGCCCAAGACGCAGATGGCGATGGAATTCCAGATCACGAAGGAGTACCTGGGCTTCGCCACGCACCTGGCTTATCTCGGGCCCCTGTTCGAGGAAACGCTGCGTTCGGACACGCATGTGGCTCCTGGCGCGACGGTGGCCAAAGTCATCGACGGAAGTCTGTACAACGACGGCCGCATCACCGTGATGGCCGGCGTCTCCAATATCGGCAGCGACCGCAACTGGACCGGCTCGCATTTCGACCAGGCCAACTGGTACGTCTTCGGCCGCATGGCCTGGGACCCGGAGCTCTCGGCCGAGAGCGTTGCGCGCGAGTGGATCGCGCAGACCTGGGGCCACGATCCGAAGCTGATGAGCACGGTGCTGCCGATGATGATGGGCTCGCGCGAGGCCGTGGTCGACTACATGACGCCGCTGGGCCTGCACCATGTGATGGCCACGGGCCACCACTACGGCCCCGGCCCGTGGGTCAGCGATCTGGCCCGGCCCGAATGGAACCCGACCTACTATCACAAGGCCGATCTGAAGGGCATCGGCTTCGATCGCAGCGCGAGCGGCAGCAATGCCGTGGCGCAGTACGCGCCCGAGCTCGCCAGGACCTGGGGTGATGTGAAAACCACGCCGCCCGAACTGCTGCTGTGGTTTCATCATGTGCCATGGAACTATGCGATGCCTTCGGGCCGCACGCTGTGGGCTGACCTGATCCATCACTACGACACGGGCGTGCAGACGGTCGTGAAGATGCGTGAGCAATGGGCGACGCTGAAGGGCGTGGTCGACCCGCGCCGCCATGCCGAGGTGGCCACAAGGCTTGCGATCCAGGAGCGCGAGGCGCGCTGGTGGCGCGATGCTTCGATCGCGTATTTCCAGTCGATCAACAAGCTGCCTTTGCCGGCCGGCGTGGTAGCGCCCGCATCATCGCTGGCGTACTACGAATCGCTGAAATTCAGCTTCGCTCCGGGTCATGGCGGATGAGCGGGTTAAACCCGTAGTCATCTCGTATCCATCGAGTGTTTGGGGATGTCGAAAGATACCCTGTGTCGTTCAGGCAACGAGAAATTACAGCTGCGGGTCTTTCGTGCATTGACACCTAACTTTGCGCATGTTTATAGTTCAATGGTCGCGCTAACATTTTAGTGCGACTGGAAAACAAAATAGGGTCGACGAATGATCGCCGGCCAGAGATCAAGCAATAAAGCGTCGTGGCCTCACGGCCCATCAGGAGACAAGACATGCCTCATATCAGCAGGCCGCAGTGCGGCCCATCCACGCATGGCCGCAAGTTCATGCTCGCCACCACTTTGCTGGCCGGCCTGATTTCGCAAGCCTACGCACAGACCGCGCAAACCGCGCAAACTCCGCAAGCCGCACCCGCGCAGGATGCCGCCGTCGACAACAAGCTGGAGACCGTGGTGGTGACGGGTTATGCCGCTTCGCTGGCCGCTTCGGCCAAGGACAAGCGCAACGCCACCGGCTTCATCGATTCGGTCTCGGCCGAAGACATCGGCAAGTTCCCGGACTCGAACATCGCCGAATCGCTGTCGCGCATTCCGGGCGTGCAGGTCTCGCGTGACATCACGGGCGAGGGCGTCAACATCCAGATCCGCGGCCTGGGCACCAGCTTCACCAAGATGACGCTGAACGGCGCCTCCATCGCTGTCGCTTCGGCCAGCCTCGACGCGCAGAACACCAACCGTGAAGTCGACCTGGACCTGATGCCGGCCGACCTGTTCTCCAAGCTGACGGTCTACAAGAGCCCGACGGCCAACCTGCTCGAAGGCGGCAGCGCCGGCGTGGTCGACATGCGCAGCGTGCGCGCGTTCGACGAGCCCGGCCAACGCCTGATCACCTCCTTCTCGGGCACCCGTTCCTCGCTCGCGGGGCATTGGGGCAACAAGGGCCTGGTGATCGCCTCGAACACCTTCGCCAACAACACGATCGGCCTGCTGGCCGGCGTCTCGTTCGCGAACAACAAGATCCGCACCTACGGCTATGAAAGCGTGGGTTGGACCAATCCCAATCTCTCGCAGACCCAGAATCCCGCCACGAATCGCAACAACACCGGCGGTGGCAACTGGAGCATCCCGGGCACCGTGCCGGCCAATGCCGGCAATGGGCTGGTGACAGGCGCGACGGTGGACCAGGCTTTCCTGCTGGCCAACAACCCGGGCCTGAACATCACGCAGATCGACAATGCGCTGGTGCCGCGCCTGGGCCGCGTGATGAACGAGCAAGGCACGCGCGACCGCATCAGCGGCGTGTTCAATGCCGAGTACCGACCCACCAACGATCTGCACTTCTATGTGGACAGCCTGGTCGCGCGCAAGAAGAACGACCTGCAGCGTATCGACATGAACTGGGCGGTGCGCAACGGCGCCTCGATCCCGCTGAACATGACGGTCGACGGCAGTTGCGAAAACGGCTGCGTGGTCACCAAGGGCACGTTTGCCAACACGCAGTACTTCCTTGAAGTGCGTCCGGTCATCGAGACCACCAAGCTCTGGAACGTCAACCCGGGCATGGAATGGAAGATCGCCGACAACTGGAAGATGGACGCGCAGCTCAACGCCTCGCGCGGCACCTACAAGCGTGAAGCGCCGACGGCCCTGGTGGCCACGGCGCCGGGCTCGGGCGTGACGGTTGCGTACGACAACAGCTCGGGCGACATTCCTTCGTTCACCTCGAACGTCGACATCAACAACGGCGCGCAGTTCGGCTGGAACGGCGGCCGTGTCAACGTGCAGGACGAGTTCCGCACGACCAAGACCAAGGGTGCCCGCACGAACCTGACCTGGGGTGACGATCACTTCAACATCAAGGGCGGCATTGCCTACGACGAGATCGACCGCGACATCCGCGCGACCGACAACTCGGGTGCCTGGCAGGCTGCCGTCTGCGGCAACAACCCGACCGTCTGGCTGCCCAGCCCCAACGGCTCGCCAGCTTGCACGGGCAACAACACGCCGGGCAGCAACTCGGGCCTGTATCCGGCCCTGGGCGCCGGCTACACCACTGGCCAGACCGGGCCGGTGCTGAACCAGGGCTCACTGGTTCCGAGCTCGAACCTGGCCAACTACCTGATCCCAGGACCGGCCGGCTTCATCACCGTGGACTGGGCTCGTTTTGCCAAGGACACGAACTACGCGAAGTACGAATCGACCGCGCTGCCGGTCACGTCTTCCGCGTCGGGCGCCGCCATCGGCTCGATCTACGAAAAGGCCACCGGCCTGTACCTCGAGACCGCGGGCAACACGCCGCTGTTCGGCCACGCGCTGCGCTATGACGCCGGCCTGCGCTATGTGCGCACCAAGCAGCTGATCGGTGGCGTGACCACGACCCCGCCCGATCCGCGCAATGCAGGCGCCGACGGCGTCGTGGGCACGACCGACGACCTCGGCGATGGCGCACGCTACCCGAATCTCATCAACTTCGCGTACCTGCCCAGCACCTACAACAACACGCTGCCTTCGGGTTCGCTGGCCTTCAACGCCACCGATGACATCGTGCTGCGCACCTCGCTGTCGAAGACCATGACGCGTGCCAACCCGAACTCGATGCTGCCGGGCGTGAGCTTCAGCGATCCTTCGGCCGCCTCGGGCTCGATCGGCAATGTGTCGCTCAAGCCGTACATCTCGAAGAACTGGGACGTTGGCGTTGACTGGTACAACGGCAAGGACGGCTATGTGAGCCTGACGCACTTCGAGAAGCGCATCGCCGGTTTCACCGCCAACCAGAACATCACGATGCCTTTCAGCGCCCTGGCGCCGTTCGGTGTGACCTACGCGTCGATCACCGGCCAGCAGCAGGCTGCGATCGACTTGCGCGGCGGCGCTTCGGCGGCCACGGTGGTGATGTCTCAGCAGGTCAACGTGGACGGCAACCTGAACATCCACGGCACGGAACTCGGCGTGCAGCAGTCGTTCGACCGCTACCTGCCGATCAAGGGCTTTGGCGTGACCGGCAACGTCACCTATGTGCGGCAGAACTCGGCGGTGGCCGGTGCCGTGGCACTCGGCGTGCCGAAGATCACCAACAACCTGACCGTGTACTACGAGCGTCATGGCGTGATGGTGCGCGTCTCGCAGAACTACTCGCAAGGCAGCCAGGTCGCGGGCAACAACCAGAACGGCGTGTCGGCAGCCGCTCTCTTCGTCGATCCCTACAAGCGAGTGGACCTGTCCACGCGCTTCGACCTGGAAACGCTGACCGGCATCGATCATGCGCCGCAGCTCTCGATCGACCTGAACAACGTGACGAACGAAGCCCAGCGCACCTACTTCCAGTTCACGAACGCGACCTACTCGGAATACAAGCCGGGTCGCTACCTGACGGTCGGTCTGCGCGCACAGTTCTGAGCTTGCTGAAGGTCTGAACTGGTAGCGTGACAGCCAGATGCAAGGCGGACCGGGTCCGCCTTGCACGCTTCAAAGGATGGTGGCGCTATCATTTGTGCCGACAATGCAGGGAGATGTGCTGATGGCGGGGTGTGCGTGCATGGTTGAAACTCATGCTCTTGTGCCCCCTGCAATCCAGCCGTCAGACCTGTTGACGCACAGACCATGAATGTCAAAACCATGAGCAACGAACGCGCACGCAAGGTCGCAACCATCGCCGACGTGGCCCAGATGGCGGGAGTCTCCCCCATGACGGTGTCGCGTGTGGTCAATGGCGAGACCAATGTGCGTCCGGCCACGCGAGACCGCGTCAACGCGGCCGTGGCGGCGCTGCACTACACGCCGAACCAGGCGGCGCGCCGCCTGGCCGGCGCCCACCTGATCCGCCTCGGCGTGCTCTACAACAACCCGTCGGCCAGCTACCTGAACGAGTTCCTGGTCGGCCTGCTCAACAAGGCGAGCCTGGCCCATGTGCAGCTCGTCGTGCAGAAATGCGAGTCCGACGAGAACGAGCGCGAAGTGGTGGAGGAGTTGATCGCCAATGGCATCGACGGCCTCATTCTGCCGCCGCCGTTCTGTGATTCGCGTCCGCTGATCGACCTGTTGATGGCGAGCGAGGTGCCCGCCGTGTCGGTCGCCAGCGGCAAGCCCGATGACCGCGTCAGCGCGATCGGCATCGACGACAAACAGGCCGCGTATGCGATGACCAAGCACCTGCTGAGCCTCGGCCATCAGCGCCTGGGCTTCATCGTTGGCCACCCGAACCAGACGGCCAGCGCGCGCCGGCTCGATGGCTTCCGCGCGGCGATGGCCGATGCCGGTCTGACCATCGACGAATCGCTGATGGCGCAAGGCATGTTCAATTACCGCTCGGGCCTCGACGCGGCCGAAGTGCTGCTGGCGCGCGAGCATCGGCCCACCGCGATCTTCGCGTCGAACGACGACATGGCCGCGGCCACGGTCGCGATCGCGCATCGCCTGGGGCTCGATGTGCCGAGCGACCTGACCGTCGCCGGCTTCGACGATGCGCCGCTCGCCACCACGATCTGGCCCGAGCTCTCGACCGTGCGCCAGCCCATCATGGACATGGCCGCCACGGCGGTCGACCTGCTGGTGCGCCAGATCCGCGCGACCCGTGACGGCGAGGATGCTGCACGCGAGCACCTGATCATGGACTTCACGCTGATCCGTCGCCAATCGGACGCCGCACCGCGTCTGCGTCCCTCCACTTTGGCGGCCGTGCGGCCACCGAAATCCAAATAGACCTCTGCGGCCCAAGCCGCGCTTGAACGACATGAAGGAAGAAGCTGCGTGAAAACCTTGGGCATTGATATCGGCACCTCGAGCGTGAAGATCGCGCTGCTGGCCGACCGCGACCATGTGATCGCCACCGCGAGCCGCCCCTTGCAGGTGAGCCGCCCGCAGCCGGGCTTCTCCGAGCAATCGGCCGCCGAGTGGTGGACCGCGATCGAAGAGGGCATGGACGAGCTCCAGGCCGGCCACCCGCTGGACTTGAGCGAAGTCGTCGCCATCGGCCTGTCGGGCCAGATGCACGGCGCCACGCTGCTCGATGACAGCGGTGACGTGCTGCGCCCCTGCATCCTCTGGAACGACGGCCGCAGCGAGGCGCAATGCGTGCGCCTGACCCGCGACTGGAAGGAGCTGCATGCCGTCACCGGCAACCTGGCCTTTCCCGGTTTCACCGCGCCGAAACTGATGTGGGTGGCCGAGCACGAGCCCGAGATCTTCAGGCGCGTGGCCAAGGTGCTGCTGCCCAAGGCTTATGTGCGCTTCAAGCTCTGCGGCGAGTATGCGGAAGACATGTCCGATGCTTCCGGCACGCTGTGGCTCGATGTGGGCAAGCGCGATTGGTCCGACGCGGCGCTGGCCGCCACCGGCATGCGGCGCGACCAGATGCCGCGCCTCGTGGAGGGCAATGCGGTCAGCGGCACGCTCAGCGCTGAACTCACAAAACGCTGGGGCTTCCGTGAAGCGCCGATGATTGCCGGCGGCGCCGGTGACAACGCTGCCGGTGCCGTGGGCCTCGGCGCGATCTATGCGGGCGATGCCTTTGTTTCGCTCGGCACCTCGGGCGTCTTGTGGGCCACGACGGCCACCTACGCACCAGCACCGGCGAGCGCGGTCCACGCCTTCTGCCATGCCTTGCCGGGCACCTGGCACCAGATGGGTGTGCTGCTCAGCGCGGCCGCCAGCCTGGCTTGGTGGGCCGGCATCAATGGCAAGCCCGAAGCGGAGCTGCTGCAAGAACTGGGCAACGATCCCAAGCCTTCGTCGGCCTGGTTCGGCCCCTATCTTGCCGGCGAGCGCACGCCGCATAACGACGCGCATGTACGGGGCGGTTTTGCGGGGCTGAACGGCGGCACCTCGCGCGCCGACATGACGCTGGCCGTGCTCGAAGGCGTGGCCTTCGCGATGCGCGATGCGCAGCAGGCGCTGGCCAGTGCGGGCACCGTGCTGAAGGAAGCCGACATCATCGGCGGCGGCGCGCGTTCGCCGCTGTGGTCGCAGATCATGGCCGACGTCTTGAACATCACGCTGCACCAAGTGGCCGAAAGCGAGATCGGCTGCGCCCTCGGTGCGGCGCGCCTGGCCCGCATGGCGGCCGGCGAACCCTTGAGCGCGCAGCAGCGTCCCGCACGACTGCGCAGTTATGTGCCGCGCCCCGAGCGTGCGGCCTTCTATGCCGAACGCCACGCGCAGTGGCAGAAGCTCTATCCGGCTTTGGCGGCCCTCAAGGTCTGAGCCTTCTTCTCCGTTTTGTTTTCTCTCTGAGTTTCCCTTCGTACGACGATCACCATGAGCACGCCTTTCTTCAAGCAGTCCGAACCCTGGGCCTACGAGTACTACAAGCCCGAGCAGGTGGTGCTGGGCAAGACGATGGAGCAGCACCTGCGCTTCGCGGTCTGCTACTGGCACAACTTCGTCTGGCCGGGGCTGGACCCTTTCGGCGGCGACACCTTCCAACGCCCCTGGCACGCGGCCGGCGGCGACGCGATGAAGCAGGCCGAGGCCAAGGCCGACGTGATGTTCGAGCTGCTGCGCCTGGTGAACGCGCCGTACTACACCTTCCATGACCGCGACATCGCGCCCGAAGGCGCAACGCTTGCCGAATCGAACCGCAATGTCCGCCACATCGGCGAGATCTTCGCGCGCAAGATGCAGGACAGCGGCCGCAAGCTGCTGTGGGGCACGGCCAATCTGTTCAGCAACCGCCGCTACATGTCCGGCGCGGCCACCAATCCTGATCCCGAGGTGTTTGCCTACGCTGCGGCTCAAGTGCACAACGTGCTCGAGATGACGCATGAACTCGGCGGTGAGAACTACGTGCTGTGGGGTGGCCGCGAAGGCTATGAAACCCTGCTCAACACCGACATGGGCCGCGAGCTCGACAACCTCGGCCGCTTCCTGAACCTGGTGGTCGAGCACAAGTACAAGATCGGCTACAAGGGCGCGATCCTGATCGAACCGAAGCCGGCCGAGCCGACCAAGCACCAGTACGACTACGACACCGCCACGGTCTACGGCTTCCTCAAGCGCTACGGCCTGGAGAAGGAAGTCAAGGTCAACCTCGAGCAGAACCATGCGCTGCTGGCCGGCCACAGCTTTGAGCACGAGATCGTGACCGCGCAGACGCTCGGCATCCTCGGCTCCATCGACATGAACCGCGGCGACGAGCTGCTGGGCTGGGACACCGACCAGTTCCCCAACAACCTGCCGCAAGTGGCGATGGCGCTGTATCACATCGTCAAGGGCGGCGGCCTGGGGCAGGGCGGCCTGAACTTCGACTCGAAGGTGCGCCGCCAGTCGATCGACCCGGACGACCTCGTGATCGCGCATGCCGAAGCGATGGACCTGTGCGCCCGCGGCCTGCTGGTGGCCGAGAAGATGATCGCCAACGACAAGCTCGGCGCCGCCGTAACCACGCGTTACCAGGGCTGGGAAGGCCCTCTAGGCAAGGACATCAGCTCTGGCAAGATGAAGCTCGCCGACTTTGCCAGTTATGTGGCCAAGACCGGCATCGAACCGCAACCGGTTTCGGGCCAGCAGGAGAGGCTCGAAGCGCTGGTCAACAAGTACATCTGAGCGCGGACGCTTCGCTGAAAAAATACAGCGGAAAAGAGCGGGCGCAGGAGACAAGCGATGACGAAACGGAAACTGGCGCTGCTTGCAGTGTTTGCAGCGCTGGCTTGTGGCAATTGGACTGCCGCTTACGCCAAGGGTGACATCATTGGTGTGTCGTGGTCCAACTTCCAGGAAAAGCGCTGGAAGCGCGACGAGGCGGCCATCAAGGCCGCTGTCGAAGCCGCCGGTGATCGCTACATCTCGGCCGATGCGCAAGGCTCCAATGAGAAGCAGCGTGCCGACATCGACGCGCTGCTGACCAAGGGCGCCAAGGCCCTGATCGTGCTGGCGCAAGATGCCAGCGCCATCCTGCCGGCTGTCAACGCCGCGCGCCAGGCCGGCGTGCCGGTGCTGGCCTACGACCGGCTGATCCAGGATCCGAACGTCCTCTACCTGACTTTCGACAATTTCGAGGTCGGCCGCATGCAGGCGCGTGCCGTGCTGGCGCTGAAACCGCGCGGTAACTATGTCTTCATCAAGGGCGCGCCGACGGACCCTAACGCCGATTTTCTGCATGCTGGCCAGCTCGATGTTTTGAAGGACGCGATCGCCAGCGGCGCGATCAAGAACGTCGGCGAGCAGTACACCGACAACTGGTCGCCCGAGATCGCGCAGCGCAATATGGAGCAGCTGCTGACCAAGAACGGCAACAAGGTCGATGCGGTCGTGGCCTCGAACGACGGCGTGGCCGGCGGCGCGGTCTCGGCGCTGAAGGCGCAGAACCTGCGCGGTGTGCCGGTCTCCGGCCAGGACGCCGATATCGCCGCGCTGAACCGCATCGCCCGGGGCGAGCAGACGGTGTCGGTCTGGAAGGATTCACGCGAACTCGGCAAGGCCGCCGGCCGCTATGCCGTGATGCTGGCAGCGCGCGTCAAGCCCTCGGCCATTCCCGGCGCGGCGATCTGGAAGGACGGCAGCAAGAAGTTGCCGATCGCCGCGATCTTCCTCAAGCCGCTGGCGCTCACGCGCGACAACCTTGGCGTGGTGATCGAGGCGGGCTGGGCGACCAAAGCTCAGGTCTGTGCGGGCGTGGCTGCGGCCACGGCTCCTGCGGCGTGCAAATGAAGAGGGTTGTTGTGAAGAGAATCAGTTTCCGGAACGCAGAGGACGCGGAGGGACGCGGAGGGCGCAAAGCGTTGGCGTCTGAATCCTTTGCGACCTCTGCGGTTCTTTGCGTCCTCTGCGTTCCTGAAGTTCAGAATTTCATCCATGCGATCACTCCTTGAAAGAGCGGGCTTCGATGCCCGCTTCAGTGCGCTCGTGCTGGCGCTGGCTGCCATCTGGATTGCGCTGGCCATCGCCACCGACGGCGTGTTCCTCTCGCCGCGCAATTTGTACAACCTTTCGATCCAGACCTGCGTCACGGCCATCATGGCCTGCGGCATGGTCTACCTGATCGTGGCGCGGCAGATCGATCTTTCGGTCGGCTCGCTGATGGCTTTCACCGGCATGCTGATCGCGTGGACGCAGACGAACTGGCTGGGCATCGACGGCAACTTCGGCTGGCTGGTTTCGATCGCGGTGGGCGTGGCGGCGGGCGTGCTCGTCGGCGTGTTCCAGGGCTGGTGGACGGCGTATCGCGGCGTGCCGGCTTTCGTGGTCACGCTGGCCGGCTATCTGATGTTCCGCGGCGCGGCCTTTCTGGTTGCCGATGGTCAGACGCTGGCGCCGCTGTCTGACAATTTTCAACGCCTCGGCGGTGGGCAGCAGGGCTCGATCGGACCGGTGTGGAGCTGGCTGCTGGGCGGCCTGGCCTGCGCGGCGCTGATCTTCCAGACCGTGGCCGCACGCCGGTCCCGCGTGCGTTACGGTGCAAGGCTCACGCCGCTGTGGGCCGATGTGCTCAAGGTCGTGCTCGTCGGCGGCGCCGTGCTGGCCTTCGTGGCCGTGGTCTGCGCCTATCCCGATCCGGCCAGTGAAGACGGGCAGGGCAAGGGCCTCGGCGTGCCGGTGCTGATGCTGATCGTGATCGCGCTGCTGCTCAATCTCGTCGCGCGGCGCACGCGTTTCGGGCGGCATGTTTGGGCGCTCGGCGGCAACCCGGAAGCGGCGCTGCTCTCGGGCCTGCCGACCAAGAAGCTGCTGCTGCAACTGTTCATGCTGATGGGCGCGCTGTCGGCCGTGGCCGCCTTGATCACCACCGCGCGGCTCGGGTCGGGCACGCATTCGATCGGCCAGATGGCTGAGCTCTACGTCATTGCAGCGACCGTGATTGGCGGCACCTCGCTGGCCGGCGGCACGGGCAGCATTGCCGGCGCCATCGTCGGCGCCTTGCTGATCCAGACGCTCGACAACGGGATGGTGCTGCTCGATGTGAGCAGCGCCAAGCGGCAGATCTTCATCGGCCTGATCCTGATCGCCGCGGTGTGGTTTGACGGTCTCTACACCAAGGGAGCGAAACGATGAAAGCCTTGGTGGAAGTGAAAGCCGTCAGCAAGGCTTTCGGCGGCATCCATGCAGTCGAATCGGTCACTTGCGATCTGCAGGAGGGCGAGGTCGTCGGCCTGCTCGGCCACAACGGCGCGGGCAAGAGCACGCTGATCAAGCTGCTCTCGGGCGTCTACCCGATCGACTCGGGCGAGATCTGGGTGCGTGGCATTCCGCAGCAGTTCAACACCCCGCGCGATGCGCGCGCCGCCGGGATCGAGACCATCCATCAAACCTTGGCGTTAGCCGAGAACCTCGACGCGCCGAGCAATCTCTTCCTCGGCCGCGAGCTGCGCACGCGCCTGGGGCTGCTCGACAGCGACCGCATGGAGCATGAGGCGCGCCAGGTGATCCAGCGCCTGAACCCGAATTTCCACGACTTTCGCAAACCGGTCAGCGCCATGTCGGGCGGCCAGCGCCAGACCGTGGCGATCGCCCGCGCGCTGTACTTCAACGCCCGCATCCTGATCATGGACGAGCCCTGCGCCGCGCTGGGCCCGGCCGAGACGCGCATGGTGCTGGACACCATCTTGAAGCTCAAGAGCGAAGGCATCGGCATCTTCCTGATCAGCCATGACATGCCCGATGTCTTCGAGGTCTGCGACCGCGCCACCGTGATGAAGAACGGCGCCGTGGTCGACACCGTCAAGGTGGCCGACGTGACACCCGAAGATGTTCTCGGCATGATCATCCTGGGGCAGAAACCCAAGGCGACAATCAAGGCATGAGTAACAGCAATAGCACCACCAATAGCATTAGCAATAGCACCGGCAAGACGACCGCACCTTTCACGCCGATCCGCTGGGGCCGCATCCTGCTGACCGGCGCCGCCGGCAATCTCGGCCGCGTGCTGCGCCCGCGCATGAAGGCCTATTGCGACACGCTGCGCCTGAGCGACATCAGCGCGATGGCTGCGGCCGGCGAGGGCGAGGAGGTGCATCAGCTCGACCTCGCCGACAAGGCCGCGGTGCACGCGCTGCTCGAAGGCGTGGACGTGCTGCTGCACTTCGGCGGCATCTCGGTCGAGAAATCGTTCGAGGAGATCCTGCCCGCCAATATCGTCGGCACCTACAACGTCTACGAAGCCGCTCGCCAGCACGGCATCAAGCGCGTGGTGCTGGCCAGCTCCAACCATGTGACCGGCTTCTACACGCAGGGCCAGACCATCACGCCGCAGGATCCGCCGCGGCCCGATGGCTATTACGGTCTCTCGAAGGCCTTTGCCGAGAACCTCGCGCAGTTCTATTTCGACCGCTACAAGATCGAGACGGTCAGCGTGCGCATCGGCTCGAGCTGGCCCGAGCCGGTCGATCGCCGCATGCTCGCCTCGTGGCTTTCGTATGACGATCTCGAACGCCTGATCATCGCCGCGCTGACCGCGCCGATCGTCGATCACACGATCATCTTCGGCATGAGCGACAACCGGCATGTCTGGTGGGACAACGCCTCAGCCCGCCATGTCGGCTTCAAACCCGAGGACAACTCGAACCACTTCCGCGCGGCGGTTGAGGCGCGTCAGCCGAACATCGACGTTAGCGCGCCCGAGCTGCGCTACCAGGGCGGCGGCTTCGTGGTGCTCGGTCCGTTCGAAGACAAAAAGCAATCCTGAGGTGCATATGGATCTCGGCCCTCGCATCCCCTTCACGCCCAGCAGCCGCCTGCCCGACGCGGCCTTTGAAATCCTCGACCCGCAGGGCGCCGCGCTGCGCCTGTTCTCGGCCAGCGTGCAGCAGCTGTACACCGGCTGCCAGTGGGGCGAGGGGCCGGTCTGGTTCGGCGATGGGCGCTTCCTGCTCTGGTCCGACATTCCCAACAACCGCATCCTGCGCTGGGATGATTGTTCGGGCCAGGTCAGCACCTTCCGCGCGCCGAGCGACAACAGCAACGGCCTCGCGCGCGACCGCCAAGGTCGCCTGCTGGCCTGCGAGCACCTGACGCGCCGCGTCACGCGCACCGAGTACGACGGCAGCATCACCGTGCTGGCCGACGGCTTCGACGGCAAGCCGCTGAACTCGCCGAACGACATCACCACGCACAGCGACGGCAGCGTGTGGTTCACCGATCCGCCGTTCGGCATCGCCACGGATTGGGAGGGCGACGCGGCCTCGCCGGAGTTGCCGCATGGCGTCTACCGCATCGGCTCGAACAGCGGCAAGCTGGAGATGGTGCTTGACGATCTGCAAGGCTCGAACGGCCTGGCCTTCAGTCCCGATGAGCGCGTGCTTTACGTGATCGAAAGCCGCGCCAGGCCGCATCGCCTGATCTGGGCTTACGACCATGCTGAAGGCAAGCTCTCGAACAAGCGCCTCGCGGTCGATGCCGCAGGCCCCGGCGCGCTCGATGGCATGGCCGTTGATGCGCAGGGCAATCTCTGGTGCGGCTTCGGTTCGAATGGAGAACCTGGCGCGAATGCTGAGCAGCTCGACGGTGTGCGCGTCTATTCGAGCGCCGGCAAGCCGCTCGCACATATTCACTTGCCCGAGCGCTGCGCGAACCTGTGCTTCGGCGGCGCCAAGAACAACCGCCTCTTCATGGCCAGCAGCCATTCGCTGTACGCGCTCTACGTGAACGTGCGGGGAGCGCTGTGACCGTTGCGGGTATTGAGGTGGCCGAGTTCGGCCAGTTGCCCGATGGGCGGACGGTTCATCAGTACACGCTGAGCAATGCCAACGGCCTGCGTTTGAGCGTGCTGGATTACGGCGGCATCGTCCGTGGTTTGTGGCTGCCGGATGGCACGAACATCGTGCTCGGCTTTGACAACTTGAGCGACTACGTCGAGCGCAGCCCCTTCTTCGGCGTGATCGCGGGGCGCTATGCCAACCGCATCGCGGACGCACGGTTCACGCTTGACGGCGCGAGCTACACGGTCGATGCCAATGACCAAGGCAATTGCCTGCACGGCGGCACGCACGGCTTCGGCAAGCAGCTTTGGCAGGCGGTGCCACAGCAGGCCGATGCGGATGGGATGGTGGGCCTGCTGCTGCGTTTCGTCAGCGCCGATGGCGAGATGGGTTTCCCGGGTGAACTCGACGTGCGGGTCCGCTACAGCCTGAACGCGAACAACGAATGGCGCATTGACTACGAGGCGCGCACGAGCAAGCCCACGGTCGTCAACCTGACCTCGCATGCGTACTTCAATCTCGCTGGCGGCGGCAGCGCGCTCGACCATGAGCTGATGATGAACGCGAGCCGCTACACCGAGATCGACGCGAAAAGCATCCCGACGCATCACGCCGCCGTCGAAGGAACGCGTTACGACTTCCGCCACAGCCGCCCGATCGGCGAGGCGATCTACGACCACAACTGGGTGTTTGACCATCCCTTTGATGGCCAGCTGCATCCGGCTGCGCGCTTGATTCATCCGCCGAGCGGCCGCCTGATGGAACTCCTCACGACCGAACCCTGCATCCAGTTCTACGCCGGCAAATGGCTCGACGGCAGCCTGCGCGGCGCGAACGGCGAGGTCTATGCGCAAGGCACGGGCCTGTGCCTGGAGACGCAGCACGCGCCCGATTCACCGAACCGTGAGGTGGGGGTGGATTGGCCGTCGACGGTGCTGAGGCCGGGTGAGGTTTATCGGTCGGCGACGGTGCATCGGTTTGGGGTGATTTAGGGCGCCGCTCAGGCTCCGCTCGAAGTAAAACTGTTTGGACGGCGACTTCGGATCGCTAGCTGTGTTCAGAAATCATCGTCCGCATCTCGGAAGAACGCCTTGGAAACTCCTTCCCGAGTTGGCAAGCCTGCGGGCTTGATGTGCATGGCCAACTTCAAGGACCGCAGCACATCGAACAAGGAGGACGCGGACACATCGGCGCCTCCTTCGAGTCGATGAACGACTTCGCGCGCACAGGCGGCACGTCCCGCTACGCCGTTCTTTCCTGAACCAAGCTCCTCGCGCCGCCGCCCTGGTAGATCGCCAAGTTGCGAGGCGAGCCGCGGGTTGTAGTCATGGCTTGCCAGATGCTTTGGAATGCTGAACGAGTGGTCGACGCGGTTCGTTAAGAGGTTCGAAGTTTCCTCGTTCTACCGGATGGCGGCGGAATGCGGATATTCCCTAGACCCTATGAACCTACGGTCAAAGGAAAGCCCGGTTGAAATTGGGTGTGCTGGTCAAGTTTTTTCGGACACACCGATAGGTTGTTTGATTGCCGATTGCTGCTCGAAGGCATTGGGTGGCAGGTTGCCCAGTTTGGAGTGCAGCCGCACGCTGTTGTAGAAGCCCACGATGTAGTCGGCGATG
>DASYBU010000027.1:0-6517 GCA_036500605.1 Burkholderiaceae bacterium
GGGCTGGATCACGCAGCTCGCGCCCGCATCCACCACCACGTCCAGACCGTCGCGGAACGGGAAGAAGGCGTCCGAGGCGACCGCCGAGCCCTTGAGCGAGAGGCCGGCGTTCTCGGCCTTGATCGAGGCGATGCGGGCCGAGTCGACGCGGCTCATCTGACCGGCGCCGACGCCGAGCGTCATGCCGCCGCCGCAGAACACGATGGCGTTGGACTTGACGTACTTGGCGACCTTCCAGGCGAACATCAGGTCGTCCATCTGCTGCGGCGTGGGCTGAACCTTGGTGACCACCTGGAGCTGCTCGCGCGGCACATTGAACGAGTCGGGCTGCTGCACCAGCCAGCCGCCGCCCACGCGCTTGACGTCGAAGGCGTTGACGCCGTTGCCGAGCGGCACTTCGAGCAGGCGCACGTTCTTCTTGGCGGCGAACACTTCCAGCGCGCCGGCGTCGTAGGACGGGGCCAGCAGCACTTCGGCGAACTGCTTGCTGACTTCTTCAGCGGTGGCGCGATCGACCGGGCGGTTGAAGGCGATGATGCCGCCGAAGGCCGAGGTGGGATCGGTTTTGAAAGCCTGCCGATAGGCGGCCAGGGCATCGCCCGCGACAGCCACGCCGCAGGGGTTGGCATGCTTGACGATCACGCAGGCGGGCACGTCGAAGGTGCGCACGCATTCCCAGGCAGCGTCGGAATCGGCGATGTTGTTGTACGAGAGTTCCTTGCCTTGCAATTGCTTGCCGGTGACGAGCGAACCGGGCGCCGGATACAGATCGCGGTACAGCGCGGCGCTCTGGTGCGAGTTTTCGCCGTAGCGCAGGTCCTGCACCTTGATGAAGCTGCTGTTCATCTGGTCGGGGAAGGCGCTCAGCGTGCCATCTTCGGCGAGTGCGGAAAGGTGATTGCTGATCGCCGAGTCGTATTGCGCGATGCGATTGAACGCGGCCACGCTGCAGGCGAAGCGCGTCTTGTCGCTGGTCTTGCCGTTCGTCTTGAGTTCTTCCAGCACGCCTGCGTATTGCGAGGCGTCGGTCAGCACGGTCACGTCCTTCCAGTTCTTGGCCGCGCTGCGCACCATCGCCGGGCCGCCGATGTCGATGTTCTCGATCGCGTCCTCGAGCGTGCAGCCCGGCTTGGCGACGGTCTCTTCAAACGGGTAGAGGTTGACGGCGAGGATGTCGATCGTGGTGATGTCGTGCTTCTCGAGCGCGGCCACATGCTCGGGATGGTCACGGCGAGCCAGCAGGCCGCCGTGGATCTTCGGGTGCAGCGTCTTGACGCGGCCGTCGAGCATTTCGGGGAAGCCGGTGTGATCGGCCACCTCGGTGACGGGCAGGCCGGCGTCGGCCAGCAGCTTGGCCGTGCCGCCGGTGGACAGCAGGCGCACGTTCAGCGCGTGCAGCGCCTTGGCGAAGTCGACGATGCCGGTCTTGTCGGAGACCGAGATGAGAGCAGTCAGTTGAGTCATGACGTTAGAGCAGTTTGTGATCGGTGAGCTTGCGGCGGAGCGTGTTGCGGTTGATGCCGAGCCAGTCGGCGGCGCGGCTCTGGTTGCCGCCGGCCTTGTCCATCACCACTTCGAGCAGCGGCTTCTCGACGAGGCTGATCAGCATGTCGTGCATGGAGTGCGGCGCTTCGCCGTCGAGGTCGCGGAAGTAGAGCTCCAGGCTCTCGCGCACGCATTGTTCGATGGAATTGTTCTTCTGCGGGATCATGCTGCTTCCAGCTCCTGTTCTTCTTCAGTCGCGGCCACATAGGGCAGCAGTTCATATTGATCGGCCAGCGCGGCAAAGTAATCGCGCAAGGCCTTGACCTGCGCCTCGCTCGATTCGAGCCGGTTCATGCGCTGCCGGAAGTCTTCGCCCGCGGGCAGATGCCGCACGGCCCAGCCGATGTGCTTGCGCGCGGTGCGCATGCCGGTCAGCTCGCCGTAGAGGCTGTAGTGGTCGTGCAGATGTTCGATCAGCCAGCCGGCCGCCTCAGCGACGCTGGGCGCGGGCAGGGTTTCGCCGGTGCGCAGGTAATGCGCTATTTCAGCGAATATCCAGGGCCGGCCTTGCGCGGCGCGGCCGATCATCACGGCGTCTGCCTTCGTCGCGGCCAGCACTTCGCGCGCCTTTTGCGGGCTGTCGATATCGCCGTTGGCGACGACCGGAATCTTCAGCGCGGCCTTGACGGCGGCGATCGTGTCGTACTCGGCGGCGCCCTTGTAGCCTTGCTCGCGCGTGCGGCCGTGGACGGTCACCATCTGCACGCCGGCTTGTTCAGCGGCAAGCGCAATGTGGACGGCGTTCTTCGCGCTTTCGCACCAGCCGGTGCGCATCTTCAAGGTGACGGGAACCTCGCCCGCGGCGGCGACGACGGCCTCGATGATCTCGAGCGCCAGCGGCTCGTCCTGCATCAGCGCAGAGCCCGCCCATTTGTTGCAGACCTTCTTGGCCGGGCAGCCCATGTTGATGTCAATGATCTGCGCGCCCCGGTCGATGTTGTAGGCCGCGGCCTCGGCCATCATGGCCGCATCAGTGCCGGCGATCTGCACGGCGATCGGGCCGGGTTCGCCGTCATGGTTGGCACGGCGCGAGGTCTTCAGCGAGTTCCACAAGTCCTTGCGCGAGGTGACCATCTCGCTGACCGCATAGCCCGCACCCAGGCGCCGGCACAGCTGCCGGAACGGCCGGTCGGTCACGCCGGCCATCGGTGCCACGAACAGGTTGTTCGGCAGCGTATGAGGGCCGATTTTGGAGCCAATCTGAACCGGGGAGGACATGAGGGAAACGCGAAAAGCCGTGCACAAAAAAGAGGCAGAAGTATACCTGTGCGGAGTCTCCATAATCGGCGGATGGAAGCGCAACTTCAGCATCTGATCGAATCTTTTCTGGCCTGGATGGCCGTGCCGCAGGTGGGCCTGCTCAGCGTCTTCCTGGTCAGCCTGATCGGCGCGACGCTGTTGCCGCTGGCCTCGGAGCCGATGGTGTACCTGCTGGTCAAGAGCAATCCCGAGCTGTTCTGGCCGGCCATCGTCGTGGCCACGATCGGCAACACGATGGGCGGCGCGATCAGCTGGTGGATGGGCTACGGCGCCGAGCGCGCCTATGAGGCCGCCACCCACAAGCAGCCCGGCAACGCGCGCGCGCTGGCCTGGCTGCGCCGCTTCGGGCCGCCCGCGCTGCTCTTGAGCTGGCTGCCCGTGGTGGGCGATCCTCTGTGCGCGGTGGCGGGTTGGCTGCGCCTGCCTTTCTGGCGCTGCACGGGCTTCATGGCGCTGGGCAAGTTCGTCCGCTATTTCCTGATGACGGCGGCGCTGATCTGGGTTTGGCCGGTCACACACTGATGGGGGTGACGAAAGGCCGGCCTGATGCCTCGGGCTCACAATGCGGCCTCCTGATATTGCGAGCCGTCCCATGAGCCTGTCTGCCTACCAAGATCTTTTCCAACGCCAGCAGCGCCTGCACCGCCTCTCGCATCTGCAAGCCCTGGCCTCCTGGGACCAGGCCGCCAACATGCCCAGCAAGGGCAACGAGGCGCGTTCCGAAGCGCTGGCCGAAATGGACGGCTTGCTGCATCAACTGGCCACCGAGCCCGCTTTGGCCGGTCTGCTGGAACGTGCCGGTGGTGAAGCGCTCGATGAGATCCAGCGCGCCAATCTGCGCGAGATGCGCCGCGACTGGCGCGCTGCCAACGCGCTGCCGCAAGCGCTGGTCGAGGCGCGCAGCCTGGCCACCTCGCGCTGCGAACATGCCTGGCGCACGCAACGCCCCGCCAACGACTGGGCGGGCTACGAACTGAATCTGCGCGAGGTCGTGCGGCTGGTCCGCGAAGAGGCACAGGCCTTGTCTGACAGTACCGGCCTGTCGCGCTACGACGCCTTGATGGACCAGTACGAACCGGGCATGCGCGCGGCCGAGGTCGACCGCGTGTTCGGCGATCTGCGCGAGTGGCTGCCGGGCCTGATTCGCGATGTGCCGGCCGCTCAGGCCCAGGAAGCGCTGATCGAGCCGCAGGGCCCGTTCGCCAAGGAAGCGCAGCGCGCACTGGGTCACGATGTGATGCGCCTGCTGGGCTTTGATTTCGAGGCCGGCCGCATGGACGAAAGCGCCCATCCCTTCTGCGGCGGCGTGCCCGAGGACGTGCGCATGACCACGCGCTATCGCGAGGACAACTTCCTCGCCGCGCTGATGGGCACGGTGCATGAGACCGGCCACGGCCGCTACGAGCAGAACCTGCCGCGTGAATGGATGGGCCAGCCGATCGCGAAGGCGCGTTCGATGGGCCTGCATGAAAGCCAGAGCCTGTCCTTCGAGATGCAGCTCGGCAGCCACCCGGCGTTTGCGCAATTGCTGGCGCCGTTGCTGACCAAGCACTTCGGCGCGCAGCCGGCCTTCGAGCCCGCTAACGTCTATCGCCTGCTGACACGCGTCAGCCCCGGCTTGATCCGCGTCGATGCCGATGAGGTCACGTATCCGGCCCACGTGATCCTGCGCTACGAGATCGAGCGCGCGCTGGTCGAAGGTGAGATCGAGTGCGCGGACATCCCGGCGCTGTGGGACGAAAAGATGATGGAGCTGCTGGGCCTGGACACGCGCGGCAACTACAAGGACGGCCCGATGCAGGACGTGCACTGGGGCGCCGGCTTGATCGGCTACTTCCCCTGCTACACGCTCGGTGCGATGTACGCGGCGCAGTGGTTCGCGGCGATGCGACGCGAGGTGCCCGCGCTTGATGCGCGCATCGCGCAAGGCGATCTGGGCGCCGCTTTTGACTGGCTCAAGACGCGCATCTGGAACGAGGGCAGCCGTTGGGAAACGGCGGAGCTGGCGGTGCGTGCAAGCGGCGAGTCACTGAACCCGGCGCACTTCAAGGCGCATTTGGTGGCGCGCTATCTGAAGTAGAGGCGCCGAGCATCACGGCTCGGTGAGGCAGACGTCAACGCGCACGTTGCAACCAATATCCAGGTTCCCGTGCATCGGGGCGAATGGCGTAGACCACGACTTCGTCCACTTCATCGCGATAGATCACCGAGAACGGAAAGCCGGCGATTCTCATTCGGCGGCAGCCTGCCTTACATGGTCCGCCCAAGGAGAGCAAGTTTTCGGCTTCGTGACAGATTGAATGGCTTGCAGCCTTACATCCGGGCTGTGTGTGCAGAGGTACTGCGGCCCATTATGGCTATACGCAGTCAGGGTTCCCATCTCTAAATCGTACTCAAGGTACGGGGTAGGCTCCGGAGTGTCCCTGACTCGGTTTGACCTTCATTCCATCACTTAGCTTCTTGCAGGCTCTCCTTCAAAACAGTCATGTGTGAACGCTTGACGAGTTGCGGCCGAGAGCGGCGCCTGTCAGGTCGTCGCCGACTCAAGCGGATGCCACTTCACTGGGTCGAAGTCGACCCCCTTTGCCAGGATCGCCCACACAGTTCTTGCCATCTTGTTGGCCAGCGCCACCACCGCCACGTTGTAGTGACGGCGCTCCAGAAGTCGAGTGAGCCAGCCCGATCTCTCTGTCCGGGAAATCACCGCTCGGGCGCCCGCGACGAGCAGGGTGCGCAAGTAGGTGTCGCCGCGCTTGGAGATGCCCAACTGCTGTGTCTTGCCGCCCGTGCCAACCTGGCGCGGCACCAGTCCAACCCACGATGCAAATTGGCGCCCAGACTTGAAGCTTGAGAAGTCTCCAACCGCCGCCACCAGCGCTGAGGCCGTCAACTCGCCGACGCCGGGAATGCGCTGGATGGCTTGCATCTGCCGGTCCTCTTGAATCACGGTGCGCAGTCGATGCCCGATGTGGTCAATATCGACTTGCATGGCGTCGATGCGCTTGAGCTGTTCCTGAACGCTGACGACCAGATCTGCGGGGAGCTGATCATCCTGCTGGGCCTTGGCCAGTTCGCCTTGGATTGTCTTGAGCAGTTGGTTGTGCCCGACCGGCAGAGCGATGCCGAACTCGGCCAGGATGCCCCGCAGCGCGTTGGTTTGCATGATGCGCATCTTCATCAGTTGACGGCGCATGCCGTGCAGGGCCATGCAGGCTTGCTGATGTTCTGTCTTCACCGCTACCGGCTTGATGTGGGGTTGCTGGGCCGCGACCCAGATCGCCTGTGCATCCATGGCGTCGGTCTTGTCGCGCAACGTGAAGGCTTTGACGTGCTGGGCCGGCAACAGCTTGACCTGATGCCCCAGCGCACGGATCGCACGTGCCCAGTGGTGGGCCGATCCGCAGGCTTCCATCGCAACCAAACTGACCTGGCACTTGGCAAAGAACTCGGTGAGCTTGGCTCGTTTGATCTGGCGGCGTTGAATCTCGCCGGACTCCATATCGACGATGTGAAGCTGGAACACTGACTTCGCCAGATCCAGACCAATGACAGGAAGATTTGCAGTAGATTGCATGGTGGGGCCTCCAGGATCAAGTGGTTGCTAGACCTCCCACTTTGGCACTCTGATGCCGTTTCCGCGAGGCCCCACCCAGCTCTGGATGGCAGCCTCACTTCAGCAGCAGCGCTATAGGTGGGCGGACCATGCCATCTC
>DASYBU010000028.1:0-56240 GCA_036500605.1 Burkholderiaceae bacterium
ATGTGGAACCCGAGATCCTGCCGACGCTGCAGGAACTGGGCATCGGCCTCGTGCCCTTCAGTCCGCTGGGGCGGGGTTATCTGACGGGCAAGATGGATGAGTCCACGCCGCTGGAGGCGGGCGACTTCAGGGCCACGCTGCCGCGCTTCACGGCCGAGGCGCGCAAGGCCAATGTGGCGCTGGTCGATCTGTTGAAGAGCGTGGCCGATGCCAAGGGCGCAACGCCGGCGCAGATCGCCCTGGCCTGGCTGCTGGCGCAAAAGCCATGGGTCGTGCCGATTCCGGGCACGACGAAACTGCATCGGCTGGAGGAGAACATCGGCGCCGCGAGCATCGAACTTTCAGCGGACGAATTGCAGGGCATCGAGACCGCGGCGGCGGTCTCGATGTCCTGCAGATCCGCGGCGCTCAGCACCACGCTGGCCGCGCCGATGTTTTCTTCAAGGCGGTGCAGCTTGGTGGTGCCGGGGATGGGCACGATCCAGGGCTTTTGCGCAAGCAGCCAGGCCAGCGCGATCTGCGCCGGCGTGGCGCTCTTGCGCACGCCCAGGCTCTTGAGCAACTCGACCAGCGCCACATTGGCCTTGCGGGCCTCGGCTGTGAAGCGCGGCAGGCCGGCGCGGAAGTCGCCCTTCTCCAGGCTCGTCGTTTCGTCCATCTTGCCCGTCAGGTAGCCTCGGCCCAAGGGGCTGAAGGGCACCAAGCCGATGCCGAGTTCTTCCAGCGTGGGCAGGATGTTGTCTTCAAGGTCGCGCGTCCACAGCGAATATTCGCTTTGCAGCGCGGCCACGGGCTGCACGGCATGCGCGCGGCGGATCGTGGCGGCGTCGGACTCCGACAGGCCGAAGTGCTTGACCTTGCCCTCGCGGATCAGGTCCTTGACCGTGCCGGCCACATCCTCGATCGGCACGTTCGGGTCCGGGCGATGCTGGTAGAGCAGGTCGATGCAATCGATCTTGAGGCGCTTCAGCGAAGCCTCGGTCACCTCGCGGATGTGTTCGGGCCGGCTGTCGACGCCGGGCATGGCGCCGACCTTGAAGCCGAACTTGGTGGCGATCACGACCTTGTCGCGCACGGGCGCCAGCGCCTCGCCGACGAGTTCCTCGTTGTTGTACGGGCCGTAGATCTCGGCCGTGTCGAAGAACGTGACGCCGAGGTCAACCGCCTGGCGCGTCAGCGAGATCATTTCCTGCTTGTCCGGCAGCGGAAAGTACGCGTGGGTCATGCCCATGCAGCCCAGGCCCAGGGCTGAAACTTCAAGCCCGCTCTTTCCCAACAGTCGTTTTTGCATGCTGTGCTCCTTTGATCAACAACGTCAAGCCGGCGCCAAAGCTAACACTACCGCTACGATTGCGCTCATGCGTTTGTCTCAGATACTTTTTTCCCAGGGTTTTGGCACCCGCCGCCTCTGCGCCGGCCTGATCCAGCACGGCGAGGTGCGCGTCAACGGCGAGGTGGTCGAAGACTCCGAAGCCGATTACGAGCCCGAGGGCCTGACTTTTGAAGTCAGCGGCAGTCCGTGGCCCTATTACGCCAAGGCGCTGATCCTGCTGAACAAGCCCGCCGGCTACGAATGTTCACAAAAACCCAAGCACCACCCGAGCGTGATGAGCCTGCTGCCGCCGCCGCTGCGCGAGCGCAATGTGCAGCCCATCGGGCGGCTTGATGAGGACACTACGGGGCTTTTGTTGCTGACTGATGACGGCACGCTGATCCACAAGCTCACCTCGCCCAAGCATCATGTGCCGAAGGTTTATGAAGCGCGTTGCAAGCATCCGTTGACGCCGCAGATGGTGGAGCAGCTGTTGAAGGGCGTGGAGTTGCGTGAGCCTGAATCCAAGGCGCCTGAGTCCAAAGGTCCGAAAGGTTCCAAGGCCCCGAGCGCGCCCGCGAAGCCGGCCTACAAGCCCGAGCTGGCCCGCGCCGAAGGGGCCGAGGCCATCGATGAATTCACGCTGCGCCTCACCCTGATCGAAGGCAAGTACCACCAGGTCAAGCGCATGGTCGCGGCCGTCGGCAACCGCTGCGAGGCGCTGCACCGGCCGCAGTTCGGCATGCTCACCATTCCCGCTGATCTGAAGCCCGGCGAATGGGTTTGGGTGGACAGCCCTTCGCGCGTGTCCTGAGATGGAAACCGAATCAATCAGTTTCCGGAACGCAGAGGGCGCAGAGCAAGCGCAGAGACCGCAAAGCGTGGAGCCACCGCTTCTCTGTGGGCTCAGCGTCCCTTTGCGTCCTCTGCGTACCGGAAACTCTGTATTCGTTTCATCGGCTCCGGGTGACGCGGGCGCTATGGATAACTGATATGCAGATCTTTCGCGGTTTCCATCACCCCGGCATCGCAGCGCAATGCGCGCTCACGATCGGCAATTTCGACGGCGTGCATCGCGGCCACCAGGCCATGCTGGCACTGCTCAAGTCCGAGGCGCGGCACCGCGGCCTGCCGGCTTGCGTGCTGACGTTTGAGCCGCATCCGCGCGACTACTTCGCCGCCAAGCTGGGCAAGCCTGAACTGGCGCCGGCCCGCATCGCGATGCTGCGCGACAAGCTCGGCGAGCTGGACCGCTGCGGCGTCGACCAGGTCGTGATCCTGCCCTTCGATGAAAGACTGGCCTCGCTGAGCGCACAGGATTTCATCAGCCAGGTGCTGATCGACGGCCTGGGCGCACGCTATGTGCTGGTGGGCGACGACTTTCGCTTCGGCGCCAAGCGCCAGGGCGACTACGCCACGCTCGATGCCGCCGGCAACCAGCGCGGTTTTGATGTCGCTCGAATGATGAGTTATGAGGTGCACGGCCTGCGCGTCTCCAGCTCGGCCGTGCGCGAGGCGCTGGCCGAAGGCGACATGGAGCGCGCGGCGCGCCTGCTGGGCCGGCCCTATTCGATCTCGGGCCATGTGGTGCATGGCGCCAAGCTCGGGCGGCAGCTCGGCGAGGGTTTCCGAACGCTGAACCTTCGCTTCACGCATGACAAACCGGCGGCACACGGCATCTTCGCGGTGAGCGTGCAAGGCCTGGGAGACCAGCCCGTCGAAGGCGTGGCCTCGCTGGGCGTGCGGCCCACGGTGGAGGACGTCGGCCGCGTGCTGCTCGAAGTGCACTGCCTCGATTGGCCTTCGCATCTGGGCCTCGAGGGGGGCTACGGTAAACTCGTGCGCGTGGAACTCCTGCATAAATTGCGCGATGAGGCTCGTTTTGAGAGTCTTGACGCCCTGACCGCCGCCATCCGTCAGGACGTGGTGGACGCGCGCGCCTATCTCGCCACGCGCCGCCAGACAACACGCGACCGAATTTGACGGGCCAAATGGGTCACCAGGCCCGGCCCGCTCATTCGCCTCGCCTCCAAACACTTGCTCGCGGACCTGGGTCCGCCGCCCCGCCATGACCGACGCTGCTCCCGACTATCGCGCCACCCTCAACCTGCCCGAGACGCCCTTCCCCATGCGCGGCGATCTGCCCAAGCGCGAGCCGGGCTGGGTCCAGGAATGGGAAGAGCAAGGCCGCTACAAGCGCCTGCGCGAGGCCTCCTGCGGCCGCCCGAAGTTCGTGCTGCACGACGGCCCGCCGTACGCCAACGGCCAGATCCACATGGGCCATGCGGTCAACAAGATCCTCAAGGACATGATCGTCAAGGCGCGCCAGCTCGAAGGCTTTGACGCCGCCTACATCCCCGGCTGGGATTGCCACGGCCTGCCGATCGAGAACCAGATCGAGAAGACCTACGGCCGCGGCCTGCCGCGCGACGAGGTGCAGGCCAAGAGCCGCGCCTACGCGACCGAGCAGATCACCCAGCAGATGGTCGATTTCAAGCGTCTGGGCGTGCTGGGCGACTGGGACCATCCGTACCGCACGATGGATTTCAAGAACGAGGCCGGCGAGATCCGCGTGCTGAAGCGCCTGTTCGAGCGCGGCTTTGTCTATCGCGGCCTGAAGCCCGTCTACTGGTGCTTCGACTGCGGCTCCTCGCTCGCCGAGTTCGAGATCGAATACGCGGACAAGCAATCGCCCGCCGTCGACGTCGCCTTCCTGTGCGCTGAACCTGAGCGTTTGGCCGCCGCCTTCGGTCTGCCCAAGCTCGACAAGGAAGCCTTCACCGTCATCTGGACGACGACGCCCTGGACGATCCCGGCCAACCAGGCACTCAACCTGAACCCCGAGCTGCCTTACGCGCTGGTGGACACGCCGCAAGGCATCTACATGGTGGCCGAGGCGCTGGTCGAGAAGTGCCTGGTGCGCTGGAACCTCGAAGGCAAGGTCATCGCCACGACGCTGGGCAAGAACCTCGACCTGATCAAGTTCAAGCATCCGCTGGCCCATGTCGACCCCGGCTTCGACCGCGAAAGCCCCGTCTACCTGGCCGACTACGCCACCGCCGAAGACGGCACCGGCGTGGTCCATTCGGCGCCCGCTTACGGCGTGGATGACTTCAACTCCTGCGTCGCACACGGCATGGATTTCAAGGCCATCCTGAACCCGGTGCAGGGCAATGGCGTGTACGCGCCCGAAACGCCGCTGTTCGCTGGCCAGCACATCTGGAAGGCCAACCCGGTGATCACCGAGGCTTTGCAGAACGCCGGCCGCCTGCTCGCGCACAGCAAGCTGATGCACAGCTACCCGCATTGCTGGCGCCACAAGTCGCCGGTGATCTACCGCGCGGCCGCGCAGTGGTTCGTGCGCATGGACGAAGGCGACGGCGTGTTCACGGTCGACAAGGCCCCGAAGACGCTGCGCCAGACCGCACTCGAAGCGATCGAGCAGACCAGCTTCTACCCCGAGAACGGCAAGACCCGCCTGCACGACATGATCGCCGGCCGGCCCGACTGGTGCATCTCGCGCCAGCGCAGCTGGGGCGTGCCGCTGCCGATCTTCCTGCACAAGGACACGGGTCTGGCCCATCCAAAGTCGCTGGAGTTCATCGAGCGCGCGGCACAGATCGTCGAGCTCGGCGGCGTCGAAGCCTGGGCCAAGCTCGACCCGGCGGAATGGCTGGGCGCTGAAGCCGAGGAGTACAGCAAGGGCCAGGACATCCTCGATGTCTGGTTCGACTCGGGCTCCACGTTCCAGCACGTGCTCAAGGGCAGCCACGCCGGTGCCGCACACGAAACCGGCCCCGAGGCCGATCTCTACCTCGAAGGCCATGACCAGCATCGCGGCTGGTTCCATTCCTCGCTCCTGATCTCTTGCGCACTGAACGGCCGCGCGCCGTACAAGAGCCTGCTGACCCACGGCTTCACCGTGGACAGCAAGGGCCACAAGATGAGCAAGTCCAAGGGCAACGGCGTGGACCCGCAGGACACCAGCAAGAAGCTCGGCGCCGAGATCATCCGCCTGTGGGTGGCCGCGAGCGACTACTCGGGCGACATCGCCGGCGACGACAAGATCCTCGCCCGCGTGGTCGACGGCTACCGCCGCATCCGCAACACGCTGCGCTTCCTGCTCGCCAATGTCAGCGACTTCGATGCCAAGACGGAAGCCGTGCCCTTCGATCAGATGCTCGAAGTGGACCGTTACGCCCTCGCCCGCATGGCCGAGATGCAGGCCGATGTGCTCGCGCATTACGACCGTTATGAGTTCCATCCGGTCGTCGCGAAGCTGCAGGTCTACTGCTCCGAAGACCTTGGCGCTTTCTACCTCGACGTGCTGAAGGATCGCCTCTACACGAGCGCCCCGAAGAGCCTGGCGCGCCGCTCCGCGCAAACGGCGCTGTGGCAGATCACGCACGCGATGCTGCGCTGGATGGCGCCGTTCCTGAGCTTCACCGCGGAGGAAGCGTGGAAGATCTTCGAGGGTGGCCCGGCTGAATCCACGATCTTCACCGAGACGTATGCCAAGTTCGATGCGCCCGATGAAGCGCTGCTCGCCAAGTGGAACCGCATCCACGAGATCCGCGACGCGGTCAACAAGGCGATCGAGGATGTGCGCACCACCGGCACCGTGGGCTCGAGCCTGCAAGCCGAAGTGCAATTGGGTGTGAACGCTGAAGATCTGGCCCTGCTCCAAAGCCTGGGCGAAGATCTGAAGTTCGTGCTGATCACCTCCGCGGCCAGTGCAGCGCTAACGGATGAATTCAGCGTCACGGTGACACCATCAACGCACAGCAAATGCGACCGCTGCTGGCACTACCGTGCCGATGTCGGCGCGAACCCAGCGCATCCAACGCTGTGCGGCCGCTGCGAGAGTAATCTGTACGGCACAGGAGAAATGCGCACCATCGCCTGAACACCGCATCCGACAAAACCTCGGTGCATCAGCCAGCATGTTCCGGCCCTCGGCCACCGACATAAGCGGGTTAGAGGTGGACGAGGGCCGGGACGTGCTGGCGGCCGCGGCGCACGGGTGGCGGAAGAATCTTATGCGGAGAGCGGGCGGGACCAGCCGGAGCGTCCCTGCCCCTGACCACCTCCGAACCCGCTTATGTCGGCGGTCAGGGGCAGGAACACTCCGGCTTTTTCCGACACTGGATTCTTGCGGGCAGGCGTTTGGTTGGTCGCCCAAAAGAAAAGGCGCCCGGGTTTACCGAGCGCCTTTGCCCAAACCCGTTTCATCGGGTTCAGGGGAAGGCCGGCACCTGCGGTTCCAGCCCTTCGAAACGCGCTTCTGGATGTGTCTCCTCCAACAGCGCCTCGATCTCGTCAACGCGCCAGCGCGGCACGTCCACCATCAACAGATACTGACCTTGGCTCATCGCCTGCTCAAAGCGTCTCAGCCTCCGGCTGGGCGCTGCACTGCCCACCATGCTGCTGATCCAGGTGCCGATCACCGCACCCAGCGCCGCCATGCCGATCACGATGCCGGCCGGCTCGGTCGTGCCCGCGAGCTCGAAACCCATCGCCACGCCGCCCGCCGCGCCCATGCCCGCGCCCAGCAGCAGGCCCATTTGCGCGGCGCCGATCAAGTCCGAGGTTTGCAGCACATTGGCCGCGTGCAGCCCCGAGAGATCGGCTTCTTCCTCGGCCATGAAATGGATGTGGCGTTCGCCGATGCGGGCCAGCAGCAATTCGTTCATCGTGCGCCTGGCACTACCCAGATCGGGCAACAGCCAGTAGATTCGTTTTCTCATACGGTCTCCGTTCTTGTTTGTTGCACTTCTTTTCTACGCCTGTTCACCCCGGGCCGCAAGTTGACCCTCCTCTCAGCGCTACATTAGCCCCCCATGCCTTCCTCCAAGTCTTCTTCCTCAAATGTCAGCAAATGGCTGGCACTCGCTGCCGTCGTTGTCCTACTTGATCAGATCACCAAGCTGCTGATCCTGAAGGGCTTCCAGTACGGCGACAGCCACTACGTCAACAGCTTCTTCAATATCGTCCGCGCCCACAACACCGGTGCCGCCTTCAGCTTCCTGGCCTACGCCGGCGGCTGGCAGCGCTGGTTCTTCGTGGCGCTGGCGCTGGCCGCAGTTGCTTTCATCGTTTACATGCTGAAGCGCCACGGCCACCAGACTGTGTTTGCACTGGCGCTGACCTTCATCCTCGGCGGCGCGGTGGGCAATGTGATCGACCGGCTGGTGCATGGCTATGTGGTCGACTTCCTGCAAGTGCATTACGGCGGCTGGTTCTTCCCGGCCTTCAACCTGGCCGACAGCGCCATCACGCTCGGTGCGATCCTGCTGATCTGGGACGAACTGCGCCGCGTGCGCCGCAGTTGAAGCGCACCAGACGTAAAACCTAACGAGCCATTTGCGCGCAGTGTGAAATCCGGCACGGCCTTTCAAAAAAGGACGAGCGTGCGGATTGCACAATGGCGCGCACCACCGCCTCCCGGTGGCCCAAGTTGTTGTAAATAAATGCTCGATTTCTCCAGCCTGAGCCACTATGACTGGCTCGACGTGCCGATGTGGGTCTTTGACCCCGAACGCCAGCGCAATCTCTGGGCCAATGCCGCGGCCCTGAGCTTCTGGCGTGCCGAAACGGCGGAGGAATTTCTCTCGCGCGACTTCACCGATTTCTCGGCCGATCACGGCGCCGTGCGCGAACGCCTGACCGTCACCGCCGCCGATCATGCGATGGGCAAGATCGTGCGCGAGCAGTGGACGCTCTACCCGCGCGGCAAGCCGACCACCGTGATGCTGGTTTCGCGCGGCATCCGCACGCCGGACCGCCGCCAGGTGATGCTGTTCGCCGCCGATTCGCTGGCCAGCGGCACCGACAAATCGATGTTGCGCGGCGTTGAGGCGCTCCAGCACACCTCGATGCGTATCGCGGTTTTCTCCCTGCGCGATGGCAGCACGCTGATGCGTAACCCCGCCGCTGCACTGACCTTCGGCAAGCCCGAACCTGAAGCCGGCCAGCGCGAGTTTGAATGCCTGTTCAAGGACCGGCCGCAAGCGCTCGAAGCCTTTGCGCTCGTGCAGGCCGGCGAGAGCTATCGCGATGATGTGGAGCTTGTCACCACGGCCGGCGTGCGCTGGCATTCGGTCGACATGCGCCCGATGCGCGACCCGGTCACCGGCGATCTGGTGATGCAGCTGAATGCGCGCGACATCGCCGATCTCAAGGCCAGTCAGGCCGCGCTCGAAGCCGCCCGCGTGGCGGCCGAGGCGGCGAGCCGCGCCAAGAGCAGTTTCCTCGCCAACATGAGCCACGAGATCCGCACGCCGATGAACGGCGTGCTGGGTTTGACCGAGCTCGTGCTGCAGACCGAGCTCGACGACCGCCAGCGCAAGTACATCGCGCTGGCCCATGATTCGGCCCGCGCGCTGATGGTCATCATCAACGACCTGCTCGATGTGGCCAAGATCGAATCGGGCCGCACGATCATCGAGGAGCAGTCTTTTTCGCTGCAAGACACGCTGCGCGAAGCGCTGCATCCGCTGATGGTCCAGGCCCATGACAAGGGCTTGAAACTCAATGCGCGCATCCATCCTGGCGTGCCTGAACGCGCGCTAGGCGACGCGCTGCGCTTGCGTCAGGTGCTGATCAATCTGGTTGGCAATGCGCTCAAGTTCACTGAAGTCGGTGAGGTGCGCGTCGAGGTTTCACGCGTGCCGAGCACGGCCGGTTTGCGGCTGCGCTTTGCGGTCACTGACAGCGGCATCGGCATGACCACCGAGCAGATCGCGCAGATCTTCGACCCGTTCACGCAGGCTGACGGCAGCATCACGCGCCGCTACGGCGGCACGGGCCTGGGCCTCACGATCGTGCAGCGCCTGGTCAGCCTGATGGGCGGCGAGGTGCTGGTGGAGAGCGAGCCTGGCGCGGGTTCCTGCTTCAGCTTTGAAGTGGCGCTTCAACATGAACAGGGCGCGCAGATGAGCCGCCCCGGCGAACTCGAAACATTACCGGCCTGACTTCCCATCACGTGCATCCATGTCAAAAACGGAATTCAGGTTTTGAACATGGATGTACAGGATGAACAGGATGGGACCCAACAGCCAAATCGGTCGCGTTTGTATTCATCCTGCACATCCTGTACATCCATGTAAAAACCGAATTCAGGTATTCAACATGGATTCACGTGACGCACCTGATAAATACGAAATCAGACGAACAGGACGCTTGATCCTGTTGTCGCGCGCGCTTCCAGATCGCGGTGCGCCTGCCCTGCATCCGCCAGTGCATAGCGCTTGCCGATGCTGACCTTGACCGCGCCGCGCGTCACCACCTCGAACAGATCGTCGGCCATCGCCTGGCTGTTCTCGCGTGTGGAGAGATGCGTGAACAGCGTCGGCCGTGTCAGGTAGAGCGAGCCCTTGGCCGCCAGCACGCCGACATTGAACGGCGGCACCACGCCCGAGGCATTGCCGTAGCTGACCATCAGGCCGAACGGTGAAAGGCTGTCGAGCGAGCCTTCCCAGGTGTCCTTGCCGACGGAATCGAACACGACCTTCACGCCGCGCCCGCCGGTGATTTCCTTGACCCGCGCCGCGAAGTTCTCGGTGCGGTAGTTGATCGCATGCGCCGCGCCATGTTGCAAGGCCAGCGCGCATTTCTCATCCGAGCCGGCCGTGGCGATCAGGTTCCAGCCGAGCGCCTTGGCCCATTGGCAGGCGATCAGACCGACGCCACCGGCCGCTGCGTGGAACAACACAAAGTCGCCCGGCTGCAGCAGGCCCGGTGGCGGCGTGCGACGCAACAGGTATTGCGCGGTCAGGCCCTTGAAGATCAGCGCCGCGCCAGTGGCGAAGTCGATCGAATCGGGCAGTTTGAAGACCGAGCGCGCCGGCATCACGCGCGCCGTGCTGTACGCGCCCGGCGGCTGGCTCGCATAGACCGCTCGGTCACCCACGGCCAGATGCGAAACGCCCTCGCCCACCGCCTCGACCACACCCGCGCCTTCCATGCCCAGGTTCAGCGGCATCGGCAGCGGATAGACGCCGCTGCGCTGGTAGACATCGATGAAGTTGACCCCGCAAGCCTGATGCCGAATGCGGATCTCGCCGGGGCCGGGCTGGCCGACCTCGACATCGACCAGCTTCATCAGTTCAGGCCCGCCGGCGGCTTCGACGCGGATTGCTTTTTCTTGGCTCATGGCTTGGATCGGAATGGAGGAGGAAAACGCATCCTGCCATCGATCCGGTTTCGTTGCAGATGGTCCTACAGCCACCCTTTCTGCCTCGCCAGCCGATACGCCTCGATCCGGTTGCCCACACCCAGCTTGCCGATCGCCTGGGACAGGTAGTTGCGCACCGTGCCGGCCGAGAGGCCGAGCTCCTCGGCGATCTTGCCGGCGGCGACGCCCTCGCCGGCCAGACGCAGGACCTGACGCTCACGCTCAAGCAGCGGATCGGCCTCGACCCAGCCTTCGGCCGCCAGCGCCGGATCGATCACTCGGCCACCGGCGTGCACGCGGCGCAGTGCTTCGGCCAGCTTCTCCGAAGGTGTGTCCTTGAGCAGATAGGCCGACACACCGGCATCGAGCGCGCGGCGCAGATAGCCGGCGCGGGCGAAGGTGGTGAGGATCACGACGCGACACGGCTTGTCGAAGCGGGCTACCCGCTGCGCGACCTCCAAACCGCTGAGGCCCGGCATCTCGATATCCGTGATCAGGATGTCCGGCTCCAGCGCATGCGTTTCACGCACGGCCGCTTCGCCATCACCAACGGCGGCCACGATCTCGAGATCGGGTTCGAGCGAGAGCAGCGCCACAAGAGCGCCGCGCAACATGGCCTGGTCTTCGGCGAGCAGGACTCGGATCGCGGTCGTCGTCATGCGGGGTGGGCTCCGGGCTTCAGGCTGGGCATGGCCACTTCTGCGCTCTCCGTCTGCGCACGCGGCAAGGGCACGCGCAGCGTCAACCGCGTGCCGCGCTCGCTGCCCTTCTGCACCGAGGCGATCTCGACGCTGCCGCCGATTGCGGCCAGGCGCTCCTCCATGCCGCGCAGGCCATGCCCGCGTTTGACGATAGCGCCGATGCCATCGTCGTGAACAATCATCACTGCCTCGCCCGCCTCCGCTCGCAGCGTCGCACGCACCGCACGGGCCCGCGCATGGCGTTGCACATTGGTTGCGGCCTCGCGCAGGCCCAGGGCCAGGGCGCTCTCGGCCTCGGGTGGCAAAGGCAGGCTGTCAAGATCAGCCGCGAAGGCGATGCCGCTGGTCTCCAGCAGCAAGCGCGCGGAGGCCGCCTCGCCCGCCAGCACCGCCGAACGGATGCCCGCCACCGCGGCGCGCACCTGGGCCAGCGCCTCGCGGGCGACGGCCTGGATGTCGGCCACCTGTGTCCGGGCGGCAGCCGCGTCGCGATCGAGCAATCGGCCGGCGAGTTCACTCTTCACCGCGATCAACGCCAGCGTGGCGCCGAGCGTGTCATGCAGATCGCGGCCGATGCGCTCGCGCTCGGCGCTGGCCGCCAGCCGACGCAGCTCCTCATGCGTGAGCCGCAGTTCCGCATCGCGTTGCGCGCTGTTGCGAAAACTCAGGCCGAACATCGCCACGACCCCGCACAAGACCACGCCGAAGGCGGTATAGAGCCCGGTGAAGTGCGGACTGACCGCCGCCAGCGCCACGAATGCGAGCAACATGAGCGTTAGCGCCGTGAGCGCCTGACGCCGCGTGCCGCAATAGATCACCAGCGAGGACGCGTAGATCAGGTACGAATAGCAGGTGTTGATCGGCAGGCTGACCAGGCCCAGCAGCGCGATCGCCGCCGTGTAGCGCGGCAGCCGAATGCGGTCGTCGCACCAGGCCAGCGCATAGAGCGCCAGGAAGGCCGCGAGGCTGGCCCAGGTGAAGACCTGGGCCGCCAGGCTCATCGACAGCGCCACCCCGGCGAACACGACATAGACGAGCCAGAACAGATTGAGCAGCGGGATCAGTTTCTGGCCCCGCGCCACGGTGCTCAGCAGCGAGTTGGGATGGATTTGCAGGCGCATGGTGATCGTCATGCCGGTTTTCGTGAGTCGGGAGTATCAACGAATCGAGATGTCGTCGATCTCGAAACTGAAGGCGCCGGCCGGCAGGCCCGTGGTGAAAGCAACAGCCCGCAGCGTCGCCAGATCGGCGCCCGGGAAGCGCTCCAGCGGCAGGCGCACCTCGGTCCATTCGCCCGTGATCTTGAAGGCCTGCATGGCCGGGCGGCTCTGCGCGGTGGCGCCGCTGAAGATCATGGCTGCGGCCGTGCGTTCATCGCCGCGCACCTTGAAGACAAGCTCCTTGCGGCCGCTGAAATCGAGCGGCTGCATCGGGCCGGAGCCCACCATCCACAGCGTGCCGGCCCAGGCATAGGGCAAGCCGCCGTCGACCACGCCCTGAACCTTCAAAGCACCCTTGGAGCCGCCCGCGCCGCCGGCCGTCCAGGCTTGCGTGGCGGTGGACTTGCCGCCGGCGAACTGATCGGTGGTGGAGCTGAAAGCTTGGCCAAACTGTGCGCTTGCGTTGCCGGCCTCAAAGTCGGCGATCAGCGGCTCGCTCGGTGCCTTGGCGACAGCGGCGGTGCTCGGCTTTTCATCGTCATGCAGGCTGCGGTCCACCGCGTAGCCGTTCTTCCAGATCCCGCTGATCGCGCGGGTGGCGCTGATGTCTTGTGTCGGATCGCCGTCGACCAGCATCAGGTCGGCACGCAGGCCGGGAGCGATGCGGCCGCGATCGGCCAGCTTGAAGATGCGCGCCGGTTCGGCCGTGGCTGCGGTCAATGCCTCGGTCGGCGTCAGGCCCGCCTGCACCAGCAGCGCCAGCTCGCCGTGCAGGCTCACGCCATGCGCGGTGCCGGGGTTGCCGGCATCGGTGCCGGCCAGCACAGGCACATGCGCGGCGTGCAGCACGCGCACATTGCCGATGGCGTTCAGCACGAAACTCGGCTTGCTCCAGTCGGGTGGGAAGCTCGTCATGAGGCTGCCGCGCTGGTTGGTGGAGATCCACGGCGAGAGGCGCGGGTCGCTGCTCAGTTGCCTGGCCATGCCGGCGTTGGAGAGGCTGTCCTGCACGGCCAGCGTCGCCACCACGAAATGGCGCTGGGCTTGCGCGATGAAGGCTGCGTCGCGCTGCGGATCGAGCGTGCGGTCGATGAAGACATGGGCGAGGCCGTCCACGCCGGCATCGAAGGCGATTTGCGCCTCGGCTTGCGTGGCCACATGGGCCACGCTCATCAGTCCCTTGGCATGACCCGCAGTGGCCAGCGCCTTGACGGTGGCAGCATCGAGCGAGGCAATCGCGTGGCCGTAGGCGCTGCCGTCTTCGAGAATGATCTTCAGATAGTCCGAGCCCTCGGCCACGCGTCCGTCCACGAAAGCGGCGGCCTCCTCGGGCGTGCTCAGGGTCGGGATCTTCATGCCGTATTCGGTGCCGTGGCCGTGCGGCGCGGTGGCGAGCATGCCGGCCGACCACAGATCGGCGGACTCGACACGGTTCAGGGCCTGACGTTGTGCCTTGGCGGCGGGCAGCGCACGCGGGTCGGTGAACATGTCGAGCTCGGTGGTCACGCCAAAGCGCAGCGCGTCGCGGCCGGCCGCGCCCCAGGTGTGGGTGTGGGCGTCGATCAGGCCCGGCATCACGGTCTTGCCGGCGCCTTCGATCACGGCCACGCCGGCCGGCAGCTTCAGATGAGCACCAACGGCGGCGATGCGGCCATCTTGCACCAGCACGTCGAGATGCGGCTTGCGCGCCTGACCGTCGAAGACCGTGACGTCGTGGATCGCGAAGCTGTTGGCGGCCGGCGTCTCGGCCTTGGCGGGGCTCGATGGCATCGCGGCCAGAATGGCCGTGGCGATTGCGACGATCGGGCCCATGTTGCGCTGGAACGGACGCTTGGAAGGACGATTCATGGCAATTCCTGAAGTGGCGTTGAACATGCGTCCACTGTACGAATTGCCGCCCCCGCGCGGCAGTCGCGCCTGTCATGCGGCGTGCATGACAAGTGTCAGGTTGAACCTGGCGTTAGGGTGCGACGGAACTTGCAGCGGCGGGGCTCGCCACGGGCTTGATCTCGCGGATCTGCCGCACGATCTTGTTGTAGTCGTCGAGAAGGCTGGCGGCAATCATCTTGCCCTCGGGCGTGCTCGTGTAGCTGCCCATGCCACTGGCACTGCCGCCGCCCAGGCCGGCGAGGCTGATGTCGGTCTTGGTGGCCTTGCCTTCGGCCGAAGCCAGCGCCTTGCCGGAGCGCGTCTCGACAAGCTGGAGGCCGGTGCTGGCCTTCTTGAACTTGAGCCCATCGGCCAAGGCACCGAGCGCGCTGAACTTTCCGCTGAGGAAGCCGCCGAGGCCCTCCGTGCCGCTGGTGCCGATCTGCACCGTCGCGGTCAGGGCGAAGTCCGCTTGCGGCGCGTGGCCGGCCTGCGCGGAAGCGCGTTCGAGCGCGTCAAAGCAACCCGACTGCTGCACCATCATGCGCAGCATGGGTATGGGCGAACCCAGGCCGTATTGCTGCAGATAGCCCCAGCCGCCCGGCGGCTCGACGAGGCTCAGTTGTCCGAGCGTCGCGGCGCATTTTTCAACCGTCGCGTCCGGCTCAGCGGCGCTCGCCGCCGTGGTGACAAAACTCGAAACCAAAATCCAGGCGATGTACTTCATCGGAATCTCCACACAGTGCTGCATGTCGACAAACCAGCTTGTCGACCGCCGTATGGTGGAGGGACGAGGGGCGCATTGCACCGCAGCCCAGGCGCGGCGTGCCCCTGCGCGAGGGGACCCCGCATGCGTGCATCAAACGTCTTGCTGACTTAGGGCAACGGCGTCAGCGGGCCGAACTCAAGGCCTGGTTCAGGGCGCGACGAGCGTGCGCTGCACCCAGCCGCTGAGGTTGGAGCCGTCCACGTAGACAAAGCCGTTCTTGACCTCGCCGCTGGCGACCAGATCGTCGCTGCGGTTGAGCGTGCCGACGACCTTCGAGTCGCGCGAGGCTTGCGAGAAGACCTTCACATTGGCGATCTTGGCGCGCAGCACTTGCCCGGCAGGGATCGGCGCGCCGGCGATCGTGGAGGCCGCCGCGTTGGCATCGCCCGCAGCGCTGCTGGAGCGGATCAGTTGGTTGGAATCGCGGATCTGCAGGACGATCTTGTTGTAGTTGTCGAGCAGGCTGGCCGCGATCATCTTGCCTTCGGGCGTGCTGGTGTAGCCGCCCGCACCGGCCACGCCGCCGCCGCCCCAGCCGATGCCGCCGAGGCTGAAATCGGTCTTGGTGGCCTTGCCTTCGGCCGAGGCGACCTGGATGCTCGAACGCACGTCCGACACCAGAATGCTCGTCGACGCTTCCTTGAACTTGAGCCCGCCGGCCAGCGCGCCGACCACGCCGAGCCTGCCGCCCAGGAAGCCGCCAAGGCCGCCCGTGTTGCTGGAGCCGATCTGCACATTGGGCGTCATGACGAAGTCGGCGGCCTGCATCTGGCCCTTGCCGATATTGGATTCCTGGCGCATCTCGCCGGCCGCCGCCAACTGGCGCTCCTGCTGGATGTTCTGCATGCCCTGGCCGCGCTCGACCACGTCAAAGCAGCCCGATTGCTGGACCATCATGCGCAGCAGCGCCGCCGGAGAACCGAGGCCGTATTGCTGCAGATAGCCCCAGCCAGATTGCGGCTCGGCCACCGCCAGCACGCCGAGCTTCTTCGGGCAATGCTCGACCGTCGAACCCTCATCCGCCAGCGCGGCGGTGCTCAGCAGACTCGAAACCAGGACCAGGGCGAAGCTCTTCATGGCGCTCTCCAGCGAATAACGCAGCAGGTTGAATTCGAGCTGGATGATTGTGCCAAAGACAACGAGCCGCAAGCCCCTCGTTAGAAGGAGTTGCGGCTCGCACATAACGCCCCTCGTCTGCGGATACGCAGCCGGCCCCCCGAGGGGGCGCCGATCAATGCCGGCGTGGGCCGGCATTGACATCGGCTTGAGCCGCCCTTGGGAGCGGCCCGGCGCGCGGCTCAAGGCGTTCCGCGCAGATAACCCGTTACGGCAGCAGCGTCAGATGATGCTTGGCCTCGCCCGGCAGGAAGGGCAGCGGCTTGGCTTCGATCCAGTCCGCGTAGTCGGCGCGGTAGTAAGGCGACAGCGGGTTGCCTGACTGGCCGCCCGGCAGCGTCAGGATGCCCTCGGCCTCGTGGCCCGGCGACACCACCATGCGCTCGGACTGGCCATGCTGTGGGGTCTGCACGCGCGGCATGTTGCGGTCGCCGTTGAACTCGCTCACCGGCATGTCGAGGAAGTGGCCCAGGCCGGGCACGGCGGCGCTCAAGGGATGCTTGAAGGCGCCGCGGTTCTGGAAGCCCCAGCGCGCGTTGGCCGGGTCGCCTTCGTCCTTGTTCAGGACCTGCTCGCGGCTGTACAGCACGGCACGCTCGAAGAACTGCTTCCAGGTATTGCCCGCAGGCAGCACGTCATTGCGGCGCGCCTGGATCAGCGCCCAGCCCGGCGTCTCGGGCATCCACTTGAGGTTGCGCTGGTTCATCTGATGGGTTTCCATCAGCGAGGAGACCGGCTGGAACAGCTGCTCCAGCACACGATCACGGAAGGCGCGCAGCCAGGTGTAGCCGACCGCATCGACCGTGGCCGCATCGGCGCTGGTCTCGAGCTGCCGGCGGTATTCCTGCAAGCCGCTGCGGGCCACGAAGTCGGGCGTCAGCACTTCTTCCAGCAGCAGCTTCTTCCAGCGCTGCATGAAGATGGCGCGGTCGTCGAGCTGCACCGCATGCAGGTCGGTTTCCTTGAACTTGTCCTTGGCGCGCAGGTCATTGCGGATCTGCTGGCCGCGCGCGCCGAGGTCATAGCCAGCCGAGCCCAGCAAGGCCAGGTTGGCACCGCCGACCATGCGCTGGTTGGCGCTCCACAGGCGCGAGTCGGCCGGGTCGATCACGTGCGGCTGCTGCTCGGGATCGGTGATGTAGCCGTCCCAGCTGTTGGCGCCGGTGCTCCAGTCGCGCGGCACGTCCATGTCGGCGCCGGTTTCCATGCGGCGGCGCGGGATCGAGCCGATGATGGTCCAGCCGATATGGCCTTCGCTGTCGGCCATCATGAAGTTCTGCGCAGGGATGCCCACGCCGACCGCCATCTTGCGGGCTTCCTCGACGCTGAAGACATGCTCCAGGCCCAACGATTGCAGGTTCAGGCCCTGCGGGTCATAGGCGACCCAGCGCAGCGCGTACTTGTCGAAAGGCGCGGCCAGGACGGGGCCCCATTCGGTCTCCTTGACCTCCATCTCGACCGGCGCTCCGCCCGCCACGTCGATATGCTCCTTGAAGACCTGCAGCGGCTTCTCGCCGGTCGGCGTCATGTACTTGGTGCCGCTCGAATCGAGCTTCAGCGCGATCACATCGGTCCAGTCGGCCGTGCTGTTGGTGAAGCCCCAGGCCAGCTTGCCGTTGGAGCCGACCACCACGGCGGGCATGCCGGGCAGCGTGACGCCGGTGATGACCATTTGCTGGTTGCCCTCTTTCCAGCGCAGTTGGGCCTTGTACCAGGTGTGCGGAACGCGGATGCCCAGGTGCATGTCGTTCGCGACGATGGCCGCGCCAGTCGTGCTGACGGCGCCGCCCACGGCGAAGTTGTTGGAGCCGATGTCGCGGCTGTCGCGCAGGCCGCAATCGGAGCACGCCACTTTGGTCGCGCCGGCAAAGCTTGGCCAAGGCGTGCTGGGCACCGGCACGGCGACGGGCACGGTGTTGTCGACCGCGGCCGACCAATCGACGCTGTGCTGCGTCAGGAAGGCATACCAATCGGCCGGCACGGAATCCTTGAGCAGGCCCATCGCCAGCTCGTCCTTGCCTTCCGCGCCTTGCAGGTCGAGGTACATCGAAAGCACCGTCAGCAGCGAGTCTTCGGGCTGCCAGGGCTTGGGCGCCTGGCGCAGCAGGCCGTATTCGAAAGGCCAGGTCTGCAGCGACTCCAGGCCCTTGTTCACGCCCTCGGTGTAGGCCTTGAGCAGCGCCTGCTGTTCAGGCGGCAGCGCGGCGAAGGCCGTGACCACGCGAGCGCGGAAGCGGTGGATGCGGCGGCTCTTGTCGAGCGGAATCGCCTTGGGGCCGACCAGGGCCGAGAGTTCGCCGGCCGAGTTGCGGCGCAGCAGGTCCATCTGGAAGAAGCGGTCCTGCGCGTGGGCAAAGCCCAGGGCGCGAGCCGCGTCGAGACGCGTGGCGGCGTTGACGGTCAGGTAGCCGTGGTCGTCGCGAGCCAGATCGACCGGCGCGCTGACGCCGATGTTCTGCTTGCCATCGAGCGCGGCGAGGCTGCCGCGCACGGCCAGGTAAACAGCCACGGGGGCCAGCACAATCAGGACCAGCAGGGTCCAGAAGATTCGTCGAAGCCAGGTCATCGGCAAGCGTCTCCAGGTTTTTCTATGGGGCGCATTGTCCGCGCTGGCGCGCTAACGAATCCTCCGCACTGACCCTAGCTAACTCTATCGTTTGACGGTGATGGGGTCATGGGGCCCCTTCACCGCCAGCGCGCCAGCAGCCAGACGCCGCCCATCACGAGCAGCGTTCCCCCGGCCACCCAGCCCGTGAAAGGCTCACCGAGGATCACCACGCCCATCAGGATCGTGGCCATCGGGCCGATCATGCCGACCTGTGCGGCCAGCGGAGCACCGATGCGCTCGATCGCCATCATCAGGAAGAGCACGGGCGCAAAGGTGCAGGCCACGGCGTTGAGCACCGAGAGCCACAGCACCGGCGTCGGGATCAGCAGCATCGACGAGAGCGGCCGCAGGATCACGAACTGCCCGATGCAGAAGCCGCAGGCCACGCTCGTGGCCAGGCCGGTCAGGCGCAGTGCGCCGAGGCGTTTCACTTCCTCGCCGCTGTAGACCAGGTAGAGCGCATAGCTCACCGCGCTGCCGAACACGAGCGCCGCACCGAGCATCGCGTGCGTGCCCTGGATATGCAGCTCCTGTCCGAACACCAGCACCACGCCCGAATAGCTGATCGCCAGCGCCACCAGCTGCCGCCCGCTGGCCGGCCGCTTGAACAGCACCCAGCCGAGAAAGAGCACGACGGTCGGGTTCAAGTACAGGATCAGCCGCTCGAAACTGGCCGAGACATAGGCCAGGCCTGCGAAGTCCAGAAAGCTGGCGAGGTAGTAGCCCGAGAAGCCGAGGCCCAGGATCACCAGGCCGTCGCGACGCGTCAGCGGCGGCTGGCCGCGACCGGCCCACCAGGTCAGGATCAGGAACAGCGGCAGCGCGAACAGCATGCGCAGCATCAGCAGCGTCACGGAATCAACGCCGTAACGGTAGGCGAGCTTGACGATGATGGCCTTGCCGGCGAAGGCGATGGAACCGGTGCTGGCCAGGACCAGGCCCGGCCAGATGGGTTTTGAATGGGATTTGCTGCTCACGACATCAGGGGAAGCGGTCATGTCCGGCATCTTGCCGCAATGTGCGGTATGGCCACGGCGACGGGATTTGCGGCGCCCATAAGTCTCGATATGTCTCGATATGTCTCGGTTTGAGCACGCTGACAATGGCCGTGACGGGATTTCCCCCGCCTTGCGCCTAAACTGGCCGCTAACGCCTCAGTTGCACGTCATGGAGACAGATCTGCTTACCGAAGCCAGCCAGCACCCCGCCGTCGACCCCGTGGCCCCGCCGACGTTGTCCAAGCCGGAGAGCCCGAGCCTGAAGCTGTTGCGAAGGATGTCGCTGCGCTATGCGGTGGTCCTGGCCTTGCTGGTCGGCCTCTTGCTGCCGACCGCCCTGGTGCTGCTCTACGACGCGCAGACCGCGCGCCGCGAAGCGCTGGAAGACCTGCACCGCGACCTGGCCCGAGCCGCCGAGGTGATGTCGCTGTCGCTGGCCGAGCCGGTCTGGCAGGTCTCGCCTGACCTGGCCGAGCCGATCATCAAGGCCCAGTTCGACGACCCGCGCTTTGTTTCCATGCAGGTCATCGAGCCCTCCTCCACCCAGCCTTTCCTCTCGCACCGCCGCGCCGAAACGCCCGGCGAGGCCGAACTGACCGTGACCGCCGAGCGCCCCGTGCTGCGCGACAGCCGCGAGATCGCCAAGCTGACGCTGAGCATGAGCGCCGCGCCGCTGCTGGCCGACAAGCGCGCGGACATGATCCGCACGCTCTGGCGCAGCCTGATCACGCTGACGCTGTCTTCCGCGCTGATCCTGTGGGTGATGCAGGTCTGCGCGCTGCACCCGATGACGCGCCTGACCGAGGCCGCCGAGGCGCTGGCCGCCGGCCGGCTCGATTCGCCGCTGGAGCCCGGCGGCACCGATGAAATCGCCCGCGTCGGCCTGTCGATGGAGCGCATGCGGCGTGCCCTGCTCTCGGCCTTTGACGCCTTGCGTCTGCATGCCAGCACGCTGGAAGAGACGGTCGAGCAGCGCACCGCCGAGCTGACCGCCAGCAATGCCGAGCTCTCGGAAACGCTCGAGCATCTGAAGACCGCGCAGAGCGAGCTCGTCGAATCCGAGAAGCTCGCCTCGCTGGGCCGCCTGGTGGCCGGCGTGGCGCATGAACTGAACACGCCGCTGGGCAACTCGCTGACCGTCGTGACCGCGCTTGAAGACCGCTACAAGCAGTTCGACGCCATGCTCACCGGCAAGGAGCCGATGCGCCGCAGCACGCTCGAGGAACTGGTGCGCGACACCCTGCGCGGCCAGGACATCCTCCAGCGCAATGTCCAGAAGGCGGCCGATCTGGTGCGCGACTTCAAGCAGGTCGCGATCGACCAGACCACCGACCTGCGCCGCGACTTCACGCTCGATTCCGTCGTCAAGGATGTGCTCGTGATGGTGGAGCCGCGCTTCAAGCGAACGCCCTTCATCGTCGAGACCGATCTGGCGCCCGAGCTCAACATGAACAGCTTCCCCGGTGCGCTGGGCCAGGTGATCACGAACCTGATGATGAACACGCTGGTCCACGCCTTTGACGGGCGCGAGAGCGGCCACGTCACGCTGCGCTGCGCAGCACTCGGTGAAGACCAGGCCGAGCTCTCCGTCGTCGACGACGGCAGCGGCATGGACGAATCCGTGCGCCGCCGCATCTTCGACCCCTTCTTCACCACCAAGCTGGGCACCGGCGGCTCGGGCCTGGGCATGCACATCGTCCACAGCATCGTCACCAACGTGCTCGGCGGCCAGATCGAGGTGCGATCGACGCCGGGCCAGGGCACGCAGATGCTGATCGTGTTGCCGCTGGTGGCGCCGAAGCGGGCGGGGGCTGAGGAATATATTGTTTGACGCAGCAGTGAACGAGTGAAAGCGAAAACTTCGCTTGCTCACTGTCCATTGCTCACTGTCCAGTGCGGCACAACGAGCTTTCAAGCTCACGCAAAGCGCCGATCAGACCGTGTCGGCGATCAGCGAGCGCCACTTGAAAATTCATCGGGCGCATGCGCAAGCTGATCGCTTGAGTTCTGCTTCGTCGCGGCCTTCTAGCGGCAGAAGCGGGGCGCATGGCATGTGCATATCGCTGTCCACAAACTGCCGACCTGCTTGCGTCCAAGGGCTGCGCTTTGTCGGCGCGGCGTTGCGTGATCTGATCGACCTCGCGTGTTCGGTCAGCGGGAAGGCCGTGGGACTGCCGTCCGCGGTTTTTGCCCTGAGGCGACACGTTTTTACTTTCCACCGAAACTATGACGGGGACGGGTTCGCACGGATCGATCGCCGAATACGGAGCCGGGCAGAATCTGCGTGCGAGATATCGACGAACAAATACCCTTGGGGGATGAATGGACGAAGAATCGGCGAAGGCCGTTCAGGAACTGGCAAAAGCGGGTACTCAAGCATTGCAGACGACCGAGAAGCTTGGTGGGTTTGTCTCGCGTTTTGTTGCTGGTCCATTGCAGCAAATCACGGGCATCGTCGAGGATCGTCTCAGGTACACAAGGTGGGAGCTACAGCTTCGCTTGATGGATCGGGCCGATACATTGCTCAAGCTGCGTGGCCTCGATGTGGCGACGAGGAATGTGCCGCTAAAGCTCGCTCTGCCGCTACTGGAGGCTGCGAGCATTGAGGATGACGAAAGCCTTCAGGATCGATTTGCCATGCTGCTCGTGAACGCCGCCGATGCGGGTAGCGAGGTAGAAGTGCGACGAGCTTACATCAGCATTCTGGAGCAGCTCACGCCGCTTGACGCACTGCTCGTTGATTTGCTGTATGGGCTTCCATTCGACCAAGCAAGGCATCACGGCATTTGCACGACGAATTTGCCACACTCGGCACGGGTGGTTCCGGAAGGCGAATTCGATCATGCCGAGCCAAGCGATGAAGTTGTGCTTTCCTTGTCGAACCTCGTGCGCCTTGGCTGCCTGAAGGCCGCAATGACATTCGGCGGCGGCGAGATGTTTGGTCGTGTGAATCCGACTATCCTTGGGCGCGAATTCGCAGCCGCCTGTAGGCTGCCTGTGGTGTCGTAAGCCCGGGCTGTTTCTAAGCTTCAGGTACCGTTCGGCAATGCGCAATACATCTTGAAGGCTTCGCGCAAATCGGTCTACCTTGCAGACGACAAGTTCATCGCCAAGCGGTAGGTACCTGAGCAGTGGACAGAATTACATAAACATCTACTTGATCGATTCTTTGAACAATTCCATCTACCAAATTTCCATAACATCTACTTTCCGTGCGATGGACTACAAACAATCTATCAATCTCTCGCCTTGAGCGCTTGCGTTTTCAACCCGGGACCCAACAAAAAGCGGCCCGAAGGCCGCTTTTGGTTCAAGGCTGAAGATCGTCTTCAGTCATTGGCATAAATGTTCACATCCTTAGTTTCCTTGATGAACAGCGTGCCGACCACGAAGGTGATGCCGGCGAAGATGATCGGATACCAGAGGCCGTTGTACATATTGCCCGTCTGCAGCACGATGGCCAGGCCGGTCGCCGGCAGCAGGCCGCCGAACCAGCCATTGCCGATGTGGTACGGCAGGCTCATCGAGGTGTAGCGGATGCGGGTCGGGAACATTTCCACCAGCATGGCGGCGATCGGGCCGTAGACCATGGTCACGAAGATCACCATGATCGTCAGGATCAAGACCATCATGGGCTTGTTCATCTGCTCCGGATCGGCCTTGCCGGGGTAACCATGCTCCTTCAGCGCTGCGCCCACGTCCTTCTTGAAGGCGGCGTCCTTGGCCTTGGCGTCATCCGCTGACAGGCCGACCGAGCTGTAAGACTCGATCACCTTGTCACCGATGGCGATCTTGGCCGGGCCGGTGCCTTCGACGTTCTCGTAGCTGACCGAGTTGGCGCCCAGGATCTGCTTGGCCACGTCGCAGGAACTGGTGAACTTGGCCGTGCCGGTCGGGTTGAACTGGAAGGAGCACTCTTTCGGATCAGCGGTCACCGTGACATGCGAGTTGGCTTGCGCCTTGGCCAGGGCCGGGTTGGCGGCCTCGGTCAGGGCCTTGAACAGCGGCATGTAGGTGAGCGCCGCGATCAGACAGCCGGCCATGATGATCGGCTTGCGGCCGATCTTGTCCGACAGCGAACCGAACACGATGAAGAACGGCGTGCCGATCGCCAGCGCAATCGCCAGCAGGATGTTGGCCGTCGGGCCATCAACCTTCAGCGGGCCGGTCATGAAGAACAGCGCGTAGAACTGACCCGTGTACCAGACCACCGCCTGGCCCATCGTCAGACCGACCAAGGCCAGGATCACGATCTTGAGGTTCTTCCATTGGCCGAAGGATTCGGTCAGCGGCGCCTTGGAGGTCTTGCCCTCGGCCTTCATCTTCTGGAAGGCCGGCGACTCATTCATCGACAGACGAATGTAGACGCTGACAGCCAGCAGGAGGATGGAGACCACGAAGGGAATGCGCCAGCCCCAATCGGCAAAGGTCGCTTCGCCCAATTGCGTGCGCGTGCCCAGGATCACCAGCAGCGACAGGAACAGGCCCAGCGTGGCCGTGGTCTGGATCCACGAGGTGAAGGCGCCACGCTTGCCGTGCGGCGCATGCTCGGCCACATAGGTTGCAGCACCGCCGTACTCACCGCCAAGCGCCAGGCCCTGCAGGATGCGCAGGCCGATCAGGATCACCGGAGCGGCCACGCCGATCGAGGTGTAGCTTGGTAGCACGCCGACGATGAAGGTCGACATACCCATGATCAGGATGGTCACCAGGAAGGTGTACTTGCGGCCGATCATGTCGCCGAGTCGGCCGAACACCAGCGCGCCGAAGGGGCGCACGATGAAGCCGGCGGCGAAGGCGAGCAGCGTGAAGATCAGCTGCGAGCCCTTGTCCAACTGCGTGAAGAACTGCTTGCCGATGATCGGCGCGAGAGTCCCGTAAAGGTAGAAGTCGTACCACTCGAACACCGTGCCGAGCGAGGAAGCGAAGATGACCTTCCTCTCCTCTTTCGTCATGGGCGTGACGGTCGACTGAGCGCTTGCAGTTGCCATGCCTGTCTCCAATGTTTTTGCAGAGCCGCCAAACCGGCGACTCTTGGGACGCGACTATGAGAGCGTGCTCTGACCCTGTTCTGACGCGAGACTGAACCCACGCTGACAAACCCGGGCGCAACCCTAGGTTTTTGTTTCTCCATGTGGGATGGCGGAGGCGTCGAGGGTATGCACCGAGACATCCTTCACGGCTGGGAGTCCAACTGCGCTTGAACTCAGCGTTAGCGCACTGCGGCGTTTCAGCCGCGCACCACGCCCGGCCGGGCCGCGCCGGCGTTGTCCCAGTCAGGGCCATCGAACCAGGCATCGTCCTTCAGATACGCCGCCAGCATGGGCAAAGCATCCAGGCCCCAGAAGAGCCGGCCATCGACTTCCACGGTGGGCACACCGAACACGCCCAAGGCGAGCGCTTCGTCGGTGGCCTGACGTAGCGCGGCCTTGACCGCGTCGGCGTCAGGATCCTGGTGCAGCGTCATTTGGGCGCGCAGCGCTGCGAGGCGCTCCGGCGCGTTGGCGTCAGCGCCCTCGCCTTCCCAGACATGGCGCATCACCTGCTCAACGGCAAGACGGTTTGGCGTGTCGCCGGGCCTCGCCGCCGCCCAGCACAGGCGCAACAAGGCCAACGGGTTGAAAGGATGCTGGGCCGGCAATCTCAGCCGCACGCCAAGTTGATGCGCGAGGAAATAGACCTGGCGGAAGGTCCACTGCCGCTTGCCATCGATCTCGGCCGGGCCTTTCTGACCGTTCGCCTTGAGCATCGCAGCAAACAGCACCGGCACATGCACGAGCTCGTAGCTGCAACCGACGAGGGCCTGCGGCAAATGCGCGAAAGCCAACGCCGCATAGGGCGAGATCGGATCGAAGAAGAAGCGCAGGGTCTTCATGGGTGCTCGGCCGGGTCGGCGATGAAGATGCCCAGCTCGCCCAAGCGCTCGCGCCGCTCCGGCAGCTTGGCCAGGATGGCGTGCCGCGTGGCCTCGTCGGCCTTGCCCCAGATGATGATCTCGTCGATGTCGCGGGCGCAGCCTTCGCACCAGCCGGTGCCGGCGTGGATCCGGCAGATGTTGTTGCAGGGCGAGACGGCGACTGGCGCTATAGGCACGATGGGCGCGATAGGCTTGTCGTTGTTCATGCCTGCACCACGTCGATCACAGGCGCACCGGTGAGCCGCTCAAGCTCCGCCGGTGTCATCTTGAACACGCCGTTAGGGTGGCCGGCCGCAGCCCAGATCACGTCGAAGCGAGCCAGTTCGCGGTCGATATACAGCTGCGGGCCGTCGCCGTCCTGCGGCGCAAAGCCCAGCGGAGAGACGCCGCCGATCGAGAAGCCGGTGCGCGCCTTCACGTAGTCGGCGTCCGCCCGGCCCAGGGAGCCGGTGTGGAACTTGAGCTTGGCTTCGTCCACGCGCTTGTCGCCGGAGGCGATCACCAGCACGGCGGCACCGTCGGATTTGCGGCGGAAGACCACCGACTTGGCGATCTGGCCAAGGCTCACGCCGAGCGCATCGGCCGCCTCCTGCGAGGTCCGCGCCGCGACTTCAAGCCACAGCGGTGCATGGGGATGCTGGCGCGCGGCCAGCACGCTGCTGACGCGAATGAAGCCCGCAGGGCGGGCTTCATCGGTGTTGGGATTCGATGCCTCTTCTTGCATCAAACCATTGTGACGCAACTCACTCGGCGTTGGTTTCCTTGGCAAGCTTGGCAGCGACACGGCTGCGCTGACCCGCTTGCGTCTGGCCGTCGTCGGCATTGCGGGCGGCCAGGGAACCGTCGGCACGCGATGGGTTCAGCTCGGCGACGACTTCAGCGCGGCTCTTGCGGGCCACTTGAACATTGGCCTGGTTGTGGGCGGCGATATAGGTGGACGTCACGTCGCTGCTGTAGGCCGGCACCTCACCGTCGACGCGAGCCTGGGCCAGCTCGGCGATCACTTCCTGGCGGGTCTTGCTGCTGTCAGTCGTCTGGGCCGCTTGCGCGCCGCTGACGATCAGGAGACCTGCGGAGAGAACAGCAACAGCAAAGATGGTGGCGGTCTTCATGATGGGTTCCTTTGGGCTCTGTGACTGTGACTAACTCGTTATTCGATGGAGGCAAGCCAGTTGCTGCATCCGTGGAGCGAATTGTGAAAGTCAGCGCCGAATAGAAAAACCCGCAGGGCAGCAACGCATCGTTGCGAATTCAGGAAGAAAGCTCAGAACCGGCCGTGGAACCCGAGGCGTACGCCGCCACGAACTCAGGCGGCATGCGCCGCGGCCGGCCGCTGCTGATCTCGATGCAGACCAGATCCCAAACGCCGCGCATCAGCGTCATGCCGTCGTTCGGGCGGATCAGCTGGAAGCGGCGCTGCATGCTCAGCCGCCCGTCGCCGCCGACCAGCCAGGTGCCCAGCACCAGCGCCTCGCCCAGGAAGGAAGGCAGCAGGTACTCGTACTCGCCACGGCGGATCGCCATCGCGCGGTCCAGGCGGTGATAGTCGGCCATCGAGAGGCCCAGCGCCTCGGAATGCGCCCAGCCCGCACGCTCGCACCATTTGACGTAGACCGCGTTGTTGGTGTGGTCCAGGCCGTCGATGTCCTCGGCCTGCGGGGTCAGTTCCAGTGTGAAGGGCGAGGGCAGATCCCAGGTCACTGCTTTTCCCAGGCTGCCGCGAAGAAGCCGTCCGTCTGGTGGCGATGCGGCCACAGGCGCAGATAGCCGTTCTCGACCAAGGTCTCGGCGTGCTCGACTTGCGCCTTGCTCAGCAGTTCGGTGGCATCGAGCATCTTGAACTGCGGGTAGGCCTTGCCGAAAGCTTCGGCAATCGCCTCGTTCTCGACATCGAGCAGGCTGCAGGTCGCGTAGACGAGCCGGCCGCCCGGCTTCAGCAAGCGCGCGGCGCTGGCCAGGATCGCGGTCTGCTTGGCTTGCAGCTCGAGCAAAGCCTGCGGCGACTGGCGCCATTTCAGGTCGGGGTTGCGGCGCAGGGTGCCCAGGCCAGAGCATGGCGCATCGACCAGCACGCGGTCGATCTTGCCGGCCAGACGCTTGATGCGCTCATCGCGCTCATGCGCGATCTGCGCCGGATAGACGTTCGAGAGGCCGCTGCGCGCCAGGCGCGGCTTCAGGTTGGCGAGGCGGTGGCCCGAGGTGTCAAAAGCGTAGAGGCGGCCGGTGTTGCGCATCGAAGCGCCCAGGGCCAGCGTCTTGCCGCCGGCGCCGGCGCAGAAATCGACCACCATCTCGCCGCGCTTGGCGTCGAGCATCAAGGCCAGCAGCTGGCTGCCTTCGTCTTGCACTTCCACGCCGCCGCCGCTGAACAGCTCCAGCTTGCTCAGCGCGGGCTTGCCCTGGATGCGCAGGCCGATCGGCGAGTAAGGCGTGGGCTGCGCGTCGATCTTGGCCGCGGCCAGCGTGGCCTGCGCCTCTTCGCGCTTGACCTTGAGGGTGTTGACGCGCAGATCCAGCGGCGCCGTCTCGTTCATGCTGTCGGCCAGCTTCCAGAACTCGTCCTCGCCCAGGCGCGCCAGCAGCGGATCGGCCAGCCACTCGGGCAGGTTGTGGCGGAACTTCGGCGCCATGCCGCTGCGGTCAATCGTGGCGGTCTGCTCCAGCCATTGCAGCTCATTGGGCGTCAAGGCGCCGCGCATGAAGGCCTGGTCGCCTTGCCAGGCCAGCAAGACCAGGCGTCGCTCCATAGGGCCGCTGCCGGTCTGGGCGAGGTTCTGCCACAGCGTGCGCTGGCGCAGCACGGCGTAGGTCGTCTCCGCCAGCGCATGGCGCTCGCGTTGGCCGAGCTCCCGGTTTTCCTTGAAATAGGCCGAAACGCAGACGTCGGCGGGGAAATTCAGCTTGAGTACTTCACGCAGAAGTACACAGTTCATATCGATGAGGGCATTGGGGTGCATCGCGGGATTATCCCAGGCCATCGGCCATGCGCCTCTGGCTACGCTTCGACCCAAGCAGAAAAGGGAGATCTCTCATGCTTGCCACCGCCCCCAGCAACGCAGTCGCAGAGCACCGCTTCGCCCCTCATCACCGCTGGGATCCGCGCGGCTTGCAGATCCTCCTGGCGCTGATCTGGCTGGGTGTGCTGATGGGCTTCGGTGGCAGCATCGCCAAACATTTCGCCAAGCACGACCTCGACTACCCGCTGATCGTCCACGTCCATGCAGCGGCCTTTGTCGGTTGGATGGCCTTGTTCACCACGCAGATGGTGCTGATCCGCAGCCACCAGCATGCGTTGCACAAGAAGCTGGGCTTGTTCGGCGTGGGCCTGGCAGCCTTCATGGTCGTGATCGGCCCGATCACGGCCATCGTCACCGCGCGCCTTCATTTCGGCATGCCGGACAGTGACCCCGCCTTTCTGGCGGTCTCGTTCTCGTCGATCCTGAACTTCGCCGTGCTGGTCACTGCGGCGCTGCTCCTGCGTCGGCAAGGCCCGTCGCACAAGCGGCTGATGATGCTGGGCCTGCTCGCCCTCGCGCCGGCCGGCTTTGCGCGCTGGCTCGGCGGCCCGATCATCGGCATGGTGGGCCCGGGCCCGCTGGGCATGTGGTGCCTGCTGTACCTGATCACGACCGCGCTGGTGCTCAGCATCGGCGTCCACGACCTGGTCACGCGGCGTCGGCTCTTGCCGGCTTATGTGCTGGGCGCGGCCTTCAGCCTGGGTGTCCAAGTGGCCTCCGCCTGGTTGCTCTTTTCGCCGGCGTGGCTCGCACTGATGAAACAGCTGGTCGCACACTGACGGGATACATCGACGCATTAGGATGCGTGCCCATGAGTGATGACCTGCCTCCCCTGCCTGCCACCCCGCCAGGCCGCTACCGCCACTACAAAGGCGGCGAATACGAAGTGATCGGCGCCGGCCGGCACAGCGAGACGCTGGAACCCTATGTGGTCTACCGCCCGCTCTACAACGACAGCGGCCTGTGGCTGCGCCCGCACGCGATGTTCTTCGGCACGCTGGAGGTTGACGGCGTCGCCACCCCACGGTTCACAGCCCTATGAAGCTGATCCGCCTGTTGAACGCGCGCCCGCGCCTGGTCGGCACGATTCTTTTTGCCACGCTGGTGGCTCTCCTGTGGCCGCATCACATGAAGCCGCTCAACCGGGCGCTGCTGGGCTGGAACGTCGGCGTGTGGCTGTACCTCGTACTGGCCCTGCACATGATGATGACGGCCGGCCGCGACCATCTGGAGCGTCATGCGCTGGCGCGCGTCGACGGCCTGGGCGCCGTGCTGGTGGTGGCCGTGCTTGGCGCGGTGGCCTCGCTGGGCGCCATCGCGATGGAACAGGCGCAGGTCAAACTGGGCGTCGACGTTGTCCAGGGCTGGCCGCATCTGCTGCTGGCCTTGAGCACGGTGGCCGGCACCTGGCTCTTCCTGCCGGTGGAATTTGCGCTGGCCTACGCGAGCCTCTATCACCGCGACCAGCATTGCCGGGGTTTGAGTTTCCCTGGCGACGACGAGGACGACAGCGACCCGGATTACCTGGACTTCATGTATTTCTCAGTCACGCTGGCCGCCTGTTCGCAGACCTCGGACGTGTCGGTCAACAGCCGGCCGATGCGCCGCCTGGTGCTGCTGCACACGATCCTGGCTTTTGCGTTCAATACCGGCGTGCTGGCGCTGACGATCAATATCCTGGCGAGCTTGATCAGCTGAAGTTCAGCTGAACCTCAGCTGAACGATTGCGACTCGCCGTCCAGTTGCTTCACGCGCTGGCCGTCGACCGCCAAGCGCCCCTGCACGAACCAGCGCACCGCCGCCGGGTACATGCGGTGCTCTTGCTTGAGCACTCGCGCCGCCAAGGTCTTGGCATCGTCGTCCGGCAGCACCGGCACCAGGGCCTGGGCGACGATCGCGCCGTGATCCAACTCGGCCGTCACGAAATGCACCGTCGCGCCCGCGAACTTGCAGCCCATCTCGATCGCCCGCTCATGCGTGTGAAGCCCGGTGAAGGCCGGCAGCAGCGAGGGGTGGATGTTGAGCATGCGGCCCGCGTAATGCGCGGTGAAGCCCGGCGTGAGGATGCGCATGAAGCCGGCCAGCACGATGAGATCGGGCTGGAATGCGTCGATCTGACGGGTTAGTTCGGCGTCAAAGGCTTCGCGGCCCGCAAAACCCTTGTGGTCGATCACCAGCGCGGGAATGCCCTGCTCGCGCGCAAACGTCAGGCCGCCGGCATCAGGCCGGTTGCTGATGACCGCCGCCACCTTGGCATCCCAGCCTTCGGCTGCGCAGGCACGCACGATGGCCTGCATATTGGAACCACCGCCCGAGATCAGGATGACAACATGCTTCATTGGGCGCGCAGTGTAACAATCGCCGGTTCCATGAATGCTGCATCCCCCACCCGCCCCCGCGTGCTCTCCGGCATGCGCCCGACCGGCGCCCTGCATCTGGGCCATTACCACGGCGCCCTCAAGAACTGGGTGCGCCTGCAGGACACGCACGACTGCTACTTCTTCGTGGCCGACTGGCATGCGCTGACCAGCGGCCAGCCCTCGCCCGCCGAGATCGAGCACAACACCTATGACATGGTGGTCGACTGGCTGGCCGCCGGCATCGACCCGGAAAAGGCCACGCTGTTCATCCAGAGCCGCATGCCCGAACACGCCGAGCTGTTCACGCTGCTGGCGATGAGCACGCCCGTCTCGTGGCTGGAACGCATCCCCGCCTACAAGGATCAAGCCGCTGAATCTCCCAGTTATGGCCTGCTGGGCTACCCGCTGCTCCAGGCGGCCGACATCCTGATCTACAAGGCCACCCAGGTGCCCGTCGGTGAGGACCAGGCCGCGCATGTGGAGGTGACCCGCGAAGTGGCGCGGCGTTTCAACCACCGCTACGGCGCGGCCGTCTTCCCCGAGCCGCAGGCGCTGCTGACCGAGAACTCGCGGGTGACCGGTCTCGACGGCCGCAAGATGAGCAAGAGCTGGGGCAATGCGATCGCCATGCGCGACGCGCCCGAGGTCGTCGAAGAAAAGATCCGCACCATGCCGACCGACCCGCAACGCGTGCGCCGCACCGATGCGGGCGAGCCCTCGCGCTGCCCCGTGTGGCCACTGCACGAGGTCTACACCGAGGCTTCCACGCGCGATGATCTGGCCGCGGGCTGCCGCAGCGCCGGCATCGGCTGCCTCGATTGCAAGCAGCCGCTGATCGAGGCGATCCAGCGCGAGCAGGCCCCCTGGCGCGAGCGCGCCGAGCAGTACCTCGCCAACCCGAAGCAGGTCCACTGGATGGTCGAGCTCGGCGCCGAGCGGGCGCGCGGCATCGCGCGCAAGACGCTCAAGGAAGTGCGCTCGGCGATGGGCCTGGCGTACTGAGGCGGCATGGCGGCGATCCACATCACCGACATCGAGTCGGCCATCAACTGGTGGCGCGAGAAATCGCCCTCGCCCGACGGCATCAGCCTGTGCACCGAGCTGCGTGCGCTGGCCGAGGTCTATGCGCTGATGGTGTATTTCCGCGCCGACGAGCGTGAGGAAGCAGAATTGCCCGCCGCCGCGATGAACGCCTGGCTCCAGTGGTACGACAGCACGCCCGATGCGCCCTGCATCGCGATCTGCTCGACCAGCCAGGGCGACCCGCTCTGCAAAGGCTGCGGCCGCACCTTTGACGAAGTTCAGAACTGGACCGTCATGACCCCTTCAGAGAAACGCGTGACCTGGCGGCGCATCTCGATCGAAGCCACCGCGTGGCGATTCAACCGCTATTCAGAACGAGCGCATGAGAAATAGTTTCAGGGCGGACCTCCGGCGCCTCGTGCCGCTGGCCTGGCCCGTCTTCATCGGCCAGATCGCCGTGCTGGCCTTTGCCACCGTCGACACCTTCCTGCTGGCCCGCTACTCGGCGATCGACCTCGCGGCGCTGGCGGTCGGTGCGGCCATCTACATCAGCGTGTTCGTCGGCCTGATGGGCGTCGTGCTCGCGGTCTCGCCGATCGTGGGCCAGCTCTTCGGCGCGGGCCAGCTTGAGAAAGCCGGCGACCAGTTGCACCAGGCGGTCTGGCTGGCGCTGATCCTCAGCGTGTTCGGGGACTTGATCCTGGTCTTCCCGGCGCCGCTGCTGTCGATCGCGCATGCCGGACCCGAGGTCGAACGCCGCGTGCACGAGTATCTGCTGGCGCTGGCCTTCGCGCTGCCGCCGGCGCTGCTGTTCACGGCCTATCGCGGCTTCAACACGGCTGTCTCGCGGCCCAAGGCGGTCATGACCTTGCAGGTCTGCGGGCTGCTGCTGAAGATCCCGCTGAGTGCGGTGCTGGTCTGGGGCGCCGGCTCCCTGCCCTCGCTGGGCACGCTGGGCTGCGGCATCGCCACCGCGATCGTGATGTGGGCGCAATGCGCGGCCGGCATCTGGATGCTCCGACGCGATCCGTTCTATGCGCAGTTCGGCTTGACGGGCCACGGCCTGCATCCGCTGCACTGGACCGATCTGCGCGCACTGCTGAAGCTCGGCGTGCCGATGGGCAGCTCGATCGCGATCGAGGTCACCGGCTTCACCTTCATGGCCATCTTCATCGCGCGGCTCGGGCCCACCGCCGTGGCTGGCCATGAGCTGGCGATCAATCTCGTCTCGATGATGTTCATGATGCCGATGGCGATCGGCAGCGCGGCCGGCACGCTGGTGGCGCAGGCGATCGGCTCGCGCGACCGTGAAGACGCGCGGCGCATCTCCAACCATTCGATGGAGCTCGGCCTGATGGTCGCAGCCGTGATGGGCGGCCTGATCTTCGTGTTCCGCGCGCAGGTGCTGCGGCTCTACACGCACGACATGAGCATCGTGAACTCGGCCATCCCGCTGCTGCTGTGGGTGTGGATCTTCCACACGGCCGATGCGGCACAAACCGTCGCCGCCAACGTGCTGCGAGCCCATCACATCGCCGTGGCGCCGGTCGTGATCTACACGCTGGCGATCTGGGGCGTGGGTATTGGCGGCGGCTACTTTTTGGCCTTCGGCAATGCGCCGTGGGTGCCGGACCGCCTGCACGGCGCCTCGGGTTTCTGGAGCGCCGCGACGGCCGGCCTCGTGCTGGCCGCCACGGGTCTCACGGCTTTCCTGGCGTGGGTGAACCGACAGGAACCGTGAACACGAAGACGCTGCCCCCGCCGGGCCGCGCTTCGCAATGCACGCTGCCGCCGTGGCGCTGCGCGATCTGCTTGACGAGCGAGAGGCCCAGGCCCACGCCGCCAGCCTGTTCGGCATGGCCCGGCAGGCGGAAGAAGGCTTCGAAGATGCGCTCGCGCATGGGCTCGGGTACGCCGGGGCCGCGATCGCAGATGCGGATTTCAGCGTTGTCACCCACGCGGCGCAATTCGAGCGCGACTTCATCGCCGCCGTAGCGTCTCGCGTTCTCCAGCAGGTTGCGCAGCGCGCGGCGCAGCAGCCGTTCCTCGCCGAGCACCTTCAGATCGACCAGCCCATCGGACGGCTCGACATCGGCGCCAATCCGCGACGCCTCCTCCACGCCCAGGCCCAGCAGATCGACAGGCTCCGGGTTGGGGTTCTGTCCACCGGTCTCCAGCCGGCTGGCCAGCAGCACTTCCTCGACCAGGGCATCGAGCTCGGCAATATTCGTGTGGATCTCGGCCCCGAGCCGCGCACGCGCAGCCTCCGTGGGCAGTTCCTCCAGCATCGAGAAAGCCATCTTCAGGCGCGCCAGCGGCGAGCGCAGTTCATGGCTGGCATTGGCGAGCAGGTTCTTCTGCGAGCGCAGCAAAGATTCGATGCGGGCCGCCGCGTAGTTGAAGCTGCGCCCCAAGGCAGCCACTTCATCATTGCCCTCGGCCTCCACACGCTTGGACAGATCGCCCGAACCGAACTGCTCGACGCCGGCCTTGAGCGCTTCCAGCCGTCGCGTCAGCCGCCTTACTACTGGGTAGGCGCCCAGCGCCACGCCCAGGAACAGCAGCACCAGCACGATGGCCAGTGCCTCGCCGCTCGAACGCTGCGCCATCCAGGGCAAGGGTGCGAAGGGATTGGGCACCGGCTCGCGGCGGTTCGTGCCCTGGCCTTGGTTGGGGCCACCGGGACCGCCTGGGCCGCCCGGCCCCATCTGCCCGAAATTCATCTGCCGGCGCAGCAGCACCATCGTGCGGCCATCATCGAGCGACAACTCGACCGGGCGCGAGTTCGGCGGGCCTTCCTCGCGGCGCTCGTAGAACTCGCTGGCGCCGATGCGCTCGCCCTTGTCGTCGAGCAAGGCCACGGCCAGCCGCAGCCTTTGCCCCCAGAAGCGGATCGCCGCCGCCTGCTCCTCGCGCGGCGCCGTGGCCGGCGGCAGCGAGTGGTGGATCAGCACGCCCATATTGGCCAGGCGCTCGTACGCGGCCGCGTCGTAAGTGACGCGCTCATGCTCCATCTGGCGCTGAAACAGCCAGGCCGCGCCGAAGGCAAAGGCCAGCAGCAGCACGACAAGCGTCAGGTAGATGCGGACGTAGAGGGATTTCATGGGCGAACAAAGCAATTGAGCCAGCGACGGGTTGTAACCCGAGCTGGCTCAAGCAGGGCTAAGGAAAAAACTCAGGATTCGGCGTCTTGTTTCTTGGCGAAGACATAACCGACACCTCGCACGGTCAGCACGCGGCGCGGCGCCTTCGGGTCGTCCTCGATCACGGCGCGGATGCGCGAGACGTGAACATCGATGGAGCGGTCAAACGCATCGAGCGGATGGCCCTTCAGCGAATCCATGATCTGGTCGCGCGAAAGCACGCGGCCGGGGCTCTGCGCCAGCACCACGAGCAGGTCGAACTGGTGGCTGGTCAGGTCGCAGGGCTTGCCGTCCAGGCGCGCCATGCGGGCGGCCAGGTCGATGTCCAGGCGGCCGAAGCGCAGCACCTCGTCGCTCTGCTCTTGCGGCTCCAGGCGGCGCAGCAAAGCCTTGACACGGGCTTGCAGCTCGCGTGGCTCGAAGGGCTTGGCCAGGTAGTCGTCGGCGCCGAGTTCGAGGCCGAGGATGCGGTCCATCGGCTCACCTCGGGCCGACAGCATCAGCACCGGCAGGCGCTTGTTCTGGCCTTCGCCGCGCAGTTCACGGCAGAAGTCCAGGCCATCGCCGTCGGGCAGCATCAGGTCCAGCACCAGCAGGTCAAAGACATCATGGGCCAAGGCTTCACGACCTGCGGCCAGCGAGCCCGCCACGGCGACCTCGAAGCCGGCGGCCGTGAGGTAGTCCTTGAGCATGGACGTGAGGCGGGTGTCGTCGTCGATCAGCAGGAGTCTGGCGGTCATGGCGGGGGTGATGGATCGGGAGCCGGAGCGCTGTTGCGGCCGGCTCAGTTCTGACAAGGTTTCAAGCATACGCGACCTCTCTTGCGTGTGAATCTGCAAGCCTACTTACCGTGCTTACTGGCTGGCCTTGTCCTTGGCGGCATGGTCCTTCATGTGCTCGGCCATGTGCGCTTCATGCTTCTGCTGCATCGCGTAGATCTTGGCGCGCTGCTCGGGGCTGAGCACGGCGGCGGCATCGATCAGGGCGCGGGCCATGCGGGTGCCGATGGCATCGCGCTGGGTTTGCGATTGGGTGTGCAGGGCCATCACGGCATTCGCATCCACGACCGGCGCGGCAAACAGGGTCTCGCCTTGCTTGTGCAGGCTGCGCAGGGTTTCGAAAGCAGGCTTCTCGTCGGCGGCGGCTTGCTTGAAGATCGCCTTGATCTGCGCCATCTGGGCGTCAGTCGCACCGGCGGCCTTGAGCTCGTGGTGCATCATCATCATGTGCGCGCCGGGGCCGCCGTGCATGGGCATCATGCCGGGTCCGCCGTGGCCCTCCATCGGTCCCTGGGCGTGCGCAGCCAGGGCGCCAAACGACAACAGGGTGGAGAAAGCGACGCGTTTCAGGATCGAGAGAGACATTTGCAGGGCTCCTTTTGACATCAGGTGCAGCTATGGTCTCCGGCGCGCGTAAGGGGCGCATGAGTCAATTGTAAAGTTGCGATAAATGCGATAAATGCCATAAATGCGCTCTGGCGCCGAGAGGTCGAGCATGGATGACGCTTTCGAATTGATCGTGATCGGTGCTGGCCAGGCCGGCCCTTTCCTCGCGGCCAGGATGGCCCAACAGGGCCGGCGCGTGGCGCTGGTCGAGGCGCGCGAGCTCGGCGGCACCTGCGTCAACCGGGGCTGCACGCCGACCAAGACGCTGCGCAAGTCGGCCCGGGTGGCCTACCTGGCCCGGCGTGCCGGTGAATTCGGCGTTAGGGTCGGGCCGGTTGAAGTGGACTTCCGCGCGGCGATGGAACGCATGCAAGCGCGGGTGGAGACGGCCCGCAGCGGCCTGGAGTCGTTCCTGGGCGCGGCCGAGGGCTTGAGCGTGTTCATGGCCCGTGGGCGTCTGGCCGGGCGTGACGGCGCGAACTTCCTGGTCTCGGTCGGCGAGCGAATGCTGAGCGCGCCGCGCGTGGTCCTGAACACCGGGACGCGTCCCTCGAAGCCGCCGATTCCAGGCCTGGCCGAGGTTCCCCACCTGGACAACGAAAGCCTGCTCGCCTTGCGCGAAAGACCGCACAAGCTGGTCATCATCGGCGGCAGCTATATCGGTTTGGAGATGGGCCAGATCTTTCGTCGCCTGGGCAGCGAGGTGGCCGTGATCGAAGCCGGCCCGCGCCTGACCGCGCACGAGGATGCCGATGTATCCGCCGCGATCACGGCGATGCTGGCCGAAGAAGGTCTCGACATCTTCACGGGCGTCGGCATTGATCGCGTGGCGCCGAATCCGCTGGGCGGTGGCGTTAGCGTGCATCTCGCGGACGGACGCGTCATCAGCGGCAGCCATCTGCTCGTGGCCGCGGGCCGCACGCCCAACACGAATGATCTGGGCCTCGAAACCGTGGGCCTCGTCACCGATGCGCGAGGCTTCCTGGAGACCGACGATCACCTCGCCACGAAGGTCGGCGGCATCTGGGCGCTCGGCGACATCAACAAGCGCGGCGCCTTCACCCACACCAGCTATCACGACTTCGAGGTCTTGTTCGAGAACTGGACGTCGAGCGAGGGGCGTGTGCGCAGCGTGGCCACACGCATCCCGACCTACGCGATGTTCACCGATCCGCCGCTGGGCCATGTCGGCATCTATGAGGCTGACGCTCGCCAACTGGTGGCCAAAGGCCGACGAATCTCGCAGGCCGTGATCGCCATGAAGGACGTCAGCCGCGCCAAGGAGGAAAGCGAAACCGCGGGCCTGATCAAGTTGCTGATCGACGATGACAGCGGCGCCTTCCTGGGCGCCAGCATGCTGGGCCTCAACGCCGACGAGATCATCCAGATCATCGGGCAGGTGATGGCTGCGGGCGGCACGTGGCGGACCGTGCGCGAAGCGCTGCCCGTCCACCCGACGGTTGCGGAATTCCTGCCAACACTGATCGACCGTCGCAAACCACTGACCTGAGCCTCCCGGCTCAGGCCTTCGCCCTTACTTGATCGGCTTGAAGCGCATGCGCTTCGGACGCGCGCCTTCTTCACCGAGGCGCTTCTTCTTGTCGGCTTCGTACTCGTGGAAGTTGCCGTCGAAGAAGAACCACTGCGAGTCACCTTCGCAAGCGAGGATGTGCGTGCAGATGCGGTCCAGGAACCAGCGGTCATGGCTGATGACCATGGCCGAGCCGGCGAACTCGAGCAGCGCTTCTTCCAGCGCGCGCAGGGTTTCAACGTCCAGATCGTTCGACGGTTCGTCCAGCATCAGGACGTTGCCGCCCTGAGCCAGCGTCTTGGCCAGATGCAGGCGACCGCGCTCACCGCCGGAGAGCTGGCCGACCAGTTTCTGCTGGTCATTGCCCTTGAAGTTGAAGCGGCCGAGATAGGCGCGGCTGGGCATCACGAACTTGCCAACCGTGATGTTGTCGAGGCCCCCCGAGACGTCTTGCCACACGGTCTTGTCGGCTTCCATGCTTTCGCGGCTTTGATCGACGAAGGCCATGCGGGCCGTCTTGCCGATCTTGACCGTGCCGCTGTCCGGCTGCTCCACGCCTTGCAGCATGCGGAACAGCGTCGACTTGCCGGCGCCGTTCGGGCCGATGATGCCGACGATCGCGCCGGCCGGCACCTTGAACGACAGGTTGTCGATCAGCATGCGATCGCCAAAGCTCTTGCTCACGCCTTCAAACTCGATCACCTCATTGCCCAGGCGCTCGGCCACGGGGATGAAGATTTCGTTGGTGACGTTGCGCTGCTGGTATTCGACGTCCGAGAGTTCCTCGAAGCGGGCCAGACGCGCCTTGCTCTTGGCCTGGCGGCCCTTGGCGTTCGAGCGCACCCACTTGAGTTCTTCCTTCATCGCCTTCATGCGGGCGTCTTCGGATTTCTGCTCGCCCTCGAGGCGCTTTTCCTTCTGGTCCAGCCAGTCGGAATAGTTGCCCTTCCAGGGGATGCCGTGGCCGCGGTCGAGTTCGAGAATCCACTCGGCTGCGTTGTCGAGGAAGTAGCGATCGTGGGTGATGGCCACCACGGTCCCGGGGAAACGCTGCAGGAACTGCTCCAGCCACTCGACGGACTCGGCATCCAAGTGATTGGTGGGTTCGTCAAGCAGCAGCATGTCAGGCTTGGACAGCAGCAGGCGGCACAGCGCCACGCGGCGCTTTTCACCACCGGAGAGCACGCCGATCACGGCATCCCAGGGCGGCAGGTTCAGCGCGTCGGCGGCCAGATTCAGTTGCAGGTCGGTGTTCTCGGAACCGGCCGCGGCGATGATCGATTCAAGCTCGCCCTGCTCAGCGGCGAGCGCGTCGAAGTCAGCGTCTTCCTCGCCATAAGCGGCATAGACCTCGTCGAGGCGCTTCTTGGCGGCCAGCACGCCGCCGATGCCTTCTTCAACCGCTTCACGCACGGTCTGTTCGGCATTCAGGCGCGGTTCCTGTTCGAGGTAGCCGATCTTGATGCCGGGCATCGGGGTCGCTTCGCCCTCGTACTCCTTGTCCGCGCCGGCCATGATCTTCAGGATGGTCGACTTGCCCGAGCCGTTCACACCCAGCACGCCGATCTTGGCGCCGGGGAAGAAGCTCAGCGAGATGTCCTTGAGGATGTGGCGCTTGGGGGGAACCGTCTTGTTGACACGGTTCATGGAAAAGACGTACTGGGCCATTGATTTTTCTCGAGGCTGCGGGGCAAAACCTCGATTGTCGCAGTTTCTCCGTGACGCTCCGTGCCGGAATACCGGCGCCGGCCATGGCGGGCCAGCCATCTCCCGCGGCGAAAGCCTAACAACAGCTACAATTGAGGCCTCAACGCTGCGTACAGTCTTGCGCAGCGTTTTTTTTGAGCCCACGCACGCTCCTGGCATGACCTGAAGACTGACGCGACAGCGCAAAGCTAACCGCGCGGTCATGCTGACAGGGCAGCGTGCTCAACACTAAATCGATGTCATTCGAAACCCTGGGCCTGGCCGCCCCCCTTCTCAAGGCCATCGCCGACGCCGGCTATACCACTCCCACCCCCATTCAAGCTCAAGCGATTCCCGCCGTGCTTCAAGGCGGTGATTTGCTCGCCGGTGCGCAAACCGGTACCGGCAAGACCGCCGGTTTTACCCTGCCGATGCTGCATCGCCTGCAAGCAGGCGCCCCCGTCAAGAACGCTCGCGGCAAGCCCGCGATCCGTGCCCTGGTGCTGACCCCCACGCGTGAACTGGCCGCCCAGGTCGAGGAAAGCGTGCAGACCTACGGCAAGTACCTGCCGCTCAAGAGCATGGTGATGTTCGGCGGCGTGGGCATGCAGCCGCAGATCAACAAGCTGCGCGACGGCGTGGACATCCTCGTGGCCACGCCCGGCCGCCTGCTCGACCACGCTCAGCAAGGCACGCTGGACCTGTCTCAAGTGCAGATCCTGGTGCTCGACGAAGCCGACCGCATGCTCGACATGGGCTTCGTGCACGACATCAAGAAGGTGCTGGCCCTGCTGCCCGCCAAGAAGCAGAGCCTGCTGTTCAGCGCCACCTTCAGCGACGAGATCAAGAACCTGGCCGACCGCCTGCTCAACCAGCCCGCGCTGATTGAAGTGGCGCGCCGCAACCAGACCAACGATGCGATTGCGCAGAAGGTCCACCCGGTGGGCCGCGAGCGCAAGAAGGAACTGCTGGCGCACCTGATCAAGGGCGGCGCTGGTGGAGAAGCCTGGCACCAGGTGCTGGTCTTCACGCGCATGAAGCATGGCGCCAACCGCCTGTCCGACTATCTGAATGACCAGGGCATCAGCTCGATGGCCATCCACGGCAACAAGAGCCAGGGTGCTCGCACCAAGGCCTTGGCCGAATTCAAGAGCGGCGATCTGCAAGTGCTGGTGGCGACCGACATCGCTGCACGCGGTATCGACATCGACCAGCTCCCGCACGTCGTCAACTTCGAACTGCCCAATGTCTCGGAAGACTACGTCCACCGCATCGGCCGCACCGGTCGTGCGGGTGCGCAAGGCGAGGCGATCAGCCTTGTGTGCGTGGACGAGAACGGCTTCCTGCGCGAGATCGAGAAGCTGATCAAGCGCGAGATCCCCAAGGAAATCGTGCCTGGCTTTGCGCCTGACCCGAGCGAAAAGCCTGAGCCGATCGTGCTGGGCCGCATGATCCTGAACCCGAACGGCAGCCGTGGCCGCAACGCCAACCCGCCTCCGGGTGCTGGCGGCCGCGGTGGACGCGGTGGCCACGGTGGTGGTGGTGGTGGCGGTCGTCATGGTCAGCCGCAAGGTGGCCGTGGTGGTCAGCCTCAAGGTCAAGGTGGCCGTGCTGCTCAACCGCAAGGTCATGGTGGTGGTCGTCCGGCGCAGCCGCAAGGCGCCGGTGGACGTCCGCAAGGTCACGGCGGCGGCAATGGCGGTGGTGGTGGCCAAGGCCACGCTCGCCCGGCCAATGCCGGCCAGGCGCCGCGTCGTGATGGCGGCAGCGCTCCGCGCCCCAACAACGGCCCTCGCCTGACCCAGCCCAAGCGCTGAATCTGAGCGTTAGCTGATCGAATGAAAGCCCGCCGAGGTGCAAGCCTCGGCGGGCTTTTGTTTTTATTTCAGGGCGTGGGCGTCGCCGGAATCATCAGCCCGCGCGCCACGGCCGGGCGTGCAACGAAGGCGGCAAGAGCCCGCGCCACATGAGCGAAGTCGCCAAAGCCGACCAGATCGCCAGCGCCATAGAAACCGATCAGATTGCGAACCCACGGGAAGGTCGCAATATCCGCGATCGTGTACTGATCACCGACCAGCCACTCGCGCGCGGCCAGTTGCTTGTCGATCACGGCGAGCAGGCGACGCGACTCGACCACATAGCGGTCCCGCGGCCGCTTGTCCTCGAAATCTTTGCCGGCGAATTTGTTGAAGAAGCCGACCTGGCCGAACATCGGCCCGACGCCGCCCATCTGGAACATCAGCCACTGCAGCGTCTCATAACGCCCTGCTTCATCGGCAGGCATCAGCTGGCCGGTCTTGCCCGCCAGATAGACCAGGATGGCGCCCGATTCAAACAGCGCCATCGGCTTGCCGCCCGGCCCGTTCGGGTCAATGATCGCGGGGATCTTGTTGTTCGGGTTCAGCGACATGAACTCGGGCGACGATTGCTCATTGCGCTCGAAGGCCACGCGGTGGACTTCATAGGGCAAGCCGATTTCCTCAAGCGCGATCGAGACCTTCACGCCGTTGGGCGTGGGCAGCGAATAAAGCTGGAGGCGGTCGGGATGGAGAGCGGGCCACTTTGCAGTGATGGGGAAGGCAGACAAGTCGGACATGGAAATGGTTCGGGTTGTTTGCAGACGCGTTCATTGTGGCGCCGTCTGCGTTCCCACATGAGTCAGGGCGAAATCAAGGAACGCGCGCACACGGCCCGTATGGCGCAGGTCCTGGTGGTAGGCCACCCAGACCTCGCGAGCCGGCGGCGGTTCCACACGCGGCACACGACGCAGCCCTTCAACGGAATCGCCTAGCGCACAAGGCAGCACGGCGACGCCCGCACCGGCCGCGCAAAGCCTCGCCTGCGCCTCGCGGCTGTTGCTGCCGAACACGACGCGCGCTTCGGGGAAGGTCTGCTTGAGCCAGGCCACGTCGGGCAGATCCTCGAAGGCGCTGTCCATCGTGATCAAGCGCAGCTTCTGCCCGCGGCCCGCCAGCGAGATGCGCCGATCCCGGGCCGCGTAAAGCGCGTAAGCCTGATGCATGAAATGCCGCTGCACGATCTCGGGCTCGCGCGACGGCGCGATACGAAAGACGACGTCGGCTTCGCGCCGCGCCAGGCTCAGCAAGCGCGTGTCGGTGATCAGCTCCAGCGTCATGACCGGGTTCTGCGCCATGAACTCGGCGCACAAGGGTGCGAGCACGTGGACGCCAAACCAGTCGGACGATGAGATCCGCAGATGGCCGCTCAGGGCCAGTTCGCCACTGGACAGGCGCCGCTCGATGGCGAGCATTTCTTCCTCGACGCGCTGCGCATGCAGCAGCATGGCCTGCCCTTCATCAGACAGGACAAAGCCCGCACTGCCCCGCTGAAACAAGCGCTGCCCGAGCGCCTCTTCGAGTGCGCGCAAGCGGCGACCCATCGTCGGCTGCGTCTGGCCGATCAGCCGCGCCGCACCGCCCAAGGTGCCAGCACGCGCGACCGCGAGAAACACCTTCACATCGCTCCACTCCATTGGCGACTCCATGCATTTGTGTTTGGAATTCGTGCATTCTTGTCGATTGAATGCCGTTTGTGAATAGACCAAACTGGAGACATCCAAGCAGGAAAACCAGGAGAACACCATGTCCGCATCACTTCAAAGCCTCATGAACGCTGCCATCGTCGAAACCGCCGGCGCACCTTTCACCGTCCAGCAGCGGCCGATGCCGACGCTCGGCTCCGGCCAGGTGCTGGTGCAGGTCGCCGCCAGCGGGCTCAACCCGCTCGACGCCAAGATCCGCGCCGGCCAAGCTGGCCATGCACAACAGCCCTTGCCTGCGGCTCTGGGCATCGACATGGCCGGCACCGTGCGCGCCGTGGCGCCCGATGTGCAGAACGTGCAGGTCGGCGACGAGGTGTTCGGCATGGTGGGCGGCGTGGGTGGCCATGCCGGCACGCTGTCCGAGTTCATCGCCGTCGACGCTCGGCTGCTCGCACGGCGGCCCGCAGCGCTGTCGGCGCGTGAAGCGGCCGTGCTGCCGCTCGTGCTGATCACGGCGTGGGAAGGGCTTGTCGATCGCGCCAAGGTGCAGCCCGGCCACAAGGTGCTGGTTCACGGCGGCGCCGGCGGTGTCGGTCACATCGCTGTTCAACTGGCTCGCGCACTCGGTGCCGAAGTCTGGGCCACGGGCAGCGCGGAACAACGCGAACAGATCGAACAACTCGGCGCCCATGCCATCGATTACCGCTCGCAATCCGTTGAACAGTACGTGGCCGAAGCCACCGATGGCAAGGGCTTCGACCTGGTGTTTGACACCGTCGGCGGCCCCACGCTTGACGCTTCTTTCCAGGCCGTACGCCGCTACACCGGTCATGTGGTCAGCAGTCTCGGCTGGGGCAGCCATTCGCTGGCACCGCTGTCCTTCCGCGGCGCCAGCTATTCGGGCGTCTTCACGCTGCTGCCGCTGCTGACCGGCGAAGGGCTGGAGCATCACGGAGAGATCTTGCGCAGTGCAGCCGAACTGGCCGAACGCGGCCTGCTCCGCCCGATGCTCGACGCCCATCGTTTCACGTTGAAGGAAGTGAACGAAGCTCACGCCTTGATGGCCAGTGGCGCTGCCCGTGGCAAGATCGCCGTCGACATCACGACCTGAATGAAGAACCCAGCATGGACGCCCTGAGCCAGCTGGTCGAACTGGCTGGCCTGCGCGCCAGCCTCGATCTGCGCTGCCAGTTTGCCGACGCCTACGACATCGACCACCCGCGCGCGCCGCAGGGCGAGATCCTCTTCCATTTCGTCTTGCAGGGCTCATGCCAGATCGAAATGGAGGATGGCTCGATGGTTGAAATGCGTGCGGGCGATTTCGTGGCCCTGCCGCAAGGGGCCGCGCATCGCGTGCGCAGCGTGGTGCGGGCTGCAGCGCTCGCACCGATCGTTGCCGAAGATGATGGCGTCTTGCCGATGCGCCGCAACACCAGCGGCCCGGCCGAACTGGACCTGCTTTGCGGCCGGTTCACGCATCAATCAAAAGTGGCCGATGCCTTGTTCGCCGGTCTGCCGGGAGCCTTGCATTCCTCGCTCGCAGAAGCCGATGCGGAACTTAGCGCGCTCGTGGCGTTGATCCGTCGCGAAGTCGAAGCGGAACGACCGGGCGCGCTCGCCATCGTGGCGTCTCTGGCCAACGTCATGTTCGCGCTGGCCCTGCGGGCGCAGGCCGGACTCGATCAGAAGCTGCCGGGGCTGATCCGTCTGGTCAGCGATCCCCGCCTCGCCCGCGCAACCCACGCCATGTTGCAAGACCCCGGCCGCGACTGGACGCTCGACCAGCTCGCCGAGAAAGCCGCAATGGGCCGCGCTACCTTTGCGCGCCATTTCGTGCAGGTGGCCGAGCTCACGCCGGGCGATTTCCTCTTGCTGTTGCGCCTGACGCGCGCGGCGAGCCTGCTCAAGCAAACCCGCCGCAGCGTCGGCGACATCGGCGTCGAAGTTGGCTATCAATCCGAAGCCGCCTTCAATCGCGCCTTCAAGAAGGGTATGGGCGCTTCGCCCGCGGCCTTCCGGCGCGGAGCCTGATCTTCTTTTTTTTCAGGCGGCGAGATGCGCGTCCACCGCATCCAGCGTCCGCGCTGAATACACGACCGCCGCGCCCGCGCTGATCGCCACTGCAACGCCCAGCGCTTCGGCGATCTCTTCCTTCGTCGCGCCCAGCTTCACGGCCTGAGCCGAATGGACCGTGATACAGCCGTCGCAACGCAGGGCAACGGCCACCGCCACGGCGATCAGCTCGCGATTCTTTGCACCCAACAAGTCGGTCTTGTCACCGGCCTGTGACAGGGCCTGGTAGCCCTTCACCGTCTCGGGCGCCAGCTTGCCCAATTGCCCGACGCGACTCAGCAGTTCCTTCTTGTAGCCCACCCAATCCAGCATGATCTTCTCTCCGGTTGAGGCAACGAAACACTCGTTCGCCGTGGATTGAAGTTTGAGCTTTCAAGGGCGGATTGCCCATGCTCGGAACGCTCAAGCTCTTGCTCGCACGTCTCGCACGTCTCGCATGTCTCGCATGTCTCGCTCCTCTAGGTTTTGAATCGCCATCTGGCCCAGGCAGCGAACAGACCTTCGAACACCAGGGCCAGCGCCGCCGCCGGCAAGGCACCGGCCATCAGCAATTCGCGGTCGTTGAGTGCCAGGCCTGTGACGATGCGTTCGCCATAGCCGCCCGCGCCAATGAAAGCCGCCATCGTGGCCGTTCCCACCGCGATCGTGCAGGCTGTGCGCAGGCCTGCCACGATCACGGGCCAGGCCAGCGGCAGTTCGATCAGCCACAAGCTCTGCGCCGAAGTCAGGCCAAGAGCACGCGCCGACAGACGCATGCCCTCGGGCACGCCCGCAAGACCCGCGCAGGCGTTGTGCACGATGGGCAGCAGCGCATAGAGCGCCAACGCGAGCAAGGCCGGCAGCGTGCCGATGCGGCCCAGCAGCGAGATCAGCACGGCCAGCAGCGCGAGCGAAGGGATGGTCTGCAAAAGCGCGCTCACGCCCAGCAATAGGCTGCGCGCCCAGGCATGCGGGGCGGCGAGCAAAGCCAGCGGCAGGCCTACCGCCGCGCCCAGCAGCACGGCCGCCAGCACCAGGCACAGGTGTTCGAGCGTGAGGCGAACAAAGTCCGGCCCGAAGAGCTTGTGCAGGAACTGCCCGCCCGACTGCGCGCTGATGCTGCCCGCCAGATGGTCGTGCGCGATCTGTGCAAACGCGACACCTTGCAACTCGGCGCGCGCATTCATCGCGATCATGGCCGGCTCATGGATGCTGCCGGCCAGCTTCTGCATCGCAGCCCAGGCTTGCGGGTGGCGCTCCGGCATGTCGAGCCGGTACAGCAGCACGGCGTCATAACGCGGAAAGTAAGCGGCATCGTCGTCGAGCACGCGCAGGCCCAACTGCTTGATGCGGGCGTCGGTCGTGTAGATGTCGAGCGCATCGATCTGGCCTTTGGCGAGCGCTTCATAGGCCAGCCCGTGATCCAGGCCCTGTGGCGATTGCTTGAGCGCATAGCGTTGGGACAAGCCCGGCCAGCCGTCGGCGCGGCCGAGGAATTCATTGCTCAAGCCCAGGCGCAATTCAGGATGCGCCGCCAGTTGCGAGAGCTTGCTGATGCCGAGCTTCTGCGCCGCATCGGCGCGCATCGCCAGCGCATAGCCGTTTCTGAACCCCAGCGGCACGCCCGCGCCCAGGCCGAGCGGCTTCAACTGCGTCTGGATCTGCTCCAGCGTCAGCGGCTCGCTGCTGTGCAGGATCTGCTGCGAGATGGTGCCCGTGTACTCGGCATAACAGTCGATCTCGCCGGACTGCAGGGCCGCGAACACGATGGCCGTGTTGCCCAGGCCCTGCACCGTGCGCGCATCGCCGCCTGCGGTCTGCGCCACAATCTCGGCCAGGATGTAGGACTCGGTGAAGCGCTTGGAGCCCACCTTCAGCGGTTCGGCCTCGGCGTGAAAGCACAGGCACAGCAGGAACAGGGAGGCCAGCAGTCCGAGAAATCTTTGCATCGCGCCAGCATACGATGGCGGGCCATGAAGACGTCTCCGATCCAACCCGCCCGCGTTGATTTCTCTGACCCCGTCGTGCCGCAGTCGCCCGAGTTCGGCGACGTCTACCATGCACGAGGCGGCGCCTTTGCGCAGGCTCGCCATGTCTTCCTGAACGGCAACGGCCTGCCCGCGCGCTGGCAGGGCCGCGCGCGCTTCGTGATCCTCGAGACGGGCTTTGGCCTGGGCAACAATTTCCTCGCCACCTGGGCCGCTTGGCGCGACGACCCGCAGCGCTGCGAGCGGCTGGTGTTCATCAGCATCGAGAAGCATCCGCTGCGGCTGGACGACATGCTGCGCGCGCACGCAGCCAGCGCGGAGCCCGAACTGGCGCGCCAGCTGATTGAAGCCTGGCCACCGCTAACGCCGAATCTGCATGCACTCGATTTCGAGCAGGGCCGGGTGCGGCTGATGCTGGCGCTGGGCGACGCGCGCGATTGGCTCAAGGAACTGGTGGCCGAGGTGGATGCCTTCTACCTCGACGGCTTCGCGCCCGAGCGCAATCCGGACATCTGGGATCCCTACACGCTGAAGCGGCTGGCGCGTCTGGCGGCGCCCGGATCCACGGCCGCCACCTGGAGTTCGGCACGCAACGTGCGCGACGCGCTCTCGGCTGCCGGCTTTGTGCCCAAGCGCGCGCCGGGTCTGGGCGACAAATGGCATATGTGCGTGGCGCGTTTCACGCCACGTCATGAAGCTCAGCGCCCAGCCGGCCGAATGCCGCAGGCGCCGCTCGCCAAGCATGTGCTGATCATCGGTGCCGGCCTGGCCGGCGCGGCCTGTGCCGACGCGCTCGCGCGAGCCGGCCTGCAATGCACCGTGCTCGATGCGCGCAGCGGCCCGGCGCAAGCCAGCTCGGGCAATCCTGCCGGCCTGTACCACGGCACGCTCAATCCGCAGGACGGCACGCATGCACGCTTCAACCGGGCCTGCGCGCTGGCCACGCAGCGGCGGCTCGCCACGATCGATCTGCCCTGGCACCAACACGGCCTGCTGCGCCTGGAAACGACACGCAGCCTGGCCGAGATGCAGGCGCTGATCGATGCGCAGCACCTGCCGAGTGACTATGTACAAGCGCTCGCGCCGGAGGCGGCTGCGGAGCTGAGCGGCCTCGCCCTGCGCCATCCGGCCTGGTTCTACCCGGGCGGTGGTGCGCTGCCGCCGCCGGCCTATGTGCAGGCGCTGCTGTCAGTTGCGCAAACCCGTTATGACTGCGTCGTCGCGGCGTTGCGGCGCGAGGGTGATCAATGGCTCGCGCTTGATGCGCAAGGTGCGGTTCTCGCACAGGCCGAGGCCGTTGTTCTGGCGGGCGGTCACGAGGCCGCAAAGCTGCTGCCCGCCCTGCCGCTCGTGCGGCAACGCGGCCAGCTCACGCACGCACCGGGCCGCGGCCCGCGCCTGCCCACGGCGGGGCTGGGCTATGCGATCGGCGATGGCGCCGAGGGCTTCTGGTGCGGCGCGACCAGTCACGATGAAGACATGGAGCCTCAGCTGCAAGCCGAAGATCAAACGCGCAATCTGGAGCAATGGCGGCAGTTGGCGGATCGGACGCTGCCAGACGGCCTGCCCCTCGCCGGACGCGTGGCCTGGCGCCTGAGCACGCCCGATCGCCTGCCCTTGGTCGGCGGCCTGCCCGATCCGGCTTACGACGGCCGCAAGGACCAGCCGCGCCTGATCCCGCGCCTGCCGGGCCTGGTGGTCTGCACCGCCTTTGGTTCTCGAGGCATCGGCTGGGCTGCCCTGTGCGGCGAGGTGGCCGCCGCGCTCTTGACGGGAGCTCCCTGCCCGCTTGAGGCCGACCTGCTCGACGCCATCGACCCCGCGCGCTTCGTGAACAGCGGCACGCAAATGCCTGCCGCTGTCAGGGCTGTAAGGTAACGCGTTAGTTACGTGGGCCATGATGCCGGGCTTTTGGGCGGCACGCCCTTCAAAGTTTTGGGCGGCACGCCCTGCAAAGAACAGCGAACAAAAAGGGAGACGGGATATGAGCGGAATGGCTTTGACGGGCCGCAGCATCGGGCAGCGCATGCTGATCGTGCTGGGCGTGGTGTTGATCATCTCCTTCCTGGGCTCCGGCCTGGGCTACATGGCCCTCTCCCGCATCGCCGCGGCCACGGAGGACATGAACGAACATGCGCTGGCCGCCGAGCGCATTGCCTCCGACTGGAGCCGCAACATCACCAATGGCGTGACGCGCACCTCGGCCATCGCGGCCAGCGGCGATCCCGGCCTGACCGGCTATTTCGCCGCCGCCGCCGCGGAGTCCACGCGGCAGTCCACCGAACTGCAGAAGCAATTGGGCGACATGCTGACCACAGCCGAAGAGCGCGCGGCCTTCGAGAAGCTCTCGAACTCACGCAAGGGCTACCTGAGCACGCGCGACGCCGTGTTTGCCGCCAAGAAGGCCGGCGACGCCGACAAGGCGAGCCAGGTGTTCCAGAATGAATTCCAGCCCGCCGCCGTGGCCTTCCAGGACAACATCAAGGCGCTGCTGCAGGTTGAACGTGATCGCCTCGACGCGGCCGCCAAGGAAGTCGACGCCACCAACAACACGGCGCGCACCACGCAGCTCGTGTTCGCGTTATGCGCGCTCGGCCTCGGCATCTGGCTTGGCCTGTGGCTGACGCGCTCGATCACGCAGCCACTGCACATTGCGGTGGAAGTGACCCGCTCGATCTCGAACTTCGACCTGAGCCAGCGCATCCCCTCGGGCGGCGCCGACGAGACCGGCGAGCTGCTGCGCGGCCTGCAGGAAATGCAAACCTCGCTGCTCAAGCTGGTCAGTGCCGTGCGCGGCTCGACCGACAGCATCAACACCGCCAGCAGCGAAATCGCCACCGGCAATCACGACCTTTCGGCGCGGACGGAGCAGACCGCTTCCAACCTGCAAGAGGCTGCCGCCTCGATGATGCAGTTGAGCGGCACGGTGCAGCAGACGGCCGACTCCGCGGTGACGGCCAATCAACTCGCCAGCTCGGCCACCGATGTGGCGCAGCGCGGCGGTGCGGTGGTGGCGCAGGTGGTCAGCACGATGGAAGAGATCAGCACGAGCTCGCGCAAGATCAACGACATCATCGGCACGATCGACGGCATCGCTTTCCAGACCAACATCCTGGCCTTGAATGCGGCGGTGGAAGCTGCGCGCGCCGGCGAACAGGGCCGCGGCTTCGCGGTCGTGGCTTCTGAAGTGCGCTCGCTGGCCCAGCGCTCTGCCGCGGCCGCCAAGGAGATCAAGACGCTGATCGGCGCCAGCGCCGAGCGCGTCGAATCGGGTACGCAGCTCGTGCAGAACGCGGGCACGACGATGGGCGAGATCGTCAACAGCGTGCAGCGCGTCACCGACATCATTGCCGAGATCTCGGCCGCCACGCGCGAGCAGAGCGACGGCATCCGCCAGATCAACGCCGCGGTGACGCAGCTCGACCAGATGACGCAGCAGAACGCCGCTTTGGTCGAAGAATCAGCCGCTGCCGCCGAAAGCCTGCGAGACCAATCGAGCCAGCTTTCTCAGGCCGTCTCGGTCTTCCGTCTGAAATAGCTGTTAGCCCCTCGCCCAGCGACTACGCTGGTCGGTCCCCCGAGGGGACGCCGATGCTTGCTGGATCGACCAGCAAGCACATCGGCAAGACGGCCGGCTCGGGAGCGGCCCAGCGCTCGGCCGAAATGCGTCAGGCGAAATCGAGGGTCTTCACGCCCGTGCTCGTGCCCAAGAGGCACACACGGGCGCGGTTGCGTGCGAACACGCCGACCGTCACGACACCGGGCCACTGCGTGACCTCGGCCTCGAAAGCCACGGGATCCTTGATCGCCAGGCCGCGCACATCGAGGATGTGGCAGCTGTTGTCGGTCACGCAGCCTTCGCGCAGCTGAGCCTGCGCGCCCATCGCCGTGAAGCGGCGCGCGATCTGCGCGGCCGCCATCGGGATCACCTCGACCGGCAGCGGGAACTGGCCCAGCACCTCGACGAGCTTGCTTTCATCGGCGATGCAGATGAACGCTTCAGCCAGCTCGGCGACGATCTTCTCGCGCGTAAGCGCGGCGCCGCCGCCCTTGATCATGTGGCCGCCGTGGTCGATCTCATCGGCACCGTCGATGTAGACGGGTAGCGATTCGACCTCGCTCGCCTCGAACACGCGGATGCCCAGCGCCTTCATGCGCTCGGTGGAACGCACCGAGCTCGACACCGCGCCGGCGATCTGCACGCCGCTGGCGGCGAGCGCGTCGATGAACTTGTCCACCGTCGAGCCCGTGCCGACGCCGACGATGCTGCCGGGCTTCACGTATTCAAGGGCCGCCTGGCCCACCAGGGTCTTGAGTTCGTCTTGAGTCATGGTCCTGCCGGGTTCAAATGCAATTCATTTTTTACATGGATGCACAGGATGCACAGGATAAATACGGGATTGGCTGTTATCCGGTATTTATCCTGTCCATCCATGTTCAAACCTGTATTTATCTTCCTCGCCGCGCGCGCACCGCCGCCGCCAGTTCCTGCAGCAGCGGCTCGGTCTGGGACCACCCCAGGCAGGCGTCGGTGATCGACACGCCGGGGCGCAGCTCGGCCTTGGTCTGGCCGGGTGCCAGATCCTGGCGGCCCGGTTGCAGATGGCTTTCGATCATCACGCCGGTGATGCGCTTGTCGCCGCCGGCCAACTGACCCGAAACATCACGGCCGACATCGATCTGGCGCTCGTACTTCTTGCTCGAATTGGCGTGAGAGAAGTCGATCATGACCTGCTCGCGCAGGCCCGATGCCTTGAGCGCTTCGCAGGCGGCCTGCACATTGGCAGCGTCGTAGTTGGGCGCCTTGCCGCCGCGCAGGATGATGTGGCAATCGCTGTTGCCGCGCGTCTCGAAGATCGCGGCCGCGCCCATCTTGGTCATGCCCATGAAGGCGTGGCTCGCTTGTGCGGCCAGCACGGCATCGCTGGCGACCTTGATGCCGCCGTCGGTGCCGTTCTTGAAGCCGACCGGGCATGAAAGGCCGGAGGCGAGCTGCCGGTGGCTCTGGCTCTCGGTCGTGCGCGCGCCGATCGCGCCCCAGGCGATCAGGTCGGCGATGTATTGGGGCGAGAGCAGATCGAGGAATTCGGTGCCGGCGGGCAGGCCCAGCGCGGTCACGTCGAGCAGCAGTTGGCGCGCCAGGCGCAGGCCTTCGTTCATGTGGAAGGAGCCGTCGATGCGCGGGTCGTTGATGTAGCCCTTCCAGCCGACCGTGGTGCGCGGCTTCTCGAAGTAGACGCGCATCACCACGAGCAGATCCTTGCTCAACTCATCGGCGCTGACCTTGAGCAGGCGGGCGTAGTCCATCGCCTGGTCGTGGTCATGGATCGAGCAAGGGCCGACGACCACCAGCAGGCGATCGTCATGGCCGTGCAGCACGTCGGAGATTTCCTGCCGCGCGCGCTCGACGATGGCGAGCGATTCGATCGGCAGCGGCTGCTCGTCGAGCAGCAGCGCCGGACTGATCAGCGGGCGGACCGCGCCGATGCGCGTGTCATCGGTGCGGGTGGTGTCTTGCGTGGCATCGCGCGAACCGACTTCACGGTCGTGCGCGGGATCGTCCAGGGGCTTCATGCAATCGTCTCTCTCCGCTAAAGATGACGATTATGGCGCTGAGCGGCTCACGGCCAAACCTGCGATCACGAAACCCGCCAGGGCCAGCAAGGAGAGCTGTTCGCCCAGCAGCACAAACCCCATCAAGGCCGACACGCCCGGCACCAGGAAGAACAGCCGCGCCACCTGCGAAGCCTGCCCGCGCCGGATCATCACAAACATCAGGCTGAAGGCGCCGATGGCGTTGACGAAGACGATCCACAGCATGATGGCGATGAACTCGGCGCTCCAGCTCACCGCGAAATGCTCGACCGGCCAGGCGAGCATCGACACCATCACGGCAGCGGCGGCGGTCTGGATGCCGGCGCCGCTGCGCAGATCCATATCGGCGCAAAAGCGCTTCTGGTACAGCGTACCGAGCACCAGCCCGCACAGGCCCAACAGTGCGGCGCCATAGGCCGCCAAGGCCGCCGCATGAAGCGGCTTGCTCAGCACCACCAGGAGCACGCCGGCCAGGCCGCCAGACAAACCCCAGAGCTGCTGACGCTTCATGTGCTCGCCGAGCCAGAGGTGCCCGCCCAGCGCCGTCGCCAAGGGCATCAGGCCGATCAGCAGTGCGGCCACGCCGGCTGAGAGACCCAGATGCACGCCTTCGTAGATGCCGATGAAATGCAGGCCCTGGATCAGCAGACCCGCCACCGCCAGATGGCCCCAGGCGCGCCAGCTGCGCGGCCACGGGGCGCCGGTGAACACGGCAACGCCGAGCAGCACGAGGGCCGCCGAGCCGAAGCGCAAGCTCAGCAAGGTGAGCGGCCCCGTGGAGGCCAGCCCCAGTTTGCCGGCGGCATAGCCGCTGCTCCACAGCACGATGAAGAGCATGGGCAAGGCCGCCTCCACAAAAGCGGGCTTGCCGGTGACGCGGCGGGAGTGGGTGATCGTGTTCATGGCGCCACTCTAAGAAACCAGAGTCCGAGACACAATCCAGAAGATTCTTGATTCAGTGTTTCCAATTCGAGAACGCGAAGGGAATTCATGGGACGCCTTGAAGATCTGTTGGCCTTTGCCCGCGTCGTTGACGCGCGCAGCTTCTCGGGCGCGGCGCGCGTGCTGGGCACGAGCAAGTCGGCGCTCAGCAAACAGGTGGGCCGGTTGGAAGACCAGCTCGGCGCGCGGCTGCTCCATCGCACCACGCGCTCGGTCAGCGTCACGGCCGAGGGGCGCGCCGTGCACGAGCGGGCCTTGCGCTTGCTGGAAGACGCGCAGGCGCTGGAGCTTGATCTGGCCGGCCGGCGCGGCGAGCCGAGCGGCGTGCTGCGGCTATCGGTCTCCACGGCCTTTGGCAATCTGCAACTGACCGCCCTGCTCTGCCAGTTCTGCGAGCGGCATCCGCGCTTGCAGGTCGTGCTGGGCTTGAACGATCGCTACGTGGACCTGGCCGAAGAAGGCTTTGACATGGTGCTCCGCCTGACGGCCAAACCGAGCGCAGGCCTGGTGGCGCGCAAGCTCGCGGATATCCGCTACGTGTTGTGCGGCTCGCCGCGCTATCTGGCGCAGCACGGCGTGCCCATGAACCTCGCCGATCTGACCGAGCATCGCTGCCTGCGCTTCGGCCAGTTGCAGACCAGCGAGCGCTGGCGCTTCCGGCATCCGGCGTTGGGCGAGTCCGAAGTCGAGACGCGCGGCGCACTGCGGTTTGAGAGCGGCCTGACCGCGAACAGCAGCGAATCATTGCGCGTAGCAGCGCTCGCCGGCATGGGCCTGGCCGTGCTGCCGACCTATGCGATCGGCGACGATCTGCGCGAAGGCCGGCTCCAGGCCGTGCTGCCCGATTGGCAACCGCTCGGCGGCAATGCCGATGCCAACACGCTCTATGCCGTCTACCTGCCGAGCCGCCACCCGAGCCCCAAGGTCCGCGCGCTGATCGACTTCCTGCTGGAGGCCTTGGGCGAGGTGCCGCCTTGGGATCGGGACAGCGGAAATGGCAATGCGGGCAATGCAGGCAATGCGACAATTTCGCCCCATGCCCCTGATTCCCTACGCCCTCACCCGCCCCTTCCTGTTCGGTCTCGATCCCGAACACGCCCATGAACTGACGCTGGGTTCGATCGCCCGGCTGCAGAACACGCCCGCCCAATGCCTGTGGGCGCAGAGCCGCGTGAGCGATCCCGTCGAACTCGCCGGCCTGCGCTTCGCCAACCGCATCGGCTTGGCCGCCGGCCTCGACAAGAACGGTCGCTGCATCGATGGCCTCGGCGCGATGGGGTTTGGTTTCATCGAAGTGGGCACGGTCACGCCGAAGGGCCAGCCGGGCAACGACAAGCCGCGCATGTTCCGGCTGCCGCAGGCCGGCGCGCTGATCAACCGCCTGGGCTTCAACAACGAAGGGCTCGAGGCGTTCATCGCCAACGTCAAGCGCGCGCACAGCTTCCGCGCGGCCGGCGGCAAGCTGGGCCTGAACATCGGCAAGAACGCGGTCACGCCGATCGAGAACGCGGTGGACGATTACCTGATCGGCCTGGAAGGCGTGTTCCCGCATGCCGACTACATCACCGTCAACATCTCGAGCCCGAACACCAAGAACCTGCGCGCGCTGCAAAGCGATGAAGCGCTCGATGCGCTGCTCTCGAAGCTGCAGGAGCGCAAGCTGCAGCTTGAAGCGAGCAGCGGCCGCAAGGTGCCGATGTTCGTGAAGATCGCGCCCGATCTCGACGAAGCGCAGGTCGGCGTGATCGCGCAGACGCTGCAGAAGAACGGCATCGATGGCGTGATCGCGACCAACACGACGATCTCGCGCGAAGCCGTGCAAGGCTTGCAGCATGCCGAGGAAACCGGCGGCCTCTCGGGCCGGCCCGTCTTCGAGGCCAGCAACCGCGTGATCCGCTTGCTGCGCGCGGCGCTCGGCGCCGGCTATCCGATCATCGGTGTCGGCGGCGTGATGAGCGGCAACGATGCGCGCGCCAAGCTCGAAGCGGGCGCGGACCTGGTGCAGGTCTACAGCGGCCTGATCTATCAAGGTCCTGCGCTCGTGCCCGAATGCGCACGGGCGATGGCGCGCAAGTAAGCCGGCAAATAAGGCGCGCCACACCGAGCGGACGGTGTCTTATCAAGTGCATCACGTAAATCCATGTTCAAAACCTGAATTCGTTTTTACATGGATGAACAGGATGCACAGGATAAATACAGACGCCGGCCTCCAACCCCATGAATTGATTGGGCCGTTGGAGCCATCCTGTTCATCCTGTCCCACTACTGTCCGGCTTATTGACTTGCGCCGAGCCGGAGATCAAGCATTGGCGGGGCCTGCAGGCCGATTTTGTTTGGTGCCGATTTGAACTTCGTTCGCCATAAATTGGGTAGCTTCCCGGGGTTGACAAC